>NZ_CP040788.1:1200000-2400000 GCF_021922985.1 Clavibacter michiganensis subsp. tessellarius | reverse complement strand
GAGCGTCGCGTCGTGCGTGCGGCGTCCGTCCCCGGAGACTCCGAGGGTGCGGACCGTCCGGTACCGCGACCGCGGACAGCATAGTTACTCACAGGGTTATCCACCCTGTGTGCGAACGGGCCGCCTGCACCGCGCGAGCGATCCTCGACGCGTCGCGGCCACGCCACACGCTAGCCACCGCCGAGGATCAGGACAAATCGACCCTATCGACGCCGGCATGTCAATACCGGCCATCCGGCTCCCCGTGTGGATAATCGCGCTTCCGCTCCCGGGTTTGACCGGAGGGCCCTCGACCCGTAGATTTAGGCAGTTGACCCAGCCTGTCGAGGCTGCCCCATCTTCCCAGCCGCACTCGTCGGCCCCGTGGACCAACCTGAGTGGAGACTCACCGTGAGCAAGCGCACCTTCCAGCCGAACAACCGCAAGAAGGCCAAGAAGCACGGCTTCCGCCTCCGCATGCGCACCCGTGCCGGCCGTGCCATCCTCGCCGCCCGTCGTGGCAAGGGACGCACCGAGCTCTCCGCGTAGCACGTGCTCGCTCGGCGGAACCGCGTGACGAGCGGTGCGGACTACCGCACCATCGTGCGTCGCGGGCGCCGAGCCACCACGGGGACCGCGGTCGTGTATGCGACGACCGCTCCCGTCGACAGCCCCACCCGCTTCGGGTTCATCGTGTCGAAGAAGGTCGGCAACGCCGTCATCCGCAACACCGTGCGTCGTCGTCTGAAGGCGGTCTCCGCCGGTCTCCTGCCGACGGTGCCGACAGGCAGCTCCGTCGTCATCCGCGTCCTGCCAGGCATGGAGCAGACAGCGTGGGATACCCTGCAGGGGGAGATCGCGTCAGCCGTGACGCGCGCCGTGAGGACGTCATGATGAGGGCACTGACCTCCGTCGTCCTCGCGCCTCGGAACGCGGCCATCGCCGTGATCTCGCTCTACCGACGCATCGTCTCCCCTCTCTACGGGGACGTCTGCCGCTACTACCCCTCCTGTTCGGCGTACGGGCTCGAGGCGGTCCAGGAGCACGGGCTCGTCCGCGGCGGCGCTCTCGCAGCGTGGCGCGTGTGCCGTTGCCACCCGTGGGCGCAGGGCGGCATCGACGACGTCCCCGCTCGGCGGGACCAGCACTACCGACGCACGCGGCTCGGATTCGTCGTCGCACCCAGCCACGGAAAGGGCTAACGACCACTCATGGACTTCCTCGGAACGATCCTGTGGCCGATCAAGTGGGTCATCGAACTCATCCTGGTCGGCTTCCACACCCTCTGGACCAGCATCGGCATGGATCCGGACAACGGCGCCACGTGGGTGCTCTCGATCGTCGGCCTGGTGCTCGTGGTCCGTGCCGCGCTCATCCCCATCTTCGTGCGCCAGATCAAGAACCAGCGCCGCATGATGGAGGTCGCTCCGCAGCTGAAGAAGATCCAGGACAAGTACAAGGGCAAGCGCGACCAGTTCTCCCGCGAGGCGATGTCCCGCGAGACCATGGCGCTGTACAAGGACACGGGCACCAACCCGCTGAGTAGCTGCCTCCCGCTGCTCCTGCAGATGCCGATCTTCTTCTCGCTCTACTCCGTGCTGCACCGCGCTGCGGTCGAGGAACTCCCCGGGATCGGTCTCCTCAACGCGGACCTGTCCCGGTCGTTCGGCGAGTCGTCCTTCCTCGGTGCTCCCCTGCAGTCCGCCATCTCGACGGCCAACGGCAACATCACGGTCATCGTCATCGCGACCACGATGGTCATCCTCATGAGCGCGTCGCAGTTCATCACGCAGCTCCAGATCATGGCCAAGAACATGTCGGAGGAGACCAAGGCCAGCCCGATGTTCAAGCAGCAGCGCATCCTGCTGTACATCCTCCCGCTCGTCTTCGCCGTCTCCGGCATCGCCTTCCCCCTCGGCGTGATGTTCTACTGGCTCGTCTCCAACTTCTGGACGATGGGCCAGCAGTTCCTCGTGATCCGCAACATGCCGACGCCCGGCAGCGAGGCCGCGAGGGCCCGTGAGGCGCGTCTAGCCCGCAAGGGCAAGCTCGTGGCTCCGGAGACGTCAGCGGACGCCGGCACCGTCGTGGTGGAGGAGCGGAAGCCCGTCCAGCGCCAGCAGCCGGTGGGCAAGAACCGCGCCAAGAAGCAGGCGGGATCCAAGAACCGATGAGCGATCCGATCTCCGTCTCCCCGGATGAGCTCGCGCCAGGCCCCACGGCGCCTGAGGCAATGGAGGGCGGTGGTGGTGGTGGCGACGTCGCGCCCGTGACCGGCGTCGACGAGGGTGACATCGCCGCGGACTACATCGAGGAGCTCCTCGACATCTGCGACCTCGACGGGGACATCGACATCGACCAGCGTGGAGGTCGCGCTTACGTGTCTGTCGACGCCGCGGACTCGCAGGACCTCCGGCTGTTATCCGACCCAGAGACCGTGACGGCGCTGCAGGAGCTCACGCGCCTGGCGGTGCAGAACAAGACGGGTGCGTTCTCGCGACTCATCCTGGACGTGGGGGGATCGCGCGACGCGCGACAGGCGGAGCTCGGTCGACTCGTCGATCGTGCCATCGAGCGCATCTCGGCGGGTTCCTCGTCGGCGGCGCTGCCGCCGATGTCGTCGTACGAGCGGAAGCTCGTCCACGACATCGTCGCGGAGCGCGGCTACACGTCGGAGTCCGAAGGCGAAGGGCGCGATCGGCATACGGTGATCACCAAGGCGTGACTGCCGGCACAGCCGCCGGAAGGGGCAGGACCCGTTGGGGTCCTGCCCCTTCCTCATGTCACGGTCACCTGTGGTAGCACGGCTGTGCTATCAAATTCGCGAATCGGCGGCGCGGACGCACGGCGCGGACTGGCAGCGTGGACCGGCGGCGCGGACGGTGGTGCAAAAAGGAGGTACAGAGCGATGGTGCAGAGCGGAGGTGTTTCACGTGAAACGTCAGCACGAAAGCCGCTCGCCTGCGGGGTCTCGGTCACACAATGTTCAATTTGGGAGTACCCGGGGACGAGCGCGTGTATGGGAGTGAGTGGGGGGAGTGGCGATAGCGTCGGGCCCTCTCCCCGGGCAGGTCCTCGGGTCACCCCGATGTCGACCTCATTATCGCTCCCTTCGGCTCGTCGAAGGAGGGGTTCGTTCCTCTCGCTCGCGACAGCGGGTTTCACGTGAAACCAGTCATCAATCGACGGTACCGGAGGAGTACGTCGCCATCAGCTAAACTCATCCAGGCCGAGGCGACCACGTCGTCGGTAGGGGTTGGTCTTCTTGTATAGACCGCCAGAAGCAGATGATGTACGTGATGTGAGGTCAGGATGAGTGACGCGCTGACCATTGAGGCGGAGCCGGCAGTCGCCGCTCAGCTGTTCGGTTCGCAGATGGATGTCGCACGGAGTTTTGCGGCTGATCTGGGGAGGCGTGGCGAGGAGCTGGGGCTCATCGGTCCGCTGGAGCCGGCACGCATCTGGACTCGACACATCCTCAATTCGGTCCTCGTCGCACCACTTCTTCGGCCTGGACTCGTGGGTGACATCGGAACCGGGGCTGGTCTCCCCGGCTTGGTGCTGGCCATCGCTCGACCCGACGTGCAATTCGTGCTGATCGAGCCAATGGAGCGTCGGGTCGCATGGCTGGAGGAGCAGGTTGGTCTTCTCGACCTGAGGAACGTCGTGGTCGAACGAGCGCGAGCGGAGGATGTGGCGACGAAGTACGTACTCGACCAGGTCACCGCCCGTGCGGTGAGCGCGTTCGCCAAGCTGATCCCCCTCGCGGCTCCCATGGTGCGAACCGGCGGGGAGATGGTCCTCATGAAGGGGGCCAACGCTGAGCGCGAGGTGGAGGCCGCGAGCAAGGCGATCCGCAAGTACCACCTCGAAGACGTCGAGGTGATCACGTTGGGTGAGGACGTCGTGACAGAGACGACTCGAGTGATCCGTGCACGCGTAGAGTGATTCTAATAAAAACAGCCTGACCAGCCGGTGATTCCGGCGACCCGCTCCCATGTTTCACGTGAAACGCACCCTACCTACGTGGCCGCCGACAGGCCCATCCCGAACCGATCCGAAGGGCCCGCATGGACGACGAACTGAGTCCCATCATGAGGGAGCTCTCGGAGACGAGCCGACGACGCAAGGCGCTTGCCGGTCAGGTGCTCCCACGACCGGCCGCCACACGTGTCTTTACCATCGCCAACCAGAAGGGCGGGGTGGGAAAGACGACCTCGACGGTCAACCTCGCCGCAGCGCTCGCGAAGTCCGGGGCCCGCACTCTCGTCATCGATCTCGACCCCCAGGGCAACGCATCCACGGCCTTGGGAGTCGACCGGCAGGGTGAGATCACGAGCGTGTACGACGTGCTCGTGGAAGAGGCACCCATCGCGGACGCGATCCAACGCAGTCCGGAGTTCGAGACCCTGTCTTGCGTTCCGGCGACGATCCATCTCGCGGGGGCGGAGATCGAGCTCGTCGCTCTACCCCATCGCGAGCGTCGCCTCCGCATCGCGTTGGATGCCTTCCTCGAATCCGACGAAGGACATGGGTACGACTACGTCCTGATCGACTGCCCGCCGTCGCTCGGCCTGCTGACCATCAACGCCTTCGCGGCAGCGCGGGAGGTGCTGATCCCCATCCAGTGCGAGTACTACGCGTTGGAGGGCCTGAGCCAGCTGCTGTCCAACATCCAGCTCATCTCGCAGCACCTCAACCCCGAGCTGGCCCTCTCCACGATCCTGCTGACGATGTACGACGGCAGGACCAACCTCGCTCAGCAGGTGGCGGCCGAGGTCCGCGAGCACTTCCCGGATCAGACCCTCCGGACGCTCATCCCGCGCTCCGTGCGGATCAGCGAGGCCCCCAGCTACGGCCAGAGCGTCATCAGCTACGACCCCAACTCACCCGGCGCGCTCTCTTACCTGGAGGCCGCCGCCGAGATCGCACACCGAGGAGCGTCCAGATAATGGCAACGAAGAGAACCGGCCTGGGGCGCGGCATCGGCGCCCTCATCCCCACCTCCGACGAGCGCAGCCGTCCCGTTGACGTGTTCTTCCCTGATTCCGCCGCGGCGGGAGCACCGTCCGGCGTCGCGAAGGGAAGTCGTGATGTGGCCGCCGGCAGCGAGCCAGAGCTGGTCGCCGTCCCCGGAGCGCGACTCGCGAACCTCGATCCTGCGGACATCACACCCAACGCGCAGCAGCCGCGCACCGACTTCCGTCCCGACGAGCTGCAGGAGCTCGTGGTCTCCATCCGTGAGTACGGCGTGCTGCAGCCGATCGTGGTGCGTCCGTTGGGAGTGGACGGCACCGGACGGGCGCGGTACGAGCTCGTGATGGGGGAGCGGCGTCTCCGGGCCACGAAGGAGCTGGGGCTCGACACGATCCCGGCCGTCATCAAGGACACCGCCGACGAGTCGATGCTGCGGGACGCGCTCCTGGAAAACCTGCACCGGTCGGAGCTGAACCCCCTCGAAGAAGCGAGCGCCTACCAGCAGCTGCTCGCGGACTTCGCCATCACCCAGGATGAGCTGGCGCAGCGACTGGGGCGGTCGCGGCCGCAGATCACCAACACCATCCGGCTCCTGCGACTCCCCGAGGACGTGCAGCACCGCGTAGCGGCAGGAGTGCTCTCCGCCGGCCACGCTCGGGCCATCCTCTCGTCCGGCGATGACGACGCCATGCGGCTGCTGGCCGACAAGATTGTCAACGAGGACCTGTCTGTCCGCGCGGCGGAGGCGGCGGCGCAACGCGGTCAGAAGACGACGAAGCCGCGCAAGGTCACGGCCTCGCCCCGCACCGCGCATCTGGACGAGACGGCGCAGCGGATCGGCGACCACCTCAACACGAGCGTCCGGGTGACGATGTCGGCGCAGAAGGGGCAGATCGTCATCGACTTCGCGACCGTGGGGGACCTCGCTCGCATCGCCGACGAGATGGGCGTGCCCGCCGAGACGCCGGACGCCTGAGAGCCGTAGCCCGTCGCGATCCGAACTCGGCGACGGTGATCAGCCCAGCGGCCGATGGCGTGTCGCAGACGTGCGCTGCGTCAGAGCATCACGACTCGTGAGTGGGTTGCGAGTGCCCTGCGGGCACGGAGCCGCCAGCGCGTCAGGAGCGGGCGACGGCCTCGACGAGCCGGCGGTAGAGGGCACCGACCTCGATGCCCGCGGCGCCGAGCCCCTGGGGCAGCAGCGACGTCTCGGTGAGACCCGGGATGACGTTGACCTCGAGGAACCACGGCAGGCCGTCCGCGTCCACGATGAGGTCCACGCGCGACATCTGCCCGATGCCGAGCGCCCGATGGATCCGGACGGCGGCGTCAGCCACCGCGGCGCCCTCGGCGTCCGCCAGCCGGGCCGGCGTGTAGAAGCGGGTCAGGCCCGCGTTGTAGCGCGCCTCGTAGCCGTACACGCCGGACGTGGGGACGATCTCGGTGGCCGGCAGCGCCTCGGGTCCGTCCCCGGTGTCGAGGACGCCGATCGCGATCTCCGTGCCCTCCACGAGCTGCTCGATGATGGCGACGTCGCCGTAGGTGTACGCGTCCACCATGGCGCGGGGGAGGGCCTCGGCATCCCGGACGATCGTGACGCCCTGGGCGGATCCGCCCCGGGCCGGCTTGACGGCGTAGGGGGCCGGCATCGCCTCGGAGACGAGTCGGAGGACGGCCGCTGCCCCGAGCTCGCGGAAGGTGTCCTTCGGGAGGGTCACCGAGCGCGGGGTGCGGATCCCGGCGGCCTCGGCCATTGCCTTGGCGGTCGGCTTGTCCCATGCGAGGCGCGCAGCACGCGCCGACGACCCGACGTAGGGCACCCCGGCGAGCTCGAGGAGGCCGAGCAGGGCTCCATCCTCGCCGCTGGCGCCGTGCAGGACCGGCCAGACGACCGCGGGAGGGGTGTCGCGGAGGAAGTCGAGCAGGGTCGCGTCCGGGTCGCGCATGGTGGCGTCCACGCCCACGCTCCGCAGCGCGTCCGCCACCCGGCGGCCGCTGCGCAGGGAGACGTCGCGCTCGTGGGAGATCCCGCCGGCCAGGACGACGACGGAGAGGGGGTCGTGTGCGGTCATGATGCTCGATCCAGTCGTGTTCGGAGTCCGAGGGCGTGCGGGGGAGAGGTGGTCAGTCGAGGTCCGGCGGCGGCGCGGAGACGCTCGTGGTGGACCGGGACGACAGCGCCCCGGTGCCGGAGAAGGTCGTGAGCAGGTCGAGCTCGTCGTCGATCACCCCGGCCATGCGCCGCACGCCCTCGCGGATGCGCTCCGGTGTCGGGTAGCAGAACGACAGGCGGATGGCATCGCGACCGCGGCCGTCCGCGTAGAACGCCGTCCCGGGCGTGTAGGCCACCAGCGCCGTGACGGCGCGGGGCAGCATCTGCTTCGAGTCGAGCTGCTCCGGCAGCTTCAGCCAGACGTAGAAGCCGCCGTTCGGGACGGTCCAGCTGAGGCCCGGGAGATGCTCCTGGAGGGCGGAGAGCGTCGCGTCGCGCCGCTCGCGGTACACGCCGCGGAAGGTGTCGATCTGGCCCTTCCAGTCGGACGCGTGCAGGTACTCCGAGATGATCAGCTGGCTGAAGGAGCTGGGGGAGAGGACCGCGGACTCCTGGGCGAGGATCAGCTTCTCGCGGATGGCGTGCGGTGCGAGGGCCCAGCCCACGCGGAAGCCGGGGGCGAGCGTCTTGGAGAACGAGCCGAGGTAGATGACGCCCTCGTCGTCCAGGCTGCGCATCGCGTCCGGGGCGGGCCGGTCGAACCAGAGGAGGCCGTAGGGGTTGTCCTCGAGCACGAGGATGTCGTTCGACCGGCAGATCTCGAGGATCTCGGGGCGCCGCGCGGCGGACATGGTGACACCGGCGGGGTTGTGGAAGTTGGGGACCGTGTAGAGGAACTTGATGGCGCGGCCCTCGCCGCGGATCCGCGCGATGGCCTCGCGCAACGCCTCGGGGACGAGGCCGTCGTCGTCCATGACCACGTGCTCCACCACGGCCTGGTAGCTGCGGAAGACGCCGATGGCCCCGACGTAGCTGGGGGCCTCGGCGAGGATCACGTCGCCCGGGTCGATGAACAGCTTGGTGACGAGGTCGAGCGCCTGCTGCGAGCCCGTGGTCGTGACGATGTCGTCGACGCTGCCACGGATGCCCTCGAGCGCCATGATCTCGAGGATGTCCTCGCGGAGCTCCGGCGTGCCCTGGCCGCCGCCGTACTGCAGGGCGACGGGGCCGCGCTCGCGCATGACCTTCTCCATCGCCGAGACGATGAGCTCCTGCGGGAGGGCGGAGACGAACGGCATGCCGCCGGCGAGCGAGACGACCTCGGGTCGGGAGGCCACGGCGAAGAGGGCGCGGACCTCGGAGGCGCTGAGGCCCGAGGTCCTCTCCGCGTAGTGGGGGAACCAGGGGTCGAGGGTGGTGCCCGCGGGATCGCGGGGGCTGCCTGCAGAAGTCACGTCACGTCTCTCACTGTCCGATTGCCGATCAGCCTAACGGGCGGTCGCGGAGGGCATGCCCGGGCTGGCCGGACACGGTCCGCGACCGCGGACGACGGAGGGCCCGGCACCTGTGCGGTGCCGGGCCCTCCGTGCGGGGTGTCGCGATCCTCGAGGGACCGCGACGCGGGATCACTTGAGGAAGTCGGCGAACTCCTGCTCGAGGGCCGGCTTCGGCTTGGCGCCGATGACCGTCTTGACGACCTCGCCGGCCTGGAAGACCTTCATGGCGGGGATCGACGTGATCTTGTACTTCATGGCGACCTCGGGGTTGTCGTCCACGTCGATCTTGACGAGCTCGATGCCGGGGTTCTCGGCGGCGATCTGGTCGAGGATCGGGGAGACGGCCTTGCACGGGCCGCACCAGGGGGCCCAGAAGTCGACGATGACGGTCTTCTCGGCATCGAGGACGTCGGACTGGAAGCTGGCGTCGGTGACGTCGCGTGCGTGGGACATGTGTGCTCCTTCGTGCGGTTCGTGTAGTTCGTGCGGATCCGGGCGGTTCCCGGGTCCCGAGGCGGTGGCGGGGCCGGCGGCCCCGGTGCTACGCGTGCTCGGCGCCGACGAGCTCGCCGTCGGGGTCCACCGCGCTGCCGGCTGCGGGGGCGCCGTGTCCGGCGGGTCCGTCCGGGCCGTCGGACGCCGCGTCGAGCAGCGTGTCGGGCAGGGACGCGAGGAAGTGCTCGGCGTCGAGCGCGGCGATGGTGCCGGAGGCGGCGGCCGTGATGGCCTGGCGGTAGGTGGGGTCGATGACGTCGCCGGCGGCGAAGACGCCCGGCAGGTTCGTGCGGGAGGAGCGGCCGTCGACGGCGATGGTGCCCTCGGTGGTGAGCTCGAGCTGCTGGTGGAAGAGGTGCGTGCGGGGGTCGTTGCCGATGGCGATGAACAGGCCGTCGAGCGCGAGCGGGCGCTGCTCGCCGGTCACGGTGTCCTCGAGGACGACGCCGTCGACCTTCTCGTCGCCCGTGATGTCGACCACCTGCGCGTTCCAGACGAACTCGATCTTCGGGTTCTCGAACGCCCGCTCCTGCATGATCTTCGACGCGCGCAGCGAGTCCTTGCGGTGGATGACGTAGACCTTCTCCGCGAAGCGCGTGAGGAAGGTGGCCTCCTCCATGGCGCTGTCGCCGCCGCCGACGACCGCGATGGTCTTCTGGCGGAAGAAGAACCCGTCGCAGGTCGCGCACCAGGAGACTCCGTGGCCGCTCAGGCGGTCCTCGGCGGGGAGGCCGAGCTTGCGGTACGCGGATCCGGTGGCGGCGATGACCGCGAGGCCCTCGTGCACGTCGCCGTTGCCGAGGGTGACGCGCTTGACGTCGCCCTCCAGCTCCACGGACGTGACGTCGTCGAGGACGACCTCCGTGCCGAAGCGCTCGGCCTGCGCCTGCATCGCCATCATCAGGTCGGGGCCCTGGATGCCCTCGGGGAAGCCCGGGTAGTTCTCCACCTCGGTGGTGTTCATCAGCTCGCCGCCGGCCTCGACCGAGCTCGCGATGAGGAGGGGGGTGAGGTTGGCGCGCGCGGCGTAGATGGCGGCGGTGTACCCGGCCGGTCCCGAACCGATGATGATGATCTGACGCACGACGGCTTCTCCTCCACTGCTCGGCGGGGCACCGTCCCGGCGCCCGCTCACCTCTGCAACAGACCCACGGTAGCGGCTATTCCTCCGCCTCCCCCGGGCGGATCGGCGTCCCGTTCGGCAGCGGCCACGGGCGCGGCGGATGGGGTCGGCGGCGGCGTCAGCGGCGGCGGATGCGGCGCATCACGGGCCCCGCGAGCTGCTGCAGCTCGGACGAGCGCATGGCGGCCAGGGCGGCGAGGTACACGGCCGTCATGACCGCGGCGAGCGGGATGCCCACGAGGAGCGCCTGACCCTTGGACGCGACGCCCACGCCGGCGAACGCGCCGTCGGAGACCAGCAGCAGGAGGGCGAGTCCGACGAGCGCGGTCGGCACCGCCGCCACGACGAAGCGCACGGAGCTGCGGAGGATCCGGCGTCCGTCGATGCGCCCGATGCGGCGACGGAGGAGCACGGCGGCGAGCACGGCCTGCCCGGTGACGGTGACGGTCTGCAGCACCGCGAGGCCCACGCCGATCAGCTCCACCGGCTGCTGCGCGATGACGAGGGCGCCGGCGATGAACACCACGACCTGGGCGCTCTGGATCACGAACGGCGTCCGCGTGTCCGACAGGGCGTAGAACGCGCGCTGCAGGACGAAGAGCGTGCTGAACGCCGGCAGCCCCAGGATGAAGGCGATGAGCACCATCCCGTAGCCGCGGACCTCGCCGATGTCGCCCGAGACCATGACGCGCGCGACCGGACCCGCGAGGACGGCGATGAGCGCGGTCGACAGGACGGTCATCAGCGCCACCGTGCGGACCGCGGAGGAGAGGTCGACGCGCATGCTGTCGTGGTCGCCCTCGCCCGCGTGGGTGCTCATGCGCGTGAAGTAGGCCGTGGCGATGGAGACCGCGAAGATCGAGTGCGGGAGCATGAAGAACAGCCACGCGTTGAGCAGGATCGTGCTCGACGGGCTGTCCGACGTGGCCGCGATGTTGGCGACGTTCGACTGCGCGATGCCGGCGAGCTGCGTGACGACGAGCATGCCGAAGGTCCAGCCCGCGAGCCGGCCGGCCGTGCCGAGGCCGACGCCGCGCCAGGCGAAGTCGAAGCGGAAGCGGAGGCCGACGCGGCGCCAGAAGACGAAGAGGATGAGCGCCTGCGCGACGACGCCCAGGGTCGCGGATCCCGCCAGCACGACGATCTTGTCGAGGCTCCAGTCGTCGACCGGGCGGCTCCCCGATCCGAACATCCCCTGGAAGAGGAGGAGGCCCGCGATGGCGATCACGTTGTTGAGCACGGGCGCCCACGTGAAGGGGCCGAAGGACCCGCGGGCGTTGAGCACCTCCCCGAGCACGGCGTAGAGGCCGTAGAAGAAGATCTGCGGCAGGCACCAGTACGCGAACGCGACCACGAGCGCGAAGACGTCCGGCGGCAGCGTGGCGGCGTAGATGCCCGAGACGACCGGGGCGCCCACGGTCGCGAGGACGGTGACGCCGCCGAGCACGACGATCGCGATGGTCACGAGCTTGTTGATGTAGCCGGCGCCGCCGTCCGCGTGCTTGGCGGCGCGCACGACCTGCGGCACGAGGACGGCGTTGAGGACGCCGCCGGCGATGATCACGTAGATGTTGTTCGGGAGCTGGTTCGCGTTGGAGAAGGCGTTGGAGCTGCCGAGGGTCGCGCCGATGGTCTGCAGCAGGACGATCGCCTTGACGAAGCCGAGGATGCGGGAGACGAACGTGCCCGACGCGAGCAGGGCGGAGGCGCGGCCGATGCCGCCGCCACGGGACGTCGCCGCGGTCATGGGGTGGCCTCTGCGGGGATCGTCGCGGTCCGGTCAGTCATCGGTCTCCTCGGGCAGGCCGGCGAGCTGCCGGGCTCGGGCGCGGCGGCGCTTGCGGATGCTGCGGTAGAGGCCGAAGCCGAACAGGAGGGCCACCGCCGCGACGAACAGGGTCGTCACCACGGCCTCGAACCCGGCGCGGATGAAGAGCTCCACGGGGGCGCTCTCCCCGACCTGCACGCTGCCGTCCTCGGTGGTGAGGCGGGCCGTGACCACGACGTCGCCGTTGGAGATGGAGGTGATGGGCGGACGGGCGGACGCGCTGCCGTGCGCGGGGACGGTGACCACGGCGGAGTCGTCGACGCGGATCCGGCCGCTGCCCGCGGTGATGGACAGCCGCACGGTGACGGGCTGGTCGAGCGCGTTGCTGACGTTGATGAGGAGGCTCGTCGTGTCGCTGATGACGGTGTTCTGGCGCGTGGTGATGGCGACCGAGGACAGCAGGGCATCGGCCTGGGCGACGTAACCGTCCTGGGCGGTCACGGCTCCATCCGCCTCGCCGCGCCAGCGCGTGGACAGGGTCGCGAGGAGGAGCAGGCGCTGCTGGCCCGTGATCAGCTCCGGCTTCTCGACCGCCTTGGCGAACGCGTCGACCTGCGCCTCCAGCGACATGGTGTCGGCGACGCGCCGGACGCGGTCGGCGTCCTCCGGGTGGTCGACGACCTGGACGTCGACGGCCGGGCTGCCGAGCGCCGTGGTGAGGGGAGCCGTGTCGCTGTAGGGCAGCGCGCCGATGGCGTCGAGCAGCTGCCCGAGGCGTCCGTTCGACGCGGCCCAGCCGCGCTCCAGCGCCGCGACGACGACGTGGCCGTCGGCCTCGCGGGCGTCGGCGGCGAGGGTGGCCGAGAGCCGGGCGAGCGCGATGCCGAAGCCCTGGTCGGTCTCGGCCGACAGGGCCTGGTCGACGAGGGCGGAGACGTCGGCGTCGGTGACGAGCACGGTCGCGTCGCCCGCGTCGCCGACGGCGCCGACGCGGGCCGTGCCGGTGGATCGGACGTCGTCGCTCGAGAGGACGGTGGTCGTCGTGCCGCTCGCCGCGAAGACGCCGAGGTCGGACGCGACGGCGGTGCCGGCGAGCGGCCACGCGAATCCGGACATGGTGTAGTCCCACGCCGTGAGGTCCGCGAGGCTCGGCACGGGGGACGCGGCGGGAGCCGTCGGCGTCGGGGTCGGCTCGGGGCTGCCGCTCTCCTCGGGCGCGGTCGTCGCGAGGCCGGCGGTCGCGGATCCACGGCCGGCGTCCCCCGCGGCGGCGGGGCTCTGCGAGGGCGCGGGCGACTCGTCCGGCGCCCGGGTGGGGGAGGGCGACGGGCTGGATCCGGGAGCGGCGAAGCGGCTCGCCCGCACGGCGTAGGTGACGTCCGTCGGCGCGAGGAGGGCGGCGCCTCCCGCCTGCGCCTGCACGGCCACGTCCGCGTCGGCCCAGGCCAGGGCGAAGGTCTCGTTGGGGATGGTCCTCAGGCGCTCGAGCCATTCCACGGCGGACGCGGGCGCGTCGGTGCCGAGGATGCGGATGGAGGCGAGGATGCGCGGGTCGATGCCCACCGCGACCGGACGGCCCGCCACGGCCTCCAGCTGGCGCGTGAGCGTGCCCGTCGGGCTCGTGTAGGTGGCGAGCGCCTCCGCGTCGATCAGGTCGGATGCACTGGGCGGCACCGTCAGGGGCATCACGGCGGCGACGGGCGTCGCCGCGGGATCCGTCCCGGGGCTCCACACGACGGCGCCTCGGCCGGTGCTGACGGTGGTCCCGCCCGCCGCGAGCACGGCCGTGAGGCCCCGGGGGCCGAACCCGCCGCGGTTGCCCTGGAGGCCGACGGTGGCGGCCGGCACGGTGACGGGCACGTCGACGGTGCCGCCCGCGGCGACCTCCGGCGACCCGGTCCGGCCGATGCGGGGACCCGTGCGCGCGTTGGCCTCGGTGCCCGCGACGTCCAGCCAGCCGTCGATCTCCGTGCGCCTGTCGAGCACGGTGCGGTTGAGGTCGAGGTCGATCTCGCCGGCCGGCACCGCGGCGTCCGTCGCGTTGACGACCGTGACCGTGACCTGCAGGTCCTCGCCGGGTCGCAGGATGCCCTCGGCGGCGGGGGTGACCGAGAGGCTCACGCCCTCGGTCGCCGCGTGAGCCGGGGTCGCCGGACCCGCGACCGTCCCGGCGGCGAGCGTCCCGGCGGCGACCGTGACGCACACGAGGGTGGAGATCGTGCGTCGGGCGGATCGCCGGATCAGCCGGAGGGCTCTGTCCGTGCGGGTGGGGCCGGCGTCGTGTCGAGGCGCGGCGTGCATCTGGCGATTCTAAAGCGCTGGCCCCGGACGCCCCGTGAGCGCTCGCCGTGGTCGCGGAAGCCCGTCACGCCGCGGCCGTAGACTGTCCGACCATGCACAGCGTCGCACAGGCCCTCGAGCGTCTCCGCGAGCTGGCCGCATCGCCCCCGGTCGCCGTGCTCGCGCGCGCCTTCCACGAGGCGGGCCACGAGCTCGCCCTCGTCGGCGGACCGGTGCGCGACGCGTTCCTCGGCCGCGACGCCACGGACCTCGACCTCACCACGGACGCGCGGCCCGACCGCATCCTCGAGATCGTGAAGCCCGTCGCGGACGCCCACTGGGACATCGGCCGCGCCTTCGGCACGATCGGCGCGCGCGTGAAGGGCGAGCAGGTCGAGATCACGACGTACCGCACCGACCAGTACGACGGCGTCTCCCGCAAGCCCGAGGTCGAGTTCGGCTCCTCCCTCGAGGAGGACCTGGTGCGCCGCGACTTCACGGTGAACGCGCTCGCCGTGCGCCTGCCGCAGGTCGTGCTGGTGGATCCGTCCGGCGGCATCGACGACCTCCTCGCCCAGGTGCTCCGCACGCCCGTCGCCCCCGAGGTCTCCTTCGGCGACGACCCGCTCCGCATGATGCGCGCCGTGCGCTTCGCCTCCCAGCTCGGGTTCCGGCTCGACGACGCTGCGTTCGCGGCCATCCGCGACATGGCCCCGCGGATCCTCGACATCTCCGTCGAGCGCGTGAGCGACGAGCTCAGCAAGCTGCTGCGCACGCCCGAGCCGCGCGCCGGCCTCGACCTCCTCGTGGAGGGCGGCCTCGCGGAGCACGTGCTGCCCGAGCTCCCCGCGATGAAGCTGGAGGCCGACGAGCACCACCGCCACAAGGACGTCTACCAGCACTCCCTCCAGGTGCTCGACCAGGCCATCGACCACGAGCGCAGCCGTCACCCGGGCGAGGCGCCGGACCTCGTGCTCCGCCTGGCGGCGCTCCTCCACGACATCGGCAAGCCGTCGACGCGGCGCCTGGAGCCGGGCGGGGTCGTCACCTTCCACCACCACGACGTGGTCGGCGCGAAGATGGCGAAGCGCCGCCTGCGCGCCCTCCGCTTCGACAACGACACCATCGCCTCGGTGTCCCGCCTCGTCGAGCTCCACCTCCGCTTCTTCGGCTACACGGAGGGCGGCTGGACCGACTCCGCCGTGCGCCGGTACGTGCGCGACGCCGGTCCCGAGCTCGAGCGCCTCCACATGCTGACCCGCGCCGACGTCACGACGCAGAACCGCCGCAAGGCCGACCGCCTCGGATTCGCGTACGACGACCTGGAGACCCGCATCGCCGAGCTCGCCGAGCAGGAGGAGATGGCGGCGGTGCGCCCGGACCTCGACGGCGAGGCCATCATGCGGATCCTCGACGTGCCGCCCGGCCCGGTGGTGGGCCGCGCCTACCGCTTCCTCCTCGAGCTGCGGCTCGACGAGGGCCCGCTCGACGAGGACGAGGCCAGGCGCCGGCTCGTCGCGTGGTGGGCGGCCGAGCAGGGCTGATCCGCTTCTCCCGCATCCCCACGCGGATCCGGCTGGTGTGCCTCCTCCCCATCCGGTAGTCTTGCGAGGTTGTCCGCCCGGCGGCGGGATTCCCCTCCTCCGCGCGGACAGATGCACATACCCTCCTGTCGCAGATCGTCTGCGACCGTTCAAGTCCGAAGGAGGTGGGTTAGTGACGCATCAGTACGAACTCATGGTGATCCTCGATCCCGAGATCGATGAGCGCACCGTCGCTCCCAGTCTCGACAAGTTCCTCAACGTCATCCGCACCAGCGGTGGCACCGTCGACAATGTCGACGTCTGGGGCCGTCGTCGACTGGCGTACGAGATCAACAAGAAGAACGAGGGCATCTACGCCGTCGTCCAGCTCACCGCGACCAGCGAGGCCACGCAGGAGCTCGACCGCCAGCTGGGCCTGTCCGAGGCCGTCATGCGCACCAAGGTGCTGCGTGCCGAGGAGGCCATGGCCATGGTCGCCTCCGCTGCGAAGCTCGCCGACGAGAAGGCCGCCCGCAAGGCCGCCGCCACGTCCAAGGCCGCAGACGCCGCGCCCCAGGCGCCCGCCACGGACGCCGCTCCGGCGACGCCCGGCAAGCCGGCGGCGCAGGCCGCTTCCAGCGAGAAGACCGGGGAGTAGTCGATGGCCGGCGAAACCATCATCACGGTCGTGGGCAACCTCACCAGTGATCCGGAGCTGCGGTACACGCAGAACGGGCTGGCGGTAGCCAACTTCACCATCGCCTCCACGCCGAGGTCCTTCGACCGCGCGAGCAACGACTGGAAGGACGGCGACGCCCTCTTCCTCCGTGCGAGCGTGTGGCGCGAGTTCGCCGAGCACGTGGCGTCCTCGCTCACCAAGGGCTCGCGTGTCGTCGCGACCGGCCGCCTCAAGCAGCGGTCGTACGAGACGAAGGAGGGCGAGAAGCGCACCTCCATCGAGCTCGAGGTCGACGAGATCGGCCCCTCGCTCCGCTACGCCACGGCGCAGGTCACCCGCGCGTCGGGCGGCGGCAACGGCAACGGCGGAGGCAACTCCGGCGGTGGCGGTCGCGGCCAGTTCGGCGGCGGGCAGCCCCAGCAGCAGGTGGCCGAGGAGCCGTGGGGAACCCCCGCGAGCTCCGGCGGAGGCAACTCCGGCGGCGACGGCGGCTGGTCCAACCCCGGCAACTTCAACGACGAGACGCCCTTCTAGGGCTCGTCGCACTACGTACGAAAGACAGGAAGAATCATGGCTGGAAAGAGCAGCGGCGACCGCCGCAAGCCTCTCCGCGGAGCCAAGGGCGGCAAGAACGCCGCCCCGGCGAAGTCCATCCGCGTCGGCGTCATCGACTACAAGGATGTCGCCACCCTCCGCAAGTTCATCTCCGAGCGGGGAAAGATCCGCGCTCGTCGCATCACCGGTGTCTCGGTGCAGGAGCAGCGCCTCATCGCGCGCGCAGTCAAGAACGCGCGTGAGATGGCACTTCTCCCCTACGCCGGCTCCGGCCGTTAAGGGGTAATGGAATGTCGAAAGTGATCCTCACGACCGAGGTCTCCGGCCTCGGTTCCCCCGGCGACGTCGTCGAGGTCAAGAACGGGTTCTCCCGCAACTACCTCGTCCCCCAGGGCTTCGCGGTCATCTGGAGCCGTGGCGGCGAGAAGCAGATCGAGCAGATCAAGGCCGCGCGTGCCGCTCGCGAGCACGCGACCATCGAGGAGGCTCAGGACCTCAAGAGCCGCCTCGAGGCCAAGGTCGTCAAGCTCACCGTCAAGGCCGGCCAGGGCGGGCGCCTCTTCGGCTCCGTCAAGACGTCCGACATCGCCAAGGCGGTCGAGGAGTCCGGCATCGGCCAGGTCGACAAGCGCAAGATCGAGATCCCCAACGCCATCAAGGCCACGGGGAACCACGAGGCCACGATCCGGCTCCGTGACGACATCGTCGCCACGATCAGCCTGCAGGTCGTCGCCGCGAAGTAACGCAGCACGAGTTCGATGGCGGTGGGCATCATGCCCACCGCCATCGGCGGTTAACCGGCCGGTCAGAGGGCCCTCGTTCCCCAGCCCCATCCACAGGCCCGGCACTAGCAGAAGAACTCTCAAGCCCTGGTGCAGACTAGTTTTCCCACATCGGGTGTGGAACTCCCAGCACCAGGTCAGCGGTGGATTCCGTTGCAAAATCCGTCCTGAGTGCACAGGCTTGTCCCCAGGTAGTCCACACGATGCCCGGCGTTTCGCCCACTTTGTCCACAACTCCGTCCACAGGCGCATTTGGTGCCGCGGGGCGGCGATCCATATCGTGGGGCAGCGCCCGTCGAACGGGCCGCCACGGGCCCTCCAGGAGGCCCGGCCGACGCCCTCCGAGCGGTGTCGGTGGTCCGAGCTAGAACGGTCGTGCGGGTGCATCCGCCCAGCCGACCGAGGGGAGCCGCACGTGTCCATCGCCCATCTGGGTCTCGCAGGCGAACGGGACGAGCGCGACAAGCGCGCCGGCCACGAGCGCACGCCGCCGCACGACCTCCTCGCCGAGCAGAGCGCCATCGGCGGCATGCTCCTCAGCAAGGACGCCGTGGCCGACGCGGTCGAGCAGGTGCGGGCGATCGACTTCTACATCCCCAAGCACGAGATCATCTTCGACGCGATCCTGTCGCTGTACTCGCACGGGGAGCCGACGGACGTCATCGCCGTCACGGACGAGCTCACGAAGCTCGGCGAGCTGAGCCGCGCCGGCGGGGCGGACTACCTGCACACGCTCACGAGCGTGGTGCCCACGGCCGCCAACGCCGGCTTCTACGCGTCCATCGTCGCCGAGAAGGCGGTGCTGCGGCGCCTCGTGGAGGCGGGCACCCGCATCGTGCAGATGGGCTACGCCAGCGAGGGCGAGGTCGTCGACCTCGTGAACAACGCCCAGGCGGAGATCTACGGCGTCACGGGCGGCGTCGAGGCGGAGGACTACGTGCCGCTCACGGACGCGGTCACGGTCGCCATCGACGAGATCGAGGCGGCCAAGGGCAAGGACGGCCAGATGACCGGCGTGCCCACCGGCTTCGCTGACCTCGACGCGCTCACCAACGGCCTGCACCCGGGCCAGCTCATCATCGTCGCCGCGCGCCCCGCGCTCGGCAAGTCGACGCTGGCGCTCGACTTCGCGCGGGCCGCCAGCATCAAGTACGACATGCCGTCCATCTTCTTCAGCCTCGAGATGGGGCGCAGCGAGATCGCCATGCGCCTCCTCTCCGCCGAGGCGTCGGTGCCGCTGCAGAGCATGCGCAAGGGCACCGTGGACGCGCGCGACTGGACGACCATCGCGCAGACCCGCGGCCGCATCAACGACGCTCCCCTCTACATCGACGACAGCCCCAACATGACGCTCGTCGAGATCCGCGCCAAGTGCCGTCGCCTCAAGCAGAAGGTCGGGCTGAAGCTCGTCGTCATCGACTACCTGCAGCTCATGACGAGCGGCAAGAAGGTCGAGTCGCGGCAGCAGGAGGTCTCGGAGTTCTCGCGTGCCCTCAAGCTCATGGCGAAGGAGCTGCAGGTCCCGGTCATCGCGCTGTCGCAGCTGAACCGTGGCCCGGAGCAGCGTGCCGACAAGATGCCGGCCATCTCCGACCTCCGCGAGTCCGGCTCGCTCGAGCAGGACGCCGACATGGTCATCCTGCTGCACCGCGAGAGCGCCTACGAGAAGGACAACCCGCGCGCGGGCGAGGCCGACTTCATCGTCGCCAAGCACCGCAACGGGCCGACGGGCACCATCACCGTCGGCTTCCACGGGCACTTCTCGCGCTTCGCGGACATGCCCGCGGGCGGGTAGCGGTCGCTGCGGCTGCGGCTGCGGCTGCGGCTGCGGCTACGGCTACGGCTACGGCTGCGGTGACGGTCACCACGCCGCGCGTTCCACGCTCAGGGCGCGAAGTAGAGGTGGGCGTGCGCCGCGCAGCCGGGGTTGAAGGCGGCGCCGCAGGTCGGGCAGGCGTCCGCCGCCAGGTACTCCGGGACGGTCATGGTCGCGCGGCAGACGCCGCACAGGGCGGCCGGCAGGTGGTGCTCGGAGCGGGGGATCACCTCGAGCGGGTGGTCGGCGACCGCCGCGTGGCACAGGTGGCAGGGGTGCCAGGCGTCGCAGCAGGGCGCGCGGAGGGCGACGACGTCGAGGGGCGATCCGTAGTGGATGCAGCGCGTCTGGGGGTCGACGGCCGGCCCACGGACCTCGACAGTGGTCGGCACCGGGACGTGACCGGCTGAGCTGGTCACGCGCGCGTCCCACATCGATAGCGAGATGCGGGCGTGACCTGCCGAGGGGGTCACGCCTTCGCCGTCAGCGGGGAGGGGCGCGGCGGCGGGGTCTCCCGGGCCGGGCCCGGTCATGCCGGCGGCCGTCGCATCACGCGTCCGGCAGGGCCGTCGCGGCGTCGACGAGGGTGAGCTCGGGGCTGTCGCGCTCGATGGCCTTGAGGCGCCACGGGGTCGTGATGAGGGCGATGTGCGTGCCGTCGGAGCGGACCAGCACCTCGACGCCGATGGTCTTGGCGAGGGCCGGCGCGGAGGCCGCGTCGGTGATCCGCGCCACCTGGTACTCGAGCGGCTCCATGCGCAGCGGCGCGCGGAACTCGTTCGTCATGCGCTCGACGACGACCTCGAACTGCATGGGGCCGACGGCGCCGAGGACGGGGGCCTGGTCGCCGCGGAGGTCGGAGCGCATCACCTGGATGACGCCCTCGTGGTCGAGCTGCTCGATGCCCTTGCGGAACTGCTTGTGCGTGCTCGTGTCCTTGGAGCGGACGACGCGGAAGAGCTCGGGCGCGAACTGCGGCAGGCGCGGGAACGTGACGGGGGCGCCGTCGAAGAGCGTGTCGCCCACGCGGATGTTGGACGCGTTGACGAGGCCGACCACGTCGCCCGGGTACGCGTCGTCGACCGTGGAGCGCTCGCGGCCGAAGAGCTGCTGCGCGTACTTCGTGACGAAGGGGCGGCCGGTCTGGGCGTGCGTGACGGTCATGCCGCGGTGGAAGACGCCCGAGCAGATCCGCATGAAGGCCAGGCGGTCACGGTGCGCCGTGTTCATGCCCGACTGCACCTTGAAGACGAATCCGGAGAAGTCCTCCTCGACGGGACGCGTGCGGTCCTTCTCGTCGGGCCGCGGCTGGGCGGCGGGGGCGATGGCGTCGAGCGCGTCGAGGATGTGGGTCACGCCGAAGTTCAGGACGGCGGCCGCGAAGAGCACGGGCGTGGTGCGGCGGGCGAGGAACGACTCCTCGTCGTGGTCCTGGCCCTCCTCGTGCAGCAGCTCGCTCTCCTCGACGGCGTCCGTCCACGCGGATCCGGCCGCGGCCAGCGCCTCGTCGGGCGACATGCGCGTCTCGGGGGCGATGCTCGCGCCGCCGGCCGTGCGGGTGAAGTGCACGCACTCGCCGGTGGAGCGGTCGACGACGCCGAAGAACGCGCCGGACTCGCCGACCGGCCAGGTGAGCGGGGTGGGGAGGAGGCCCGTGCGCTCCTTGATCTCGTCCATGAGGTCGAGCGGCTCGCGGCCCGGGCGATCCCACTTGTTGATGACGGTGATGATCGGGATGCGGCGCTGGCGGCACACCTCGAACAGCTTCATGGTCTGCGTCTCGAGGCCGCGCGAGGCGTCGACGAGCATGATCGCGGCGTCGACCGCGGAGAGGACGCGGTAGGTGTCCTCGGAGAAGTCGGCGTGGCCGGGGGTGTCGACGACGTTCATGACGGTGTCGCGGTGGGTGAACTGGATCGCCGCGGAGCTCACGGAGATGCCGCGCTCCTTCTCCATGTCCATCCAGTCGGAGACCGTGGACTTGCGCCCCTGCTTGCCGTGCACGGCGCCCGCGGACCCGATGGCGTGCGCGTGCAGCAGCAGCGCCTCGGTGAGCGTGGACTTGCCCGCGTCGGGGTGGGAGATGACGGCGAAGGTGCGACGGCGGGACGCCTCGCGCAGCACGGGGGAGGCGGAGGCCGGGGCGGCTGCGCGGGGAGGGGTGATGGTCGACACCTCCCCATGGTACGAGGCCGTGACGGGAGGGTCGTCGTCCGGGGCCGTCGCGGGCGTCGCGGCGGGGAGGGGCTCCGGGCGGCCGGCAGCGGCCAGCAGCGGCCGGGGGAGGCGCGGGCGACGGCCGGCAGCGTCCGAAGGAGCGGCGGACGCGGCGGGTGCGAGGAGCGGCCTCAGCGCGCCCGGAGGCGGTCGAGGAACTCGTCGGCCATCGCGAGGTGCTCGGCGAGGCGGCGGCGGCGCTCCTCGGCGTCGGCGATGAAGGCGGCGAGGTCGGCGCGGAGGGTCGCGGTGTCGTCGTCGGGGCCGGCGGCGTCGAGGGCGTCGGTGACCTCGAGGAGGCGCATCATCTCCTCCAGCGAGAAGCCGAGCGGCTTCATCCGGCGGATGAGGAGGAGGCGCTCGAGGTCGTCGGCCGTGTAGAGGCGGAAGCCGCCGTCGGATCGGCCGGACGGGCGCAGCAGACCGGTCTCGTCGTAGTGGCGGAGCGTGCGGTGCGACAGGCCGGTGCGCTCGGCGAGCTCGCCGATCTGCATCGTCGCGGGGCCGGCGGTGCGCGCCATGCGGGCCTCCAGACGGAATCCGCCCTCGGGGGGACGGATGGATGTGGTGCGGCCGGGCGACCGCATCCATCCATTCTCCCCGATCCCGGCTGCGGATCGCCGCCCCCGTCCGGGGCTGCTGCCGGGGCGGCTCGCCGGGGTGCTCGCGGCGTCGCCCGCGGCGCTGCCCGCCCGGCAGCCCGACGCGGGCCCGCGCCCCGGGCGGAGTGCCGCCGTCCGCCGCTCGTAGGATCGGGCGCATGAGGATCGCGTTCGTCTCGCTGCACACGTCGCCGATCCAGACCCCCAGCACGGGCGACGCCGGCGGGCTCAACGTGTACCTCCTCGAACTCGCGCGCAGCCTCGGGCGGCAGGGGCACGAGGTCCGGCTGATCACGCGCGCGACCGGTCCCGGACCTTCCGCTCCCGTCCCCGTCGCGCCGGGCGTCGAGCTGCTGTCGCTCGCGGCCGGACCCGCGGGGCCGCTCGCGAAGGAGGACCTGCCGGGGATCACGGCCGCCTTCGCCGACGAGCTGGCGGCGCTGCCACCCGCGGACGTCGTGCACTCCCACTACTGGCTGTCGGCCGTCGCGGCGCTGCCGGTCGCGCGGGCATGGGGCGTCCCGCATGCGATCACGCTGCACTCGGTGTCCGCCGGCAAGAACCGACGCCTGGTGGCCGGCGACACCCCCGAGCCGGCCTCGCGACTCGCGGAGGAGGCGCGGCTGGTGCGCGCGTCCGACCTGGTGGTCGCGTCGGCGGATTCGGAGAGGCGGCTGCTCGTGGAGGCGTACGGGGCGGATCCGTCCGCCGTGCACGTCGTCGCGCCGGGTGTGGAGGAGGCGTTCCTGCGCGAGCCGTCGGGACGCGACGACGACGGGCGGGCGCGCATCGTGCTGCTCGGGCGGATCCAGCCGCTCAAGGGGCAGGACGTGGCGCTCCGGGCGCTCGCCCTGATGGACCCGGCGACGCGTCCGCTCCTCGTGCTCGCGGGCGGCGTCTCGCCCGGTCGGGACGCGTACGCGGCGAGCCTGCACGCGCTCGTGGGGTCGCTGGGGCTCGCCGGCGACGTCGTGTTCGCGGGGCCGCTCGACCGCGCCGCGACCGCCCGCACGCTCGCGAGCGCGCAGCTCGCGCTGATGCCGTCGGCCGCCGAGACCTTCGGGCTGGTCGCGCTCGAGGCGGCCGCGTGCGGCACGCCCGTCGTCGCCTCGCGCACCGAGGGGCTCGTGGACTCCGTGCGCGAGGGCGTGAGCGGCGTCTTCGTGGACACGCGGGATCCGGCCGACTGGGCTCGTGCGGTCGAGGCGCTCCTCGCGGATCGGGCGGGGCTCCTGCGGCTGTCCGCGTCGGCACGCGCGCACGCGGCCGGGCGGACCTGGGACGTGGCCGCGGCGGACGTGGCGGGGGAGTACCGGGCGCTCGTCGCGGGGCGGGCGGTGCGCGCGGGCTGAGGCGGGGGGGGGGAGCGCGCGGATCCGTCCGATCCCTCCGGCCGGGCTCAGCCGTCCCCGCGCGGCAGCAGGGCCTCCGCGTCTCGCGCCACGTCCTCGGCGGCGCGCTCCAGCCAGCGGGCGGCGTGCGCGCGGGCGTCGGCGGCGGATCCGGCCAGGTCGGTGAGCGAGCGGACCGCGCGGAACCCGTCGGTCGGGGCCCCGACCGATCCCGCGACGAGGACCGCCGCCGTGCTGTGCGCCGCCGCGAGGTCGAGGACCCGGGACGGCACCTTGCCGGTGCGGGACTGCGCGTCGAACCGGCCCTCGCCCGTGATCACCACGTCGGCGTCGGCGACGAGCGCGGCCAGCCCGATCGCGTCGGCCACGCCCGCGGACCCCGAGGCGGCCTCCGCGCCCCAGGCCAGGAGGCCGGCCGCGGTGCCGCCGGCCGCGCCGGAACCGGGCGTCGCGGGATCCACGCCCAGGAGCCGGGCGAGGTGCGCGAGCCCGGCGTCGAGGAGGCGGACGTCGTCCGGGGTCGCGCCCTTCTGCGGGCCGTAGACGGCGGCCGCGCCCGCGGGTCCGGTGAGCGGCGCGCGGACGTCGGCGAGGATCCGCGCTCCGCCGGCCGGGAGGGCACGGAGCCCCGCCAGGTCCGCCGACGCGATGCCGGCGAGGGCCCCGCCGCCGTCGCCCGCCGCCGACCCGTCGACGCTCCGGAAGCGCGCGCCCAGCTCCCGGAGCGCGCCCACGCCGCCGTCCGTCGACGAGCTGCCGCCGAGCGCGAGCAGCAGGCGGGGGACTCCCGCGTCGAGGGCCGCGCGGATCGCCTGGCCGAAGCCGCGGGTGTGCGCGGCCAGCGGGCGGAGCGGGTCCAGCAGCGTGATGCCGCTCGTCGACGCGACCTCGACGACGCCGGTGCCGTCGGGCAGCCGCAGCCAGTGCGCGTCGACGGGACGGTCGTCGGGGCCCGTGACGCGCACCGGCACGCGACGCGCGCCGGGGACGGCGGAGGCGAGCACGTCGAGGGTGCCCTGGCCGCCGTCCGCCATGGGCGCGAGCGTCACGTCGTCGCCGGGACGCGCGCGGAGCCAGCCGCGGCGGAGCGCCTCGGCGGCCTCGACGGCGGTGGCGGATCCGGTGAGCGAGTCGGGCGCCATGACGACGCGCAGCGGGCGGGGAGCGGCGGTGCTCATGGGGCCAGTCTGCCCGGTGGCGCGGCGCCCGGCCTTGCGGCGCCCGGTGGCGCGGCGCCCGGCCTTGCGGCGCCCGGTCGTGCGGCGCCCGGTCGTGCGGCTCCCGTGCGGCGCGACAGCTCGGATCGGCGCGCGAGACGACCGCCGGCCGGCCGGCCGCCTCCGACGCGCGCGGATCAGCTCGGCGCGACACCCGCCCGGTGCGCGAGGAGCGCGGCGCCCACGAGACCCGCGTCGTTGCCGCGGCTCGCGGCGATCACCTCGGTGTCGAGGTGCAGGAAGCCCTCGAACCGCGCGAACTCGTGCGCGGCCGCGCCGCCCACCACGATGAGGTCGGGCGACATGATCGACTCGATGTGCCGGTAGTACCGCTCGAGCCGCGCCGCCCACGCCTCGAAGGTGATGCCCTCGCGCCGCACGGCGGAGAACGCGGCCTGCATCTCGTAGTCGCCGCCGTCGATGTGCACGTGCCCGAGCTCGCTGTTCGGGATCAGCTTCCCGTCGTGCAGCAGCGCCGTGCCGATCCCGGTGCCGAGCGTCGTGAGGATCACGAGGCCGCCGCGCCCCTGCAGCACGCCGTACTCGAGCTCGGCGACGCCGGCCGCGTCGGCGTCGTTCACCGTGAGGACGTCGATGCCGCTGCGCTCGCGGATCGCGGTGCGCGCGTCCATGCCGAGCCAGCGGTCGGAGATGTGGGCCGAGGAGCGGACGATGCCGTCCCGCACGATCCCGGGGACGCCGACGCCGACCGGCAGGTCCTCGTCGGGCGTGAGCTCCAGCACGATCTCGGCGATCACGTCCGCGATGTCCTCGGGCTCGCCGCCGACGGGCTTGCCGACCGTCATGCGCTCCGTGAGGCGGATCCCGGTGGTGACGTCGACGATGCCCGCCTTGAGGGTGGTGCCGCCGATGTCGATGCCGAGCGCCAGGCGGTCGCGCCGGGCGAGCGCGGCGGCGGCCCCCTCCGGTGCGGCGACGAGGGCGCGGTCGACGGGGATGAAGCCCGCGGTGGCGCGGCCGCCGTCGGAGGCGGGCCGCGGCGCGGTCTCGGGCTGGGGCACGGCGGGGCCTCTCGGTTGCGTGGTGCGTTCTGCGTTCTGCGTTCTGCGTGGTGCGGTGGCGGGTCGTGCTACCGGCCGCGCCCGGTGGGGGCCGCGCGTCCGGCGGCGCGGCGTCCGGGCGGAGCCGCGCCGTGGATCCGGGCCGACGGCGCACGGGCCGCCGCGGCTCAGAACGCGCGGTTGGCGTAGACGATCCCGCTGGCCACGCCCACGGCGCACACGACCGCGAGCCCGACGACCGCGCCGACCGCCACGGCGGCCAGACGGGGCAGGGGACTCGTCACCCACCGAGCCTAGGCCAGCCCGGCGGGCGCGTCGCCGCGGGCCCGCGGCGAGCATCCGCCCAGGAACCCACCGGGTAGGCTGGCCCGGATGGAGAGAGAGGCTGCCGTGTCCGAGGACGAGCTGACGTTCCGGGCGGCGTACTGGCCCGTGCTGCTCCTCCGAGCACTGCCCGCCCTCGCGCTCGCCGCGTTCATCACCTTCTCCAGCGACCACTCGCCGGCCCTCGGCCTCGCGGCGTTCGGCGCCTTCGCGATCCTCTCCGGCCTGATCACCGCGGGTCTCGGTGCCCGCGTGCTCCGCGGTCCGGCCGCGCGCCTCCGCACGAGCGCCCTCGTCCAGGGCTCCCTCACCGTCGTCGCCGGCGTCGCCGCGCTGCTCGCGCGCGACGGCGGCGTGCTCGTGCTCCTCTACGTCGTCAGCGTCTGGGCCGTCGTCACCGGCTTCCTGGAGCTCGTCGCCGGCCTGCGCTCGCGCGGTCGCGTGCCGGGTGCGAGCGACGCGGTCACCACCGGCGCGCTCACCGTCGTCCTCGCCGTGGCCTTCCTCCTCGTCCCGCCGGACCTCGTCGTCCAGTACGGCGGCGTCGAGCAGCGCGAGGGCCAGCTCACCGCTCCCGTCGTGGCCGTCGGCCTGCTGGGCGCGTACGCGGCGATCGTCGGGGTCTTCCTGGTCATCGCCGCCCTGAGCATGAAATGGGGCACCTCCACGCCCGCCGCGACCTCCGCGGCGGACGCCCCCCGGACCACCGAGAGCGCGAGCTGACCGTGACTTCCAACATCCGCAAGGACCGCATGCGCCCCGCCGAGCTGCTCGGCATCGCGGCGGCGCTCGCCGCGTTCGTCGGGCTGATCGTGGCGCTCAGCACCCGGCCCGCCGACGGCCAGGGCTGGACGGTCGTGGTCGTGTTCACGGGCGTGGCCTTCATCGGCGCCCTCGTGATGCTCGCCATGCTCGCCCTGTCGTTCAAGCCGAACCGCGACGAGCTCCAGGACATGGACGACCAGGACCACCCGGACCGCCCGACCCGGCACTGAGCCGCTCGGATCGGCTCCGCACCGCCCCGAGCCGCGGACGCGCGTCGGGACCCCGCGACGAGGGTCCCGACGGCCCGGATCAGAGGATGTGGTCGACCAGCTGCGACGCCAGCCCCGCGTAGCCCGCGGGCGTCAGCTCGAGGAGACGCGCCTTGGCGGCGTCGCCGATGTCGAGCCCGGACACGAACGCGCGCATCTCGTCGCGGCCGACGCGCTTGCCGCGCGTGAGCTCCTTGAGCACCGCGTACGGGTCGCTGATGGAGCTGCGGCCCGCGACGATCTCCGCGCGGATGACCGTCTGGATCGCCTCGCCAAGGATCTCCCAGTTCGCGTCGAGGTCGGCCGCGAGCAGCGCCCGGTCGACGTCGATCTCGAGGAGGCCGCGTCCGATGTTGTCGAGCGCCAGCAGCGAGTGCCCGAGCGCGACGCCGACGTTGCGCTGCGTGGTGGAGTCGGTGAGGTCGCGCTGCAGCCGCGAGGTGACGAGGGTGGACGCCAGCGAGTCGAGCAGCGCGTCCGACAGCTCGAGGTTCGCCTCGGCGTTCTCGAACCGGATCGGGTTGATCTTGTGCGGCATGGTCGACGACCCGGTGGCGCCCGCCTGCGGGATCTGCCGGAAGTAGCCCATGGAGATGTAGGTCCACACGTCGGTGCAGAGGTTGTGCAGCACCCGGTTCACGTGCGCGATGCGCGTGTAGAGCTCCGCCTGCCAGTCGTGCGACTCGATCTGCGTGGTGAGCGGGTTCCACACGAGCCCCAGGGACGTGACGAACGCCCGCGACTCGGCGGGCCAGTCGACGTCGGCGTCGGCCGCGAGGTGCGCGGCGAAAGTGCCCGTGGCGCCGCTGAACTTGCCGAGCACCTCGACGTCCTCGACGTCGGCGCGCAGGCGCTCCAGCCGGTGCACGAACACCGCGAGCTCCTTGCCGAGCGTCGTGGGCGTGGCGGGCTGGCCGTGCGTGCGGGAGAGCATCGCGTCGTCGCGGAAGAGGAGGGCCCGCTCGCGGAGGGCGCCGACGACGGAGACGAGCTTCGGCAGCCACACCTCGCGCACGGCGCGGTCGATGACGAGCGCGTAGGAGAGGTTGTTGATGTCCTCGCTCGTGCAGGCGAAGTGGGTGAGCTCCGCGACGTGGCCGAGGCCGAGCTCCGCGAGGCGGTCGCGCACGAAGTACTCGACGGCCTTCACGTCGTGGCGCGTGACGGCCTCGACGCGGGCGAGCGCGTCGATCTGCTCCTGCCCGAACTCCGCGACGACCCGGCGCAGCGCCGCCTTCTGCTCGTCCGTGAACGGGGAGGGGGAGAGGAGGGAGCGATCGGTGAGGTGGATGAGCCACTCGATCTCGACGTGGACGCGCGCCCGGTTGAGGCCCGCCTCCGAGAGGTGCTCGCCGAGCTCGGTGACGACGGGGGCGTAGCGGCCGTCGAGGGGGCTCAGCACCTGCGGGGGCAACGGGCTCATGCGGACGATCTCCTAGCTGGGGGGACGGATGCCGGGCTCCACCTGCGCGAGGAGGGCCCGGGAGGCACGACCTATCATGTCAAGGACCTGGTCGAACCTCGCGGCGTCGGAGTAGTAGGGGTCCGGGACGTCCCGCAGGTGGGCCTGTGGAGGATCGAAGGACAGCAGCAGGTGCACCTTCGCGCGGTCCGCCTCCGTGCGCGCCCACTGGCGGAGGATCCGCTCCTGGCCGCGGTCGAAGACCACCACGAGGTCGAGCTCCGGCAGCGATCCGGGGTCGAACTGCTTGGCCCGGTGCGCGGATCCCGACAGCCCCTTCCGCTCCAGCGCCGCGAGGGTGCGGGCATCGGCCTGCTCGCCCACGTGCCAGTCGCCCGTGCCCGCGCTGGTGACCGAGACGAGGTCGGCGCACCCGGCCCGCTGGACGAGGTCGCGGAAGACGACCTCCGCCATCGGGGAGCGGCAGATGTTGCCGGTGCAGACGAAGGCGATCCGGAAGACGGGTGGTGCCGTCGGATCCGGAGAGTCGGGGGCTCCCATGCGGCCATTCTGTCGGCTGCGCCCCCTCCCCACATCCTCGGATCCCTTCGCCGTCCCCCGGATGCGGCGTCCGGCTGCCTGCCGTGTCGGCCGTGGCGCACGATGCGTGCCGACGGGAGAGGACGGGACGCGATGCGGGAACAGCCGGGCGGATGCAGTGCGGGTGGGGGCGAGCCGCTCGGAGGCATGGGGAGGGAGGGCGGCAGCACGCCCGGCCAGCTCCGCGCCGAGGCACAGACGCGCGCGCACGCGCTCGCCGTGCTCGCCGACGCGGTGGCGGAGACGCACCGCGGCATCGCCTCCTGCCGGGACGACCCGTCGTGGTCCGGACGCGCGCACGACGCGTTCATCGGCGCCCTCGACGACCTCGCCGGCCGGGTGGCGCTCGCCGGCACCCTCCTCCACGATGCTCACGCTCCCTCCGGCTGCCCCGGGGCGCGCCTGTGACCGCGGCGGTCGAGGGGCTCACCGTCACCGAGGGAGGCGGCACCGCGGTCGAGACGGACGACCTCACGCGCATCGCCGCGCGGCTCGACGACGAGGCAGGTCGGCTCGACGACCACGCGCGGGCGCTGGCCCTGCCGCCGCTGGTCGCCACGATCACGGGCGACCACGATGCGAGCCTCGACGCCCCGCGCGGTCTCCTGTCGTCCGCCGCCCACGACGCGCGGGCGCTCGCCGCCGACCTGCGCCGGGTCGCCGCCGAGTACGCGGACGGCGAGCGGGACGTCGACCGCTGCGTGCGCTCCGCCGCGGGCGACGGTGCGGCGGATGCGGCTCCCTCCTCCCCAGGCGGGCCCCTCCGGATCCTGCTGCCCGCCGTCGTCCGGGACGTGGTCTCGGACATCGCGGCCGCGGCCACGCGCTTCCTCCCGGCTCGCCCTGCCGGCGACGACGGCGTGCGGGAGACGACCGCTGGCCTCCTGGCCGCGCTGGGGGCCTTCGGCGTCCTGCGCGACGCGCCCGCGATGGTCCACGTCCGCCGTGACGCCGTCCGTCCGGCGCCGACGAGCCTGCAGGACCTCGCCGACCGGATCCCCGACCCGGTTCCCGGCACCCCGCAGATGCGCGTCGAGGAGTACCGGGTGCCGGACGGACGCCGCCGCTTCGTCGCGTACTTCGGCGGCATGGTCACCATGGATCCGGGCACCGGCCGCGAGGACTTCGGACCGGCCTCGGCGGCGGCCGCGCTCGCGACGGAGGGCGGATCCGCGGTGCACGCCGCTGAGACGGCGCTCCGCGAGGCCGGCGCGACCGCGGAGGACGAGGTCTACGTCGTCGGCTACTCGATGGGCGGGATCCTCGCGCGATCCGTGGGCGACGACCCGGGCTTCCACGTGACCCACGAGCTCACGTTCGGCTCCCCGGTCGGGCAGCTGCCGATCCGCCAGGGGATCGACGGCGTGGCGGTGGAGCACGCGGACGACCCCGTCCCGGCGCTCGGCGGCGTGCGCCCGTCCGACGGCGACGCGGGCGACGACGTCGTGGTGCGCACGCCGGCCTTCGCGCCGACGGTGCCTGCGGGCGTCCTGGACGCGCACGATCTGGGCACCTATCGGGCGACGGCGACCGAGATGGAGGCCTCCCGCTCGCCGCTCCTGGAGCGGGCGCGCGACGAGCTCCACGGGTTCCTCGACGGGGCGACGCCGGTCGCGTCCCACCTCTACCGGGCGGAGCGGGCCCCGCTCACCCCGCCCCGCGGATCGGGCGGTGGGATGTGACGCGCGGGTCAGGCCCTCGCGGTCACCGGGCGCAGCACGAGGCCCACCAGCCAGCTGAAGAACGCCATCAGCAGGGCGCCGAGCACGCCCCACCAGAAGCCGTCGACGGTGAGGCCGAAGCCGAGACCGCCCGAGATCGCCCCCACGAGGAGGAAGAGCAGACCGTTCACGACGAGCGCGATGAGCCCGAGCGTCAGGATGTAGAGCGGGAAGGCCACGATGCGGATGGCGGTCCCGATCACGCCGTTCACGACGCCGAAGATCGCGCCGAGCAGCAGGTACGTCAGCACGGTGGCCGTCGCGTCGCCCGGCTCGTAGGCGGTCACGGTCGTGCCGGAGACGAGGAGCGTGGTGAGCCAGAGCGCGACCGCGTTGACGACCACGCGCACGAGGAATCGGGTCATGCCCCGATCCTGTCAGACGGCGCCGGGAGGGGCCGTGAACCGGCACCCGACGCGACCGTAGGATCGACCGGTGACCTCCGACCCCGCAGTCCCCGACCTGTCCGCGGACGACGCGGCGCCCGTCCGGCTCCGGCCGGCCATCGCCGCCATGGTCGCCTACCGCCAGGGCAAGCCCGCCGGCGAGGACGACTTCAAGCTCTCGAGCAACGAGAACCCGTTCGACCCGCTGCCCTCGGTGCTCGCGCGCATCGACCGGGTGCGGGACGTGAACCGCTACCCGGATGCGGGCGCCACCCTGCTGCGCACCGCGCTCGCCGAGCGCTTCGGCGTCACGGTCGACCACGTGCACGCGGGTGCCGGGTCCGTGGCGATCCTCTCCCAGCTCATCACGGCGGCCGCGGGCCCGGGCGACGAGGTCGTGCACGCGTGGCGCTCCTTCGAGGCGTACCCCACGCTCATCACGGTCGCCGGCGCGACGGGCGTCCCCGTCCCGAACCTGCCGGACCACTCGCACGACGTCGACGGCATGATCCAGGCGCTCACCGACCGGACGCGCGTCGTCATCGTCTGCACGCCGAACAACCCCACGGGCACGCTCGTGACGCAGGAGGACCTCGAGCGCCTGCTGGCCGCGGTCCCGCGCGACGTGCTCGTGCTCCTCGACGAGGCCTACGGGGAGTTCGTCGCGCCCGAGCATGCCCTCGACGGCATGTCCCTGCTCGCCGACCACCCGAACCTCGTCGTGCTCCGCACCTTCTCCAAGGCGTACGGGCTCGCGGGCCTGCGCATCGGCTACGCGGTGGGGCATCCGCGGATCCTCGACGCGGCGCGCTCGGCCGCCATCCCGCTCTCGGTCACCGGCCACGCGCAGCACGCGGCGCTGGCATCGCTCGAGCACGAGGACGAGCTCCTGGAGCGCGTGGCCGTGCTCGCGCGCGACCGCGACGAGGCCTGGCGCGCGCTCACCGAGCAGGGCTGGGAGGTCCCGCGCCCTCACGGCAACTTCGTGTGGCTGGCGACCGGCGCCGACACCGCGGAGGTCGAGTCGCAGCTGGCCGCCGCCGGACTCGTGGTGCGCGCCTTCGCCGACGAGGGCATCCGCGTCACGATCGGCGAGCCCGCCTCTGTCCGGAAGCTACTGAACGCGTCGGCGGGAATTGTCCGGGGGCTGCCGGAGGGCCACCCGGCGCGCCGGTAGGTTGGGACGATGCCGGAAAGCGATGTGACGGTCCAGCTCCTGACCCCCGCGGGCGAGCTCGCACCGAGCGACTCCGCCGAGGAGTTCCTCCCGTACTTCGAGCGACTCACGGAGGACGACCATCGCGGCTTCCTCCGCGACATGCGCCTCACGCGGGCGTTCGACCTCGAGGCCACCAACCTCCAGCGCCAGGGCCACCTCGGCCTCTGGGCGCCGAGCACCGGCCAGGAGGCGGCGCAGGTCGGATCCGGTCGCGCCACCCGCCCGCAGGACCACGTGTTCCCCGCGTACCGCGAGCACGGCGTCGCGCTCATCCGCGGCATCGATCCGGTCGACATCGTGCGCCTCATGCGCGGCGTCACGCACGGCGGCTGGGATCCGGCGGTCGGGAACTTCCACCTCTACACGCTGGTCATCGGCTCGCAGGCGCTGCACGCCACGGGCTACGCGATGGGCGTCGCGTTCGACGGCGACGTCGCGACCGGCGACCCGGATCGCGACACCGCGGTCATCGCGTACTACGGCGACGGCGCCACCAGCCAGGGCGACGTGAGCGAGGCGTTCGTCTTCGCCGCGAGCTTCCAGACCCCGCAGGTCTTCTTCCTCCAGAACAACCACTGGGCGATCTCGGTCCCGGTCGCCACGCAGTCGCGCACGCCCCTCTACCTCCGCTCGCGCGGCTTCGGCGTGCCCAGCACGCAGGTCGACGGCAACGACGTGTTCGCGAGCTACGCGGTCACGGCCAAGCACCTGGACGATGCGCGCAACGGCGGCGGCCCGTCCTTCATCGAGGCGCTCACGTACCGCGTCGGCGCGCACACCTCGAGCGACGACCCCACGAAGTACCGCACCGACGAGGAGCTGCAGGGCTGGGTCGCGAAGGACCCGATCGCCCGCCTCGAGGCCTACCTGCGGAACCAGGGAGCGCCGCAGTCGCTCTTCGACGGGATCGACGAGGAGGCCAAGGACCTCGCCGCCGACGTCCGCCGCCGCACCATCGAGCTCACCGGCCCGCCGCTCACGGGCATCTTCGACCACGTCTACTCGGATCCGCACCCCGTCACCGCGGAGCAGCGCGAGTGGCTCGAGCGCTACGAGGCCTCGCTGGGAGGGACCCGATGACCGACACCATCGACCGCGCCGAGGCGAGCGCCGGCGCCGCCGGATCCGCGGGCGGCGACGGCGCCCCCGCCGGCATCGAGAGCATGCCCATGGCGAAGGCGCTCAACGCCGGCCTCCGCCGCGCGCTCGAGGAGGACGACAGGGTCCTGCTCATGGGCGAGGACATCGGCCCGCTCGGCGGCGTCTTCCGCATCACCGAGCACCTGCAGCGCGACTTCGGCGCGCGCCGCGTCATCGACACCCCGCTCGCGGAGTCCGGCATCGTCGGCACGGCCATCGGCCTCGCGATGCGCGGCTACCGGCCCGTGTGCGAGATCCAGTTCGACGGCTTCATCTACCCGGCCTTCGACCAGATCACGAGCCAGCTCGCCAAGATCACGAACCGGCACGAGGGCGCGATGCGCATGCCCGTCGTCATCCGCGTGCCCTACGGCGGCCACATCGGCGCGATCGAGCACCACCAGGAGAGCCCCGAGGCGTACTTCGCGCACACCCCCGGCCTCCGCGTGGTCAGCCCGAGCACGCCGCACGACGCCTACTGGATGATCCAGGAGGCCATCCAGAGCGACGACCCGGTCATGTTCTTCGAGCCCAAGGCGCGCTACCGGCCGAAGGGCGAGGTCGACTTCTCGGCCCCCGGCATCGGCCTGCACGAGAGCCGCGTCGTCCGCTCCGGCACCGACGTCACGCTCGTCGGCCACGGCGCCATGGTGTCGATGCTGCTGCAGGCCGCCGAGCTCGCGGCCGAGGAGGGCACGAGCGTCGAGGTCGTCGACCTGCGCTCGCTGTCGCCCGTCGACTACGGCCCCATCCTCGAGTCCGTGCAGCGCACGGGCCGCCTCGTCGTCGCGCAGGAGGCGCCGGGCCACGTGTCCGTCGGCTCCGAGATCGCGGCCACCGTCACCGAGCGCGCCTTCTACTCGCTCGAGGCGCCGGTGATCCGCGTCTCCGGCTTCGACGCCCCGTTCCCGCCCGCGAAGCTCGAGACGCTGTACCTCCCGGATGCCGACCGCATCCTCGAGGCCGTCGACCGCTCGCTCGCCTACTAAGACGCCGCCCGCCGCCCGCGCGGCACGTGAGAAGAGGACCCGCACGATGGCCGACTCCCAGTTCACCCTGCCCGACGTGGGCGAGGGCCTCATCGACGCCGAGATCGTCTCGTGGCGCGTGCAGCCGGGCGACCGCGTGGCGCTCAACCAGGTGATCGTCGAGATCGAGACCGCGAAGTCGCTCGTGGAGCTGCCGAGCCCGTTCGAGGGCACGGTCTCCGGGCTGCTCGTGCAGGAGGGTCAGACGGTCGAGGTGGGCACGCCCATCATCGCGATCGCGCAGGGCTCGCCCGGCGTCTCCGGTCCGGCGGAGACGCCCGCGCAGATGGCGCTGCCGAACGAGACGGTGATCGAGGACGACACGGCCATCGAGGACCGCGAGCCCGTGGCGCCGCCCGCGCCCGCCGCCGAGGAGACCTCGGGTGCCGTGCTCGTGGGCTACGGCACGGTCGGCAAGGTCGCGAGCCGCCGTCGCCGCGCCGAGCCCGCCGCGGCCCCCGCGCGTCCCGGCGCCTCCTCGCCCGCCGCCCCGGCGGCCCGCGCTCCGCGCCCCGCCTCGGTGCCCGCCGCGTCGGCCGTGCCGATCATCGCGAAGCCCCCGATCCGGAAGCTCGCCAAGGACCTCGAGGTCGACCTGGCGGAGGTCGAGGCCACCGGCCTCGTCGGCGAGATCACGCGCGAGGACGTCATCCGCACCGCCCAGCAGGCGAGCGTCTTCAAGAACATCGAGACGCCCGAGTGGCCGGACGCGCGCGAGGACCGGATCCCGGTCAAGGGCGTCCGCAAGGTCATCGCCGCGGCCATGGTGCAGAGCGCGTTCCAGGCGCCGCACGTGAGCCTGTTCGTCGACGTCGACGCCACCCGCACCATGGAGTTCGTCAAGCGCCTCAAGGCGTCCCCCGACTTCGCGGGCGTGAAGGTCTCGCCGCTCCTCATCATGGCGAAGGCCATGATCTGGGCCGTCCGCCGCAACCCCACGGTCAACTCCTCCTGGACCGACCAGGAGATCATCGTCCGCCACTACGTGAACCTCGGGGTCGCCGCCGCGACGCCACGGGGCCTCGTCGTGCCGAACGTGAAGGAGTCGCAGGCCATGTCGCTGCTGGAGCTCGCCCGCGCGCTCGAGCAGCTCACGCTCACGGCCCGCGACGGGAAGACGAGCCCGGCGGACATGAGCCAGGGCACCATCACGCTGACGAACATCGGCGTCTTCGGGATGGACACGGGCACGCCGATCCTCAACCCGGGCGAGGTCGCGATCGTCGCGCTCGGCACGATCAAGCAGAAGCCGTGGGTCGTCGACGGCGAGGTGCGTCCGCGCTTCGTCACGACCATCGGCGCGAGCTTCGACCACCGCGTGGTCGACGGCGACGTGGCGAGCCGCTTCCTGGCGGACGTCGCGAGCATCATCGAAGAGCCCGCGCTGCTCCTGGAGTGAGGCGCGGCCGCGACTCCACAGCGGGGGCACCGTGGTACTGATACCCGTTATCGATACCGTAATCTCGGATCCATGAACCGACGCCCCCTCACCGCCCTGCTCGCCGCCTCGCTCCTCGCCGTCCCGCTCGCGGGTTGCGCATCCGGATCCGCCTCCTCCTCCGGGGACGCGACGGCGTCCGCGTCCGGCGGCACGCTCGAGGTCGTGGCCTCGACCGACGTCTACGGCGACATCGCGAAGCAGATCGGCGGCGACGACGTGAAGGTGACGTCGATCATCGACAGCCCCGACAAGGACCCGCACGAGTACCAGGCCACGTCGCGCGACCAGCTCACGCTCTCGACCGCCGACGTCGTGATCCAGAACGGCGGCGGCTACGACGACTTCGTCGACACGATGATCCAGGCCCTCCCCGGCGGCAAGAGCCCCGTCCTCCTCAACGCGGTCGACATCTCGGGCTTCGACCAGAAGCCCGCCGAGGGCGAGCTGAACGAGCACGTCTGGTACGACGTGCCCACGATGAAGAAGCTCGCCGAGGAGATCGAGCAGGCGTTCTCGAAGGCCGACGCGTCCGGCGCGTCCACCTTCGAGGCCAACGAGCAGGCGTTCACCGCGAAGCTCGACGGCATCGCCTCCGCCGAGGCCGCCGCGAAGCCCGCCGGCACCGGCAAGGGCGTCGCCATCACCGAGCCCGTGCCGCTGTACCTGACGAGCGCCATGGGCCTCGAGAACCGCACGCCGGACGAGTTCAGCGAGGCCATCGAGGAGGGCACCGACGTCCCCGCCGACGTGCTGAAGGAGACGCTCGCGCTCTTCGCGGAGAAGAAGGTCGCCGCGCTCGTCTACAACGCGCAGACCACGGGCGCCACGACCGACCAGGTCGTTGCCGCCGCGAAGGCCGCCGGCGTCCCGGTCGTGCCGGTCACCGAGACGCTGCCCGCCGACCTGCCCGCGGGCAGCGGGTACGTTGAGTGGATGACCGCCAACGTCGACGCCGTGGCCTCCGCCATCAAGGGATCGTGACCGGCCCAGCCGTCCTGAGCCTCCGGGACGCGACGCTGTCGTTCGGCGCGCGCACCCTCTGGAGCGGACTCGACCTCGACGTGGCGCCCGGCGAGTTCGTCGCGGTGCTGGGCCCGAACGGATCCGGCAAGACCAGCTTCCTCAAGTCCGTCCTCGGCGCCCAGCGCCTCACGTCGGGGGAGATGCGGTTCCTCGACGAGCCGGTGCGCCGCGGAGCGCGGCGCATCGGCTACATCCCGCAGCAGAAGCTCATCACCGCGTCGACCCCGGTGCGCGCGCGGGACCTCGTGGGCTTCGGCGTCACGGGCCACCGGTGGGGGCTGCCGCTCAGCCGCCGGGCCGAGCGCGCCCGCGTGGACGAGCTGCTCAAGGCCGTCGGGGCCACGGCGTACGCGGACGCGCCGGTCGCGGCCCTCTCGGGCGGCGAGCAGCAGCGGCTGCGCGTGGCCCAGGCGCTCGCGTCGGATCCGCGGCTCCTCCTCTGCGACGAGCCGCTCCTCAGCCTCGACCTCGCCCACCAGCGGGTGGTCAGCGAGCTGATCGACCGGCATCGCCGCGACACCGACGCCGCGGTCGTCTTCGTCACGCACGACGTCAACCCCGTGCTCGACATGGTCGACCGCGTCCTCTACCTCGTGGGCGGGCGCTTTCGCATCGGCACGCCCGACGAGGTGCTCGACTCCGAGGTGCTCAGCTCGCTCTACGGCACCCCGGTCGACGTGGTGCGCGTGCGCGGCCGCATCGTGGTGGTCGGCTCGCCCGACGACCCGCACGACCACCACTCGCACGACGACCACGCGCACGACGAGCACGGCGACCACGGGTCGCACGGCGTGCACGCCGACGGCTCCGCGGGCGAGCCCGCCGCCGACGGGAGGGCCGCGTGATCCACCTCCTCGCCGACGCGGGCGACGTCTGGTCGCGTCTGTTCGACTTCTCCGACTACGGCGCGCTCGTCGCGCTGCTGCGGAACAGCATCATCGCGGGCGCCGTGCTCGGCGTCGTCGGCGGCCTCATCGGCGTCTTCGTGATGACGCGCGACCTCGCGTTCGCGGTCCACGGCGTGAGCGAGCTCTCGTTCGCCGGCGCCGCGGCCGCCCTGCTGCTCGGCGTGAACGTGGTCGGCGGATCCCTCGTCGGCTCGCTCGTGGCGGCCGTCGCCATCGGCGTGCTCGGCACCCGCGCGAAGGACCGCAACTCGATCATCGCGGTGATCATGCCGTTCGGCCTGGGCCTCGGGATCCTCTTCCTCGCGCTCTACGACGGGCGCGCGAGCAACAAGTTCGGCCTGCTCACGGGCCAGATCGTCTCCGTCGACAACCCGCAGCTGGGCTACCTCGTCGCGATCAGCGCCGTCGTCATCCTGGGGCTCGCCGTCGTCTGGCGGCCGCTGATGTTCGCGAGCGTCGACCCCGACGTGGCGGCCGCGCGCGGCATCCCCGTGCGCCTGCTCTCGATCGTGTTCATGGTGCTGCTCGGGCTCGGCACCGCGGTCTCCATCCAGATCGTCGGCGCGCTGCTCGTGCTCTCGTTGCTGGTCACGCCGGCGGCCGCCGCCATGCGCGTCTCCTCGACCCCGCGGGTGGTCGTCTCGCTCAGCGTGCTGTTCGCGCTGACGAGCATCGTGGGCGGGATCCTCCTCGCGCTCGGCAGCAGCATCCCCATCAGCCCGTACGTCACCACCATCTCGTTCGCGATCTACCTGGTCTGCCGCGGGGTCGACGCCCTCCAGGCGCGCACCGGGACGTCGGGCGGGACGCGTACCCTGTCGGGGCGGGGAGGATCGCCCGCCGGGAGGGCACGGGCATGAAGCGGAACACGTGGCAGCGGGAGGCCGTGCGCCAGGCGCTCGACGCGTCGTCGGACTTCGTGAGCGCGCAGCGGCTCCACGCGCGCCTGCACGACGCGGGATCCCCGATCGGCCTGGCCACCGTGTACCGCGCGCTCGGCGACCTCGCGGCGGAGGGCGACGCGGACTCGCTGCAGTCGCCCGACGGCGAGGCGCTCTACCGCACGTGCGCCACGGGCGGCCACCACCACCACCTCATCTGCCGCGTGTGCGGCAAGACCGTGGAGATCGCGGCGGACGCGGTCGAGTCGTGGGCGCACGACGTCGCGGCGCAGAACGGCTTCACGGCGCCGAGCCACGTGGTCGACGTCTTCGGGCTCTGCGCGGAGTGCACGCGTCGCGCGGCCGAGGCCGCCGCCGCCGAGGTGCCCGCCGACGGCACCGCGGAGGCCCCCGCATCCGCATGATCCCGGGCCCCCGGCTTGCGTCCGGGCGTGTCGTCGCGTAGCCTCGATCCTTGGCCGAGCGGCTCATCCGCTCGCATGTGCGCCGATCCCCCTCCTCACCGAGATCCGGGGACCCGGCGTGCCGACAAGTCATCTTGGGTAGGGCGGTCTCGCCCTACGGTACCTACGGAGGAAACCATGGCAGCAACCTGCCAGGTGACCGGCGCCGTCCCCGGCTTCGGACACAACATCTCGCACTCGAACCGGCGCACCAAGCGCCGCTTCGACCCGAACGTGCAGAAGAAGACGTACTACGTCCCCTCGCTGCGTCGCAACGTCAAGCTCACGCTCTCCGCGAAGGGCATCAAGGTCATCGACGCCCGCGGCATCGAGTCCGTCGTCAAGGACCTCCTCGGTCGTGGGGTGAAGATCTAATGGCCAAGCAGCAGGACGTCCGTCCCATCATCAAGCTCCGTTCGACGGCCGGCACCGGGTACACCTACGTGACCCGCAAGAACCGCCGCAACAACCCCGACCGCCTCGTGCTGAAGAAGTACGACCCGGTCGTCCGCAAGCACGTCGACTTCCGCGAGGAGCGCTAACCATGGCCAAGAAGAGCAAGATCGCCCGCAACGAGCAGCGCAAGGTCATCGTCGAGCGGTACGCCGCGAAGCGCCTCGAGCTGAAGAAGGCCCTCGTGGACCCGAACGGCACCGACGAGAGCCGCGAGGCGGCCCGCGCCGGCATCCAGCGCCTCCCGCGCGACGCCTCGCCCGTCCGCGTCCGCCAGCGCGACGGCATCGACGGTCGCCCCCGCGGCAACCTGTCGAAGTTCGGCATCTCCCGCGTGCGGTTCCGTGACATGGCCCACCGCGGCGAGCTTCCGGGCATCACGAAGTCCAGCTGGTAGGTTCCAAGCGGCCGTACGGCCGAACGGACCGCTGATGGCCTCTTCGGCTCCCACGGTCCGCTGACGTAGACAGACACCATCCACCACACGGCCGCTCGACGAGAACGGCACCAGGTCCGAGGAGGACACCCATGGCTGACAAGTCACTCAACCGCACCGAGCTCGTTGCCGCCGTCGCCGCGGAGTCGGGCCAGAGCCAGGCCGCCGTCAACGGCGTGCTGGACGCGCTCTTCTCCACCGTCGCGACCAACGTCGCCGACGGCGTCAAGGTCACGATCCCGGGCTGGGTCGCGTTCGAGCAGACGGCTCGCGCCGCGCGCACGGGCCGCAACCCGCAGACGGGCGAGCCCCTCGAGATCAAGGCGTCCAAGGGCGTCAAGGTCTCCGCCGGCAGCAAGCTCAAGGCCGCCGTCAAGTAGTCCTCCTCACCACACGCCCAGCGGGGGCGCCGACTCCGGTCGGCGCCCCCGCTGTCGCGTTCCCGGTCGCGTGCGCGATCACCGTCGTCGGGCCCGTCATGCGCCGACGCGCGGCCAGCCGGCCGTCAGCGGTCGCCGGTTAGGCTGATCCCCTCATGCCCAGACTCCTCCGCGTCGCGGGGCCCGCCGCCCTCCTCATCGTCGCGTTCCTCTCCCTCCTGGCCGCGCTCGCCATCGGCGGAGGAGCCGCCCCGCAGCTGCTCGAGGACGCGGGTCCCGTGGTCCGCTACGGGCTGCCCGCCGCGAAGATGATGGTGAACATCACGGCCGCCACCGCCATCGGCGCGCTCCTGCTCGCCGTGTTCGCGCTGTCGCGGAAGCGCCCGGAGTACGGGCGCGCGCTGGACATCGCCGCCGCGGGAGCGGCCCTCTGGACGGTCGCCTCCGCGATCACCGCCTTCTTCACCTTCCTCAGCGTCTCCGGCACGCCGTTCTCCCTCAGCCCGGAGTTCGGGTCGAGCCTCGGGCTCGTGCTGACGCAGATCTCCGTGGGCCAGGCGTGGCTCGCGACCACGCTGATCGCCGCGACCGTCACGGTGCTGTGCTTCGCGGTGCGCAACCACACCGCCATCGCGATCGTGCTCGTGATCGCGGTCGGCGGCCTCGTGCCCATGGCGCAGCAGGGTCACGCGGGCGGCACCGAGGGCCACGACGCCGCAGTCAACGCGCTCGGCCTCCACCTCGTGTTCGCGGCCGTGTGGCTCGGCGGGCTCCTGACGATGGTGCTGCTGCGGTCGAAGCTCGACGGCGACCGGCTCGTGCCGGTGCTGCGGCGCTATTCCTCCGTGGCGCTCGTGTGCTTCGTGGTCGTCGCGGCGTCCGGGTACGTGAGCGCGGAGATCCGCGTGGGCTCGCTCGACCGGCTGCTGACGGCGTACGGGCTGCTGGTGCTGGTGAAGGTGGCGGCGCTCCTGGCGCTCGGCCTGTTCGGCGCCGCGTACCGGCGCGTGCTCATCGGCCGGCTCGAGGAGCGCGGCGCGTCCGCGCGCGGGCCGTTCTGGTGGCTCGTCACGGCCGAGCTCGCGTTCATGGGCGTCGCGTCCGGCGTGGCCGCGGCGCTCGCCCGAACCGCGCCGCCCGTGAGCCAGGTCGTCGCGACGCAGCTGCCGGATCCGACGCCCGCGCAGATCCTCACCGGCGAGCCCCTGCCGCCCGAGCTGACGCCGATGCGCTACCTCACCGAGTGGAACTTCGACCTGCTCTGGATCCTGCTGTGCGCCTTCGGCGTCTTCTTCTACCTGGCGGGCGTGCACCGCCTGCGGAAGCGCGGCGACGCGTGGCCCGTGCACCGCTCGATCCTCTGGGTCGCCGGCATGGTGGGCCTCTTCTACATCACCAACGGCGGCGTGAACGTCTACCAGAAGTACCTCTTCAGCTCGCACATGCTGGCGCACATGGTGCTCGCCATGGTCATCCCGCTGCTGCTCGTGCCGGGCGCCCCGGTCACGCTCGCGATGCGGGCCATCCGCAAGCGGCAGGACGGCAGCCGCGGCGGACGCGAGTGGATCCTCCTGGCCGTGCACTCGAGGTTCGCGGGCTTCGTGGGCCACCCGATCGTGGCCGCCGTGCTCTTCGCCGGATCGCTGCTCGTCTTCTACTACTCGCCGCTGTTCAGCTGGGCCACGACCGACCACATCGGGCACCAGTGGATGATCGTGCACTTCCTCATCGTCGGGTACCTGTTCACGCAGAACCTCATCGGCGTCGACCCGATGCCCGTGCGCCTCGCGTACCCGATGCGCCTGCTGCTCCTGCTCGCCACCATGGCGTTCCACGCGTTCTTCGGCCTGTCGCTCATGACGGGCACCGGCCTGCTGCTCGCGGACTGGTTCGGCGCGATGGGCCGGCCGTGGGGCGAGACCGCGCTGGCCGACCAGCAGGCGGGCGGCGGGATCGCGTGGAGCATCGGCGAGATCCCCACGGTGATCCTCGCGATCGTCACGGCGATCATGTGGAGCAAGAGCGACACCCGCGACTCCGTCCGGTACGACCGCAAGGCCGACCGCGACGGGGACGCGGAGCTCGAGGCGTACAACCGCAACCTCGAGGCGCTGCAGGCGACCGAGCGGCGCTGATCCGGGGCCGTCGGTGCGCCGGTCCGCTCGGTGCGCCGACCCGTCTCAGTGCGTGCGCGTCCGTCGCGCGGCGACGAGGACGGCGACGCCGGTCATCAGCTCCCACGCGGTGACCGTGTAGACGGATCCGCGCTCCCAGATCCCGTCGATGCCCGACCCGCCGAGGGTCTGGAGCAGGGCGAGCGCGACGAGGCCGACGACGCCCAGCGCGACGCTCGCGACGCGATACGCGCGGGCGGCTCCAGCGCGACCCGAGCCGAGGCCCGCCACGATCGACGCCGCGTTGCCCGCGATGATCGCCATGCCGGCGCCGACCACGTGCATCCAGCCGATGCCGCTGGCCGCGCTCGACGCGCTGCCGTGGATGAGGCCGACCACCGTGATCCCGACCGCGTGCACGGCGGCGAGGACGAGGAAGGCGCGGCGGGGGCCGGCGCGGAGGGCGCGGGTCGCGATCACGGCGGCCGCGAGGTAGAGGACGCCCTGGAGGATGAAGCCCGCGTTCATCACCGCCGCGAGCGGCGAGTCGATCGCGCGGCCCTGGTACTCGGCGACCTCGGGGATGCCGAGGTCGCTGATGTAGTTGGCGGAGTAGCTGTAACCGGGGAAGGCGGACGCGGCGACGGCCTCGGTGCCGACGTAGACGACGGCGGCGGCGACCCAGGCCAGGCCTGCGGCCACGGGGATCAGCGGGCGGCGGGCGACGTCGTCTTCGTCTCGGCGGTCGGGGGCGAGCGGGGGGCGGGTCGGGCGCACGCGGATCACGGTCCTCCATCACGGGCGCCGGTCGCGGCGCCGTGGTGTCGATCATGGCCGAGGGGGTCGCCCGGCGCATCATCCTGCGACATGCCATTGACACGGCAAAGCACTTTGCGTTACAAAGTAGCGAGGGCGGGAGCCCGGCGGGCGAGGGTCGCCCGCGGAGAGGCGGAGATGGACACCACGATGCGCACGGACGAGGTCGACGATGACGGGCCCGCGCCCGACCCGCGGACGATGCACGCGCTCATGGAGGACCAGCGGCGGGTCGCGGTCGACGCGCAGACCTCGTTCGTCTGGATCATGGAGGTGGTCTGGGGCGTCGCGTGGATCCTCGGCTACACGGCCCTGTGGCTCATCGACGGGTCGGACGCCGTGAGCCTGCCGCTCCCCGCGGCCGTCGGGATCTTCGCCGGGCTCATCGGCGTGGGCGTGGTCGTCAGCGTGGTGCTCGGGATCCGCGGTTCTGCCGGCCTGGAGACCACGGGCGAGGCGCGCTGGCAGGGGCGCGTCTACGGGATCAGCTGGTCGGTGGCCATGGTCTCGGTCTACGTGCTCGGCATCGGGCTCGCGCTCAACGACGCCCCGAGCCGCCTGCTCTCGATCTTCTACACATCGGGCTTCTCCTTCGTGGCCGGGATGATGCTGCTGTCGACCGCCGCGCTCTTCCACTCGCGGACGTCGCTGCTCCTCGGGTCGATCCTCGTGGTCGCCGCGCTCGCCGCCCCCTTCGCGGGCTACCCGGGCAACTACCTGGTGATGGCGGTCGTCGGCGGCGGCGCGTACCTCGTCACGGGGATCGCCGTCGCCGTGCGCGGGGCCCGCGCCCGCCGTTCGCTGCGAGCCCGCCTTGGCTGACCTCGATCCGGTGATCCACGCCCAGGCCCGTCTGCGGATCGTCGCGTCGCTCGCGACGCTCGACGCGGGGGAGGCGCTGTCCTTCCCGCGGCTCCAGGAGATCCTCGACATGACGGCCGGCAACCTGTCGACGCACCTGCGGAAGCTCGAGGATCCCGGCTACGTGGAGGTGCGGAAGACGCACGAGGGGCGGCAGCCGGTGACCTACCTCGCGCTCACGACCGTCGGCCGCCGCGCGTTCGAGGACTACCGCCGGGCGCTCACGGAGATGCTCGACGCGTAGCCGCCGGACGTGACGGGGCCCGCCACGCGATGCGCGCGGCGGGCCCCGGTGGTGCGGATCCGGATCAGGACGTGGCGGTCTCCAGCAGCGGCACGAGCCGGTCGAGCGCGTAGCCCGTGGAGAGCGTGGTGCCGATCGAGTAGGCCGACGACACGTCGCCGTCGAGGACGATGGAGTGCCCGGCGGCGACCGCGGGGATCGCCTGCCACAGCGGGTCGTCGGTGATGACGGCCTTGTCGATGAAGATCGGGAACGCCACGATCGCGTCGGCGTCGAGCAGGTCGAGCTGCTCGGAGGAGACGTCGACGGAGAAGCCGCCGGCGTTGGCGGGGATCCCCGCGATGGTGGGGCTCTGCACGAAGCCGAGCTTCTCGAGGAACGCGACGCGCTCGCTGCCCTCGACGTAGGCGCCCCAGCCCTCGCTGGTCTTGGTCGCCGCGGTGACCGTCTTGCCCTTCCAGTCGGGGTGCGCGGCGGCGACCTCGTCGAAGCGCTGGTCGACCGCCTCGAGGAGGGCGTCGCCCTGGTCCTCCCGGCCGAGGGCCTCGGCGACCATGTCCACCTGGTCCTCCATGTCGGTGAGGTAGCTGTCGGCGCCCTCGGGCACGCCGATGGTGGGCGCGATCTGCGAGAGGCGGTCGTAGCGGGCCTGGTCGCCCGAGCCCTTGGTGTCGAGGATCAGGTCGGGCTTGAGCGCCGCGATGGCCTCGTAGGAGGGCTCGAGCGTCTCGATGATCTGCGGCTTCTCCGTGTAGAGGCCCTGCGCCCACGGGCCGACGCCGTCCGCGTCCGCGCCGAAGCCGAGCCAGTCGGAGGCGCCCACGGGCTGCACGCCGAGGGCGAGCGCGGTCTCCGCGTCGCCCCAGCCGAGGGCGACGACGCGCTTCGGCTCGCTCGGCACGGTGACCTCGCCGAACTTCGTGTCGACGGTGGCGGGGAAGGCGCCGGTCGCGGATCCGGACGCGGGGGGAGCGGAGGCCGCCGGGTCGGAGGAGCTCGAGCATCCGGTCAGGGCGAGCGACGCGACGGCGAGCGCGACGAGGGCGGAGCCGGTGGTGGGGAACCTCATGGTGCGGGGCCTCTCGGGGTAGATGACGGGCCGGTGCGGATCCCATCAGGCAAGGGGAGCCTAACCTAAGGGCGGGGTAGGCTGTCCGGGCCATGTCGCTCCGGGTCCTCGCGCGCGCCTCCGCCACCGACGCCCCCGCGGGCCGGGCGCGGAGCGGCCTCTCGCGCTCGGCGGGCCTCCTGCTGGCGCTCGGCGTGCTCGTGCTGGCGTGCCTCGCGAGCATCGCCATCGGGTCCCGCGACATCCCGCTCGGCGCCGTCGTCGACGCGCTCGCCGGACGGCCGCGCGACCCGGCCGAGCTCGTCGTGATCACCGACCTCCGCGTGCCGCGCACCCTCGTCGGCCTCGCCGCGGGCCTCGCGCTCGGGGTCGCGGGCGCGCTCATCCAGGCCGTCACGCGCAACCCGCTGGCGGATCCCGGCATCCTCGGCGTCACCGCCGGCTCGGCGTTCGCGGTGGCGATCGCGACGGGCGTGCTCGGTGTGACCGCCGTGAGCGGTTACCTCTGGTTCGCCTTCGGCGGGGCGCTCGTGGCGGCCGTCGTCGTGTACGTGGTGGGCTCCGCGGGGCGCGGCGGCGGCGATCCGGTGCGCCTGACGCTCGCCGGGGTCGCCCTCGGTGCGGTGCTCGCGGGCATCACCTCGGGCCTCCTGCTCGCGGATCCGCAGGGCTTCAACGCCATGCGCGCGTGGGAGTCGGGCTCGCTGCAGGACCGCGGCTGGGACGCCCTCGTGCCGGTCGCGCCGTTCCTCGCGGCGGGCGTGCTGCTCGCCGCGCTCATCGCCCGCAGTCTCGACGCCGTCGCGCTCGGCGACGACCTCGCGCGCTCCCTCGGGGCGAACGTGGTCGTGGTGCGGACGGTGGCCGTCGTGGCCGTGACGCTGCTCGCGGGCGGCGCGACCGCCATGGCCGGGCCGATCGCCTTCGTCGGGCTGATGATCCCGCACATCGCGCGCTGGATCGTGGGGCCCGACCAGCGCTGGATCCTCGCGTACACGATCGTGCTGGCGCCGGTGCTGCTGCTCGCCGCGGACATCGTCGGGCGCGTCGTGCTGCGGCCGGCGGAGCTGCCCGCCGGGATCGTGACGGCCGTGCTGGGCGCGCCCGTGCTGATCCTGCTCGTGCGCCGGCAGAGGGCGTCGGGGCTGTGAGCGCGCCCGCCCGCGCGGGGCGCCGGTCCGCCGCGCGCCGTCCCTCCGGCCGATCCGCCGTCCGGGTCGCCGGCAGCGTGCGCCTGCCCCTCATCGGCACGCGGCTCCGCCTGCGCGAGGCGCTCGTGGGCGCGGCGCTCGCCGTCGTCATCGTCGGCGTCGCGCTCGTGGCGCTCGGCACGGGCGACTACCCGCTGACGGTGCCCGAGGTGATCCGCGCCCTCGTGCTGCCCGACGGCTCGTTCGCGACCACCATCGTCACCGAGTGGCGCCTCCCGCGCGTGCTCGCCGGGATCGCGTTCGGCGCCGCGCTCGGGGTGGCCGGCGCCGTCTTCCAGTCGCTCACGCGCAACCCGCTCGGGTCGCCCGACGTCATCGGCTTCTCCACCGGCTCCTACACGGGCGCGCTGATCGTCACGACGCTCGCCGGCGCGACGTTCCTGCCCACGGCGGTCGGCGCGCTGGCGGGCGGGCTCGGCACGGCGCTCGTCGTGTACCTGCTCGCGTACCGCGGCGGGGTGCAGGGGTTCCGGCTGATCATCACGGGCATCGCGGTCACGGCCGTGCTCCACGGCGTCAACACGTTCCTGCTGCTGAAGGCGGGCACCGAGGTCGCGATGGCCGCGTCGATCTGGGGCGCCGGATCCCTCGCGCTCGTCGGCTGGGACCGCGCGCTCCCCGCGTTCGTCGCCCTCCTCGTGCTCGCGCCGGCGATCCTGCTGCTCTCCGGGCCGCTGCGGCAGCTCGAGCTCGGCGACGACGCGGCCCGCGCCCACGGCGTGCGGGCCGAGCCCACGCGGCTGGTGCTGCTGGTCCTCGGCGTCGCCCTCACGGCGGTCGTGACCGCGGCGGCCGGGCCGATCGCGTTCGTCGCGCTCGCCGCGCCGCAGATCGCCCGGCGCCTCACGCGCAGCGCCGGCCTGCCGCTCGTGCCGGCCGCGCTCACCGGCGGGCTGCTCCTGCTCGCCGCCGACTCCGTGGCCCAGCACGCGCTGCCCGGGACGGTGCCCGTCGGCATCGTCACGGTCGTGGTCGGCGGGGTCTACCTCATCGCGCTCCTGATCCGCGAGGCGGCCCGACGTGCTTGACGCGCCCCGCCCCGATCCCGATCCCGCACCCGATCCCGCTTCCGCACCCGATCCCGTTGGAGGTCCCGTCGTGGACGACACCGCATCCGCCCTGCCGGGCGCCGCCGCCGCTCGCACCGCCGCACCTGGGCCCGCGCCGGCCGCACCCGCCGCGACGCCGCCTGCCGCACCCGCCACCGCCGCGCCGCGCCTCCGCGCCGAGGGCGTCACGCTCGCGTACGACCGCCGCGTGATCTCCGAGGCGCTCGACGTCGACGTGCCCGACGGGTCGTTCACGGTCATCGTCGGCCCGAACGCGTGCGGCAAGTCGACCCTGCTGCGTGCGCTCTCGCGCCTGCTCGCGCCGACGGCCGGCAGCGTGCTCCTCGACGACCGGCCGCTCGCGTCGTACCGGGCGAAGGAGGCGGCGCGGATCATCGGCCTCCTCCCGCAGAGCGCGATCGCGCCCGACGGCATCACGGTCGCCGACCTGGTGGCGCGCGGCCGCTTCCCGCACCAGAACCTCATCCGCCAGTGGACGGCGAGCGACGAGGACGCCGTGCAGCGGGCGATGGATGACACGGGCGTCGCCGACCTCGCGGACCGCCACGTCGACGAGCTCTCCGGCGGCCAGCGCCAGCGCGTGTGGGTCGCGATGGCGCTCGCGCAGCAGACGCCCGTGCTGCTGCTCGACGAGCCGACGACGTTCCTCGACATCGCGCACCAGATCGAGCTGCTCGACCTCCTCGCCGACCTGCACCGCGGCGGCAGCACCATCGTCGCGGTGCTGCACGACCTCAACCACGCCGCGCGCTACGCCGACCACCTCATCGTGATGGGCGACGGCCGCGTCGTCGCGTCCGGCGCCCCGCGCGAGATCGTCACCGCGGAGCTCGTCGAGGAGGTCTTCGGGCTGCCCTGCCTCGTGATCGACGACCCCGTCTCGCACACGCCGCTCATCGTGCCGCGCGGGGGCCGCTGGGCCTGAGGCCTGATGCCTCAGGCCGGCGCGAGCCCGGGCCCGGGGGCTGCGGGTCAGGCGCCGGCCGCCGCCGTCGCGATCGACACCATCCAGTCGATCCCGTACCGGTCGGTGCACATGCCGAACCGCTCGCCCCACGGCGCCACCTCGAGCGGCAGGACGATGGTGCCGTCCGCCGTCAGCGCGTCCCACCAGCCGCCGAGCACCTCCGCGTCGTCGCCCGAGAGCGAGAGCGTGATGGCGGATCCGCTCGGCACGCCCATCGACGCCGGGGTGTCCGAGGCCATCAGCACGAAGCCCGCGCCGGAGTCCAGCCGGCCGTGCATGACCTTGTCGGCCTCCGCGGGATCCGGGCTCATGCCCTGCTCGCCGAACGTGGTCGTCGTGAGCTCGCCGCCGAAGACCCCCTGGTAGAAGCGCAGCGCGTCTGCCGCCTGGTCGCGGAAGGACAGGTACGGGGTCATGATCGCGGACATGGACGCTCCTCGGATGGCGGACCCCGCGGCCGCGGGGACCCTGTGGCTCCCGATCCTGCTCCTCCCGCGGCCGGTGCGCACCATGCCCGCGCGAGAGGGTCGCGATCGGCTAGAGGCCCTGGATCCGCACGCCCGCGTCCTCGTCGAGCGTCACGCGCCAGCTCACGCTGAACGGCACGTCCTCGTCGAGGTCCTTCACGGTGCCGTCGTAGAGGGAGCGGACGGGCACCTGGATGTGCGCGGTGCCGACCGTGGAGGGCACGACCCAGTCGAGGTCGGCCGGGTCGTCGCTCGCGGGGCGCAGCGTGATCTCGGGCATGGCCGTCATCGTCCACACCGGCGGCGAGGTGATCCGGTCGCGGATCGACTTCCCGAACGGGCAGCCCGACGGGAACAGCACGGCCTGCGTGGTGCACGCCGTGAGGTACGACTCGACCTCGGCCTGCACGGAGTCGATGAGCTCCGGGGTGGGTTCGGCGTCGACGCGCGCGGGCACGACGCTGCCGGGGTCGGTGACGGCGACGTCGGTCTGCTCGGCCTGGAGGAACGACGACGCGTGGTCGAGCGCGAGGTCGGCGGGCGCGAGCACGAGGTACGTGGATCCAGCGCCCGCGGCCGCGTCGCCGCCCGCCGTCGCGGAGACCGCGAGCCCGTTCGCGGTGAAGGTCGCGGCGTGCCGGAGCTCGAGGTCGACGGCGGCCACCGGGCTGGTCGCGAACTCCCAGCGGTCGAAGAGGCCGAGCGCGGCCGGCGTCTCCCGCACGCGGAAGGCCGTGGATCCGGGGCCGGACGGCAGCGTGTAGGAGTACGTGACCACGCGCTCGCCGTCGGCGCCGTCGGGCGCCCGCTCGTCGGAGACGAGCTCGACGTCGGCGAGGCCGGGCAGGGCGCGGTCGTCGAGGAGCGCGCGGCTCCCGTCGTCCGGCAGCACCACGCCGGGGGTGGCGAGGGCGTCGCGGCTGTCCTCGCGGGCGAGCGCGTCGAGGTAGGAGCGCACGAACCCGTGGGCGCTGAAGACGGTGCGGTCGAGCGTCGCGACGGTGCCGGCGAACGCCCCGAGGAGCAGGGCCGCGAGCACCGACCAGAGGACCACGGCCCGACGCAGCTCCCCGCGCGCGTCGACGGCGGGGCTCGGCATGCGGATCATCCTACGGGCGGCGGATCCGCGACCGGCCGGGGCGGGCCCGGGGTAGATTCGAGTGCGCATCCGCGCCGCGCCGCCGCCGTCGGTCCGCGCCGCATCCACCCCCGAACCGCCAGGAGCCCCGCGTGAGCACGGTCCCCCTCTCCCCGGAGCAGGCCGCCGTCTTCCAGGCCATCGAGGGCACGCGCGACCACATCTTCGTCACGGGTCGCGCCGGCACGGGCAAGTCGACCCTCCTCACGCACCTGTCGTGGAACACGGAGAAGCAGATCGTCATCTGCGCGCCCACCGGGGTGGCGGCGCTGAACGTGGGCGGGCAGACCATCCACTCGCTGTTCAAGCTGCCCATCGGCGTCATCGCCGACGAGGAGATCGAGCAGACGGGCGAGCTGCGGAAGCTCCTCAACACCATCGACACGCTCGTCATCGACGAGGTCTCCATGGTCAACGCCGACCTCGTCGACGCCATCGACCGCAGCCTCCGCCAGGCGCGCCACAAGAAGGACGTGCCGTTCGGCGGCGTGCAGGTCGTGCTGTTCGGGGATCCGTACCAGCTGGCCCCCGTGCCCGGCGACGGCGACGAGCGCGCCTACTTCGCCGACCGCTACCGCTCCATGTGGTTCTTCGACGCGAAGGTGTGGGAGGAGGCGCAGCTGCGGATCTACGAGCTCACCGAGATCCACCGGCAGCACGAGGAGGCGTTCAAGGAGATGCTCAACGCCGTGCGCCACGGACGCGTCACGGCCGAGATCGCCGGCGTGCTGAACGCGGCGGGCGCGCGGCCGGCTCCGACCGACGGCGCCATCACGCTCGCCACGCGCAACGACACCGTCAACCGGATCAACGCGGAGGCCCTCAAGCGCCTGCCCGGCCGCTCGCTCACCGCCACCGCCGACGTCACGGGCGACTTCGGCGGCCGCACCTACCCGGCCGACGAGAAGCTCGACCTCAAGATCGGCGCGCAGGTGATGTTCCTCCGCAACGACGTGGACCAGCGCTGGGTGAACGGATCCGTCGGGGTCGTCACGCGCATCGACACGAACGTGTACGTGGAGCTCGACGGCGTCGTGCACGAGGTCGAGCCGGTCACGTGGGAGAAGCACAAGTACTCGTACTCGCCCACCACGAAGCAGCTGCGGCGCGACGTGGTGGCCGACTTCACGCAGTTCCCGCTGCGGCTCGCGTGGGCGGTCACCATCCACAAGTCGCAGGGCAAGACCTACGACCGCGCCATCGTCGACCTGGGGGCGCGCGTGTTCAGCCCGGGGCAGACGTACGTGGCGCTCAGCCGGATCACCGACATCGGCGGCCTGTACCTCACGCGGCCGCTGCGGCCGGGCGACATCATCGTCGACGAGAACGTGCGGCGGTTCATGAGCGAGGCGACGCGGATCCGCGTGACGCCCGCCGTGGCCCCGGCGCCGGCGCCCTAGGAACGTCCCGGCATCCGTCGATCTCGCGGCTACGCGGGCTGCGAGGCTGCGGGCGTGGGCTCAGTGGCCCGCGTGCTCGTCCTGGATGCCCGTGAGGTCGATGGAGCCGTGCTGCCCGTGCGGCACGGCGTGCTCGCCCGCGTTGGTGAGCGAGAGCGCGGGCGTGACGAGGCCGGCCACGAGGAACGCTCCGGCGAGGACGCCCACGAGGTAGCGGCGGCCGGTGGGCTCGGGCTCGGCGGTCGCGGTAGCGGCGGCGGCGGGCACGTCGGCAGTGGGGCCCGCGGCGGGGGCGGATGCGGAGGGCGACGCGGACGGGAGCGCCGCGCCGGATCCGACGAGCGCGATGTCGGCGGGGAGCCGCGACTCGACCGCGGTGCACGTGGCCTCGGCCTCCGACTCCGCGCGCGAGCGCAGATGGCGGCCGACGACGGCGGCGATCGCGAGGTCGAGCAGGGTCGCGGCGAGCATGGGCATCGCGGGGACGCCGCTGGTGATGCCCGGGGCGTCGAGGACCACGGCGGCGGAGACGAGGAGCGCCCAGCCGGCGACCGGTACGAGCGCGCCGACGACGGCCCAGGTGGCGGCGGGCAGGCGGTCCGAGCGGAGGACCGCGACGGCCCAGGCCAGCTCGGCGACGCCGATGACGAGGAGGGCCACCATGGACGCCGGCGAGGATCCCGCGCCGACGGCCAGGTGGATGAGCGCGGCGCCCAGGGCGGCGAGGGCCAGCCAGTGGCGGATGAGCAGTGACACGTGCTGGTCCCTTCGTCGTCCCGGGCGCCGCGGTGGTGCGGTGCTGCGTGCTGTCGTGCGGTGATGCGTGACGCGCCCGGTGCAGCGGCGCGGCGGTGGTGGTGCGGTGTCGCCTAGGCGGCGCGGGCGGCGCGGTTGCGGACGCCCTTCTCGGCGCCGAGGCCCACGATCAGCAGCACGACGGCGCTGCCGAGGTGCAGGAAGTGGTCCGCGGTGTTGAGCGCGAGCACGTTGAAGTCGGTGTTCACGAGGAAGAAGCCGACGACGCCGAGCGCGAGGTACGCGAAGCCGATGGTCGAGTTCACGGCCTTGGCCGCCGCGACGCTGGAGAGGCCGCCGATGAGGAGGGCCGCGCCGATGAGGAGGTGGGCCACGTTGTGGAACGGGTTCACCATGAAGATGCCGAGCAGCAGGCCGCCGTCGGACGAGAAGAAGCCCCCGCTGTTCGGCGGGAACAGGAAGCCGAGAAGGCCGACGAGGACGTAGACGGCGCCGAAGACGGTGCCGAGCAGGCGGTTCGGGGACGAGCTCATGATGGTGCCTCCACTGGTAGGGAAGAGCCGGGGCATTCCCAGGCTCCTTACATTCGTACCGCGTACCCGACCGGTTTGGTGGGATCGCGCTACTGGATCAGGACCCGTTTCCCAGGTGGTCGGCCAGGAAGGCCTCCGTGCGGCGGTACGCGAGGGCCGCGGCGTCCGGATCCAGCCGGTCGCGGAGGCTCGCGTTCGGGAACGCCGGGGTGGTGCCGGGGTAGGTGTGCGCCGTGATGGGCGTGCCGTGCTCGCGGAGCCGGCCGATGAACGCCTCGGGCCGCTGGTCGTCGATCCACTCGTCGTGCTCGGCCAGGTGCAGCAGCACCGCGCACGGGATGACGCCGTGCTCCTCGGGGCCGAGGCTCGCGCAGTAGGCGACCACGGCGTCCGCGCCGCCGTCCTGCGCCTCGAGGAGGGCGAGCCAGCCGCCGGGGGCGAAGCCGACGAGGCCGACGCGGGCGGATCCGCGGGCGCGCGCCGAGTCGATGCCGTCGCGGATGGTGCCGAGCGCGAAGCCCACGTCGAGCTCCGCCGCGAGGCCGGCGGCGAGGGAGTCGTCGAGGGTGGCGCGGCCGTCGTAGAGGTCGGGCACGAGCACGTGGAAGCCGGCGCGGGCCAGGGCGAGCGCGTACTGGTCGAGCCAGGGGAGGCGGCCGTGGTCGTCGTGGACGAGCACGACGACGGGGCTGCCCGGCTCGCCGAACTCGAGGGTCGTGCCGGGATGCGGCAGGTCGACGATCTCGGGCATGGGGAGAACCTACCTTCGCGGGCACGCCGATCCGCGCCGTGGAGGAGGATCGTCGCATGGGATACCGACACCGCCTCGCCGCCGCCACGACCGCCCTCGTCCTCGCCGCCGGGCTCGCCGGATGCTCGACGCCGCCGCGCACGCCCGAGGACGCGGCATCGCCGAGCGCCGACGCCGCGGCGCCCGTCGAGACGGGCTCCGAGGGCTGGAACCGCGCCGACCTGGTGTTCGCGCAGGACATGGGCGACCACGCCGCGCGATCCGTGGCGCTCGCCGAGGCCGCCCTCCAGGCCGACGACCTGCCGCCGGGAGCGGAGGAGCTCGCCGTGCAGATCCGCGACCAGCAGGGTCCGCAGGCCCAGGAGCTCGGCCGCCTCGCGGAGGAGTGGGCCGGGGAGGACGGCGCGTCCGGGTCGAACGGCACCGAGGACCGCGAGGAGGCCGGCGGAGTCGCGGGCGGCGCGGGATCCGAGGAGGGCGCGGCGAGCGGCAGCGGCAGCGCGTCCGGGAGCGCCTCCGGGAGCGAGGGCGCCGCGGGGTCCGCCGAGGCGGGCGCCGCCGCGTCCGACGCGCAGCTGCAGGCCGTGCGGTCCGCGAGCGGCGCGGACGCCGGGCGCCTGTTCCTGCAGGGGATGATCGCCCAGCACGAGGCCGCGATCGCGATGGCCGACGGGGAGGCGCAGCTCGGCACGTCCACCGACGCGCTCGACATCGCGGGCGCCATGCGCTCGTCGCAGGAGGAGCAGCTCACGAAGATGCGGGCCCTGCTGGCGTCGTACGGCGGCTGATCCCGCCGGGGACGAGGAGAGGGCCCGACGCGATGCGCGTCGGGCCCTCTCTCGTGCGGTGGCGGCGGCTCGGACGCCGCGCGGTTCGAGCCGTCCTTCAGACCGTCGTCCGTCAGACCGCCGAGCGGAGGAACGCGGCGGCCGCGGCCGCGAGGTGCCCCGGGTCGTCGGCGCCGCACAGCTCGCGGGCCGAGTGCATCGAGAGCAGGGGGATGCCGACGTCGACCGTGCGGATCCCGAGCCGCGTCGCCGTGATCGGGCCGATGGTGGAGCCGCAGGGCACCGCGTTGCTGGAGACGAACTCCTGGGTGGGCACGCCCGCGCGCTCGCAGGCGAGCGCCCACTCGCGGGCGCCGACGCCGTCGGTCGCGTAGCGCTGGTTCGCGTTGATCTTCAGCAGCGGGCCGCCGTTCGGCACCGGCCGGTTGGCCGGGTCGTGGCGGTCCGGATAGTTCGGGTGCACGGCGTGGCCGGCGTCGGCCGAGAGGCACCAGGACGCGGCGAACGCGCGGCGGCGCTCCTCGGATCCGGCGCCGAGGCCCGCGGAGATGCGGCCGAGCACGTCCTCGAGGATCGGGCCGGCGGCACCCGAGGGCGTGGCGGATCCGACCTCCTCGTGGTCGAAGGCGGCGAGCACCGCGACGGGCGCGTCCGCGTCGTCGTCGGCCGCGGCCGCGAGCTCGAGCAGGGCGGCGAGGCCGGCGTGCACGGAGCTGAGGTTGTCCATGCGGCCGGCGGCGAAGAGCTCGCCGTCGAGGCCGAGGGATCCCGGCGCCTGCGTGTCGGCGACGCCCACGTCGTAGCCGAGCACGTCGTCGGCGCGGACGCCCGCGATGCCGGCCAGGTGGCCGAGCACGTCGGCGTCGGCGGGGGAGCCCGTGCCGAGGATCGGCGACATGTGGCGCTGCGGATCCAGCCGCAGGCCCTCCGTGTTGACGCCGCGGTCGAGGTGCACGGCGAGCTGCGGGAAGCGCAGCAGCGGGCCGGTGCGGACGAGGTGGCGGACGCCGTCGCGCGTGACGAGGCGGCCGGCGAGCTCGAGGTCGCGGTCGAGCCAGGAGTTGAGGAGCGGCCCGCCGTAGACCTCGACGCCCGCCTGCACCCAGCCGTCGGATCCCACGGTGGGCTTCGGCTTCAGCTTGAAGCCGGGGGAGTCGGTGTGGGCGCCGAGCACGCGGAAGGGCGTGGTGGCGTGCGCGCCGGCGGGCTGGATCCACGCGAGGAGCGCGCCGTCGCGGACGACGTACCTCTTCCCGGCGCCGGTCGGCCAGGCGTCGCGCTCGTCGAGCCCGGTGAAGCCCGCGGCGTCGAGGCGGCGGGCGGCCTCCGCGACCGCGTGGAACGAGGAGGGGGAGGCCTGGATGTAGTGACCGAGGTCGGCGAGGTGCGCGCGGCGGTCCGCGGGCATCAGTAGCCGCTCGATCCGAGCGCGCCGTTCTCGGGCGTCTGCACGGGGCCCGCGAGCACGACCGCGCTGCCCGAGACGCCGAGGCGGGTGGCGCCGGCCTCGATCATCTGCACGGCGGTCTCGTACGTGCGGATGCCGCCGGACGCCTTGACGCCCGCCTTGCCGTCGACCGTGCGGCTCATGAGCTCGACCGCGTGCACAGTGGCGCCGCCGGTGGGGTGGAACCCCGTGGAGGTCTTGACGAAGTCGGCGCCCGCGGCGACGGCGGCCCGGCAGACGGCGACGATCTGGTCGTCGTCGAGCGCGGCCGACTCGATGATGACCTTGAGCACGGCGGGCGCGGGCACGGCCTCGCGGACGGCGCGGATGTCGGCCTCGACGTCGGCGAAGCGGCCCTCGCGGGCGGCGCCGACGTCGATGACCATGTCGACCTCGTCCGCGCCCTGGCGGACGGAGAGGGCGGCCTCGGCGGCCTTGACCTCGCTGTGGTGCTTGCCGCTGGGGAAGCCGCAGACGACTGCGACCTTGAGGTCGGATCCGGCGGGCAGCTCGAGCGGGAGCATCGACGGGGAGACGCACACCGAGTAGGTGCCGAGCTCCACGGCCTCGGCGACGAGCGCAGCGACCTCGTCGCGCGTGGCCTCGGGCTTCAGGAGCGTGTGGTCGATGATGCGGGCGATCGCGGCGGTGTCGGTCGCGGGCGTGGACGGGCTGGTGCTCATGCGGGTTTCCTCACGTCGTGCGGGACCTCGATCCTACGGCGGGGGACCGGGCGGCCGACGGCCCGGATGGTGCCCGCTCGCGGAGGTCCGCGCCCGAACAGGGGGGACGACGGCCACCTGCGCCGCCGGTAGCGTCCGAGCGGTGGACTCCTTCGACGCGCTCGTCTACACCGCCCTCGCCACGATGCTGCTCGGCGGAGCGCTGCAATGCATCGGCGTGTGGAAGGGCATCCGCCAGCACGGCGTCGGGAAGGTCGGGCTGTTCCACCCGACCATCCGGCCGTGGACGCTCGCGTCGCTCGGCGCCCTGAGCGTCAGCGTGCTGTGCTGCGTGGCGTTCCTCACCCTCTAGGGGGCCAGGCGACTCAGGAGTAGTCGGCACCCGGGATGCCGGCGGGACGGTAGACGTAGCCGTCCTCGTCCGCGTCGAGCTCCCACACGACCTCCTGCTCGCTGAGCGAGGTGGCGCGCGTGAAGCTCTTCACGGGCTCGCCGTTGAGGAACTCGACCTCGGTCTCCTCCGTGCCCTCGGGGCCGACCAGCTGTGCGGTGTACGTGGAATCAGTCATGGTCCGACCCTACGACCGTCCGCGCGCGGCGACCGGGCCCGGCGGGGATCCCCAGGCGACGCCCGTCCGCGTCCGCCTGGGGAGGAGCCGGCTCAGGCCTCCAGCTCGACCAGGACGCGCGGTAGCTCCAGGAGCAGCTCGCTCGCCAGGTAGCCGAGCGGCCCGACCTGCACGGCCAGCCGGTCGCCCGCCGCGGCGTGCGCGTGCGTCGCCCAGACCGCCGCCTGGGCCGGATCCGCGCCCCGGGCGCACAGCCCCGCGACCGCGCCGCCGAGCACGTCCCCGGATCCGGACGTGCCGAGGCCGCTGCCGCCCGCGCCGACCGTCCAGGCCCGCCCGTCCGACGCCGCGACCACGCCGCCCATCGACACGACCGCGCCGTATCGGCGCGCGATCTCGCGCGCGTCCGCCACGGCGTCGTCGCCCGCGTCGCGCCCGAGCAGGCGCTCGGCCTCGGAGGAGTTGGGCGTGAGCACGAGCCGCCCGACGAGGTGCGCGGCGGATTCGCGGCACGCGGGGAGCACGCCGAGCGCGTAGGCGTCGAGCACCACGACGGCGTCGTCGGGCACGAGGGTCGCGAGGAGGCGCAGCATCCGCTCGGCCTCGTCCGCGTCGTCGAGGCCGGGGCCGACGAGCACGGCGTCGGCGGACGCGATGTCGTCCTCCGCCGCGCGGATCCCGGCGCCCCGCACGTGCCCGGCGTCCGTCTCCTCGAGCGGCACGACGCCGCTCTCCGGCACCGCGACGGCGACCTCGGTCGCGACCGACGCGCCCACCGCGAGCGTGAGCCGGCCGGCGCCCACGCGCAGGGCCGCGAGCCCCGCGATCATGGCCGCGCCGGGGGAGCGGAGGGCCCCGCCGACGACCACGACCTGGCCGCGCCCGTACTTGGATCCGGTCGCCGCGGGCAGCGCCCAGTCGCGCAGCGCGGCCGGCGTCACCACCTCCGCGGGCGCGTCGGCGCGGGTGCGGTCGTCATCGTCGTCGGACATCGGGTTCCCCTCCGTGCTGGGTGACGGGCGCGCCCTGCCCGTCGAGGTGCTCCGTGGCCGAGAAGGTGCGGAGGGTCCACGGGTCGCGCGGGGCGGACCGCTCGAGCACCGTGACGGACGCGTTCGCCACGGTGTGCTGCGACTGGAAGGCGAGCAGCTCGGCCTCGGAGAGCCCGAGGCCGACGTAGAGGAAGAGCATCACCACGGCGTCGTGCGTCGTGATCAGGGCGCGGCCGTCGGCGGCCTCGACCTCGGGATCCTGCAGGAACGAGCGCACGCGGAGCGCGACGTCCGCCCACGACTCGCCGCCCGGCGGCCGGTAGGACAGCTTGCCGAGCCAGCGCCGCCGGGTGTCCTCGTCGGGGTGGCGGGCGGCGACGCCGCGGGAGGTGAGGAGGTCGAGGATCCCTAGCTCGCGGTCGCGCAGCCGCTCGTCCGGCCGCACCTCCGCGGCGATCCCCGCCTCGGCCAGCGCGACCTCCGCGGTCGTCCGCGCCCGCAGGTAGTGCGACGACCACACGGCCGTCGGCACGTCGGACCGGCTCGCGAACCACCGGCCCAGCGCGCGGGCCTGCGCCTTCCCGACGTCGGAGAGTGGGACGTCCGGATCCCGGTGGTCGACGTGGATCACCTCGGCGCCGTCCCGGTCGGCCCGGCTCGCGGCGACGTTCGCGGTGCTCTCGCCGTGCCGGACGAGCCACAGCTCCGTGAGGCCCGTCACGCCGGGCCCGCCGAGCGCGCGGCGGACACGGCGGCGCGGATCCCGTTCCGCCAGGGCGCGCCGTGCCCCGGCAGCACGATGCGCGCGTCCGTGTCCTCGAGCGCCGCGAGCGAGCGCAGCGCCCGCCCGCTGTCGGCGGTGGCGGCGCCCGCGACGATGCGGCAGCCGGTGCGTCCCGTGTACGGGTCGAGCGTCACGAGCGCGTCGCCCGTGATCAGCGCGTCCCGGTCCGGCAGGTGCAGCGCGACGTGGCCGTCGGTGTGGCCGGGGGTCGGGATCACGACGGGCCGGCCGGGCACGTCGAGGGGCCCGGCCGCGAGGTCGGCGACGGCGTCCACGCCCTCGACGCGCAGCGCGCCCGCGGCGGCCATCGCCGCGACGACGGGGATCGCCCGGCCGTACCGGAGCGGGTACGCGAACGGCGTGCGCTCGCGGCGGTAGGAGTACGGGTGCCGGGCGATGCGCGCGTCGCCCGGGTGCACGTGCACCGGAACGCCGAGCTCGCGGGCGGCCCGGGCGGCGGATCCGACGTGGTCGAAGTGCCCGTGCGTGAGCACCACGGCGCGCACGTCGTCGGGCGTCCGGCCGATCGCGCGGAGGGCGCGCAGCAGGTGCGGCCAGGTGTCCGGGAACGCGGTGTCGACGAGGGTGACGCCGTCGTCGTCCTCGATCAGGACCAGGTTCACGTGCGCGTGGGAGAGCAGGTGGACGCCCGGCGCCACGTCGCGCGCGAGCACGGGGGAGGCGGGGTGGGGCGGGGTGCCGGTGCGGATCATGCGGTCCTCTCGCGGGGTCGGCCCGTGTCCGGACGGACGCGGGGCTCGGGACGCGGCGATGCGGCCGACCCCGGGAGGGACCGACCGCACCGCCGCGCGTCGCGGATCACTCGGGGGTGACGGCGTCCTTCACGGCGCTCGCGGCCTTCTTCAGCAGCCCCGGGTCCTTCGGCGGGATGGTGCCGTGGAGCAGCGGGTCGCCGACGGGCGGCGGCGGCATCGGCACCGACGACGTGGGCCCGTCGTGGTACGTGAAGGTGCCCTTGCCGTCGGGCGTCGGGCCGGACGCCCACGAGCCCTCGGATGCCGCGGGGCCGTCCGAGAAGTTGAGGTACTGGTACGAGACGTCCCGGTCCTCGAGCTCGACCGGGAAGTCGCTCGGCACGGGCAGGTTCTCGGTGCCCTCGGCCTGGAGCTCGGCGATCGCCGCGACCCACTGGTTCTGGTGCATCGTGTCGCGCGCGAGCAGGAAGGCCAGGAGGTCCTTCACGCCGTGGTCGTCGGTCATGTGGTACAGCCGTGCCACCTGCAGGCGGCCCTGCATCTCGGCGTTCGCGTTGGCGTGGAAGTCGGCGAGCAGGTTGCCGCTCGCGGTGATGAAGGAGCCCTGCCACGGGTTCCCGTTGCTGTCCACGGGGCGCGCGCCGGCGCCCGCGACGATGGCGTGCTGGATGTCGCCGCCGCCGATGACCGCCGCGAGGGTCGGGTCCTTCATCGCGTCCTCGGTCGCCTCGACGGGCGCGGTCTCGAGCAGCTTCGCGATCATGATGGCGAGCATCTCGACGTGGCCGAACTCCTCCGCGCCGATGCCGTAGAGCATGTCGCGGTACTTGCCGGGGAGCTTCGAGTTCCAGGACTGGAAGCCGTACTGCATGGCGACGGAGATCTCGCCGTACTGGCCGCCGAGCACCTCCTGGAGGTGGCGCGCGTAGATGGGGTCGGGCTTGTCGGGGGTGGCGCTGTGCTGCAGCTCCTGCTTGTGGAAGAACATGGAGGACCTCTCCTGGTGGACGGCGCCGCGCCGGATCCGGCCGCGGCTCTTCTCCCGTCGAGCGTTCGCCGCCGCCGCGGGGGCCGCCTACCCCCTTGACAGGTCGCCGGCCGGTCGTCCCGGGCGCGGCGGATCCGCTCGCGCCGCCTCGCGCGTCGCGGCGCCCGCGCCCCCTCCCCAGGACCGGCTCATTACCACACGCGGATCGCCCTCCCGGACGATGCCTCACGCGACGGCAGGGCTGGCATAGTGGGTGGGCACGGCCGAAGCTCAGCGCCGCACTCTGGCCCCCTCTATCGTCGGCGCGGGGCACGAGAGCTCACGAGGGGGACAACGGGATCGATCATGGGCACCTTCAAGTACGACTCGACGCTCACGGCGGAGTTCGACGACCGTCTGCTCGCTCACCTCCAGCTCGTCATCGGCGCGAAGCTGCGCCGCGGGGAGAACTTCTACTTCTCCTGGCGCGACGACGTGGAGGTCGGGGACGGGCGCACCACCATCTGGATGCACAACTCGCTGCCCCTGGTCTTCAAGTACCACGGCAGCCGCGTCCCGCCCATCAACCGCAAGTGGGTGGACGCGCTGATGACCACGGCCAACAGCCCCGGCGGCCTCCTCATCATGCGCGAGCCCCCGGAGGACGAGCCCCGGGACGACGCGCGCTAGACCGTCCGCTCGCGCGGGGGCCGCTCGCACCAGGGCCGCTCGTACCGTCTCCGGTCGCGCACGGGCCGCTCCCGCATCCCGCCCGAACACCGTCCCCACCTGCGGATACTCGGGCCGGCTGTCCCGTGTCAACCCCCGACGGGGCATTGGGGGCCCACGCGCGCCGCCTGGCATCGTGGTGTCGGGTCACGCGGGCGCGTCGCCCAGGAGAGGGACGCATGCAGGACACGAGCGCCGACGACATGGGCGATCTGGTCCAGTCCTCCGCGAGCGAGGCCCTCCCCGCCCGCCCCCGCGGCCCGATGCGCAGCTCCACCGAGCAGGCGCGCTTCGTCGCCGGGTACTTCGGCTGGTCCATCACCGGCGACACGATCCGCGGCGCCGACGACGCGGTCGCGCTCTACATCGAGGACCTCGCCGCCGCCCTCGGAGAGCTCGGCTGGATCGCGCCGGACGGCATCCGCTGGGACCGCCTGCCCTTCGGCGAGGACGACGCCGCCGACGCCCTCCGCGCGGTGCAGCGCGCACATGGCTGGGACGTCTGACCCGACCGCTCTCCCGTGCATCCGCCGGGAACGGAGTCAACCCCCTGGGCATTTCCCCACCTGCGGAGCACACTCTCAGCACGAGGCCTGACGGGCTCGGGCGCTTGAGGGTTGTCGAGAGTCCTCCTATGCAGTCCGGACCGTCGATCGATGGTCTCCGGATCCGCCCCGGAGCGGTCGTGTCGTGGACGACCGACGGCCGGGGCGGATCGCTGCGCGCCCCCTTCTGTCGCTCGTGCGCCCGGCCCGCGACCCCCGTCGCCGGCTGCCGGCGACCCCTCGCGCGCCGCGCCCGGCCGTCGCCGTTGCCTGGATGCGGCCTGGCTGTCCCTTGGCGGACGGCCCCGGAGGGCGTTGTGTGGATGAGCGCCGCCCCACGAGGGTCCGGCGCCCGAGCACGAAGGAGCACGATGAAGGCACTCACCTGGCAGGGCATCCACGACGTCGAGGTCAAGGACGTCGCCGACCCCGTGATCGAGCAGGACACCGACGCGGTGATCCGCATCACGTCGACCGCGATCTGCGGATCCGACCTCCACCTCTACGAGGTCTTCGGCCCGTTCCTCGACAAGGACGACGTGCTCGGCCACGAGAACATGGGCGTCGTCGAGCAGGTCGGCAGCGCCGTCACGAAGCTGAAGGTCGGCGACCGCGTCGTCGTCCCCTTCGTCATCGCGTGCCACGACTGCTTCATGTGCGACCGCGGCCTCTTCACGCAGTGCGAGACCACGCAGGTGAGGGCGCAGGGCAGCGGCGCCGCGCTCTACGGCTTCAGCGAGATGTACGGATCCATCCCCGGCGGCCAGGCCGAGCGCCTCCGCATGCCGCTCGCCGACGTCAACGCGATCGTCGTGAACAGCGAGCTCCCGGACGAGCGCTACCTCTTCCTCAGCGACATCCTCCCCACCGCCTGGCAGGGCGTGCAGTACGCGAACGTGCCCGAGGGCGGCACGCTCGGCGTCATGGGCCTCGGCCCCGTCGGCCAGTTCGCGGCCCGCATCGGCAAGCACCTCGGCTACCGCGTGATCGCGGTCGACCCGGTCCCCGAGCGCCGCGCCATGGCCGAGCGCCACGGCGTCGAGACCCTCGACCTCACCGACGACGTGGCCGACAAGCTGCGCGAGATGGTCGACGGCCGCGGGCCCGACGCCATGGTCGAGGCCGTCGGCATGGAGGCGCACGGCAGCCCCGCCGCCTCGTTCGCGCAGAAGGCCGCGGGCCTGCTGCCCGACGGCATCGCGAAGAAGGTCATGGACGTCGCGAGCGTCGACCGCCTCGCGGCCCTGCACACGGCGTTCGACGCGGTCCGCCGCGGCGGCACCGTCTCCATCTCCGGCGTCTACGGCGGCGAGGCCGACCCGCTGCCCATGAAGTCGCTCTTCGACAAGCAGATCGCGATCCGCATGGGCCAGTGCAACGTGCAGTACTGGATCGAGGACCTGCTGCCCCTCGTCGAGGACCCGTCCGACCCGCTCGGCGTCATGGACCTCGTCACGCACTCGGTGCCGCTCAGCGAGGCCGCGCACATGTACGAGATCTTCCAGAAGAAGGAGGACGGCTGCATCAAGGTGGTGCTCAAGCCGTAGCCTCCCGGCTCGCATGACGACGGCCGCGTCCTGAGAGGGGGCGCGGCCGTCGTCGTGCGCGGGGCGCTGCCGACCGGGGTCGACGGCGCGGATCAGGCGGCTGCTGCCGAGGCGCGCACCGCGTCGAGCACCTCGCGGAGCTGCTCCACGACCTCGGCGTCGTCGGCCGGGTGGCGCTCGGCGAACCGGACCACCGACTCGGGGACGGCCATCTTGACGTCCTCGAGCACGTGCGCGCCGGCGATGCCGAGCGCCTTGCGGGCCTCGTCCTGCGCCCAGACGCCGCCGTACTGGCCGAAGGCGCTGCCGATCACCGCGGTGGGCTTGCCCGCCAGGGCGGAGGCGCCGAACGGGCGCGAGGCCCAGTCGATCGCGTTCTTCAGCACCGCGGGCATCGTGCCGTTGTACTCGGGCGTGACCACGAGGAGCGCGTCCGCGGCGGCGATCGCGTCGCGGAAGCGGACGGCCTCGTCGGGGACGGACCCCTCGACGTCGACGTCCTCGTTGTAGAAGGGCAGCCGGTCGAGGCCGTCGTGGATGTCGAGCGCGACGCCGTCGGGGGCGTGGCGCTGGGCCGCCTCGGCGATCTGCTGGTTGGTGGAGCCGGTGCGCAGGCTCCCGACGAGCACGAGGACGTGCGTCATGGTGTTCTCCTTCGGGGTCGTTCCGGTCGGATCGTCTCCGTCGACGTGCCGCAGGGTGTGAGGCGCGTGCCTCTCCTCGACCCTATGCGGCGTCCTCGGACGGTTCCTCCGGATGGGCGGTGCGCGGTGCCCGGTGCCCGGATGCCCGCGTGCCCGGCGCCTGGTCGTGCGGCTGCGCGGATGTCCGGTCGTCGGCGCTGCCCGTCAGCGCGCGCCGATGCGCTCCAGGATCCCGTCCATCAGCTCGGCGAGGGCGATCGACTCCGCGTGCGGCATCTCGGCGCACTCGACGCGGCCCGCGCGGATCGCCTCCTGGGCCGCGCGGAACATGGGCACGTAGCCGCGGCCCTCGATCTCGTGCTCCTGGCGCTCGGGATCGCCGTCGGCGGGCACGATCGTGAGGCCGGAGGAGGCGAGGAACAGCGGATCCACCTCGATGCGGCCGGCCGTGCCGCTGACGGTCGCGCCCAGGGGCAGCGCCGCGACGAGCGAGCAGGCGAGCGTCGCCTGGCGGCCGTCGGGCCAGCCGAGCAGGATCGCGACCTCGGTGTCGACGCCGCTCGGGAGCACGGTGCCGACCGCGGCGACCGAGGAGGGCGCGCCGAACAGGCCGTGCGCGAAGGCGAGCGGGTACACGCCCATGTCGAGCAGCGTCCCGCCGCCGACCTCGGGGTCCCAGAGGCGGCCCTCGCCCTCCTCGGTGACGAAGCCGAAGGACACGGCGATGGCGCGAGGATCGCCGATGCGACCCGCGTCCAGCCCCGCGCGCACGGCGAGGTAGCCGGGGGAGAACGCCATCCAGAGCGCTTCGAGGAGGAGCAGGCCCTCGGTCCGCGCGAGGTCGACGAGGGCGCAGGTGTCGGCGGCCGTCGTGGTCGTGGGCTTCTCGCAGACGACGTGCTTGCCGGCGCGGAGGGCGGCCTCGGCCTGCGCGCGGTGGAGGGTGTGCGGGGTGGCGACGTAGACGGCGTCCACCTCGTCGTCCGCGAGGAGCGCCTCGAGGGTGTCGTGGATCCGCGCGATGCCGCACGCGGCCGCCAGCTCCTCGGAGCTCGCGCGGGTGCGCGAGTGCACGGCCACGACCTCGATCCCGGGTACGAGCAGCATGTCGGGCACGACCGAGCGCGCGATGCCGGCGGCCCCGACGACGCCCCAGCGGGTGGGGCGGGCGGCGTGGTCGGGCGTGCCGTCTCTGTCGCCGTGTCCGTCGCCGGCGGGGGTGGGGGCGGGCGAGGGCGGCATCGTCGTCGACATGCGTCGAGCCTAGGCCGGGGGTCGCGCGGGTGAGGGGCGGGCCCGTCCGATCCCCGCACCAGGACGCGGGCGCGGAGGGGCCCGGACGTACACTCGACCTGACCCACGCCGCGCCTGATCCGAGCAGCACCCGAGGGGGACCGTGGTCGCCGACGCCGAGCAGCAGCCCACGCTCGAGATGGTCGGCGCGCTCGCCGGGGTCAGCCGGGCCACCGTGTCGCGGGTGGTGAACGGATCCGGCAAGGTCGCGCCCGGGGCCGTCGCAGCAGTCGAGGCGGCCATCGCGCAGCTCGACTACGTGCCCAACCGCGCGGCGCGCTCCCTCGCCGGGCGCCGCACCAACGCCCTCGCGCTCCTGATGCCGGAGCAGACGGCGCGCGTGTTCGCGGATCCGTTCTTCGCGTCGCTCATCCAGGGCGCCATGGCCCACCTCGCCGCCACCGAGCACACGCTCACGCTCCTCATCTCGTCGCCGGCGCAGGCGGAGAAGACGCGGCGCTTCCTGCTCGGCGGCAACGTCGACGGGGTGCTCGTCGTCTCGCACCATTCCGGGGACGCGACCTTCAGCGGCCTGCGCGACCGGCTGCCCGTGGTGTTCGCCGGGCGGCCGTTGCGCGAGGACGACCGAGACGCGCCCACCGTCGACGTCGACAACGTGGGGGCCGCGCGCGTCGCGACCGAGCACCTGATCGCGCGCGGCCGCACGCGGATCGCCACGGTCGCCGGGCGGCAGGACATGCCCGCGGGCATCGACCGGCTGCGCGGCTTCCGGGAGGCGATGACGGCGGCGGGCCTGGATCCGACGCTCGTCGAGGTCGGCGACTTCTCGCCCGCATCCGGCGCCGACGCGATGCGCGCCCTGCTCGTGCGCGGCGAGCCGATCGACGGGGTGTTCGCCGCGAGCGACCGGATGGCGGCCGGCGTCTACACGGCGCTGCGCGAGCGCGGCCTGCGCGTGCCCGAGGACGTGGGCGTCGTGGGCTTCGACGACGACTACCTCGCGGAGTCCGCCGTGCCGCCGCTGACCACCGTGCGCCAGCCCAACCAGGAGTTCGGGCGGGCGATGGCCGAGGTGCTGCTGCGGCTGGTGGCGGGCGAGGCCGTGGATCCGCTGACGCTCGTGCCGACGACCCTCGTGGTGCGGCAGAGCAGCTGAATGTACTAGGCGGTAAAGCCTAGGTAAATATGGGTAAGAAATGACTTACGCAGAGCATCCTATGGTCAGGGGCCTCGCTTAGGACCCCCAGCGTCAGTCTTGTATACCATCCAGTAGGTCGTCGACGCCATAGACGAATGAATTCTCACTCGCTGAAGGGTCGGTCGCGAAGAGATCGTCAATGTCAAGGGTTTCGTCGTCAGCGCTTGCAATCCACCTTGTTTTCATCGCTACTATGGCGCTCCTGCCACCTGCCGTAAGGTCACCAATGATTTTGCGCATGTCAGCTGATTGAGTTTCTCGTGTGCCTATTAAGCCTCTTTGTACCAAATCAACAAAAGTGGCCCTTGTGACTCTTCGGCAGTTTTGGTACCCGATACGAAATCCGCCATTCGGTCCGGTTTCGAAGGTGCCGTCCTTCAATGCAAGCCGCAAGTAGTCGGCGGGAACATACATGCCCTTAAGTAACTTCATCTCATTGAAGATTGCGGCATCTTTTCGCACAAACTTGAACCAATACGGCGAGCCAATGCGCCAATTGACGGACTTGGTCATATCTTCGATGGGTTCAACCATGAGTTCTAGCTGGCGCTCGATTTCAGATTTACCCTTGTAGAGCCAATCTTTTATGCCCGCCTCACCTATTTCCGGATCAAGCCTTTTATACTGCACGAGAGTGAAAACGTTATTTTCTACATCCCAATACACTAAATCTACACCGAGGGCGACCTCAAGAGGCTTCTTATTAACATTAAATACTACGAGATTATAATCGATTCCCTTTAGTTGCCCCACATGTCCCGAAACCCGGACTGCCTCTGTATCTTTGTCTAGGCGAGTTAAATCGAGCGGAATGAGATCCTCTTCCGAGTCTGCCAGGTGAGCCGTCTTTAAAATAGAGGCGAGTAAGTCTTGGGCATCGACGCCGCGCGGGCTATTATTAAGCGGTGAGGTCTCGACTCCTGCTACTGCAGCTATGTCTATGGCCAAGCTTACTGCATCACGGGTTTCACTAAAAATCAGCCTCTCCTCGTCGCTGAGGTCGGCTTGGGGCTGGAGCTCATCTAGCCATGTCGCTATCTCGCTTTGTTGCCTCAGATACGTGAGCAGAGCCGCGGCCACGGTGGGAGCCAGCTTTAGCGGGCGCAGCTCATCTGGCATTGACGTCGGCGCACGCGACATTTCCCCGCGAGTAAGCGAGTCAAGAAATTCGCTCCACATGAGCGAGTCGACAAAAAGTAGCGGTTCGATCTTCAGTCGACGACGCTCGGAGGCGACACGGCTAACAGTCCGCACTATACCGAGCGCTTGAATTACCGATCCTTCATCATCGGTGTCATCGTCTACTAGGCCGACCAACAATGCCCCTATTTTCGGTCGCCAATCTTTGTTGACGATTTCTGTCACATATGGGCTGTCGCGGTCGCGCGCAGCTGGGATGAGCTCGTTCCCATTCCAAACATAAATCTCCATTATTGCACCGGCTTTTCGCTATTTGCCGTTCTGTCAAGTGGCGACACATGGGCATGCTCCCATGTGGACCCCTAATGGCGCAATTGCTTGCCGTGCTTTATGGCGTCGCCTAGTGCCCGCTGAGCAGCGCGAGCATCTCGTCGTGGCGGCCGTCGCGCTCGGCGAAGCGGAGGCCGTGCACGTCCTGCACGAGGACCTCCTCGTCCTCCGGGCGCGCCTGCAGGATGCCCATGACCTCGTCGAGGAAGTCCTCGAGCGGCATCGCGTCGGCCGCCTCCGCCTGCCCGGGCATGAGCGCGGTCTGCACCTTGGGCGGCACGAGCTCGACGACCTCGACCGAGGATCCGGCCAGCTGCGCCCGCAGGCTCTGCGTGTACGAGTGCACCGCCGCCTTCGTGGCGCTGTACGTGGGCGTGACGGCCAGGGGCACGAACGCGAGGCCGGAGGAGACGGTCATGAGCGTGGCCTCGTCGTTCGCGAGGAGGCCCGGCAGGAAGGCGTCGACCGTGCGGATGGTGCCGAGGAGGTTCGTGGTGACGATGGCCTCGGCGGTGGCCTGGTGCGCGGGATCGCGGAGGTCCTCCGGCTGCATGATGCCCGCCATGGTGATGACGACGTCGAGGTCGGGGTGGCTGCGCGCGAGCTCGTCGCGGGCCGCGGTGATGGAGGCGGGGTCGGCCACGTCGAGCACGACCGACGCCATGCCCTCGTGCCGGGCGGTGATCTCGTCTAGCAGCTCCGCGCGACGCCCCGCGACGACCACGCGGTTGCCCGCGGCGTGGAAGCGCTCGGCGAGCCCGAGGCCGATGCCCGAGGTGCTTCCGGTGATGAGGACGGTGCGGCCGGTGATCTTCATGGTGCTCCTTCGCGCGATGCGCGGCTGGCGGGTTCGGGATCGGTGCGTGCGCTGCGCGGTGCAGCTGCGTGGGTCGAGTGTGGCCCGTCGCGCGGGCGGACGGGGCGGGCGCGCGGGGGACAGGGGGAGGATCCAGCGGGCGTTCACGTGGGGAGGGGCGGCGGGGCGCGAACGGGGGCCAGCTGCGGGTCGGTCGGGCGGGAGTCGGGCCGATACGGTCGAGGCATGAGCGGACGCGGCACGGACCGGAGATCCACACCGACGACCGACGCCGCGCAGCCCGGCGGCCCCGGCGGCCGGATCGCCCTGCTGATCGTCCTGGTCGCGCTGATCCTCGGCCTCGGCACCCTCTACGGCGTCGGCCTCTACCAGGCGGCCGTCGTGCCCGACGACGTGGACGCGGCCGCGGTGCTCCCGCAGCTGATCGCGGGTCTGCTCGCGTTCACGTTCCCCCCGTGCCTCGGCCTGCTGGAGCTGCAGTCGTGGCGCGATCCCGAGCGCACGGCCGGGACGGGACGGCGCCCGGTGCGGGTGATCGTGTGGGTCGGCATCACCGCGCTCGCCGTGGTCGTGCACGCGGTCGCCTCGCTGGTCGGCGGCGTCTCCCCGCTCGTGGTGCTGGGGTTCGCGGTGGCCGCGGTCGCGACGGCCGCCACCAGCTGGATCCTCGTGGTCCGCGCCCAGGCCGCCGCCGTCCGCCGGCTCGGCGCGCGCCTCGCCGACGACACCCCGACCCTCTCGATCGACCTCGACTGGACCGAGGACACGGCCCGGCGCAAGTGGCGCCTCATCGGCCTGGTGTTCGTGGTCGCGCTCGTGGTCAGCCTCGGCGGGACGCTGATCCTCGACCGGTTCGAGCCGCAGGACACCGCCCAGGCGGCCTCCCTCGTGCTCCAGTTCTCGCTGCTCGCGCCGGCGCTCACGTGCCTGTTCGTCTCGATCGGCGCGCAGCTGTCGGGATCCGCGATCACCGGGGCCCTGGCGAAGGAGCATCGCAAGGCGGTGGCGCAGCGCGCCCAGGGCAAGGGCGAGGAGCTCGAGCCGGAGCTCGAGTGGCGCGCCGCCCGCCTCGCCGTCTACAGCCGCACGCTGCAGCCCTTCCAGCTGGGGCAGTCGCTGCTGCTGGTGGTCTCGATCCTCGTGCCCACCCTCCTCCGCGGCGACGGCGACGGCTGGCTCCTCGTCCTCCTCCTCGCCGGCTTCGTCCTCCTCGTCGGCACGCTGCCGTTCGCGGTCGTTCAGCACCGCCGCATGTCGCGGTACGCCGCATCGGTCGGCGATCTGCCGCGCATGCACGCGCCTGCGGCCGCCTGAGCCGACTCGCCTGCGCTGACCCGCCTGGCCCGACCGGCTCCAGCCGACCCGCACGGCCCGGCCCGCCTGACCCCCTGTCGGCGGCCCCCGCTACCGTCGACCCATGCCCGAGGGTGATTCCGTCTTCGTCCTCGCGGCACGCCTCCGCGCGCAGGTCGGCGGGGCGCTCATCGCGGATGGCGAGCTGCGGTCCGGTGCGCGGGCGGGAGCGCGGCTCGTCGGACGGCGGATCACCGGCTTCGACACGCACGGCAAGCACCTGCTCATGCGGCTCGACGACGCGTCCACCCTCCACACGCACCTGCGGATGCAGGGATCGTGGACGGTCACCAGGCCGGGCAAGCGGGTGCCCATGCGGATCCAGCACCAGGTGCGCGTGCGCCTCCGCCTCGACGACGGCCGCACCCTCTGGGGCATCGACCTGCCCGTCGTCGAGCTGATCCCCACCCGCGACGAGCGCGCGGCCGTCGGCCACCTCGGGCCGGACCCGCTGCGCGACGACTGGGATCCGGCGCTCGCCGTCTCCCGCCTCGCTGCGCGTCCCGACGACGCGATCCGCGCCGCCCTCCTCGACCAGCGCCCGATGGCGGGCCTCGGCAACCTGTGGGTCAACGAGGTCGGCTTCCTGCGCGGCGTGCACCCGGCGACCCGCGTCCGCGATGTCGACCTCCCGCCCCTCGTCGCCCTCGCCGCCCGCTCGCTGCGGCACTCGGCGACGGTGCCGGCGGCGTACCAGATCACGACGGGCGATCCCCGCCGCGGTCGCACGCACTGGGTGGTCGGCCGCGCGGGTCGGCCGTGCCTGCGCTGCGGCAGGACCGTGATCGGCGTCGACGATCCGGGGAGCACGAGCGAGCGCGGGCGGCGGGCGTGGTGGTGCCCGCGGTGCCAGCCGGCGGGCGCCGATGCGATATCCGCGAGCCCACGAGAATAGGGCCGCAGCGGGATCGGAATCCCACCACGGCCCTATTTCCTCACTGTCGGGAGATATCGCCCCTCATCTTCCGATCAGCAGTACTTCTTCGTCCATGACGCGCCCACGAGAGCCCCGAGGGCAGGATTCGCGTAGAGGGTCGTCTCGCCGGGTGAGACGCACATGGTGCGATTCGCGTAGTAGTACCGGACGGTGATCTTCGCCGGCTTGGACTTGCAGTTGTTGTACGTCGCCTTCTCGTAGCGGCCGTCCTCGCCGCCACCGAGGCTGCCGGTGGTGATCGGGTAGAACCCGCACGGCGTCGCCGCCTGCGCGGGAGCCGCGGCGACCAGCGATCCGCCGACCAGCATGCAGGCCAGCAGGGTCGAAGCCGCGAGCTTCCTCATGGTGCCCATGGGTCTCAGCAGGTCCCGGTCTTGACCGCGCCGGACACCTTGCTGCCGTTCTGGGTGAAGCCGAGCCGCGTGTCCCCGGGCTTCACGCAGTACGACTTCTTGCCGGATGCGGTGCTCACGGAGATGCGCTGCTTGCCCTTGCTGCAGTTGCCGTAGTGCCCCACCTGGCGTGTGCCGCCGAACGGATCCACCGTGCCGACGATCGGCAGGTCGACCGACCAGAGCGACTTGTAGTCCTCGTTCTCGACGCTGTATCCGCACACGTACGCGCTCGCCGGAGCGGCGGTCGCGGTGTGCAGGACGGCCAGTCCCGTGAGCGCGAGCGCGGCTGCCGCGGCACCCGTGAAGAAACGCATGCCACGGCTCTTCGAATTCTCTTCCATGCTTCCCCCGTCGTCATGAATGTCGGTGCCGAATACGCCCCTGCGCATTCCCGTCCATTCGGATCGGCGTCAGCATTCCATGATCGTCGGCGTGGAGTCAAGGCGTGGAAATGGCCGCTATGATGGCCCGGAACGTCGATGAACAGGGGATGATCCGATGATCGGGATGACCACGACCAAGCGCTCGTCCGTGACGGCGGTGGCGAGCATCGTGCTCCTCCTCGTGGTCCTGGGCCTGCGTCGGCAGGAGATGCTCACGGACTCGGTCGCGGTCGTGCTGGCGCTCGTCCTCGGGCTCGCCTTCGCCGTCGCGACGACGCTCACGGGCGTGCGTGCCGCGCGTGCGGCGCGGGAGCGGGCGGCCGCGGAGACGGCCTCGGCGGACGACCGCCGCCGCCTCTGACGCCGGAGCGCGAGGACGCGAGCCGGAGCATCGCGCGACCTCCCGCGAGACTGGATCCATGACCTCCGACGACTTCGCCCGCTGGCTCCGCGCCCAGCCCTCGCTGACCGGATCCGCCCCTCCGCTCGACCTCGACGCCATCCCCGACGACCCGGACGACCTCTTCCGCGCCTGGATCGCCGCCGCCGCCGACGCGGGCGTCCCCGAGCCGCACGCCGCGACGCTCGCGACGGTCGACGCGGACGGCCTGCCGGACGCGCGCACGCTGATCCTCAAGGACGTGGGCCCGCGCGGCTGGGCGTTCGCGGGCACGCGCTCCTCGGCCAAGGGCGCGCAGCTCGCGGCGTCCCCGATGGCGGCGCTTGCGTTCTGGTGGCAGCCGATCGTGCGCGCGGCGCGGGTGCGCGGATCCGTCGAGGAGGCCAGCGCGGAGGAGAGCGCCGCCGACCTGGCTGCGCGCTCGGCCGCGGCCCGCGCCGACGTGGATCCGGGCGACTGGGTGCTGTGGCGCATCCGCCCAGTGCACGTGGAGTTCTGGCAGGGGTCGCCCGACCGGCGGCACACGCGGATCCTGTTCGACCGTGTGGGCGACGCGTGGACGCGCCGCGGGGCCGGCGGCGAGGGCCGCGTCTAGACCACCGACGCCACCCCGAACACCGCCGTCGCGATCGCGAACCCCATCACGCCGATCGCGGTCTCCATCACGGTCCAGGTCTTGAGGGTCGTCTTCACGTCCATCTCGAAGAAGCGGCCGACGAGCCAGAAGCCGGAGTCGTTCACGTGGCTCGCGACCACGGATCCGCCCGCGACCGCCACGACGAGCGCCGCCACCTGGAACGCGTTGTAGTCGCCCGCGAGGATCGCCGGGGAGACGAGGCCCGCGGCCGTGGTGAGCGCGACGGTCGCGGAGCCCTGCGCGATACGGAGGATCGCCGCGATGAGGAACCCGGCCACGATGATCGGGATGCCGAGGTCGCCGAGCACGTCGGCGAGGGCGTCGCCGATGCCGCTGGTGCGGAGGACGCCGCCGAACATGCCGCCCGCGCCGGTGATGAGGATCACCGAGCAGACCGGGTCGAGCGCCGACTCGAGCGTCTTCTCGAGCGCGCCCTTGTCGATCCCGCGGCGCCGGCCGAGCACGAACGCGGCGACGAGCAGCGAGATGAGGAGCGCGACGGGCGTCTCGCCGAGCGTGCGGAGCACCTGGTACCAGGTCTGGTCGCTCGTGCCCTCGGGGAGGATCCCGCCGGTGGAGGCGGCGTTGAGGCCGGTGTTGAGGAAGATCAGGACGAGCGGCAGCAGCAGCACGGCGATCACGGTGCCGAACCGCGGCGGGTTCGACTCGGCGTGCTCGTCGGCCTCGCCGAGCAGCGTCGGGATCGGCAGCACGAACCTCTTCCCCACCCACAGGCCGAAGAGGTAGGCGGTGACGTACCAGGTGGGGATCGCGGCGAGGAGGCCCACGAGGATCACGATGCCGACGTTCGCGCCGAAGAACTCGCTGGCCGCGACGGGGCCGGGGTGCGGCGGCACGAAGACGTGCATCACCGAGAAGGCTCCGGCCGCGGGGAGGCCGTAGCGGAGCACGCCGCCGCCGAGGCGCCGGGCCACCGAGAACACGATGGGCAGCATCACGACGAGGCCGGCGTCGAAGAAGATCGGGAAGCCGAAGAGCAGCGACGCGACCCCGAGCGCGAACGGGGCGCGCTTCTCGCCGAAGACGCGGATCAGGGTGTCGGCCAGCGCCTTCGCTCCGCCGCTGGTCTCGACCAGGCGCCCGAGCATCGCCCCGAGCCCCACGAGCAGCGCGACGGCGCCGAGCGTGGATCCGAAGCTGCCGACGAGCACGGTCACGATCTGCGAGGTCGGGATCCCGGTGGCGAACGCGGTGACGAGGCTCACGAGGATCAGGGCGACGAACGCGTGGATGCGCAACGCGATGATCAGGATCAGCAGCACGACGATGGCGCCCGCGGCGATCAGGAGGAGCGGACCCGCGGTGAGGGTCTGCGTCCAGTCTTCGATGGTCATGGGGCTCCGTTCGGCTGGGCGGATCCGTGGATCGCGTCGCGTGCGGCGGCGCCCGGCCGGGGAGGGGGGCGTCGGTGCCTGCGTTAGGCGGGCGGCGGTGGGGCCGCTCGCGGTCCTTCTACACAACACCCCGGCCCGGCTGCGCGTACTCGGCGCCATGGCCCTCCTCGTGCCGAAGCGCCGCGTGGGCCTCGTGGTGCAGGGCCCAGGCCGCTGGAACGTCTACGACCCGCGCATCATCCGCTGGCGCCTCACCGGCCCCGGCCGCTCGGACCAGTTCCGCTCCCTCACTCAGCTGCGCCGCGCGGTCGAGCCGGTCGCGGCGTCACTCGCTGCGCGCAATGCGACTGCTGCTCAGCGCACGCGCATCGCCGAGCTCGCGGTGGATCTCCGCCGCCTCGGCGAGGCCGGCGCCCTCGTCGACTTCCTCGCCGCCGACATCGAGTTCCACCACCTGATCCTCGAGGCCAGCGGCAACGACATGTTCAGCGCCCTCCGCGAGGTGATCACAGAGGTCCTCAGCGGTCGCACGCACCAGGGGCTGATGCCGCGCACGCCCCGGCCGCATGCGCTCGACACCCACGAGCAGGTGGCGCATGCGATCCGCGATGGCGATGCGGCGACGGCGGAGGCGGGGATGGCGTCGCTTTTGGCGGAGGTCAGCAGTGCGATCCTCTGATCGCAGTAGGAGGCGACTTGCGTCGCCGAGTCGCTTGTGGCAGGCGCCAGTCCTTTTATACGTCGACGCCGAATTCTCGCACGTAAGCGACAAGAACGAGCTCCCTCACTTCGCATGGTCTCCACGCTGATCGCCATCTATTGAGCTGTGAGCAAACGCGTTGCGCGCGGCTTTGAATCTTCGGTGACGCGGCCACGTCAATCCTCCTCTAGCGGCTCGGCGATCATGGGCGCAGCTAGTGCGCACTCAAAACGACCCATACTTATGCCACAGAGTGCGCCATTTTTGTCAAGTACCCAAAATGCGGGGTACTAAGCGACTTCGTACCACGGTATCGTAAAATCGATTTACACTATTTAAGGCACTTCTGAGTAGGTAGGCGGGGAGGTCACATGCTAGAGCGAATCCATAGCATCGACGGCGTAGGATTATTCCACCGGTCAAGAGCTGGGGCGCACAAGTTTGCGCAATGTTCGCTTGTCTATGCAGAGAACGGGCGGGGTAAGTCCACGCTCGCCAGCATACTTCGCTCGGTATCTTCTGGTATTGCAGTGGATATAGAGGAGCGGGTGACTATTGACGCCTCTGTGCAGCCGGCCGTGTCGCTTCAATTTGGTTCGAACTTGCGAGTCGAGTATGTGCAAGGAGTTTGGTCGCAAAGGCGCCCGGAAGTTAAAGTTTACGACTCGACCTTCGTAACGCGAAATATACATTCGGGCACTGAGATCACCGCGGAGCACAGAAAAAACCTCCTAGACTTCGCTCTTGGTGACTCCGCGGTGGCGGCACGCGAAGTCGAAGCTGATGCAGCAAAAAAGCAGCAGGAAGCAACGGCAGCTATTCGAGAACTGAGCACAGAACTTCAGGCGCGCTCCACGCCAATGCCTTTAGCTGTATTTCGGGCACTTCCGGAAGTTCAGGACTTTGATGTAAAAGCCAAGATGTTGCAGAAGCGCTTGGACGAAGCTAGTCGTCTGGAGGTCATTAGAAGTCAGCCCTTACCGGCCGCCCTGACTGAGCCCAAGGTTGATATTGATGGCGTTTTTGAGACACTATTTACCACTCTGGATGAAGTCCACGCGGAGGCGGAGACCGCTGTGGCTGCGCACGTGGAGAGGCTTGACGATACCAGCGCCATCGACTGGATTGCGCGTGGTCAGGCATATCCAGCAGATGAATTTTGCCCTTTTTGCGGCCAGTCGACGGAGCATGTGTCGCTCATAGCGATGTACAAAAGCCACTTCAATCAAGCCTTTAAAGCGCTCCGTGCAGAAATTGATCGTAAGACCACCAGCTTTGTTGACATAACTGCACCAACAACGCTCGAGAATATTCAGCGACACAGAATTTTAGTAAATGAACGGATAGATCTCTGGTCGCCCCTGGTTCAGCTTTCAAGGGTGGGCGCTGACCTAGATGAGCTTGCATCGACTTCCCTGGAAAATTTGCGCGAACTGATTCTCAGCTTGCTAAGCAGGAAGGCCCTCGCTCCTTCCGATCGCGTTGGTACGCAAGGAGATAAAGAGGAAGCGAATCGTCTTTGGAGCCAGGTACTCAAGGTTGTTTCAGACATGAACGAAATGACTATTGCCCATGTGGCATCCATCACCACTTACTTGGAGACGCTCGGCAAAGAGGATGTCACTAGAGTCCGGGAGGAGCTGTCGCAGATGGAGAGGGCAAAGCTGCGCCACTCTCAGGACATCAAGACGCTTTTTACGAGCTTGGCTCAAGCGGAAGTTAATCTGACAGAAGCTGAGCGTGAGCGAAAAGATGCACGAGCGACTCTCAGTCAGCTGATGGCGACGACCCTCGCAAGCTATCGTGTCGCAATAAACGGCCACCTTGGGCGGCTGGGTGCAGCGTTTGCAATTGATGAGTTTAAGACAAACTACCTCGGCGGCAAAGCTCGCACGGACTACGGAATCACCTTGCGGGGTGAAGCTATCAAGGCGGCCGGTGGATTGCCTTCATTTGCGACTGCGCTGAGTGAGGGAGACAAGCGCACAATGGCCTTCGCCTTCTTCGTTAGCTCCATGCTGGCCGATCCGGGCATTGCGGACAATATTGTTGTAGTCGACGATCCTATGAGTAGCCTCGATCGTAGTCGTCGCCAATATACAATCAATATTCTTGTTAAAATTGCCGCGGCTTGTAATCAGCTAATTGTTTTGGCGCATGATGCTGAGTTCCTTCGCGACTTACAGCGGGCTCTCGAGAGTGATATACGGAATCGGGCAATGAAGTCTGTCCAAATTCAGCGAGTAGCGGATGACTATTCGGAATTTGCGCCCGTAGATCTGGAACGCGAGTGCGAGTCGGAATATTATACAAATTACCGATCGGTCAACGATTTTGTTGCTGGGCGCAGCACTGACCCTCGTTCGGCCGCGACGGCTTTAAGGCCCGTTGTCGAGGGGTTTCTGCATCGTCGATATCCCGGTGCCTTGGTACATGGGGGCACACTCGGTGGTGTCATTCATCAAATAGACATAGCTCAGACCCCAAGCGTGCTCGTGCATGCAAAAAGTGATGTAGTCGAGCTACGTGAGTTAAATGATTTTGCTAGCCAATTTCATCACGACACCAACCCTGATGCATCTACGGCTCCTGCAAATGCGCAGGAGATCGCGACTTATGGACAGCGCGTACTAGATTTGGTACACGGCGCATGAGGACTTTGATGGTGTAGATCGGCGACCGCCTCTTGGTGGCCCAGTATTAGATGTGGAGCGAGTGACGGGAATCGAACCCGCGCTATCAGCTTGGGAAGCTGAAGTTCTACCATTGAACTACACTCGCGCGACCGGCCTGGGGCCGGTTCGAGACCACAGCCTAGCAAGAGTCCGGCCGGGCGCCACCCCGCGCCGGTAGGCTCCTGCCGTGCTCCTCTCCGACCGTGACATCACCGCCGAGCTCGACGCCGGACGAGTGGCCCTCGACCCCTACGACCCCGGGATGCTGCAGCCCGCGAGCATCGACGTGCGCATCGACCGCTTCTTCCGGCTGTTCGACAACCACAAGTACCCCTACATCGACCCCGCCGAGGATCAGCCCGAGCTGACGCGCCTCATCGAGTCGAAGCCGGGGGAGCCGTTCATCCTGCACCCGGGCGAGTTCGTCCTGGGGTCGACGTTCGAGCTGGTCACGCTGCCGGACGACGTCGCCGCGCGCCTCGAGGGCAAGAGCTCGCTCGGCCGCCTCGGCCTGCTCACGCACTCCACCGCCGGCTTCATCGACCCCGGGTTCTCCGGCCACGTCACGTTGGAGCTGTCGAACGTCGCGACGCTGCCCATCAAGCTCTGGCCCGGGATGAAGATCGGCCAGCTCTGCTTCTTCCGCCTGTCGTCGCCCGCCGAGAAGCCCTACGGATCCGGCGAGTACGCCTCCCGCTACCAGGGCCAGCGCGGGCCCACAGCCTCCCGCTCGCACCTCAACTTCGTGCACACCGACGTGACGGTGACGGACGCGGGGCAGTCGGGGGAGTAGCCCCACCGACTAGCTGGCTGGTCGATCGGACGGCGGTCGCGCGGCCGACGCAGCATCCGCCGCCACCTGCACCGCATCCACCGGCTCGCGTCCGAGCAGCATCGCCAGATCCCCGGTCGTCTCCGCGAGGAACCCGTGCCGTACGGCCGTGTGGATCGACATGAGCATCGCCGGCTGGAACGGCTTGAGTCCGGCGCCGTCGTAGGACGCGCGGCGGGTGGCGAGGTCGAGACGGTCGAGCGGCGCACCCACGCGCTCCGCCACCGAGGCCGCGGTGATGGGCTCTCCCACGAGGTCGTAGCTGCGACCCGCGTGCGCCTGCGGCGAATGGGCGACCACGGCCGCCGCCTCTGCGAGATCGGCGCGCGCGACCGCTGCGAGGGCGCCGTCGCCGAACGCCGACTCCAGGCGCAATCCCCGCCAGGTCAGCAGCGCACCGAACAGCTCCGCGTACAGGCCGTTCCGCAGCACGGTCGACGGCACGCTGCTGCGGGCCAGGCGCCGCTCGGTCCAACGGTGCGCCAGTGCGAAGGCGAGGTGATCCCCGTCCGTCGCGACGCTCGTGTAGATCACGTGCCCGACGCCGTCGCGCTCGGCCGCCGTGATCGCGGCATCGTGCCGCGCGGTCACCACGTCGTCCTCGGCCTCGCCCGCCGAGACGAGGACCAGGGTGTCGACGCCGGCGAAGGAGATCGTCGCCGGATCGTCGAGGTCGATGCGCCGCATCCCGTCGGCGCCGGAGCGGCTGCTGCCGATCGCGTCGGCCCCCATCGCGCGGAGGAGCTGGACGATGGCGGAGCAGAGCTGGCCCGTGGCGCCGGTGACGAGGATCATGGATCCACCTCTCGTGGTTCGGATTCGGTGACGTCACCGAGCGTGCTGCGACACCCGACCCCTCACAAGGAGGCACTTCCGTGTCACCCACGCACACCGCGGTGACCGCCGACCTCGAGCCCTGCGGCCGCGCGGACCACCCCGACTGCGGGATCCGCGACGTGCTCGACCGCGTCGGCGACACCTGGTCGGTGCTCGTCGTCGTCGAGCTGGCGTCGGGGGAGCGACGGTTCCGCGAGCTCCAGCGTGCCGTCGAGGGGATCTCGCAGCGCATGCTGACGCTCACGCTGCGGCGGCTGGAGCGCGACGGCCTGGTCACGCGCACGGTCTTCCCGACGGTGCCGGCGCAGGTCTCGTACGCGCTCACGCCGTCGGGCAGCCGGCTCACGCACCTCGTGAAGGCCCTCGCCGACTGGGCGCTCGCGGAGCGCGCGGGCATCGCGGAGTCGCGCGAGCGCTACGACGCGGAGCACCCGGGGCACGCGATCCGCTGAGCGACGAGGGCGACTAAGCGTCCGGATCCGCGACAGCCGGCCCCGAGTGGTGGTGGTCGAACACCACGCTCGTGCGGGTCGACGCCACGGCCGGGTGCGCCGAGAGGTGCTGCAGCACGAAGTCGCGGAGGTGGTCGCTGTCGCGGACGGCGATGTGGACGATGAAGTCCTCGGATCCGCCGAGGAAGAAGAGCTGCACCACGTCGGCGAGCTCGCGCATCTCGGACGCGAAGGCGGCCATCTCGTGGCGGGCGCCCGCGCGGATCGCGATGCTGATGAGCGCCTGCAGGCCCACGCCCACCGCATCCGCGTCGATGGTGGCGGTGAAGCCCGTGATCACGCCGCGCTCCACGAGGCCGCGCACCCGGGTCACGCACGTCGACGGCGCGATGCCCGCCTGCTCGGCGAGGCGGCTGTTGGGGGTGCGCGCGTCGGCGCGGAGCAGCGCGACGAGCTTCCGGTCGACGGCGTCGAGGGGCTCAGGGGTCCGCAGTTCCTTCGTCGGCATGGGGCGTCCGTCCTCTCGTGGCGCAGGATCACGCCGGAAGGAGCGCATCCGCCGGAGATCCTACGGACTTCACCAGCCCGAAACGCACGATGGCCATATTGGGACTCGCCCTCCCGCATCGCTGCCGCCGGCCGCACCTCGCGGGGAGACGAGACGGAGCACGCATGAAGGTCGGGATCCCCACCGAGATCAAGAACAACGAGAACCGGGTCGCCGCCACGCCCGCGGGCGTGCACGAGCTCGTGCGCCGCGGCCACGAGGTGCTCGTGCAGGAGGGCGCGGGACTCGGATCCAGCATCACCGACGCCGACTACCTCGAGGCGGGCGCGACCGTCGTCGCCACGGCCGACGAGGTGTGGGGCGCCGCGGACCTGCTGCTCAAGGTCAAGGAGCCGATCCTCGAGGAGTACCCGCGCATGCGCGCCGGCCAGACCCTCTTCACCTACCTGCACCTCGCGGCGTCGCGGCCCTGCACGGACGCGCTCGTCGCCTCCGGCACCACGGCCATCGCCTACGAGACCGTGCAGCTCCCCAACCGCCAGCTGCCGCTCCTCCAGCCGATGAGCGAGGTCGCCGGCCGGCTCTCCACCCAGGTCGGCGCGTACCACCTGATGCGCGCGGCCGGCGGGCGCGGGATCCTCCTCGGCGGCGTCCCCGGCACCCCGAAGGCGCGCGTCGTCGTGATCGGCGGCGGCGTCGCGGGCGAGCACGCGGCGGCGAACGCGCTCGGCATGGGCGCCGACGTCACGATCATCGACCTCTCCATCCCGCGCCTCCGCGAGCTCGAGAACCGCTTCGGCGGGCAGGTGCAGACGCGCGTCTCGTCCGCGTACGAGATCGCGGCGCAGCTCAAGGACGCGGATCTCGTGATCGGCTCGGTCCTCATCCCCGGCGCGCAGGCGCCGAAGCTCGTGACCGACGCGATGGTCGCCACGATGAAGAAGGGCTCCGTGCTCGTCGACATCGCCATCGACCAGGGCGGCTGCTTCGAGGGATCGCGCCCCACCACGCACGACGACCCGACCTTCGCCGTGCACGACAGCGTCTACTACTGCGTCGCCAACATGCCGGGCGCGGTGCCGGAGACCTCGACGCGCGCGCTCACGAACGCGACGTTGCCGTACGTGATCGCGCTCGCCGAGAAGGGCTGGAAGCGGGCCCTCGCGGAGGATCCCGCGCTCGCCCTCGGGCTGAACGTGCACGACGGGCACGTGACGAACTCGCACGTGGCGGCCGCGCTGGACATGCCGCTGACGCCGGTCGCGGAGGCGCTCGCGGACTGAGGGGCGCATCCGGCCGTCGCGGGATGTGATCCCGCGGCCGCCGGATCCGCCGCCGACCCTGGCAGGGTCGATGCATGACCTTCCGCTACGCGCCCGAGCCCGAGCCGACCGCACCCCGCGAGCGGAAGACGTCCAACGGCGTCGGGCTCGCGGCGCTCATCGTGGGCGTCGTGTCGCTCGTCGGCTCGGTCATCCCGATCCTCAACTACGTGTCGGGCTTCCTCGCGGTCGTGGGCATCGTGCTCGGGATCATCGGACTGATCCTCCGGGACCGGCCCCGGGGCATGGCGCTCGGCGGGCTCGTCCTGAGCGCGATCGCGCTGATCCTCTCGATCGTGCTCGCGATCGTCTACACGGTCGGCATCGCCACGGTCATCGGCGACGCCGTCGAGGACTCGCGGGAGCAGGCGCGCACGGCCGAGCCCGCCGATCCCGCGACGCCGGCCCCCGGCGCGACGGGCGGCATCACCGTCGACTACGAGCTGACGGGGACCGTGCCGAGCGCGCTGGCCACCTGGAGCAGCGTGTCCACGGACGACATCGGCTACGAGTCCGCCACCGCCCAGGGCCTGCCGTTCACGCGCGGCACGGTGCTGCCCGACGACGTGACGCCGCGCGACGGCGGCCTCACCCTGAGCGGGATGGCCGACGCGGCCGACGGCGACCTGACGTGCCGCATCAGCGTGCGCGGCGTGGTCGTCGAGGAGCGGACGGCCACGGGTCCCCAGGCGTCGGTCGTCTGCCTCGCCGACGTGGACGAGATCCGCGCGGCCGCCGCGGGCTGAGCGTGCAGCGCACGCGGGCAGCCGCCCGCCGCCCACGACTACGACTACGGGCCCGGCGCGCATCGCGCCGGGCCCGCATCGAAGGGGGCGAGGTCCCCGAACCCTCCCTCGTCGTCCGACCGGCACATGGTGGTGAGGTGTACCCGTGCACCGTTCCCGGTGCGAGGTGCGGGGCTGACGTGTGCTCGGCTCTCGCCGGGTGCGCTGCCCTCCGCGCCACAGGGGATCAGGTTGCCCGCTGATCCATCGGGGTGTGCCCGCTCCGGACGACTACCGACTCGCCCCTACGCCTCCTGCCCGCCTGCCTCCTCGACCAGCTCGACCTCCCAGTTCGCGCGCTGGATCCGCGCGTCCAGCTCCCGCAGCTCGCGCGCCGCGTCGTCGGCCCGCTCGCGCACCTCGCGGATGGGCAGCGCCGCGATCTGCCGCAGCTCGCTCCGCATCTGCCGCGGCGCGTAGCCGGCGGCCATGCCCCCGCCCGCACGGCCGGAGGCGGCGTCGGCGGCCGAGGTGAGGATCCCGTGCCGCGTCCGCAGGGCATCGCGCCGGGCGAGCGCCGCCGTGAGGGGCGTGCCGTCGTCGAGGGGGGCGGCCGTGTTGGTGACGTTGATCCGGGTCACGAGCGCCGCCAGCAGGTCGACCGCCTCGACCGCCTCGACCGCCTCCGCGAGCAGCGCGGCCGCGTCCTCCGCGGGATCCTCGCCCTCCTGGTAGCGGGCGGTCGCCTGGATCCTGCTCCGCAGCGACTCGACGCGCCTCTGCAGGTCGGACCGTTCCATCAGCGCCTCGGCGAGTCTCATGCACCCACCGTGCCACACCGCCCGGGACCGGTCGACGGGCCGCGGGATACGATTCCCGACATGCCGTCGACCCCGCCGAGCGACCGGCCCGCCCTTGGCCGGCCCGCCGCGATCGACGCGCAGGACCTCGCCCGCGTGGCCATCGGCCTGTTCGCCGAGCGCGGCTACGAGGCGGTCAGCATGGCCGACATCGCGGAGGCCGCGGGCGTCGGCCGCCGCAGCCTCTTCCGCTACTTCCCGTCGAAGGCCGACCTCGTGTGGGGCGGCGCGGACGTCGTCGGCGCCGAGCTCGAGCGCCTCCTCGGCGAGGGCCCGGGCGACCGGCCGCTGGGCGAGGCCTACTCCGACGCGTTCGTCGGCGCGCTCGGCCCGCGCTTCCTCGACCTCGGCATGACCCGGGTGCGGCTCCGGATCATCGACGCGCACCCCGACCTGCACGGCCGCTCGTCGCCGCGCATCACCGCCGCGTCGCCCGCGCTCGCCGCGTTCGTGGACCGCGGCCTGCCGGAGCTCGCCGGCACGCTCGAGGCGGCCGCCGTCGCCGAGGCGCTCGCCGCCGCCAGCCACACCGCGCTCCGTTGGTGGGCGACGCGATCCGACGACGAACGGCCCGACGCGTCCATCCGGCGGGCCGTCCGCGCGCTCGCGCTCCCCGGCGACGCCCGCTGAGGGGAGCGTCCGGGAGCGCGACCGGGGCCGCGCCGGGGTCGGGGATCCGCTAGATCGCGGACCAGCCGCCGTCCGACGCGAGGATCACGCCGTTCACGTTGCTGCTCTGGTCGCTCGCGAGCCAGATCACCGAGTTGGCCATCTCGTCGGCCTCGACCGGCGCCGGCACGATCGTCTGCATGATCGGCCCCATGACGCGGCCGGCGTGCTCCGAGCGCATCGGCGCCTCGATCGCCGTGTTCGTGGCGCCGGGCGCGACCGCGTTCGCGCGGATGCCCTGCCCGGCGTAGAGCACGGCCGTGTTCTTCGTCATGCCGGCGACCGCGTGCTTCGAGGCGGTGTACGCGAGCCCGGCGGCGGATCCGCGGAGCGCGGCCTCGGAGGCGATGTTGACGATCGCGCCCTTCCCGGCCTCGACCATGAGCGGCAGCACGGCGCGCGTGAGGCGCATCACGGCGGTCACGTTCACCGCGAACACGAGGTCCCACGTGCGGTCGTCGACCTCGGCGGCGGGCAGGAAGCCGTCCATGATCCCGGCGACGTTCGCGAGCACGTCGACGCGCCCGTCGGCCGCGGCGACGATCGCCTGCACGCCGTCCTCCGTCGTGATGTCGCCCGTGACGGGCACGAGGTCGAGGCCCGGGTTCTCGGCCACGAGCGCGTCGAGGCGCTCGCCGGAGACGTCGGCGGCGATCACGCGCGCGCCCTCCCGGGCGAAGCGGAGCGCCGACGCGCGGCCGATGCCGCTGCCCGCTCCCGTGACGATGGCGGTGCGTCCGCCGAACTGCTGGTCCTGGCTCATGTCGTTCCTCGCTGTCGGGCCGGCCTCGTCGCCGGCACCCTCATTATGGCACGCGGTGCCATATGTGCGGGAGGATGCGCGCCGCCCGCGTCCAGCCCCCGTCGGCCTCGCGGTCACCGCGCTCGTGGATGATGGTCGAGGACCCGCATCGGGCGGGCCGGGAACAGGAGCGACCGTGAGCAGAGCGCAGGCATCGGAGCAGCAGGGCACCACGCGGGGACTGGTCCTCGGCGGCGGGGGCGTCGCCGGCATCGCGTGGGAGACCGGGCTCCTGTCGGGCCTCATCGCCGCGGGCGTCGACCTCGCGGCGGCCGACGCGGTCGTCGGCACGTCGGCCGGATCCGTCGTCGCGATCAACCTGCGCGCGGGCGCCATCGACGCCGCCTACGACGAGCACTTCGTCGACGTGGCCGGCATGGCCGAGCCCACCGGCAGCCGCGACCTCTCCCGCACGATCGAGGTGCTCGGCGAGGGCGTCGTGAGCACGGCGGGCGAGATCCCGACCCGGCAGAGGATCGGCGAGTTCGCGCTCGAGGAGTACGACCCCGAGGTCGACGACGCGGCGAGCGTCGAGCGCATCGGCCAGCTCCTCCCCATCCGCGACTGGCCCGAGCAGGACCTGCGCATCACCGCGGTCGACGCCGGCACCGGCCGCTTCACCGTCTTCGACAAGGACTCCGGCGCCGACCTCGTGCGCGCGTCCGCCGCGAGCTGCGCCGTCCCCGGCGTGTTCCCGCCCGTCACCATCGACGGCCGCCCCTACATGGACGGCGGCATGCGCTCCAGCACGAACGCCGACGTCGTCGCCGAGCACGAGCGGATCCTCGTCATCGCGTGCGGCCCCGAGGCCCCCGCCTCCGGCATGGGCCCGACGCTCTCGACCGTCGTGCAGCAGCTGCGCGGCCGGGCCGAGGTGCTCGTGATCCAGGCCGACGCCGAGAGCACCGCCGCCTTCGGCGAGAACTCGCTCCTGCTCTCCACCCGGAAGGCCTCCGCCGAGGCGGGCCGCCGCCAGGCCGAGCGCGTCGCCGACGAGGTCCGCGCGTTCTGGGGCTGATCCCGCCCGCACCCGCCCGACGGGTGCACGACGAGGGGCCCGGCCGCGTCATGCGGCCGGGCCCCCTTCCATCCCGCGGTCTGAACGCAACTCGCGCCAGGCTGTGCATCGACAGCGCGAGTCTCGAAGGCGTGAGAGGAGGGTCTCGACGGGGCAGAGAGCCTCATCGAATCAAGGAGAAGCACATGACGACGAACTCTGCGCGTGGACGCATGCTCCGTCGCGCAACGGCAGCGACTGCGATCGTCCTCAGCCTGGTGATGGTGATCAGCGCTGATCCGGCGTTGGCATCCCAACAGAACGCAGCGCCGGTTCCCGATGACGTGACCAGCCTGCCCTCGAGTGTCAGCCGGCTGAGCTACGACCCGAACATCGCGGCGGTTCAGAAAGACATAGCCGAGCAGGGTGGAGGCGCAGTACTCGGCTCCACGACGGTGCCCTACTCCGCAGAGGTCGGGACACCAGGACCGCGTGCTGACGCAACGGGCTCGGGGGCACCGTCTGGGTGCAGCTTGACGGTCACGGTCTACATCACCTATCGCACGAAATCCCGAAGCAGCGTGTACAACGAGTCGACGACGTACTGCCCAGGGGCGAAGACCTACATGGAGCTGACCATCGTGAAGGAGGACACCGTCTTCGGAACGACGAGGACCGTTGCGGATAAGTCCTTCTTGGGAGGCGGAGACTTCAGCGCGGAGGTTGCGTACTTCTGCCCCACAGGCAACATCAGCGGATTCCAGGGTCGCACTTACTCGGAGATCACCATAGGTGGTCAGGAGTACAAGGCGAGTGCGTACGACGGCACCGAGGGCGGCGGCTTCTACCGGTACAACTGCGGGTAGCTGTCCTTCTCCAGGCGGGGGCGGGCGAGCGCCGCAGCACGCTCAGGCTCCGCCCTCGCCTCTCGTCGCGATCTCCAGGACGCCATCGAGAAGGCGCGATGGAGCTCCCTGCTCTCGCCAATGACAGAACTTGATGACGTCCCATCGGTCACCATTCGGTATATCCAGCGTGGGATATCCGTTTCCGTCAAGCAACCAGCTGCATTTCGGTGCTCTCGATATGACTGTCTCGCCCAGGTAGACGGCTATGTCCTTGAGCAGCTCGGACGCTTGCGCCGGAGGCAGCGACGAGAGTCGCACATCGAGGGACTCGACGCTCGCGTCGCCCATGTCCAGATCGATGCCCTCTTCTCGCGCGAATGCATCCAACGCGGTCCACTCGTCCAGGTGGCCGACTCGACGATCGGGGACGGGGGCTGCTGCGGAGTACGAGGAGACGCGGAAGGGGAGCAGCTTCGGCTTGATGAACATCTCTGTCATGCGCGCAACCTAGTCATCGCTGTCCGCTCGTCTCGACGGGATGCACAGCGTGCAGCATATCTCAGACGGCCGGCACGGCCGCCGCGTCCGCGAGCCCCGCGTGCGCCGCGTGCTCCGGGTAGAGCAGCGGCAGCTGCAGCGTGAGCCACGGGCTGAAGGCCCACGGCGTGTGGGCGACGGCGGGGATGAGCTCCTCGGGGTCCACCCACTGGTACTCGCCGACCTCCTCGGGCCGCGGATCCACCGGCGTGGCCGCCACGGCGCGGAACACCGGGCAGATCTCGTTCTCGACGACACCCGCGGCGTCGGTCGCGCGGTAGCGGAAGTCCGGCAGCACGAGCTCGACCGACGCGAGGGTCAGCCCCAGCTCCTGCTCGGCGCGGCGGTGCACGGCCTCGACCATGTCCTCGTCGGGCGCGGGGTGACCGCAGAACGAGTTGGTCCAGACGCCGGGCCAGGTGAGCTTGCCGATGGCGCGGCGCGTGACGAGGATCCGCCCCTCCGCGTCGAACACGTGGCACGAGAACGCGAGGTGCAGCGCGGTGTCGCGGGTGTGGACCGTCGCCTTGGGCGCCGTCCCGATGGTCTCGCCGTCGTCGTCCAGGAGGACGACGAGCTCGGTGTGCTGTGGCATGCGCTCCCTGCTTTCCGTTACCCCCACGATGTTAGGTTTCATCCGTGGACGCCACCAACCTCGCTGCCGTCTCCACATCGAGGCAGGCCCACGTGAACGGCGTGCTGGATGCGTTCTTCGCCCGCTCGCTCGTGCGCGCCGAGGCCATGGGCGACGAGTACGTGAAGCTGTGGCGCACGCTGGAGTCCAACACGGCGGGCGGCAAGCGCTTCCGGCCCCGCATGGTCATGGCCGCGTACGACGGCCTCGGCGGCCAGGACGTGCAGGCCGCGGCCCACGTCGGCGCCGCCTTCGAGATGCTCCACACGGCGCTCATCGTCCACGACGACGTCATCGACCGCGACTTCACCAGGCGCGGCGGCCCCAACGTCTCCGGCTCCTACCGCGACATCGCGACCACGCAGGGCCTGCCCCAGCCGCTCGCCGAGCACCGCGGCATGTCGGCCGCCGTCATCGCGGGGGATCTGGCGCTCGTCAACGCGTACCGCCTCATCGACGCGAGCGGCGTGCGCGACCTCACGCGGTCGCATCTGCTCGAGATCCTCGACGACGCCGTGTTCGCCTCGGCGGCGGGCGAGCTCATCGACGTGGAGTTCTCGCTCACGGCGGACGTGCCGAGCGTCGAGGAGATCCTCCGCATGGAGCGCCTCAAGACCGCCGTCTACTCGTTCGAGGCGCCGCTGCAGGCGGGGGCCGTGCTCGCCGGCGCGAGCCCCGCGATCGTCGCCGCGCTCGGCGACTTCGGCCGCGACATCGGCATCGCCTACCAGGTGGTCGACGACGTGCTCGGCGTCTTCGGCGACGAGGAGGAGACCGGCAAGACCAACCTCGGCGACCTCCGCGAGGGCAAGCGCACCGTGCTCATCGCCCACGCCGTCCGCTCCTCGGAGTGGAAGGAGATCAGCGCGCTCGTCGGCAAGGACGACCTCTCCCGCGGCGAGGCGGCCCTCGTGCGCTCGGTGCTGGAGAGCTCCGGCGCCCGCGCGTACGCCGAGGGCGTGGCGCGCGACCTCGCCGTCGCCGCGTGCGCGCGCCTCGACGACCCGGTCGTGCCGGAGGCGCTCCGCCTCGAGCTCGCGCCCGTCGCGGAGTCCGTGCTCGGGCGCATCCGATGACGCGTCGCCTGCCCGGCCGCCGGCCCGCCGCCCCCGAGGCGCCCACGGGACTCGAGAAGTACGACCGCGTCGCGCAGGACACCGCCTCCGTCGTGATCCGCCGCTACTCCACCTCCTTCGGCCTCGCCTCGCGCCTCCTCGGCGCGGACGTGCGCCAGCACATCGAGAACGTGTACGCGCTCGTGCGCATCGCCGACGAGATCGTCGACGGCGCGGCCGCCGGCGCCGGCGTGGATCCCGCGCACGTCGAGGACCTGCTCGACGCCCTCGAGCAGGAGACCGAGGACGCGATGCTGCGCGGCTACAGCACCAACCTCGTCGTGCACGCGTTCGCGATCACGGCCCGCCGCGCCGGCTTCGGCGCCGAGCTCACCGCGCCGTTCTTCGCCTCCATGCGGATGGACCTGCGGCGCATGGAGCACACGCCCGCGTCGTTCACGGAGTACGTGTACGGATCCGCCGAGGTCGTCGGCCTGATGTGCCTGCGCGCGTTCCTCGTCGGCCACGCCACCACGCGGCCCGAGCGGATCCGGTTCGAGGAGGGCGCCAAGCGCCTGGGCGCCGCGTTCCAGAAGGTCAACTTCCTCCGCGACCTCGCCGCCGACCACGACGCGCTCGGCCGCAGCTACTTCCCCGGCGTCGACGTCGCGACCTTCTCGGAGGCCGACAAGGAGCGCATCCTCGACGACATCGACGCCGACCTCCGCATGTCCGGCGCCGTGATCCCCGACCTCCCCGCCTCCAGCCGCCGCGCCGTGGCGCTCGCGCAGGGCCTGTTCGCCGAGCTCGCCGTGCGGCTCCGCGACACCCCGGCGTCCGAGCTGGCGCGCACGCGCGTGCGGGTGCCGGATCCGGTCAAGGCCCGCATCGCGCTCGCCGCCGCCACGGGCGCCGAGCCGTCCGGCGTCGACGGCCGCCTCGTCCGCCGCTCCCGCGCGCCCCGCGTCCACGGCGCCCGCCCCGCGCCCGCGCCCTCCGCCCGTCCCACCCCGCACGAGCCCGTCCCGTCCGACCCCGAGCAGCAGGAGAGCGCCATGACCGCACCCACCGCCATCGTGATCGGCGGCGGGATCGCCGGCCTCGCCTCCGCCGCGCTCCTCGCCCGCGACGGCTACCGCGTCACCGTCGTCGAGGGCCGCGACCAGGTCGGCGGCCGCGCCGGCTCCTGGGAGAAGGACGGCTTCCGCTTCGACCTCGGCCCCAGCTGGTACCTCATGCCCGAGGTGTTCGACCACTTCTTCAAGCTGATGGGCACGAGCGCCGCCGCCGAGCTCGACCTCGTGCGCCTGCCCGGCTACCGCGTGCTCTTCGAGGGCGATCCCGAGCCCATCGACATCCGCGACTCCCGCGAGGCGAACCTCGACCTCTTCGAGAGCGTCGAGCCCGGATCCCGCCCCGCGATGGCCCGCTACCTCGACTCCGCGAAGGACGTCTACGAGGTCGCCAAGAGGCGGTTCCTCTACACGACCTTCGCCGACTACCGGCCGCTGCTGAAGCGCGACGTCGTCACCCGCACGGGCACGCTCGGCAAGCTCCTGCTCACGCCGCTCGAGACCCACGTGGCCCGCTACGTGAAGGACCGCCGCCTCCGCCAGATCCTCGGCTACCCGGCCGTCTTCCTCGGCTCCTCGCCGAAGCTCGCGCCGAGCATGTACCACCTGATGAGCCACCTCGACCTCGAGGACGGCGTGCTGTACCCGCAGGGCGGCCTCATCACCGTCATCGACGCGATCGAGCGGGTGGCGCGCGCCGAGGGCGTCGAGATCCGCACCGGTGCTCCCGTCGCGCGGATCCTCACCGAGCCCACGAAGGCCGGGAAGGCGCGGGCGCGGGGCGCGCAGATCACCACCGAGGCCGGCACCGAGACGCTCGACGCCGACGTGGTCGTCTCCACCGCCGACCTGCACCACACCGAGACCGAGCTGCTCCCCGAGGCGTTCCGCACGTACCCGCAGGCGTACTGGGACAAGGCCACCGCGGGCCCCGGCGCCGTGCTCGTCTACCTCGGGGTGCGCGGCGAGCTGCCCGAGCTGCACCACCACACGCTGCTGTTCACGGAGGACTGGGACGAGAACTTCTCCCGCATCTTCCCGCCCAAGGGCGGCACGACCTCCGTGCCGGATCCCGCGAGCATCTACGTCTGCAAGCCCAGCGCCACCGACGGCTCGGTCGCCCCGGAGGGCCACGAGAACGTCTTCATCCTCGTGCCGATCCCCGCCGACCCGACCATCGGCCGCGGCGGGATCGACGGAGCCGGGGACGCGCGGGTCGAGGAGATCGCCGACCGGGCGATCCAGCAGATCAGCGACTGGGCCGGCATCCCCGACCTCGCCGACCGCATCGTCCTCCGCCGCACCTCGGGCCCCGGCGACTTCGCCGCCGACCTGCACTCCTGGAAGGGCACCATCCTCGGGCCCGCGCACACGCTCTCGCAGTCGGCCATGTTCCGCGCGGGCAACACGAGCAAGCGGGTCGACGGGCTGCACTACGCCGGCGGATCCACCATCCCCGGCATCGGCCTGCCCATGTGCCTCATCAGCGCAGAGATCCTCGTGAAGCGCCTCCGCGGCGACACGTCGACCGGCCCCGGCGCCGAGCCGCTCGTGCGCACGGTCGGCCGCCCGGTCGTCTGATGGGTGTCCTCTACCTCGCGGCCCTCCTCCTCACCCTCGGCTGCATGATGCTCGTCGACCGCCGTTGGCGCCTGTTCTTCTGGCGCGACCGCACGGCCGCGGCCGTCACCACGCTCGTCGGCGTCGCGTTCTTCCTCGCCTGGGACGTGGCCGGCATCTCGCAGGGCATCTTCTTCCGCGGCGAGACGGCGTTCATGACGGGGATCCTCGTCGGCCACGAGCTCCCGCTGGAGGAGGTCTTCTTCCTCACGCTGCTCTGCTACCTCACGATGAACCTCGTCAACGGGTTCAGCCGCCTCGCCGACCACCACGTCGCCCGGGCCAGGGAGCGCGCGAACCGATGAGCTACCTCGTGCTCGACCTGCTGTTCCTCGCGCCCGTCGCGGTCGTCGGGTTCCTGTTCCGCCGCCTGCTGCTGCGCGAGGCGAACGCCGTGCCGTACGGATCGAGCCGCTTCGACTACCCCGAGTACTACTGGTACCGCCGGATGCCCGTCGCGATCCTGCTCGTGATGACGCTCATCTTCGACAACATCATGATCAAGGTGGGCCTCGTCGGCTACGACCCCGACAAGCTCGTCGGCCTGATGCTCGGCTACGCGCCCGTCGAGGACTTCGCCTACGCGATCGCCGCCCTCGTGCTGCTGCCCGCCGTCTGGTACCTGCTGCGTCGCCGCCGCAGCGTGTCCGGCATCGAAGCGCATGAGTGACGTGCGGGCCCGGCCGGGCGCCGCGGAGGTGCTCCGCACCATCGCGCTCTCGTCCCGCCCGCTCTCCTGGGTGAACACGGCGTTCCCCTTCGCGGCCGCGTACCTCACGGTCACGCGCGAGCTCGACCTCACGGCCGTGCTCGGCACGCTCTACTTCCTCATCCCGTACAACCTCGCGATGTACGGCATCAACGACGTCTTCGACTACGAGTCCGACATGCGGAACCCGCGGAAGGGCGGCGTGGAGGGCGCGGTGCTCGCCCGCGCGATGCACCGGCCGGTGCTCGTCGCCGTGCTCGTGACGAACGTGCCGTTCCTCGCGTACCTCGTGGCCGTGGGATCCGCCGCCAGCGTGGCCGTGCTCGCCGTGAGCGTCTTCGCGGTGGTCGCGTACTCGCTCAAGGGCCTGCGCTTCAAGGAGCGGCCGATCCTCGACTCGCTCACCTCCAGCACGCACTTCACGTCGCCCGCGGTCTACGGCATCGTGCTCGCCGGCGGCGCGTTCACGCCGGCGCTGGGGGCGATCCTCGCGGCGTTCTTCCTGTGGGGCGTCGCGTCGCACGCGTTCGGCGCCGTGCAGGACATCGTGGCCGACCGCGAGGGCGGCCTCTCCTCCATCGCGACCGTGCTCGGCGGAGCCGCCACCGTGCGGATCGCGGTGCTCGCCTACGTCGCGGCCGGCGTCGCGATGCTGTTCACGGGCTTCCCCGGCATCGTCGCGGCCGCGCTCGTGATCCCGTACGTCCTCAGCACCGCGCCGTTCTGGTCGATCCGCGACGAGGACGCGGAGGCCGCCAACCGCGGCTGGCGCCGCTTCCTCGGCCTCAACTTCCTCTCCGGCTTCGTGGTGACGATGCTGCTCATCGCGTACTGGCTCGCCACGCCCTGATCCGGGCGCGGCGGCCCGCGGCCCCGCTCAGTAGTGCGTGGGCATCATGCCCGTGGCGAGCTCGCGGTGCCGCCGGGCGTGCTCGCCCGCGAACGAGAGCAGCTCCATGTCGTGCTCGCGCATCCAGTCGACGGCCGCCTCCAGCGAGACCGCGGTGGAGACCCACACGCGGCGGCCCGACGCGTCGACCGCGTCGGCGTAGACCTCGTAGACGGGGGCGGATCCGGCGGCGCGCACCGTGGGCACGACGTAGCCGAGCACGGGCTGCGACGCGACCTGCACGCGCCAGGCGCCCTGGTGGTAGCGGGCGTGCGGGTGGTGGATGAGGGGCTCGGGCTCGCGGGTCATCGGTGCTCCAGGTGTGAGGACGGGGGCGCGAGCACCCGGCCGTGCTCGTGGACGACGATAGGCTCGGCCTCCGACACGGGGGCGTCGGCGCATGATGGACGGACGCCCCTTCCATCCCCAGGAGCCCATGACCCCGCCGATCCGCATCCTCCACCAGGCCGTCCGCCCCTTCGTGGCGGCGAGCCTGCGCGGCGGCATCCCCACCCCGCTCACGGCGACCGTGCCCACCGACGCGCCCGTCGGCGTGGTGGCGGGTCCGGACCCGGACCGGATCCTCGCGCTCGGCGGCATCGGCGGATCCGGCGTGGGCCTCCGCACGCACGCCGACGGCGTCGCCGCGCAGTCGGCGCGGGCGCTCGCGGCGCGCACGGGCCGCGGCGTCGAGTGGCGCACCGTGCCGCTCGCCGACCAGCACCTCACGGCCACGCAGGAGGCCGTGCGGCAGGTCACCGAGCTGCACCGCTACGACGTCGTGCTCGTGATGCCCGGGGTCGCCGACGCGCTCGAGCTCGCCCGCATCACGCCCTGGGTCCACCGCCTCGAGGACCTGCTCGACCACCTCGTGGAGCAGACCGCGGACAACTCGATCGTGCTCGTGTCCGACGTGCCGCAGGTGTCGCAGTACGTGGAGGCCGGCACCTTCGTGCGGGGTCTCTTCCGCGACCACGCCGCGTACCTGTCCGCCCGCAAGGCCGAGGTCTGCGCGCGCTTCCCGCAGGCCGTCTCGGTGAAGCTGCCGGATGCCGGCCCGGTCGACTTCGAGGGCGGCGAGTTCCGCTACTCGTCCATGTACCGGCGCTGGGGCGAGCACGTGGCCGGCGTCATCGCCGACCTGCAGGCCGCGCGCGGCGGGATCTAGCGCGCGCGGCGACCATCGCGCGCGGCGCCAGCGCTGGCGGCATCCGGCGCCGGCGGGGTCGAGCGCCGGCGGGGCCTAGCGCCCGCGGCGACCGCCGCGCGGGGGAGTGCGTCCGCCGCCGGATCCGCCCTTGGGCGTCGGCTTCCCGCCGCCCTTCGCGCCCGCGCTGCCCGGCTTGCCGGCGGCCTTGCGCGCCGTCTTCTGCGCGGCGGTGGGCTTGCGGCGGTCGCGCTCGTCGTCCTCGCGCGCCGACCGGGAGCTGGCGGCGGTGCGCCCGCGGACGATGCCCACGAGCTCCTCGATGTGCGGGGAGGCGTCGCCCTCGCGCCAGGCCACGGCGATCCGCGTCTCCGGCAGGTCGTGCACGGGCACCGCGACGACGTCCTTGCGCGCGTGCAGCCGGCCGAGCGCGTGCGGCACGACGACGAAGCCGACGCCCGCGGCGACCAGCTCGACGGCGGCCGCCACGTCGGCCGGCATCGGCACCGGATCCGCGCCCGCCGTGCGCCCCGGCCAGCCCGGCACCTCGTCGGCCGGCTGCAGCAGCAGGTCCTCCGCGAGGTCGGTGAGGGACACGGCGTCGGCGGTGGCGTGCGCGTGCTCCTTGGGCAGGATCGCGACCTGCACCTCGCCGTAGAGGGGGACGACCGTGAGGCCGCGCCCGTCGACCGGGAGGCGGAGGAACGCGACGTCGACGGATCCGTCCACGAGCCCGGGGGCCGCGTCCGGCTCGGCGAGCGGCACGACCCGCAGCGGCACGTCCGGCACGCGCTCGTCCCAGGCGCGGGTCCACTTGGCGACGGTGACGCCCGGCACGATCGCGACGACCAGCCCGCGCGGCGGGGCGGCGGCCTCGGCGGCGAGGCGGGCGTCGTCCGCGGCGATCGCGGCGCGGGCCTCGACGAGGCGCGCCTCGCCGTCGGGGCTCAGGCGCGTGGGCCCGTCGTCGCGCACGAACAGCTCGACGCCCCAGAGCGCCTCGAGGTCGAGGATCGAGCGGCTCACGGCGATGCGCGAGACGTTGAGGGCCTTGGCGGCGCGGGCGAAGTGCAGCTCGTCGGCCACGGCGGCGAAGCGCCGGAGGGCGGTCGGGTCGGCGTCCACGGGAGTCCCCTCGATGGCCCGCTCGGTGGTGGCGCGTGAGCGGCGGCGGGTCCGATCCAGGCTAGTGCAGGGCGCGCGGGGCCCCGACGGTACCCTGGGCACATGACGAGCCCCGGATCCAGCCAGACGATGAAGGCCGCGACCGCGGCGAAGAAGCTGGGCGTGCACCTCCCGGCGACCCCCGTGGAGTTCCAGGAGTCGACCCCGTCCCGCGCGGAGCTCGCCGAGATGCACGAGAACCCGCCCGAGTGGCTGGCCACGCTGCTGCGCGACGGCCCGCACCCGCGCCAGGTCATCGCCGGCAAGCTCGGCGTCTCCATCGCCGGCCTCGCCCGCGGCGGCGTCGACGAGGCGCTCACCACGGCCCAGATCAAGGAGCTGCTGCAGGCTCCGCCGCAGTGGCTCGTGCAGGAGCGCGCGACGCAGGCCGAGGTGCGCGAGGAGCAGATCCGCGTGAAGAACCGCGACGCCGGCCGCGCCGCCATGGCCGCCGAGCGCGAGCGCCAGGAGGGTGCGGGCGGCTCGCGTCGCTGAGCCGAGCCGCTGAGCCGAGCCGCTGGCGGGCCGACCCGACCCCCACCTCTGCCGCGGCATCCGCCGTCGCTGAGCGGACGAGCCGGGGATCCCGCAGCCCGCGCGACCGGGCCCGCGTGAGACCCTTGCGTCCGTGACCCGTCCGAACGACACGGCCCCTCGCCGCCCCGCCGCCGAGCCGGATGCCGCCTCGGCGTCGCCCGGCATCCCCGCGCCGATCACCGGATCCCGCGTCCCCGGGACCGTCGGGGTCGTCGTCGTGGCCGCGCTCGTGACCGCCGTCTACGTCCTGTACTCCGCGCTCCAGTGGCGCCGCTTCACCGTCAAGTCGTGGGACACGGGCATCTTCACCCAGCTCGCGCAGGACTACTCCCGCCTCCAGGCGCCGCTCGTCTCCATCAAGGGCGACGGCTTCAACCTCATGGGCGACCACTTCCACCCGATCCTCGTGCTGCTCGGCCCGGTCTACGCCGTCTTCCCGCACGCGTTCGCGCTGCTCGTGGTGCAGGCGGTGCTCATCGGCGTCTCGGTGGTCGGCGTCGGGCGCCTCGCCGGCCGCGTGACCGGGCGGTGGGGCGCGATCACGGTGGCCGCCGCGTACGGGCTGAGCTGGGGGATCCAGGGCGCGGTCGCGTTCCAGTTCCACGAGATCGCGTTCGCCCTGCCGCTGCTGGCCTTCGCGCTCGACGCGGTGATCGCCCGCCGCGCGCTCGCCGCCGCCGCGTGGGCCGTGCCGCTCGTGTTCGTGAAGGAGGACCTCGGCCTCACGGTCGCCGTCCTCGGCGCGATCATCGCCCTCACGATGGACCGCCGCGTCGGCATCGCGCTCGCGGGCTGGGGCGTGGCCTGGTTCGTACTCGCCACCACGGTGATCCTCCCCGCCTTCAACCGCGACGCCCGGTGGGACTACGCGTCGAAGCTCGACGCCGGCGGCGCGCTCGCGGATCCGCTCGGCACGCTCGCGGGGCTCCTCGCGGCGCCCAAGCTCGAGACCGTGGCCTTCCTCCTGCTCGCGGGCGCGCTCATCGCCGTGCGCTCGCCGCTGCTCCTCCTCGTGGTGCCGACGCTCGCCTGGCGCTTCCTCTCGCCCACCGAGGCGTACTGGGCGCCCGGCTACCACTACGACGCGGTGCTCATGCCCATCGTCTTCGCGGCCGCCATCGACGGCGTCGTCCGGGCGCGCGGCGGCGGGCAGCGCTGGCTCGCGAACGCGTCGCGCGCGACCGTGCCCCTGCTCGCCGTGGCCGCGGTGCTGCTGTTCCTCCGCTCGCCGCTGATGGAGCTCGGCAAGCCGACCGCCTGGGAGCCGTCGCCGCGCGCCGCGCAGGCCCAGGCCGCGCTCGACCACGTGCCGGCCGGGGCGAGCGTCCTCAGCGACATCGGCCTCATGTCGTACCTCGTCGACGACCACGAGGTCTACTGGCTCGGCAACCCCGGGAACCCGGCGCCGCAGTACGTCGTCATCGACACGCTCGGCGGCGGCCTCGGCGCCGGCGCCCTCTCGGCGGACCAGTACGGCGCGGCCACGCAGCCGGGCGCGGTCTACCAGATCGTCTACTCCCAGGCCGGGTACCAGGTCGCGGAGCGGGTCTCCTAGACGGATCCGCCCGCCCCGGACGGTCCTGCACCGGGCACGCGCGCCACGCACACGCACACGCACGCCCCGCACGCGCGGAGGCCGGGCGCTCCCCCGAGCCGCCCGGCCTCCGCATGCTGTCGCGCCCGATCCGGTGGGACCGGACGCGCCCGATCAGATCGGGATCGCCGCCGTGAGCACGCCCACCGCGAGCATCACGAGCGACACCAGGACGGCGCGCCACAGCACCTTGCGGTGGTGGTCGCCGAGGTTCACGTCGGCCAGGGACACGAGCAGCAGGATCGCCGGCACGAGCGGGCTCTGGAGGTGCACGGGCTGCCCGGTGATGGACGCGCGCGCCATCTCCACGGGGTCGATGCCGTAGTTCGCCGCGCTCTCCGCGAGCACCGGGAGCATGCCGTAGTAGAAGGCGTCGTTGCTCATGAAGAAGGTCATCGGGATGCTGAGCACGCCCGTGATGACCGCGAGGCCCGGGCCGAGCGCGTCCGGGATGATCGTGACGAGCCACGCCGACATCGCCGACACCATGCCCGTGCCGTTGAGCACGCCGATCAGGACGCCGGCCGCGAGCACCATCGACACCACGCCGACCACGCTGGGCGCGTGCGCCGCGATGCGCTCGCCCTGGTCCTTGAGCACCCGGAAGTTGACGATGAGGGCGATGGCCGCGCCGACCATGAAGACGTAGGCGAGGGGTAGCTGGTCCATGATCAGCAGCACGAGCACCGCGACGGTGAGCCCCAGGTTGAACCAGATGAGGCGCGGGCGGAGCGTCTCGCGGTCGGGGTCGAGCATCGTCGAGCCGACCGTGGAGACCGCGGCCGTCTCGGCGCGCACGAGCGATGGGGCGAGGGTGATGAGGCCACCGCGCGGGGTCGCGGGGGCGCCGCGACCGGCGCGCCACCAGCCGGAGCCACCCGTGGATCCGCCGGAGCCGGAAGCCGCGCCGCCGTCGTCGAGGCCGCCCTCGGCCCGGGCCTCGCCGAGCGCCGCCAGGCGGTTGCGCTCGCGGACGCCCATCGTCCAGGCGAAGACCATGACGAGCGCGAGGCCCACGAGGAGCGACGGGATCATCGGCACGAAGATGTCGGTCGGCGAGACCTTGAGGGCCGCCGCCGCGCGGACGGTCGGGCCGCCCCACGGGACGATGTTGAGCGTGCCGTTCGCGAGGCCGGCCGTGCAGGTGAGGACGACCGGGCTCATCCCGAGCTTGCGGTAGATGGGCAGCATGGCCGCGGTGGTGACGATGAAGGTTGTGGATCCGTCGCCGTCGAGGGAGACCGCCGCCGCGAGGATGGCCGTGCCGAGCACGATCTTGGCCGGGTCGCCGCCCGCGACGCGGAGGATGAGGCGCACCAGCGGGTCGAACAGGCCGACGTCGATCATGATGCCGAAGTAGATGATGGCGAACATCAGCAGCGCGGCCGTGGGGGCCAGGTCGCCGAGCGCCTCGATCACCATGTCGCCGATGCCGAGACCGGCGCCCGCGAAGAGGCCGAAGATCGTCGGCACGAGGATGAGGGCGACCATGGGCGTCAGCCGCTTGGTCATGATGAGCGCCATGAAGGTGAGGACCATGGCGAAGCCCAGGAATACCAGCACGCGTGACTCCTTCGTCGGTGGGCGGGACGCCCGGCTGAACACCACACGCTAGGTCGGCGTCCGCGTCGCGTCGCGCTTGTGCCGCTTCATCGCGATAGTGCACGTAGACGACGTTCTGCGCATTATGCTCACCAGGTGGATCGAGCGACGGGGCGGCGACGGGCGGGGCTCGACTTCGCGCGCCGCACGCTCGTCCTCCAGCTGCTCGTCGTGCTCGTGGTGGTGGGGATCGCGACGATCGCCTACGGCCTGCTCAGCTCGTCGGAGAACCGGGACGAGGCGCAGGCGACGGCGCTCGCGATCGCGCGGACGGCCGCGGAGGATCCCGCGCTCCGGGCCGCCGTGACCGACGAGACCGCGGATCCCGCGCCCGCCTCCGCCGCGGACCTCGCCGACGGGCCCGTCCAGCGGACCGCCGAGGCCGTGCGCGAGCGGACCGGCGCGCTCTTCGTCGTCGTGACCGACGACCGCGGGCTTCGGCTCGCCCACCCCGACGCCGCCGAGCTCGGGCAGCTCGTGAGCACGGATCCGGCCGTCGCGCTCGCGGGGCGCGAGGAGGTCACGTGGGCCACCGGCACGCTCGGGGAGTCGGCGCGGGCGAAGGTGCCGGTTCGGGCGCTGGCGGACGCGGACGGGTCCGCGGGCGGCGCGGGCTCGACGGGCAGCGGATCCGGCCGCGTGGTCGGCGAGGTCAGCGTGGGCTTCGCGGCCGCCACCGTGCGCGACTCCATCGGCGTCGACGTGGCCGCGATCGCGGTCGTGGCACTGCTCGCGCTCGGCGTCGGGGCGGCGGCCAGCGGCATCCTCTCGCGACGGCTCGCGCGCCTCACCCTCGGCCTCCAGCCGTCCGAGCTCGCGGGACTCGTGCAGGACCAGGCGGCCGTCCTGTCCGGCGTCGGCGAGGGCGTGCTCGGCCTCGGCACCGACGGCCGCGTCACCGTCTGCAACCCGCGGGCCGCGGAGCTGCTCGGGCTCGTGGATCCGGTCGGCCGCACGCTCGCGGACCTCGGCGTCGCGCCCGTGCTGCGGGACGCGGTCGCCGCGGCGCGGGCGGGCGCGGGAGCCGCGTCCGCGCCGCCCGGGGCGCCGGCCGCCGGATCCGCGTCGCTGCGCGCGGTGGTCGACGACCGGCTCCTCTTCGTCGACGTCGCCCGGGTCGACCGCGACGGACGCGACCTCGGCACCGTGATGGTGCTGCGCGACGAGACGGACATCGAGGCGATGAGCCGTCGCCTCACCGCCGTCACCGCGATGTCCACGGCGCTCCGCGTGCAGCGGCACGAGTTCGCGAACCGCCTGCACGTCGTGCGCGGCCTCGTCGCGACCGGCCGGGTGGACGAGGCCGACGGCTACCTCGCGGGCGTGCTCGAGCAGGGGCCGGTGGCGTTCCCGACGGTCGACGCCGGGCTCGTCGACGAGCCCTACCTGCAGGCGTTCCTCGGCGCGAAGGCGATGGAGGCGGAGGAGCGGGGCGTGGCGCTCCGGGTCGGGCCCGGCACGCTCGTGCGCGGGATCCTCGTGCGGCCCGAGGAGGTCACGACCGTGCTCGGCAACCTCGTCGACAACGCGATGCACGCGGCCGTCCGCGGATCCCGCGCCGACAGGTGGGTGGAGGTGGAGGCGCTCGACGACGGGGTCGACCTGCACCTCGCGGTCTCCGACTCCGGCGACGGGCTCGGGTCGGCGGACGCCGCGGGCATCTTCCGGCGTCGACCCGACGACGTGGACGGCGCCGCGGAGGGGCTCGCGGCGGCGGGCGGAGCGGATCCCGCGCACGGCCTCGGCTTCGGCCTGCCGCTCGTGCGCGACATCGCCCGACGCGACGGCGGCGACGTGTGGGTCGCCGATCCCGGCGGCCCGCCGCCTCGTGCTGAGGCCGGCGCCGTCTTCTGCGCGCGGCTCGCGGGCGTGGTGGAGCCGCCCGACGCGGATCCGCCGGCCGCCGCGGATCCGCGGGCCGACGATCCGCCCGCCGTCGGCGCACATCACCCCGACGATCCCGATCCCGCCCCCGACCCCGACGGAGCCCGCGCATGACCGACGACCTCACCGTCCTCGTCGTCGACGACGACTTCCGCATCGCCCGCCTGCACGAGGGCATCGTCGAGCAGGCGCCGGGCTTCCGCGCCGTCGGCACCGCGGGCAGCGTGCGGGCGGCGCTCGCCGTGCTCGACACGTCCCGCCCCGACCTCGTGCTCCTCGACGCCTACCTGCCCGACGGCAGCGGCATCGACCTGGTGCGGCGCATCGAGCCCGACGTGATCCTCGTCACGGCCGCCGACGACCCCGCCACCGTCCGCCGCGCCCTCCGCGGCGGCGCCGTCTCCTACCTCGTGAAGCCGTTCGCGCCCGAGCTGCTCACCGCGCGCCTCGCGGCCTACGCCGCCTTCCGCGCCGGCCTCGCGAGCGACCGGCCGCTCGACCAGGCCGGCATCGACCGCGCCATCCACGCCCTGCGGCCCGGCCGGGTCTCCGCGCGCGAGCGCCCGGCGACCGAGCAGGCCGTGCTCGATGCCCTCTCCGCGTCGGATGCGGAGCTGAGCGCCCCCGAGATCGCCGAGCGCGTGGGCGTCTCCCGCGCCACCGCGCAGCGCTACCTCGGCGCCCTCGCCCGCGACCGCGTGGTCAACGTGCAGCTCAACTACGGATCCACCGGTCGCCCGGAGCACCGGTACCGGATCCTGCGGCCGCGGTAGGCGCGCGATGGACGGCGGGATCGAGCCAGGGTCACCCAGCCGTACGGAGTCGGGTGATGCGGGACCGGATGCGGTCGTCGAGATCCTCGAACTCGTCCAGCACGTCCGTGACGGCGTAGACGCGATCGCGCTTGCGCTCGGTGACCTCGGTGATGATCCGGGCCTCCTCGAGCTGGTCGATCGCCCGGTACGCCGCCCGGTCCCGGAGGCCGGCGCGCGTGGACAGCTGCTCGGCAGTGAACACCGGCAGGCCGACCAGCAGGTCGAGCACCTGATCCGTCGCGCTGCCGGCGCGCATCCCGACCTCGCGCCGCCACGCGTCGGCGTACAAGATGAACGACCGGGCCGTCCCGCGGGCCTCGCGTGCGGCGACCTCGACGCACAGCGCCACATCGGTGATGATCGCCTCGACGTCGCCGGACCGATAGGCGGTGAGGAGGCCGAAGTAGTGGTCGGTGTCGGCGGCCAGCGCTGACGCGACCGGCAGCACCGTGGTCGGCGTCATGCCCCGCCGACGGAGGACCGCGCCGATGAGGGCGCGGCCGATCCGGCCGTTCCCGTCGGTGAACGGGTGGATGCTCTCGAACTGCGCGTGCACGATCGCGGCCTGGGCGATCGGATCCACGTCGTCCCGGTTCGCGAACGCCAGCAGGTCGGCGAGGCAGGCCGGTACCTCCTCCGATGGGGGAGGCACGTAGAGCGCCCCGCGGGGGGTGTACTGCGATCCGCCGATCCAGTTCTGCACGTCACGGAGGCGACCGGCATGCTCGCGCTCCCCGGGCTCGTCCCGCATCAGCAGCTCATGCGCCCGCAGGATCGCGTCGAGCTCGATCGACGTCGTGGATGCGTCGATCAGCGCGGTGATGGCACGGCCGGCGGACACCATCGACATCGCCGACGGATTCTCCTTCACGCCGCCGAGGGCACGGGCGAAGGCGGTGGTGCTCGCCTCGACCTGCTCGATGCGCGATGACGCGACGGATTCCATGCGGATGAGGAAGCCCGCCAGCGGCTGCAGGAGATCACCGGCGATCCGCTCGAGCTCCTCCGTCTCGTACCGCGCGCGCAACAGGTCGCGGGGAGGCGTCGAGGGGACGGTGACGTCGCCGAGTCGGGGCGGGAGCGAGACGACGACCTCCGAGAAGACCCGGTCCTCTCGAGGGCCATGTCGGCCCGTGCTCTGCCAGGGGACCGTGCGGTGCTCGTGCTGAGGCCACTCGGACATCGGCTCGCTCCTGTCGCTACGACGCAGCACGTTGACACTTGTGGCGCACAAGTGACACTAGCAGCCGTCGAAGTGACAGCGAGGGTCGGGACGGAGAGCGGATCAGCTCCCGACGGCCACCGGCAGCGGCACCTCGTCGGCGGCGAGCTCCTCGCTCGTGGATCCGAGGACCTCGCGGACGGACGCGCGGATGATCGCGAGACCCTCCTCGACCTGCTCGTCGGTGATGGTGAGCGCGGGCAGCACCTTCATGACCGTGCCGCCGGCGCCGCTCGTCTCCATGAGCATGCCGCGCTCGAACGCCGCCCGGCAGACCGCGCCGGCGAGCTCGCCCGAGGGGAACTCGATGCCGCGCGCGAGGCCGCGGCCGCGCACCTTGAGCGTCATCCCCGGCGCGGCGGAGGCGGCGATCTCGGTGAAGACCTCGTGGATCCGCTCGCCCTTGCGGAGCGTGGACGCCTCGAGCTCGCCGTCGGCCCAGTACAGGCGCAGGGCCTCGGCGCCCGTGAGGAACGCGGGCGCGATGCCGCGGAACGTGCCGTTGTGCTCGCCCGGCTTCCACTGGTCGAGCTCGGGCTTGAGGAGCGTGAGGGCCATGGGCAGGCCGTAGCCGCCGATGGACTTGGAGAGCGTGACGATGTCGGGGACGATGCCGGACTCCTCGAAGCTGAAGAACCCGCCCGTGCGGCCGCAGCCCATCTGCACGTCGTCGACGATGAGCACGATGCCGTGGCGCGCGGTCAGCTCGCGCAGCTTGCGCAGCCACTCGGGCGTGGCGACGTTGATGCCGCCCTCGCCCTGCACGGTCTCGACGATGACGCCGGCGGGCGTGTCGACGCCCGACCCCGAGTCGTCGAGCAGCTTCTCGAAGTACGCGAGGGTGTCGGTCTCGGCGCCGAGGTAGCCGTCGAACGGCACCGCGACCGCGTGGTGCAGGGGGTGGCCGGCGCCGCCGCGCTTGAGCGCGTTGCCCGTGACCGAGAGCGCGCCCTCGGTCATGCCGTGGAACGAGTTCGTGAAGTGCACGATGGTGGTGCGGCCGGTGACCTTGCGCGCGAGCTTCATCGCTGCCTCGACCGCGTTGGCGCCGCCCGGGCCGGGGAACATGATGCGGTAGTCGAGCCCGCGGGGCTGCAGGATGACGTCCTGGAAGGTCTGCAGGAAGTCGCGGCGGGCCTCCGTGAACATGTCGAGGGAGTGCGTGACGCCGTCACGGAGGATGTAGTCGACGAGCTTCTGCTTGAGCGCGGGGTTGTTGTGCCCGTAGTTGAGCGCGCCGGCGCCCGCGAAGAAGTCGAGGTAGCGGTCGCCGTCGGCCGTGAACATCTCGCTGCCCACCGCGCGGTCGAACACGACCGGCCAGCCGCGGCTGTAGCTCCGGACCTCGGACTCCATCTGCTCGAAGATCGTCATGCCGTGTCGCTCCTTGATGCTCATCGGCGACCCCGGTGGATCGCCGCACGTCGGGCGGGCTCGTGGCTCCGGGCGACGGGGAAGACGCTGCGATGCGCAGCCCCTCCATCGTCGCACCTCCTCCCGACATCGCAGGAATCCACGGCGTGAGGATCTCGATAGGGTCGCGACATGGCCGCACCCGGGGACGTCGACCCGCTCCGGGCCCCGGGCACCGCGCTGATCGACGTCGACGGCCGGGCCGTGCGGCACCGCGTGACGGGCACCGGGGATCCGCTCCTCCTCCTGCACGGCATCGGCCGCAGCCTCGAGGACTGGGACGAGCAGCACGCGCGCCTCTCCGCCGGGCACGCGCTGCACAGCCTCGACCTGCCGGGCTTCGGCTGGTCGGATCCGGTCGCTGGCCCCACGACGCTCGAGGCGCTGGCCGACGCCCTGCCCGCCTACCTCGACGCGACGGGCATGCGCGGACCCGTGACCGTGGTCGGCAACTCGCTCGGCGGCGCCGTCGCGATGACGCTCGCGGTGCGGCACCCGGATCGCGTGCGGGCGCTCGTGCTCGCCGACAGCGCGGGCTTCGGCCGGCAGGTCACGGTCGGCCTCCGGGTGCTCGCCTTCGACCCGCTCGCCACCCTGCTGCTGCGCCCCACGCCCGCAAACTCCCGGCGCTCGACCCGCACGATCTTCCACGACCCGGCGCTCACCACCCCCGCGCGGATGCGGCACGCGCAGGAGCTCTCGGCCCGCCCGGTGCACGCGGCCACGATGCTCGGCATCGCGCGCGACCTCGGCACGGTCCGCGGCGTGAGCTCGCGCTGGCGGCGGCCGCTGGTCGAGAGCGTGCGGGCGTCGGGCCTGCCGGTGCTCGCGGTGTGGGGCGACCGCGACCGGATCCTCCCGCCCGCGCACCTCGCGGCCGTCGCGCGCGAGCTGCCCGACGCGCGCACGCGCCTCATCCCGGACTGCGGCCACATGCCGCAGATCGAGCGGCCCGACCTCTTCGCGGCGCTGGTCGAGGACTTCCTCGCGGGCCTCTGATCCGGCCGGGCCGCGCTGGGGAGGGTCCGCGCGGGCCGCCCCCGGGCGACCTACCGTGGCCCCATCGCGCGGGACCTCCTCGCCCCGATCCTCGGAAGGGCGTCCCATGGGCCTCGCTCCCCGCCGCATCCGCACGCTGCTCGTCGACGGGCTGCTCGTGGTGGCGGTCCTCGCCTCGGTCGTCGCCCTCGCCGCGGCGGCGCCGGGTGTCGCGTCCGTGTCGTCGGCGGGCGACGTGGGATCCGTCGTGCACGGCGACCGGAGGGCCGTCGCGGAGCCGGTCGCGCCGGCGACCACGTGCGCCACCGTCCCGGCCGCGGTCGCGATGGCCGAGCGGCAGGGGTCCGCGGCCGACGAGGCGCACGCCCCGGACACCGCGCGCATCCAGGCCGCCCTCGACGGGTGCGCGGGATCCGGCGGCGCCGTCGTCCTCGCGGCGTCGAGCACCACGGCCGCGTTCCTCAGCGCGCCGATCACCGTGCGCGCCGGCGAGGTGCTGGTCCTCGATCCCTCGGTTGTGCTGCACGCCTCCCGGGCGGCCGCGGACTACCAGGTGGCGGGCCGCGCGACGTGCGGCACCGTCGGCGGCGCGGGCGACGGCTGTCGGCCCTTCATCACCCTGTCGTCGCGCTCCGGGCTCGCGTCGAGCACGGCGACCGGCTCCGGCCAGGGGCGGGTCGACGGCCGGGGCGACCTCCCGATCCTCGGCGGGACCGCGAGCTGGTGGCAGGTCGCGGCGAGCGCCAAGCAGGGCGGCCACCAGAACGTGCCCCGGCTCGTCGCGGCCACGCGGGCGGACGACGTGACGCTGCACGACGTCGACCTCGTGGACTCGCCCGGCACGCACGTGTCCTTCGACCACGGCGACGGCCTGACCGTCTGGGGCGTGCGGATCCGGACGCCGGCCGGCGCCCGGAACACGGACGGCATCGACCCGGCCGGCGCCACCGACGTGACGATCGCCCGGTCGTGGATCAGCGCGGGCGACGACGGCATCGCCGTCAAGGCGGGCACCGCGGCGTCGGCCCACATCAGCGTCCTCGACGACCACCTGTTCGGCACGCATGGCGTCGCGATCGGCAGCGAGACGCAGGCCGGGGTGAGCGACGTGCTCGTCGCCCGCGTCACCGTCAGCGGCCGGGACGCCTTCGGGACGCTGAGCGTCGCGGCCGGAGGCATCCGCATCAAGGGCTCCTCCGCGAGCGGCGGCCCCGTGCGGGACGTCGAGTACCGCGACGTGTGCGTCGACGAGGTGAAGAACCCCCTGGCGTTCGACCCCCGCTACTCGACGGCGACGGGCAGCGCGATCCCGACGATGACGGGGATCGTGGTGGACGGGTTCCGGGCGACCCGGTCGCTGCACCTGGCGTCGTCCGAGCTCGACGGCTACGACGCGGCGCACCCGCTGGGCCTCGCGCTCCGCCGCACCGCGGTCGACGCGGCGCGAGTCGACATGGCCGCGGCCGACATCACGACCGCTGGGGCGACCTTCGGGGGCGTGCCGCTCGCATCCACCGCGTCGGACGTGCGGGTGACCGCGGGGCCGGATGCCGGGGATCCGCCGACCTGCGCGTTCCCGGCGTTCCCCGACCTCTGACGGGGGGCGCCGGGGAACCGCCGGGCGTCAGTCCTCGGTGTCCTCGTCGTCGTCGGCGACGACGGGACCGCCCGCTTCGGCGGCTGCGGCGGCGGCCGCCGCATGGCGCCCGGCGGCGGACAGCACCTGGTCGTGGCGCGCGGCGAGGGCCTCGAGGCCGTCGTGCGCGGCGACGCGGACGGACGTGTCGGGATCCGTGAGCGCGCGGCGGATGACGTCCTCGTCGGCGGGGGAGCCGACGGCGCCGAGCGCGCGGAGGGCGGCGCCGCGGACGCGGGCGTTCTCGTCGGTGACGAGCACGGTCAGCGCGCGCACGAGCGGCAGCTGCCGGGTCGCGACGACCTTCGCGCACGCCTCGCGCACGCGCCAGGCGCGGTTCGTGAGGTTCTTCTCGACGACCTTCGCGGCCTCGGGGGTCCAGGCGTAGAGGAGCGCGCGGGCGCCCCAGGCCTCGGGCCAGTACAGGGGAGGGGCGCCGTTGAGGATCCCGCGGGCGTGCCGTCCGCCGACCAGCAGCAGGAAGTCGTCGCCCTCGTACAGGCCGTCGAGCAGGCCCATCGCCCGCAGGGCGACCTCCCGCTCGCTCGTGCGCGACACCGCGTCGCTCATGCGCGTCGCGAGGGAGTCCTCGCGACGGCGGGGGTCATCTCCGTCAGCCATGCGGACAACCGTATCGGCTGCGGCAGGCCGGCCCCGCCGCGCGCGGGAGGCGACGCGGGCGGCGGGACCCGCGGATCAGCCCGCCTGCGTGTTGAAGAGCAGCCCCAGCAGGTAGGTGGCCCCGGCCGCGCCGAAGCCGATGAGCAGCTGGCGGCCGGCGCGGCGCAACGGCGGGCCGCCCGAGAGGAGGCCCGTGACCGCGCCCGTGATGGACAGCGCGATCGCGACCAGCACGCACGCGATCACGAGCGCGGCGAGGCCCTGCAGGCCGAACAGGTACGGCAGCACCGGGATCACGGCGCCGGACGCGAAGAAGCAGAAGCTCGACAGCGCCGCGCCCCAGGCCGTGCCCACGCTCTCGTGCTCGTCGTCGGACGCGGCGACGCCCGCGATGCTCACGGGGATCGGCCGGGTCTCGGCCGCGAGGTCGCGCAGCACCTCGTCGGCGTGCGCGAGCGCCTCCTCCTCCGTCATGCCGCGGGCGCGGTAGACGAGGGCGAGCTCGTTGGCGTCGACGTCGAGGTGGGGGAGGGCGTCGCGCGTGGCCGGATCCGGGGCGGACGCCTCGAGCAGCTCGCGCTGGGAGCGCACGGACACGAACTCGCCCGCGCCCATCGAGAGCGCGCCGGCGAGGAGGCCCGCGAGGCCGGTGGCGAGGATCACGGCGTTCGGCACGCCCGTGGCCGTGATGCCCAGCACGAGCGCGAGGTTGCTGACGAGGCCGTCGTTCGCGCCGAAGACGGCCGCGCGGAAGGTGCCCGAGAGGCGCATCCGGCCGCGGGTGGCGAGGCCGCGCACGACCTCCTCGTGCACGCGCTCGTCGGCGGCCATCGCGTCGGTCGCGTCGGCGTCGTCCGCGTACGGCGAGCGGCTCTCGGCGCGCTGCGCGAGGGCGAGCACGAAGACGGAGCCGAAGCGGCGGGCCAGGAGGCCGAGGACCCGCGTGCGGATGTCGCCGCGGACGGGCTTGCCGACGCGGTCGCCGAGCAGCTCGATCCAGTGGTCGGCGTGGCGGCCCTCGGCCTCAGCGAGGGCGAGCAGGATCTCGCGCTCCTCGCCCGTGCGGCGGCCGGCGAGGTCGCGGTAGACGGCGGCCTCGGCGCGCTCGTCGGCGAGGTACTGCCGCCAGCGGCGCACCTGGGCGGGCGTCGGATCGGGCGTGCGGGCAGGGGGCATGGATGTCATGGGTCCTCCGGTCGGGCGACGACCGGGACCCGGGGGCGCTCCGGCCGGCGCGACGGCGCGCGTGCGCCTGTCGTTCGTCTGGCCGAAGGTCTCGTCCGCCCGCCGTGCACGTGCGCGTGGCGGGTGATGCACCGGGCCCAGGGGCCAGCATGTCGACGCATCGCCGTCCGGCCCGCGGGCCGGGGGGACTACTCCCCTTCGAGAGGAGACCCTAGCGCACGGGTCGGGGCGGCCTCCGCGGCGGGTGCCGGGCGGACGACCGGCGCGGACGGGGACCGGGCCGGCATGCGCGGCGGCCGCGCGGGATCAGCGGGCTGCGTCAGCGCGTCGGGTCAGCGGACGGGATCAGCCGACGGGGTCAGCGGACCGGCAGCAGCACGATCAGCAGCGGCAGCGCCGGGAGCGCGCACGCGACCGCGCACAGCGTCCGCAGCGCGACCCGGTGCCCGCCGCGGGGGTGGCGCATGCGGTCGGCGCGGAGGCCCGAGAGGCCGCCCTCGGGATCCAGCTTCGCGAGGGCGTCCGCGACGGTGGCGGGCCCGGCGACCCGGGCGGCGTGGTCGTCGGCGATGAACTCGATGGCGATGGTGGTGGACAGCGCGAGGCGCTGGCTCGCGGGCAGCGCCGGGAGGATCGCGCGGGACACCTGGGCGAGCCGCACGGCCAGCGCGTGCCGCTGCTCCAGGTGCGCGGTCTCGTGCTCGATGACCGCGGCGAGCTCGTCGTCGTCGAGGCGGGCGCGCGCCTCGGTGGTGAGGAGGATCACTCCGGTCGCGGGGGAGAGCGCCGCGAGCGGCACGTCGGACTCGACGAGGCGCGCGTCCCGCCCGGCCACGCGGTACGGGCGGGAGGCGAGCAGCAGCGTCGCCACCTCGCCCGCGCGATGCCGGGCGTCGCGCACGACGCGGCCGCCCTCCTCCACGATGCGGAACAGCAGGATCCCGAGCACGCCCGCGGCGGCGTAGGCGAGCGGCACGACGACCGCGACGCGCTCCGCGTCGGCGCCCGCCTGCATCGCCACGCCCTGGTGGATGAGGAGGCCGAGCCCGGATCCGAGGCTCAGCACGGCCGTGACGAGGAACCCGTGCCAGGCGGCCAGCATCGCGACGGGCCGCTGCGCGACGAGCGGCAGCCGGCCGAGGAGCAGCGGCGCCAGCAGCGTGACGGTGACGTAGCACTCGAGCAGGAGCACCGCGCGGACCGTGTCGCTCACTCGTCGCGCTCCGATCGGGTGGTCGGGCGCCGGTGGGCGGAGCCGGGGACGTGCGCCGGTCGGGTGGCCGGCGGGCCCGTCAGATGGTCTCGGGCAGGCCCTTCGCATTGTCGATGACCTGGCTGAGCACGGTCTTCAGGCCCTCGAGCTGCTCCTCCGTCATGGAGAGGCGGTCGCGGATGCGCTGCGGGATGGCGACGGCCTTCTCGCGGAGCTCGCGGCCCTGGTCGGTGAGGCCGATCTCGAGGACGCGCTCGTCCGTGGCCCGGCGCACGCGCCACACGTGGCCCATGGCCTCGAGCCGCTTGAGCAGCGGCGACAGCGTGGCGCTGTCGAGCTGGAGCTCGTGGCTCAGGTCCTTCACCGAGCGCGGGCCGCTGGCCCAGAGGGCGAGGAGCACGAGGTACTGGGGGTGGGTGAGGCCCAGCGGATCGAGGATGGGTCGGTAGAGGGCGGTCACGCTGCGCGCGGCGACGACGAGCGCGTAGCTGACCTGCCTGTCGAGCGCGAGCGGGTCCTGCAGGTCCTGCGGTGTTGACATGGTTCCTCCGCCGGTCATTCTGTCACTCCGTGTTGCTAACCCCCGGGCGAACGGGGGGTAGCGGCCGGATCTGTGGAAAGGCTCCTGCTTGTGAGGGATTCGGAGCGGACGCCTCAGGCGGCGGGACGCGCGGCCTCGGGCACCAGGATCGCCTCGAGCTCGGCGGCCGTGTCGACCACCGCGATGGTGCCGGCGGCCTCCGCCGGGCTGCCGTAGCCCCAGCCGACCATGACCGTCGGGATGCCGTGGGCGGCCGCGCCGAGCACGTCGTGCTCGCGGTCGCCGACCATCACGACGTGGTCGAGGTCCACCCCCGCGCGGCGCAGCCGGAGGAGCGCCTCCTCGATGACGTCGGCCTTCGCCGACCGCACCTCGTCCTCGCTGGCGCCGCAGACCTCGGTGAACAGGTCGGCGATGCCGTAGTGGTCGAGCACGCGCCGGGCCTGCGACTCGGGCTTGCTCGTGGCGAGCGAGAGCGGGATGCCGGCCGCGTGGATCGCGCGGAGCACGTCGGGCACGCCCGGGTAGACCGAGCTGTCGAAGACGCCGCCGCCCGCGTAGCCCTCGCGGTAGTGGGCGAGCGCGCGCTGCTGGGCCGCGTCGTCCATGCCCGCGAGGTCGCGGAAGGAGTCGAGGATCGGCGGGCCCACGTACTCGAGGAGCTGGGCCGGGCCGGGCACGGGCAGGCCCATGAAGACGAGCGTCTTCGCGAGCTGCGCCGTGATCCCGGGGGCCGAGTCGGTGATGGTGCCGTCGAGGTCGAACAGGATGCAGCTCCAGGGGGCGGAGGCGGATCCGGCTGTCGTGTCGGGCGCGGACGTGTCGGGTGCGGTCACCCGCCCACCCTACGAGCCTCGCGCGGGCGCCCGCCGGGAGCCTCCCTCACTGCTGGGTGAGGCCGTGCTCCGTCTTCTCCCAGTAGTGCGGCCGGGTGAGCAGCTGCCAGAGGCCCTTGTACGCGGCGATCGAGTGCAGGATCCAGTAGACGGGGTTCAGCAGCGACCACAGGATGAGGTGGAACGTGCCGCGCTTGAACGGCCCCATCATCGAGACGTAGACCATCACCCCGTTGCCGATGAGGAAGTTGAACAGGCTCGTCCAGAGCGCCCAGGCCGGGAAGACGGAGGCGAGGACCTCGTTCGGGATCGCCAGCGACGCGATCGTCACGAGGTAGAAGGGGATGACCCCGAGGAACGTCGCCGGGGTGCCGCCGATGAGGAGCGCGAACGCGACGAAGCGCACGATGCCGACCTCGCGGATCAGCGCGAGCGGCCGGCGGGCGTGCACGAGCGTCGTCTGCATGTAGCCCTTGATCCACCGGGAGCGCTGGCGGATGAAGTTCGGGATGGAGGTGTTGGCCTCCTCCATGGTCGTGGAGTTGATGACGCCCACGCGGTAGCCGACGGCCGAGGCGCGGATGCCGAGGTCGGCGTCCTCGGTGACGTTGTACGGGTCCCAGCCGCCGAGCTCGACGAGCGCGGCCGTGCGGAAGTGGTTCGAGGTGCCGCCGAGCGGGATCGGCAGGTTCGAGTGGTCGAGGCCCGCGAGCATGTAGTCGAACCAGTACGAGTACTCGAGCGTGAACATGCGGGTGAGGGCGTTCTCGCTCGCGTTGAAGTAGTTGAGGGCGGCCTGCACGCACACCATCAGGGGGCCGCCGCGGTCGAAGGCGACGAGCGCCTTCTTCAGCTGGTCGGGATCCGGGGTGTCCTCGGCGTCGTAGATGACGAGGTACTCGCCGGACGCGAGCGTGAGGCCCACGTTGCAGGCGCGCGGCTTGGTCTGCGGCTGGCCCGCGGGGATCGTGACGATGTGGAAGTGGGCGGGCGGATCCGCGTCCACGATCGCCTCGCGCGTCTCAGCGTCCTCCTCCTCGATGAGGATGAGGACCTCGAGCTTGTGGGCCGGGTAGTCGAGGCCGCCGAGGTTCTCGATGAGCTGGGCGACGATGTTCGCCTCCCGGAACACCGGCACGAGCACCGTGTAGACCGGCAGGTCGGCGTCGTCGAGCCGCGCGACCTCCGCGTCGGTGACGCGGTCGACCACGTCGTAGCGCGCGCCCTGCAGCGCCACCACGAACTTGAACGCGGTCGCCGCGAGGAACGCGATGCTCACGACCGAGAGCGCGCCGACCGCGGTCTGCCGCGGCCAGACGACGGCCAGCGCGACGAGCACGACGGCGGCCACCAGCGCGCCCGCCTTCTGGCCGCGCGAGAAGACGAGGCGCCCGGACAGCTCCGGGTTCGCGCGGAAGAGCCGGTTGGCGGCGTCGTCGGCCACGGCCTCGCCGCAGATGCGGAGGACGGCGTCCTTGAGCTCCCACGGGTCCACGTGGATGAGCGCGATGGGCGCGCCGAGCTCCGCGGCCAGCGCGGCCTCGAAGCCGGGATCCCGGTGCCGTCCGTCGGCGGCGACGAGCTGCCGGCCGTCGGCGAGGAGGCGGACGGGGATCCACCCCTCGGCGAGGTAGCGCTGGCGGGGGCCCTGGCGCACCGGACCCGGGTCGATGTCGTCCTGCCATGTCGGCGGCGCCGTGGTCATGTCGCGTCCGTCCGAGGGCGCGGGCTGCGTCGTGGTCATCTCAGGCCCAGCCGAGGACGCGGGCGAGGGCGCCCATCCAGTCGAGGACGACGGGCCGGTTGTAGGCGGCGGCCCAGGCGATGGCGATCTGGACGGCCGCGACGGCGGTGATCAGCACGTCGGCGCGACGCGTCGTGGCCGCCGGGAGGATCGCCATGCCCATCATCGTCATGATGAAGAAGGTGTTGCCCGCCGAGTTGGCGGGGATGAGGCCGAGGATGTAGCCGGTCAGCAGCCCGAGGAACAGCAGCGTCGAGATGAGCACGGCGCCCGGCCGCCGCACGAGGAGCGCGAGCGCCCAGCCGGACACCATCGGCGCGAGCAGCAGGAACCCGTTGAGGGTCGTCACGAGCTGCGGCACCGTGTCCCAGAGCGCCGGGTCGTAGTGGAACTGCGCCGTGAGGAACGCCAAGGGGGCGCCGAGGAAGACGAGCTGGAGGAACGCGACGGTAACGAAGGCCGAGAGCGTGGGGAACAGCAGCACGAGCACGTTCGAGGCCCGGGCGCCGCGCTGGCCGTGGCGGGCGAGCGAGATGAGCGGCGCGGCCAGGCCGACGACCACGATGTAGACGATCCCGCTCGCGCTGGAGAGGGCGGAGAACGCGAACAGCAGCCCGGCGCGGAAGCCGGCCTGGGTGTTCCGGTAGGCGACGAAGCGGACCATGTTCGTCGCCCCGACGCCGAAGGCCGCGACCCCGAGGAACGCCTCGAGGTTCGTGGTGACCATGTGGGCGAACAGGGGGTTGGCGCCGAGGGCGACCATGAACATGGCGGACTGCACGCGCGGGAAGCGGCGCTGCTGCATCGCCTGCAGCATCTGCTGGAGGAACGGGCCGGCGATGAGGGCGCCGAGGATGCCCATGCCGAGCGTGCCGCCGGGCGTGAGCGCGGCGAGGACCGTCCCGACGGGCGGGTAGAGGCTGCCGACCCAGGCGGCGTCGGCGCGGGTCCAGTCGATCCGCGCGACGCGGGCGAGGAGGTCGGCGTTGACCGTGGTCGAGGCGGGGCCCCCGACCGTGCCGGCGGGCGACCGGTCGGCGAGGAGCGCGATCACGACGAAGGGGAGGGAGAACAGCAGGCGGAGGAGCCAGCGGTTCCGGGGACGGAGGGGGTACGGATCGATGCGGACGCGGGCGGCGGGAGCTCCCGTGCCGGCGCCGGCGGCCTTCGCGGCGGCGCGGGACGCGGCGACGTCCGTCGTGGTCATGGTCGTCATGGGCGCACGCCGATGGATGCGGGCGACGCTGCTCCTGCGCCCGGGCGCGCCGGGGCGAGGCGGAGCGCGCGGCCGCGGGCCGCACCCGACTCCCTCACATCCACCCCCGAGGACACGGCGGCGAAGTGCCGCTCCTCGTCAGTATGGGCGGGTCACCGGCGGCGGGAGGCGCCCGGACGGTCCCCGGATCGTGAGCGGATAGGCGGGGTGGCGGCGGGCGTCGCGGCCGGGTGCGTCGGGCCGCAGGAGGGCGCGGCCGAGGCGGCGGCCGCGGCGGCCGCGGTGGATCAGAAGAGGCGCGAGTGCCCGTCGTCCATCCCGCGCATCGCGTCGTAGTCGAGCAGGAGGCAGCGGATGCCGCGGTCCTCGGCGAGCGTGCGGGCCTGCGGCTTGATCTCCTGCGCGGCGTAGACGCCCGTGACCGGCGCGAGGTGCGGATCCCGGTTCATCAGCTCGAGGTAGCGGGTGAGCTGCTCGACGCCGTCGATGTCGCCGCGGCGCTTGAGCTCCACCGCGACCGACTTGCCGGACGCGTCGCGCGCGAGGATGTCGACCGGCCCGATCGCCGTCATGTACTCGCGGCGCACGAGCTCGTGGCCGTCGCCCAGCAGGTGGATCTGCTCGGCAAGCAGCTTCTGCAGGTGCGCCTCCACGCCGTCCTTCACGAGGCCCGGGTCGACGCCGAGGTCGTGCGCGGAGTCGTGCAGCACCTCGTGGATCGAGACGACGAGCATGTCCGCCGTCTTCGGCTGCACGACGCGCCAGATCTCGCGGACGCCCGCGAGCGCCTGGTCGTCGTCGGGCTCGACCTCGACGATCGAGCAGGGCGGGCTCATCCAGTTCAGCGGCTTGTAGGAGCCGCCGTCCGAGTGGACGAGGAGGCTCCCGTCGGCCTTGACCATGAGGAGGCGGGTGGCGAGGGGGAGATGCGCGCTGAGGCGGCCGGCGTAGTCGACGGAGCAGCGGGCGATGACGAGACGCACCCGGCGAGCCTAGCCGGGCGTCGGAGGGGTGCGCGTCGCGGTGGGTGCGCGCCTCATGCCAGGAGCTCGAGGTACTGCGGCCGGCACCTCATCGCATGGATGACCTCCTCCGTGCCGTCGTCCCACACGAGCACGACGATCTCGAGGAGACGGGCTGCGGTGTCGAATCCCAGGCGGAGCTGACGCTGCGGTTCCTCGTCGTCGAGGGGCCCCGTGACGAGCGCGGTCGACGCCGCCGCGATCGCGTCCTCGTCCGCGATGTCGTGCTTCCGCGCGGACGGACGGACGATCACGCGGCGTGGGACCAGGCGTCCAGCGCCGCGCGGATGGCCTCGGAGCGGTTCAGCCCCTCGCGCTGCGCGCGCGCCATGACGGCCTCGAGCTCGGCGTCGGTGAGGCGCACGGGGATGACCTTCGCGGCTGACTCCCCACGGGGAGCGCGACCCCAGCGGGAGCGGAGCGCGCCGACGTCGTATCCCGCCTCCGCCTCGTCGACCCACTCGTCGACCTGGGACTCGTCGACTTCCCTGCCGTTGATGATGCGCGCCATGCGCTCATCGTATTACGGAAGCGGTCGTCGATCCATGGTCAGGCGACGGATCCGCGCGCGGCACGGCGGCGCCCCTGCGAGAGGAGCACGCCGAGGAGCACGAGGGCGGCGCCGGCGGGCTCGTTCCAGTGCAGGGTCTCGCCGAGCACGAGGATCCCGAGCGCGACGCCCACGACCGGCGTGATGTACGTGACGGTCGAGGTGGCGGTGGGGCCCCAGGCGAGCAGCACGTTCATGTTCCAGAGGTACGCGAGGCCCGTGCCGACGACGCCGAGCACCACGAGGCTGAGCACGACGGGGAGGTCGAGCGCCACGGGTCCGGTCGCGAGGAACGGGGTCGCGACGAGCATCGCGGAGGCGCCCATGCCGATCTGCATGAAGGCCGTCACGACGCCCGGGATGCCGCGGTGGGTGAGGAAGCGGCGGAGGTAGCCGAAGGTGATCCCGTAGCAGAGGGCCGCGCCGAGGCACGCGAGCTGGCCCGCGAGCTCGAGGAGCGGCTGGCCGGACGCAGCGGCCTCGGCGCTCGGGGTGAGGCGCCACGGGCCGATGATCACGACGACGCCCGCGATGCCGAGCGCGATGCCCGCGAGCTGCCGGCGGCCGAGCCTCTCGACGCGGAAGGCGAGGGTCGCGAGGAGGGCGGTCATGATCGGCGTGGTCGCGTTGTAGATGCTCGCGACGCCCGACGTGACGTGCTGCTCGGCCCACGCGAACAGCGAGTAGGGGATGGCGGATCCGACGACGCCCACCACCGCGAAGTGCAGCCAGACGACGCGCTCCTTCGGCAGCGGCAGGCGGCGGGCGGCGACGATGAGGCCCAGCGCGATCGCGCCGAGGACGAGCCGGGTCCACGACACCTGGCCGAACGACACGCCCTCGAGCGCGATCTTCATGAAGAGGAAGCTCGCGCCCCAGACCGTGCCCATCGCGGCGAACTGGACGGCGATGCGGCGGCCGCCGGGGACGGCTGGCGGGGAGGCGGGGAACGCGGATGCGGAGGGCGTCGGGGCGCCGCGGGGGGTCACGTCGTCAGCGTATCGGCGGGGTGCGGCGGCGGCGGGCCGCGCGTCGGGCCGGATCCCGGCGGACGGCAGCCGATCCCCGCTGCACGGGTCGCCGGCGCACATGCGTGGGAGGCTCGGGCGATGACGACGACGCCGGCCCCCGTGCTCGCCACGGCGCGGTTCGCGCTCGAGCCGCTGGTGGTCGCGCACGCGCGGGAGATGGTCGGGGTGCTGGCGGATCCGGCGCTGTACCGCTTCACCGGGGGCGAGCCGCCGTCGCCCGCCGCGCTCGAGGTGCGCTTCGCGCGGCAGGCGGCGGGGCGCTCGCCGGACGGGTCCGCGCGGTGGCTGGTGTGGATCCTCCGCGAGCGCGCGACGGGCCGCGCGGCCGGCTTCGTGCAGGCGACCGTGACCGACGAGGGGCCGACGCGCGTCGCGGAGGTCGCGTGGCTCGTCGGGACCGCGACGCAGGGATCCGGCGCGGCGGCCGAGTGCGCGGCGGCGATGGTGGCGTGGCTGCGGGAGCAGGGCGTCGGGGTGGTGCGGGCGAACATCCACCCGGATCACGCGGCGAGCGAGGCCGTGGCGCGGCGGCTCGGGCTCGCGCCCACGGACGCGCGCGTCGACGGCGAGGTGCGCTGGGAGTCGCGGGCGGACGACTCGGGGGCGGGGGACTCGGAGGCGGGCTAGTCGGCGGTGGATGCGGGTGCGGCGCCGGCGGACGAGCGGCGCGCGGGCTAGTCGCGGGTCGCCGCCGGGGCGAGGTCGAACGTCATCCACACGGTGTCGCCGTGCTCGGGATCCGCCGTCACCCGCCCGCTCTCCGCGAAGCCCGCCTTCTCCAGCACGCGGAGGGACGCGGCGTTCCAGCGGCGCACCGTGGACCAGAGGCGGGTGCGGCCGGTCCCGCGGGCGGCGTCGACGAGCGCGCGCGCCGCCTCCGTCGCGATGCCCTGCCCGTGCGCGTCGCGCAGCAGCTCGAAGGCCATCTCGGGCTCCTCCACCGAGGCGCTGCCGACGACGAGCCCGCAGTACCCCACGGCATCTGGCGCGTCGCGGCGCTCGACGGCGAGCAGCCCGATCCCCGTGCGGAGCGACTCCTCCTCCTGCACCACGAGGCGGTCGCGCACCTCCGCGAGCGACGGGTGCCCCGCCTCGTCGAGACGGCGGTGCGGCGGATGGCGCGGGTCGCGCTCGACCCAGAGCCGGTGGACGAGGTCGGCGTCCGCGGGTCCCAGCGGTCGCAGCCGGAGGCGGGCGGTCTCGAGGTGCACGGGGAGCGGGGACGCGGCCATGGCCTCACGCTACGTCGGTCGGATCCCGGCGTCCCGGCAGCGACGCCGAGCGGATCAGTGGACGGCCAGCTCCACCGCGAGCACCGCCGCACCGAGCACCGCGACGCCCGCGAGCACGAGCAGCTTGACGCCGAGGCCCACCCGGAGGCGGCGGACGGCGATGAGCGTCACGAGCACGAGCGTCGCCACGAGCGCGATCGAGATGATCCGGAGGGCCGCCGCGAGATCGAGCGCCCCGAGCGCGCACAGGCCGAGGACCGCCATCGGCACGGGCAGCACCCCGAGCGAGCTGGCGCAGACGTAGAGGATGTGGCCCACGTCGCGCCGGTCCGGCACCTCGCCGTCGCGCACCATCTGCGCGATGTACTCGGCGACCGACACCGCGAGCAGCGTGCCGACGACCGTGAGCAGGAGCGTCGTGGCGGCGCCGCCGACGGTCGCGTGATCCGCGTCGCGCCCGATCGCGATGGTCACCGCGAGCGCGGTGAACGTCACGTAGATCCGCTCCTTGAGCGCCTCGGACCGCTGCTCGGCGTCGGGGAGGCGGCGGCCGTGGCCGTTCCGGGCGGGCGGCTGGTGGGGATCGTCGGTCACGGGATCAGGCTAGGGGCGCGCCGTGCGCTGGGTGACGTCGGGGCACGGCGACTGCGCGCGGCCCGCTGACGGAGGCGTCGCGCGTGATGGTGTTCGTGGCTCGGGCGCGCTGACGGATCCCGCCGCGCCGCCGCCGCGGCCGGGCCGCGTGGGAGCATCGGACCCATGAGCGATGCGACCGCGCCCGTCTCCCCGCCCGACCTCGAGGCGGCCGCGCGCATGTGGGCCGCGTACGCCGAGGCGCACCCGCAGGCCGTCGCCGCCGGGCCCGAGCGCACGGTCGAGCACTTCGGCGATCACGCGCGGCTCGCCGACGAGCTGCTCGGCATCGTGCTCGCGCGCCGCAAGCGCGCGACCGCCGAGCTGGTCGCCGACTTCCTCGCGCGCGGCGACGAGGTGCCGCGCATCGGCTCGCACTGGATCGCCTGCGACAGCACCGGGGCGCCGCGCATCGTGATCCGCAGCACCGAGCTCCGCGTCGGGCCCTTCCCCAGCGCCGACGCCGACTTCGCGCGCGACGAGGGCGAGGACGACCTCTCCCTCGAGAGCTGGCGCACGCAGCACCGCATCTACTGGGAGCGCGTGAGCGCGGCCCGCGGCGCCGCGTGGTCGGAGGACGACGAGATCGTCTTCGAGCGCTTCGCCGTGGTGTGGCCGCCGGAGCATGCGGACCCTCGGTGAGGTGGACGCGGAAGGCGGCGGCGCTCGCGGCCGGCTCGGCCGTGGCGATCGTGCTGGCCGGTGGTCTCTCGGGCTGCGGCGCGCTGCGCTCGGAGCGCTGCCTGCCCGCGCCGCTCACCGCGTCCCCTGCGACGGTCGCCCCCGGCGGCACGATGACCGTCTCGAGCCCGGCCGTCGACTGCGACCTGGGCTACGGATCCGGCCGGACGCACACGATCCGCATCGTGTCGGAGGCGCCCGCGACCGGCGGCGGCAGCGCCTTCCGGGAGGGCGAGCAGTCCCGCGTGGGTGCGGACGGCGCCTTCGTCCGCGAGGTCGTCGTGCCCGATGGCCTGCCCGCGGGTCCGGCGAGCGTCAGCGTCCGGGGCAGCGCGATCGACGACTGCGACGACGGAGAGGGGTCGTGCGCGGCGTACCAGGTGGGGATCACGGTGGGGGCGCTCCCGTGACCCCGGCCCGCGATCGGACGAGGATGGACGCGATGCCTGACACCGATATCCCCACGACCACCTTCCCCGACGGCCGCACCGCCGTCGCCCTCGCGCAGGGCACCTGGAACATGGGCGACGACCGCGCCGCCCGGTCCACCGAGCTCGACGCCCTGCGCGCCGGCCTCGACGCGGGCCTCACCGCGATCGACACCGCCGAGATGTACGGCAGCGGGCGATCCGAGGAGCTCGTCGGCGAGGCCATCTCCGGTCGCCGCGACGAGGTGTTCCTCATCAGCAAGGTGCTCCCCTCGAACGCGTCCCGCCGCGGCACGGGCGAGGCCGCCCGCCGCAGCCTCGCGCGCCTCGGCACCGACCGGCTCGACCTCTACCTGCTGCACTGGCGCGGATCCCACCCGCTGGCCGACACGGTCGCCGCGATGCAGGAGCTCGTCGAGGAGGGCCTGATCCGCGCGTGGGGCGTCAGCAACCTCGACGCCCGCGCCCTCGATGAGCTGGCCGCGATCCCCGGCGGCGACGCCGTGCAGACCGACCAGGTGCTCTACAACCTCGCCCAGCGCGGGCCCGAGGCCGACGTGATCCCGTGGGCCCGCGACCGCCGCATGCCCGTCATGGCGTACTCGCCGCTCGACCAGGGCCGGCTCGCGACGGATCCGACGCTCGCCGCCCTCGCGGAGCCGCTCGGCGTCAGCGCGGGCCAGCTCGCCCTCGCGTGGGTTGTCCGCCAGGCGCCGCACGTCTTCGCCACCGCCAAGGCCGCGACGGCCGCGCACGTCGCCGAGAACCGCGCGGCGCTCGACCTCGCGATCCCGGACGAGACGCTGGAGGCGCTCGACCGCGCGTTCCCGGCGCCCGCGGGCGCGGGTCCGCTCGCGATGTACTGAGCGGCGCCGCGGCCTCGGCCCTCCCCAGGGCGTCCTGATGCCGGCCGCCCCCCTCCTCGGCCGCCGAGGTGGGGATGCCGCTCCCGCGTGCCACAGTGCGCCGTCGGCTGGCTGTTCCGCCGCCGACGCGGGCGGATGCCCGTCCGCTCGCGAGGAGACGAGGCGCACGTGATCCATGCCGAGGCGGTGACGGCGTCGGTGCAAGGCGCCGCCACGCTCTGGGCGGCGGTCATCGCCGGAGGCGCCGCCATCCTCTCGGCCGTGCTCTCCGCGATCGCCGCCCACCGCTCCGGCCGGTGGACGCAGCGCGAGCAGTGGTGGCAGCGCTTCGCCTGGGCGTGCGAGAGGTCCACCAATCCGGATCCGGGGCAGTCGGAGGTGGGCATCTCGGTCCTCACCGCCCTGATCAGCGTCCCCTGGGCCTCGGATGACGACAGCGAGATGGCGGTCGCGGTCGGGAACGCTATCGTGACCCGCGTGCGCGCGACACGGTCCGGAGACGGCGGTCGCGCGCGACGGATCCTCAGGAGGTGGTCGCTCGCATGAGCACCTACAGCGCCGAGTCCCAACGCCTCGCGCACGAGCTCGTCGCCCGCGCCGCGGAGAACCTCGCGCGGTCCGGCAAGTCCGTGTACTACGACTCGGAGGTCGGCCGGTACGTCGTCGTCGAGCCCGGGGGCGCGGCGGATGCGAGGTGGATCCGCGTCGGCCCGTCCCACCCGCCACGCGTGTCCCGCTGGGGGCGACGGCGCCGCTGATCCGCGCACGCGCGGTCGGCGCGGGTCAGGCCCGCGCGACCCCCGTCACGATCCACCGGTCGCCGCGCGCCCGCAGGCCCAGCGTGAGCGCCCGCGCGCCGATGTAGACGAGGCCGAAGGCCGCCCAGAGCGCGAGGAGGGCGGGGGTGCCCGCGACGCGGCCGGTCTCGGTGAGCCAGGCCACGAGGATCAGCGCAGGCGCGTAGATCGCGAGGTTCACGAGGCCCGCGAGGGCGAGGTAGCGGGCGTCGCCGGCGCCGATCAGCACGCCGTCGAGCACGAACACGTAGCCGGCGACGGGCAGGCCCACCGCGAGCACGAGGGTCACGGCGGTGAGCATGCGGTGGATGTCCGCGTCGCCCGTGAAGACCGGCCCGAGCAGCGGGGAGAGCGCGGCGAGCACGAGGCCGAGGACCGCGCCGAGGCCGACGCCCCACTGCACGAGGCGGCGGGATACCGCGCGGACGCGCGGCACGTCGTCGGAGCCGAGGCCGTGGCCGACGAGCGCTTGGCCCGCGATGGCGAGGGCGTCGAGCACGAACGCGACGGTCGAGAAGAGGGTGAGCGCGATCTGCAGGGTCGCGAGCCCCGTGACCCCGAGCCCCGCGCCCACCGCCACCGTGGCGAGGATCGCCGCCCGGAGCGACGCCGTGCGCACCAGCAGCCAGCCGCCGGAGGCCGCCGAGCGCGCGACGCCGCGGAGGCCGGGCCGCAGGGTCGTGCCGGTCTCGCGGGCGGCGTGCACGGCGATCAGGACGAAGACGGCGGCCATGCCCCACTGCGCGATGACGGTGCCCCACGCGGATCCGGCGATGCCGAACCCGAGCCCGTAGATGAGGAACGCGTTGAGGGCCGCGTTCGCCGCGAAGCCGGAGACGGCGACGACGAGCGGGGTGCGCGTGTCCTGGAGGCCGCGGAGGAGGCCGGTCGCGGCGATGACGAGGAGCATCGCGGGCATCCCGGCGAGCGAGATGCCGAGGTAGGTGCGCGCGGCGTCGACCACGGCGGCGGTCGCGGCCGGGTCCGCGTCCGCGCCGCCGGTGTCGGCGAGGGTGCGCACGAGCGGATCCGCGACCACGAGCCCCACGACCAGCACCACCGCGCCGAGCGCGAGCGCCAGCCACAGGCTGTCGATGCCCGCGCGGATCGCGCCCGGCCGGTCGCCCGCGCCGAGCCGCCGCGCCACGGTGGGCGTCGTCGCGTAGGCCAGGAAGACGAGGAGGCCGACGATCGTCTGCAGGATCACGCTGGCGATGCCGAGGCCCGCGAGCGGCGCGCTTCCGAGGTGGCCGACGAGCGCCGTGTCGGTGAGGAGGAACAGCGGCTCGGCCACGAGCGCGCCGAGCGCGGGCACCGCCAGCGCGAGGATCTCCCGGTCGAGCGGGCGACGGATCCGCGGGCCGCGCCCGGCGGAACCGGCCTCGCCCCCGGCCGGCCCGGATCCGCCCCCGGTCGCGCCCGTCAGCGGACCGCGTGCGCCAGGCGCTGCACGACGCCCGCGGTCGCGGCCGTGAAGGCGCGCGCCACCTCGGGGTCGAGCGACGCGAGCGAGATCGGTCCGCGCTCGGCGATGTGCGCGTCGTACGGCACCGTGAAGATCTGGGCCGGGCGGGCGTCCTCGAGGATGCGGTCGATGCGCGCGACGACCGCCGGGTCCTCCGGGCGTCCGTCGTGCAGGCGGATGATCACGGCGTTGTCGGCCAGCATCGCCGCGTGGCCGCCGAGCTCGCGCAGGAAGTCGAGCAGCGCGACGGCCTCGAGCACCGCGTCGCCCGCGTTGAGCACGGGGACGACGAGCACGTCGGTGACCTCGATCGCGCCGCGGAAGGCGGACGACGACGGCTGGTTGCCGGAGTCCATCACGCGCATCGCGTAGTACTCGTCGATGAGGCGGGAGACGCCGATCACGTCGTCGCCGGTGAGCTCGCGGCGCGGACCGACGGACGCGACGACGGAGGCGAAGCTCGTCTGCGGCGCCGTGTAGCCGGCGAGCTGGCCCGCGCTGTGGATCTCGTCGCGGTCGCGCACGAGCTCGCCCAGTCCCCGGGTCGGCTGGCCCTCGGCGCGGTAGCCGAGCGCTCCGGGATCGTCGGTGACCTCGACCACGGCGACGGATCCGCCGCGGATGGAGCCGAGCACCCCGCCCAGGATGAGGGAGGTGGGCGTCTTGCCCACGCCGCCCTTGCGGTTCGCGACCAGCACGCTGACCGCGCGCGACCACGTGGCCTGGCGGATCACGCGCTCGTCGCCCTCGCGGCGGGAGACCTCCGCGTTGGCGGCGGCCTCCTCGGCGCCCGGCGCGATCTTGAAGACCCCGCCCGTGACGCTGTTGAGGAAGCCGCGGAACCCGGTGCGCGCGACGACGGGGCCGCGCGGCGGGCGCTGGCCGGTCTGCTCGGGGAAGAGGGTGAGGGCGCTCGTGGCGGCGTCGGCGCGCGGGGTGCGCATGACGTAGCGCTGCGGATCCGCGTCGGGGAACGCCGTGAGGTCGCTGCCGGGGCGGCGGTCGTCGTCGGGCTCCTCGACGTCCACGGGAGCCGGGGGGAGGGAGGAGACGGGGTGCGGCTCGGGCGCGGAGGCCGGCGCGGCCGCCGCGGTGCGCTCGGGCATCGCCGGGGTGATCGGCACCTGGCGCGTGTCCGCCTGCTCGGCGGCGGCGGCCGACGCGGTCTCGGCGCTCGCGTCGCCCGACGCGTCGCCGTCGACCTCGCCGTCGACCTCGGCCGACGGGCGCAGCGGCATCCGGAACGGGTGCGCGTTCACGACGTGGGGCGCGGGGACGGCCCACGCGGATCCGACCGCCGGCGCGACGACCGCGTCGAAGGGGGAGGGGGCGTCGCCCGGCGCGGTGGCGCCGGCGGGGAGCTCCTCGGCCGCGTCGTCGGCGTCCTCGGCGGCGTCGACCTCGGCCTCGCGCTCGTCGTCGACGAACAGCTCGTCGAACGCGCGCGTGCCCACGACCTCGACGTCGCCGGTGTCCGCGTCGTCGTCGGTGCGGGCGCCGACCGCGCCGACGGGGAGGTCGGCCGCGTCGTCCCGCGCGTCGACGGGCTCGGCGCCGGGCGCCAGGTCGTCGATGCCGTCGGACTCGTCGTCGCCGGAGGTGGGGTCGTCCACCGCGACGGGGGCCGGGGATCCGGGACGCACGCGGTCGGGACCGAACAGCCCGCCCTCGGAGGTGCGGGGGACCGCGGGGAACGGATCCACCCAGCGGTGCGCGTCGCCCGAGCCGCCGGAGGAGCGGTTCTGCTCCATCTCCTGCTGGCGGCGACGCAGCTCGCGTCGGCTCAGGATGGGGGGCTCGGATGCGCTCGCGTCGCGCGCTGCGCCGTCGCGGGGGCCCGGGTCCTGCGTGTCGTCGGTCATGTGGCTCGCCTTCGTCGTCCCCGCCTGCGCGGACGAGGCTACCAGGGGAGCCGTTCCGGCCCGGAATCGCGGGGGAGGGACCTGCGGACCCTCGCACGGGGCACAGACCCCGCCTCGGTAGTCGGCCCCGCGGATCCCCCGCGCCACTGGGGAACGACCGGGCGGGTACCGGTTGTCCCCTCCGGGCCTCGGCGGCGGCCGATCGCGGACCTACCTTCACGATGTCGCCCGAATCGAGGCGGCGCAGGGGGCAGGACGATCCGCGAGCCGGATGCGGTGCCCGCACTATCAGGGGGATCACCTTCATGGCACTTCACGCAGAGCGTCCGCGCATGTCGCGTCGCACCAAGACCATGGCGTTCCTGTCCGGGGGCCTCGTCCTCGGCCTCGGCGTCACGGCCACCCTCGCCGCATGGACCGACTCCGAGTGGGTCTTCGGTGGCGGCAACGGCAGCGGCCCCGGCCTCGGCACCTCGACCTTCGAGGTCGAGCAGAACGTCGTCGCGCCGTTCGCCGGCACCGGATTCACGCAGAGCGAGACCAACCCCGGCCAGGACCTCACGTTCTCGCCCGGAGCCCTCGCGCTCATCCCCGGCAACACGGTCTACGCGCCCGTCGCGCTCCGCACCGTCGCGGGATCCGTCGCCGGCACGCTCCTCCTGCAGGACTCGGAGCCCGCCGCGGGCACCGCGAACGCCGCGGTGGACGCGAACAACCTCCTCCTCAACGCGCTGACCCTCCGGGTCGCGACCTCGGCGACGTCGGCCACCTGCGACGCGACGACCTTCGCCACCGCGGCCAACGTCATCGCCACCGGGCCCCTCGCCACCGCCGAGCCGACCGCGGCGCAGGTGCAGGCGCTCGCCGCGAACAGCACCTCCGTCCAGTACTACTGCTTCGAGATCACGCTGCCCACGGCCCCGACCCTGCCGACCGGCACCACGGTCGACGCGCTCCAGGGCCGCGCGGTCACGCCGGCGTGGGAGTTCGTCGGCACGTCCGTCGCGTCGGTCAACTAGCCGGATCGGACCGGGGCCATGACCGCCGAGGGCGCCGTGACGGCGACACGGAGAGGGGACCGCGACGCGCTCGCGGCCGCCCGCCGTGACGCCGTCGAGGCCGCCCGCGCGCGGTCGCGGCCCCGGCGCTCGGTCGGCGTCGTCGTGCGCGACGCCGTCATCACCCTGCTGGGGCTCGCGGGCGTGGTCGTCATCGCGTGGACCGTGCTGTCGCGGATGCTCGGGCTCTCGCTCGTGGTGCTGCTCACCGGGTCGATGGCGCCGACGCTGCCGACCGGGTCCGTCGCGATCATGGTCGACGCCGTGCCCGCCGCCGACCTGCACGTGGGCGACGTCATCAAGGTGCAGCGGCCGGGGTACGACCTGCCGGTCACGCACCGCATCATCTCGATCGGCGCGGTCACGGGCGAGGTCGAGCAGCCGTCGGCGGGGGTGGATCCGCAGGATCCGGCCGCCCGCCAGGTCGTCCTCCAGGGCGACGCGAACGAGACCGCCGATCCGGCGCCGTACGTCATCGCGTCGGCCGACCGCGTCGTGTTCGGCGTGCCGTACCTCGGCTACGCCAACCGGATCCTGCACACGCCGCTCGTGCTCGTCGGGATCGTGGGCGCGCTGCTGCTGCTGTTCATCGGGACGTCGCTGCCGTCCGGACGGAGCCGCGGCCGCCGGGTCGCCGGAGCGGACGCCGAGCCGGAGGACGGTCCCGCGGACGACCGGCACGTCGCGACCGCGGCCGCCATGTCCGCGCCGGCCCGCGCCCGTCGCTCCGCGCTGACGACGGCGGCTGCGCCGACGCCGGACGTGGCACCGGCCGTCACCGCGACGGCCCTCGACGCGTCGGCCCTCGACGCGTCGGCGGGCGGCGACCCCGCCGCCGCGCCCGCTCCGCTGAGCCGCCGCGAGGCGCGTGCCGCCGCCACGGCCGGTCGCGCCCGCTCGCGCCGCTCGGGCCACGCGGAGCGCGCCGCGCAGACGGCCCGGGAGTCGCACGCGGCCCATGCGGCCCATGCGGCCCGCGCGTCCCGCCCGTCCCGTGGCGCGCGTCCGGAGCGTGCGGAGCGCGCGGCCGACGCGCCGCGCGCCGCCCACTCCGCGCGTGCCGCCCGTCCCGCCCGTTCCGCGGATGCGCCCCGCACGACGCGCGCCGGCCGGACCGCCGAGATGCCGCCGGTCGTGGATGCCGCGCCCGCCGTGGACGCCCGACCGGTCGCGGATGCGGCGCCCGCCGTGGGTGCCCGCCCGGCCGTGGACGCTCCGGCCGCCGCCGACTCCCGTCGCGCCGCGCGCTCGAGCCGGTCCGCCGCGACGCCGCGGAACGCGCCGGCGCCGCGGGCCGCGCACTCCGCGCGCACCGCCGACGCGCCGCGCCCGTCGCGCACGGCCGACACCCGGCCGACCCGCCGGTCGTCCTTCGTCCCGCTGCCCTCGGCGGATGCGGCGAGCGCGCCGACCGTCGTGACCGGCTCCGCGGTCGCCGCCTCGTCGGACACCGCGGCTGCCGCCCAGGCCGTGCCGCCGATCGCGTCCGCCGCGCCCGCGCCCGCGCCCGCACCCGCGCCCGCGCCCGCTCCCGCACCCGCCGCCGCGCCGATGTCCGCCGCGCCCGCCGCATCCGCCGCCCCCACCACCCCTCTCGCCACCCCGCCCCTCGCCGCCGACGCGCTGCGTCCGCGCGATCGCGGGCATCGCGCGTCCGGCCGCCGTGCGCGCTGACGCGGCGCGGGCGCCCCTCCGCGGGATGCTCGCCGCCGCCGCCGTGCTCGCCCTCGTCGGCGGGCTCTCCCTGATCGGCGCCCGCGCGACCGCGGCCGTCATCGACGCGCCCGACACCGGCATGCCCGGCCGTCTCTCGCTCTCCTCGGAGTGGAGCGCCGCCTTCCTCGACGTCGCGCCCGGCGAGCCCGGCCACTGGATCATCCAGGCCGACATCGCGGACGCCGAGACCGCGACGCTCGCCGTGGAGATCCGCTCCGGCGGCGAGCTCGCCGACCTCGACCGCGGCGTGCTCCTCCAGGTCGACCGCTGCGACGACGAGTGGGTCCGCTCCCCGACCGCCCCGCCGCGCACCGCGCCCACCTGCGCGAGCGGTCCCGCGTCCGTCCTCGCGCCCACGCCGCTCCGCGCGTTCCGCGGGTCGACGGATCGCATGGACCTGCCGGACATCACGGCCGCCGCGGGCGAGCACCTCATGCTCACGGCCTCGGTGGATCCGGCCGACAGCGGCGACGAGCGGATCATGGGCCGCTCCGGCACGGTCGCCGTCGGCCTGCACGCCCAGAGCGGCGACCCCGGCGCCGCACCGGTGGCCGTGCCCGTCGCGGGTCCGTCCGCGAGCGGCACCGAGGGCTTCGCGGGGATCCTGCCGCGCACGGGCAACGCGCTCGACGTGCTGGCCCTCGCCCTCGTGGCGGTCGGCGCGCTCGGCCTCGGCCTGCTGGCGCGCGGCGGCGCGGCCCGTCGTCGCGCCGACGCGCGTCACGCCGACGTCGCCCCCGGCGAGGTGGCCGCATGACCGCCGCGCCGCGCCGCCGGGACGCGCGCCGCCGCGCCCCGCGCACGCCGCTCCTCCGCCGCCTCCTCGCGGACGGCCTCCCGGGCCTCCCCGGCCTCCGCCGCCCCGCGCTCGTCGCCGCGGCGGTCGCCGTCGCGCTCGTCGCGGGCGCGGTCACCCCGCCGGTCGTCCCGTCCGAGGCCGCCTGGGGCGACGCCGAGTGGATGAAGTCGCGCATCGCGACGGAGAACCTCACCTGCGGCACCAGCACCGGCTTCACGACCACGGCGTCCTCGCGCTTCCTCCGCGGCAGCGTGATCGGCACCAACCTCGACGCGCTCGGGAGCCTCGCCGGCCTCTCCGCCGTCGACGACGCGCGCCCGGGATCGCAGCCCACGCCCGCGAGCGCGCCGAGCCCGGCCACCGGCGTGTACGTCAACCCGCTCGTCGCGCAGGCCCTCGGCACCACCGCGACGCTCGATCTCACGGGCCTGTCCGCGGGCCTCCCCGCCGGATCCGCGGGCGCGCTCAACCAGTACGTCCGGGTCACCGAGACGGGCACGTCCGCCGCCGCGAGCGGCCTCGTCTCGAACTCGGGCGCCGTCGGGGTCACCGCGACGCCCGCCTCCGGCGCCCTGCCGGGCCGCGCGACGATCGACCTCGACCGGGTGCTCGCGAGCGTCAACGCGACGACCGGCACGTCGGCCCTCACCACCACGCGGCTCGCGCTCGGCGCGGTCGCCTCCAGCTCGGTCCTCGACTGGTGCAGCGGACGCAGGAACGCGGTGTGGGGGAACGGATCCCTGCCCGGCTCGACGCGCCAGTACGGCATCGCGGGCCTCGAGCTCACGGCCGTGAGCCCGGCCGTGCGCGGCATCAGCGCCACGACGACCACCGCCGCGACCACCGGCGTCGCCGCCGCGGCCGCGCTGCTCACCAGCGGATCCTCGACCACGACGCCCACGGGCGCGGTCGCGGACGCCATCCGCGGCACGATCCTCTCCACGCTGGGCAGCATCGGCAGCACCCTCGGCCTCACGGCGCTGACGGGCACGGTCAGCGTGACGGGCGTCGACGCGGCCGCCACGGCGGTCGCGCCCCTGCTCACGGCGCCGCTGCGGAGCGCCGACGGCAGCGTGGCGGTGGACCTCGCGACCGGCACCGTGACCGTCGACCTGGCCTACTTCCTCGGCAGGGGCGCGAACGGGCTCAACGGGAAGGCGCCGAACACGGAGATCCTCGTCGACGCGGCGACGCTCAGCACGGTGGCCGCGAGCGTCGGCGCGCTGATCGACCAGCGCAGCCTCGCCATCCGGGATGCCATGACGGCCGCGCTCCAGAAGGTCACGGTCGTCGTCGACGTGACCGCGAACGTGACCCTGCAGCCGCTCGTCGGCAGCCCGATCCCGGTCCTCGCGCTGCGGTCGCAGTTCTCGGGCACCCTCGCCGACCTCGTCGCGGGCAAGCAGTTCACGGTCACGGCGACGGCCCTCAGCCTCGGGACCCTGGGCTCGGTCGTGGCGGGGCTGCTCTCGGCGCTCGGCTTGGGATCCGTCTCGGCGCTCGGCGATCGCCTGGTGGCCTCGCTGACCACCGGGCTCGTCGCGCCCGTGCGCCAGGCCGTCACCACGGGCCTCGCGGTGCCGGTCACGAACCTCGGCACGAACCTCGCCGCCGTCTCCGCGGGCGCCGTCACGGGCGTCGGATCGCTCGTCAACGCCCTGCCGCGCGTCCTCTCGCTGCAGGTCAACGTGCAGCCGGACCAGGCCGGGGCGCCCGCCGGATCCACGTACCTCCCCGCCATCGGCCGGAGCACGAGCGCGGAGTACACCGTGACGGCGCTGCGGCTCGGCCTGCGGGTCGCCGACGCGGTGACGGGGACGCCGTTCTCGGTCACGGAGATCGCCACCTCCACGGCCGGACGCAATGCGTACCGGACCCCCTGATCCGGTTCGGTTAGGGTTCCCTTCGTGAACCCCCCGTCCTCCGGCGCCGACAGCGCTCCCGCCGCGGACGAGCGGGAGGCCGCGGTGTCGGCCGTCGCCGCCGAGCTCAGCGGCCTCCTCATGTCCATCCGCTCCCTCCGCGTCGAGGAGGCGGCCCTGTTCCACCCCGGCCTCCAGCCCGGCGCCTTCGCGGTCGCCCGGTGGCTGCGCACGGACGGGCCGGCCTCCGCGGGCGCCGTCGCGACCGGCCTCCTCATGGACAAGAGCTCCGTCAGCCGGCACCTCCGCGTGCTGCGCGAGGAGGGCTTCGTGCAGGACGAGCCGGATCCCGAGGACCGCCGCTCCACCACCCTCAGCCTCACGCCGCGCGCCGAGGAGCGCCTCGAGGCGGTGCGAGCCAGCACGCGCGGCCGGCTCCAGAACCGCCTCCACGCGTGGGACACCGACGACGTCGAGCGGCTCGCCCAGGCGCTGCGGCGCTTCAACCAGTCGCCCCGCGACCGGCCCGCGGAGGACTGAGCGGGAGCACCCCGCCCGACGGATCCGCCCTCCGTGGCCGCGCCCGGATCAGCCCGCCTGGTGCACCGCGTAGCTCGCCACGAACCCGAGCACCGTCACGAGCCCGGTGAGCGCCTGGGCCTTGCGGAACGCCTCGGGGATCATCGTGTCGCAGATCATCGCGAGGATCGCGCCGGCCGCGAACGCCATCACGACCGACTGCCCGCTCTCCGGCAGGCCTCCGAGAAGCGCGTACCCGCCGAGCGAGGAGAGCGCGCAGACGACGGCGATGGAGGTCCACAGCCCGAACACGTACCGCGCGCTCCGGCCGCTCTCCTTGAGGTCGGCCGTGCTCGACATGCCCTCGGGGAAGTTCGAGATGACGACGGCGACCAGCACGCCGATGCTGAGCGCCCCGCCGCCCGTGAGGCTGAGGCCCTGCACGGCCGTCTCGGGCACGCCGTCGAGCAGGGCGCCGAGCGCGATCCCCACGCCGGTGCCGCCCCCGCCGCCCGACTTCCCGTGGTGCTTCCGCCGGAACCCGCCGTGCTCGAGGATCTGGTCGAGCACCACGTACACGACCGCGCCCGCGACGAACCCGCCGAGCGTCGGGATCACGCCACCGCTGGCCGCCGCCTCGTCGACCAGGTCGAACGACAGCGCCGAGATGAGCACGCCCGCGCCGAACGCCATCACGAGCGCGACGACCTCCCGCGGCACCTTCACGAACCAGGCGACGAGGGATCCGACGACGAGCGACAGCCCGGACAGCAGGCCGGCGAGCCCGGCGAGGAGGAGAGGCGACATGCCTCCGAGGATGCTCCTCGCACGGGTCCCGCGTCACGTCGAGCCGCTCCACGGGATCACCGCCCCGCCGACACCCCCGCGTCGCGGAGCGCCAGGTCGGCGAGCTGGCGCACCACGCGCGGGTCGCCCGCGCGCCAGGCGGCGACCGGATCCGGGTGCGCCTTCAGCAGCGACGCCGGCTTCCGCGAGGAGAGCGCCCGCAGCGCGAGCAGCTCGGTGCCGCCGGGCGTCGAGGCGAGCGAGCGGGCCGCGGACGCGCGCCGCACGAACGAGATCCGGCGCAGCAGCCAGTGCCGCACGATGAACGCGATGGGCACGAGCGCGACGAGGAGGCCCAGCACCAGCGCGATCGTGCCGACGAGCGACTGCTGGTCGCGCCCGGCCTGCTCGAGCCCCGCGCCGATCCCGCTCGCGTCCTCGAAGGGCCCGCGCGCGGCGTCGCCCACGAGCGGCAGGCCGCCGAGGGAGTCGGCCGCGTCGGACATCGCCGTGCCGAGGCGCGTGCCGGCCTGCTCCATGCTGCGGCCGAGGTCGCCGAGCGGGCGGATGAGCGCGGCCACCGCGATCCCCAGCAGCACCGACACGACGATGCCCGCGAGCGCCGCGGTGTCGGCCGCGATCTGCCGGGCGCGGACGAGGGGGAGCGCGGAGTAGAGCTGCATGGGTCCAGCCTGGACCCGCGCGGGGCGTCGCGAGGCGCCGTCAGCCGGTGAGCCCCTCAGCCGGACGCGTCGAGCGCATCCAGGGACCGGAGCGCCTCCCGCGCCCGCTCCAGCCGCGCGTCCTCCGGCTCGTCCCACCAGCGCGGGCCGCGCTCGCCGAGGCCGCGCTTCGCGAGGCCGACCCGCTCGCGGGCGGCGGCGACCGCGTCGTCGTCGCCCCGGCGCTTCGCCGTCCCCACCCCGGAGCGGCCGCGCCCCAGGTGCGACTTGAGCGCCTCCACGACGTCGGCCGGCAGCGACGGATCCGTGCGCGGCCACCGCCGCCCGCCCACGACCAGCCAGCGCTCGTCGTCGGTCGAGCCGTCGCCGGATCCGCGTCCCGCGTCGCCGGGATCCGCGCGCTCGCTCATCCCCCGACGCTAGCCCCGCCAGGTCCCGAGGACCGGCCCAGCGCACGCACGAGGGCCGGGGCGCACGCACGCCCCGGCCCTCCGATCGGCCCCCCGATCAGCTCAGCGGGTCACCCCGCGAGCGGCTTCTCCGCGGATCAGCCGCGGAACACCTGGATCACCGACGGGCGCGGTCCGCGCCAGGCGCCCTTCGGCGGGGTGACGCCGGCCGGCACGTAGTCCGGGAAGAACGAGTGCTGCTCGGCGAATGAGCCGTCCTCGCCCGGGTGCTGCACCGCGACGAACACCATGCCCTCGGTGTCGTGCACGACCGGGCCGCAGGTCTCCGCCTCGGTGGGCACGGAGAGGAACTGCTGCACGTGGCCGCGCTCGGCGCCCTCGACGGGGACCTTGAACAGGCCGTCGTTGAGGCCGATGGTGCTCGGGGCGCCGTCGGTGGAGATCCAGAGATTGCCCTCGGAGTCGAACGCGACGTTGTCCGGGCAGCTGATGGGCGAGACCTTGTCCTTCGGGAAGCCCGCGAAGTACGTCGACTCGTTCTTCGCCGGGTCGCCCGCGACGAGCAGCAGGTTCCACGTGAAGGTCGTGGAGCGGGCGTCGCCGCCGTCCTCGGTGATCTCCACGATGTGTCCGTCGCGGTTGGTCGTCCTCGGGTTCATCTCCGTGGCGCCCTCCTTGCCGGCCTTGCCGCGGTCGGTGTTGTTGGTGCAGGCGACGTAGATCTTGCCGGTGACGGGGCTCGGCTGGACGTCCTCGCAGCGGTCCATCTTCGTGGCGCCCGCGGCGTCGGCGACGAGGCGCGTGTGCACGAGCGCCTCCTCGGTGGTGAAGCCGGGCACCTGGCAGACGCCGTCGATCACCAGCGGGATCCACTGGCCGATGCCGTCGAACGAGCCGTCGGACGGGAGCTGGCCGGTGCCGGTGATCTCCGCGACGGGCGAGTCGCCCGTGAAGCGCGCCACGTAGAGCGCGCCGCGGGTGAGCAGCTGCTTGTTCTTGCGGCGGTCCTGGCGCGAGGTGCCGACGACCATCGTGTCGTGCGACACGAACTTGTAGAGGTAGTCGAAGCGCTCGTCGTCGCCCATGTACGCGGCGACGTGGCCGCTCTTCCCGAGGATGACGTTCGCGCCCTCGTGCTTGAAGCGGCCGAGCGCGGTGTGCTTGACGGGCGCCTCGCCGGGCTCGAACGGGTCGACCTCGACGATCCAGCCGAAGCGGTTCGGCTCGTTCTCGTAGCCGGCCGTGCGCGCGTCGAAGCGGGGATCGATGGCCTCCCAGCCGCGGGTCGTCGCCTTGTCGGCGAGGCCGTAGCGCTTGTCGGCGGCGGAGGTGCCGGCGGTGCGGAAGTAGCCGTTGAAGTTCTCCTCGCCGGAGAGCACGGTGCCCCACGGGGTGGTGCCGCCGGCGCAGTTGCCGAGCGTGCCGAGGATGCGCGTGCCCTTCGGGTCGTCCTTGGTGCGCAGCGACGCGGATCCGGCGGCCGGGCCCGACACGGTGAAGGGCGTGTCCGCGGTGATGCGGCGGTTGCGGTGGTGGCCGATCGTGTAGGTCCACGGCTGGCCGACCGTCTTGCGGCGGAGCGCGACGACGGACATGCCGTGCGAGGCCTTGCCGATGCGGCGCTGCTCGTCGAGCTCGGCGGCGTCCGCGGCCGGCGGGAACATGATGTTCTCGTTGGTGTACTCGTGGTTGGCGACGAGGAGCGCCTCCTTGTTCCGCGAGTTGACCGGGATGATGTCGAGGTAGTCGTTGTTGTAGCCGAACTGGCGGGCGGCGAGCTTGGCCGTCTGGTTGTCGGCGTCGAAGTCGTCGGCGTAGCTGAAGAGCGGGTCGCCCCAGCGGATGATCGGCTGCCAGCGGTACCCGGTCGGCACGGTGAACTGGTCGACGGCGGCGTCGACGGGCGTGATCGCGGTGAAGGGCAGGTTCGACGCGGCCTGCGCGGCGGCGGCCTCGGCGCCGGGAGCCGCGGCGTTCTGCGCCACGAGGATCGCGAGAGCCCCCGCGCCCGCGCCGCCGAGCAGCGTGCGGCGCGAGAGGGCGCGGCCCGCGATGTCGCGGAAGTAGGAGTTGTCGGTCACGTTCGGGACGGGCTTGGTGCACGCGTCGTCGCACTTGAGGTGGCAGGTGACGGTGCTGCGCTTGCCGCGGGCGTGGGGATCGCGCGACAGGACCGGCAGGAGCCGGTGGTGGGTCTCACGGGTGAGGGTCATGTGGGGTCTCCATCGATCTCGGGCGCCTGCTGCCGGGTACCGGCGGACGCATCACACTCGAAAGGTATTCACGCCCCCGAGCGCGCCCCCGACCGCACGGTGGACGCGGGGTGAACCCCGGGTGACCGGATCGTGCGGGCGTACCGTCGAGGGGCGACGCCGCCCCGCGTCGCCACACCCGGAGGAGGATCCCCATGGCCAGGTTCGACACGAAGACCGCTCTCGTCACCGGCGGAGGCAGCGGCATCGGCGCCGCCATCTCCCGCGCGCTCGCCGCGGAGGGCGCGTCGGTCGTCGTCACCGACATCCAGCTGGAGGCGGCCGAGCGGGTCGTCGCCGAGATCGAGGGCGCGGGCGGCACCGCCACCGCGTTCCGCCAGGACACGTCGAAGGCGGAGGACTCGGAGGCCGCCGTCGCGCACGCGGTCTCCACGTACGGCGCGCTGCACCTCGCCGTGAACAACGCGGGCATCAGCGCGCCCGCCGCCGACATCGGCGAGTACGACGTCGCGGCCTGGGACCGCACGCGCGCGGTCGACCTCGACGGCGTCTTCTACGGCCTCCGCTACGAGCTCCCCGCGATGGTGGAGGCGGGCGGCGGCGCGGTCGTCAACATGAGCTCGGTGCTCGGATCCGTGGGCTTCGCGCAGAACGCGGCCTACGTCGCGAGCAAGCACGCCCTCGTCGGCCTCACCAAGGTCGCGGCGCTCGAGTACACGGCGCGCGGCGTGCGCACCAACGCGGTCGGCCCCGGCTTCATCGACACCCCGCTCGTGCGCGCCTCCCTCTCGCCCGACGCGCTCGCCTACCTCGAGAGCCAGCACGCGACGGGCCGCCTCGGCACCGACCAGGAGGTCGCGGCCCTCGTGCTCTTCCTCCTCAGCGACGAGGCGTCCTTCATCTCGGGCAGCTACCACCTGGTGGACGGCGGGTACTCGGCGCGGTGATCCGCTGATCCGCTGATCGGCTGATCCGCTGATCCGCGGCCGCCGGCGGCCGCCCCGGTCGTCGGCGCCCGCACCGGCACGCCATCCAGCCGCGCACGACCGCGGCCGCCCGGCGCGTCGAGACGCCGGGCGGCCGCGGATCCGGTGTCGCACCCGTCAGACGGGCGCGAGGAAGGTGAGCTGCGATCCGTCCTCCACGATGAGCGGCCCGAGCGCCGCGTTGAACTCGGCCCCGTACGACGCCCCGATGTGCGCCTGGAACGCGGCCTCGTCGAGGTAGACCTCGTGCACGACGAAGCGCGCCGGATCCTCGACCCGCCGGTACGGCTCGAACACGACGTTGCCCGGCTCGGCCCGCACCCGCTCCGCGAGGTCGGCGATCATCCGCGCGACCTCCTCCTCGCGCCCCGGCAGCGCCGTGAACTCCGCGTACAGCACCGTCGCCGTCATGCGGTGGCCGCGCCCGTCATGATCGCGACCGCGTCGGTCATCGAGTGGGACTGCGGCGTGATGGTCGCCGCCTTCTTGCCGAGGCGCTGGATGTGGATCCGGTCGGCCACCTCGAACACCTGCGGCATGTTGTGGCTGATGAGGATCACCGGGATGCCGCGGTCGCGCAGGTTCCGCACGAGCTCCAGCACCTGGTTCGACTCCCGCACCCCGAGCGCCGCGGTGGGCTCGTCGAGCACCACGACCTTCGACCCGAAGGCGGCCGCGCGCGCCACGGCCACGGCCTGCCGCTGCCCGCCGGACAGGTTCTCGACGGGCACGGTCACGTCCTGCAGCGTCGAGATGCCGAGCTCCGTCAGCTCCGCCTTGGCCTCGCGGCGCATGCCGGCCGTGTCGAGCATGCGGAACACGGATCCGAGGATCCCCTTCTTCCGCTTCTCCCGCCCGAGGTAGAGGTTCGAGGCCACGTCGAGCGCGGGCGAGACGGCGAGGTTCTGGTACACCGTCTCGATGCCCGCGGCCCGGGCATCCTGCGGCCGCTTGAACGAGACCGGCTTGCCGTCGAGGAACAGCTCGCCCTCGTCGGGCGTCTCCGCTCCCGTGAGGCACTTGATGAGGGTCGACTTGCCGGCGCCGTTGTCGCCGATGATCGCGAGCACCTCGCCGGGGAACAGCTCGAGGCTCACGCCGTCGAGGCCGACGACGCGGCCGAAGGTCTTCACGAGCCGCTTCGCCTCGAGGACGGGCGTGCGGGTCGACGCGGGGGCGCTCCCCGCGGGGTCGGTGAGGGTCACTTGCGCACCTTTCGGATCCACTGGTCGACGGAGACCGCGACGATGATGAGGACGCCCACCGCGAGCGTCTGGTAGAGCACGTCGAGCCCGGCGAGCGAGAGCCCGTTGCGGAACACGCCCACGATGAGCGCGCCGAGGAGCGTGCCCCAGACCGTGCCGCGGCCGCCGAAGAGGCTCGTGCCGCCGATCACGACCGCGGTGATGGAGTCGAGGTTGAGGTCGGCGCCCGCGTTGGGGCTGGCCGCGTTGCTGCGGCCGATCTGGATCCACGCGCCCACCGCGAGGATCGCCCCCGCCGCGAGGTACACGCTCATGAGGACCCGGTTGACGCTGATGCCCGCGAGGCGCGCGGCCTCCTTGTCGTCGCCGACCGCGTACACGTGCCGGCCCCAGGCGGTCTTGCCGAGGATGAACGCCACCACGACGTACAGCACGAGCATCAGCACCACGCCGAAGCTGATCTTCACGCCCGCGAGGTCGAACGTGCGCCCCGTCCAGGAGAGCGCCTGCGGCATGTCCACGCCGCGGACGGTCGTGCCGTTGGAGTAGAGGAGCGTGAGCGCCACGAAGATGTTGAGCGTCCCCAGGGTCACGATGAACGGGGGGAGTCGCAGCCGCGTGACGAGCAGCCCGTTGAACGCGCCGGCGGCGAGGCCGACGAGGAGCCCGGCGGCCAGCGCGGCGGGCGCCGGCAGGCCGTTCTGGCTGGCGGTCTGCGCGATCACCATCGACGTGAGCACCATGACCGCGCCGACCGAGAGGTCGATGCCCGCGGTCAGGATGATGAGCGTCTGCGCCACCGCGAGCGTGCCGACCACGGCCACCTGCTGCGTGACGAGCGACAGGTTCGCCGGATCGAGGAAGCGGTCGTTGAGCAGGCCGAACACGACGACCGCGAGGACGAGGACGACGGCCGGGCTGACGGCGGGGTAGCGGTGCAGCACCCCGCGGATCCGGTCGAGGGGCGTGCGCCGGTCGAGGAACTCGTTGGCGAGGTCGAGCGCCGAGGTCGGCGGGTTCGGGTCGGTGGTCCGCTGGCTCACGTTCACTCGCCCCAGCACTTCGTCGCGGCGTCGTCGGCCGTGATGCTCTCGAGGCCGTCGACGGGGGTGTCGGTGACGAGCGCGGATCCGGTGTCGAAGAAGTCGAGGCCGGCGCTCGTGGCGGGCTTGGTGCCGTCCTTCGCGAGCTGCGCGATGGCCTCGACGCCGAGCTGCGCCATCTTCACCGGGTACTGCTGGGCCGTGGCGCCGATGACGCCCTCCTTCACGTTCTTCACGCCCGCGCAGCCGCCGTCGACCGAGACGAGGATCACGTCCTTCTCCTTGCCGGCCGCCTGCAGCGCCTGGTACGCGCCGAACGCGGCGGGCTCGTTGATCGTGTAGACGACGTTGATGTCCGGGTCCTTCGACAGCAGCGTCTCCATCGCCGTGCGGCCGCCGTCCTCGGCGCCCTGCGTGGCCTCGTTGCCGACGATCTCGTAGTCGCCGCCGCTGTAGTCGCCGGTCTTCGCCTCGTCGCCGTTCTTGGCCTTGTCGCCGACGTCGATGCCCATGCCCGTGAGGAAGCCCTGGTCGCGGTCGTAGTCGACCGTGATGGCCTTGTCGTCGTACAGGTCGAGGAGGCCGATGGTCGCCTTCTTCCCGCCGAGCTGCGCGGCGGCCCACTTGCCGATGGACTCGCCCGCGGCGAAGTTGTCGGTGGCGAACGTGATGTCGACGGAGTCGGCCGGGTCGGGCGCCGTGTCGAGCGCGATGACGTAGAGGCCGGCGTCGCGGGCCTTCTGGATCGCGTCGAGGACCGACGGGCCGTTGATCGTGATGAGGATGCCCTTGTCGCCCTTGGAGATGGCGTTCTCGATGGCCTGGATCTGGGTGTCCTCGTCGCCGTCCGCCTTGCCGGCCGCGAGCGTGAGGTCGATGCCGTCCTTCGACGCGGCCTCCTTCGCGCCGTCCTGCATGGCGACGAAGAAGGGGTTGGTGGTGGTCTTCACGATGAGCGAGACGCCGACGTCGCCGGAGCCGCTGCCGCCGGATCCGGAGCCTCCGCTGGAGCTGGAGCAGCCGGCGAGCCCGCCCGCGGCGATGAGGGCCGCCGAGCCGAGGGCGATGGTGCGCACGAGGCGCGGGGATCGGTTCGTCATTGATGGATCCTGTCCTTCGGGTGGGAGCGCGCTCCCGACAACGTTGTCAAGGAGAGGTCTATCGGGTGCGACCCGGTATGGTCAACCCATTGCGCAGAGAGCGAGACCGATCCGTGACACCGTTGTCATCCCCGACCGGAGCCCCGTCCGGCGCGCGCCGCCCCACCATGAAGCACGTCGCGCGGCTCGCGGGCGTGGGCATCAAGACCGTGTCGCGCGTGGTCAACGGCGAGGCCAACGTCTCGCCCGAGATGACCGCGCGCGTGCAGGCCGCGGTGGAGCAGCTCCAGTACCAGCCGGATCTGCACGCCGGCAACCTGCGCCGCGCCGACCGCCGCACCAACACGCTCGGCCTCCTCGTCGGCAGCGTCGCGAACCCGTTCTCGGGCGCGCTGCACCGTGCCGTGGAGGAGGCGGCCGGCGAGCGCCGCGTCGCCGTGTTCGCCTCGAGCCTCGACGACGACGCCGACCGGGAGCGCTCCGCCGTCGACGCGTTCCTCGCCCGTCGGGTCGACGGGCTGATCCTCACCACCATCGCGCCCAGCCAGGCGTACCTCGGCGTCGCGGCGTCGCGCGGCACCCCGCTGGTGTTCGTCGACCGCGTGCCGACGGGCCTCGAGGCCGACTCGGTCATCGTCGACAACGCCGCCGGGGTCTCCCGGGCCGTGGCGCACCTGGCCGACCAGGGCCACCGGCGCATCGCGTTCCTCGGCGACCGGCCGGAGATCTTCACGGCCCGCGAGCGCGAGCGCGGCTTCCTCGAGGAGATGCGGCGGCGCGGGATCCCCGTGGCGCCCGGGCTCGTGCTCGAGGGCGCGACCGACGAGGTCGTGGCGGACGCGCTCGCCGAGCGCCTGCTCGCGCTGCCCGAGCCGCCGACCGCCATCGTGAGCGGGCAGAACCTCATCACCATCGGCGTCATCTCGGCGCTCCGGCGCCACGGGGCCCAGCGCCGCATCGCGCTCGTGGGCTTCGACGACCTGCCGATGGCCGCGCTCCTGGAGCCCGCCGTCACGGTCGTCGCGCAGGATCCGTCGCGCATCGGCCACGCCGCCGCCGAGCGCGTCTTCGCCCGGCTCGGCGGCGACGAGGGCCCCGCGCAGACCGTCGTCGTCCCCACCACGCTCATCGTCCGAGGCTCCGGAGAGGTCCCCCGCCATGCATGACCAGCCCATCGTCGTCGTCGGCGACGCCCTCATCGACCTGCTCCGCGAGGACGGCGAGGAGACCGCCTTCGTCGGCGGCGCCGCCCTCAACGTCGCGGTCGGGCTCGCGATCCTCGGCCACCGCGTGCAGCTCATCGCGATGGTCGGCGACGACGAGCACGGGCGCCGCATCCGCGCCGAGCTCGACGCGCACGGGGTCGAGCTGATCCCCACCATCGGCCCGTCCGGCACCTCCGTCGCGGTGAGCGAGCGCGAGGACGGCGAGCCGCGCTACTCGTTCAACGAGGCCGCGTGGAACCGCCGCGTGCGCATCGGATCCGCGGAGCGGGCGGCCCTCGACGCGGCGTCGCTCGTCGTCGTCAGCTGCTTCCCGTACGACGACCACGCGCAGGCCGACGAGCTCCTGGCGGCCGTGCGGGATCCGCGCGAGCGCCTGCTGGTCGACCCGAACCCGCGCGCCGGCATGCTACACGACGCGTCCCGCTTCCGGGACGGCTTCGCGCGCGCGGCCGCCGAGGCCCTGCTCGTGAAGGTCGGCGACGACGACACAGCACTCCTCGAGCTGGGCGCGCTCGCGGACGCCCGCGCCGCCCTGCACGCGACCGGCAGCCGCCTCGTGCTCGCCACCGACGGCCCGCGCGGCGCGTCCGTGCAGCTCGAGGGCGGCGAGGTGGTGGCGGCGGGCATCGCGGCGGATCCGCGGCCGATCGTCGACACCATGGGCGCCGGGGACGCGTGCCTCGCGGCCGCCGCCGACGCGATCGCCCGTCGGGGTGCGCCGCGCACGGCCGCGGAGGGCGAGGCGATGCTGCGCACCTGCATGGCGATCGCCGCCGCCACCTGCCGCCAGCCGGGCGCGCTGCTGCGGATGCCGACGGCCTGAGGCGGGCGCAGCCTGGCGGCGAGGCAGGACCAGTCGCGATGGCGACCTGGCCGGGCTAACGCCTCATGCCTCGCACGTACTCGAACCTTCATGTCCTTCTGCTGACGGCGCGCCTGTAAGGCAGCGTTGCGGGGGTACGCGGCGACAAGGCTTACATGCCCGCTGGCGGTATCGGCGCGGAGATCACCAGAAGCCTCCGCGAGCGTCAATGCGGTTTTCATGCTCTGATCCGGGGGCGATGGGGAACCTCGTTGCCCTATGCCGCTGGTCGGAGTCGGAGGTGGAGGCTAGGGTACATCTGTGCCCCAGACTTCGACCAACGACGGATCTTCGTCTGCTTGCACTAATCCTGCCCTCGCGCCGATCCACTACCATTGGTATCCGCTTCGCGAGGGCCGGAACCTCGTGACCGAAATTCGAGAGCTTGCAGCCGCGGAAGGGCTTCCGTCCGGCGATATTGACCGATTAGTGGGTGAATTTCGCGCCCGTGGTCGCGCGCTGGTGCAAGGTCGACTTGTTCCTGTACGCCATGTCAAGGGTCCGATGCAGTCCGTCACTGACCTGGATGTCTTCGAGCTTCGGGCCATGGTGGAGTACGGCGAGGATCTCGAAGCGCACGTACGGGTCTACCACGTCGAACCCGTGCGCCTGCGGCAACCAGGGGGTACGACGGTCGTTGGTCTGCATGTTCACCTGAAGGACCTCTCCGATCCCGCGACAGTCCGAGTACGTCAGGACTTGGAGCTACAAATTGCCCGATCAAGGTATCATTCCGGCCGGACCGGCTCCTGGGGTGGCGCGAGTCTTGTCAACCATTGACCAACTCGGTATAGAGTGCAGTCTATGTCCCCGGCATACCATGACTTCGAGCCCGAAACTACTCGCGACTCGCCGACTGACGAGTTCGACACTGGTACCGAGACCGACTCTGAGCGTCTTGCGCGCCTACTCGCCGAGGCGGACATCGATCTGATCGACACTCTCCGTCGTGTACGTGAGCACCGGTCCTTGAGCCAGGAGCAGCTAGGGGCACTTATGGGCGTCAGCCAAGCCACTGTGTCGAGTTTTGAGAGCGGGGCGTCTGAGCCGAAGCTTGCCACCATTAGGCGGTACGCTCACGCCCTTAATGTCATAGTCGAGCATTCCGTGCGACCGCTAGATGCCTCTCTGTCTTCTTTGTTTACGTGGACTACAGTGTCCGGTTTTATTACCAATCCTCGTTCTACGAGTAACCGAGTGGGCACTTACTCCGCGGCAAACAGCAAGAAGTCGGATTTTGCTCTTGCCGGATAGTGACCCCACGCCTCACGTAGTGAGTGATGTCGTTGAACTAGTCAACCTTGTCGAGCTCGACGATATGTATGTCTACGAGGAGCGAGGCCGTCGCATTGCGCGAGATTCGAATGAGTTTGACGACACTGACAGTGAGGCTGCGCCGTCGGGGGAGTCAAAGCCGAGAATTCGCAATCTTATGGGCGTCACGGAGCTTTCAGGTCCTGATCACTACGGGATTGCCTTTCGATTTCGAATCGTGTTCGACGACCGCGCGGGGAACGAATTTATAGCGGACGTGCAAGCTCGCTACGGATTGCCTCACAATTGTCAAATCAGCGATGACATTAAATCGGAATTCGCGCAGGAGGTTGCGTTTTACGCTGTGTATCCCTATCTGCGGGCATCTCTCCAGATGACGGCTTCAAGAATGGGTGTACCGGCTCCAGTGTTAGCCATAGTGCGGCGTGGGGAATTCGAACTGGGTGAACAGATGTCCGATGATCAAACGCGCTTAGAGTTTCACGACAACGCTCCGGATGCGTAAGCAAGCGGTACTTCCTAGCTAACTGAGACGCTGGCTCAGCGTGCCGCGAGCACGGCGCGCTGCTGCGGATGCCGATGGCCTGACGCGGGGCAGGGCGCAGGGTACCGCTGCGCGGGGCCGTGCGATCCGGGCCCCGCGTGCGGCGTAGCGTCGACGCGGACGAATCGATGGAACCGCCGGGCGGACAGTCCCTCGGCGGCGGTGCTCGAGCAGGTCGGCGCGGTCCTCCCGTGATGCGTCTGCCGGCCACACCGTCCCTCGGCGGACGCCGGACGACCGCGGGCCCTGCGCCGCGCACCGATGGAGCAGACGAGGAGAATCACCATGGGCGATCCACGCACCCTGATCATCGGCGGCACCGGCACGGTCGGCTCGGCCGTCATCGCCGAGGCCCTCCGTCGCGGCATGACCGGGCTGAGGGTCATGAGCCGCGACGCGCGCCGGCTGACGGATCTCCCCGACGGCGTCGAGGGCGTGGTCGGCGACCTCGGCGATCCCTTCGCCGCGAGGCCGGCCTTCGACGGCGTCGAGCAGGTGTTCCTCTCCCTGACGGGGACGCCCACCGAGCTGTACGAGACGACCGTCGCGGTGGACCACGCCGTGGCGGCCGGGGTCCGGCGGATCGTCTACCTGTCCGTGCAGGACCTCGACCGGGCGCCGCAGGTGCCGCACAACTCCGCGAAGCTCGCGGTGGAGTCCCTCGTCGAGCGCAGCGGCGTCGAGGCCTGCTTCCTCCGGGTCAACAACTTCTTCCAGAACGACGTCTGGTACCTCGACGCGATCCGCGACGGCGTGTACCCGCAGCCCCTCGGCGGGTCGGGCGTCTCCCGGGTCGACGTGCGCGACATCGCCGACGTCGCCGTGACCGCCCTGACCCCCGGGTCGGGTGTCGCCGGCCCGATCGACGTGGCCGGCCCGACCCCGTGGACCGGCGAGGCGACGGCCGCGGTCCTGTCCGAGGCCCTCGAGAAGACGGTGACGTACGCGGGCGACGACCTGGCGGCCTGGCGCGAGGCGTCCCTGGCCTCCATGCCCTCGTGGCTCGTGTTCGACTACGAGCGCATGTACTCCGGCTTCCAGCGGGACGGGCTCGTCGCGAGCCCGGAGGCCCTCGCCCGTCTCACCGCCCTCCTCGGGCACGCGCCCCGCTCCTACGAGGACTTCGTGCGCGAGGTGCTGGTGCCCGCCCTGTAGGGCGAGGCGCGTCCGGATCTGCCGCCGGCTCAGCGGGCGAGCGCCAGGGCGAGCGCGGCGAGGCCCGCGCACGCCGTGAGCCCCGCGACCAGCGCCGGGAGGGCGCCGCCGGGGAGCGCGGTGGTGCCGGGGCCGGCGGATCCCGCGGTGAGGATCCGATGCACCCGCCGGTAGCGCAGGTGCGCGGCCGCGAGCACGCCGAGCGCGACGGCAACGCCCGCCGCGGCGACCGCGAGGCCGGCCGCGCCGAGGAGCTGCGGGAGCGCGCGGAGGTCGAACAGGGATCCGACGACGAGCGCGAGGGCCGTGCGGCGCCAGGCGAGCGCGGTCCGCTCGGGCTGGAGGCCGGGGTCGGACGGATGCGCGCCGGGATCGGCGGCGGGGGCGTCCGCGCTCACGCGGTCAGCACGCCGAGCAGCACGAGCGCGCCCGCGGCGACGACCGCGATCCCGAGGGGCAGCGACAGCGCGGCCGACGGCAGCGGCCGGTCGCGGCGGAGGGCGCGCTCGGTGCGCATCCAGCCGATCCACGCCTGCGCGGGCGCCGCGATCCCGGCGACGATCAGCACGAGCGAGGCCGCGAGCCGGAACCCCGGCTGCAGCCCGAGCGCGAGCGCCTCGAGCGCGACGCCGCCCGCGAGGAGGGCGAGCGAGGTGCGGATCCAGGCGAGGAACGTGCGCTCGTTGGCGAGGCTGAACCGCACGTCGGGCTCGGCGCCCTCGCGGTAGACGCTGCGCGGGAAGCGGCGGTCGGGGGCGGTCATGCGGCGGGGTGGGGCAGGCGCGGCACCGCGTCGGTCGGGGGCATGGGCCCATCCTCGCGGGTTCCGGCGCGGGCGGCGTGGACGGACGCACGGTGCCGCCGCTCGATCGCCTGGCCCGCGTACGATGCCGCGACGATGAGCGCCGCGCCGCCCGCGCCGACCGGCCCGATGGCCTCGCCCGCCACGACCACGCCGACGAGCAGCGCCCACACCGGCTCGGTGCCCATGAGGATGCTCGCCCGCGACGCCGACGTGCGCCGCACCGCCCAGAGCTGCACGACGAACGCGAACAGCGAGCACAGCACGCCGAGGAAGAGGACGCCCGCCCAGCCCCCGGCGTCGAGCGCCGCGGCCGCCGCGGGCAGGTCGCGCCCCGCCAGCGCGGAGAAGAGGGCCGCGCACACGGCCATCTGCACGAGGACCACGCCGAGCGATCCCTCGCTCCGCCCCCGCGTGAGGTGCCCGCTCGCGGTGACGTGCACGGCCCGCACGACGGCCGCCGCGATCACCAGCCCGTCGCCCAGCGTGGGCGCGCGCAGGCCGCCCTCGGAGACGAGCAGCGCGACCCCCACCACGGCCGCGACCGCCGCGACGAAGTACGACCGCGGCAGCCACGCGCGCGACGTGGCGCCCTCGAGCACGGGCGTCATCACCAGCGCCAGGCTGATGAGGAGGCCCGCGTTGGTCGCGCTCGTCAGGTGCACGCCCCACGTCTCCAGCCCGATGACCGCCGCCTGCGAGCAGCCGAGCGCCGCCGCGATCAGGAGGCCGCGCCCGCGGGGCAGCCGTTCGCGCCGGGCCAGGCAGACGATCCCGGTCGCGACCGCGGCGACGAGGAAGCGCAGCGCGACCGCCGCCGGCACGCCCGTCTCCGCCGCGAGGTCCTTGGCCGCGAGGAAGCTCGCGCCCCACACGGCCGCGACGGCCAGGAGCAGCAGGTCGACGACGGGCGCCGAGCGGGTGGGGGAGGGCATGCCCTCACTGTCCGGCAGGCGACCCGGAAGATCGACGGGCATCGTCTTCATCGATGCGTTAGCCGCGGCTCATGCGTGAGACAGTGCAGCATGGATCCCGCTCGCCTCCGCCTCCTCCGCGAGCTCGGCGACCGGGGCAGCGTCGCGGCCGTGGCGGTCGCGATGCACGTGAGCGCATCCGCCGTCTCGCAGCAGCTCGCCGCGCTGCAGGCCGGCGTGCCCGTGCCGCTGACCGTCAAGCGCGGACGGCGCCTGGTGCTCACGGAAGCGGGGGAGGCGCTCGCCGCGGCGTCGACGCGCGTGGACGAGGCGCTCGCCGCCGCCCGCGACGCCGTCGGGTCCTTCCTCGCGCAGGACGACCGGGCCGTCCGCGTGTCCGCGTTCCACAGCGCCGGCCTCGCGCTCTTCGGGCCGCTGCTCGCCGAGCTGGCCGGTGCCGGGGGATCGGGCACGCGCGTCGCGCTCGCGGACGCCGACGTGGCGCAGGGGGACTTCGCGGGCCTCACCGCGGATCACGACCTCGTCGTCGCGCACCGCCTCCCGCACGATCCGCCGTGGCCGACCGCCCGGCTCGTGGTCGTGCCGCTCCTCGTGGAGCCGCTCGACGTCGCGCTGCACGCCGGGCATCCGCTCGCGTCGTCCGCGGGCATCACGCCGGAGATGCTGCGCGACGAGCGGTGGATCTCCACCCACGCCGGGTTCCCGCTCGCGGGCGTGCTCGACCACCTCGGCGCGCTGATCGGGCAGGCGCCGCGCATCGTCCACCGCGTCAACGAGTTCTCGGTGGCGGCGCAGATCGTGCGGACGGGCGACGCCATCGCCGTGATGCCGCGCACGACCGCGGCCCCGCTCGCGGTCGACGGGATGGTGCTGCGGCCGGTCGTCGGCGCCACCCTCGTGCGCCACGTCGACGTGCTCGCCCGGCCGGACGCGCTCGCGCAGGCGCCGGTCCGCGTGGTGCTGGCGGTGCTGCGGCGGGTGGCGGACGCCGCGGCCGAGGCGGCGGAGCGGGCCGCCGCGAGCTGACGCGGCGGCCTCGCCGACCACCGCCGGCCGACCGCCCTCGGTCGACGACCGCCGGCCGAGCGCTGCGTCCCGCCGGGCAACCGCCGCCCGTCAGCCGCCGATCCCCTCCAGCTCCGCGAGCGCCTCCTCCGGCAGACGGATCCGGGCGCCCGCCACGTTCTCGCGCAGGTGCGCCACCGACGACGTGCCCGCGATGACGAGCACGTTCGGCGACCGCTGCAGGAGCCAGGCGAGCGCGACGGGCAGCGGCGCGGATCCGAGCGAGGCGGCGACGCGCGACAGCGTCTCCGACTGCAGCGGCGAGAACCCGCCGAGCGTGAAGTACGGCACGTAGGCGATGCCGTCGGCGGCCAGCTCGTCGATGAGCGCGTCGTCGTCGCGGCGCGCGAGGTTGTAGTGGTTCTGCACGCTCACGATCGGCGCGATCCCGCGGGCCTCGGCCACCTGCGCGGGGCTGACGTTGCTCACGCCGAGGTGCCGGATGAGGCCCTCCCGCTGCAGCTCGGCCAGCGCCGTGAACGGCTCCTCGAGGGATCCGTCGGTCGGGCTGTCGAACGCGCCGACGCGGAGGTTCACGAGGTCGAGCACGTCGAGCGTGAGGTGCGTGAGGTTGTCGTAGACGGCCTGGCGGAGCTCGGCGGGGGAGAGCGCCTGCGGCCAGCGGCCCTTCTCGTCGCGCAGGGATCCGACCTTCGTGACGATGTGGAGGCGCTCCGGGTACGGGAACAGCGCCTCCTCGATGAGCGCGTTCGTGTGGCCGGGGCCGTAGAAGTCGGCCGTGTCGATGTGCGTGATGCCGAGCGCGACGGCCTCGCGCAGCACGGCGCGGGCCGCGTCGGGATCCGCGGGCGGGCCGAACACCTTCGGCCCTGCGAGCTGCATGGCGCCGTAGCCGAAGCGCGTGACGGTGAGGTCGTGGGCGAGGGGGAAGAGCCCTCCGGGCAGGTCGGTGGACATGGCGATCCTCTCGGGTGGCGGGTGTGCGCCCACTCTCCCGCGGCGCCCGGGCGGCGCGCCCGCACTCGCAGGAGCCCGTGAGCGGATCCGCCCGCCCGCGCCCTAGGAGGAGGCGACGGCCCCCGGCGCCGCCTGCGCCGGCGGGTGCGGCCGCCGCGTCGCGAGCACGCGGGAGAAGACGAGCACGAGGAGCCCGGCCGCCGGCACGAAGATCAGCCCGAAGCGGAGCGACGACGCGTCCGCGATGGCGCCGACGATGGGCGGCGACACGAGGAAGCCGACGCGCAGGAGCCAGCCGACGATCGTGAGGCCGGTGCCGGGCTTGAAGCCGGGCAGCTCGTCGGCGGCCTGCATGGCCGCGGGGATCAGGGTCGCGACGCCGAAGCCGGCCACGCCGAAGCCGACGATCGTGCCGACGACGCCCGGGAACGCGAGCGCGCCGCCCATGCCCGCGAGCACGAGGACGCCGCCGAGCCGGGCGATGGCGCGCTGGCCGAAGCGGTCGACCATGCGGTCGCCGAGCATCCGGCCGACGAACTGCATGCCCTGCAGGGAGATGAAGCCGAGGCCCGCGACGAAGGCGGAGGCGCCGAGGTCGCGGGAGAGGTAGATGGCCGACCAGGTGCTGCCGGAGTCCTCGACGATGGCGCCGCCGGACGCGATGACCACGAGCGCGAGCAGCACGCCGTACCGGGCGACGAGGCCGAGCGCGCGCGGGGAGGCGCCGCGCACGACGCCGTCCTCGGCGTCCACGACGGGGGCGGGCGCGTGCGCGTGCGCCGCGCCGCCCTCGCCGGGCTCCGGCTCCGGTCCCTTCAGCAGCCACAGGAGGGACAGCACGGCCAGCGCGCTGAAGACGACGGCCGAGATCGAGAGGTGCACGATCAGCGGCAGCCCCGCCTGCGCGGCCGCGGCGCCCATGATCCCGCCCGCCACCGCGCCGACGGACCAGACGGCGTGGAAGGAGTTGTTGATCGACCGGCCGTAGAGCCGCTGCACGCGCAGCGCGTGCGAGTTCTGGGCGACGTCGGTGATCGCGTCCATGGCACCGGCGAGGAACAGCGCCATCGCGAGCACGAGCCAGCCGGGCGCGAGGCCGGCCAGCAGGATCCCGACCGAGGCCACCACGGTCGCGGCGACCGCGACCCGCGCCGACCGGTACCGGCGGATGAGGACGCCCGCGGCGAGCCCGGCGATGAGCGCGCCGAGCGGGGACGCGGCGACCGCGGCGCCGAACTCCACGTTGGTCAGCCCGAGCTCCGCCTTGATCGACGGGTAGCGGGGCAGCAGGTTCGCGAAGATCGCGCCGTTGGTGAAGAAGAGGACGGCGACCGCGACGCGCGCGCGGCGGACCTCGCGGCTCGGGGTGGACGTGCGCGACGTCGTCGGCGCGGACGGGGAGGGCATCGTCGGTCTCTCTCTGGCCGGGTGGCGCGGGCGGCGGTGGCACCGTGGCGCGGGCGGGTCGGCGCCGATCCCTCGGCTGCCGGATCCAGCCTAGGGTCGGCGGGACGCCAGCGGCGACGTGTCCTCGGTGACGTCCATCACCAGGTCCATGAGCGGCACGAGCCGGGCGCTCACCTCGTGGCCGAGCTCCGTGAGCCGGTAGTCGACGCGCGGCGGGATGGTGGGCTGGGCCTCGCGGATCACGAGCCCGTCGTCGGCGAGCGTGCGCAGCGTGGAGGCCAGCATCTTCTCGCTGATGCCCTCGACCTCGCGGCGCAGCTCGCCCCAGCGGCGCGACCGCTCCCCGAGCGCGAGGAGGACGAGCACGCCCCACTTGCTCGTGATGTGGTCGAGCAGGGTGCGCGACGGGCAGTTCGCGGGGTAGCGGCCCTCGGCCACGCCGGGTCGGTCGCGGGTCACCCGGAAGCTCATCTGCGTCATGCACACCAACTTACCTGGAGGTGGGTACCTCCCTGTGGGAAGGTACTCGGCGACGGAGTCGTTGACCCCGACGTATCGCTCGTCCCCTGACTCGAAAGGCACCCCATGACCATCGTCGTCACCGCCACCACCGGCCGCCTCGGATCGCGCATCGTCGCGTCCCTCCTCGCCCGCGGCGCCGCCGCCTCCGACGTGCTCGCCACCGCGCGCCGCCCCGAGGCCCTCGCCGACCTCGCCGCGCAGGGCGTCCGCACCGCGCGCCTCGAGTACACGGACGCCGAGAGCGTGAAGGCCGCGATCCAGCCCGGCGACACCCTCGTGCTCGTCTCCGGCAGCGAGGTCGGCCAGCGCGTGCCGCAGCACACCACCGTCATCGAGGCCGCGAAGGCCGCGGGCGTCGGCCGGATCCTCTACACGAGCGTCCTCCGCGCGAGCACGACCGAGCTGTTCATCGCGGGCGAGCACAAGGCCACCGAGGAGGTGCTCGCCGCGTCCGGCGTGCCCGTCACGCTCCTCCGCAACGGCTGGTACACCGAGAACTACGCCGGCACGGTCGACTCCGTGACGCAGTCCGGCGGGCTCCTCACGAGCGCCGGCGACGGCCGCGTCGCGAGCGCCACCATCGCCGACTTCGCCGAGGCCACCGCGGTCGCGGCCCTCGACGACTCGCTCGCCGGGCAGACCCTCGAGCTCGCGGGCGACGAGCGCTGGACACAGGACGAGCTCGCCGAGGCCATCTCCGGCATCACGGGCCAGCCCGTCCCCGTCTCCCGCGTCTCCTCCGAGGAGCACGCGCGGATCCTGGGCGAGGCCGGCCTCGACGAGGGCACGATCGGCTTCCTCGTGGGCCTCGACGCGGCCACGGCCGCCGGCCAGCTCGACGACGAGACGGGCGACATGGCGCGCCTCCTCGGCCGCCCCACCACGTCGCTCGCCGACGGCCTCCGCCAGGCGGTCGCGGGCGCCTGACCCGCCCGGATCCGCGCCCGAGGCGGATCCGCACGGCTCCGCATGCGACGACGGCCCGTCCCCTGCCGGGGGCGGGCCGTCGTCGTGCGCGGGTGCGGAGGCGCTCGTGCGCCGGGACCCTCAGCCGAGCGCGTCCCGCATCGATCGGATCGCGTCGGGGCCCACCCGGCAGCAGCCGCCGACGAGGGTCGCGCCCGCGTCGATCCAGGCGCGCGCATCCGGCACGCCCGGGTCGCCGCGCCAGCCACGCGCGACCGCGTCCCAGCGCTCCCCGGAGTTCGGGTAGACGACCACCGGCCGGTCGGTGACGCTCCGGGCCGCGGCGATGGCGGCCGGCACCTCCTCGGGGTGCGCGCAGTTGATCCCCACGGCCACGATCTCGTCGGCCTCCTCCGCGAGTCGGAACCCGTCGGCCATCGGCTCGCCCGAGCGGAGCCGACCGCCCTGGACCGTGAACGCGAGCCACGCGGACGCGCCCGAGCCGCGCGCGAGGTCCACCAGCGCGCGGCCCTCGTCGAGGCTGGGGACGGTCTCGCACGCGAGCAGGTCGGCGCCCGCGTCGGCGAGCACGGCGAAGCGCGGCGCGTGCCAGCGGCGGAGCTCCGCGCGGGTGAGGCCGGTGGATCCGCGGTACTCGGAGCCGTCGCCGAGCGTCGCGCCGAGCGGGCCGACGGACGCGGCGACCCACCGCTCGCGTTCGGCACCCGGCGGATCCTCGCGCGCCGCCTCGTCGCGGGCCTCGGCCGCGAGCGTCACGCTCGCGCGCAGCAGCGCCTCGGTGTCGGCGTGCGACAGCCCGCGCGCCGCGAACGCCGCGAATCCCACCTGGTACGACGCCGTGATCGCCACGTCCGCCCCCGCGCGGAAGAACTCGGCGTGCGCCGCGCGGATCGCCCCGGGCTCGTCGGCGAGCACGCGCGCGCTCCACAGCGGATCCGACAGGTCGTGCCCGCGCGCCTCCAGCAGCGTGCCGAGGCCGCCGTCGATCAGGAGCGGGCGGTGGGGGAGCTGCATGCGCACATCCTGCCGGAGCGGGCGGCCGGATCCGAGCCGGGGGTCATGCGCCGTCGCACGGGCCCGCGCCGGGTACCGTGGACGCGACGGTGGGAGTCCCGATGAAGGATGACGACGACGTCGACCTGGTGATCGACGCGTGGGGTGCCGCCCTGCCCGACGTCGACTTCGCGCCGCTCGACGTGGTGTCGCGGCTCCGGCGCCTGCTCCCGCAGATGCAGCGGATCCGCGAGGGCGCGTTCGCCGCCGAGGGCCTCACGACGAGCGAGTTCGAGTTCCTCTCCATCCTCCGCCAGCAGGGCGACGCGGGCCTCACGCGCGCCGCGCTCGCCGAGCGGCTCGGCACCGACACGGGCAGCCTCGTGCACCGGGTCAACCGGCTGACCGCGCGCTCCTTCATCACGCGCGAGGAGGATCCATCGGGCGGCCGCAGTCGGCTGGTCGTGCTCACGCCGTTCGGCATCGAGCGCGTCGACCGGGCGATGCGCCGCCTCGTCGCCGACGAGGACGAGGTGCTGGCCGACCTCAGCCGCGCCCAGATCGCGACCCTCATCGACAGCCTGCGGGTCATCGCGCGGACGACCGAGCGGATGCGCACGCGCCGCTCGTCCTGACGGGCGCCCCGGGCCCGGTGCGCGCCGCCGCGGTCGCCGCCCCGCGCCGCCGCCCGTCCCGCACCGCTCGCTCGGAGGCGGGCCGGAGCACGATGGATCCATGGCCGACACCTCCTCCATCCCGCCCGCCGTGCTCTTCGACATCGACGAGACCCTGATCCACACGGGCGGCTCCGGCGCCCGCAGCTGGGCCATGGCGTTCCGCGACCTGCACGACGTGGAGGCCGACATCGGCGAGCACTCGTCGGCGGGGGAGACGGATCCGCAGGTCGGCGCCGCGACGTTCCGCGGCGTGATGGGCCGGGATCCCGAGCCCGCCGAGCTCGCGCGCCTCTACGCGTCGTACCTGCGGCACCTCGCCGACGACATCCGCGTCTCCGAGGGCTACCGCGTGCTCGACGGCGCGGAGGCGCTGCTCGACCGACTCGCCGACGCGGGCGTCGTGCTCGGCGTCGTCTCGGGCGCGATGGAGGGCGCCGCCCGCACGAAGATGGAGCCCGCCCGGCTGGGCCGGTTCTTCGTGTTCGGCGCGTACGGATCCGACTCGCCCGACCGCGTCGACGTCGTGCGCCGCGCCATCGCGACCGCCGGCACGCTCCGCGGCGCCGAGCCCCGGCGCGAGGAGGTGCTCGTCGTCGGCGACACCCCGAACGACATCACGTCCGCGCACGACGCGGGGGCGACCGCCGTGGGCGTCGCGAGCGGGCACTACTCCGCGGACGAGCTGCGCGACGCGGGCGCCGACCTCGTGCTCGACTCCCTCGAGGACCCGGCGCTGGAGCGGCTGCTCGGGCTCTGATCCCTAGCCCGCCTCTGCCTCCGCGCGCGTGAGCGCCTCGAGGGCCGCGCACGCGTCGACGCGCGTGGCATTGATGTGGCGGCGCGCGAGATCCGCCGCCCGGGCGCCCTCGCGCCGCTCGAGGAGGGCGACGAGCTCGCGGTGGTCGGCCAGCGAGTCCGGTCGACGCGCGCTCGCCGTGGGCAGGTAGTGGAAGCGCACGCGCTTCGACATCGACTCGACGACGGAGGCGAGCGTGCTGTTCTGCGAGGCCCGCGCGAGGGCGACGTGGAAGTCGTGGTTGAGGCGGGCGAGGTCGGCCGGATCCGAGGTGCGCTCCTGCAGGCGGAGCACGCGCTCGAGCTCGCGGAGGTCGTCGGCCGTGCGGCGCTGGGCGGCGAGCTCCACGGCCTGCGGCTCCACGAGCGCGCGCGCCTCGAACAGGTCGACCAGCTCGGACAGCACGCGCGGCCGCACCGACGCGCCCTCGTGCGGCCGGTGCACGACCCAGCCGTCGGCCTCGAGCGCCCGGAGCGCCTCGCGCACCGGGATGTGGCTGGTGCCCGTGCGGCGGGCGATGTCGTCGGCCTTGACGCGGGAGCCGGGGGCGAGCACGCCGCCGAGGATCTCCTCCTCCAGCAGCACCCGCACGCGCTCCGCGGCGCCGACGCGGGAGGGGACCGGGGCGGGAGCGGGCATGCGCTCGATTATAGGATCCGCCGCCACGCCTCCACCCAGACGTGTTTCACATCCCGGAAACACGGGCGAAACGCGCGTGTGCGGCCGGGCTGTTCCTATAGGACGCAGCCGGATCCCCCGCCGGCGCCACCCGATCCCAGGAGAACCCATGTCGCTCCCCGCCGCCCCGCCGGTCGCGCGCCACGCCGACCCCGCCGCCCCGGATCCCGCCGACCGCCCCGTCTTCTCGGAGTACGAGTCGGAGCCCGTGCCCCCGCACGCGCGTCGCCGCACGTCGTCGGTCGCGGCCGTCTGGCTGGGCTTCCCCATGATCCTCACCTGCGCGGTCTTCGGCGGCCTCGTCGTGCACTCGCTCGGGTTCTGGGCGGGCATGGGCGCCATCGCGGTCGGCACGCTCGTGCTCATGGTCTACGTCGGCGCGCTGAGCTACCTCGCGGGCCGCAGCGGCGAGAGCTTCGCGCTCATGGCGATGCGCACGTTCGGCGCGAAGGGCTACGTCGTCCCGGCGGCGTTCCTCGCCACGGTCGTCATCGGCTGGTTCGCGTTCCAGACCGGGCTCACCGGATCCACGCTGCACGGCTCCCTCGGCTGGGACCAGACGGCGACGACGCTCGTCGCCGGGATCCTGTTCGTCGCGGTGACGCTGCTCGGCATCCGCGCGCTGTCCTGGATCGGCGTCATCGCCGCTCCCCTCTACCTCGTGCTCGGGGCGGTCGCCATCGCGATCGTCGCGACCCGGCCGGGCGCGGAGCTGCAGTCGGCGCCGGCCGGCGGGGCGGGCGCGCTGAGCTTCGGCGCGGCCGTCACGCTCGTCGTCGCGCTGTTCGCCGACTCCGGCACCATGACCGCCGACTTCACCCGCTGGGCGCGCTCGGGCCGGCAGGCCGTGCTCGCGTCGCTCGCGGCGTTCCCGTTCGGCAACGCGATCGCGCTCGTGGTCGGCGGCCTCATCGTCGCCCTCGGCGGCGCGACCGACCCGGGCACCGCGGGCGGCGACTTCCTCGGCATCCTCGTGGCGCAGGGGGGCGCGCTCGTGCCGCTCGCCGTGCTCTTCGTGGTCGTGAACCTCGGATCCGTGTGCGCCCACTGCCTCTACAACGGCGCGGTCGGCTGGAGCCAGCTCACCGGCATGCGGATGCGCCGCACGACGCTCGTGCTCGGCGCGGTCGGCGTGGTGCTCGCCGTCGCCGGCATCTGGACCTACTTCGAGGTGTGGCTGAACCTGCTCGGGGTGATCGTGCCGCCCATCGGCGCGGTGCTCATCGTCGACCAGCTGCTGCTCGCGCCGCGGCGGGCGGCGGCATCCGCGTCCGCATCCGTCAGCGCATCCGGTGCCGCGCGCGGCCCGTGGCGGGCGCCCGCGTTCGTCGCCTGGGTCGTCGGCGCCGGTGCCGCGCTCGCGGCCCACGCCTACGCCGACTTCCTGTCCACGGCCGTCGTCGGCCTGGTGGTCGCCGCGGTGGCGCTCGTCGCCGCCGACGCGCTGGGGCGCGTGCGCGCCCCGCTCGGCGCGGCCGTCGAGGCGGGGGAGGCGCGCTCGTGAGCATCGCGCCCCGCACCACGGCGGTCATCGGCACCACGCCGGTCGCCGACGCCGCCTCCGTCATCGGCACCGCGCCGGTCGGCGGCACCACGGCCGTGGCGGCGGATCCGTACGCCTGGCCCTACGACGGCGCCGTCGACGTCGCGCGCACCGCCGTGGTCTGCATCGACTGGCAGGTCGACTTCTGCGGCGTCGGCGGCTACGTCGACCGCATGGGCTACGACCTCGCCCTCACCCGGGCCGGCCTCGCGCCCACCGCCCGCCTGCTGGAGCGCGTGCGCGCGCTCGGCATGACCGTGATCCACACCCGCGAGGGCCACCGGCCCGACCTCTCCGACCTGCCCGCGAACAAGCGCTGGCGCTCCGAGCGCGCGGGCGCCGAGATCGGCAGCGTGGGCCCGTGCGGGCGGATCCTCGTGCGCGGCGAACCCGGCTGGGAGATCGTCCCCGAGGTGGCCCCGCTCCCCGGCGAGCCCGTCATCGACAAGCCCGGCAAGGGCGCGTTCTACGCCACCGACCTCGACCTCGTGCTCCGGGCGCGCGGCATCGACCGGCTGATCCTCACGGGCATCACCACCGACGTCTGCGTCTCCACGACCATGCGCGAGGCGAACGACCGCGGCTACGAGTGCCTGGTGCTCTCCGACTGCACGGGGGCCACGGATCCGGCGAACCACGACGCGGCGCTCCGGATGGTCACGATGCAGGGCGGCGTGTTCGGCGCGGTCGCGTCGTCGGACGACGTGCTCGCGGCGCTCGCCGGGGCCGATGCCGGCGTCGGTGCCGAGGCCGGCTCCGCGGCTGCGACCGCGACCGCGGCGGAGGTCCGCGCGTGAGCCGCGGGATCGGCGTCGCCGGCGCCACGACCGCGCTGCCGCCCGTCGGATCCGCCTCCGTCGTCGACCGCGTGCGCGCCGCCTACGCGCGCATCGCGGAGGTCGACCGGCCCGAGGTGTGGATCACGCTGCTCGACCCCGCGGACGCCCTCGCCCGCGCCGCCGAGCTCGACGCGCGCATCGCCCGCGCGCCGGCGGGATCGCTGCCGCTCGCGGGCTGGCTCGTCGCCGTCAAGGACAACATCGACGTCGCCGGGATGCCGACGACCGCCGCGTGCCCGTCCGCCGCCACCGCGCCCGAGGTCGACGCGCCCGCCGTCGCCCGGCTCCGGGAGGCCGGCGCGCTCGTGATCGGCAAGACCAACCTCGACCAGTTCGCCACCGGCCTCGTCGGCACGCGCAGCCCCTACGGCGCCGTGCGGCACGCGACGCGGCCCAACCGCATCTCGGGCGGATCCAGCTCGGGCTCCGCGGTCGCCGTCGCGCTGGGCCTCGTCGACGTGGCGCTCGGCACGGACACCGCCGGATCCGGACGCGTGCCCGCGGCCCTGCACGGCCTCGTCGGGATCAAGCCGACCCTCGGCCTCGTGCCCACCACGGGCGTCGTCCCCGCCTGCCGCTCCTACGACACCGTGAGCGTGCTCGCCGCCGACCTCGCGACGGCCCAGCGCGCGCTCGCCGAGATGGTCGGGCCCGATCCGGCGGATCCGGCGAGCCGCGACTGGCCGTCGACCACCCGGCTCGCGCCGCGCGGCGTCCCCGTCGTCGGCGTGCCGGCCGAGCACGACCTCGCGCCGCTCTCGCCCGACGCCCGCGCGGCGTTCCATGGGGCGGTCGAGCGGATGCGCGACTCCGGCGCCGTCGTCGAGACGGTCGAGCTCGGGCCGTTCCTCCGCGCCGCGCTCCTCCTCTACGAGGGCGCGCTCGTGGCCGAGCGCTGCGAGGCGGCGGGGCCGTCGGTGCTCGCGGACGCGCCGGACCTCGATCCGACCGTCGCCGGCATCGTGCGCGCCGCGCTCGGGATCCCCGCGCACCGGCTCGTGGAGGACCGCGCGCTCCTCGAGCGCCTGCGCGTCGCCGCGTGCGTCGTGTTCGACGCCCCGGGCGACGCCCGCCGCGGGATCGACGCGCTGCTGATGCCGACGACCACCGAGCACCCCACGCTCGCCGAGGTCGCCGCCGAGCCCGTCGCCGTGAACGCCCGGCTCGGCACGTACACGAACTTCGTGAACCTCTTCGACCTGTGCGCCGTCGCCGTGCCCGCGGGCGAGGCGGACGGATCCCCGTTCGGCGTGAGCCTCGTCGCCCCCGGGTTCGCCGACCAGGTCGTGCTCGACCTCGCCGGCTGGATCACGGGCGACCCCGTGCGGCCCGCGCTCCTGCCGACCGACGCGGTCGACGTGGTCGTGTTCGGCGCGCACCTCGGCGGCCAGCCGCTGCACCGCCAGCTCGGCGAGCTCGGCGCGCGCTTCTCCCGCGACGTCCGCACGAGCGCGGCGTACCGCATGGCGCACCTCCCGGGCGAGCCCGCGCGACCCGGCGTGACCCCGGCGCCCGACGGCGACGGCGTGCCGCTCGCGGGCGAGGCGTGGACCCTCACGCGCGCCGGCCTCGCCGCGTTCCTCGCCGGCATGGTCCGGCCCATGGCCCTCGGCCCGGTGGAGCTCGAGGACGGCACGCAGGCGATCGGGTTCCTCTGCACCGACACGGCGGGCGCGCCGGACATCAGCGCGCACGGCGGGTGGCTGCGCTACCTGGCGTCGGGCGGTCAGGCGGTCCCGGTCTCCTGATCCGCGGGCGCCGGCCCCCATGGGCTGAGCTCGTGCGCGGCGGCGGGTGCGGGTGCGGCGGCCACGGGTGCGGGGGCACCGGCGACGGGCTGCCCGTGCGATGCGCGCCCCCGCGCCGCGCGTCCCGCCCGCACCCGCGCCGGCCCGTCCTCGGCCGTGCCGCGCAGCCGCACGAGCTGCATCACGGCGACGCCGAGCAGCGCAATCTCGCCGAGGTCGCGCAGCGTGATCACCCCGACCATCACCGGCACCACGTAGATGAGCAGCATGTAGGCGTACGGGAAGACGAGCTGCGTGAGCGCGGCGACGACGAGCCCGAGGCGCGCCGCCAGGGCCGTGCCGCGGGAGTGGCGGTCGTGCACGAGCATCACGATGATCGGCACGGCGAACCACGACACGTACTGCGGCGAGCCGACCTTGTTCGTCACGATGAGGGCGGCGACGAGCGCGAGCGACAGCGGCCCCATCAGCGCGGCGGGGGAGGCGCCGCGGTGGTGCGCGCGGATCCCGAGCAGCGTCACGACGAGCACGACGCCCACCATGATCGGCGTGAGCGCGGCAGCGACGGCGTCCACGCCCGGGCCCGCGACCTGGAACGTGATGATGCCCAGGTCGTCGTACACGCGGTACCGGTCGTCGCCCGCGACGATGCGCCACAGGTGGTACAGCGCGGCGGTCGACTCGACCTGGAGCCCGCGGCCGGTCTGCTGGCCCACGAAGCCGAGGACGTTCGCGCCGCTGCCGATAGCGAGGGATCCGGCCACGACCACGGCCGTCGTGCCGAGCGCCGTGACGACGACCGTGCCGCGCGCGAGCCCGCGGCGGGCGATGACGGCGGTGAGCAGCAGGGCGGCCGGCCACACCTTCACCCAGGCGCCGATCGTGAGGAGCGCGGAGGCGAGGGCCGGCCGGGTCGCGAGCACGAGCAGGCCGGCGAGGGCGAGGGGCACGGTGACCGCGTCGATCCGGCCGAGCGAGATCGGCCCGAGCGCCACCAGGAAGCCGAGCCACCACGCGGCGGGCGCGAGGCCGCGGCCGCGGCGGATGCGGAGGAGCAGCGCGAACGCGGCGGCGTCGAGCAGCGTGACCAGCGCGAGCCACACCGTGCCGTAGAACGCGGTGCCGCCGACGAGGGAGATGATCATGGGCACGGCCGCGAGGATCGGGTACACCCACGGCAGGTCGATCCCGACCCAGCCGCCGCCCGCCATCCCCTCCTGCATCCAGACGCGGTAGACGTTCGTCACGTCGGTGAGCGCGGAGGTGGGGCCGATCAGGTTGAGCGCGACGAGCCAGAGGTGGCAGAGCGCGAACGCCAGCCACGGGCGCGCCATGATGCCGCGGGCCGGCGGGCGCACGGCGTGCGCGGCGAGCGACTCGTCGGCGGTCACCGGGCGGCGCCCTCTCGGCGCGCAGGCGGGTGCATGTCGGGTGGTTCTCCTGCGGTCGGTGCGGACGGGGACGCGGCCCGCGGGGGCCGGAGCCCGGCGCGCGGACGCCCGGCCGGCGGGCGGCGCTCCCGCGATGGTAGGACACGCGGTCGGCGCCCCGCCGTGAGCGGGCGGGCCGCCCGTGCGGTCAGTCGGTGCCGCGCAGCCGCGCGACCGTGCTCATCACGTGGTAGACGACGATCGCCGCGACCGTCCCGAGCGCGATGCCGTTGAACGAGACGCTGCCGAGCGTGAAGGTGAAGGGCGCGATCGCGACGATGAGCGCGGTCGCCGCCGTGAGCTGGTTGACGGGCTTGGAGAAGTCCACCCGGTTGTCCATCCAGATCTTCACGCCGATGATCCCGATGAGGCCGTACAGCGCCGTCGTCACGCCGCCGAGCACGCCCGCCGGGATCGTGTTGATCACCGCGCCGACCTTGGGCGAGAGGCCGAGCAGCACGGCGAACCCGCCGGCGACCCAGTAGGCGGCGGTCGAGTAGACGCGCGTGGCGGCCATCACGCCGATGTTCTCGCCGTAGGTCGTGGTGCCGGATCCGCCGCCGAGGCCCGCGAGCACGGTCGCCAGGCCGTCGGCCAGGAGCGCCCGGCCGGTCAGCTTGTTCACCGACCCGTCGGTCATCTGCGCGACGCCCCGGATGTGGCCCACGTTCTCCGCGACGAGCACGAGCACGACGGGCAGGAACGCGGGCAGCAGCGACCAGAACTGCGGCGTGATCTCGGGCGCGTGGAACTCGGGCAGGCCGATCCACGCGGCCGACCCGACCGCGTCGAACGTGATCTCGCCGCGGATCGCCGCCACCGCGTACCCGACGACCACGCCGAGCACGATCGACAGGCGGCCGAGGATCCCGCGGAACAGCACGGTCGAGAGGATCACGGCGGCGAGCGTGATGGTCGCCGTCACGGGCGCCACCACGAAGTTGTCGCGCGCGGCCGACGCCAGGTTAAAGCCGATGAGCGCGACGATCGCGCCGGCCACCACGGGCGGCAGCAGCGCGTCGATCCAGCCGGTGCCGGTGAGCTGCACGATGCCGCCGACGATCGCGAGCATCACGCCGACCGCGACGATGCCCGCGAGCGCCGCCCCGATCCCGCCGCCGCCGGCCGCCGTGGCCGCGTTGGCCGCGCCGATGGGTGCGATGAACGCGAACGACGAGCCGAGGTAGCTGGGCAGCCGGTTCTTCGTGAGAGCCAAGAACAGGATCGTGCCGAGCCCGGAGAAGAACAGCGTCGTCGTGGGCGGGAACCCCGTGAGCGCGGGCACGAGGAAGGTCGCGCCGAACATCGCGACGACGTGCTGCAGCCCGAGCCCGATGGTGCGCGGCCAGGTGAGGCGCTCGCCGGGGCCGACGACCGCGGAGGTCTCGACCGCCTTGCCGTCGCCGTGGAGGGTCCAGATCTGTCGGGCCATGATCGCCTGCTCTCGCGCGGGTGTGTGGGGAGACGCCCCGATCGGCGAGCGTACCGACGCCGTGTTGCGGTGGCGTTTCGCGCGGCGGATCCGGTCCGGGCTCCGGCGGACCGCCTCGACCGCCGGTCCCGCTCCGCCGCTCCCGGGACGCGCGCGGGAGACGCCCCTAGGCTCGTGCCCATGAGCGCCGAGACACCTCCGACCGGGATCCGCACCGACGAGCTGGACCAGGGGGTGCGCCCGCAGGACGACCTCTACCTCCACGTGAACGGCCGCTGGCTCGAGCGCACCGCGATCCCGGACGACAAGGCCCGCTGGGGCTCGTTCCACCAGCTCGCCGAGGCGGCCGAGGAGGCCGTGCGGGTGATCATCGAGGAGGCCGTCGACGCCGAGCCCGGCACCGAGGAGCGCCGCTTCGGCGACCTCTTCACGAGCTTCATGGACGAGGAGCGGGTGGAGGCGCTCGGCACCGAGCCGATCCGCGACCAGCTCGACCAGGCCGCCGCCGTCACCGACGTCCCGTCCTTCCTCGCGACCCTGGGCCGCCTCGAGCAGACGAACGTGAGCGGCCTCCTCGGCCTCTTCGTCGACAACGACCCGGGCGACCCCGAGCGCTACGTCGTGCAGGTCGAGCAGGGCGGCATCGGCCTCCCCGACGAGAGCTACTACCGCGAGGAGGGCCACGCGGCCGTCCGCGACGCCTACCGCGCCTTCGTCGAGCGGATGCTCGGCCTCGCGCAGCTCGACGACCCCGCGGGCCGCGCCGACCGGATCCTCGACCTGGAGACCCGCGTCGCCGCCGTCCACTGGGACAACGTCCGCACCCGCGACAGCCAGGCCACCTACAACCTCGTCACCTGGGCGGAGCTCCGCGACCTCGTGGCGAAGGCCGCCGGCGCCGACCTGGACGTCTGGCGCGACGCCTTCGCGGCGCCCGCCGCCGCGCTCGACGAGCTCGTGCTCCGCGAGCCGTCCTTCGCCGAGGGCCTAGGCGCGCTCCTGACCGACGCCGAGGTCCCCGCGCTCCGCGACTGGCTCGCCTGGCAGGTCATCCGCTCGAACGCGGCGCTGCTCCCGAAGGCGTTCTCCGAGGCGTCCTTCGACTTCTACGGCCGCACGCTCACGGGCGCGCCCGAGCAGCGCGTGCGCTGGAAGCGCGGCGTCTCGCTCGTCGAGGGCGCCATGGGCGAGGCCATCGGCCGCATCTACGTCGACCGCCACTTCTCCCGCACCGCCAAGGCCGAGATGGACGTGCTCGTCGGCCACCTCGTGGAGGCGTACCGCGACTCCATCTCCGGCCTCGAGTGGATGACCGCGGAGACCCGCGGCCGGGCGCTCGAGAAGCTCGAGAAGTTCACCCCGAAGATCGGCTTCCCGGACCGCTGGCGCGACTACTCCGCGCTCGAGATCGACCCGACGGACCTCCTGGGCAACGTGCGCGCGACCGCCCGCTTCGAGACGCGTCGCGAGCTCGCGAAGATCGGCGCCCCGCTCGACCGCGACGAGTGGTTCATGACGCCGCAGACCATCAACGCGTACTACAACCCCGGCTTCAACGAGATCGTGTTCCCGGCCGCGATCCTCCAGTTCCCGTTCTTCGACGAGGCGCGCGACCCGGCCGCGAACTACGGCGCGATCGGCGCGGTCATCGGCCACGAGATCGGCCACGGCTTCGACGACCAGGGCTCGCGCTACGACGGCGACGGCCGCCTCACCGACTGGTGGACCCCGGCCGACCGCGCGGCGTTCGAGGAGCGCACCGCATCCCTCATCCAGCAGTACGACGCGCTCGTGCCCGCGCAGCTCACGGCCGACGACGCCCCGCACGTGAACGGCGCGCTCACCATCGGCGAGAACATCGGCGACCTCGGCGGCCTCTCCATCGCGTGGAAGGCGTACCTCCTCTCCCTCGAGGGCGCCGAGCCGCCGGTCATCGACGGGCTCACGGGCGCCGAGCGCTTCTTCCTCTCCTGGGCGCAGGCCTGGCAGCAGAAGGGCCGCGACGCCGAGGTCATGCGCCTGCTCGCCATCGACCCGCACGCGCCGAACGAGTTCCGCTGCAACCAGATCGTCCGCAACATCGACGCCTTCTACGCGACGTTCGACGTGAAGCCGGGCGACGGCCTCTGGCTCGACGAGGAGGCCCGCGTCACCATCTGGTGACGCGCGTCCGGCGATGACGGATCCGACGCACGTGCCGGGCGACGACGCCCCGGGCCCCCGCCACGCCGGCGGGGGCCCGGCCCGGCATCGCGGCGACGAGCCGGCGGCCGCGTTCCGCAGCGCCTTCCGCGCGCTCGGCGGCCTCGCCCTCGACGGGATGCGCGTCGCCGCCCGCGCGACCGACCTCGACACGGGCGAGGTCGTGCTCGCGGTCGACGACCACGTCGCGCTGCCCGCCGCCGGCCTCGGGCGCGTGCTCCTCCTCATCGAGCTGTCGGCGCGCATGACCTCGGGCGACCTCTCGCCGCTGCACCTCGTCGACCGCCGGCCCGAGGACGAGGGCGGCAGCGCGGGCCTCTGGCGGCACCTCGTCGTCCCGTCGCTGCCCGCGACCGACCTCGGATCCCTCGTCGGCGCCACCGGCGACGCCGCGGCCACCAACGCCCTGCTCCGGATCGTGGGCCTCGGCGCCGTGCGCGCCCGGGCGGAGTCGCTCGGCCTCCGCCGCACGGCCCTGCTCGACCTGGCGCGCGGATCCCGGGGGCCGGACGACGCCCCGCAGCTGTCCGTCGGATCCGCCCGCGAGCTCGCCTCGCTCTTCTCCTCCCTCGTGCACGGCGAGGTCGTGGACGAGGAGACGAGCACGCGAGTGGTCGGCTGGCTCGCGCTCAACACCGACCGCTCGCTCGTGGCGGCGTCCTTCGGGCTCGACCCGCTGGTCGAGCGCGGCGGCGAGCACGGCATCGTGGTGGTCGACTGCACCGGGGTGGACGCGGGCGTGCGCGCCGAGGCGGGCGTGCTCCGCGGGCCGCGCGGCGCGGTCGCGTACGCCGTCATGGTGCACTTCGACGACGCCGACCTCCCGGCCCGGCTCGCGGTGCGCGACGCCCTCGGGATCGTCGGGCTCGACCTCCTGGAGCACGTGCACTGAGCCCGGCCGCGGATCCGCCCGGGCGTAGAGTCGGATGTCGCCCGCCACCCGCCCGGACGACGGAGGAGACCCCCGCATGACCGGCATGAACCCCGCCACCGCCAAGCGCCTCGCCCGCGACGACGTCGCGCCCGTGTACGCGGAGGTGGACGCCGCCATCGCGCGCGCCGAGATCCCCGGCACCCCGGAGTGGCAGGAGAAGGTCCGCGGACGCATCGTCATGGTGCGCCACGGGCAGACCGAGTGGAGCGTCAACGGGCGCCACACCGGAACGACCGACATCCCGCTCACCGAGACCGGCGAGGAGCAGGCGCGCGCGGTCGGCGCCGTGCTCGGGGGCACGGAGTTCGGCCTCGTGCTCGCGAGCCCCCGCTCCCGCGCGCAGCGCACCGCGGAGCTCATCGGCTATGGCGACCAGGCCGAGGTCGACGACCGGCTCGTCGAGTTCGACTACGGCGCGTACGAGGGCCGCACCACGGCCGACATCCAGTCCGAGCGCGGCCACTGGGACCTCTGGACCGACGGCGTGCCCGCGGGCGACACCCCGGGCGAGACGTCGGGCCAGGTCCGCGCGCGCGTGCTCAAGGTGCTCGAGCGCGTGCTGCCCGTGCTCGAGTCCGGCCAGGACGTGCTCCTCGTCGCGCACGCCCACGTGATCCGCGCGCTCGCCGTCGCGTGGGTCGGCCTGCCCGCGGAGGCCGGCGGGATCCTCACGCTCTCGACCTCCACGCTCAGCGAGCTCGGCTTCGAGCACGGCCGCCACGCGATCATGCGCTGGAACTGCCCGGCGGACGGCTGGGCGCCGTCGCCGGTGGGCGGCAGCCGCTAGCCGGCGCCGCGTGCGGGCGGCCGCTGCCCGCCGCGCGGTCTCCCGCGCGCACGGGCTCCGCACCGCCCGGAAGCGCCCGCGGGCGGCCGACGCGTAGGATCGCCCCTCGTGGCACAGAAGAAGAAGCGCACCCGCCCGGCACCCTCGAACCCCGCCCGGACCCGTCCGGGATCGCCCGCGACGGCGCGCTCGGGGAACCCGGCGAAGGCCCCGAAGGCCACCGCGCGCGACTGGATCTCCGGCGCCCGCATCCGCACCCTCCCGCTCGCCGTCGCCCCGGTCGCGATCGGCGCGGGAGCGGCCCGCGCGCTCGGCCCCGACGAGGGCGTCGACCTCGGCCTCGCGCTCCTCTGCCTCGCCGTCGCGGTGCTGCTGCAGATCGGCGTCAACTACGCCAACGACTACTCCGACGGCGTCCGCGGCACCGACGACGTGCGCGTCGGCCCCGCCCGCCTCACCGGATCCGGCGCCGCGAAGCCCCGCACCGTGCTCACCGTGGCGCTCGCGTTCTTCGGCCTCGCCGCGGTCGCCGGCCTCGCGATCGTGCTGATCACCGGCCACTGGTGGCTGCTCGCGGTCGGCGCCGTCGCCATCGTCGCGGCGTACTTCTACACGGGAGGCAAGCGGCCCTACGGCTACGCGGGCCTCGGCGACGTCGTCGTCTTCGTGTTCTTCGGGCTGGTCGCGACGGCCGGCACGCAGTTCATCCTCATCGGCATGATCACGGGCGAGGGCTGGCTGGGCGGCGTCGCGGCCGGCGGCTTCGCGTGCGCCGTGCTCATGGTCAACAACATCCGCGACATCGAGCAGGACGGCAAGGTCGGCAAGCGCACGCTCGCGGTGCGGCTCGGCCCGCGCGGCTCGCGCATCGTCTACTGCATCGAGATCGCGATCGCCTACTCGGTCGTGGTCTTCTTCTCCCTCTTCTACCCGAAGGCGCTGCTGGTGCTGTTCACGCTCGTGCTGGCGCTGCCGGCCGCGATCATCGCGTGCACCGGCCGCACCCCGAAGGAGCTGATCCTCTCGCTGCAGCTCACGAGCATGGCCGCCCTCACGTTCGGCCTGGGGCTCGGCGCGGCGTTCGCGTTCTGAGCCCGGAGGCGCCGATGCCCGGTCCCGCCGTCCCGGCAGGGCTGGCGCAGGCGCTCGAGCCCGCCTACGACACGGGGATCGTCGAGGGCATCGGGCTGATGCTCCGCTCCCGCACGACCGCCGTCGCGCGCGCGGTGCTCGTGCTGGACGAGGAGCTCACCGCGTGGTGGGAGGCGCTCACCGCGACGGATGCGCGCGCCGCACCCGCCCGGATCCTCGCGGCCCTCGCCGACGCCGCCGCCGACGCGCGGCCGTCCGAGCGCTACCGACTGCTCGAGGCCGACCGGCTCGTGCCGTCCCTGCGGTCACGGCGCCTCGCGCTCCGCGACGACTCCCCGCCCACGAGCGGCGGCGCCTGGATCCCGTACCTGCCGCTCGATCCGGGCTGATCCTGCGGACGCGTCAGCTGCGCTCGGCCTCGCCGTCGGCGCGCGGCTTCGCGGCGTCCACGGACGCGGCGGGGGAGGCGGATCCGGTCGCGCGGCGCTCGGCGGCGTCGAGGGCGGCGTCCTCGGAGTCGTCGTCCTCGACGGGGCGGCGGCGCCCGGCGGCGACGGCCGCGAGATCCGCCGCCATGGCCTCGCGCTGCGTGCGTAGGAAGATGTAGGAGCCGCAGAACGACACCACCGCGCCGATGACCGCGGCCAGCGGCCACAGGTCGGCGTTGACCGCGACCACGAGGCCGAACGGGACGGCGAACAGGAGGACGCGGACGACGGTGTAGACGAGCCAGTAGCGACGGGAACTCACCGGGCCAGCATAGGTCGGGCGCCTGGACGGCCCCCGCCGAGCGCACAGCCCCCGTGCCCTTCCCGCCCGCTGGACGCCCGGCGTCCTCCCCGGTTGCGGAGCTACCATCGACAGATGCCCCGCCTGCTGATCGGTCTCGCCGTCGTGATCGTGTTCTTCACGGTCTTCGTCATCGTGGACACCGCGATGACGCCGCGGACCCGCATGCGCGGCCTCCCGAAGCCCGCGTGGATCGCCGTGGTCGTCCTCGTGCCCGTCATCGGCGGCATCCTCTGGCTCACCGTCGGCAAGGACCGCACCGACCTCGCCCGCTCCTCCGGCCGTCGCCTCGGTCCGGACGACGACCCCGACTTCCTCTCGAACCTCGGCCGCGCGCGCTCGGAGCAGGAGCGCATCCGCCGCCTCGAGCAGGAGCTCGCCGACCTCGACAGCGACGGGCCCGCTCCCGACTCCGACGGCCCCGCGGCGCCGGGCGGCACGGGCACCGCCCCGCGTCCCCGCCCCGACGCCGACGACGCGCCCGGTACCCCGGGTCGCCGGGATTCCTGACCCGGTGACCGCCGCCGGCCCCCTCCCCGTCCCGTCCGCCGTCGCCCCGCCCCGCACCGGCAACCCCTCCACCGACCGCGCGCTCGCGATGCTGCTGGCGCTCGTCCGCGCGGGCGTCACCGACGTGGTGCTCTGCCCCGGATCCCGCTCCCAGGCCCTCGCGCTCGTCGCCGCCGAGCTGGAGCGCGTCGACGGCGTGCGCCTGCACGTGCGCATCGACGAGCGCGCCGCCGCGTTCCTCGCGCTCGGCCTCGGCGTGGAGTCCGGGCGGCCCGCGCCCGTCATCACCACGTCCGGCACCGCCGTGGCGAACCTGCACCCGGCCGTCCTCGAGGCGTGGCACTCGGGCGTCCCGATGCTCCTGCTCACGGCCGACCGGCCCGCGGAGCTCCGCGGCATCGCGAGCAACCAGACCACGCACCAGCCGGGCATGTTCGGCGAGCGGGTCGCGTGCGTCGACGTGCCGGCGCCCGAGGGGACCGACGCCGACGTGGCGCGCGATGCGGAGATCGCCCGCGACGCGTACCGGCGCGCCCGCGACGAGCGGACGCCCGTGCACGTGAACGCGGCGTTCCGGGATCCGCTGTCCGTCGCGGTGCCGGACCTGACGGAGATCGTCGCGGAGGCGCGCGCCGCCGACGACGCCACCGCCGCCGCGCCCGCGCCCGCACCCGCCGCCGACGTCCTCGACCTCCCGCACGGCCCGCGCACGCTCGTGGTCGCCGGGCACGCCGCGGGCGAGGCCGCCGAGGAGCTCGCGCGCGCCGGCGGCTGGCCGCTCGCCGCCGAGATCTCCAGCGGATCCCACTTCGGCCCGAACCTCGTCGTCTCCTTCCGCGAGCTGCTCGCGCGCCCCGGCTTCGGCGACCTGGTCGAGCGCGTCATCGTGTTCGGCCACCCCACGCTCACGCGCGAGGTGCCGCTGCTCGTGGGGCGCGAGGACGTGGAGGCGATCGTCGTCGGATCCACCGGCGGCGAGGACTACGACCCGCGCCATCGCGTCACCGCCCACCCGGCCGCCGTGCGCGTGGTCGGCGAGCCCGCGGATCCGGCCGACGCCCGCCGCTGGCTCGGCACCTGGGTGCACGAGAGCCGCGCGATCCTCGACGCGGCCACCGCCGCGGAGTCCGCGCCGCGCGTCCCCTCCGGCACCACGCCCGCAGAGCGCCGCGACTTCGCGAAGGCCGAGCTCGCCGCCGTGCGCGCCGACGTCACCCGCCGCAGCCTGGTGCGGGCCGTCTGGCAGGCCACCTGGCCGCACGACCGTCTCGTGCTCGGGGCGTCGCGCCTCATCCGCGAGGCCGACCGCGCGCTCCCCGGCAAGCGCGTGCGCGTGCACGCCAACCGCGGGCTCGCCGGCATCGACGGCACCATCTCCACGGGCCTCGGCGTCGCGCTCGCCTCGCAGGCCGGATCCGGCACGGCCGCCGCGGGCGTCACGCGCGTCCTCGTCGGCGACCTCACGCTCCTGCACGACGTCGGCTCGCTGCTGCTCGGCACGGGCGAGCGGGTGCCCCGGATCCAGGTCATCGTCGGCAACGACGGCGGCGGCACCATCTTCGACGGCCTCGAGGTGTCGCGCACGGCCGCGCCCGACGCCATCGACCGCGTCATGTTCACGCCGCAGCGGGTGGACCTCGCGGCCCTCGCCCGCGCCTACGGCTGGACGCACCTGCGCGCCGCGACGCACGGCGAGCTCGAGGCGGCGCTCACGACCGCGTCCGAGGCGCCGCTGCTCATCGAGGTGCCGCTGGTCCGGTAGCGCTCGGATCCGCCGCCCGGCGTCACGCTCGGACGGCGCTGGCATCAGGCGGGGATGGCGCCCCGCCACGTCCGCAGGGTGTCCCGCTCGGACTCCGTGAGGCCGGCCGCGTCGAAGAGCGCGTGGAGGTCGATGCCCGCCATCGCGTCCCGGAACGCCGCCTCGCTCGTGGTGCCGCGCTCGGCGAGGAGGGCCGCGATGGCCGGCTCCATGTCGGGCTGGCCCTGGTTCGCCGAGCGCTCCGGGCCGAGCCGGATCGTCTCCAGGTAGTCGTCGACGATGTCATCCGGCTCGGCGCCCACCGCGAGGAGGAGGAGCAGCGCGACCAGGCCCGTGCGGTCGCGCCCGGCGCCGCAGTGGAAGAGGACGCCGCCGGCGGGCGCGTGCGCGATCGTCCGCAGCGCGGCGCCGGCCCGGTCCGGCAGCTCGGCGAGGTGCGGCAGGTAGTAGACGGGCGTGCCGTGGAGGCCCGTGTCCCAGAAGGGCACCCAGAAGTCCGGGTGGTCGTCGAGGCCGTCGAGGTCGACGTGCGCCACGTGGATCCAGTCGGGTCGCGGGTGCCTGTCCCGGGCGCGCTCGCCGGGCTGACGGAGGTCGAGCACCGTGCGGAAGCCGAGCCCGCGGAGCCGCTCCCACCCTTCGTCGGTGATGAGGTCGGCGTCCTCGCAGCGGGCGAGGAGATCCGTGGGGGTCGTGCCGCCGGAGCGGAGGCGGATGCCGCCGAGGTCCCGGGCGTTCACGAGGCCGTCGATGGCGAGGGCGCGGTCGGATGCGGTCATCGCCCGAGTCGACCACGGGGACCGGCCGCGTCGCGTCGGACGAGCGAGTGATCCTCGTCGATCAGGCGGACCCCTCCTAGCCCAGCGCCTCCACGACCGGCCGGAACTTCATCGCGGTCTCGGCGCGCTCGCGCTCGGGGTCCGATCCCGCGACGATGCCGGCGCCGGCGTGCGCGACGATGGCGCCCGAGGGATCCACCTGGGCGCCGCGCAGCGCGATGGCCCACTCGCCGTCGCCGTCGGCCGCGACCCAGCCCACCGGGCCGGCGTAGCGCCCGCGGTCGAAGGGCTCGAGCTCGGCGATGAGCGACAGGGCGGCAGCCGTGGGGTGCCCGGCGACCGCGGCCGTCGGGTGCAGCGCGCCCACGAGGTCGAGCGAGGAGGATCCGTCGCCCAGCGTGCCCGTGACGTCGCTCGCCAGGTGCCACAGGTTCGGCAGCTTGAGCGTGAACGGCGCGTCGGTGGTGGAGAGGTCGCGGCTGTGCGGCCGCAGCGCGTCGAGGACGCTGTCGCGCGCGAAGGCGTGCTCCTCGTTGTCCTTGGGGGATGCGGCGAGGCCCGCGGCCGCGGCGGCGTCGGCCCGGGCATCCGCGCCGCGCGAGACGGTGCCGGCGAGGACGCGCGCGCCGACCGTGCCGCCACCGACGCGCACGAGCGTCTCGGGGCTCGCGCCGATGAGGCCGTCGACCGCGTAGGTCCAGCAGTCGGGGTAGCCGAGCGCGAAGCGGCTGAGCGCGAGGCGGAGGTCGCCGCCGAGGGGGAGCCGGCCGACGAGGTCGCGCGCGAGCACGACCTTCTGCACCGCGCCCGTCCCGATGGTCGCGACGGCGCTCGCGACGGCGGCCTCGTAGTCGTCGGGGCCCATGGATCCGGGGCGCAGGTGCAGGCGGTACTCGGCGCCGGAGCGCTCGGGCACGGGGACGGATCCCGCCGCCAGGTCGTCGAGGGGGGAGGCGACGTCGTCGTCCTCCTGCTCGGCCAGCCGGATCCGCGTGACCCACGACACCCCGTCGCGACGCCCGACGACCACGCGCGGCACCACGAGCACGCTCGTCGCCGCGGAGTCGTCCGCGAACGCGAAGGCGCCGAACGCGATGAGGCCGGTGCCGGGGATGCCGAGCGGATCCGTCACGGTCGCGGCCGCGGCCACCTCGCGCCACGCGGCGGCGGCGTCGCGCACGCGGTCGGGGCCCGTGAACTCGAGCCGGAGCGCCTCGCCGATGCCGCCCATCCCGGATCCGTGCCGCAGCCACAGGAGCGGGTGCCGGGCGTCGAGGAGGGGGACGAGCCGCGCGATGGAGTCGACGGGGGTGGTGTCGACGAGCAGCGCTCGGACGCGGGTGGCGGTCACGGATCCCAGCCTACCGCCGGGGATCCGGGCCTCCCCGGGAGCCGGGCGCCCCCGTCGGCGCCCGCCCGCGACCCCCGCCGCCCCCGACCCCTGTTCGGCCCCTGGGCATCCGGCCGCCGCCCACCGCGTGCCCAGCGCGCCCGAATAGACTGGCGAGGTGATGCGCGCAGACCTCAGCAAGAAGCCCGGCCAGGTGTCGGCGATGTTCGACGAGGTGTCGAGCGCGTACGACCGCACGAACACCCTCCTCTCGGTCGGCAACGACCAGCTCTGGCGGGTCGCCACCACGCGCGCCGTCGCGCCGGTCGCGGGCGAGCGGATCCTCGACCTCGCCGCCGGCACGGGCACCTCGAGCGCGGCGCTCGCCGCCTCCGGGGCGCACGTCGTCGCCGCCGACTTCTCCGAGGGCATGCTCGAGGTCGGCCGCCGCCGCCACGCGGGCAACCCGCGCATCGAGTTCGTCCACGCGGACGCCACCGACCTCCCCTTCGACGACGACTCGTTCGACGCCGTCACCATCTCCTTCGGGCTGCGCAACGTCGTCGAGCCGAAGAAGGGCCTCGACGAGCTGCTCCGCGTGCTCAAGCCCGGCGGCCGCATCGTCATCTGCGAGTTCAGCACCCCGCCCGTGCCGCTGGTGCGCCGCGGGTACGACCTCTACATGAGGGCGGTCGCGCCGTCGCTCGTGAAGCTCGTGAGCTCGAACGCCAGCGCGTACGAGTACCTCAACGAGTCGATCCAGGCCTGGCCCGACCAGGAGACGCTGTCGTCGTGGCTGCGCTCGGCTGGATTCGCGTCGGTCGAGCACCGTAACCTCACTGCGGGGATCGTCGCGCTGCACCGCGGCGTCAAGCCCGTCGGCCGCCACGCCGCTGCTCCCCGGCCCGCCGCGTCCTGACCGGCGCGTGACCCACCACAGACAAGGTCGCCCATCATGAGTCCGAGCATCCCGCTCGCCCGGCGCGGCACCTCCGTCGCCGCCCACGCCAGCCTCACCGAGCGCCTCTTCGCGTCCTCGGGCGACCGGCGCATGGCCCGCAGCATCGACGACGGCCTCGCCCTCGTGGAGGAGCAGCTGCTCCAGGAGGTCCGCTTCGCCGACGACGTGGCCGACGTCACCACGCGCTACCTGCTCGACGCGGGCGGCAAGCGCGTGCGCCCGATGCTCGCGCTCCTCATCGCCCAGCTCGGCGACGGCAACACGGAGCGCGTGGTCGACGCGGCGGTCGCCATCGAGATCACGCACCTCGCGTCGCTGTACCACGACGACGTCATGGACGAGGCGGACATGCGCCGCGGCGTCCCCAGCGCGCAGGCCGTCTGGGGCAACTCCATCGCGATCCTCGCGGGCGACCTGCTCTTCGCGCGCGCCAGCAAGATCGTCGCCGACCTCGGCCCGCGGGCCATCCGCCTCCAGGCCGCCACCTTCGAGCGCCTCGTGCTCGGCCAGCTGCACGAGACCATCGGCCCGCGCGACGGCCAGGACCCCATCGAGCACTACCTCGACGTCCTCGCCGACAAGACCGGCTCCCTCATCGCCTGCGCCGCGCAGATGGGGGTCATCTACTCGGGCGCGGATCCCGAGCTCGAGTCCGCCGTCGTCGCCTTCGGCGAGCGTACGGGCGTGGCGTTCCAGCTCGTCGACGACGTGCTCGACCTCGCCGACCAGCCCGAGGAGACCGGCAAGCTCGCCGGCACCGACCTGCGCGCCGGCGTCTCGACGCTGCCGCTGCTCTACCTGACCCGCCTCGCGGCCACCGACCCGGACGCGGCGGCGCTGCTCGCCCGCATCCAGCGCGACGTCGAGCAGGAGGAGACGCCCGAGACCGAGGCCGACCTCACCGCGGCCATCGCCGAGCTCCGCGACCACGAGGTCACCGCGCGCACCATCGCGGAGGCCCACCGCTGGGCCGCCGAGGCGGTCGACGCGCTGGCGCCGCTCCCCGAGGGCCCGGTCAAGAAGGCGCTCACGCGCTTCGCCGACACCATCGTCGAGCGCACGCGCTAGCTGCCGCTCGTCCCCGCCGGCTCTCGCGGGGATCCGCACCACCACGCCCCGACGGCCGGCACGGGACGACGACGAACAAGAGGACACCAGTGACCAAGCTCAGGCTGGCCATCGTGGGCGCAGGGCCCGCGGGCATCTACGCGGCCGACATCATCCTGAAGGCCCAGAAGGAGTTCGACGTCTCCATCGACCTCTTCGAGCGGCTCCCCGCGCCCTACGGCCTCGTCCGCTACGGCGTCGCGCCCGACCACCCGCGCATCAAGGGCATCATCGGCGCCCTCCGCGACGTGCTCGACCGCGGCGACATCCGCATCTTCGGCAACGTCGACTACGGCCGCGACATCACCCTGGCCGACCTGCAGAAGCACTACAACGCCGTCATCTTCTCCACGGGCGCGATCCGCGACGCCGACCTCGACATCCCCGGCATCGACCTGCCGGGCTCCTACGGCGCGGCCGACTTCGTCAACTGGTTCGACGGGCACCCCGACTTCCCGCGCGACTGGCCGCTCGAGGCGCGCGAGGTCGCCGTCATCGGCAACGGCAACGTGGCGCTCGACGTCGCGCGCATGCTCTCGAAGCACGCCGACGACCTGCTGCCCACCGAGATCCCGGACAACGTGTACGCGGGTCTCAAGCACTCGCCCGTCACCGACGTGCACGTCTTCGGTCGCCGCGGACCCGCGCAGGTCAAGTTCACGCCGCTGGAGCTCCGCGAGCTCGGCGAGGTGCCGGACGTCGACGTCGTGGTCTACGACGAGGACTTCGGCGTCGACCCCGCCGCCGAGGAGGCCGCGAAGACCAACAAGCAGGTCATGGTCATCAGCCGCGTGCTCAACTCCTGGCGCACGCGCGAGACCGGATCCGCGTCCCGCCGCCTGCACCTGCACTTCTACTCGCGCCCCGCCGAGGTGCTCGCGTCGGACGACGCCGAGCCCCGCGTCGCGGCCTTGCGCATCGAGCGCACGCGGCCCGACGGCACGGGCGGCGTCGAGGGCACGGGCGAGTTCCGCGACGTGCCCGTCCAGGCGGTCTACCGCGCGGTCGGCTACTTCGGCTCGCCCGTCGACGGGATCCCGTTCGACGAGCGCCGCGGCGTCATCCCGAACCACGAGGGCCAGGTGCTCGACCTGGACAACGCGCGCATCCCGGGTGTCTACGCCACGGGCTGGATCAAGCGCGGCCCCATCGGCCTCATCGGGCACACCAAGTCCGACGCCATGGAGACCGTCTCGCACGTCCTCAACGACCAGGGCGACTGGTGGACCCCGGAGGCTCCCGAGGAGCAGGCGATCGTCGACCTCCTCGCGGAGCGCGGCATCGAGTACACCGACCTCTCCGGCTGGCACGCGCTCGACGAGCACGAGATCGCGCTGGGCGCTCCGCACGGGCGCGCGCGCATCAAGGTGGTCGAGCGCGAGGAGATGCTCGAGGCGTCTCGGTCGCCGCGGTCCGTCTGATCCGCCTCCCCTGATCGACGCCGACGGGCGCCCGCGGTCCTCCCGCGGGCGCCCGTCGGCGCATCCGTCCCCAGGCGCCGCCCGGCGGCCGCGGCGGTGGCGACGCGCCCCCTAGGGTCGCCGCGTGATCCCCGTCGCCCTCCCCGCCTCCGCCCTCGGATCCGGCGCGGCCCCGGTCGTCGTCGCGCCCGTCGTCGCCCCCGTCGCCGTCGCGCTGGCATCGCTGGGCGGGGCGCTCGTCGGTGCCGCGTCCCCGCGACTGGCCCGCGTCGCCCTCGCCGGGGGCCGCCGGTCCGACGGCCTCGACCTGCGCGGCGGCGGTCCCCGTCCGGCGGATCCGCTCCCCGGCCTGGGCGCGCGCGCCGCGGTCGTCGCCGCGGTCGTCACGGGCGTCCTCGCGGCCGTCGTGGTCGCCGAGACGCCGCCGGCCCGCCTCCCGCTGGCCCTGCTCCTCGTCGCATGCGCACCCGCGCTCGCCCTCGGCGACCTGGCCGCCCACCGCCTGCCCGACCGCGCGACGGGCGCGCTGGCCCTGGCGGCCGCGGCCCTCGCGCTCGTCACGGGCGGAGCCGGGCTGCTGCTCGGCGCGGCGGCCTGCGGCATCGGCGCCTTCCTCCTCCTCGCCCTCCTGCAGGCGGCGACCCGCGGCGGCCTCGGCTCCGGCGACGTGAAGCTCGCCGGCGCCCTCGGCCTCGCGCTGGGGCAGCTCGGCCCGGCGCAGGTCGCGCTGGGCCTCGCGGCGGGCACCCTCCTCGGCGGCGTCGCGGCCGTCGTGCTCCTCGTCGCGGGCGGCGCGCGCGCCACCTCGGCGGTGCCCTTCGGGCCGTGGCTCCTGCTCGGCGCGCTCGTCGTGGCCGCCTCGCCCGCTACGCTCTCCGGTGCGCACGGATGACCGCGGCCGACGGTTGCCTGTGCGTGAGCACGGCCGCGCGCCCACGGGCGTACGGTGGAGGAAGTGTCCAGGACCCCGGCATCGACGTACTGACGAGCCAGAGGAAATGACATGGCACAGAGATCGCTCACATTGCTGCAGGACGAGACCGGCGTGCTGCTCGCCGCCGCCTCGCGGGCGGTGGTCTCGCTCTACCGGCCGCTGCTGCAGCCGCTGAACCTCACGCATCCGCAGTACCTCGTGCTCCTCGCGCTCGACGAGGAGGAGCCGCAGGCCGTGGTCGACCTGGCCGAGAAGCTGCACCTCACGCCCGGCACGCTGTCGCCGCTGCTCAAGCGCCTCGAGGTCTTCGGCTACGTCACGCGCTTCCGCGACACCACCGACGAGCGCCGCCTCTCCGTGGGCCTCACCGACGCGGGCCGCGACATGCTGCCCGTCATCTGGCGCGTGGGCGACCAGGTGCGGCACGACATCGCGGGCGAGGAGCCGTGCGGATCCGCCCTGCGCGAGCTGCTCCACGGCGTGCTCGACCGCGCGACCGCACGCGACGAAGCCGATCCCCGCTCCGACGCGCGCGACGCCGACGACGAGGACTGATCCCGGCGGTCCCCGGGCGCCGCGAACGGCACCCGGTCCGGGCCGCTACTGCACGCCCGAGGTCAGTCGCGCGAGGTTGTCGAGCACGGTGCTGAAGCGCGTGCGCCGGCTCCACTCGTCGAGGGTCAGCTCGCGGCTGCGCGCCCGGTAGCCGTCCTCGACGCGGCGCATCTCGCGTACGAAGCCGGGGCCGCGCACCATCAGCGAGACCTCCATGTTGAGGCTGAACGACCGCATGTCCATGTTGCTGGAGCCGATGACGGCCACGTCGTCGTCGATCGTGAAGTGCTTGCTGTGCAGGATGTACGGCGCCCGGTACATCCAGATGCGCACGCCCGCGTTGAGCAGCTCCTCGTAGTACGAGCGCTGCGCGTGGTAGACGACGGGCTGGTCGCCGATCTCGCTCACGAACAGCTCCACCGAGAGCCCGCGTTGCACGGCGGTCGTGATGGCGTACCGCATCGAGTCGTCCGGCACGAAGTACGGCGACGTGATGACGATGCGCTCCTGCGCGTAGTAGAGCAGCGCGTTGAACAGCCGCAGGTTGTTCTCGCCGGGGAACCCGGGGCCGGACGGGACGACCTGGCAGTCGAGCGCCTCGTCGTCGCCCGTCGCGGCGATCTCGATCGGCTCGGTCTCGCGCACCAGCAGCTGGTCGGTCTCCGCGTACCAGTCGGTGATGAAGATCGCGTTGAGGCCGCTGACGATGGGACCCTCGAGCCGGGTCATGAGGTCCTGCCACTTGAGGCCGCGCTTGCGGTTGACGACCTTGTTGTAGCTGCGGTGCACCATGTTCTGCGAGCCCATGAAGCCCACGCGGCCGTCGACGACGAGCACCTTGCGGTGGTTGCGGAGGTCGGGCCGCTGGTACCGCCCGCGCAGCGGCTGCACGGGCAGCATCAGATGCCAGAGCGCGCCGATCTCGGTGAGCTTGCGGGTGGTGCGCCGGTAGCCGGGCGAGCGCAGCGACGCGATGTGGTCGAGCAGCACGCGCACGGTCACGCCGCGCTGCACCGCGCGCTCGAGCGCGTCGAAGAACGGGGCGCTCGTCACGTCCCAGGCGAGGATGTAGAACTCGACGTGCACGTACCGCGTGGCCTTCTCGACCTCGTCGGTCATGGCCTGGATGGACTCGTCGTAGTGGCTGTAGAGCTTCGCCCGGTTGCCGCCGACGAGCGGCATCGACCCGAGGGTGCGGTTGAGCTCCACCACGGAGTCGAGCCACGACGGCCAGGAGTGCTCGCGGGTGACCCGCTCGATGCCCTCGGTCGACTCGACGATGAACCGGTTGATCTCCTGCTGCTTCTCCCGGCGGCGCTTGGGCAGCCGCGTGGATCCGATGAGCAGGAAGAGGAAGATGCCGAGGTACGGCAGGAAGAAGATGGCCATGAGCCACGCCATCGCGGTGGACGGTCGGCGGTTCCGCGGGATGACGAGCAGCGCGGTGACGCGCACGATGAAGTCGACGACGACCGCGAGCCCCGCGAGGACGAGGGTGGTCATCGAAGGGTCCATCAGCCGGAGTCTATCCGGCGGCGCCCCTCCGCCGACGGGTCAGGCGCCGGGCGGACACGGCCGCCGCGGGCGCCGGGCGGCCCCCGGCGGGCAGGCGGATCAGCGGAAGTTGACGAACTGCAGGTCGAGGTCGACGTCCGCGCCCTTGAGCAGCGCGATGGTCTGCTGCAGCTCGTCGCGGCTCTTGCTCGAGACGCGGAGCTCGTCGCCCTCGACGCGGCTCTTGATGCCCTTGGGGCCCTCGTCGCGGATGATCTTGCCGAGCTTCTTCGCGTTCGCCTGGTCGATGCCCTGCTTCAGGGTGACTTCGATGCGGTACTCCTTGCCGGAGGCGAAGGGCTCGCCCTCCTCGAGGCTCTTGAGGCCGATGCCGCGCTTGATCATCTTCGACTGCAGCACGTCGAGGATCGCCTTCACGCGCTCCTCGCTGGAGGCCTTCATGAGGATGGTGTCGCCGCTCCACTCGATGGAGGCGCCCACGTTCTTGAAGTCGTAGCGCTGCTCAACCTCCTTCTGGGTCTGGTGGACGGCGTTGTCCGCCTCCATGCGGTCGACCTTGCTGACGACGTCGAACGAGCTGTCCACGATGGACTCCTTCCGTTGGCTGTGTCGAGGGTAACGGCAGGAGGCCGGAGTCGCGACGCGGAGCGTCGAGCGGCTCCGCGGCGTGAATCGCCGGGCTCGCGGAACGTGGATACCCGGCCCGGCGGAGGCATCGGATTCGGACCGACTGCGTGATGCCGATGCGGGAACGGCTGTTCCCGCGCCTCGGGAAGCCGTCCCATCCGGGAATTCCGGGCCCCAAGGAAAATGGGGTGCGAGGTATTCAGGTGCGTGCATCCGGACATCCGTGCCGCGTGTGGATATCTCGCCCCCACGCCCCACCGCCGCCTTTACCGTGCACACAGGACGCATCAGGAGGGGTTCACATTGGGAATTGCGATCAGGGGGCGGGGCATCGGGGGAGCTGCGGGGTGATGGCCATGGAGGCCATCGCGTCCACCGCTCGAAGTGGAGCATCCGGATATGGGGGAGTCCGCCGGGATCGTTCCCGTGTCGGACCACCGGACGGGGCCCTAACCGGCGCCAGCGGGTCGATGTCCGGCGATTCCGGTGGGCCGGTGTTGAGCGACCCGGACGCTGACGGGGCGAATCCGAACGGAGTCGCTGCGTACGGAATCATCTCGGCCCGAGAAATGGACGACCTCCACAAGCTCCACCACGTCGTCATATCGCGGATCCGCCCGTGTCCGGCACGGCACGGCACGGTAATGCCGCACCAATGCGTCCCACCTCGAAGAGAACCCGCGCATCACGCGCGATCACGCACAGGAAAAAGGAGTTTCACATGACAAGGAGTCTCACATGAGAAGTCGAACAGTCGGGAAGTGGACCCTCGCAGGCGCCGCGGGCGTCATCGTCGTGGGCGCCCTCTCGGTGGGGGTGGCGCATGCCGCTGAGGAGAAGGGTCCGTCCACCGGCGATGAGGGGCCGGGGTCGACGCCCGCCGGTGATCAGTCCGCGGAGCTCGTCCCGGAGCAGCCGGATCCATCCTCGTCGGACACGCCCCCGGACGACGGGACGGCGTCGCCCGACGCGTTCGCCCTCTCGCTGCCCGGAGACGGGACGGACGATGCCGTCGATCCGGCCACGGTCCCCGGGGGCCTCTTCCACGGCTCCGGGGCTGCGGTGGTCTCCACCCGTGTCGACGACACCGTGCTCTCCGGCTTCAGCGAGGACACGGGCATGCAGGTGCTGACGCGTGTGCCGTCGGCGGATTCGGCGATGGAGTACCGCTTCTCCGTCACCATCCCGGACGGCTTCCATGCGGTCGTCCGCGACGACGGCTCCGTCGCGGTGGAGGACGCGGACGCCCAGGTGGGGACCCGGTTCCTCGCTCCGGAGGCCGTGGATGCGAACGGTGCGGCGGTCGACGCGGTCCTCCGCGTGGACGGTTCCGACATCATCGAGTCCGTGGCTCCGGCGCCGGATGCTGCTTTCCCCGTCGTCTCCAGCCTCGAGCAGTCGATGGACGGCGATGCCGAATAGAGCGGCGACAGGGCGGATCCTCGGGTTCGGCTCCGGTGCGCGGCGGTGGTCGGTGAGGGTGCCGACGGTGATCCGCCTCGTGGACACGCTCGATCCCGTGACCGTCGCGTCCGCCTCCGCGACCGATCCGCAGCGGCCGGACAGCGATCACGTGTTCGGGAGCACCCGGTCGCTCGTCCGCCGGACGGACCACCACGGAGCCGGGTTCCGCACGGCGGGGTTCGTGATGGCCGAGAGGGGTCTCCGGGCGCATGCCAGCCCGACGCAGCGGGTGCCCATCCGGCACACCCGCGGTCCCTCGGCGACCTCCCTGCCACACGAAACGCGCATCCATCGCACGACCACGCCCAGACAGGAGTCCCCCATGCCACGACCATCGATCGCGACGACGACCAGCGCAGGTGCCGCTGGCGCCCTCATCACGGGAGCCGACCTATGAGACGCCTCGGCCTCTGGGGCCGGTTGTCCTCCGCCCTGGTCATCCTGGCGCTGGTCTCGGGGCTCGGCATGGTGGGCGCGGATCGAGCCTCGGCGACCGAGCCGGAGCGTCTGAACGGCGACCGCATCGTCGGCGGCACGCAGCTGCAGGTCCTCAACGCGAGCTCTCGACAGACGAAGAGCTGCACGGCGGGGTTCGTCCTGACGAAGCGGGGGCTCCGGGCGAACGCCACCCCCTACGAACGGGCCACGCGGTATGTCACCACCACCGCGCACTGCGGCGATCGCTATGACCGGGTCGACGTCAACGGCCACATGGTCGGGGAGGTCTCGTGGGTGTCGAACGCCTACGACATGATGATCGTCACCGTGCCCCCCAAGGCCGTGCCCATGCGGCATCACACCGGGTCGGGGTCCCACACCGTGTACTACATCAACTACCACTACGTGCCGCGTGCCTTCAGCGCCGTGCTCACCTATTCGCAGCGCCTCCGCGCCGTCGGCGCCGTCCCCGTCCTGCAGTTGGCGGAGGAGATGCCCGCGAGCGTGAACTGGGCCTGTCACAGCGGGGCGACCACGGACTACAGCTGTCTCTGGTCGAAGTACGGGAATCCCGGGGCGTACTTGAGGACGCTGCGGAACTCCCTCAGCGGCGCTGCCCCCGGCGACTCCGGCGCTCCCATCTTCAGCGACCCGAACGCCGACGGCGCGGACACCGCAGGCGTCACGATCTACGGGATCCTCCACGGCGGGATGGTGCAATCCCAGCCCCATTACGACTCGAGGGTCATGTACTACGTGCCTCTGACGGGATTCATCTCGGAGATGCAGTACACGTACGCATTGGCCCCTTCGTCGTGACGGTCGGCGACGGTGCGGATCGCCGCTCGGCGACGCCGGTGACGCCGGGGAACCGCTAGGCGTCCGTCGTCAGCCCCGGTCGCGCCCGTCGCGGCCGGGTCCACCCCACCCCACCGCCGTCGTCCGCCGTCCGCCTAGCTCGGCGAGGCGGCGGCGGCCCGGGCCGGGATTTCGGTTCCCGGGCCGGCGCCCGCTATCATCGACGAGCGTCTCCGGTCCGTGATCACACAGGTCGGGTGCGCATGGCGAGTTACCCTAGCGGCCAAAGGGATCTGACTGTAAATCAGACGGCTCAGCCTTCGGGGGTTCGAATCCCTCACTCGCCACCGCACGGAACGGCCCCGCTCGCGCGGGGCCGTTCGTCTGCCCCGCCGCATCCGTCGGGGCCCGCCCGCGCCGGCAGTGTCGCCCGCGCGCCCGACGACCTGGATCCACCACCGATGTTCCCCGCCGCCCCCGGCCCCTCGACGCGTGCCCTCGGCACCTCCGGCGTCGTCGTCTCCACCCTCGGCCTCGGCACGAGCGGCTTCGGCTGGACCGCCGACCGCGAGGAGGCGTGGGCGATCCTCGACGCCTACCGCGAGGAGGGCGGCACCTTCGTCGACACCGCCTCCTCCTACTCGCAGTGGGTGTCCGGCCACGCGGGCGGGGAGTCGGAGGCGATCATCGGCGGCTGGCTCGCCGCGCGCGGCTGCCGCGACCAGGTCGTCGTCGGCACCAAGGTCGGCAAGAGCCGGGACGCGCCGGGCACGTCCGCCGCGTCCGTGCGCCGCGGGGTCGACGCGTCGCTGCGGCGCCTCCGGACGGATCACGTCGACGTCGTGCACGCGCACCTCGACGACACCCGCACGCCGCTCGAGGAGACCGTCGCCGCGCTGTCCGACCTGGTGAAGGACGGCAAGGCCCGGCTCGTCGGCGTCTCGGGCTTCACCCCCGAGCGGCTGGAGCAGGCGCTCGCGCTGGCGCACGGATCCGGCGCCGTGCCCGTCGGCGTGGTGCAGGAGGAGTACAGCCTCCTCGCCCGCGACCGCGCCGAGGGGCGGATGCAGGCCCTCGTGCGGCAGGAGGGCGTCGGCCTCGTCGCGCACAGCGTGCTCGCCAAGGGATTCCTGACGGGCAAGTACCTGCCCGGGGCGCCCGCGGTGCCGTCCGCCCGGGCGCTCGACGCCGAGCAGTACATGACGCCGGGCGGGCACGCCACGGTGCGCGCCGCCGAGGAGGTCGCGCGGATGCGCGGCGTCACGGTCGCCGAGGTCGCCATCGCGTGGGTGCTCGGGCGACGCGGCGTCGCGAGCGCGCTCGTCGGCGCGCGCACCGTCCGGCAGATCCGGCAGCTGATGCCCGCCGGGCAGCTCGAGCTCGACGACGAGGAGGTGTCGCGGCTCGCGTCCGCCGCGGCGCGGGCGGCTCGGGAGGGGATCGCCTGATCCCAGGGGGCACGGAGGAGCGCCCCCTATTTTGGGGCGCCAATCGTCCCGACATCGAGGAGCCTCCCCATGCCCCGACGCTGGCCCGAGGGCGCGTACGTCGCCGCCCTGCTCATCCTGACCGCCGCGACCGGCGCCGTCGACGGCGTCAGCTACCTCGCGCTCGACCGCGTGTTCACCGGCAACATGACCGGCAACGTCATCTTCATCGGGTTCGGCCTGGTGGGCGTCGACGGCGTCCCCGTGCTCAACAACCTCGTCGCGCTGCTGGCCTTCATGGCCGGCGCGGTCATCGCGTCCCGCATCACGTGCCGCGCGCCCACGGACCTGCACCTGCCGCGGTCGGCCGTGTGGATCCTCGTGGTGAACACCGTGCTGACCTTCGCGCTCGCGGGGCTCTGGTCCGCCGTGGGCACGCTCGAGAAGGGCGTGATGATCGTCGTCACCGGGCTCTTCTCGCTGCTGCTCGGCGCGCAGGCGGCCGCCGTGCGGAGCATCGGCCTGTCCGACCTCTCCACCGTGGTCGTGACGATGACCGCGGTGAACCTCTCCTCGGACAGCCGCATCGCCGGCGGCACGGGGGCCGCGTGGGGCCGCCGGTTCGGCGCGATCGCGTGCATGGCGGTCGGCGCGCTGGTCTCCGCGGTCATCACGACGCGCATCGGCGCCCCGACCGCGCTGCTCGTGGCGGGCACGCTCATGGCCGTCGGCGTCGGCCTGCTGGCGAACGCGCGCCGCATCGAGCGGCGGCGCGCGGGGGAGGCCGCGCCCGCGGCCGCGGCCGGCTGATCCGGCGGGCTCCGCGGGCTCGGCGCCTGGCCGTCACGGGGACCCGCCGGCTCTAGGGTGGGATGACCGCCGCCTGACCGCCGAGGAGCACCCGTGTCCCGTCCCTGGCCCGAGGGGTCCTACATCGCCGCCCTGCTCGTGATGACCACCGCGACGGGCGCCATCGACGGCGTGAGCTACCTCGCCCTCGACCGCGTCTTCACCGGCAACATGACCGGCAACGTGCTCTTCATCGGCTTCGGCCTGGTGGGCGTCGCCGACATCCCCGTGCTCAACAACCTCGTCGCGCTCGTGGCCTTCATGCTCGGCGCGGTGATCGCGTCCCGCATCACGCGCCGCGCGCCCACCGACGTGCACCTGCCGCGCTCCTCCGTCTGGATCCTCGTCACCGGCACCCTGCTGACCCTCGCCCTCGCGGTGGTCTGGCTCGCGGTCGGCGCGCTCGACACGGGCGTGATGATCGCCATCACCGGCTTCCTCGCGCTGCTGCTCGGCGCGCAGGCGGCGGCCGTGAAGAGCATCGGCCTGCGCGACCTCTCCACCGTCGTCGTGACCATGACGATGGTGAACCTCTCCTCCGACAGCCGCGTCGCGGGCGGCACGGGCGCCGCGTGGGCCCGCCGCATCGGCGCCATCGTCTGCATGGGGCTCGGCGCGCTCGTGGCCGCGCTCATCACCACGCACGTCGGCGGTGCGTGGGCGCTGCTGGCGGCGGGCGGCCTGATGGTGCTGGGCGTCGCGCTGCTCTGGAACGCGCGCCGCGTGGAGCGGAAGCGGCTGCGCGAGGGCGCCGCGGCGACCCCCGCGGTCGATGAGCGCACGGGCGCCGCGCCGGCCTGACCCGTCCTGCCGTCGCCCGCGGGCCCGCGACCTGAGCGCTCGGGGCGGGCGGGTGCGGCCCTCTGGCAGGGTGGACGCATGACCTCCCCCGGCGACGCCGCGCTCCTGTCCATCGCCCGCGACGTCGCCGTCCGCGCCGGGGAGCTCGCGCTCCGCCGTCGGCGCGAGGGCGTCGAGGTGGCCGCGTCGAAGTCGAGCCCCGAGGACATCGTCACGCACACGGACCGCGAGACCGAGGACCTCATCCGGCAGGCGCTCCGGGACGTGCGCCCCGACGACGGCTTCCTCGGCGAGGAGTCCGAGGGCACGTCCGGCACGTCGGGCCTCACCTGGGTCGTGGACCCCATCGACGGCACCGTCAACTTCCTCTACGGCATCCCCGCGTGGGCCGTGAGCATCGCCGTGGTCGAGGGCGAGGCGGATCCGCTCACCTGGACCGCGCGCGCCGGCTGCGTCGTGAACCCCACCCTCGGCGAGGTCTACACCGCGACGGCCGGCGGCGGCGCCGAGCTCGACGGGCGCGCCATCGCGGTCAACGCGGGCGTGCCGCTGTCGCTGGCGCTCGTCGGCACGGGCTTCTCCTACGGCGCCTCGACGCGGATCCGGCAGGGCCGCGTGGTCACCGACCTCCTCGGCGAGGTGCGCGACATCCGTCGGATCGGCGCCGCGTCGCTCGACCTCTGCAACGTGGCCGCGGGCCGCACGGACGCGTACTTCGAGCGCGGGCTCAAGCCGTGGGACCACGCCGCGGGCGCGCTGATCGCGGCGGAGGCGGGTGCACGGGTGACCGGGATCGGCGGCGGACCGGCCTCGGCCGAGCTGCTGATCGCGGCCGATCCGGACCTCGCGCGCGCCCTCGAGGAGCGGCTGGACCGGCCGGACGCCTAGCCCCTCCGGCCCCTCGCGCGCATCCCCCGGGTGGCGTGAATCCCTCCCAGCGGTTAGCCTTTACCGATCCGTTACATCGCGTCCGGGTTCGATCCGGTCGCACGCGCACGCCCCGACCCCCGTCGGCCGGCCCGCGCAGCACCCTGTCCCTCGCACTAGGAGCTCCACGATCCTGTCCGTCCTCCGCGCCTCGCGTGCCCCCCAGTCCTCCGTCCGGCGGCCCTCGTGCTGACCCCCGACGCGACCGCAGGGGTCGTCTTCTCGACGCGACGCGAGCGACGCGAGGCCGAGCGCCGGGCGGCGGAGGCGGCCGAGGCCGTCGTCGCCGCGGAGCCCGTCGTCACCGCTGAGCCCGTCGCGGACGCCGAGCCCGAGTCGACCCCCGCGCCCGCGCCCGTCGCGCAGGAGGCCCCCGCCGCTCCCCGCATCGCCCACGTCGCCGTCGAGGCCCCCGCCGCGCCGACCACGCACCTCCCCGCGGACGCCGAGCCCGCCACCGCCGACGACGTGCCGCTCGCGACCCGCGCCCGCCGCATCCGCAGCGCCGCCGCCGCGGCGCCCGAGATGCGCCGCTCCTCCTTCGTGCACGCGAAGCGCGCGAGCGTCCCCTCCGCCGCCCCGCACGTGCGGGTCCGCGGCCGCCGCGTCCCCGCCTCCTCGCGCCCCGCCCTCGCGGCGCCGTCGCCCGAGGCCGCCGCGGGTCGCCGCCGGTCGAACGCCTCGCGCGGCCTCACGCTCCTCACCATGGCGTTCGTCGCCACGGTCACCATCGCCACGTCGCTGCCGTCGTCCGCGTTCCTCACCGGCCAGGACATGGCGCAGGCGAACGTCGTCACGGACGCGCCCGCCACGTCGATCCCCAGCCAGAGCATCGCGCTCTCCGCCGCCCCCGAGGCGGTCGTCGTCGGCGGCACCGACGACGCGTTCACGGCCACGACGCCGCAGCAGATCATGCTCGCGCAGACGTCCAAGGGCGCCGGGGCCTTCACGAACGACATCAACGGCACGATCCAGTGGCCCTTCGCCTCGGGCGTCCCCATCAGCGGCGTCTTCGGCAAGCGCATCGCCCCCTGCTCCAACGGCTGCTCGAGCAACCACCAGGGCGTCGACTTCGCCCCCGGCATGGGCGCGCCCATCCAGGCGATCACCGACGGCGTCGTGCGCGAGTCCGTCAACAGCGACACCGGCCTCGGCGTGCACCTCGTCATCGACCACGTCATCGACGGCCAGCTCGTCACGAGCGTCTACGGCCACATGCTGCCGGGCTCCATGCGCGTGCAGGCGGGCGACCCCGTCAAGGTCGGCCAGCAGATCGGCCAGGTCGGCAACACGGGCGCGTCCACCGGCCCGCACCTCCACCTCGAGATCCGCATGGCGGACGGCACCGCGGTGGACCCCTTCGCCTGGCTCCAGGAGCACGCGAACTGACGCATCCGGCGCGGCCGACCGCCGCGCCCGTCGCACGACGACGCCCCCTCCGCCCGAAGGCGGAGGGGGCGTCGTGGTGTCGGGGACGGGTCAGTCGGCGATCATCCACACGGTCGTGTCCGACGGCACCGCGTCGCCGTCGAGCGGCTGGCTGGCGAGCAGCACGCGGCCCTCGGGCAGCGGCACCGACGCGGATCCGAGGTTCGCGATGACGGTGACGCCCGCGCTCCGGAACGCGATGACGTCGTCGCCCTCCGGCGTGAGCCACTCGAGCGCCCCCAGCGCGAGGCCGTGCTCGCGGCGCAGCAGCAGCGCCTCCGTGTAGAGCGACAGGGTGGAGGCGGGATCCGCCTGCTCGGTGTCGCGCGCGAACCGGTCCCAGTCGTCGGGCTGGGGCAGCCAGCTGGCGTCGCCCGTGCTGAAGCCGTACGAGGGCGTCCCGGCCTCCCACGGGATCGGCACGCGGCAGCCGTCGCGGCCGTAGCGCTCGCCCGCGGTGCGGTGGAAGGTCGGATCCTGGCGCGCGGCGTCCGGCAGGCGGGTGTCCTCGGGCAGCCCGAGCTCCTCTCCCTGGTAGACGTACGCGCTGCCGGGGAGCGCGAGCATGAGCGCGCTCGCGGCGCGGGCCCGGCGGAGGCCGAGCACCTCGTCGACCGTCACGGTCGACTCCGGCCCGATGCCCACGCCCTGCGGGTTCTCGCCCGAGAGCGCGAGGCGGCTCGCGTGGCGCACCACGTCGTGGTTCGACAGCACCCACGTGCTGGGCGCGCCCACCGACCCGAAGGTCGCGAGCGACGCGTCGATCGTGCGGCGGAGCGCGGTCGCGTCCCACGGCGTCTCGAGGTAGCTGAAGTTGAAGGCCTGGTGCATCTCGTCCGGGCGCACCCAGTCGGCGAGCTTCGCGAGCGGCTCGACCCACGCCTCGGCGACCATGGCGCGGTCGCCGTCGTAGGAGTCGAAGATCTCGCGCCACTCGCGGTAGATCTCGTGCACGCCCTCCTGCGCGAAGTACGGCGGCGGGGGAGCGGGCTGGTCGTCGACGCCGCCGGCGCCGCCCATGCTGCCCTGGCCCTCGGGCGGCGTGTAATCCGGGAGGCCGGGCGCCTTGACCATGCCGTGGGCGACGTCCACGCGGAAGCCGTCGACGCCGCGGTCGAGCCAGAAGCGGAGGATCTCGCGGAAGCGCTCGCGCACCCACGGGTTCGTCCAGTCGAGGTCGGGCTGCGAGGAGTCGAACAGGTGCAGGTACCACTGGCCGGGCGTGCCGTCGGGCTCGGTGAGGCGCGACCAGGCCGGGCCGCCGAAGATCGACTCCCAGTTGTTCGGCGGGAGCTCGCCGTCGGCGCCCTTCCCGTCGCGGAGCATGTAGCGCGCGCGCTCCTCGCTGCCGGCGGGGGTGGCGATGGCCTCCTGGAACCAGCGGTGCTCCGAGGAGGTGTGGTTCGGGACGATGTCGACGATCACGCGGAGGCCGAGCTCGTGCGCCCGGCGCTGCATCCGGTCGAAGTCGTCGAGCGTGCCGAACAGCGGGTCCACCGCGCAGTAGTCGGCGACGTCGTAGCCGGCGTCGTTCTGCGGCGAGAGGAAGAAGGGGGAGAGCCAGATCGCGTCGACGCCGAGCTCGCGGAGCGCGGGGAGGCGCTCGGTGATGCCGGGGAGGTCGCCGATGCCGTCGCCGTCCGAGTCCGCGAAGGAGCGGGGGTAGATCTGGTAGATGACGGCCGTGCGCCACCACTCGGATCCGGTGCCGCGCGCGTCGTCGCCGGGCGCGTCGTCTCCGTCGGGGCGGGTCAGGAGGTCGTCCCGGGCAGCCGGGGAGGGGGCTGTGGGGGAGGGTGGGGTCATGGATCGAGCCTAGGCGACGGCTCCCGGCCGCCCTCGCCGCCGCCCGCGGCCTGGGGAGCCGCGGAATAGCCGGGCGCCCGCCGTGGCTTGACCCTGGAGGCGGCCGCCCGCCGTCATCACCGGACGAAGGAGATCAGCAATGACGAACCCCGCGCGCGTGCCCCTCGGATCCAGCGGCATGGAGGTGAGCCCCCTGTCCTTCGGCGGCAACGTCTTCGGCTGGACCGCCGACGAGGCGACCTCCTTCCAGCTGCTCGACGCGTACGTCGAGGCGGGCGGCAACTTCGTCGACACCGCCGACGTCTACTCCGCGTGGAAGCCCGGCAACTCCGGCGGCGAGTCCGAGGAGATCATCGGCCGCTGGCTCGCGGCCCGCGGGCGCCCCGACGACCTCGTGATCGCCACCAAGGTCGGCTCGCTCGAGTCCGCGAAGGGCACGTCGCGCGACAGCGTGCGCCGCGGCGTCGAGGCCAGCCTCCGCCGCCTGGGCGTCGACGTGATCGACCTCTACTACGCGCACGTCGACGACCAGGACACCCCGATCGAGGAGACCGTCACGGCGCTCGCCGAGCTCGTCGCCGAGGGCAAGGTCCGCGCGATCGGCGCCTCCAACTTCACGGCCGAGCGCCTGCAGGCCGCGCTCGACGTCTCCGCCCGCGAGGGCGTCGCCCGCTTCGAGGTGCTGCAGAACCGCTACAACCTCGTCGAGCGCGGCGCCTACGAGGGAGAGCTCGCCGACCTCCTGATCCGCGAGGGCATCGCCTCCGCGCCCTACTCGGCCCTCGCGAGCGGCTTCCTCACCGGCAAGTACCGCGGCGGCGAGGTCGACAGCCCCCGCGCCGGCGGCGCCTCGAAGTACTACGACGACCACGGCCGCGCCCTCCTCGAGGTGCTCGACCGCGTCGCCGAGGCGCACGGCGCCTCCGTCACCACGGTCTCGCTCGCCTGGCTCCGAGCCCAGCCGTCGGTCACCGCGCCCATCGCCAGCGCGCGCGACCTGACGCAGCTGCCCGACCTGCTCGCGTCCATGGACCTCGAGCTGACGGCCGACGAGGTCCGCGAGCTCTCCGCGGTCTGATCCGCCCGGCCGACGTGCCCCGGTCCGGGGCCGCCCCGCGTCCCGGGGGCGGTCCCGGACCTGCTATCGTCGTAGGGTTCCAGCGCGTCTCCGACGCGCCCGGGCACGCCCCCATAGCTCATTGGTAGAGCACTTCCTTGGTAAGGAAGAGGTAGTGAGTTCAATCCTCACTGGGGGCTCGATCCCCTCGGGTCCGGCTGCGGCCGGCATCAGGGGTCATGGCGGGGTAGCTCAGGTGGTTAGAGCACACGGCTCATAATCGTGGTGTCGCGGGTTCAAGTCCCGCTCCCGCTACGGAAGCGCGGATCCCTCGGGTCCGTCCTCCTCGATAGGCCCCGGACACCTCTCGCCAGGTTCCGGGGCCTTTCCTCTGCCCGGTGCCCATGCCCGCGATGCGCGGCCCGCCCGACCCGGTCGCCCTGTCCCGCCGCGGCCGGCGCCCTTCCGGCGTCCGCCTCCGCGGCGTAGCCTCCGGGCATGACCCACCACGAATCCCCCGACCACCCCGACCACGCCTCGGGCGCCGAGCACGACGACGTGCTCTACAAGACCCAGGGCAACCCCGTCCCCGACGCGCACGACGAGGAGCGCCGCGAGGCGCCCGCGGGCGGCGACTACACCGCCAGCGAGTCCGAGGAGGAGAAGGAGGCGCGCGAGGGCGGCGCCTGATCCGCATCCCGCGCCCCGAGCGCACGAGGGCCTCCGTGACGCGTTCGCGGCGGCCCTCCGCGCGTCCCGCCCACCTCGTGCGGGTCCCCGCCGGGAGGGCGGGACCGGCCGCCGCGAGCGCGACACGCCCGCCCGTCACGGAGCGGCGCGACCGGCTCGAGGCCCGGATCCGCATGACGGCGCGGGAGGCGCCGCGACACGCCGAAACACTAGATGTAGTGGAATGACAGGTCTGTAGTTCGGGTTATATAGTGGAGAACCTCACCGCCCCACCGGGTGGCCGAGCACACCGGATCGTCGCGGAGACGCGGATCCGGAGGCCATCGGGGCGAGAGCCACGAGACCTGAGGAGCCGCACCGGCGGCTCCCGACACGACACAACGGGAGGCACCCATGGACTACGACAACAACGACACCGTCGGCGGCTACGCGATCCCCGTCGACCCCATGGAGCTCCTGCAGTGCGACTCCTGCCAGTAGGCAGCTGACGCCGCACGAGCGGCATCGCGAACCCGGGCCCCGGTCCCCACGAGAAGTGGGGGCCGGGGCCCTCGCATGTCCGGGAGGCGTCCTCGGCCGCCTGGATCGGCGGGCGCCCGGGAGCTCGCGGAGCCGCCGCGTAGGATCGTCCGGTGCCAGTGAATCCAGAGCTCCAGGGCCGCGTGCTCCCCGCCGCCGCCCCGTACCTGGTGGGACGCGAGAAGGTGCGCGAGTTCGCCCGCGCCGTCGGCGCCACCCACCCCGTCCACCTCGACCCCGAGGCGGCGCGCGCCGCCGGCCACGCCGACGTGGTCGCGCCCAGCACGTTCCCCGTCGTGGTGCAGGAGGCGACGCTCGCGCAGCTGCTCGCCGAGCCCGACGCCGGCATCGACTTCAGCCGCGTGGTCCACGGCGAGCAGGCGTTCGCCTACTCCCGGCCCGTGGTCGCGGGCGACGAGCTCACCGCGACCCTCACGGTGACGAAGGTCGCCACCCTCGGCGGCAACGCGATGGTGACCGCCGAGTCCGCGATGACGGACGCGACGGGCGCCCACGTCGTCACGGCCGTCTCCACCCTCGTGGTCCGCGGGGACGACGCGTGAGCGCCGCATCCGCCGTGCCCGTCCTCGCCGACCTCTCCGTGGGCGACGTCGTGGCGGAGCGCTCCGTGCACCTCACGCGCGACTCCCTCGTGCGCTACGCCGGCGCCTCGGGCGACTTCAACCCCATCCACTACCGCGACGACGTGGCCGCGTCGGTCGGGCTGCCCGGCGTGCTCGCCCACGGCATGCTCACCATGGGCCAGGCCGTGCAGCCCGTGGCCGACTGGGCGGGCGACCCGTCGCGCATCGTCTCCTACGGCGTGCGGTTCACGCGGCCCGTGGTCGTGGATCCGGCCGACGGCCAGGACCTGACGATCGTCGCCAAGGTCGGCGCCATCGACGCGGAGGCGGGCACGGTCCGCATCGACGTGGCCGCGTCCGTCGACGGGAAGACCGTCCTCGGCCGCGCGCAGGCGCAGGTCCGGCTGGCGTAGGGCCCCCGTGACGATCCAGACCCACCGCGACGCCCCGCTCGCCGACCTCACGACGCTGCGCGTCGGCGGCCCGGCCGAGGAGCTCGTCACCGTGAGCGAGCGCGACGAGCTCGTCGACACCCTCACCGGCCTCTGGGCCGTGGGCGAGGACTGGCACGTGATCGGCGGCGGGTCCAACTCCCTCATCTCCGACGAGGGCGTGGAGGGCACCGTGATCCGCATCGCCACGCGCGGCGTCGAGATCGTCGAGGAGCGGGCCGACGGCACCGTCCTCGTGCGCGTGCAGGCCGGCGAGCCGTGGGACGCGCTCGTCGCGCGCACCGTGGCCGAGGGGCTCGCGGGGCTCGAGGCGCTCTCGGGGATCCCCGGGTCCACCGGCGCCTCCCCGGTGCAGAACATCGGCGCGTACGGCCAGGAGGTCGCCGACGTCCTCGAGGCCGTCGACCTCCTCGACTACGAGACGGGCGAGGTCGAGCGGCTGACCGCCGCGGACCTCGGGCTCGGCTACCGCACGTCGTCGCTCAAGCGCGGCCGCGTGGGCGTCGTGCTCTCCGTCGACTTCGCGCTCACCCGCGGCGAGGGCCTCGACGCGCTCGGCCTGCCGATCGCGTACCCGCAGCTCGCCGCCGCGCTCGGCGTGGAGCTCGGCGACCGCGTGCCGGTCGCGCGCGTGCGCGAGACCGTGCTGGCCCTCCGCGGATCCAAGGGCATGGTGCTCGACGACGCGGACCACGACACCTGGAGCGCCGGGTCCTTCTTCACCAACCCGATCGTGAGCGCCGCCTTCGCGCGCACGCTCCCGGCCGACGCCCCGCGCTGGCCGCAGGAGGCCCCGCCCGAGGACCTCGTGGTGCCGCTCGGCGACGAGTGGGAGGTGGCGGAGGCCATCGAGCGCCAGGCCGTCGAGCGCCGGCGGCGCGAGCCCGCGGGTGTGAAGCTCAGCGCCGCGTGGCTCATCGAGCACTCGGGCGTCGGCCGCGGGTTCCGGCTGCCGGGATCCGGCGCCGCCGTCTCCTCGAAGCACACGCTCGCGCTCACCAACCGCGGCACCGCGACCGCGGAGGACGTCGCCGCCCTCGCGCGCTACGTGCAGGGCCGCGTCATGAGCGAGCACGGCGTGATCCTGCAGCCCGAGCCCGTGCTGGTCGGCCTCTCCCTCTAGGGGCGGGCCGACCCGCACGGGCCGGGCGGCGGATCAGGCCAGGAGGTCGCGGATCCGGCGCACGCCTTCGAGCAGCGCCTCGTCGCCCAGCGCGTAGCTGAAGCGCAGGAACCCGCTCGGGCCGAACGCCTCGCCGGGGACCGCCGCGACCTCCGCCTTCTCGAGCAGCACGTCCGCCACCTCGAGCGAGGTGGTCGGCGTGACGCCGTCGATGTCGCGGCCGAAGAGGCCCGTCACGTCGGGGTAGACGTAGAAGGCGCCCTGGGGCGTGGGCGTGACGAAGCCGGGGATCGCGTCGAGCTCGGCGACGATCGTGCGGCGGCGGCGGTCGAAGGCCTCGCGCATCCGGTCGACGGTGTCGCGCGGGCCGCGCAGCGCCGCGATGGCCGCGCGCTGCGAGACGTTCGAGACGTTGGAGGAGAGGTGCGACTGCAGGTTGCCGGCGGCCTTGATGGCGTCGGCCGGGCCGACCATCCACCCGACGCGCCAGCCCGTCATGGCGTAGGTCTTGGCGACGCCGTTGACGAGGATCGTGCGGTCGGCCAGCGCCGGCACCACGTCGACGATGCTCGCGGCCTCGGCCCCGTCGTAGACGAGGTCCTGGTAGATCTCGTCGCTGATGACCCAGAGGCCCTTCGACTCCGCCCACTCGCCGATCTCGCGGGTCTGCTCCCGCGAGTAGACGGCGCCCGTGGGGTTCGAGGGCGAGACGAACAGCAGCACCTTGGTGCGCGGCGTCCACGCGGCCTCGAGCTGCTCGACGGTGACGAGGTAGCCCTGGTCGGCGCCCGCGAAGACGTCGACGGGCACGCCGCCCGCCAGCCGGATGGCCTCGGGGTAGGTGGTCCAGTAGGGCGTGGGCACGAGGACCTCGTCGCCCTGGTCGAGCAGCGTCTGGAAGGCCTGGTAGACCGCCTGCTTGCCGCCGTTGGTGACGATGATCCGGTCGATGCCCACGTCGAGGCCCGACGACGCGCGCGTCTTCTCGGCGATGGCCTCGCGGAGGTCGGGGAGTCCGGCCGCGGCGGTGTAGCGGTGGTTGCGGGGATCCCGCGCGGCCTCGACCGCGGCCTCGACCACGTAGTCGGGCGTGGGGAAGTCGGGCTCGCCCGCCGCGAAGCTGATGACGGGGCGTCCGGCGGCCTGCAGGGCCTTGGCCTTGCCGTCGACCTTGAGGGTCGCGGACTCGGCGATGGATCCGATGCGGGTGGAGACGCGGCTGAGGGGGACGGTGCTCTGCGGTTCGGCCATGCCCATGAGCATAGGGACCGGGCACGGGCGCCACGCGGGTGCCGCGGTCGCCGGACGAACGCCCGGACAGGTCGGGCGCGGATGCTGGTACACTCGTCCGGGTCGGTATCTCCGCCATGCTCTTCCGCGCCCTCTTCCGTCCGTGCTCGCACGGTCACGAGGCGCAGGGGCAGGCGGGTGTCGACGCAGAGGGTGGTGGCTCAATTGGTAGAGCAGCGGTCTCCAAAACCGCAGGTTGCAGGTTCGAGTCCTGTCCGCCCTGCTAGATGGAACGGGTCCCCGGGCGCGTGACATCGCGGCTCATCCGAACTCCGGGTCGAGCCGAGCAATGCAGGAAGGGACCCACGCGTGGCGCGGAAGATCGTCGACGAGCCGAGCGAGGAGATCGTCGCGCAGGCTCGCGAGCAGCGGGATGCGCGACGCAACCCCTTCGCCCGGCTGGTGCTCTTCATCAAGCAGGTCGTGCAGGAGCTCAAGAAGGTGGTCACCCCCACCCGCAAGGAGCTGCTCACGTTCACGGGAGTGGTCCTGGCCTTCGTCATCGTGATGATGGTGATCGTCTCCCTCCTCGACCAGCTGTTCGGGTACCTCGCCATCGTGGTGTTCGGCAACGGCGCCTAGCACCGGGACCGCCCGCGAGGGCGGCGAGGCACGGGACGCACGCGGACAGCGGGCGGATCGGGCCCCTGAGCGCGAGGGCACGACGGCGGCCGGGATCCCCACGGGTCCCGCATCCGCGCGGCCCGGCGCGGCACCAGCACGGCACGGAACGGCAACGCACGACGAAGAACGAGGGAAGTAGATCCATTGGCTGAGAGCAAGCGCGACGACGTCGACCTCGCCCCCGCGGCGGAGCAGTCCTCCGAGGTGGACGAGGCCCAGGAGGGTTCCGTCACCACCGCATCCGAGGGCAGCTCGGACGCGGCCGAGCACACCGCCCTGCACGTCGAGGGCGACTCGGTCGAGACCGACCTGACGGCGGCGCTCGACGCGATGGAGTCGGTCGACGACCCCGAGGCCGACGCGATCGTGGAGGACGCGCTCGACGTGGACTCCGCCGACGAGGCCGAGGCCGCCGTCGAGGCGACCGACGACGAGGCCGAGGAGGAGGCAGCCGAGGAGGCGCTCGAGCCGGCCGACGTCACCCCCGCCACCGCCGAGGACATCGCGGAGGCCGAGGCCGACCTGGTCCCCGACGAGGATGCCCCCGCCGAGGAGGAGTCGGACGTCGACCCCTACGAGGACTTCCGCAAGGAGCTCCGCTCCAAGCCGGGCAAGTGGTACGTCATCCACTCCTACGCGGGCTTCGAGCGCCGCGTGAAGAGCAACATCGAGAACCGCATGGTGTCGCTCAACATGGAGGACGACATCTACCAGATCGAGGTCCCGATGGAGGACGTCGTCGAGATCAAGAACGGCCAGCGCAAGATGGTCAACCGCGTGCGCATCCCCGGCTACGTGCTGGTGCGCATGAGCCTCAACGAGGACAGCTGGTCGGTCGTGCGTCACACGCCCGGCGTCACGGGCTTCGTGGGCAACGCCCACAACCCGACGCCGCTGCGCTTCGAGGAGGCCTTCTCCATGCTCAAGAGCCTCGTCGAGATCAAGGAGGTGGCGCAGGTCAAGGGCCAGCCCACCAAGGGCGGCCAGGCCCAGCGCGTCGTCGCGGCCGAGGTCGACTTCGAGATCGGCGAGACCATCACGATCAAGGAGGGCTCGTTCGCGGGCCTCCCCGGCTCCATCAGCGAGATCAAGCCCGAGAGCGGCAAGCTCACGGTCCTCGTCTCCCTGTTCGAGCGCGAGACCCCGGTCGAGCTCAGCTTCGACCAGGTCACCAAGCTCTAGGCGGTCGGGCCGCGCGGCCCGCTCGATCTAGCAATCAAGGAGAAGGAAGAGAAATGGCACCGAAGAAGAAGGTCACGGGTCTGATCAAGCTGCAGATCAAGGCCGGCGCCGCCAACCCCGCACCGCCCATCGGGCCGGCGCTGGGACAGCACGGCGTCAACATCATGGAGTTCTGCAAGGCGTACAACGCCCAGACCGAGGCTCAGCGCGGGAACGTCATCCCCGTCGAGATCACCGTCTACGAGGACCGGACGTTCACGTTCATCCTCAAGACGCCCCCGGCCGCGGAGCTCATCAAGAAGGCCGCCGGAGTCGCCAAGGGCTCGGGCACGCCGCACACGGTCAAGGTCGCGAAGCTCACGATGGACCAGGTCCGCGAGATCGCCGAGCAGAAGCAGGCCGACCTCAACGCCAACGACATCGACGCCGCGGCGAAGATCATCGCCGGCACCGCCCGCTCCATGGGCATCACGGTCGAGGCCTAGCCTCCACCACCCCGCGGGTCCCGTCCGGGATCCGCTCCAGCATCACGCGGGAGAGCCGGCCAGGCTCACATCAACCGCACTCTCGAAACAGGAGACACGAATGGCGAAGTCAAAGGCCTACCGGGCCGCAGCCGAGAAGATCGACCCGACGAAGGCGTACACCGCCTCGGAGGCCGTCGAGCTCGCGCGCGAGACCGGTTCCAGCAAGTTCGACAGCACCGTCGAGGTCGCGCTCAAGCTCGGCGTCGACCCCCGCAAGGCAGACCAGATGGTCCGCGGCACCGTCATCCTTCCCCACGGTACCGGCAAGACCGCCCGCGTCATCGTCTTCGCGACGGGCCCCGCGGCCGAGGCGGCCATCGCCGCCGGCGCCGACGAGGTCGGCGGCGACGAGCTCATCGAGAAGGTGGCGGGCGGCTACACGTCGTTCGACTCCGCCGTCTCGACGCCCGAGCTCATGGGCAAGGTCGGTCGTCTCGGCAAGGTGCTCGGCCCGCGTGGCCTCATGCCCAACCCGAAGACCGGCACGGTCACCCCGGACGTCGCGCGCGCGGTGTCCGACATCAAGGGCGGCAAGATCGAGTTCCGCGTCGACAAGCACGCGAACGTCCACTTCGTGGTCGGCAAGGCGAGCTTCTCGCCCGAGCAGCTCTCGGAGAACGTCGGCGCCGCGCTCGAGGAGATCGTCCGCCTCAAGCCGTCCTCCTCGAAGGGCCGCTACGTGCAGAAGGCCACGGTCTCCACGACCTTCGGCCCCGGCATCCCGGTGGACGTCAACTCCATCTAGCACCGCCGCGCGCGAGCGCACGCACGACCCGCAGCACAGGAAGGGCCCGCCTCGGCGGGCCCTTCCGTCGTCCTGGGGGCTCCCGTCGTCCCCGGGCCCGTGCGTCGTCCACGGTGCTCCGCGCTGCCTAGGCTCGGGGGGTGAGCATCCCGGATCCCGTCGTCCCGTCCCTCCGCGTCGCGACCCCCGCGGACGCCGACGCGGTGGCCGCCCTCGCCGCCCGCACGTTCGCCCTCGCCTGCCCGCCGAGCACGACGGCGGAGGCGATCGCGGAGCACATCCGCACGGTCCTCTCTCCCGCGCGCTTCGCCGCGCACCTGGCCAGCCCGTCGCACCGCGTGCTGCTCGCGGAGGTCGACGGCCGGGCGGTCGGCTACACGATGGTCGTGGCGGCGCCGCCCGCGGATCCCGACGTCGCGGGCGCGCTGCGGCTGCGTCCCGAGGTCGAGCTGAGCAAGGTCTACGTCGAGCGCGGATCCCACGGGGCCGGCGTCGCGCGCCCGCTCCTGGCCGAGACGCTGCGGGTCGCGCGGGAGCTCGCGGGGGAGCGCGGCCGGGACGCCGACGCCGGGATCTGGCTCGGGGTCAACGAGCACAACGCCCGCGCGATCCGCTTCTACGGGAGCCGGGGCTTCCGCATCGTCGGCACGCGGTCGTTCCGGCTCGCGGACTCCGTCGAGACCGACCACGTGATGGAGCGGCCGCTGGTGGATCCGGTCTCCTGACCCGCCCGGGGATCAGCCGCCAGATCAGCCGCGCGACACGTTCAGCACGACCTTGCCGCGCGCGTGCCCGCTCTCGACGTGGCGGTGCGCCTCGGCCGCGTCCGCCAGGTCGAAGACCTCGTCCACATAGACCTTGATGTCGCCCGACTCGAGCAGCCGCGCGATGACCGCGAGCGTCTGCCCGTCGGGAGCGACCTCGTAGTGCGTGGCGCGGACGCCCACGGCGGCGGCGTCCTGCACGAGCGTCGGCCAGCCCTGCATCGGGGCGCTGACGATCAGGCCGCCGCGGCGCAGCACCGGGAGCGAGCGCGAGCCGGTGTCGTCTGTGCAGTTGCCGACCAGGTCGATCACCACGTCGACGTCGGCGAGCACGTCCTCGAAGCGCACCTGCGTGCGGTCGATGACCTCGTCGGCGCCGAGCTCCGCCAGCCAGTCGACGTTGCGGGGCGAGCCGGTCGCGATCACGCGGGCGCCGAAGTGCCGCGCGAACTGCACCGCGAAGTGGCCGACGCCGCCGGCCCCCGCGTGCACCAGCACGACCTGGCCCTCGTGGGCCTTGCCGATGTCGACGACCATGCCCCACGCGGTGAGCGCGCTGACGGGCGTCGCCGCCGCCTCCACGTGGGACAGGCGCGCGGGCTTCCGGGCGAGGCTGACGCTGGGGACGGCGACGTAGGGGGCGTAGCTGCCGGGCATCCGCGGCGCCATGGCCAGGCCGAACACCTCGTCGCCCGGGTGCAGCGCGTGGTCCTCGTAGGGCGACTCGACGACGACGCCGCTGAAGTCGCGCCCGAGCACCGCCGGCAGGGCGCCGAGCGTCGGACCGCCCGGCTCGCCGGCGCGCAGCCGCAGGTCCACGGGGTTCACGCCCGCGGCGACGACCTTCACGAGCACCTCCGAGTCGAGCCGGTGCGGGATCGGCACGTCGGCCATGCGGAGCACGTCCGGCCCGCCCGTCTCGGCGACGACGGCGGCGCGCATCGTGGCGCCGTGCGGGGCGAGGGCGAGGGACGCGGCCGCGCGGTCCTCCTGGGCCCGGGCGGCGACGCCGGCTCTCGACTGGACGACCTGGCTCATCGTGCGACCCCTCCTCGTACGTGACGGTGCGGTGGATCCCACCGCGCCCCCGCATCACCAGTGAAGACGCCCGATGAGTCAGGCGTGTTTCCGCGGTGTTCCCCGGGCGAGAAGAATGCGCGGGCGGGATCGGTCGACGGCCCGTCCGGGGCGGGTCAGGCCAGGCCGCGGGCTCCCGCCGGCGCGTTCGCCATGCGCACGATGAGCGCGATGAGGTCGTTCGCGCGCGCCACGAGCGCGGCGATCTCGGCCTCGTCCCGGTCGATCCACTTCCACTTCGGGATGTCGTGCACGGGCACGAAGTCCACGTGCTGCTCCCAGACGATGAGCGAGCGCTCGGCGCCGAGCACGTACTGCTGCCACCAGATCTGCCGCAGGTAGTTGCGCGGGATGCTCCGCCACGGCTTCGCGGTGGTCTTGATCTCGGCGAGCTCGAGCCGGCCGTCGGCCCGCAGGCCCACGCCGTCGGGGGTCGCCAGGTGCCGGCGCTGCCCCTCCGCGTGGAAGAGGTGGGCGCTCGGGACGATGCCGTGCTCCGCCTCGACCCAGCGGGCGATCTCGGGCTCGCGCTCGCGCCCGTGGTCGGTGTAGCGGTTGCCGCCGAAGCCGGATCCGTAGAGCTTCTCGAGCGCGACCGCCTGCAGCGAGGCGTCGGTCGCGAGGCGGGCCACGTCGGTCGCGGTGATGCCGAAGCTGCGCGCGCGGAGCCACGCGACCCGGTCCGACGAGTGGGCGACGATGCGCGTGAGGTGCGGCGGGGGAGGAGGCGGCGCGGGTGTGGCGGGTGCCAGGTCGTCCTCCCACGGGAAGGCCAGCATCTCGTCCGTCACGGGCTCCAGGGTACGCCGCGGATCCGTCGCCCCGGGGACCTCGCGCGGGCGGATCCTGCTGCCCGGCGACGGGCTTGTCAACAGGCAATGCGTTTCCGACCAGGGCACGGAGGATCGTGCTAGAAAGGCGTCGTCCCACCCACCCACACCAGCACGGAGAGAGGAAACGGCATGACCCTGCTCATGGAAGGACCGGCCCGCACGGGAGCGTCGGCGCTCGCGGAGGAGCCCACGCGCGTCGAGGAGGTCGACGCCGCGCGCGCCGACGCGCTGCTCGCCGAGGCGTTCGGCTTCACCATCACGCACCGCGGGCGGGAGGCGGAGGTCGTGATGGCCGACGTCACCCTCTGCTGCAGCACGTGCTGCTCGTGCAGCAGCAAGCAGCAGCCTCGCTGACGCATCCGCCATGGACCCGTCGACGACCTACTCGGTGAGTCCCCGCTACGCCGTCGGGGAGGTGGAGGACACCCTCCACCTCCTCGGCGGTCGCGAGCTGGTCTCCCTGCAGCTGCCCTCCGGCGACGCCGTCTCCGCGGTGTCGCGGCTCCTCTCCCGACCCTTCACGCGCGCGGACGTCGACGAGGCGTTCGGCATGCACGCCCCGGTCGTGGCCGACCTCGTCGACGAGCTCGTCGTGCGCGACGTCGTCGTGGGCGCGCCCACGCGGCCCGCCGCCGACGCCGCGCCCGATCCCGTGGGCCGCCTCGACGACCCCGACCAGGCCGAGCTCGCGCACGTGCTCGACGAGGCGCGGCGCAACGGCGGCGACCGCACGGGCCTCGGCCGCCCCCGGGATCCGCGCACCCCCGCGCGGGTCGCCCTGGTCGGCGACGCCATCCCGACCCTGCTCGCCGCCCTGGCCGAGGCGCTGCCCTCGGCGGAGCTCACGGACGAGGCCGACGCCGACCTGGTCATCGCGGCCGGCAGCCGGCGGGTCCTCCGGGAGGTGGGCGCCCGGATGCACGCGGCCGGTCGCGACTGGCTCCCCATCCACCCGTTCGACGGCCGCTTCCAGCTCGTCGGCCCCGTGGTCGTGCCGGACGAGGGGCCGTGCCTCGAGTGCGTCGCCCTGCGCTGGGCCTCGACCACGCCGTTCGCCGCGGACCACGCGGCCGCGGCCGACGCGGTCGCGCCCATCGCCCGGGATCCCGGGCTCGACGCCATCGCGGCGGGCTTCGCCGCGCGCTACGCGGCCCGCTGGGTCTTCGCGCGCGACTGGCTGGTCGCGAGCACCGTCCTCGTGGTCGAGCCGAAGGTGCTGTCGGCGGAGGCGCATCCGGTCTTCCGCGTCGCGCGCTGCGGCACGTGCGGGCCGCGTCCCTACGCGGGGGTGGTGTCGCCGTGGCGCGCCTGAGGACGGCGGGCGCCGACGTGGTGAGCCCGTACACCGGGCTCGTCGCGTACTCGCACCCCATGGCCTTCACGCCGGACGCCATCCCCGACGCCCTGCACTCCGCCCGCACGGCCGACACGGGCTTCCTCGCGGGCATCCCCACCGAGGGGTTCAGCATGGGGCCGGGCGGCGACGGCGCCGCGGCCCGGAGGTCGTGCGTGGGCGAGGCGGTGGAGCGCCTCTCCCTGGCCGGTGCCCGCGGGGCGTTCCGCGCGCCGCTGGGCTCCGACGCCCGCCAGGTCGAGCCGGACGCGTTCCGGCGCTTCCATCCTGCGCAACGCGAGGATCCGGCGTTCCCGTTCGAGCGCGCCGAGCGCGGCGACCTCCTCACCTGGCTCGCCGCGCGCTCGCTGCACGGCGGGAGGCCGGTGCACGTCCCCGCGCAGATGGTGGTCTTCGACGACCCGCACGCGTCCGACGGGCACCGCGAGCGGCACCTGGAGCCGGCCACCTCGTCCGGCGTCGCGGCCGGGCCCACGTTCGGCTTCGCCGCGGGGCGGGCGATCCTCGAGCTCATCGAGCGCGACGCGTTCCAGCGGGCGTGGCTGCGCGGATCCACGCCGCCGGCCTTCGACTGGCGCGCCAGCCCGCGGCTCGCCGAGGCGACCCGGAGGGAGCTCGCGCGGCTGGAGGAGCTCTGCGGGCGGTTCGGCGCCGCCTTCTCGCTGCGCGTGCTCGACGCCGCGGCGGACGTGCCCGTGCTGCTCGCCGTCCTGCGGAGCGACCGGATCGGCGTCGCGGTGGGCTGCGCGGCCGACTTCCGCCTGGACCGGGCCGTGCTCAACGCCGTGCGCGAGGCGGTGCACACCCACAACTGGTGCCTGCGGCTGCTGCCCCGGCCGCCCGTCGAGCCGTCCGCGGTGGTCGAGTTCGAGGACCACGTGCGGCTGCACTGCCCGCCGTCCGCCCGCCCGCTGTCGGCCGCCCTCGACGCGTCGGACGAGCGCGTGGCCTCCGTGGGCGGGCCGTCGAGCTGGGGAGAGGTCGTGGAGGGGCTGCACCGGGAGGGGATCGAGGTGCTGCTGGCCGGGATCACCTCGCCGGAGGTGCGCGCCGCGGGCTTCCACGTGGTGCGCGCGCTGAGCCCCGACCTCGTCGCGCTCGACGTGCGGCACGACGCCCGGTTCCTCGGGCATCCGCGGCTGTACCGGCGCTGGCGGGACGGGCCGGCGATCCACGGGCCGGCCGACCTCGTCGGCATCCCGCACCCGTTCCCGTGAGGGCGGCCCGCCGCCCCGCGTCCCCGTCATCGCGAGCCGGCGCGACCCGGCGCGCCCGCACCGACCACCGCCCGCACCGACCACCGCGCCCGCATCGCCCGTCGCGCCCGCACCACCAGGAGGACCCCATGAGCATCACCGACATCGGCACGGCGCCCGCGCGCACGGCGGAGGACGGCCCCGCCGGGACGGGCGCGGAGTCGCGACCCGCCCCGGCGCCCGCCGGCAGCGTCGGCCCGATCTTCAGCGTCGGCGGCGCGGTCGAGCGCGCGGCGGGCGACCTCGCCGAGGACTTCCACGAGGCGTCCAAGATCACCCGCATCACCCACCCGGGCTGGACCGACGTGCGGTACGCGCAGCAGCTGGCACAGGAGGCGCAGGGCGTCGCGGACGCGGGACCGGGCGGCGCCACGAGCGCCCCGCGCCTGCTCCCGGCGCTCGCCCTGCCGCCGGCGCTGCCGCTCCCGCACGGGCTCGGGGCGACGATGGCGGCCCGGCGGTCGGCGGATCCGGACGAGCTCGCGGCGCCCCTCGCGCTCCCGGAGCTCGCGACCGTGCTCCGGCTCGCCTACGGCCCGCGGGGCGGAGGCGGCACCGGCCGCTTCGTGCCCTCGGCCGGCGGGCTCTACCCGCTCGACCTGCACGTCGTGGTGCGGGCGGCCGAGGGCGTCGCGGCGGGTATCCACCAGCTCGACCCGCTCGATGAGGCGCTCGTCGACGTGTCCGGCCTCGACCGCGCCGGCCGGCTCGCCCGCTTCCGACGTGCGGCGCCGACGGCCATGGCGCCTCTCGCGGAGCAGGCGGCCGTGACGATCGTGATCACCGGCAGCTTCGAGCGCTCCCGCACGAAGTACGGGCTGCGCGGGTACCGGCTCACGCTGCTCGAGGCGGGGCACGTGGCGCAGAACGCGCTGCTCGTGGCGACGGCGCTCGGGCTGCCGTCGATCGGCTGGGTCGGCTTCGTCGACCACGAGCTCGACGCCGTGCTCGGGCTCGACGGGGTGACGCAGTCGTCGCTCTACGCGGTCTCGCTGGGCGGGCGTCCGGATCCGGGCGGCACCGGATCCGGGCCCGCAGCCGCAGCCGCGCCCGCACCCGCACCCGCACCCGCCGCGCGGCGTCCCCCCGACCCGCACGCGGCCGCCACCGGCGCGCGGCACTTCGCCGAGGAGGAGGCATCCCATGACTGACGCGGTGGAGCTCGACGGGATCACCCGCGCCTTCGGCCGCACGCGCGCCCTCGATGCGGCGTCCTTCGCGCTCGCACCGGGGCTCGTGCACGCGCTGCTCGGGCCGAACGGATCCGGCAAGACCACGGCCATCGACGTGCTCACGGCGACGCGCCGGCCGGATGCGGGCCGGGCCCGCGTGCTCGGCCACGACGTGCGTCGCGGCGGCCCGACGGCCTCGCTCGTCGCGGTGATGCCGCAGGCGCTCGCGTTCCCCGAGTACCTCACGGTGCGCGAGGTGCTCGCCCTGGCGCTCGTGCCGCACGCGGGCGCGCTGACGCCGGCCGCGGCGATCGACCGCTTCGACCTCGACCGGCTCGCCGCGCGCCAGACCGGCGGGCTGAGCGGCGGCGAGCGGCGTCGGGTCGCGCTCGCCTGCGTGGTGGGCGCGGGCACGCCCGTCGTGGTGCTCGACGAGCCCTCGGCCGCGCTCGACATCCCGGGGCGGGCGGCCGTGCGCGACGCCATCACGGCGGTGCGCGACTCCGGCCGCACCGTGCTCCTCGCCTCGCACGACATGGAGGAGGTCGCCGCGCTCGCCGACACCGTCGTGTGCCTCGACCACGGACGCGTCCTCGGCCACTGGACGGCGTCCGACTTCCGCGGTCTCGCGGGGGTGCGCCGCGTCGGCTTCCGGGCGACGCCGCACGAGGCGCGCGCGTTCGTGCCCTGCGGCGCCCGGCCCGAGCAGGTCGCCGAGCCGCTCCCCGGCGAGCGGGTGCGCTGGAGCATCGACACCGACCGCTCCGACGCGGTCGCGGGACTCGTCCTCGCCGTGATCGAGGATCCGGAGCTCACCGTGACGGAGCCGGGCCTCGGCGAGATCTTCGCGCGCGTGCTCGAGGGCGGAGGGCCGGGCGGCGGAGGGCCGGGCGGCGGGTCGCCGAGTGGCGGGGCGCCGGGCGGCGACGCCTCGGACGCCAGCGCCCCGGGGAGCCCGGTCCCGGATCACGGATCCGCCGCCCCGCCTGCGCCCCGCGCCGACCCCGCCCGCCGCACCGCACACGAGGAGCCCCGCGCATGACCGGCACCGATCCGCACGCCGCCCCGACGGTCGGCACGCCAGGCGCACCAAGCGCACCAGGCGCGTCCGTCGCGTCCGGCCCATCCCGGCAGGGCCCCGCGCCGACCCCCGCCCCGCTCCCGCCCCGCCCCACGGCCCGACGCCGGGCCGCGATCTACCGCGCCCACGTCGTCAGCGAGCTGGCGCAGAACGCCCGCATGCCGGCCTTCGTGCTGCCGCTGCTCGCCTACCCCGTCCTCATCTACGTCGTCGTCGGGCTCCCGCAGGGCGGCCCGCCGAGCGCACGGCTCAGCGTGCTCCTCGGCTACGTGCTCTTCTCCGTCCTCGGCACGGTGACGTTCCAGTTCGGCGTCGGCGTCGCGTCGGCCCGGGAGTCGCCGTGGGAGCGGTGGCTGTTCACGGCGCCCGTGCCAGCGTGGATCCGCCTGGCCGCCAAGCTCACGGTCGCGTGCGTCTTCGGCGTCGTCTTCGTGATCCCGGTGATCGCGGTCGGCGTCCTCGCCGGCGGCGTGCGCGGCGATCCGGCCACGCTCGCCGCCGTCGCGCTCGCCGTGCTGGCCGGCGCCGTCCCGATGGCGCTGCTCGGCCTGGCGATGGGCTACTGGTTCCCCGCCCGCGGCGCGCTCGGCCTCGCGAACCTCGTCTACCTGCCGCTCTCGTTCGCGGGCGGCCTGTTCACGGGCGGCGACACGAGCGGCACGCCCTGGGACCCGCTCACGGTGCTGCTGCCCACCGGCGCGTGGAGCACGCTCACGAGCGCGGTCGCCCGGCAGGACCTCGCGGTGGTCGGCCCGCCTCTGGTGATCCTCGCGGCCTGGGCCGTGCTGCTCGGCGGCGTCACGCTCGCCGGCTACCAGCGCACCCAGTCGGCGAACTTTCGCTGACGGCCACCCGGGAGCGGGCGCGGCCCGGTGTGTAGCGTGGATCCCGCGCGCCGTCACCGGGCCGCGCCACCGCACCGCACCGTCACCGTCGACGAGAGGGAACCATGCCCGAGAGCACCACCCCCGTAGCCCTGTTCACCGGCCAGTGGGCCGACCTGCCCCTGGAGGAGGTGGCCCGGCTCGCGAGCGGCTGGGGGTTCGACGCCCTCGAGATCGCGTGCTCCGCCGAGCACCTCGACGTGTGGCGCGCGGCCGAGGACCCGGCGTACCTCCGAGGCCGCCTCGAGATCCTCGAGCGGCACGGCCTCCAGGTGCACGCGCTCTCGCAGCACCTCACCGGCCAGGCCGTGTGCGACGACCCCATCGACTTCCGGCACCAGGCCATCCTCCGCTCCAAGGTGTGGGGCGACGGCCAGGCGGAGGGCGTCCGCCAGCGCGCGGCCGAGGAGCTGAAGCTCACGGCGAAGGCGGCCGCCGGCCTCGGGGTCACGCGCGTGACGGGCTTCACCGGATCCCGCATCTGGCCGTACGTCGCGATGTTCCCGCCCGTGCCGGAGTCGGTCATCGACGCCGGGTACCAGGACTTCGCCGACCGCTGGAACCCGATCATCGACGTGTTCGACGACGCGGGCGTGCGGTACGCGCTCGAGGTGCACCCGAGCGAGATCGCCTACGACTACTGGACCACCCGCCGCACGCTCGAGGCGATCGGCCACCGCCCCGGCTTCGGCCTCAACTGGGACCCGAGCCACATGATGTGGCAGGGCATCGACCCCGTCGGCTTCCTCCTCGACTTCGCCGACCGGATCTACCACGTGCACGCCAAGGACACGCGGGTGACCTCCGACGGCCGCGGCGGCCGCCTCGGCTCGCACCTCCCGTGGGGCAACCCGCGCCGCGGCTGGGACTTCGTCTCGGTCGGCCACGGCGACGTCCCGTTCGAGCGCGCCTTCCGCGCGCTCCGCAGCATCGGCTACGACGGCCCCGTCTCCGTCGAGTGGGAGGATGCGGGGATGGACCGCCTGCACGGAGCCCCCGACGCCCTCGCCCAGGTGCGCTCCCTCCTCTGGCCGACGCCGGACAGCCTCTTCGACTCGGCGTTCGCGAACAACCGGGACGACGCGCCCGCGGCGGGCTCCACGGGCTCCACCGGATCGGCCGCGTGACCCTGCGCGACGGCCAGCTGGCCCGTCTCCTCGTCGTCGACGTGGAGACGGGCGCCGAGCGCATGGTCGCCGAGTCGGCCGTGCTGCACATCGAGGCGCCGAACTGGACGCCCGACGGCCGCTGGCTCGTCGTGAACGCGGAGGGCGGCCTCTGGCGGCTGCGCGCGCCCGAGGCGGAGGAGCCGGATCCGGACCTGCCCGAGCCCGCGGTCGACTTCCAGGCCGTCGACCTCGGCGGCGTCCCGCCCATCAACAACGACCACGTCATGTCGCCCGACGGCGCGCACGTGTACGTCTCCGGCCGCGATGGACACCTCTACAGCGTGCTCTGGAACGACGGCGCGGGCGGGCCGGGGCGGCGGATCACGGCGGACCGGGATCCGGCGCTCGGCTTCAAGAACTACCTGCACGGCGTCTCGCCCGACGGCACGACGCTCAGCGTCATCGGCGGCCAGCTCGACGCGCGCGGCGAGTGGACCACGAACATCCACCTCGTGCCCGTCGACGGCGGCCCCACCACGCAGCTCACCGACGACGGCTTCCCCGACGACGGCGCCGAGTTCTCGCCCGACGGCGGCTGGCTGTACTACAACTCGGAGCGCGGATCCGACCTGCCGGGCCACGCGCAGCTGTTCACGATGCGCATCGACGGCACCGACACGCACCAGTTCACCTCCGACGAGCGCGTCAACTGGTTCCCGCACCCGTCGCCGGACGGCGAGCACATCGTCTACCTCTCCTTCCCGCCCGGCACGCTCGGCCACCCCGCCGACCGCGACGTGATCCTCCGCGTCATCGACCGGCAGAGCCACCGCACGCGCGACCTCGCGTCCTTCCCCGGCGGCCAGGGCACCATCAACGTCACCAGCTGGGCACCGGACTCCCGGCGGTTCGCGTACGTCGCCTACCCGTTCCAGGCGCCCAGCCTCACCTGATCCGGGGGGATCAGCCCGGACGCACGGGCCAGCCACGCAGCGTCGACCCAGCTGCTTTTCCCCGGATGCGGAGACCCCGCATGGGACGATGGGCGGGTCCGCACGCCACCTCTCGTCCCGATATCCCGTCGGCCTCACTCCGGAGACCCCCGTGAACATCACCACGACCACCTGGCTCATCACGATCGCGGTCACCATCGCGTTCTTCGTCTACGAGTTCTTCACCCACGTGCGGAAGCCGCACGAGCCCACCATCGGCGAGTCCGCCCGCTGGTCGGCCTTCTACATCGGCCTCGCGCTGGCGTTCGGCGTCGGCATCGGGTTCACCAGCGACTGGGGCTACGGCGGCGAGTACTTCGCCGGCTACCTCACCGAGAAGGCCCTGTCGATCGACAACCTGTTCGTCTTCCTCCTGATCATGACCGGGTTCGCCGTGCCCCGGAAGTACCAGCAGAAGGTGCTGATGATCGGCATCGTCATCGCGCTGATCATGCGCGCCGGCTTCATCGCCCTCGGCGCCGCCCTCATCGAGAACTTCTCCTGGGTCTTCTACATCTTCGGCGCGCTGCTGTTCGTGCTCGCGTACCAGCAGATCAAGGGCGACCACGGCGGCAACGCGGCGGACAACATGTTCGTGCGCATCGCCCGCCGGATCCTCCCCGTGCACGACGACTTCGTCGGCGACCGCTTCACCACGAAGATCGACGGCAAGCGCTTCGTGACGCCGCTCCTTCTCTGCGTCATCGCGATCGGCTTCGTCGACCTGGTGTTCGCGCTCGACTCGATCCCCGCCATCTACGGCCTGACGAACGAGGCGTACATCGTGTTCACCGCGAACGCCTTCGCGCTGATGGGGCTCCGCCAGCTCTACTTCCTCATCGGCGGCCTGCTCGAGCGCCTCGTGTACCTGTCGCAGGGCCTCGCGGTGATCCTCGCGTTCATCGGCGCGAAGCTCGTGCTGCACGCGATGCACGTCAACGAGCTGCCCTTCATCAACGGCGGCGAGCCGATGCTCTGGGCGCCCGAGATCCCGATCTGGTTCTCGCTGCTTTTCATCGGCGCGACCATCACGGTCGCCACCGTCGCGAGCCTCGCGAAGACCCGCGGCGACAAGCAGAAGGAGGACCGCGCGAGCGTCGACGGCGAGCCCGTCACGCGCGCGACGGACGAGGGGCGCTAGCTCCCCGCACCTCCGCACGACCCGGGCCCGGCGCACCACGCGCCGGGCCCGTCGTCGTCCGCGGGCGCAGGTGCGCTGCCCGTGCGCTGCCCGCTCGCTGCGCGCGCCGGCCTGGCAGCATCGGCCGGTGCCCGACGATCCCGATGCCCCGACCCGCGCCCGCCTCCTCTGGGACGAGCATGACCGGGCCGCGGCGCTCGCCCTCCTCAAGGAGCACCTGCGCGAGGAACCCCGCGACGGCGACGCCCGGCTCGCCCTCGCCGAGCTGTACCGCGAGCTCATCGCGCCCGACCAGGCCGGCCGCTGGGGCATCGCGTCGCCGGGCTGGACGACGGAGGTCGAGCGCGACCGGCTGGCCCGGATGATCGCGCACTCCGGGATCGCCGACCACGAGATCCCCGGGTTCCTGGCGCTGCCCACGGATGCAGATCTGCACGCGGAGGTGGCGGCGCTGATGCCCGCGATCGAGCGGCACCGCGCGGAGTTCGCCGATCCGGCGCGCATGACCAAGCGCGAGCGGAAGGCGGCGCGCTACGCGAGCACCCCGTCCTCCTTCGCCTACGAGGTGGCGGATGTCGCGGCAGACCTCGCGTGGTGGATCATCGGGGTCGTCTTCGCCCTGGGCTCCCTGCTCGTGTGGGTGGCCGCGCTGTGCGGTCAGCCGGTCACGGCGCTCGCCCGCTGGACGGGCACCGCCACGCTCGCGACGACGGCGTTCGTCTGCCTCGCGCGCGCCTACACGATGCGCACGGACGAGCGGGCCCGGCGCAGGCGATACCCGGACACCGCTCCCATCGACGTCGACGTGCTCCCGTGGGTCAGCGGCGGGATCCTGCTCGGGCTCGTCGTGGCCGCGCTCGTCGGCGAGGGCGTGCGGAGCGGCGGCCCGCTGCCCTTCTGACGCGGTGCTCCGATCCGCCGTCGAATGCCGCGCATGGCCGCCTCATGGCCCGTTCATAGGAACATCCGCATGATGGATCCCGTGACCACCGCAACGCCCTCCGGCTTCCAGCCCGCCGCCGCCCCGCAGCCCCGCCTCACCCGTGCGGACGGGTCGCCCATCCGGGTGCTCGTCGTCGACGACGAGGCGTCCCTCACCGACCTGCTCCAGATGGCGCTCCGCTACGAGGGCTGGCAGATCCGCACGGCCGAGAACGGGCACCAGGCGCTCGCCGCCGCGCGCGAGTTCAAGCCCGACGCCGTGGTGCTCGACATCATGCTGCCGGACCTCGACGGCCTCCAGGTGCTGTCGCGCCTGCGGGCCGACGCCGAGGACATCCCCGTGCTCTTCCTCACGGCGAAGGACTCCCTCGACGACCGGCTCGCCGGCCTCACCGCGGGCGGCGACGACTACGTCACCAAGCCGTTCAGCCTCGAGGAGGTCGTGGCCCGGCTGCGCGGCCTCATCCGCCGCTCGACCCTCGTGGTCAGCGACAGCGTCGACCCCGTGATCCGCGTCGGCGACCTCACGCTCGACGAGGACAGCCACGAGGTCGCCCGCGCCGGCGACCCCATCGAGCTCACCGCCACCGAGTTCGAGCTGCTGCGCTACCTGATGCGCAACCCGCGCCGCGTGCTCAGCAAGCTGCAGATCCTCGACCGGGTCTGGAGCTACGACTTCGGCGGCAAGTCGAGCGTGGTCGAGATCTACATCTCCTACCTCCGCCGCAAGATCGACGCCGGGCGGAACCCGATGATCCACACGGTGCGCGGCAGCGGCTACATGCTCAAGGCCGCGGAGTGACGACGCCGGCCGAGCCGTCGCGCGTCGCCCCCGCCTTCGCCTCCGCCGCCGCGCGGGCCGCGTCCCTGCGGTCCCGGCTCGTCGCCGCCGCCCGTGGGATGACGCTCCGCCGCCGCCTCGTGCTCAGCGTCGTGGGGTTGCTGGCGCTCGCGAGCATCCTGATCGGGGCGGTCAGCATCCTCGCGCTCCGGGCGTCGCTCGTGCAGCAGGTCGACCAGCAGCTGCAGGCCACGGCCGCCCGGTCGGAGAGCTACGTCGACCGGGATCCGGGCGGCTACGGCAGCTTCCCCGGGGCGCCTCCCGGCGGGCTCGGCGCGTTCGGGCAGCAGGTGGGCACGATCAGCGCGACCATCATCGACGGCGTCGTCTCGGGCGGCTACATCGCCGACCGCAGCGCCGCCGCGGGCGAGCCCGGGGGCGCCGGCGCGGTCGAGCTCACGGAACGCCAGAGCCAGCAGCTGCAGAGCGTGCCGACCGACGGCGTCCCCCGCACGGTCGACCTCGGCGGCGCGCTCGGCAGCTACCGGCTCGTGGGCGGCACCTCCTCCTCCGGCGCGACCATCGTCACGGGCCTGCCGACGAAGCCCGCCGACGACGTGGTCGAGCAGCTCGTGCTCGTGATCACCGTGGTCGCCGCCCTCACGCTCGCGCTCGCCGCGCTCCTCGGCACCGCCATCGTCCGCCGCGCGCTGCGTCCGCTCGACCGGGTCGTCGACACGGCGACCCACGTCGCGGCGCTGGAGCTCGACCGCGGCGACGTCGCGCTCGAGGCGCGCGTGCCCGCATCCGACACCGACGAGCGCACCGAGGTGGGCCGCGTCGGTGCCGCGCTGAACGGCCTGCTCGGGCACGTCGCGGACGCGCTGTCGTCGCGGCAGGCCAGCGAGGCCAAGGTCCGGCGGTTCGTGTCGGACGCGAGCCACGAGCTGCGCACGCCGCTCGCCTCCATCCGCGGCTACGCCGAGCTCACCCGCCGCGGCCCGCACGCGCTGCCGGAGGACGTGACGCACTCGCTGTCGCGCATCGAGTCGGAGTCGGTGCGCATGACCACGATCGTCGAGGACCTGCTCCTCCTCGCGCGCCTCGACGAGGGGCGCGAGCTGGAGTCGGATCCGGTCGACGTCACGCGCATCCTGCTCGACACGGTCGGCGACGCGAGCGCGGCCGGCCCCGACCACGACTGGGACCTCGAGCTGCCCGAGGACTCCGTGAGCGTCCCCGGCGACGACGCGCGGCTCCGCCAGGTGCTCGTCAACCTGCTCGCGAACGCCCGCACGCACACGCCCGCGGGCACGCGCGTCGTCGCGTCGCTCGCGGTGGAGGGCGCCGGATCCGAGGGGCACGCGGTCATCCGCGTCACGGACGACGGCCCCGGCATCCCGCCCGAGCTGCAGGCCTCGCTGTTCGAGCGCTTCGTGCGCGGCGACGGATCCCGCGCCCGCTCCACCGGCGGCACGGGCCTCGGCCTCGCGATCGCGCAGGCGATCGTCGCGGCGCACGACGGCGCGGTGTGGGTGGAGTCGGAGCCGGGCCGCACGGTCTTCGGGGTCCGGCTGCCGCTGGGGCGGCGGGCGGCGGAGGCGCGGGCGACGGCGGATGCGCCGGTCGGCGCCGCGTCCGACCACTGGGCGCCGCCGTCGGGCGCGCCCGTCGCGGACCGGCCGGGCCCTCACGTGGCCGGCTGAGGCAGAGGCCTCAGCGTCCCGCGTACTGCCACGCGTCCGTCACCGCGGGCAGCGCGAACAGGACCCCGAAGACGACCGACAGGAACAGGAACACGGACGCGGTCCGGTGACCGCGTCCTCCGGTGATGCTCGCGAGCACCAGGAAGACGAGCGTCGCCCCGTGCGCGGACATCGAGCACGCGAAGAGGCGGATCGTCTCCGCATTCTGCACGTCGTCGTACACCACGCCTCCTCCTTCGTCGAACCGCGGCGGCAAGGTGGCGGCGAGGCTGCTGAGCACGAGGAGCCCGTTCGTCCACGCGGAGACGCCCAGCAGGAGCGCTCCCATCGCGATCGCGACGTGGGCTATGCGGTAGTCGGGTGGCGTCCACACCGGCAGCCGTGGCGGAGCCGGCTGCTCGCGCGCGGGCCAGCGCGTCCGCGCGGGGAGGATCGGGTGGACCGCGCTCGGGTCCCCGTACCCGGGACCATCGTGTTCGGTGCTCATGCGATCGCGCTCCTCCGTGACCCGCCGGTGCGCGCCTCCCCTCGACCGTACGGACGGCGCTCGCCGTGGCCGAGCCCCGTGCGGACCACCCGGGTCGCCCGTCGTGATGACGCCGCGTGGCCCGCGCGACGGACGCCCATGCAGGTCGGCGGCGCATGATCGGGGCATGGATCCCGTCCGCCGCCTCATGTTCTGGCTGCGCGTGCCGTTCGTCGCGGATGCCGCGCTCGTCGTCATCGGGATCGCGCTGCTCGTCGGCGGCGACGGGGTCGGCTGGTGGGTGCTCGTGTTCGCGGGGCTGCGCGCGGTGGTGGGCGTGGTGGCGATCGTGTGGATCGCGCCGCGGATGATCGCGCGGCTCGGCCCCGGCGCCGAGCCGCCCACCCCGGACGCGGGGGACGCCCGTCGCTAGGCTGGACACCGGATCCGCGCCCCCGAGCCGCGGACCGAGAGGGTCGTCATCGTGAGCGCAGAGCCAGTCGTCGTCGAGCCAGCGGAGCCCGCGGGCGGCGTCACCGTGCGACGCGCGCGCACCGGCGACGTGCCGCGGATCCAGCAGCTCGTCGAGCCGCTCGTGATGGAGGGCATCCTCCTCGGCAAGGACCTCGTCGTGCTCTACGAGAACGTGCAGGAGTTCCGGGTCGCGGTCGACGCGTCCGGCGAGGTCGTCGGCTGCGGCGCGCTGCACGTGATGTGGGAGGACCTCGGCGAGATCCGCACCCTCGCCGCCGCCGCGCACACCCGCGGCACCGGCGTCGGCCACGCGCTCCTCGAGCGCCTCGAGGACGACGCCCGCGAGCTCGGCCTCAGCCGCCTGTTCTGCCTGACCTTCGAGGTCGGCTTCTTCTCGCGCCACGGGTACCACGAGGTGGCGGAGTCGATCATCGCGCAGGAGATCTACTACGAGATGCTGCGCTCGCACGACGAGGGCATCGCCGAGTTCCTCGACCTCTCGCGCGTGAAGCCGAACACCCTCGGCAACACGCGCATGCTCAAGGCGCTCTGACCGCCGCCGCCGCGAGGCGTGTGACCGACGGGCGCGCCGACCCGCCCGGGCGGCCGCCCGACCGTACCCTGGCCACATGTCCTCGACCTCGCCCGAAGGCCGCCCGTCCGCAGCCGTGTACCGCCGTCGCCGTCTGCTCGCGCTGCTCGTGGTGGTGGCGGTGATCGCGGTCGTCGTGATCATCGTCGCGAACCTCGGCCGCGGCTCCGCGCCGACCGCGGATCCCGCTGCCACGCCGACGTCGGACGCGGCGGCCGGCACGGACGACGCCGCTGCGGAGCCCGCCGCGGAGCCCAGCCCGAGCGCGAGCGCCGGCACGGCGACGAACGCCGACGGATCCTGCGCCGTCGGCCAGCTGACGGTCACGCCGGTCACCGACGCCGCCTCCTACAAGGCGGGCGTGCTCCCGAAGCTCTCCTTCACCGTGACGAACACGGGCATGGAGCCCTGCACCGCGAACCTCGGCACGACCACGCAGGTGTTCACCATCTCGAGCGGATCCGACGTGTACTGGAAGTCCACCGACTGCCAGACGGGCGCCGAGGACGCGCAGGTCGAGCTCGCCGCCCGTACGCCGCAGACGTCGTCGCCGTTCGAGTGGTCGCGCCAGCGCTCGTCCACCACGACGTGCCAGGAGAAGGAGCGCCCGGCGGTGCCCGCGGGAGGTGCGACGTACACGCTCTCGGTCGAGGTGGCGGGCGTGAAGAGCGCGCAGTCGAAGTCGTTCCTGCTCTACTGACCCACGCGGCGCTGTCCGCCCATGTGCGCACATGAGTACGGTTCCTGATTGGATGCATCCATTGCCATCCGTGCATGCGTCTGTCATCCTGGTGCTCCACCGACGTTAGGACGCATCATGACCGACACCACCGAGACCCACGCCGAGCACACCGTCGCCGAGCACCAGCACGGCACCGACTGCGGCCACGAGACCGTCACGCACGACGACCACGTCGACTTCGTCCACGACGGCCACAAGCACGCCGAGCACGGCGACCACTACGACGAGCACTGATCCCGAGCGCGGTGACGCGCGAGGATCGACACGGGGACCCGGCCATGCGGCCCGGTCCCCGTCGTCGTCCGCGGGGAGGCCCGCCCGTAGGATCGTCCAGGTGACCTACCCACCCACCGGCTTCGAGCAGGCCGCCGAGCTCTTCAAGGTGCTGTCGTCGTCGTCGCGCCTGGGGCTCATCGGGCTGCTGGCGTCGCGGAGGATGAGCGTGTCCGAGCTCGTCGAGGAGTCGGGGATGTCGCAGCCGCTCGTCTCCCAGCACCTGCGCGTGCTGCGGGCGTCGGGGCTCGTGAGCGTGGAGCGCGAGGGCCGCATCGCCCGCTACGAGGTGGCGGACACGCACGTGACGCACGTGGTGGACGACGCCGTGGCGCACGTGCGGGAGCACGCGGCCGGATCCGTCGACGCGGGCTGATCAGAACGCCTCGTCGAGCTCCTTCTCCCGCTCGCTCTTCGCGAGGGAGAACGCGCGGCCGAGCGCGGAGAACAGCGGGCCCCACTCGGCGTCGACGATCTGCGTGAAGCCGAGCCGCCTGGCCTCCGCCGCGCGCTGCGGCGCCGACGTGACGCCGCGGATCTCGCCGGCGAGGCTGATCTCGCCGAACGCCGCGAGGTCGTGCGGCATGGCCTTGCCGTTGACGGCCGACACGAGCGCGACGGCGATGGCGAGATCCGCCGCGGGCTCGGTGAGCCGCACGCCGCCGACCGTGGACACGTAGACGTCGCGATCCGAGAGCCGCACGTTGGCGCGCTTCTCGAGCACGGCGAGCAGCATCGCGACGCGTGACGCGTCGACCCCGTTGACGACCCGGCGCGGCTGCGGGGCCTTGGTGTCGACGACGAGCGCCTGCACCTCCACGGGCAGGGCGCGCCGGCCCTCCATCGCGACGGTGACGCACGTGCCCGAGACCGAGTGGACGCCGCGCGAGAGGAACATGCCGCTCGGATCCGGCACCTCGACGATGCCGTCGCCCGCCATCTCGAAGCAGCCGACCTCGTCGGTGGGGCCGAAGCGGTTCTTGAGCGCGCGGATGAAGCGCAGCGACGTCTGCCGGTCGCCCTCGAACTGGCAGACCACGTCGACCAGGTGCTCGAGGAGCCGCGGGCCGGCGATGGATCCGTCCTTCGTGACGTGGCCGACGAGCAGCAGCGGCAGGTCGCGCTCCTTGCAGACGCGGATGAGCGTGACGGCGACCTCGCGCACCTGGCCGGGGTGGCCGGGCAGGCCATCGGACGTGCTGCTGGAGACGGTCTGCACGGAGTCGACGATGAGGAGGTCGGGCGCGACCTGCTCGATGTGGCCGAGGATCGTGCCGAGGTCGGTCTCGGCCGCGATCATGAGGGACTCCTGCAGCCCGCCGGTGCGCTCGGCGCGCATGCGCACCTGCGCGACCGACTCCTCGGCCGTGACGTAGAGGACCTTCGCGCCCTTCGCCGCTGCGCGCGCCGCGACCTCGAGCAGCAGCGTGGACTTGCCGACGCCGGGCTCGCCGCTCATGAGGATGGCCGCGCCGGGCACGATGCCGCCGCCGAGCACGCGGTCGAGCTCGCCGACGCCGCTCGGCATGTGGCTGGCGGACGCGGTGCCGACGTGCATGATCGACCGCGCCTGGCTGGACCCGGCCGGCGTGAGCGTGGTGACGCGACCGGCCGCCGCGGGCGTCTGCGACACCTCGGCGACGGTGTTCCAGCTCTGGCACTCGGCGCACCGGCCGACCCACTTCGGGGTCGTCCACCCGCACTCCGAGCAGCGGTACGTGGAGTGGATGCGGGCCATGCGGGGGACTCTACCGGCGGGCACCGACATGGCTTGTACTCCTGCGCGTACCGCCTGTGATGAGCGTTTACAGATCGGACTTTCGAGCCCACGCGGGGTTGATGTCGTTCAATTCCGCGACTAGGCGATCGCGCTGGCTGTCCTCTAGGTCCGGTGACACCTCTTCCAGTGCATCTTCCGTCTCCACTCGAGGGACCGTCCAGTTGTAGTTGTCGACCCCTTCGAAGTCGAGGAAAAGCCCAGCATCATCGGGGCTAGCAAACGTTTTTAAAAACAGTTCCATGATCTCTGCGTTAGTCATGACAGCCTTTCGGTTATATGGCAGAAGCGCCAGGCTAGGGATAACTGAATAGCCGGCAGCGCTATTCCCAGCCGCCTCGAATTGCTTGGGACCCGGTTTGCTCGTGATTCCCAAGCCGACACGGCATATGCGCCCGGGGCATTCGTGAATCACGGTCCTGAGCTCGGCCGGTGGTCGAGCAGTCTCAGACACGCGAGGATTGCATTGCGCGCGGCACCTTGGGGACACCAGTCAGGAGTCGGACGCCCGCGCGACGACGCTCCCCGCGACTCGGTCGTAGGGCGTGCGCCCCGAGCCGAGGAGGAGCGTCGCGAGCCAGAGCGCCGGGAGCGCGTACGCGATCGCGGTCACCGCCTGCACGGCCGGCGGGACGGAGCCGCTTCCGGTGCTCGCGCCGACGATCGTGTACACGGTCGCGTGCCCGACGATCCAGGGCAGCGCGACCTTCAGGGCGTTGCGGATCAGCGCGCGGCGGAACGGGAGCGCCTCGCCGGTGCGGGCGTCCTGCACGATGAGCCTCCGCGCGCGCTTGCCGGGCGTCGCCTGGCGCGGTCCGGACTCCAGCACGGCCAGCGCGATCGTGATCGGCACGACCAGCACCAGCGTCGCCACGGCGTTCTCCGCGACGGGCGGGAGATGCGTCGCGGCCCCGACGAGGAGGAGGGGCACCGTGACGGCCGCCACCAGCGCGATCCACACGCACATGAACAGCCAGTCGATGAGGACGGCGAGGACGCGGTCGCCGGGGTGCCGGGTCATGGTCGCGACCCTATCGACCGTGCGGCCCCCGCTCGGGATGGGGGACCCGACGACGCGCGCGCGTCAGCGCCCCGCCACCTCCAGCGCCCGCACCGTCGCCGGGAGGAACGGCAGGAACGCGCTCGCCCAGACGCGGTAGCCGCGGTCATTCGGGTGGAAGAGGTCGCCGGCGGCCTGGGTGATCGCGAGGATCGGGGTCTGGCGGCGGGTGATGGCGTGGAGGGGCGCCAGGCGCAGGCCGCGGTCGGCGACGAGGCGGCGGACGATCTCGTTCGCGACCCGCACCTTCCGCTCGCTCGCGGGGAAGTGGAAGCACGGCAGGTCGGCGACGACGGTGGTGGGCGGGACGGCGTCGAGGATCCGGCCCAGGTCGCGCTCGAACGCGACCGGCTCGAATCCGGCGATGTCGTTGGCGCCGATCGCGAGGGTCACGACGTCGGGCCGCAGCTTCGCGAGGCGGGGGAGCTGGTACTCGACGAGGTCGGCGACGCGGGCGCCCGAGACGCTGAGGTTGACGGTGCGGACCGAGCGGCCGCTCAGGGCGCGGACCCGGTCGGCGAGGATCCCGACGTAGCCGTTCACTGGACGGCTCGCCCCGATGCCCTGCGCGGTGGAGTCGCCGAGCGCGACGTAGAGGAGGTCGCCCTCGAGCTGCGCGTGCTCGCGCCACCAGGCCGAGTTCACGGGGAGCGTCTCGTTGAGGACGACCGCGCGCGCCCGACGGCCGGCCTCGAACCGGCGCGGCACGACGAGGGCTGCGGCGGTGAGGCCGCCGAGCGCGGCGGCGGCGGAGGCGAGGAGGGCGGCGGGACGGGCGGAGCGGGTGGATCTCTGGGGCACCACGGGAGCCTACGCTCGTGGATCCGGGTGCCTGCTGGCCGGCACGTCGCGGGATCAGGCGACGCGGAGGCCGCGTGCGAGGAGCGACGCGACCTCCCGGGCGTCCGGTGCCCGACGTGGCCCGTCGGCCGCGGCTCCGATCCCGTGGAGCGCCATCATCACGGCCCGCGCGCTCACGTCGTCGCGGATGGTGCCGTCGGCGACCCCTCGGGACATCAGGTCGGTGAGGGTGCGTTCGAGCTCGCTGCCGCCGTCGGCGCGGGCGTCGTCGTCGACGATGCCGGCCAGCGTGCGCGCGAGCGGGGCGTGCTCGAGGACGTAGTCCACGAACGCGCGCAAGAACGTCTCCAGGGCCTCCGCGGGCGGGAGCGAGGAGGCGCGGCCGCGCTCGCAGAGCGCGACCACCTCGCCCCGGTAGACCGCCGCGGCCAGCGCCTCGCGGGTCGGGAAGTGGCGGTACAGCGTCCCGACGCCCACCCCCGCGCGCGCGGCGAAGTCGTCGAACCTCAGCTGCTCGTCGTGCTCGAACACCGAGCGCGCCGCGGCGATGATCGCCTCGCGGTTGCGCCGCGCGTCGGTCCTCAGCGGCTTCTCGTCGGCCATGCACCCTCCCGTTGACATCCGGAGATCATCTCCACATAATCAGGTGTGGAGACGATCTCCACTTTAACGGGAAGAGCGCCATGAAGATCCTCATGTTCGGACGCGGGGTCATCGCGACCATCTACGGCCGGGTGCTCCAGGAGGGCGGGCACCAGGTCGAGTTCCTCGTGCGCCCGGGCCGTGCCGCCGAGTACGGCGACGAGGTGCGGACGGACGTCATGGACGCGCGCCGGTCGCCCCTCGGGCGTCGCGTCCGCGGCTCCGTCGCCACGCGGCTGCGGGAGGACCTCGGATCCGCGGACGGGTTCGACCTCGTCGTGCTCAGCGTGGGGCACCACCGCCTCGAGGAGGCCGCCGCGTACCTCGCGCCCCGCATCGGCGATGCGACCGTGCTGGTCTTCGGCAACGTCTGGGGCGAGCCGCTCGCGGCGACCGCGCCCCTCCCCGGCGACCAGGTGGTGTTCGGGTTCCCCCAGGCCGGCGGGGGCTTCGGGCCGGACGGGGTCCTCCACGGCGCCCTGTTCCGATCGATCGTCCTGGAGGCATCTGGGCGAGCGGCCGGTCGTCGCGGACAGCTGGTGCGCGCGGCGTTCCGGCAGGCGGGGATCGGCGCACGGGAGGAGGAGGACATGCGGGGATGGCTGCTGCTGCACTTCGCCATGGACGCCGGCATGTTCTCCCGGGCGCGGGCCGCGGGAGGTCTCGCGCGCATGGTCGGGGACCCGCGAGCGCTCCGGGACGCCTTCCTGGCGAGCCGCGAGCTGCTCCCCGTCCTCGAGGCACGCGGCGTGGACCTCCGCCGGCACGTCGCTGCCACGCTCCCCTGGCGGCTGCCCGGGCTGACCGCCTGGATGCTGGCGGCCGCGACGGTCCTCGTGCCCATCGCGCGGGTGAGCCTCGCCGCGCACACCGATCCGGACGCCGCCGAGCACCGGGCCGTCCTCGAGGATGCGCGGAGCACGGCCCGGCAGCTCGGCATCCCGACGCCGCGGCTCGCGCGAAGCGACCGCTGACCCGTCCGTCGATGGGCGTCGTGCGTCGTGCGTCGTGCCGCGCGGCGCCGGGTCGACGGGATCGGCTACGCCTCCTCGGGCGCCCGCCCCGCCCCCGCCGGCACGAACCGGTACCCCATGCCGGGATCCGTGAGCAGGTGCCGCGGGTGCGAGGGATCCGGCTCGAGCTTCTTGCGCAGCTGCGCCACGTAGAGGCGGAGGTAGCCGCTGTCGTTCACGTGGGTCGGGCCCCAGATCTCGGTGAGGAGCGTCTGGCGGGAGACGAGCCGGTCGGGGTTCCGCACGAGCAGCTCGAGCACCTGCCACTCGGTGGGGGTGAGGCGCACGCGCGCGTCGCCGCGGGTGACGACCCGGGCGGCGAGGTCGACCGTGACGTCGGCGAACGACACGGCGGCCGAGCGGTCCTCGTCGGCGGCGGCGCGGCGGCCGAGGGCGCGGATCCGGGCGAGCAGCTCGTCGATGGAGAACGGCTTGGTCACGTAGTCGTCGGCGCCCGCGTCGAGCGCCTCGACCTTGTCGGCGGCGCCGGAGCGGCCGGAGACCACGAGGATCGGCGCGGTCGACCAGAGCCGGAGCGCCTGGATCACCTCGACGCCGTCGAGCCGCGGCATGCCGAGGTCGATCATGTACAGGTCGGGCTTCTCGGCGACGGCCGCGCGGATGGCGGCGGCGCCGTCGTCCGCGGTGACGATGTCGTAGCCGAGGCTCGTGAGGGTGATGCGCAGGGCCCGGAGGATCTGCTGGTCGTCGTCGGCGATGAGGATCTTCACGCGGACACCTCCGAGGACGCGGCGGCGGGTGCCGGGGGAGCGGCGGGGGCGTCGGCGCCCGGATCCGCATCCGCGGCCACCGCATCCACCGCCGGCTCCGCGCCCGCGCGGCACACCGGCAGCGCGACCACCATCGTGAGCCCGCCGCCCGGGGTGTCCTCCGCGGTGAGCGTGCCGCCCATGCCCTCGGTGAAGCCCTTCGAGAGCGCGAGGCCGAGGCCGAGGCCGGATGCGTTGTCGGTGTCGCCGAGGCGCTGGAACGGCACGAACATGTCGTCGCGGCGCTCGGGCGCGACGCCCGGTCCGTGGTCCACCACGCGGATCTCGACCGCCTCCGCGAACGCGCTCGTGCTGAGCCGCACGGGGACGCCCTCGGGCGCGTGGCGCACGGCGTTGCTCAGCAGGTTGACGACGACGCGCTGGAGGAGGCCCGGATCCGCGACGGCGCCGGGCAGGTCGGGCGCGAGGTCGAGCACGGCGTCGGCGGGGCCGAGGTCGAGCTCGTCGAGGGCGGCGAGCACGACGTCGTCGAGGTCGACGTCCATGAGCCGCACGCCCAGCACGCCGGCCTGCACGCGGCTCACGTCGAGGAGGTCGGTGACGAGGTCGGCGAGCGTGCCGAGGCTCTCCTCCGCGGTGGCGAGGAGCTCCTCGCGGTCGCCGTCGGCCCAGGTCATGCCGGGGGAGCGGAGGGCGGTGACGGCGGCGGTCGCGGCGCTGAGCGGGCGGCGCAGGTCGTGGCTGACGGCGGAGAGGAGCGCCGTGCGCACCCGGTCGGTCTGGGCGAGCGGGCCGACCTCGCGGGCTGTGTCGGAGAGGTCGCGGTGCTCGAGCGCGGCGTCGAGCTGCGCGGCGATGACGCGGAGGAGGCGGCGGCCGGATGCCTCGAGGTCGTCGCCGTAGAGGGTGAGCACGCCGCGGGATCCCACGGCCACGTCGGTCGCGGCGGCGCCCGTGACGACGCCGTCCCACGCGATGGTCTCGTCGCGGTCGACGAGCTTCACGCCCTGCAGGCCGAAGGCCTCGCGGGTGCGGCTGACGAGCGCGTGCACGGCGCCCTCGCCGCGGAGCACGGATCCCGACACGGTCGCCAGCAGCTCGGCCTCGGCGGCCGCGCGGCGGGCGACGCGGGCGCGGCGGGCGGCCTGGTCGACGATCCAGCTGACGAGCAGCGCGATGACCACGTAGAGCACGAGCGCGAGCATGTGCATGGGCTCGTCGACCGTGATCGTGTACAGCGGGTCGATGAAGAAGTAGTCGAGCGTGAAGCCCGAGAGCACGGCCGCGAACAGGGCCGGCCAGATGCCGCCGACGAGCGCCACGAGCACCACGAGCAGCTGGTACGAGAGCACGTCGCTCGTGATGGAGTCGTCCGAGCGCGTGGCCGAGAGGAACCAGGTGAGCAGCGGCCCGCCGACGAGGGCGAGCAGCGCGCCCATCACCCGGCGCCGCATGCTGAGGGCGCCGCCGCGGATCCGCGGGAGCCGGAAGCGCCCGCCGGCCGCCGCGTGCGTGACGATGTGCACGTCGATGTCGCCGGACTCGCGGATCACGGTGGCGCCGATGCCGGGCCCGGTGGTCGCGGCCGCGAGGCGGCTGCGGCGGCTCACGCCGAGCACGAGCTGGGTCGCGTTGGAGGCCCGGGCGAACTCCACGAGCGCGCGCGGGATGTCGTCGCCGACGACCTGGTGGTAGCTGCCGCCGAGCGAGTCGACGAGCGCCCGCTGGCTGGCGAGCGCCTCCGGGCTGCCGGAGCGGAGGCCGTCCTGGCTGGAGACGTGCACGGCCATGAGCTCGCCGCCGGCCGAGCGGGCGGCGATGCGGGCGCCGCGGCGGAGGAGGGTCTCGCCCTCGGATCCGCCGGTGAGCGCCACGACCACGCGCTCGCGGGCCTCCCACCGGGCGTCGATCCCCTTCTCGTCGCGGTACGCGGCGAGCGCGGTGTCGACCTCGTCGGCGAGCCAGAGGAGCGCGAGCTCGCGGAGCGCGGTGAGGTTGCCGAGCCGGAAGTAGTGGGAGAGGGCCGCGTCGATGCGCTCGGCCGGGTACACGCGCCCGCCGGCGAGCCGGTCGCGCAGGGCCTCCGGTGCCAGGTCGATGACCTCGATCTGGTGCGCCTCGCGGAGCACGCGGTCGGGGATCGTCTCGCGCTGCGGCACGCCCGTGATCTTCTCGACCACGTCGTTGAGGGAGGCGATGTGCTGGATGTTGACGGTGGAGATCACGTCGATGCCGGCGTCGCGGATCAGGTCCACGTCCTGCCAGCGCTTCTCGCTCCGGCCGCCGGGGGCGTTCGTGTGGGCGAGCTCGTCGACCAGCGCGATGGTCGGGCGGCGGGCGATGACCGCGTCCACGTCGAGGTCCGTGATCTCCACCCCGCGGTGCGACACCTCGCGCCGGGGCAGGATCTCCAGCCCCTCGAGCATCGCCGCCGTGGCGGCGCGGCCGTGGGTCTCCACGACCGCGACCACCACGTCGGCGCCCTCGTCGCGCAGTCGCTTGCCCTCCTCGAGCATCGCGTAGGTCTTGCCCACGCCGGGCGCCGCTCCCAGCAGCACCCGCAGTCGACCGCGCTTCATGTCTCCTCTTCCTTGCCCGCGTCGTGCGGGCGTCAGCCGCCGAGGCCGGCGAGCGCGATGTTCAGCTCGAGCACGTTCACGGTCGGCTCCCCGAGGTAGCCGAGGTCGCGTCCCTGCACGTGCTGGTCGACGAGGCGCGCGACCTCCTGCTCGGGGATGCCCCGGGCGTCGGCCACGCGGGCCACCTGCTCCCGAGCGTATTCCGGGCTGATGTGAGGATCGAGCCCCGACGCGGACGCGGTGAGCGCGTCGGCCGGGATGGCGCTCGGATCCACGCCGTCGGACTCCGCGATGGCGGCCTTGCGGTCCTCGATGGAGGACACGAGGTCGTCGCTCTCCGGGCCGAGGTTGCTGCCGCTGGAGGAGGTGCCGTCGTAGCCGTCGCCCGCGGCCGACGGCCGGGACTGGAACCACTCGGGGAGGGCCGCGCCGTCGGAGTCCTGGAAGGACTGGCCGATCAGCGACGATCCGACGACCTGGCCGTCGGCGGAGACGAGCGAGCCGTCCGCCTGCGCGGGGAGCGCGAGCTGGCCGATGCCGGTGACGACGGCCGTGTAGCCGACGCCGAGGACGACGGTGAGGACGGCCATCGCGCGGACGGCGACGCCGGCGGTGCGGAGGGACTGGCGGGGGGAGGACATGCGCTTCCTTCTATCGGTGACGTGAGGTGATCGGTGAGGGGATCAGAAGCCGGGGATCAGGCTGACGACGAGGTCGACGAGCTTGATGCCGATGAACGGCGCGATCACGCCGCCGACCCCGTAGACGAGCAGGTTCCGGCTGAGCACCTTGGAGGCGCTCAGCGGCCGGTAGGCCACGCCCTTCAGGGCCAGCGGGATGAGCGCCACGATGATCAGCGCGTTGAAGACGATCGCCGAGAGGATCGCGGACGCCGGCGAGTGCAGCTGCATCACGTTGAGCACCGCGAGCTGCGGGAAGACGCCCGTGAACATCGCGGGGATGATCGCGAAGTACTTCGCCACGTCGTTCGCGATGGAGAACGTGGTGAGCGCGCCGCGGGTGATGAGCAGCTGCTTGCCGATCCGGACGATGTCGATGAGCTTGGTCGGGTCCGAGTCGAGGTCGACCATGTTGCCGGCCTCCTTCGCGGCCGACGTGCCCGTGTTCATCGCGACGCCGACGTCGGCCTGCGCGAGCGCGGGGGCGTCGTTGGTGCCGTCGCCGGTCATGGCGACCAGGCGGCCGCCCTCCTGCTCCTTGCGGATGAGCGCGAGCTTGTCCTCGGGCGTCGCCTCGGCGAGGTGGTCGTCCACCCCGGCCTCGGCGGCGATGGCGCGGGCGGTGAGCGGGTTGTCGCCCGTGATCATCACCGTGCGGATGCCCATGGCGCGCAGCTCCGCGAACCGCTCCTTGAGGCCGTCCTTCACGACGTCCTTGAGGTGCACGACGCCCAGCACGCGGCCGGATCCGTCGGCGTCCTTGGTCGCGACGACGAGCGGGGTGCCGCCGCCGTTCGAGACGGCCTCGACGGTCGCCGTGAGCTCGTCGCGGACGAGCTTCGGCAGCGCGCGGCCGCCCTCCTCGATCCAGGCGAACACGGCGGACGAGGCGCCCTTGCGGACGATGCGGCCGTCGGGCAGGTCGACGCCCGACATGCGGGTCTGGGCGGTGAAGGGCACGTCGACGCCGCGGGGCAGCGTCGCGGTGTCCACGCCCTGGGCGACCGCGAGGTCGACGACGCTGGATCCCTCCGGCGTCGGGTCCGCGAGCGACGACATGGCCGCGGCGCGGGCGAGCTCCTCGCCCGTCACGCCGCCCACCGGGATCAGCTCGCTGGCGCGGCGGTTGCCGTAGGTGATGGTGCCGGTCTTGTCGAGCAGCAGCGTGGTGACGTCGCCGGCGGCCTCGACCGCGCGGCCCGACATGGCGAGCACGTTGCGCTGCACGAGGCGGTCCATGCCGGCGATGCCGATGGCGGACAGCAGCGCGCCGATGGTGGTCGGGATGAGGCAGACGAGCAGCGCGATGAGCACGGGCACGCTCACGGTCGCCGCGGCGTACGAGGCGATCGGGTTGAGCGTGAGCGCCACGATCACGAACACGATGGTGAGGCTCGCGAGCAGGATGTTCAGCGCGATCTCGTTCGGCGTGCGCTGGCGCGACGCGCCCTCGACGAGGCCGATCATCCGGTCGACGAAGGTCTCGCCGGGCTTCGAGGTGATGCGCACGACGATCCGGTCGCTCAGCACCCGCGTGCCGCCCGTGACGGCGCTGCGGTCGCCGCCCGACTCGCGGACGACGGGGGCGGACTCGCCCGTGATGGCCGACTCGTCGATGGAGGCGATGCCCCACACGACGTCGCCGTCGCCCGGGATCGACTCCCCGGCGACCACGACGACCATGTCGCCGAGGGTGAGGTCGGCGCTCGAGACCTCGCGGAGCTCGGCGCGCTGGGCGCCGGGGTCCCCGGAGGCGTCGTAGGAGGCGACGACGTGCGCCATGGTGCTGGTGCGGGTCTTCCGCAGGCTGTCGGCCTGCGCCTTGCCGCGGCCCTCGGCCACCGACTCCGCGAGGTTCGCGAACACGACGGTGAGCCAGAGCCACAGGGCGATCCCCGCGGTGAACGTGGTCGGCACGGAGCTGCCGCCGGAGGTGCCGGCGCCGCCCGTGAACGGCTCGGCGATCGCGAGGATCGTGGTGAACGCGGCGCCGACCTCGACGATCAGCATCACCGGGTTCTTCCACATCAGGCGCGGGTCGAGCTTGCGGAACGCGCCCGGGAGCGCCTCGGCGAGCTGCCGGGCGTCGATGGCCCGGGCGCGCGACGCCCGCTGCTCGGAGCCGGCCGCGGGTGCGGTGCCGGTCTCGGGGGTGATGGTGGTCATGATGCGAGCCCTTCCGCCAGGGGACCCAGCGCGAGAACGGGGAAGTAGGTGAGAGCGGTCACGATGACCGTCACCCCGATGAGGAGGCCGATGAACTGCGGCCGGTGGGTGGGCAGGGTCCCCGAGGTGGTGGGGATGCGGTCCTGCGCCGCGAGGGATCCGGCGAGCGCCAGCACGAACACGATCGGGAGGAACCGCCCGAGCAGCATCGCGACGCCGAGCGCCGTGTTGAACCACGGCGTGTTCGCGGTGAGGCCGGCGAACGCGGATCCGTTGTTGTTCGACGCCGAGGTGAACGCGTAGACGACCTCGGAGAGGCCATGCAGGCCGCTGTTGAGGATCGAGGTGCCCTCGACGTCCTCGCGGACGGCGGGGATCGCGAAGCTCAGCGCCGTGCCGAGGAGCACGAGCGTCGGCGTGATGAGGATGTAGAGGCTCGCGAGCTTGATCTCGCGCGGCCCGATCTTCTTGCCGAGGTACTCGGGCGTGCGGCCGACGAGCAGGCCCGCCACGAACACGGAGATGACGGCGAGGATGAGCATGCCGTAGAGGCCCGAGCCGGTGCCGCCGGGGGCGACCTCGCCGAGCATCATGTTGAGCATCGGCATCATGCCGCCGAGCGCCGTGTACGAGTCGTGCATCGAGTTGACCGCGCCCGTGGACGTGAGCGTGGACGCGGAGCCGAACAGCGTCGAGGCGATGACGCCGAAGCGCTGCTCCTTGCCCTCCATCGCGCCGCCTGCCGCCACCGGGGCCGTGCCGGCGCCCTGCAGCTCGAAGATCGTGAGGGCGGTGAAGGAGGCCACGAAGATCGTCGCCATGACGGCCACGATCGCGGTGCCCTGGCGGGTGTCGCCGACCATCTTGCCGAAGGTGCGGGGGAGCGAGAACGGGATGGCGAGCATCAGGATCACCTGGAAGGCGCTCGTCCAGGCCGTGGGGTTCTCGAACGGGTGCGCGGAGTTCGCGTTGAAGAACCCGCCGCCGTTCGTGCCGACCATCTTGATGGCCTCCTGCGAGGCCACCGGACCGCCCGGGATCGTCTGCGTGCCGCCCGTGATGGTCGCCACGTCCTGGAACCCGGCGAAGTTCTGGATGACGCCGCCGGCGATGAGGACCACGGCCGTGACGAGCGAGAGGGGGAGCAGCAGGCGGAGCGAGCCGCGGATCAGGTCGACCCACATGTTGCCGATCGTGCCGCTGCGCGTGCGGGCGAAGCCGCGGACGAGCGTGATCGCGACCGCGATGCCGACCGCCGCGGAGACGAAGTTCTGCACGGCGAGGCCGGCGAGCTGGACCGTGTAGCCCATCACCGCCTCGGGCGAGTACGACTGCCAGTTCGTGTTGGTGACGAACGAGACGGCCGTGTTGAAGGAGAGGCCCTCGGGCACGGCGGGGAGGCCGAGCGCGTAGGGGAGGAACCCCTGGAGGCGCTGCATCCCGTAGACGACGAGGACGCCGACGAGCGAGAACGCGAGCACCGCGCGGAGGTAGGCGGGCCAGGTCTGCTCGGAGCGCGGGTCCACGCCGATGAGGCGGTAGATGCCGCGCTCCACGCGGGAGTCGTGGCGCGACTCGTACATGCGCGCCATGAGGTCGCCCAGCGGGCGGTGGATGAGGACGAGGACCAGGACGACGGACGCGACCTGGAGGATCCCGGCGAGCGTGTCCATCAGAACCTCTCGGGCCGGACGAGGGCGTACACGAGGTACACGACGGAGGCGATGCCGAGCACGGCGGCGGCGAGGCCGGCGGCGTCGGCGAACGAGGTGATCACAGCTTCTCCACTCCTCGGCCGACGAGGGCGACGAGGGCGAACAGGACGATGGCGCCTGCGATGTACACGAGGTCGAGCACTGGGGGATCCTCCGTTGAGGGATGCCGCGGCCGGTCGGACGCGGGTGCCCGTCGGGGGCACGGAGGACGAGTAGACACCTCGCGATCGGGCGTCCTCACGCATCCATACGGTTCCCTCACGGGGCGGCGGGGAACCTCACGACACTCCTACGCGGGGGTCGGCGGGGCGCGACGCGGCGCCACGCCCCGGAGACGAGAAGACCCCGTGCGGAGAGCCGGGGCTCTCCGCACGGGGTCGGTGCTGCAGGTGGGTCAGCTGCCGTGGACGCTGTTCACCACGGCCCAGTTCGCCTCGGTGACGCCCGTGATCTTCGTGATGTCGGCCGGGGGCAGGAAGAGCTTCCCGCGCGTGTCCAGGCCCTGCACGTCGATCTGCTGGTTGTAGAAGCGCACCAGCTCGCGCCAGTCCTGGTACTCCTGGAAGCTCGTGAAGCTGTGCCGGCCGGATGCTCCTCCGGCGACGTTGCGGTAGTCGGCTCCGAAGACCGCGACCTCTCCTGTGCTGTTGCGGGTCAAGTACATCTCTTGCCTTTCCGGTAGGTCTTCGATCGCGGGGGGGATGGGGACGTCGAGCCGTGCCTGGATGAAGGGCACGGGATCGAAGTCGTCCTGGGTGGTGAAGTCGCCGGCGTGATCGCCGGTGCGCATCTCGAGGTGGAGGTGGAACACGTTCGTGCCGGTGCTGCCGAGGCGCCCGACGGTCTGCCCGCGGGACACCCGGTCGCCCGGGTTGACCAGAGGCGCGCCGTCCATGTGGGCGTACGTCGCGTAGATCCCGTCACCGTTGCGGATGGTGACGAAGTTCCCGAACGTGTAGGTCTGCGTCCCGCTCGCCTCCGCCGTGTACCGGCCTCGGACGACCGTGCCGTCCGCGATCGACAGGACCGGCGTGCCCCGGTACGCGACACCGACGTTGAAGTCGGCGCCTGCGTGCTTCCTGCCGTCCGGCCTGTAGGCGTCCCACTGCTGTCCGTACCGACGGTCCGGCAGCACCACGTTGGCGAACGGCCAGGTGTACGTGATGGCGGTCGCCGCCACGGCCAGGTCCGCGCGGGTGAACGACGGGGCGATGGCGAGCGCCGCGGCCACCCCGGCCATGCCGAGGACGACGCCCCTCCGGCCGACCCGCCCGGGGAGGCGTTCTCCTCCTGGTGGATCCTGTCCTTCATCGTCGCTGATGGTCTTCTCCTCTGTTCGAGCGAGCGCGGGCACGACTGTGCCGACGAGGGGACGCCCCCGAAACGGGGGCGTCCAGCTGGTCCCGGAATCTACCCCGGGCGCCCGGCGCCTCCCGGCTCGGCCGTCATGTTCATCACCTCGACATCCGGCGGCCCCGGATCGCCTCGTCGTGTTCCGATCCTGTATGCCCGCCGCGGACGGAGTCCACCTGCGCGGACGGATCCGGCGTCAGACGAGGTCGTCGAACGCGCCCCAGCAGATCGAGCTGCGGCCGCGCTGGTCGGCGAGGACGGCGTCGCGGAGGTGGGCCGGGATCCGCTCGCGCTGCCAGGTGCGCTCGGCGTCGCGGGCGGTGTCCTGCTCGGCCGGTGCAACGGCGGCGCTCGCCGCGCGGATCGCGTAGGCGGCCGCACCCAGGTCGTGCGCCGCGACGTGCGCGACCGCGACGGCCTGGCCGGCCGCGAGCGCGGCGAAGCGGGCCGGATCCGGCAGCCCCTTCGCGGCCGCGTTCGCGCGGAACGACTGCTGGTGCGCCTCCTTCATGGGCACCTCGCCGCGCACCCAGCCGCGCGCGACCTCGAGCGTCGCGCGGAGGATCGGGTCGCCCGGCCGCTCCGCCTCGAACAGCGGCAGCACGTGCTCCGCGCACGCGATGGCCCACGTCGCGAGCAGCCGGTGGTCGTCGTCGGTCAGCGTGCCGCCGCGGCGCACGGTGATGAGGGCGGGGTCGCGGTCCTTCGGGAGGATGGGCATGCGGGGAGCCTGGCAGCGGCCGGACCGTGGCACCAGGGTCGACGCGGAGGCGATCGATCGATCACGCGCCCCACTCCGCCACCACGTCCGACCCCACCTTCACGATGAGCACCGCGACCACCACGATGAACGCGACGCGGATGAAGCGGCTGCCGCGCGCGACCGCCATCCGGGATCCCGCGTAGCCGCCGAGCATGTTCGCCACGCCCATGCCGAGCGCGAGCGCCCAGAGCACGTGGCCCTGCGGGATGAAGAAGGCGAGGGCGCCGAGGTTCGTCGCGACGTTGACGATCTTCGCCTTGGCGCTCGCGAGCACGAAGTCGTAGCCGAGGGCGGTGATGAGCGCGATGATCAGGAACGTGCCCGTGCCGGGCCCGATGAGGCCGTCGTAGAAGCCGATCACGACGCCGAGCAGCGCCGCGATCCCGTGGTGCTTCCGGCCGGTGTGGCGGAGGGCCGCGACGTCGCCGAGCCGCGGGCGGGCGATCGTCACGACGGCCACGATGACCAGCGCCACCACCACGAGCGGCTTGAACACCGACGCGGGCAGCAGCGCCGCGAGGCTCGCGCCCCCGTAGGAGCCGGCCAGCGCGACGGCCGCCATCGGCAGCGCGGTGCGGAGGTCCGGATGCGTCCGCCGGTACCAGGTGACCGCGCTCGTCGTCGTGCCGAAGAGCGACGCGAGCTTGTTGGTCGCGAGCGCCTCCACCGGCGTGATCCCCGGCACGAGCAGCAGCGCCGGCAGCTGCAGCAGGCCGCCGCCGCCCACGACCGCGTCGATCCAGCCGGCCGCGAGCGCCGCGAGCAGCATGAGCAGCGCGACCTGGAGGGTGATCTCGCCGAGGGAGCCGCCGATGTCCACCGGGCGCCGGCTACTCGGAGGCGGTGTCGGCGCGCGCGTCCGCCGACTCGAGCGCGACCAGGCGGCGGATCTCGTCCGCCTCGACGTTCACGCCGAAGAGCGAGCGGCCGGGCTCGAGCACGCGGCCGGCGCTGAGGGGGCCGATGTCCACGGGGTCGAAGCCGAACGCGTCCACGAGGGCCGCGACCGTGGCGCGCGCCCGGTCGTCGTCGCCCGCGACCGCGATGCCCTTGCGGCCGGGAGCGCCCGCGGGTCGGGGCCCCTCGTCGAGGTCGTGGTACCCCATGTGGTTGAAGGCCTTGACGATCGTCGAGTCGGGGAGGTGGTCCCGCACCAGCTCGCTCGTGGAGGAGGCCGGGTTCGCGAGGTCGTCGCGGTGGCCGTCGACCTCCCACCAGTAGTTCATGGCGTCGACCACGAGCTTCCCGCGGAGCTCGGCGGCGGGCACCGAGGGCAGCTTGCCGAGGGGGAGCGCGAGGATCACGACGTCGGCGCGCGCGGCCGCGTCGGCCGAGGTGGTGGCGACGGCGCCGGGCGCGAGCACGTCGACGATGAGGGCGATGCGCGACGGGTCGCCGGATCCGGAGATGAGCACGGGGTGCCCGGCGGCGATCGCGCGGCGGGCGAGCACGGTGCCGACCTTGCCGGCGCCGAGGATCCCGACGGTGACGGCTCGCGCCGCCTCCGACCCGTCGACGTCGGCAGGGGCGGAGGGCTCGTCGGGACGCGTCATGGGATCCATTCTCCGCGGCCCCCGCGCCGCAGGCGACCACGGGCGGCGACCACCGGCCCGGCCCGGCCCCCGCCCGGCCCCCGGCGGGGACGCCCGCGACGGTATGCTCCCCCTGCGGTCGGTACCCAGTCCCTGCGCCCCGCGTCCCACCACGCGGACCCGACGGGCCTTGGAGGCAATCGTGATCACTGTCATCCCCCCTCGTGCGGCGGCTCGTGCCTAGTCGCGCGCTCGTGGCCGACGCGGCCCAGGCGCTCGAGCAGGCGACGGCCGCGGGTGCGGATCTCTGCGCGCCCCTCGTCGCCGCCCTCGGGGTGAGCGGCGCCGCCGTCTCCACCCTCGGCGACCCGCTCGGCAGCGAGACCGTCTGCGCGTCCGACGAGCGCGCCGCCCGGCTCGACGAGATCCAGCTCGACCTGGGCGAGGGACCCTGCTGGGAGGCGCTGAGCACGCGCCGTCCCGTGCTCGAGCCCGACCTGCAGGGCTCCGGCGACGTGACCTGGCCGCTCGCCCGCCAGGCCATGCACGAGACCGGGCTCGGAGCCGTCTTCGCCTTCCCGCTCACGGTCGCGGGCCTCCGCCTCGGCGCGGTGGACCTCTACTCCCGCACCGCACGCGACATCTCCGACCGGGAGGTGGCCGACGCCACGACCCTGTCCCGGATCGTCGCCCGCCAGGTCCTCCGCCGCGCTCTCCTGGCCGTCGAGGGCTCGCAGGAGGACACTGGAACCTGGGGAGGCCGGTACTCGCGCCGCGAGGTGCACCAGGCCACCGGGATGGTGGTCGCGCAGATGGGGATCCGGCCGACCGACGCGCTCCTCGTCCTCCGCGGCCATGCCTTCGCCACCGGCCGCTCCCTCCGCGACGTCGCCGAGGACGTCGTGGGCCGGACGCTCGACTTCAGCCCCGACCGCTGACCCGCACCACCACCACCGACCGCCCGATCGACCCAGAGGAACCACGACGATGCCGGATACCCGGGAAGCGCAGCTCGTCCACACCTTCGTAAGCCTCGCCGACTCGCTCGTCGGCGACTTCGACGTCCTCGACCTGCTGCAGACGCTCGTCGACCAGGTGACGCTCCTGTTCGACGCCGGCGCCGCCGGCATCATCATCGGGCCGGACGCGGAGCACCTCGAGGTCGTCGCGTCCACCAGCGAGAAGAGCCGGCTGGTCGGCCTGATGCAGCTCGAGGTCGGCGAGGGCCCGTGCGTCGAGGCCGTGAGCACCGGCCGGGTCGTGTCCGTGTCCGACGTGCGCGAGATCGCCGATCGCTGGCCGGCCTTCTCGGCGCAGGCCGCGGGTGCCGGGTACGTGTCGGTGCACGCGATCCCGCTGCGGCTGCGCGGGCAGATCATCGGCTCGCTCAACCTCTTCCGCGAGCACGAGGGCGTGCTCAACGAGGCCGACGCGACGGCCGCGCAGGCGCTCGCCGACGTCGCGACCATCAGCGTGCTGCAGGAGCGGACGATCCGCGACAGCAGCGTCGTGCACGACCAGCTCCGCCACGCGCTCGACAGCCGGGTGCTCATCGAGCAGGCCAAGGGCGTCATCTCCCACACGCTCGGCGTGGACATGGATGAGGCGTTCCGGCTGATCCGCAACGAGGCCCGCAGCACGAGCACGGCGATGCCGGCGGTCGCGGCGGGCATCGTGGAGGGGCGCGTGACGCTCCGGGCGAGCGCGCGCTAGCGGTCCGTCGGGCGTCCGGCCGCGCGGCCGTCGGGCTCGGGCTCGGGCTCGGGCAGCGTCCTCGGAAGCCCGGGCGTCAGGCGAGCTCGCCGGCGAGGATCCGGTCGAGCGTGCCCAGCCCCTCCCACACGTGCGCGTGGAATCCCGCGCGGCGGGCGGCCTCCACGTTGTCGGGCTTGTCGTCGACGAAGAGGATCCGCTCGGCCGGGCTCCCGAGGCGCTCCGCGGCGAGCGGCCACACGTCCGCGTCGGGCTTGGCCATGCCGATCCGGGCGCTCGTCATGACGTGGTCGAAGCGCGCGCCCCAGCCGTCGCGGTCCTCGAGCACGTCGGCGAGCTCGTGCGGCGCGTTGCTCAGCACGGCGAGACGGTAGCCGGCAGCGACGGCGCGGTCCAGGGCGGCGAGCGTCTCGTCGTCCGGCGCTCCCCAGCGGCGCTGCTCGATCGCGACGAGCTCCGCGAGGTCGTCCTCGCCGGGCGTGGGCAGGTCGAGGTCGCGGGCGACGGCCTCCCAGAACTCCCGCGCGCTGCCGCCGCGGTCGTACTGCTCGCGGTGCGCGTCGAACGCGTCGCGGACGCGGGCTTCGGCCTCCTCGCCACCGGGCGCATCGGGATCGAGCGCGCGGCTGATGGCCCCGATGTCGTCCGGCCGCGTGATGAGCACGCCGCCGATGTCGAAGAGGAGCCAGTGAATGGCGGGGTCGCGGTTCTCGGGCACGGGTCTCCTTCGGACGGGGCGGACGGGGCAGGCGGGGCGGACGGGTCCCCTCGAGCATGCCCGCTCGCGGGTCGCGGCGCGCGGCCGCCCGCGTCGTGCGGATCCCGTGAGGGTCGGGGCTCCCGGCGCACGGCTTCCGTGAGGGCGGGCTCGCGCCGCCGACGGCGGGGGTAGACCTGCTGCCATGACCCTCACCGCGATCCTCCCGTCGCTCCGCCGCAGCATCCCGGATCCGCTCGCCGCCGCCCTCTGGCCCGTCGGCACCAGCGCCACCACGACCGACCTGCGGGTCGGCGACGTCTCCCTCGTCGCGCTCGCCGCGGAGCGGGGGACCGCCTGCACGGTGACCGCCGCCGCGGTCGAGCCGGGCAGCAGCCGGCGCGCCTCCGCGACCGCGCGCACCTCGGCGCTCGTGCTGCGGATCCTCGCGGTCGCGCCCGCCACCGACGACGCCCCGCGCGCGATGCTCGTCGACGCGGACATCGCCGGCCTCGCCTGCACGTGGGAGGAGGCGCGGCTGATCGGCCGGGCGTCGACCGCCGCTGCCCGCCCCGCGGAGATCGGCGGCGCGGCCGTGCGCCTGCCCGCCGACGTGGTCGCGGGCGACCTGGTCGTCGTCCCCGTGCCCGGCGCGGTCGAGGTGCGCGGGATCCGCGTGGTCGACGCGGCGGCGCCGGTGGTCGTGCCGTGCGCGGCGGCCCGGCTCGCGGCGGCGCCGGTGCGCGTCGAGGTGCCCGTGTCGGTGCGGGCGCTGTCGGTCGCGCGCTGACGGTCGCGCGCTGATCCGCCGGGGCGGGTGGCGCGGGTGCCGGGTGCCCGGCTCCTCGCCGGCCGTCGCCGATCCGCCCGCCGCCACCCGTGCGGCTCCCGCCCGGCCCTGTACTACACTCGATCCCGGTGGCGTGTCCGAGCGGCCTAAGGAGCACGCCTCGAAAGCGTGTGTGGGGGAGACTCCACCGTGGGTTCAAATCCCACCGCCACCGCCAGATGGATCCGGCACCGCGCCTCGCGCGCAGCCCGATCCGCGCGAAGGGCCCCGGGAGACCGGGGCCCTTCGTCGTTCCCGGGGCGTCCCATCGGGGGCATCCCGGGCGTGCATCTCGGGTGCGCGTCCCCGATCCGCCGGCCGGCCCCGCGGATCCGCCCTCAGCGCAGGATCCCGATCTCCCGCGCCGCCGCGACCGCCGCCGTCCGCGAGCTCACGCCGAGCTTCGAGAACACGTGCACGAGGTGCGACTTCACAGTGGCGTCGGTGATGTGCAGGCGCGCGCCCACCTCGGTGTTGGAGGCACCGTCGGCGACCAGCCGGAGCACCTCGATCTCGCGCGACGACAGGCTCACGCGCGGGGCGCGCATCCGGGCGAGGAGGCGGCTCGCGACCGCGGGCGCCAGGGCGCTCTCGCCGGCCGCGGCCGCGCGCACTGCGGCGAGCAGCTCGGCCGGCGGCGCGTCCTTGAGGAGGTAGCCGCTGGCGCCCGCCTCGACCGCGCCGAGGATGTCGCCGTCGCTGTCGTAGTTGGTGAGCACGAGCACGTAGGGGGCCGCCTCGACCGCGCGGATCTGCCGGGTCGCGTCGGCGCCCGTGCGCTCCTGGCCGAAGCGGAGGTCCATCAGCACGAGGTCGGGCACGAGCGACGCGGCGAGCTCCACGGCCTCGTCGGGCGTGGCCGCCTCGCCGACCACGTCGATGTCGTCGACGACGTCGAGCACGGCGTGGAGGCCGGCGCGGACGACGGGGTGGTCGTCGGCGATGACGATGCGGATCACGACGGCTCGACCTCCAGGATCGCGGTGATGGTGGTGCCCCGGCCGGGCGCGCTGTCGACGTCGAGGGTCCCGCCGAGCTGCTCCACCCGCTGCGCCATGGCCCGCAGGCCGAACGAGTCGGTCGTGCCGGTGCCGTCGCCGACGCGCGCCGGGTCGAAGCCCGCGCCGTCGTCGCGCACGATGAGCGTGGCGTGCGCGTCCGTGACGGCGACGCCGATCTCGACGGACCGCGCGTCGGCGTGCTGGGCGACGTTCGCGACGGCGCCCTGCGCGATCCGGAGCAGCGCGGTCTGCACGGCCATCGGCAGCGGCGGGTCGGACGCGGGCACCGACACGTCGATCCGCAGCCCCTCCCGGCGCCACTGCGCGCCGAGGCGGCCGAGCGCGGCGCCCAGCCCGGCGTCGAGCGACGGCGGCGCGAGCTCGCGGATGAAGCGGCGCGTGTCGGCGAGGCCGTCGGCCGCGGTCGCGCGCGCCAGGCGGATGTGCTCGAGGCCCGGCCGGTCGCCGTCCGCCGCCTCCGCCGCGTGCAGCAGCATCTGGATGCTCGTGAGCCCCTGCGCGACCGTGTCGTGGATCTCCCGGGCGAGCCGCGCGCGCTCCGTCAGCACGCCCTGCTCCCGCTCCGTGGCGGCGAGGAGGCCGCGCGTCGCGATCAGCTCGGCGACGAGCTCCTCCCGCTCGGCGGACTCCCGCGCGAGCGCCCGGTAGCCGAGGCCGATGAGGAGCGCGACGCCCGCGCCGACGAGCGGCCCGATCACGCCGCCGACCGTGAACCCGCCGTGCAGCCCCAGCGCCACCACCGCGACGAGGGTCGCGACGACGACGGCCACCGGCCCGACCACGCGCGGCAGCACGTGCAGGTAGAGGAAGAAGAGGGGGAAGACGAGGTAGGCCGCATCCGGCTCCAGCACGAGGAGCGCGATCCAGGCGGCGGTGAGCGCGGTGATCCACCCGGCCCCCGCGGCGACCCGGCGCGACGGGCGCGCGGCCTGCACACGCGCGCCGAGCAGGTAGAGCACGGCGAAGGCGGCGGAGAGCGCGAGCGCGGCCGGCGTGCGCGGACCCTCGACGACGAGCACGCGCACCACCACGAGGGTGAGCAGCGTCGCGGAGAGCACGTGCAACCCCGTGCGGAGTCCGACGAAGACGGGGGTGAGGGTGCTGTGGGCGGCCATTTCCCTGAAGGCTACGGGCGGGAGGCGGGGAGCGGATCAATCGGAAGTTCGATCGGAGGACCGAACTCCTCCCCGATGGATGCGCGGGGCCCGACGGCGAGGCTCGTCTCGGTGGCAGGGAGGGTCCCGGCGCCGGAAGGATCCCCCGTGTTCGTCGCCCGTCGAGACCTCCGATTCGCCATGGGCCGGTTCGCGCTCATCGGGGCGGTCGTCGCGCTCATCACCCTGCTCGTGGGGTTCCTCGCCGGGCTCACCGGCGGCCTCGCGGAGCAGGACGTCTCCGCCGTCCTCGGACTCCCCGGCGACCGGCTCGTGCTCGCGCAGCCGGACTCCGGCCAGCCGTCGTTCGCGCAGTCGTCGCTCGACGACCAGGCGGTCGCCGCGTGGCGGGGCACCGCGGGCGTCACGGCCGTGACGCCCGTCGGCATCGTCCAGGGCCGGGCCACGGCTGACGGCGACGCGGCATCCGCCGTCGCGGTCGCGCTGTTCGGGGTGCCGCACGGCGCCCCGGGGTCGACGGTCACCGACCTCGCGCCCGCCGCGGACGACGCCGTCGGCCTCTCCTCGGCCGCCGCGCATTCGCTGCACGCGGCCGTCGGCGACCGGATCACCGTGGCCGGCACCGACTACCGCGTCGCGTCGATCGGCGGCGACGCCTCCTACAGCCACACGCCCGTCGTCGCGCTGACCCCGGCCGCGTGGGCCGCGGCCGACCAGCGGCTCGGCGGCGACGGCGACGCGACCGTGCTCGCCGTCTCCGGATCCCCCGACTGGGACGTCGCCCAGGCCGCCACCCGCACCGTCGCCCAGCCGGCGCTCACCAGCCTCGGCGCGCTCGACACCTTCAAGTCGGAGGTCGGGTCGCTCGGCTTGATGATCGCGATGCTGTTCGGCGTCTCCGCGCTCGTGGTCGGCGCCTTCTTCACCGTCTGGACCATGCAGCGCGCCGGCGACATCGCCGTGCTGAAGGCGCTCGGCGCGTCCGACGCGTCGCTCATCCGGGACGCGCTCGGGCAGGCCCTCGTGGTGCTGGTGCTCGGGATCGGCGTCGGCATCGCCGTGGTCGCCGGCCTCGGCGCCCTCGCGAGCGGCACGATCCCGTTCCTGCTCAGCCCGCTCACCACCGTCCTCCCGGCCGCCGTCATGGCCGTCCTCGGGCTCGCCGGCGCCGCCGTCGCGCTCCGCACCGTCACCCACGCCGACCCCCTCACCGCACTCGGGAGCAACCGATGATCTTCCTCGACGACGTCACCCTCACCTTCCCCGACGGGGACTCCCGCCTCACCGCGGTCGACCACGTCTCGCTCGAGGCGCCCGCGGGGGTCGTCACCGGCATCACCGGGCCGTCCGGCTCCGGCAAGTCCTCGATCCTCGCGGTCGCGGCGACGCTGATCCGCCCCGACTCCGGCCGCGTGGTCATCGGCGACGTCGACGCCGCGACCCTCAGCCGGACGGAGGCGACCGCGCTCCGCCGGGACGGCATCGGGATCGTGTTCCAGCAGTCGAACCTGATCCCGTCGCTCACCGCGCGCGAGCAGCTCCTCGTGATGGCGGAGCTCGGCGGCGGCGGATCCGCGCGGCGCCGCGCCGTCCGCGTCCGCGCCGACGAGCTCCTCGACGCGGTGGGCCTCGCCGCCCACGCGGGCAAGCGCCCCGCGCAGCTCTCCGGCGGTCAGCGCCAGCGCGTCGCCATCGCCCGCGCGCTCGTGCACGGCCCGTCCGTGCTCCTCGTCGACGAGCCCACGAGCGCGCTCGACCAGGAGCGCGGCGCCGAGATCATGGAGCTCATCGCCCAGCTCAGCCACGAGCAGGGCACGGCGACCCTGCTCGTGACCCACGACCTCGTGCACCGCGCCGCGCTCGACCGGCTCGTCACGGTGGTGGACGGGCGGATCGTGGGCATCGACGCGACGGGGCTCGGCCGGCCGATGCCGCGCACGGCGCACAGCGTCGCGACGGCGGGGTAGTGCGGGCGTCGGCCGGCGCCGGCCGGCCGGCCATCCGGCCAGGGTGGATCCGCGGCGCCGCACGGATCCCCCACAGCGACGCGGAGGATCCTCGTGCACACGCATCCGGCGCCGTCGCCCGCGCTCCCGTCGGGCCCCGCCAAGATGGGCGCGCAGGCTCTCCTCCGACCGAGGGATCCTCCTCCTTGCGCATCGAGATCGGAGCACCGCCATGTCCCACGACGTCGAGCCCTCGCCGGGCGCGTCCGAGCCGCCCGTCACGTCCGCCACGGGCGCGGACGCCGCGCACCCGGACGCCGCGCACCCGGACGCCACACCCGCCGACGCCCCGCACGCCGGCCGCGCCGCCGAGCGCGGCGTCACCCCGGGCGTCCTGCTCGCGGCCGAGTGGTCGTGGCGCCTGCTCGTCATCGGCGTCGCGGTGGCCGCGGCCGTGTGGATCCTCGTCTCCCTCAAGGAGGTGGTCGTCCCGTTCCTCATCGGCCTCCTCGTCTGCGCCCTGCTGCAGCCGGTCGTCGCCGCGCTGCGGAGGCGGCGCTGGCCGGCGTGGGTCGCCATCACGTCCACGCTGCTCGCCACGGCCGTCGTCATCGCGGGGCTCGTGCTGCTGCTCGTCACGCAGATCCGCACCGGCATCCCCACCCTCCAGCGCGAGGCGATGGACCGGTTCGAGTCCGTGCGCGACCTCCTCGCGCAGCCGCCGTTCAACGTGGTGCCGTCCGACTACGACGCGCTGCTCGCCTCCGCGGGCAAGGCGCTCGAGAACAGCCGCGAGGCGCTGCTCACCGGCGCGCTCGACGCGGGGCTCGGCGTCGGCCACCTCGTCACGGGCGCGCTGCTCGCCTTCTTCACCATCGTCATCGTGCTCATCGACGGGCGCGGCATCTGGGGCTTCGTCGTCCGCATGTTCCCGCGCCGCGCGCGTCCCGCCATCGACGGCGCCGGCCGCGCGGGCTGGGGCACGCTCTCCGCGTTCACGCGCGTGCAGATCTTCGTGGCCGCGGGCAACGCGGTCGGCATCGGCATCGCCGCGTGGCTCCTCGGGCTCCCGCTCGCCGTCCCCATCGCGGTCGTCGTGTTCCTCGCGTCCTTCATCCCGGTCGTCGGCGCCATCGTGTCGGGCGCGTTCGCCGTCGTCATCGCGCTGGTGTTCGTGGGGCCGCTCCAGGCGGTCATCATGCTGGCGGCCGTCATCGGCGTGCACCTGCTCGAGTCGCACGTGCTGCAGCCGCTCGTGATGGGCGGGGCCGTGCACGTGCATCCGCTCGCCGTGGTGCTCGCCGTGGCCGCGGGGTCCTACGTCGGCGGGGTCGCCGGCGCCCTGTTCGCGGTGCCGTTCGTCGCCACCCTCAACGTGATGGTGCGGTACATCGCCGGCGGCAGCTGGAGGGCGCCCACCCCCGCCGTAGGATCGTAGGGACGCACTTGCGGAGTCGACGGAGCCGCCCGCGCACGTCTCTACGGGAGGACCCCACATGACCGAGGAGAACTACTCGAATCCGGATCGCAACCTCGGGATGGAGCTCGTGCGAGCCACCGAGGCCGCGGCCATCCGCTCCGCCCCCTTCATCGGCAAGGGCGACAAGAACGCCGCCGACGGCGCCGCGGTCGACGCGATGCGCAAGTTCCTCGGCACCGTCGCCTTCGACGGCCTCGTCGTCATCGGCGAGGGCGAGAAGGACGAGGCGCCGATGCTCTTCAACGGCGAGCACGTCGGCAACGGCTTCGGCCCCGCGTGCGACATCGCGGTGGATCCCATCGACGGCACGAGCCTCACCGCCGCCGGCCGCATGAACGCCCTGTCCGTCATCGCGGTGAGCGACCGCGGCAGCATGTTCGACCCGTCGGCCGTCTTCTACATGGACAAGCTCGTCACCGGCCCCGAGGGCCGCGGCGTCGTCGACCTCGACCGCCCCATCGGCGACAACATCCGCGCGCTCGCCGCGGCGAAGGGCCTCGCGGTCGAGGACATGCAGGTGGCCGTGCTCGACCGGCCGCGTCACGCCGACCTCATCGCGCAGATCCGCGCGGCCGGCGCCTCCACCCGCCTCCTGCTCGACGGCGACGTCGCGGGCGGCATCAACGCGGCCCGCCCCGACTCCCGCATCGACATGTGCGTCGGCATCGGCGGCACGCCCGAGGGCATCATCACGGCGTGCGCGATCAAGGCGCTCGGCGGCGTGCTCCTCTCCCGCCTCGCGCCCAAGGACGACGCGGAGCGGCAGCGGGCGATCGACGCGGGCCACGACCTCGAGCGCATCCTCGACCAGGACGACCTCGTCACGGGCGACAACGCGTACTTCGTCGCCACCGGCGTCACCGACGGCGCGCTCGTCGCGGGCGTCACCCGCCACCGCGGCATGATCCGCACCTCGAGCATCGTGCTCCGCTCGCACTCGGGCACCATCCGCCGCGTGGAGGCCGACCACCTGGTCTCCAAGTGGTACAGCCCCGCGGCCTGATCGACGGCACGCGGACCCGACCATGACGATCCCGACCACCCCGACGACCCGGTCCCGGCCGTGACGCGCACGCCCCGCAGCCTGCTGTCGCGGCTCGCGCCGCCGGTCATCGCGATGGTCGGCGGGCAGGGCGAGTTCGCGTCGCCCGACCGCACGATGCGCCGGGCCGGCCGCCGCGTGCTGCGGCCCGGCGGCTTCGCCCCGCCGCCGCTCCTCCGCGGGGTGCGCGTCACCGCGCGGGTGGAGCGCGGATGGCACGTCTACGAGGTCGCGCCCGCCCGCGCCGCCGGGGATCGCCGCCTCGCCCTCTACGCGCACGGCGGCGGCTGGACCCACGAGATCTCCCCGTTCCACTGGTGGCTGGTCGCCGGCCTCGCGCGCCGCACCGGCACGACGTTCACCGTGCCGATCTACCCGCTCGTCCCCTCGGGCACGGCCGCGGAGGTCGTCGAGCGCACGGCCGACCTCGCCGAGGCGCTCGTCGCCGAGGCGGGTGCCGACCGCGTGACGCTCATGGGCGACTCGGCGGGCGGCCAGATCGCCCTGTCCGCGGCCCTGGCGCTGCGCGACCGGGGCGTGCACGCGCCGCGCGACGTCGTCCTGCTCTCGCCCGCGCTCGACCTGTCGTTCACGGATCCGCTCATCGCCCGCATCCAGCCCACCGACCCGTGGCTCGCGGTCGACGGCCTGCGCGCCGCCGTGGAGTCGTGGCGCGGGGAGCTGCCGGTGGAGGACCCGCGGGTCAGCCCGCTGCACGGGTCGCTCGCCGGCGTCGGCCGCATCACGGTGTTCACGGGCACGCACGACATCCTCTTCGCCGACGCGCGCGCCCTCGAGCGGAAGGCGGCCGCGGTCGGGCACCCGGTGCGGATCCACGTGGAGCCGAACCTCCTGCACGTGTACGCGCTCATGCCGATCCCGGAGGGCGCCCGCGCGCGCGACGCGATGGTGGAGCTGCTCCGCGCCTGACGCGCGCCTGCGCTCGCGGCCCGGATCGCCGGGCGGGAAGCGGCGTACGTTCGAGGAGCGGGCGACGAGGCCCGGTGCGCGGAGGGATCCCCATGACCAGGACACACAGGACGCTCGCGGTGATCGCGGCGGCGGCCACGGCGACGCTGCTCGCGGGATGCGGATCCGGCGGCACCGGCGCGGCCGACGCCTCCTTCACTAAGGAGGCCTCCGGCACCCTGAAGGCCTGGGCCTTCGACGGCGCGGACGACGTGGGGAAGGCCCGCATGCAGCACGCGGCCGACGCGCTCTCCGACGTGACCATCGACCTCGACTCCACCGCGTTCGACGCGCAGAAGTTCACGACCCGCGTCGCGAGCGGCCAGACGCCCGACGTCGTGCAGATGGACCGCCAGTTCGTGGCGACCTACGCGGCCCAGGACCTGATCCTCCCGCTGGACGAGTGCTACTCCGTGAACGGCGTGGATCCCGAGGAGCGCTTCTACGAGTCCGTCACGAACGACATCCGCTACGACGACGCGATCTGGGCCGTGCCGCAGTTCTTCCAGCCGCCGGCGATCCTGCTCAACGAGCGCGTGCTCTCCGCAGCCGGCGTGACGGCCGACCAGTTCGACACGTCGAAGCCCGACCAGCTGCTCGAGGCCGTCGGGAAGGTCTACCGGGAGTCCGGCGGCGACCCCGCGGTGCTCGGCCTCGACGCCGTGCCCACCAGCCAGGCCGCGCTGTGGATGCTCGGCTTCGGCGGCCAGCTCGTCGACGACGAGGGGAAGCCCACGCTCGACGACGCGTCCAACCTCCCCGGCCTCGAGTTCCTCCAGCGGCTGTCCGACGCGCAGGGCGGCTACGCGAAGGGCAAGAGCTTCACCGACGCGTTCGACACCTTCGGCGACGGCAACCAGTTCGTGAAGGACCAGGTGGGCGCGCAGGTCGACGCCCAGTGGTACCTCAACGTGGTCGCGCCCTACCGCGACGCCATCGACATCTCGGCCGTGCCCTTCCGCGACCGCGACGGCGAGCCCTTCGCGGTGGCCGGCGGATCCGCGTTCGTGATCCCCGCGGGCGCCGCGAACAAGGACGCCGCGTGCGCGTGGATGCTCGACCTCACCAGCCAGGAGGCGTGGGAGGCCGCGGGCGACGTGCGCGCCGACACGGTCGCCGAGAACGGCGGCATCTACACGGGCCTGTTCACGGGATCCCCGGCCGCCGACCAGGCGATCCGCGACGCCCACGTCGTCCCGAGCGGCGACGACGGGATCGACCAGGCCATCGCGACGTTCTACGACGTGGTGGCGGAGGGCCGGTCGATCGGCGGGTCGCCGGCGGGGCAGCAGATCCAGGGCGAGCTCCAGAACGCGGTGGCCTCGACGCTCCTCGGCGACAAGACGCCCGAGCAGGCGCTCGGCGACGCGCAGACCGCGGCGATGCGGGCCTACGAGCAGGCAGCCCGCTGATCCATCTGCACACGCCGTGACCAGGGCGCCCGGGTAACGTCGGATCCGGGCGCCCTCCCGCGCCCCCGGACGAGGGATCAGTACCCGGAACGCGACAAGACTGGCCGACAAGGAGCCGTCATGTCGTGGATCGTCCTCATCGTGTCCGGGGTGCTCGAGGCCGTGTGGGCCACCGCCCTCGGGAGGTCGGCCGGGTTCACGAAGGTCGTGCCGACCGTCGTCTTCGCCGTGACCGTCGTCGCGAGCATGGCCGGGCTCGCCTACGCGATGCGCGAGATCAGCACGGGCACCGCGTACGCCGTGTGGGTCGGCATCGGCGCGGCGCTCACCGTGACCTACGCGATCGTCACGGGCGAGGAGCCCGCGAGCGTCGTGAAGGTGCTGCTGCTGCTCGGCCTCGTCGGCTGCGTGGTCGGCCTCAAGCTGGTCGACACCGGGCACTGACCCGCGCGGCGCGGGCCGGACGGATCAGCCCTTCCGCCCCTGCGTCGCGATGCCCTCCACGAAGTAGCGCTGGCCGAACGCGAACAGCACGAGCATCGGCAGGGTCACGAGGAGCGCCGCGACCATCACGAGCTGGTAGTCGCCCTGCCCGCCGTTGGTGGGGCTGAACGCGGTCATCGCGTAGGAGAGGCCGAGCGGCACCGTGAAGCCCTCGACGCTGCCGGCGTTGAGGTAGATGAGCGACGCCTGCAGGTTGTTCCAGCTGGCCTGGAACTCGAAGATGAAGATGATGACGAACGACGGGATCGACAGCGGCAGCGCGATCCGCCGGAACATCCCGAAGTAGCTGGCGCCGTCGAGCCGGGCCGCCTCGAACAGCTCTCGCGGCAGCCCGAGGAAGAACTGGCGCTGCAGGAAGATGTAGAAGGCCGAGCCGAACAGGTTCATGCCGAACAGCGGCACCCACGTGCCGATGAGCCCCAGGTTCTTCCAGATGAGGAACTGCGGCACCATCGTCACCGCGCCCGGCAGCATCATCGTCGCGAGCACCAGGCCGAACAGGATCCTCCGGCCCGGGAACCGGAAGTACGCGAAGCCGAACGCCACGAGCGCGCTCGAGATGGACACGAGCGCCGCCGAGAGCAGCGCGATCGCCAGGCTGTTGCCCATCCAGCCGAGGAGCGGCAGCTGCTCCCACACCTCGACGTAGTTCTGCGGCGTGAAGGTGCGCGGCCAGAGCGAGTTGTCGAAGACCTCGCCGCGCGGCTTGAGGCTCGCGGCGAGCAGCCACGCGAACGGGTAGAGGAACAGGAGCGCGAAGCCCACGAGCACCGCGGCGATGAGGGCGCGGCCGATGCGGGAGCGCACGCGGCGGCCGCGGTCGGGGTCGCGGCGCGCGGGCACCGGATCCCGGCGGGGCAGCGGAGTGAGGGCGGCGGCGAGGCGCGGGTCGCCGGTCGCGCCGGCAGGCGGGGTCGCGGGCGTGGCCGGCGTGCGGTCGGTGACGGCCATCAGCGGTCCCCCTCGTAGTAGACGAACCGTCGGCTCAGCTTCACCTGCACGAGCGTGATGACCAGCACGATCACGAACAGCAGCCAGGCCATCGCGGCCGCGAACCCGAAGTCGAACGAGCGGAACGCCTGCTGGAACAGGTACACGCCGTAGAAGAGCGACGAGTCGGGGGAGGCGTTCGTCTGGTCGCGCCAGAACAGCAGGTAGGCCTGGTCGAAGACCTGCAGCGCCGCGATGGTGAGCACGACGACGTTGAAGAAGATGGCGCCGGAGATCATCGGCACGGTGATGGCGAAGAACTGCCGCACGGGGCCGGCGCCGTCGAGCGACGAGACCTCGTAGAGCTCGCGCGGCACGTCCTTGAGGGCCGCGAGGAAGATCACCATGGTGCCGCTCACGCCCCACAGCGTCATCAGGACGATGGACGGCTTCACCCAGGCGGGGTCGATGAGCCACTGCGGGCCGTCGATCCCGATCGCCTCGAGCCCCTTGTTGACCGCGCCCGTGTTGCCGTTGAGCAGCAGCAGGAAGACGCTCGCGGTGGCGACCGTCGGGGTCATCTTCGGCAGGTAGTAGAGGGTGCGGAAGAGGCCGGCGCCGCGGCCGAGGCGGGCCAGCAGGATCGCGAGCAGGAGCGCGAGGCAGACCTCGAACGGCACCGCGAGGATCGTGTAGAAGAGCGTGTTGCCGAGGCTCAGGGCCACGCGCGGATCCGAGAACAGCCGCTCGTAGTTCTCGGTGCCGACCGGGGTGGCCACGTCGGTGGCGAGGTTGTAGTCGCTGAACGACACCACGAGGCTGTAGACCATCGCGCCCAGCGTGAACACGAGGAACCCGACGATCCACGGGCTGATGAAGAGGTAGCCGGCCACGGCCTCGCGGCGGGCCATGCGGGAGCGGCGGGGACGCGGTGGCCGGTCGGCGGAGGCGGAGGCGGGGGCGCTCATCGGCGGGCGGCTCGTCGTCGTCATGGTGGTCCTCGTCGACTGGTGGATCGGGGCGTCGTCGCTCCTGCTGCCGACCCTAGCCCGGCTCCTCCTCGGCGTCCCGGCCGTGCGCATGACGGACGCCCGCCCCCGCGCGAGGCGGGGACGGGCGTCGGGTGGTGCGGTGGTGCCGCTGCGGTGCGGCTAGCCCCGGCGGCGGCGGGCGCGCACGGCGAGCACCGCGACGATGCCGGCCGCGACGGCCGCGGCGCCGAGCCCCAGCTCGAGGATGAGGCGCGCGCCGTCGCCGCCCGTGCGGGGGAGGTGGCCGCTCGGGGGCGGCACGTCGCCGGGAGGGGTGGACGACGGGACGCCGGAGGTGGGCGTGGGGGACGGGGTGGGCGTGGATCCGCCGGTCGTGCCGCCCGTGCCGCCGCCGGTGCCGCCACCTCCGCCGGTGCCGCCGCCCGTGCCGCCGCCGGGCGTCGGCGTCGGGGCCGGCGAGGCCGAGGGCGCCGGGGTGGGCGTGACCACGGGCGTGGTGCCCGAGCCGATGGGCGAGGTGGTGCTGCCGCAGGTGGAGGCGACGAACGCGTCGTCGTCGAGGGTGACGGCGCCGTTGCGGGCGAGCGCGCGGCCGTCGACCGTGGCGCCGGTGCCGACGGAGATGGAGGTGAGCGCGAGGATCGACCCGGCGAAGCCCGAGTTCGTGCCGAGGCTGGCCGAGCTCGACACCTGCCAGAACACGTTGCAGGCCTGGGCGCCGTTGACGAGCGACACCCGGCTGCTCGAGCCGGTGGTGAGCGTGGAGGGGGCCTGGATGACGAAGACCGCGGCGGGGTCGCCCTGCGCGTCGAGCGTGACCGTGCCCGTGAGGCCGAGCGGGCCGCCGGCCGTGTAGACGCCGGGCGTGAGCGTGGCCCCGACCAGGTCGGCGGGGACGGCCGCGGTGGAGGGGCGGCCGGCGGCGTCGACGTACGCGGCGGTGAGGTCGGACTGGGCCTGGCCGGCCGCGGCGTCGGCCGCGTGCGTGGCGCCGCCGACGACGCCGGGCGGGAAGCCCGTGACGGCCGCGTTCGGGCTGGTGCCGAGGTCCGCCGCGAGCGTGGTGAGGCCGGTGTTGGTGACGCCCTGGCCCGCGAGTACCGAGTAGGAGGCGGCGGTGCCGAGGCCGACGGTGGCCGTGGCGGCGAACGCGCTCGCGGGGGCGAGGAGCGCGGCCCCGAGACCGCCGGCGGCGGTGGCGGCGACGACGGCCGCGGTCAGCGCGACGGATCCGCAGCGCCTCCGGGACGAGGACGAGGGCGTGCGGGCATGGCGCGACTGGGGCATGGGGCTCTCTCGTCCGGGGTGGGGCCGTCCGGGTATGGCGGACGGAACCGCGACCGTATCGAGGGAGCCGCGGCCCGCGGGCGCGTCGTCCACAGGCGGTTACGGTGTGGGGGTGACCCTCCTCGCCGACGAGACCCCGGCCCGCGACGAGCTGCTCGACCTCTACGGATCCGTCGGCTGGACCGTCTACGCCCGCGACCCGGAGCGGCTCGAGCGGGCGCTCGCCGGATCCGACCTCGTCGCCACCGCGCGCGACGACGACGGCGCGCTCGTCGGCCTCGTCCGCACCGTGAGCGACGGGGTGTCGATCTGCTACGTGCAGGACCTCCTCGTGCGGCCCGACCGGCAGCGCGGCGGCGTGGGCCGCGCCCTGCTCGAGCACGTGCGCGAGCGGTACCGGGACTGCGCGCTCCTCGTGCTCACCACGGACGCGGGCGGCACCGAGGACGCCGAGCGCTCGCACCCCTTCTACCGCTCGCTCGGGTACGTGCCGCACGGGGAGCAGGGGCTCGCGGCGTTCGCGCGGCGGCCCTGAGACGGCGGGCCTGAGCCGGCGGGCCGGTCGCGGGGTCCCGCGATCGGGCGTCAGAAGCCGGCGTGGCGGCGGCGCTCGGGGGCCTCGATCAGCTCCACGGCGTCGTCGACGTCGAGCGCGTCCGGGAAGTTGACGCGGGTGAAGCGGCCGTCCGGGTCGTCGGGCGTCGTCGGCGGCGTGATGGCGGAGGCGCGCACGGCGGCGACGAGGGCGGCGGTGGCCTCGGCCGACTGGATCCGGCGCTCGCCGACCAGCAGCACGATCCGGCACCTCTTCCCCTGCCGCGTGCTGAGCGCGAGCACGACGCTCTCGGGCAGCGGCGGCGCGCCCTTCTGCCGGGGCCACGACATCGGCGACGACTGCAGCGCCTCGACGCGCGCGCCGGTGAGGTCGGCGAGCGGCAGCTCCTCGCCGCGGAGGCGCAGCAGGCCGCGGGCGACGTCGATCTCGAGGGCGGGCGTGCGCCGGACCATGAGCGCGTAGATGGACCCGATCACCACCGCCTCGATCGCGAGGATCGTGCCGACGACGGTGAGCCAGCCGCCGCCGACGGCCTCCTCCAGGAGGCGCCCGAGGCCGAGCCAGAGGTTGAGGAAGACGCCGCCGGCCAGGGCCATCCAGAACAGCCCGACCGCGATCCGCTGCCGCGAGGTGGGCGCCGGGATCACCACCCAGCCGTCGTCGCCCGCGCTCACGCGGCGGCTCCGCGCCGGCGGCGGGGCGTCGGGGCGGGCGGCGGCGACTCGATGTAGGCGAGGGTGCGCGGGATGTCGAGGTCCATCGGGAAGTTGACGTGCGAGAACCGGCCGGTGGGGTCGTCGGACGTGTACGGGGGCGCGATGGCGGATCCGCGCACCGCCTCGACGAGCGCCGCGCTCTGCTCGGGCGTCAGCGCCATGCCCTTCTGGGTGGCGACGACGATGCTGCAGCTGTCGCCGCCGCGGGTGAGCAGGCGCAGCACGCGCAGCGACGGCTTCCGGTCGTCGCCGGACTCGGGCTTCGCGCCCGTGAGGTCGGAGAACGGGACCTCGTCCTTCCCGATGCGGAACATCCGCCGCTCGACGTGCACGGCGGGCGGCTGCGTGCGGACGCCGACGATGACGTAGCAGACCGCGAAGACGAGGGCGAAGGCCGTGACGATCGCGAGGATCCGCACGAACGCGGAGTCGCCGAGCCAGCGGGCGGCGAGGTCGGGCGCGCCGTGGAGCAGCGCGCTGCCGCCGAAGAGCGTCAGGCCGGAGGCGACGCCCGCCGCGAGCAGCAGTCGCTGGCGGGTGGTCGGCGGCGGGATCCGCACCCACCCGTCGTCCGCCACCCCTCGACCCTAGGGCGGCGGGCGCACGGCGGAGGCCGGTCGCGGGCCCCGTCGCGCCCCCAGAACGAGGCGCGCGCTCAGCCCGCGGCGGGCTCGTCCCAGCCCTCCTGCGGGGTGTCGCACGTGCCGCGGAACACGTACTGGGAGGGGCGCTTGCGCTCGCGGCTCGACCAGTCGATCGCGGGGCGGCGCGCCTCGGGCGGCAGGTAGCCGAGCCGGTAGACGGCCATGAGCCGCAGCTCCGGCGGCACGCGCAGCAGCTCCTCGACCCGGGACCACTGCGCGCGGATCTCCATCGGGAACGAGATGAACTGGATGCCCATGCCGATCGCCGCCGTGGTCAGCCAGACGTTCTCCATCGCGGCGCCCATCGAGAACGTCGAGTAGAAGGACGCGAGGGACTCGGGGCGGTCCTCGGCGCGGTCGAGCATCACGCCGATCAGCAGCGGGCTGCCCGCGACCAGCCGGCGGTTCTCGCGGCCGAGGGTCTGCGGCACCCGGAGCGCGTTCATGAGGCCCTGCCCGCGCGGCGTGAACGCCTGCTTCGTGAAGGGGCGCAGCGGTGCCGGGAGCCGGTCGAAGAGCATGCCGTCGCGCCGCCGGTCCATCTCCTCCTGCGAGAAGCGGAAGTGGTGCTTGTAGCGCTCGAAGAAGGTGCCGTTCGACATCGTCTCGGTCATGCTCTCGCCGCTGATGTCGGCGATCCGCTCGATCGTCGCGCGCTCCTCGACGAGCACGAAGCGCCACGGCTGGCTGTTGAGCTGCGAGGGCGCGCGGCCGGCGACCTCCATGAGGAGCCGCTGGTGCTCCTCGCTCACGGGGTCGGGCAGGAAGGCGCCGTTGGTGGTCTTCCGGGCGCGCAGGACGTCGAGGAACTCCACGTTCATCTCCAGGCGGTGAGGGTGCCCCAGGCGTACCAGGGAGCGGCGGTCAGGGCGACGGCGGGGTGGCGGCGCGTGCGCGTGCCCGCGAGGGGGAGCGCGACGAGCGTGATCAGGGCGGGGGCGAGCGCGCGGGCGGGGTGGACGGTGGCCGGGCGGCGTCCGCGGGCGGCGGCGCGGGGCGCGGCGGATCCCGGCCACAGCGGCGTCGACAGCGCGAGGGCGGTGAGCGCGCTCGTGAGGAGGTACGCGCGGTGGTGGAGGCGGAGCTCGGGGCGCGGCGGCAGGATCCGGGTGGCCGCCGCGATCCCGACGGCGCAGCTCACGAGGTAGGCGGCGCTCGCCGCGGTGAACGCGGCGCGGACCGCGGGCGAGGCGGTGCGGGCTCGGCTCCTGGTCATCCCCTGCGACGCTAGTCCGGCGTCGCCGAGGACGGCCGGGCCGCGGCCGGAGCGCACAGCCGGGGGTGAGATCCCGGTTGGATGGACCCATGCAGACACCCCCGGCGCAGCCCGCGCGCCTGCTCCTCACCCGGCACGCGCCCACGTCCTGGAACCGGGAGTACCGGTACGACTCGCGCACGGACATCGACGTCGACCACGACGCGGCCGAGCAGCTCGCGCCCCTCGCGGCGCGGCTGCGCGGGGAGGGCGTGGAGCGGATCCTCGTGAGCACGCTGTCGCGCGCCCGCAGCACCGCGCGGATCCTCCAGGAGCAGGGCGTCGCGCCGGGCGTCGTGCCCGAGCCGCGGCCCGAGCTGGTGGAGCTTGACTTCGGCGGCTTCGAGGGGATCACGCGCGACGAGCTGCGCGGTCCCGTCCACGGCGCGGCCTTCGCGGCCTGGCTCACGGGCGAGGACGGCGAGCCCGCGGCGCCCGGCGGCGGCGAGACGTGGGCGGCCGCGGCCGTGCGGGCGCGCGCGATCCTCGACGACGTGGCGGCGGATCCGCGCACCACGCTCGTGGTCGCCCACGGCTACCTGCTCCGCGTGCTCTACCTCTCCGCGCTCGGGCGCTCGCCCGCGCTCACCCGGTCGCTGGTGTGGGCGAACGGGCAGCTGATCGAGCTGGAGCGCGACGGATCCGGGTGGCGCGAGAGCGGGGCCGCCGGGAGCTAGGGGCGGCGCTCCGGCAGCGCGGCTCCGGCGCCTCCGGCGGCTCAGGCCGCGGGATCCGCGTCGGTGGCCGGATAGCGGAGCTGGAACACGACGTCGTCGAGCGCGCCCGTCCACACCATGTCGTCGCCGCAGCGCGCGAGCGGGCCGTCGGTGAGGTCGATGGCGTCCGCGAGGCCGAGGCCCGCGATCCACGACTCGACGATCTCGCGCCGCAGCTCCGGCGCGTACGCGTCGGCGTCGCCCGCGAAGTGGATGCCCTCCCACGGGCCGCCGAGCTGCCAGGCGAGCGGCGGCAGGCCGCGCATCTCGCCCTCGGCGTTCCACGCCATCGCGATGGAGGTCTCGATCGCCTGCCGCGTGATGCGGCGCTCGGTCGGGACGTGCTCGGGTGCGGTCGACACGGTCGTCTCCTCGGGCGGCCGGATGGCCGTGCTCGGCGGGTGGGGATCCCGTCGCGATCCTGCCGCGCGCGTCCTGCCGTCGCCAGCCGGATGCGCTCCGCGGACAGGAACGGGAGCCCTTCGTCCCCTCATCGTATTTCCTCGATTGTGGGATGATGTGGCCGGGCGGGTGCCGGGGATCAGCGCAGGGGACTGCGCGGACCGGGCACGGTCCGTCGCCGGATCCGGGGGGATGCGGTCGACGGCGCAGCGTCCGAAGCGAGGGGGATCCATGGCGTTCACGACCGCCACCGCACGCCGGGAGGACGACGTCACCGTCGTCGCCGCGACGGGCATGCTCAACATGGCCTCGGCCCCGGAGCTCCGGGAGGCCGTCCACGACGCGATCGCCGACGGGGCCTCGCGGATCGTGGTGGACCTCGCCGAGGTCGACTTCATCGACTCGTCCGGGCTGGGCGCGCTCATCGCGGGCCTCAAGTCCGCGCGCGACGCCGGCGGCGACCTCCGCCTCTCCGCCCCCGGCCCCCAGGTCGCGATGGTGCTGCAGCTGTCCAACCTCGACCGCGTGCTGGTCTCGTCGCCCACCGCCGAAGCGGCCTACCGTGACTGAGACCACGCGGTCGCTGACCCTCCGCTCGCCCGGCGAGGACGTCGACGCCGTGCACGGCTTCATCGCCCGCCTCTGGGACGAGCGCCCCGACATCGGCGCCCTCGACCGCATGGCGTTCGAGACGGCCCTCATCGAGCTCGCCTCCAACGTGATCGAGCACGCCGACCACGGCCAGGGCGTCACCTGCGAGGTGAGCGTCACCGTCGACGCCGGCACGATGAGCGCGCGGCTGCGCGACGGATCCGAGCCCGGCGACTTCCGCCTCACCCCCCGCGAGATGCCCGGCGAGGACGCCGAGTCCGGCCGCGGCCTCGCGATGGTCCAGCTGCTCTGCGACGACCTCTCCTACGAGCGCGTCGGCGCCGAGAACGTGTGGAGCGTCCGGCGCACGCGCGCCGAGCCCGAGGCCGACGGCGCCGCCGGGTCGCCGGCGTGAGCACCCCCTTCAAGCTGCCGCGGGTCTTCTCCTCGCGGCCGGCGCCCGCCTGGGTCGAGCGCATCGCCTGGGTGCCGCAGACGGGTCCGCGGGCGATCGGCCCGGCCGGCCCGACCGCGCTCGTGAAGCAGCTCCCGATGGTGGCGCTGTTCGCGCTCGCGGTGCTGATGACCCTCGTCGTGCCGACCCTCACGTTCACCTCGCCGCGCGCCCTCCTGATCTCCGTGGTGCTCGTCGCGCTCGCGACCCTGCTGGCCGCCGCCGTCGCGCTGCGCCGCGAACGCGCGCGCCTCACGAACCTCGTGCCCGCGCTCGACATGGTCGCCATCGGCGTGCTGCGCATCGCGACAGGCGAGAACGCCTCCATCTACGGGACCCTCGTGATCCTCCCCGTGGTCTGGTTCGGCCTGAACCCCGGCCGCTGGAACGTGCTCGTCGCGTTCGTGGGCGTCTACGTGACCTTCGGCCTCCCGCTCCTCCTCGAGCTCGGCGAGCAGAACGCGAACGAGCTCTGGCGCGGGTTCTACAGCGCCGTGGCGTTCGCGCTCGCCGCCTTCGTGGTCAACGAGCTGTCGCGGCTCACGCGGCTGAGCCTCGAGGCGTCGCGCGCCCGCGAGCGCGCGAGCCAGGAGGAGATGAAGCGCGCCTCCGTCGTGCAGCAGGCCCTCCTGCCCAAGTCGCTCGTGCCGCTGCCGGGATACCAGGTCGCGGGTGCGTGCCTGCCGTCGAAGGCCGTGGGCGGGGACTTCTTCGACTGGTACCCCGTGCGGGAGGGGCTGGCGTTCACGCTCGGCGACGTGATGGGCAAGGGCATGGGCGCGGGGATCATCGCGGCCACCGCGCGCGCCGTCGTCCGCAGCGCGAAGAACGTGCCGGATCCGGTCGACGCCATCGTGCGCACCGCCGACTGCTTCACCGCCGAGCTCGGCGAGACCTCGACGTTCGCGACCGTCTTCCACGCCCGCGTGCGCGCCGAGGACCACACCGTGCTCTACGCCGACGCGGGCCACGGGCTCTCCGCCCTGGTCCGCGCCGACGGATCGTACGAGCGCCTCGAGTCGGCCGACCTGCCGGTGGGCGTGCCGGGCGCCTCGGGCTGGACGTCGCACGCGCTGCGGCTCGACCCGGGCGACCTCATCGTCACCTTCAGCGACGGCGTGCTCGACCTCTACGACGGCACCCTCGCCGCGGTCGACCGGGTGGCCGACATGGCGCGCGAGTCGACGTCCGCGGAGGAGCTCGTGGAGCGGATCACGGCGCTCGCCGCGGGCCAGTCGAACCCGGACGACGTGACCGTGCTGGTGCTCCGCCGGGAGGCGTGAGACCCCCCCCGGAGACGGGGCGCCCGGGCGCGGTCGACGCCCAGGACCCGCACGTACACTCGCCCCAGGCGCCCGGATCCGGGGGGATCGTGCGCCGGTCGGGTTTCCCGTCCGGTGCGGCCGGCGCCGCGACACGCAGGGGGACGACATGGCCATCCAGGAATCCGTCGCGCGCTCGGGCGGCGCGGAGCCGGCCGCCCGGTCGGTCGCCCGGTCGACGGCGATGCCGGACGCGCTGAGCGGCGACGCCGAGCTGGCGCGGCTGCGGGCCGTGCACGACCTGCGGCTCGTCGGATCCGCCGCGGAGGAGCGCTTCGACCGCGTGACCCGCATCGCGCGCGAGATGTTCGACGTGCCCGTGGCCGAGATCAACCTCCTGGCCGACACCGACCAGTTCACGAAGTCGCCGCAGCCGCACGGCGTCTCGCTGCTGTCGGACCGCACGCAGTCGTTCTGCGACGTGACCATCCGCTCGCCCGACCTCCTCGTCGTGCCGGACGCCACGCAGGACGCCCGCTTCGCGGAGCGCACGACCGTCACCGGGCCGCGCCATATCCGCTTCTACGCCGGGCGGCCGCTGCGCGCCGGCGGCCAGACCGTGGGCACGCTCTGCCTCGTCGACACCGAGCCGCGCGACCTCGACGCCGCGCAGGAGAAGCTGCTCGACGAGATGGGCGCGTGGGTCGAGCGCGAGCTCCGCGACAGCGCGGACGAGGAGGCGGCCGGCGAGATCCAGCGCCGGCTCCTGCCCGTCGACCGGCCGCTCTGGCCCGACTACGACCTGGCCGGCATCAGCATCCCGTCGCGCGGCGTCGGGGGCGACTTCTACTCCTGGGGCGAGGACGCCGACGGGCTGCACGTGACCCTCGCCGACGTGATGGGCAAGGGCGCGGGTGCCGCGATCCTCGCCTCGGCCGTCCGCTCCGGCTTCCAGGCGCACCGCGGGCCCGACGTCGGGCGCACGGTGCGCGGCGTGCAGTCCCAGCTGCAGACCGACCTCGACGCGACCGAGACGTTCGCGACGTTCCTGCACTGCCGGGTCGACGGATCCACCGGCCGGTTCGCGTACGCCGACGGCGGCCACGGCCTGACCCTGGTGCTCCGCGCGGACGGCTCGCACGAGACGCTGCCGGCGCTCGGCTTGCCGCTCGGCGTGGTGCCGGACGCCACCTGGACGACGGCCGCGGGCGAGCTCCGCCCGGGCGACCGCCTCCTCGCGTTCACCGACGGCGCGCTCGACCTCTTCGACGGCACGCTCGACTCGGTCGCGCCGCTCGTGGAGCTCGTGCGCGACGCCGCCGACGCCGCGGAGACGGTGCGCCGCATCGCGGACGCTGCGGCGGCCACGCGCGTGGGCGACGACGTCACCGCGATCTGCGTGCGGAACGCGGCCGCGGGCTGAGCGCGCCGCCGCCTGCGCGGGCGCGGGCGCGGGCGCGGGAGCGTCAGGCGAGCGGATCCCGCCGCTCGACCGGCGCCAGCGCCTGCAGGCTCGGGTGGTCCCGCACCGCGGCGATGCCTTGCGTGCCGAGCACCGTGATCACGGCCGCGATCGGCGCGTCGACGCCGCGGAGGCGCAGCGGCTCGGCGTCCGGGAACTGGCAGACGAGCGCCCACTCGCGCACCTCGGGGTAGACCGCCGTCATCCCGGCGTACCAGAACGCGAGCCACCGTCCGCCGACCTGGCAGAGGAGGCGGCGGTCGGAGATCACGAGCCGCACGGGCTGCAGTTCGCGCCACTGCTCGGCGGCCTCCGCCTCGGCGGCGTTCCGGCGCGAGGCGTTGCCGATCATCGTGGCCGCCATGCCGCCGAGCACGAACGCGGGGCTCCCGACGAAGAGGCCGCTCGAGCGCGTGTACGTGACGTCGCGGCCGTAGTAGCGCTCGTAGTCGGCCTGCACGTCGTAGAGGAGCACCTCGCCGGGCTCGAGGACGACGTCCCACACGGTGATCGCGGGCGGCGCCTCGCCGCGCAGGATCGCCGCGCGCAGCCGGCACGCCTCGGCCCAGCCCGCCGCGCTCCGGGCGGCGAGGTCCTGCGCGGCCGCGGCCTCGCGGGCGGGGCGGGCGATCTCGTGGCGGACCCCGCGCATCATGCCGGCGAGCACGCGCGCGCCACGCACCAGGGTGCGCACCGCGGCGACGCAGAGGAGGAGGAGCACGAGCCCGGGGATGAGCGTCTCGGGGCGCGTGAGCACCGCCGGGTCGGCCACCGCGGTCAGGAGCGCGAGCAGGCCCATCCCGAGCATGAGCAGCGCCGGCCAGCAGAGCAGCAGCCGGAACCAGCCGGGCACCTCGCGCTTCACGGCCGGCTCCCGTCGCGGGGCGCGGCGGCGGGATCCGGTGCGCCGCCCGGCATCGGCACGCACGGCAGCGGCTCACCCGCCTCCGTCGTGGCGGACGTGCGCGCGAACGGGCCGACGGGCGACATCAGGACGGCGAGGTGGTGGTCGGCGTGATCCCGCCACCACACGCTCATGCCCGTCGCGCCCTCGAGGCGGAGCGCCTCCCAGGCGAGCCAGAGCGCCTCGAGCCGGGCGACGGCCTCCGGGTGGCGCCACCACTCCGGATCCCAGCGGTTCTCGCCGCGCGGGCTCACCTCGCGGCGGTAGGTCGGCGCGAGGACGCCGCGGACGAACGCGTCGACGTCGGCGTGCACCGTCCCCGCCTGCTCCACGGGATCGGCGCCCCAGCCGAACGCGTCGGTCACGACGCGGCCCCGGTCGGCGCGGCGGACCCGGCCGCGGGCCCGGCAGCGGACCCGGCCGCGGGCCCGGCGGGTGCGGACGCCGCCGCCCGCGCATCCGCCGCGGCGAGCGACGCCCGGATGACGCCGGCCTCGGGCCCGTCCATCCACGGCACGGTCGCGATCATGGAGGCCCGCACGCCGGACGCGAGGAGCACGCCGCGGCCGCGGGGCAGCTCCGCGAGCTCGGAGGTGTCGAGGATCCGCCGCCGGTCGTTCTGCACGCTCGTGGACCGGACGCCGCGGGTGGTGGAGCTCGAGACCGTCTCGTGGTCGTAGTCGCCGATGAGCTCCGACAGCTCCCGCAGCCACTCGGCCTCCTTCACGCCGCCGAGGTACACGACCTCGTTCGCGGCGCTGAACAGCTTGCGCATGCCCTCGCGGCCGAAGACGTCGACGCCCTGCGCGTACGACTGGAAGACCGACAGCACGGGGATCCCGCGGGAGCCGAGGTGCGAGTAGAGGTCGGGCAGGTCCTTCCACCGGCACACGTTCGCGGCCTCGTCGAGCACGCACACGAGCGGCGTGGCCAGGCGCCCGCCCGGCTGCGTGCGGGCGAGGCGCTCGGCGGCCTCGACGATCGCGACCGTCAGCGCCGTGACCAGGGGCGCGGCCGTGCCCTCGCCCTCCACCGAGAGGGAGTAGAGCGTGTCGGATCCGCGGACGAAGGCGTCGGGGTCGAGCCGGGGCCGGGGGTCCGCCGCCGCGTCGCCGCCCGCGGGCGTGACCCACCGGCTCACGCGGCTGCTGCGCACGCACGACGCCATCTTGCGGGCGGTCGCGTACACGCCGTCGCGCTGCCGGGGCGAGGTGCGCGAGGCGCTCTCGACGTCGTCGGCGATGAGCGGGTAGCCGCCGCGGCGGAGCACGGCCACCATCTCGCGCTCGTCCGGGTCCGTGAGCCAGCGGAGCACGTCGGTGATGGGGCGGCGGTCGAGCGCGGCGGCGAGGAGCAGGCCCGCGAGCAGGTCCTTGCCGGCCGCGTCGAAGAACGCGTCACCGCGGTCGTCGGGCTCCCGGGATCCGGAGGCGAAGTGGCCGGCGAGCTTGGCGGCCGAGGTGTCGTCGACGACGGAGGACAGCGGATCCCACCACCAGGTCGGCTCCTCGCCCACGACCTGCTGCGGGTCGAAGACCCACGCGGTGCCGGCGCGGGCGCGGAGGTCGCGGGTGGCGTGCACGACGTCGGGCTTGTTCGACGTGGTGATGAGCGCGCCGGGCGCCGCGAGGATCGCGGGCACCACGAGCGAGGTGGTCTTGCCGACGCGCGGCCCGGCGATGCAGACCGACACGTCCTCCCACGACGCGTAGAGCATGCCGCCGGAGCGCAGGTCGCGGCCGAGCGGCAGGCCCGGGCGCCCGGGGACGCCCAGCCGCGCGGCCTTGGCGAGGGACGCGCGCTCGCGCAGCTCGTCGAGGTCGGAGGTGGAGGCGAGGTAGCGGGCGCTGCGGTCGACGCGCGTCCGGCCCCGGCCGAGGCGGCGCAGAGAGCGGGCGACGACGACCGTGAGCGCCGTGAGCGCAGCCGCGACGACCGCGGCGACGACGACGGCGAGCGGGGTCCAGGCGACCTCGCCCTTCTTGAGCGCGATGGCGACGGCGAGCGGATCCGCGGGCAGCGCCGCCCCCTCTCCCGTGAGCGCGTGCGCGGCCGCGAGCCCCGCCCACGCGGAGGCGAGGATCCCCGCGGCGATGCCGATCGCCCACGTCGCGATGACGGTGCCCGGGTTCGCGCGCCCGGGCTCGGCGCGGCGGTTGGTGCGCTCGGAGCTCATGCGGCCCCGACCTCGGCGGGCTCGAGGTCCGGCGCGAAGCCGGCGGCGGCGGCCGGGGGATCGACCGGCCCGGCCTGCTCGGGCGGCCGGCCCGAGGTCTCGTCCGGCTCCGGGAACGACTCGGTCGCGTGCCAGGCCTTGTTCGTGTCGTTGATGTGCCGCTCCTCCTCCGTGAGCTCCACGTGCACCGGGATCCCCGGGTGCCCGCCGACCTTGATGAGGAACCGCCCGCGTCCCGGCGGCTCCTGGTCGGGCGACCAGCCGGGCGGGTTCTGCCACGACATCACCAGGTCCTGCTCGGAGCGCGACAGCGCCACCGCCTGCGTGAGCATCGACATCTCCGCGCGCGGCAGCCCGCCCGCGACGACCATGCCGGCGCGCTCGACGAAGCCGCGCGCCTTCATCCGGTCCTGCTCGTCGGCGAGCGCGAGGAGGTCGGACATCGTGTGAGTGATCATCGCGAGGCCCACGCCCCGCTGCCGGTTGAGGCGCGTGAGCGAGTCGATGCGGTCGACGATGCCCTTGCCCACGCGGAGCGCGCGCCACAGCTCGTCCATCACGATGAGGTAGTGCCGGCGGGGCTGGAGGCCCGCGTCGGCGAGGGCGGTCGCGACGTTCACCGTGCCGAAGCCCTGCGACCAGCACGCGAGGAGCACGGCGGCCTGGAGGTCGGTGTCCGACTCGTCGATGGACGACACGTCGTAGACCACCGGCCGGTCGTGCCGCATGGCCACGTCGGTCTGCTGCGCGAAGATCTCGCCGAGCCGGCCGCCCCGCGTGAGGCTGATGAGGCTCGCCTCGAGCCCGCGGGTGATCTCCTGGTAGCGCTCGAGGTCGCCGCGGTCGACGGCCACGTCGCGCACGGCGGGGTGGGCGTCCTGGATCACGCGCAGCAGGTCGGCGAGCACGGGCACGCCCGGGAACTCCGCGTCGAGCACGCGGAGGGCGGCGTCGATGATCGACTCCTCCACGTCGTCGGGCGCCTGCTTCCGGAGGATCGTCAGCAGCGCCGAGACCATCGTGTTGCGGCGCCCGTGCGCGTCGGCGATGAGGCGCTGGCGCTCCTGCTCGAAGCCGGCGGCCCGCAGCTGCTCGGCCGCCTCGATCGCGCCGCCCGGATCCAGCACGTTGAGGTGCCCGCGGCCGCGCCCGAGCGTGATGACCTGGCCGTCGAGCGCGTGCACCATGTCGACGTAGTCGGGCTTGAGGTCGCCGAGCACGAGCGGCAGGTAGCCCATGCCGTCGCCGCCCACGCACATGCGGCGGATGAGGGTGGACTTGCCGAGGCCGGGCAGGCCGAGGGCGAAGATCGACGGGTTCGAGATGATCCCGGACTGGAACCACGAGATCGGGTCGGCGCACACGGTCGCGCCCGTGTCGAGGTGCAGGCCGAGCGGCACGCCGCTGATGGGGCTGCTGGATCCCACGGCGTACGGCCACAGGCCGCACACCTGCACGGTCGTGCCGCGCCATTCCGGGGCGGGCTGCACGAGCACGGTCTCGCCGCGGGCGCGGCCGAGCCAGCCGCGCGGGGACGGGCGGCGGTGCGAGCGGGCGGCGGTGCGGAGGGCGCGGCGCTCCGCCCGGGTCGGCCGCGGCGCCTCGGGACGGGCCTCGGCCTCGGACGCCGCGCGGGCCGCCTCGGCGGCGAGCTTCCGGGTGCGGCGGGTGGCGACCTTGCGGGATCCCTGGTCAAGCGCGGGCACGGCGACTCCTCTCGTGGCGGGCGGCGACCGGGGACGCGGCCGGGCGGGCTGCTGCCGCGGCGCCGCCGCCGGATGCGGTGCGCCGCGGCCCGCGCGGGCGGCGGATCACAGCTGGTCCCGGATGTCGTGCGGGATGGCCAGGTGCCGCGGCAGCACCAGGCCGAGCGGCAGGCCCGCGGCGAACGCGGAGTCCTGCGAGCCGTGCACCAGGCGCAGGCGGATGCGGGCCTGCGCGGAGAGGCTGTCGACGGCGGCGCGCGCGTCCTCGATGGTGGCCGGATCCTGCACCGTGGCCGTCACGACCATCCCGAAGTTGACGAGCCCCGCGCCGCCCGACTCCTCCGACTCGTTGGCGAAGGCCGCGATCACGTCCTTGCGCGACCGGCCGGTGGGGTTCTTCGTCGAGCCGACGAGGAACTCGGCGTCGCGCTTGTCGGCCTCGACGATGGCGGCGGCGCGCGCCGGGTCGATGGGGCGGTAGAGCATCGTGACGCGCTTGCGGGCGATGTGCCGGTGCGGCGCGAGCAGGCGGGACAGGATCGACTCGCCCACGTTCCCGCGCGGCGCCTGCGACATCATCCACGACACGGAGAGCGCCGAGTCGTGCCGGTAGGAGTCCCACGCGGCCTGGTGCGCGGTCGGCCCGACCTCCGGCCAGTACAGCTCGGTGGCCTGGCCGGCGGAGTTGGCCTGGTCGATGAGGATCGCGGCGGCGGGGTCGTAGGCGATCCGCACCACCTCGCACAGGTCCTGCGCCGTGAGCGGCCGGGCGGCTCCCGCGCCCGTGGAGGAGAGGCCGGAGGTGAGGCCGGGCAGCCGGTAGGCGAGCTCGCGGCCCATCTCCTCGGGGCTGCGGCGGGCGGCGCCGGAGCGCGCGGCGCCCGCGAAGGTGATGGCGACGTACGCCTTGATGGTCGCGGCGCCCGCCGGGTAGGTGGCCACGATCTTCCGCAGCACGCTCTTGGAGAACTCGGATCCGCGGTCGTCGATGCGGCCGAGCACCTCGGAGGCGAGCCGCGTGCCGGTGTCCGGCGCGGTCTCGAGCGTGACGGACGCGGCGACGAGGCCGGGCTCGTCGGCGAGCGCCTCGAGCCAGGAGCCCCACTCGGCCACCCAGATGTCGACCTGCTCCTGGTCCACGAGCGCGGATCCGTCGGGCTCCGCCCCCAGCACGACGGTGAAGTCGTTCGTCGACGGCACCTCGATGAGCGCGAACGGCCGCCCGTAGGAGTCCTTCCACTCGGTGAGGCGGGATCCCGCGGCGAGGCCCGGCAGCTGCGCCGTGCCCCACTCCGCGAAGCCCAGCGGCCCCGAGCGGTAGAGGTGCGCGCCGCGGTTGCGGGCGAACAGCCAGCCCGCGCGGTTCATGATCCGGATCATCCCCGACTCCCCGTGCTTGTCCTTGACCGCGACCGCGGCGAGCACGCCGGCGAACACCGCCGCCGTGATCACCCCGGCGACGAGTCCCTTGTTGGTGGCGACGATGATGACCATCACGGCCCCGGCGAACCCGAACATCGTCGGGAACATGCCGAGCCCGCCGACGCCGCGGGTGCGCGGCTTCCGCCAGTTGCCGTACGTGCGCGCGGTGGCGCGGCCCTCGATGGCGCTCATGGATCCGTGTCCCTACCTGGCCCCCGAGGGGCCCTCTCCCGCGGCGTCCTCGACGGCGCCCTTGGTGGCGTGCGCGGCCTTCTTGGCGCCCTCGGCGAGCTTCGCGACGCCGAGCGCGGCGAGCCCGACGGGTCCGGCGACCGCGGCGCCCGCGGCAGCAGCTCCGCCGGCCGCTCCGCCCGCCGCCGCGCCGCTCGCGCCGGCGCCGGCCTTGGCCCCGGCGGCCGCGCCCTTGGCGGCGGTGCCGCTGCGTGCGCCGGCGCTCGCGTTGGCGGCACCGGAGGGTCCGCCGCCAGCGCCGCCGCCGCCTCCTCCACCTCCGCTGTTCGAGCGGCTCGCCATGGATCCGGCCTGCTTGATCGCCCCGGAGGCGGCCTCGCCGGCCCCGCCCATCACGGCGCCCGCGACCGCAGCGCCCGACACCCCGCCGGCCGGCGCGACCATCGGCGCGATGAACCGCATCAGCGCGGGCAGCGCGACGAGCGCGATGAGCATGAGCGCCATGCCGGTGAGGATCGACCATGGCCCCTGGTCGTCCTTGGCGAACAGGTCGGTGCCGATGAGCCGGAACGCGGCGGCGTAGACGAGGGCGGCTGCGGGCTTGTAGAGGATGAACGCGGTGAGCCACCCGAGCGACTTGCGGAACCACTGGTTCCCGGTGGGCGTGTTCGTGAAGCTGGCGGTGAGCGGCAGGATCCCCGCGAGCAGCACGAGCATCGCGGAGCGGACCACCATCATCGCGATCTGCACGTACGTGATCAGGACGGCGATGAGCGCGAGGATGAGGATCCCGATGGCGCCGAGCGGCGACTGGTCCGTGAGGAAGATGAGCGCCCCGATGTTGCGGCCGAAGCAGTTGCCCTCGACGACGCTGACGTCGCAGTTCGTGGCGGCGTTGAGCACGCCGACCGAGAAGACGTCGCCGATCTGGACCGCGAGCTGGATCACCGTGAGCCCGATGGTCGAGACCATCACGAGCGTGACCAGCGAGCGGACCAGCTCGCCGATCGGCTGCGTGCGCTGCGTCCACGCGAGGCGGATCCCGGCGAGCACGACGGATCCCACCGCCATGGCGAGCACGATGTACCAGGTCGAGTTCTGCAGGAACCCCACGGTCGAGCTCGACCCGTCCGGAGCGGAGTTCGGGATGACCCACGCGACGAGCGAGGAGGCGCTGGTGATCAGGAAGACACCCGCGAGCACGACGCCGAGCCGGCCCAGGCTGTCCATCCCGGTGTCCTCCGACCGGGCGCGCATGTAGAGCATCGCGAATCCGATGATCGAGAGGACGGCCACGATGAGCCCGATCCACGCGATGTACCCGAGCAGCGTGTCGAAGTCGCTCGTGACGGTCGAGTTCGGCGTGTAGCCGACGGTCGAGGAGTCGCCTTTCGAGAACTGCGGGCTCGGCACGTGCACCCACATCGTGCCGAGCGAGGCGATGACGCGGCCGTATGCCTCGACCGCATCGTGCACGAGCTGTCGGAGAGTGTCTCCGGCCGCGCTCACGACCACGTCGGACACCGACTGCTTGGTGCACTCACCACCGTTGAACACCCAGTCGGATATCGCTCCGCAGTTCGCTGCCATCCGCGATCAGACCCCCGAGAACGGGATGTAGCCCCCGAGGCTCGTCAGCGCGGACGGCTTGATGGGTGGACCGTCCTGCGCGAAGACGACCTTCCAATCGCCCTGCTCCCATCGGACGACCACCGGCATGCTGATCAGCTGAGGATCATTGCCCGAGTAGGAGAGCGCGAGGTCGACCGTGGCCTCGTCCCCTGAATACCGGTCGATCTTGAACCCGGACACCTGCGCACGAGAACCGCTTGCAGTGCCCTGTGACTTGGCGGTCGGACCTGCGGCCTTCGCCTGGTCCTTCGCGGCCCCGTCCGCGAGCAGCTCGTACAGGCGCGGGAAGTTGCGGGCGTCCGTGCTCACGGCCGTGAAGTTGATGCTCGCGAAGAGGGCACCGGCCGCCGTGTGCGCGAAGCAGGTCGTGAATCTACCGTCGTCTTCGGTCTTCCCCGGTCCGGTCGCGGTCGTGTCCCGAGGGGCGGCCATCGTCCCGATGATCTCCCACCGTGCCGTAGGGGCGGTGTCGAGCGAGCTCGTCTCCTCGTACCCCGGAAGGCCGCACACCGAGGCGGCGCCATCGGGGAGCGTCGACGCGCTCGGCGAAGGGGCAGCCTCCGAAGCTGACGTGGTGTCGCTCGTCGGCGCCGCCACGGGCGTCCCGCCGCCCGAGAACGCGCCCGTCGCCGCCGCGATGCCGCCGCCCACGAGGACGAGGGCGAGGAAGGCCGCGATGGCGATCCAGAGCGGGCGCTTGTGGAAGGGCGTGGCGGGGGTGCTCATGAGGATCCTCTCGGGGGAGCGGGCGGTGCGGGCGGGGAAGCGGGAGGTCGCTACGCGATGACGAAGCTCACGAGCGACGCGGCGCCCAGCCCGAGGAAGAGGCCGAAGCCGATCTTGATGAGGCGCTCCTGGATCTCGCCGCCCTCGTGCCGGTTGTTGCGGAAGAGCATCGCGCCGGTGGCGATGAGCGAGAGCACCGCGAGGGGGAGGAGCACCCACTTGGCGATGCCGATGATGCGGCCGAACTTCTCGGTCCAGTCGGCGGGGGCCTGGGCGTCGCCGTTGGGCACGTCAATGGCGACGGCGTCCATGGCGTGGTGGAGGTGCGCGGACGCCTGGTGGACGGCGTCGAGCGCGAGGAGCGTGGGGGACATGCGGGGGACCTCTCGTGGAAGGGGGGGGCTAGCGGGGGGAGGCGGTGAGCTGCAGGTCGGCGAGGAGCCGCTGGTGCTCGCGGCCCATGTCGGCGGGATCCGCGGGGCCGAGGCGCCACGCGTCGATCCACGGCAGGGTCCACGAGCGCGGGTAGCCGCCGGCGACGAGCTGCTCGAGCTGGCGGAGCTCCTTGGGGCGGCGGCCGGGCGCATCCGCCACGAGCACGAGGCCGACCAGCTCGACGAGGCCGGCGACCTGGCCCGATGCCCACTCGCGGGCGACGCGCTGCGCCGCGAGGAGGCCGGAGTGGTCGGTGCGGGCGACCACGACCACGCGGGAGGCGGGGGATCCGGCGGCAGGGGCGGGCCAGGCGTGGCCGGCGGCGCGGGATCCGGCGGCGAGGCGCGCGAGCGTCGTCTCCCCGGCGCCGCCGTGGGCGCCGACCCACCACAGCGCGGCGGGCGCGGCCTGGGCTCGCACGGGCAGCCGGTCGGAGGTCGCGGGGGCGGCGACGGTGGCGGGCTGCGGGGCGCGGGGACCGCGGAGGCGCTCGCGTCGCGTGAGCGGCGGGGCCTCGGCGGCGGGGGCGGGCTCGGTCGCGGCGGGCGCGCCGATGACCCACGGATTGCCGCTGTCGCTCATGCCTCGCCCATCCCACCCGCCGGGTCTCGTGCTCGCCTCACGCGTGATCCACCGGGTGGGGGATGTCGACAGGACGGTGCAGGGGTGATGCTGTCAAAGTGCTTGCGCGGGCGCAAGTGCTTGCTCCTGCTCGCATTTTCCACGAGACTGTCTCGCCGCCATCGACCCTGGCCGACCCCGCCGCGTCCGCGCGGCTCCTCTCCACATGGGCGGGCGGCGTCCCGCACGCACGATCCGCACGACGCCCCCCTCACGAGAGCCGCAGATGACCGACGCCCCGCCCGTCCCCGCGTTCCCCCGCATCGACGCCATCATCACGCCCACCGCCGGCGGCAGGGCCACCGGGGTCCTCACCGTCAACGGCGTCGCGACGCCGTTCGCGGAGGCGGAGGAGGACGAGATCCGGCGCGGCATCCTCCTCAGCGTGCGCGGCACCGCGGAGCAGATGCAGCGGGCGGTCCGGCTCACGACGCGCGACCGCTACGGGTCGCAGGCCCTCGCGGTCGGGCCCGACGGGACGATCGAGGCGCTCAGCGAGCTCGACCGCACGGACGCGATCGCGGAGCCGGCGGGGGAGCCGGCGCCGGTCGGCGCCGCCGTGCCCGCGGGATCCGCCGCCGCTCCGGTGGCCGCGTCGTCGGTCGCCGCGGCGCCGCCCGTCACGGCGTCCGCGTCCGCGTCCGTCGCCTCGGGCGCGCACGCGCTCGCCCCTGCCGCGCCGCCCGCCGTGGGATCCGCCTCCGCGCCCGCCCCCGCCGCCCCCGCGGATCCGCCGCTCACCCGCCGCGCCGCCCGCCAGTCCTTCCTCACGCGCGAGGAGGTGGAGGAGCCGGCCACGCAGGGCATGCGCGGCACCCTCACGCGGCTCGGGATCCGCATGTCGCCGTCCGAGGCCGAGCGCCGCGAGCGCGAGTGGACCCGCCTCGTCAGCCAGCACTGGCCCGGCCCCCGCACCGTCGCGGTCGTCAACGGCAAGGGCGGGGTCGGCAAGACCATGTCCACCATCTGCCTCGCCTCCGTCTTCGCGCGGCACGGCGGCGCGGGCGTCCTCGCGTGGGACAACAACCAGACGCGCGGCACCCTCGGCTGGAGCACGGAGCAGGGGCCGCACGACGCGAGCATCCTCGACCTCCTGCCGCAGGTCGACCGGCTCCTCGGCACGGGCGCGCAGTCCGCCGACCTCGCGCACTTCGTGCACCACCAGACCCGCGACCGCTACGACGTGCTCCGCTCGAAGCCCGAGGTGCTCGCCACCCAGCAGCGGTTCGACGACACCACGGTCGACCTGATCCACGCGGTCGCCGCCAAGTTCTACCGGCTCGTGCTCATCGACTCGGGCAACGACGAGACCGACCCGATGTGGCTGCGCGCCATCGAGCGGGCCGACCAGATCGTGGTGCCCACCATCGGCGAGGCCAAGGCCGCGGAGTCGGCGGCCCTCCTCATCGAGGGCCTCGCGGAGCGCGGCGGGCACTTCGCCGACCTCGCGGAGCGCGCGGTCGTGGTGGTCAGCGCGCACAAGCACGACCTCGCCCCCGCCGAGCTCGCCAAGATCTCCGACGGCTTCGCGCCGCTCGCCCGCGACGTGGTCACGGTGCCCTACGACCCGGCGCTCGGCGCCGACGTCCTCAACTACGGCGCGCTCCGGGCGTCCACGCAGCGGGCCTGGCTCCGCGCGGGGGCGGCCGTGGCGCGGGGCCTCTGATGCGGGCGGGCGTCGCGCGCGGCGTCGCCCGGCGCGTCCCCGCCGCGCGCTCGTCCGCCGTCCGCGGGGCGGGTGCCGTCGCGCTCGCGGCCGCCCTCGCCCTCGGGGCCGCCGGATGCGCGAACGTCACCGTGCACGACGACGGGAGCCCGTCGGGCGCCGCCGCGGATCCGCTCGCCTCGCCGGGCGCCGCCGGCGCCGCGGGCACGACCGGCGACGGCGCGGCCGTCGGCACCTCCTCCCCGGGCGCGACGGACGACGGCGCCGCGGCCGAGCCCGAGCCCACCGCCGACGCCGCCGCGCAGGCGTCCGCGCTCGCGGCGGCCGACGAGGTCATGCGCACCTACGCGCAGCCGGGCATCGCCGAGGCCGAGTGGGAGCGGCAGATGACGCCGCTCCTGTCGCAGCAGGGCGCGGTCGCGTTCGTGCCCACCATCCCGTCGCGCCTCACGGCCCACGCGGTCACCGGCACCGGCACGGTGATGCCCGCGCCCACCGCGTACGCGCTCATCGTGCGCGTGCCCACCGACGACGGCGACTACGACGTCGCGCTCGTCCGCTCCTCGACCACGGCCCCGTGGCTGGCGGACGAGATCCAGGCCGTCCGCGACAAGTGAACGGCGGCGGCAAGGGGGTCCTGATCCTCATCGGCACGCCCGCCGCGCTGATGGGGATGATCGTCTTCCTGGTGCTGTTCGGCTTCGGCGGCGACGACGCGTCCGCCTGCACGACGCAGGGCGCGGCGTCCTCGTCGACCGGCCCGCGCACGCCCGTCGACGGCTACGCGGGGGATCAGCTCGACAACGCCGCCGCGATCATGGACGCCGCCGCCGGGATCGGGCTGTCCCGGCAGGCGCAGGTGCTCGGGGTCATGGCGGCGATGGGGGAGTCGTCGCTGCGCGCCATCGACTACGGGGACGACGCGGTGAACCCGGACGGCTCCATCGCCGACTCCATCGGCCTCTTCCAGCAGCAGTCGTCGTGGGGCTCGGTGCAGGAGCGCATGGACCCGACGTCGAGCGCGAAGCTCTTCCTCCAGCGGCTGCAGACCGTGAAGGGGTGGGACTCGCTCGAGCCGACCCTCGCGATCCACGAGGTGCAGATCAACAAGGACCCGTACCACTACCGGCGGTTCCAGCAGCCGGCCGAGGACGTGGTCGCGCAGCTGTCGGGCGCGACGGCTGCTCCGGCCGCGACCCCCGCCGCGACCGGGACGCCGGATCCCTCCGCCACGTCCACGCCCGCCGCGCCCTCCGGCGGCTGCTCGGCCGGCGGCACCGTGCTGCCGCTGAAGGCGCCCTTCGACCAGACCTCCGGCTACGGCCCGCGCGTCAGCCCGACGGCGGGCGCCTCCTCGTGGCACCCGGCGAACGACTACCAGACCCGGGAGAGCGGATCCGCGTCGGGCCGCTCCGGCTACTCCTGCGGCTCGCCCGTGCTCGCCGCGCAGGCCGGCAGCGTGACCACGGCGGGCGGCTACACGGTGTCCGTCCGCTCGGCGGCGGGCTACACCATCAGCTACCTGCACATGTACGAGCAGGACATGGAGGTGCACGTCGGCGACACGGTGACCGCCGGCCAGGAGATCGGCAAGGTGGGGTCGAACGGGCCGTCCACGGGGTGCCACCTCGACATCCGGATCGACGCGCGCGGGTCCACCGACGCCCGGGTGAGCGCGCTGCCGCAGTCGCAGACGCAGGGGGCGCCGGTGAGCGGCTACGTGGATCCGGAGGCGTTCTTCGGCGTGTTCGGCGTGACGCTCTGCGGCGGGGAGTGCCGGCATGCGACCGAGTAGGGACAGGCGGGTTGCGGTGGCCCCCGGGCGTCCGGCGATAATTGCGCAGGCGGGTAAATCCGAGCATCCCGCGCCGCACCCGACCGGAGCAGCACGCGCGCATGGCAGACCGAGACCCCTGGGACGACCTCCCGGCGACGCTGCGCTCGGCCGACCTGCAGCGGCTGCTCGGCATCGGCCAGACGACCGTGAGCCTCTGGTTCGCGAAGGGGACGATCCCCGGGCACCGCATCTCCCACTCCTGGATCGCGTTCCGGTCCGAGGTGCGCGAGTGGCTCGAGTCGACGTCGACCGTGCCGGTGCCGCCGCACGAGCCGTACCCGCATCCGCTCGACGCCTACCCCGACCACCTCACCCACCGCCACCTCATGGAGCTGTTCCAGAAGAGCCGGCCGGCGATCCTCGGCTGGCTGCGCGACGGCGTGATCCCGGCGATGCGGCCGGGCGGACGCTGGCTGATCGAGAAGGCGGCCGTCCGGCGGCTCCTCGACGAGACGAGCAACCAGCGGTCCGGCTTCGTGCCGAAGGGCGACCGCGCCGCGAGCTGACGCGCGCGGTGCGGGTCGGCGGACCCGGCGACCTCGGCGTCGGCGGGTGCCCTAGCCTGGCTGCTTCCGGCACCCGGATCCGCTCGACGGCCGCTCGGCCGTGCGCGCGACCCCTGCCCGACCACGTACCCGATCACCCGCACGAGGAGGCTGCCGCATGACCGCACGCGATGTTCCCAAGGAGGTCGCGCCGGCGGCGCTGGCGCTGCTGCGTCTCCGTCTGGCCGAGCTGGACTACCTGCGGGAGGTGCGGCGTCTGCTGGATGCCGGCCGCTCCGAGGAGGAGCTGGCGCGGCGGCTGCGGGTGTTCCGACCGGAGGACCTCGCGCGGCTGCGTGCGGCGCGGGAGGTGAGCATGCCGCTGGAGGGGTTCTCGGGCGCGTTGCCGATGGAGATCTGCGAGCGGTACGCGGTGGGGCAGCTGGATCGGGAGCGGCTGGTGGATGAGCTGGCGCGGTATCCGTATGCGCCGCTCGACAAGACCGACGGCTGGGACGACCTGGTGGTCAATCCACCCGGCACATGGGCGGACCTCGGGTCGGCTCGCCGAGCGGGCCTCATCGATTCTCAGATCTACAGGGAGGTCTTCGATCTGGCGCCCGCCGAGGGCGACTGAGCCGTGAGCGGATCGAGCTCCGAGGACCACTTGCGCACGATCCGTGCGTTGTCGACTGCCGATGGTCCCCTCTCCTCCGGGGCGCCGACGGCGAGCGTGAACAACCCCGATTGGTGGCGCGGTAGCCGCCCGACTGGGGACCGTTCGGATCTCCACGACAGCGTCCTCGATGAGGTGCGCACCGAGAAGCCCGGCGTCCGCAGCACGTATCGTGCCATCTTGCTCGCGGGCCCGCCGGGGGCGGGCAAGAGCACTGTCCGTGAGATGGTGACGGGCGCGGGACAGGACGAGTTCCTGCAGATCGACGCTGATGACATGAAGGAGCGATTGCTGCGTCGTGCATTGGCCGACAAGAGCTATGACTCCTGGATCAAGCCCGCGGCCGTGCGTGAGCGGGAGCAAGCCGGGGAGCGGTTCCATCCCATGGAACTCTCGTCGCTCGTCCATGAGGAGTCCGCGTTCCTTGCCGAACGACTGCGAGTGGAGTCGATCGAACGGGGTGATGACATCGTCATCGACACGGTCCTGAGCTCGGACACGAAGGCGCGCCAGATCATGGGCGAGCTGGAGCGGGCCGGCTACGACGTCCAGGTGATGGACGTCGAGGTGCCGCGGGAGGTGTCGGACGAGCGGATCCGGACGCGGTGGCGCGAGGGCAACGAGCGCGCGGAGAAGGGTGACGGGCTCGGGGGCCGGTGGGTGCCGAGCGAGTTCGGCGCGTGGGTCTACGGGGAGCCGGATGGTCGGTCGCGGCCGGAGGCGAACGCGCGGATGGTGGCGGAGGAGTCGCCGGCGGTGTCGCGGTACCGCGTGTATTGGAAGACGGCGGAGCAGGAGCGGGAGGATCCGCGTGCGCCGGCGACCCTGGTGACGGACATGTCGCGGGCATCGCGGGGCGGGCCGCTGGTGCCGACGCGATCAGGACCGACGACCGAGGCCCCGCGCGCGAGACCTCTCCCGGGGATCACACGTGCAGGCCGGACGGCCCCGGGCCGACCCGGACCAGCGCGCGCCGACCGCGGGCGCTAGGCCGGCTCGTTCATCGCCCGCGCGTACTCCGATCCCGAGCGCGTCCGCAGCACGAGGCCCGCGTCCACGAGGTGGCGGCGGAGCAGGGCGTGGTCGTCGGTGAGGCGGACCAGGCGCGCGGTGAGGGCCCTCTCGTCGAGGACCTCGTGCGTGTCCAGCACCTGGGTGACGACGTGCCGGAGCAGGTCGTCGAGGTCGGCCGGGGAGGCCGGCCACTGCGCGATGCGGCCCTCGCGGAGGAAGCGCTCGACGCCCTGGGCGGGCGGCGTCGCGGGCTGCTGGGCGAGGATCGCGCGGAAGACGGCGTCGGGCGCGGTCGCGGTGCCCTCGGGGTCGAGGGCCACGAGGCCGGATCCGGTGAGCGCGGTCGCGGCCTTCCGCCGACGCGCCGGGGACAGGTGCGCGAGGGCGTCGTCGAGCGAGGATCCGAGCACGACGCGCGCGTAGGCCGCGCGCATCTCCGCGTCGGCGAGCACGGCGGCGATGCGGCGCGGGTCGATGTGGTCCATGCCCCCATCCTGCCCGGCGCCTTCCGGCCCGCCGACCTCATCGATACGGTCGGGATATGACCGTCCTCCGTCTGATCGGCCGCATCCTCACGCGCGCGATCTACGTGCTCGGCAAGGTCCGCATGACCGGAGACGGCCAGAACCCGTCGAACGGCGATCCGATGGGGTTCGACAGGCCGCAGGAGTACCGGCCCTGACGCCTGCGCTCCACGCACGACGGCTCCCGTCCTCACCTGGAGGACGGGAGCCGTCGCGTCGTGCGGGTGCGGATCAGCTCGCGTCGGAGACCGCGGAGTTGATCGCGGTGGGAGCGTCGTACTCCTTGTCCTCGATCTTCTTGAGCGCGTCGAGCGCGTCGGAGTCGGCGCCCGACTCCTCCGCCTTCTTCACGATCGCGTCCTTCGACGCCGGGTAGTCGAGGCCGCTGAGGTGCTTCTGGAGCTCGATGGGGTTGATGGCCATGGGGTGTCCTCTCGTCGGTGATCAGGAGCGGTCGGCGCGGGGATCCGCACCGCCCACGGATCGAGTCGACTCCTCCGGCGGCACGTCGCCTAGGTGCTCTTCCTGGGGATCCGGCGACTCCTGCACCGCCGGCTGCTCCGGCGACCCGGGCGGATCCGGCTGCTCCACCTGCTCCTCCGCGAACACCACGTCGAACGCGTCCACCTCGCGGACGGGCAGCGTGGTCGGCGCCTCGAGGTGCACGGCGCCGCTCGGGACGATGCCCGCGCCGCCGAAGCGCTCCATCACCCGCCACTGCGCGGCGACGTCCTCCCCGGAGTGCCGCTCGGGCAGCCGCTCCCAGAAGTCGAAGCCGCCGGTCTCCACGAGCGCGCTCCGGCGGTAGAGCACGCAGCCGCCGACCCACGCGATCCGGTAGGCGAGCCAGGTGTCGACCTCGAGGTCGAGGTCGGCGGCGATGTGGGCGAGGTTCGCGGCGTTGTGCAGCGGCCAGCGGTCGAAGGCCGGGGTGCCGCGGCGGATGCGCTCCGGTTCGACCGCGTCGCCCCACGGCGTGAAGTCGGCGGCCTCGTGGGCCCGGCGGTCGTCGAGGTAGCTGAGGCCCTGCACGGCGGCGCCCACGAAGCCGATGCCGAGCGCGTCGAGGGCGTCGTGCATACGGCGCAGCATGCCGGGCTCGAGCCACACGTCGTCGTCGAGGAACAGCACGGCGTCGGCGGTGGCGCGCGCGAGCAGCGACGCCCGGTGCTCCGCGATCCCGCGGCGCGGCAGGTGCGCCACCACCTCGACCTCGCGGCCCTGCGCCCGGAGCACGCGGACCATGCCCTGAACGCTGGGCTCGACGGACGCGCGGAAGCCGTCGGACTGGTCGCTCACGACCACGCGGAACGGCGGGTCGTCCTGCCCGGCGAGGCCCGAGAGCGTGACGGCGAGCTCGGCCGCGCGGCCGGCGCTCGGGATCAGCACGTCGATCCGCGGGGCGTCCGGGGCGCGGCGGGCTCCCCACTCGCCGGACCAGCGGCGGCTGCGACGGCCGGCGCCCGTGCCCGGGCTCGCGTTCGCGCCCGCGCCCGCGCCCGCGCCCGAGCCCGAGCCCGGGATCGCGCCCGCGCCTACACCGGCGGGCATCAGGGGCCGCCCGGAGCGGGCTCCGGTTCCGTCTCGGGGGCCGTGGGGTCGGGAGCCGGCGCGGCCGCGGATGCCGACGTCGCCGTGCCCGCGGGCCGCGTGAATCCGGGGTCGGGCGCCGACGCGCGGATCCGGTCCACCATCGAGCTCGTCGACTGCGACGGCACGTAGCCGAGGATCGACACCTCGCCGCCGTATCCGCGCACGACCGCGGTCTCGTCGAGCATCTCCGGCGTGTAGTCGCCGCCCTTCGCGTACACGTCGGGCTGCACCGCCTCGAGCAGCGGGATCGGGGTGTCGGTGTCGAACACGGTGATCACGTCGACGCACGACAGCTCGGCGAGCACGCCCGCGCGGTCCTCGGCCGTATTCACCGGCCGGTCGGATCCCTTCAGCCGCCGCACGGAGTCGTCGCTGTTGAGCGCGACCACGAGCACGTCGCCGAGGCGCTTGGCCTGGCGGAGGTAGGTCGTGTGGCCGCGGTGCAGCACGTCGAAGCAGCCGTTGGTGAAGACGATGCGGCGGCCCGCGGCGCGCTCGGCGGCCACGAGGTCGACGAGCTCGCCCTGGCTGACGGTGCGCGAGCGCGTCTCGCCGAGGTGGTCGGCGAGGGTCGCGGCGGAGCAGACGGAGGTGCCGGGGAGGCGCACGACGACGTCGGCCGCGGCCTGCGCGAAGTCGGCGCTCACGGCGAGCGGCAGGCCCACGGCGCGCGCGAGCGTGAGGGCGGCGACGAACGTGTCGCCCGCGCCGGACGCCTGCTTCTCCGGCACCGGGTGCGCGCGCGTGCGGTACGGCTCGCCCGCGCCGAGCACCACGGTGCCGTCGCGGTCGAGCGTGACGACGGCGGTCGCGGATCCGGATGCGGCGAGCACGGCGTCGGCGAGCCCCGCGATGACGGCGGCCCGGTCCTCGTCGCGCGCGAGCGGCCGGTCGATGAGGCGGCTCGCCTCGCCCGCGTTCGGCGTGATGAGGTCGGGGCGGAGCGGCGCCCAGATGGCGGGATCGTGCGCGTCGACCACCGTGAGGCCGGGGCGGCTCGACCGGGCGGCGAGCGACTCGAGCACCACGCCGTGCAGCGTGCCGGTGCCGTAGTCGGAGACGATCTCGGCGTCCGCGTCGGCCGTGGCCTCGAGGGCGGCGCGGGCGAGGGCGCGCGCGTCGTCGCGGTGCACGGATCCGCGGTGCACGTCGTCGACCCGCACGATCACCTGGTCGTCGCCCACGATGCGGGTCTTGGTGGTGGTGCGTAGCCGCGGCGAGTGGACGAGGCCGGTGACGTCGACGCCGGCCGCGACGAGCAGGTCGCGCACGCGGTCGCCCGCGGCGTCCTGGCCGACGAGGCCGACCATCCGCACGGTGCCGCCGAGGCTCGCGAGGTTGACGGCGGTGTTCGCGGCGCCGCCGAGCGACTGGATCCGCTCGGTCACGTCCACGACGGGCGCCGGCGCCTCGCGGGTCATCCGGTCGCTGTGGCCGCGCCACCACTCGTCGAGGATCACGTCGCCGATGACCGTGACGGTCGGCCGGCGCTCCGCGAGGAGGCCGATGATCCCGCGCAGCTCGCTGGTCATCGCGCGTCGCCCGCGTCGAGCACCGGCAGCCCGAGGTGCACGACCGTCGTGGTGCTCATCTCGTCGAGGAGCTCGGGGCCGTAGCCGAAGCCGGATCCGCTGCGGCCGCGGGGCTGCGCGGCGCCGCCGGGCGCGCCGCCGAAGACGCCGTTGACCTTGATCGTGCCGACGGGCAGCTCGGCCGCGGCGCGCTGCGCGTGCTCCATCGACGCGGTCAGCACGCTCGCGGCGAGCCCGTACCGGTCGTCGGACGCGCGCTGGAGCGCCTCGTCGAAGTCCGCGACCACGCGGACGGCCGCGACCGGGCCGAACGTCTCCGCCGTCATCACGGTCATGTCGTCGGTGCAGTCCACGAGCACGGTGGCGGGGTAACGGGATCCGGGGCCGTCCGGCACGTGCCCGCCGACGAGCGCGCGGGCGCCCTCGGTGAGCGCCTCCGCGACCTGCTCGTGCACGGCGTCGCGCATCCGCCCGTCGACCAGCGGCCCGAGGTCGCCGGAGGAGTTCCAGCGCTCGGCCTCCGCGACGAGCGCGGCGGTGAAGCGGTCGGCGATGTCGCGGTGCACGTAGATCCGCTCGACCGAGGTGCAGATCTGGCCGGCGTTGGCGAAGGACCCGAGGGCGGCCTGCGCGGCGGCCCACGCGGGGTCCACGCCCGCGTCGACGAGGAGCGGGTCGTTGCCGCCGTTCTCGCGGATCACGTGCGTGGGCGTGCCGGCGGCGCGGCGGGCGATGGCCTCGCCCGCGGCGGTGGATCCGACGTGCGCGACCACGCGCGTGTCCTCGTGCGCGACGAGCCGGTCGCCGACGTCGCCGCCGCCGACCACGGAGACGAGGACACCCTCGGGCAGCGCGTCGGCGAGGACCTTCCCGAGCAGCTCGCCCGTGTGCGGGCAGCGCTCGCTCGGCTTGTGGACCACGGTGTTGCCCATCACGAGCGCCGCCCCGATGATGCCCGCGGCCACCGCCACCGGATCGTTCCACGGCGTGAGCGCGACCGTGACGCCGCGCGGCCGCGGCACGGAGAAGTCGACGTTCGGGAGCGTGCCGAGCAGGCTCTTCCCGCGGTGCACCGGCCCGAGCTCGGAGTACTGCAGCAGCGTGTCGACGCCCGCGCCGACGCCGCCCTGCGCGTCGCCCAGGGGCTTGCCGGTCTCGCGCGCGTTGAGCTCGGCCAGCTCCTCGGCGTGCTCGGCCAGCGCGTGGGCGGCGCGGCGCACGGCCTGGCCGCGCTGGGCGGGCGGCATGCCGGCCCACGCGGCGGATGCGGCGACCGCGCGGCGCACCGCGGCGTCGACCTCGTCGGGGGTCGACGCGTCGATGTCGCCCACGGGCGAGCCGTCGCGCGGATCCGTGATCCGCAGCGTCCCGGGTCCGGCCTCGGGCTCCTCGGGGTCGATCAGGGCATCCAGGTCGAGTGCGGTGTCCGTGGTCACAGGTCTCCTCGTGCGGGTCGGCGGCCCGCGCGGTGCGGCGCGGGCGGGGGCGCTCGCGCGCCACCCGTCCCGTACCCACTTCCCCTGTTCCTCACACGGGGCGTCGCGTCTGTCCCTCGTCTCGGGCCGCCGCGGCTACCCTCACCCGGTGACCGACGTGCTGCCGCTGCCCACCGACTACGCGAGCGTCCTCACGGCGCTGAAGCAGCCTGTCCGGACAGCCCAGCTCACCGCCCAGCGTCGCGTGAACACGCAGCTGGTCGAGCTGTACTGGTCCATCGGCCACGTCATCCTGGAGCGCCAGGCAGACGAGGGCTGGGGTGGTGCCGTCGTCGCGCGCCTCGCCGATGACCTTCGCGCCGAGTTCCCCGCGATGAAGGGCTTCTCCCGCTCGAACCTCTTCCACATGCGAGCCTTCGCCGGGGCGTGGCCCGACCGTGCCGAAGTAGTCCAACAAGCTGTTGGACGCCTTCCGTGGGGGCACATCACCGTCCTCCTCGGCAAGCTCGACGACCGGGCAGCACGCGACTGGTATGCCGCGCGCGCCGCCGAGCACGGCTGGTCGCGCAACGTGCTCACGAACCAGATCATGAACCGGACCCTCGAGCGGATCGGCGCCCCGCCGACGAACTTCGTCGGCCAGCTCGCCCCTGCCGACTCCGACCTGGCCCGGGAACTCGGCAAGGACCCGTACGTCTTCGACTTCCTCGACCTCACCGACGCGGTCTCCGAGCGCGAGCTCGAGCAGGCGCTCATGGACCGGATCGTCGACACCCTCCGCGAGCTCGGCGCCGGTTTCGCGTTCGTCGGCCGCCAGGTGCACTTCGATGTCGATGGCGACGACTTCTACGTCGACCTCCTGTTCTTCCACACCGAGCAGCTCCGTTACGTCGTCATCGAGCTCAAGACCGGGAAGTTCGAACCGGCCTTCGCCGGGCAGCTCGGCTTCTACGTCGCCGTGGTCGACGACGAGATGCGCCGTGAGTTCCACCGTCCCACTGTCGGCATCCTGATCTGCGGCAGCCGCAACCAGCGCACGGTCCGGTACGCGCTCGGGCAGGCGTCGGCGCCGATGGCCGTGTCGACCTACACGTACGAGAGCCTGCCGGCGGCCGAGCAGCATGCGCTGCCCGCGGCCGAGCAGATCATCGCGGCACTCGGATGGGCGGAGGACGACGGCTCGGCGTGACCCCATCGAGGTGACGATGGCGGTGGCGCCGACCGCGCCGACGCTACGACTCCAGGTGCCCCAGCTCCGGCTGCGCCAGGAACGCCACGACGGGATCCGCCGCCGCGCCCGTCTCGAAGACGACGAGGTCGTTCCGGCCCGCGCGGAGCTGCGCGCCGGGAACGTAGAGCGTGTGCTGGGGCCCGCGGGTCCAGTAGCGGCCGAGCGCGAAGCCGTTGACGAAGGCGACGCCCTTGCCCCACGAGCGCGTGTCGAGGAACAGGTCGGCGGGCTCCGCCATCTCGAACGACGCGTGCGCGAGCACGGGCCCGTCGAGGAAGCGGACCGGCGCATCCGGCTCCCCGGGCGCGGCCGCGATGGCGGACGCCGAGGCCACCGCCGCGGCCATCGCGCCGAGGTCGAGCGGCTGGCTCTCCCAACCCGTGAGCTCCTCGCCGTCGAGCGTCGCCGGACCGATGAGGCCCTTCGCCTCGCCGATCCGCACGCCGTAGTTCACGCGCCCCTGGTCCTCCACGAGCACCTCGAGGATCCGGCCGGGCGGCACCGCGATCGCCGTCTCGTGCTGGTCGCGCTGGATCACGCCGATCCGCACGCCGTCGACCGACACGACGGCCCGGTCGCGCACCTCGCCGAACGCGAGCACGCGCGTCCGCTCGGACGCGGGCAGCGCCACCCGGTGCAGCGCGAAGCCGCGGAAGACGCCCAGCGCGTCCATCGAGGGCACGGCGGGCGTCGCGCGCCAGGCGGCGGGATCCGTCACGAGGTCCTCGAGCGGCACGACCGCGTCGAACGCCGTCGCGAAGGCGGGTGCGTCGCCGCGCTGCGCGGGCACCTCGTCGGGCACCGACCGGTAGCGGGCGATCACGTCGCGGAACGCGAAGAACTTGGCCGTCGGGGATCCGGTCTCGTCCAGCGGGGCGTCGTAGTCGTACGAGGTGACGTGCGACTGGTACGTGCCCTTGTGATTGGCGCCGTTCGTGAAGCCGAAGTTCGTGCCGCCGTGGAACATGTAGATGTTCACCGACGCGCCCGCGGCGAGGAGCGCGTCCAGCTCGGCGGCGGCGTCCGCGGCCGAGGTCGTGTGGTGGTGCTCGCCCCAGTGGTCGAACCAGCCGTCCCAGAACTCGCTGCACATGAGCGGCCCGGTCGGCTGGTGGCGGCGCAGGGTCGCGAGGCGCTCGGTGGCGCGCGAGCCGAAGGACCCGGTGCGGTGCAGCTCGTCGAGGCTGCCGCGCGCGAGCATCTCATCGGTCGGCTGGTCGACGGTCGTCAGCGGCACGATGATGCCCGACTCCCGCGTGAGGTCGACGAGGTGGCGGAGGTACTCGGCGTCGTCGCCGTACGCGCCGTACTCGTTCTCGATCTGCACCAGGACCACGGGCCCGCCGTGGTCGATCTGCCGCGGCGCGACGATCTCGTACACGCGGCGGAGGAACTCGTCGACGGCCGCGAGGTAGAGGGGCTCGCTGCGGCGGACGCCCACCGCGGGATCCTCGAACAGCCAGCCGGGGAGCCCGCCGCCGTCCCACTCCGCGCAGATGTAGGGCCCCGGGCGCACGATCGCGTGCATGCCCTCCGCGTGCACCAGGTCGAGGAACCGGCCGAGGTCGAGCCCGGCGCTCGTGTCGAAGGCGCCGCGCTCGGGGGAGTGCGCGTTCCAGGCGACGTACGTCTCGATGGTGTCGAGGCCCATGAGGCGCGCCTTGCGGATCCGGTCGGCCCAGTGGTCGGGGTGCACGCGGAAGTAGTGGAGCGCGCCCGCGATGACGCGGTGGGGGCGGCCGTCGAGCTCGAAGTCGTCGGCGCCGATGCGGAAGCGGGCGCTGGTGGCGGGGAGGCCGGGCATGTCGTGTCCTTGGGTGAGGCGGGGCATGGGAGAGGGGAGGCGCGACTCGCGTCGCACCTCCCCTCGGGTCGTGCAGGTCGTGCGGGTCGCTACTTCACGTCGACGGAGAAGCCCTGCTGCTGGCCGTACTCGGCAGCCGCCTTGCCCCACGCCTCGAGGACGGGGTCGAGCGAGGTGCCGGCGGAGTACGCCGACGAGGCCGAGTCGCTGAAGATGCTGTTCGCGTAGACCTGGAAGGGCAGGTACTGCCAGTCCGGGACGACCTCCTTCGAGGCCGCGCTGAGCACCTCGTTGATCTTCTGGCCGCCGAAGTACTCGGGCGCCTCGGACAGGAACTCGGGGCTGTTCAGGTCCGCCGTGGTGGAGGGGAATCCGCCGGCGTCGAAGGAGATCTTGCGACCCTCCTCGTTCGCGGTGGTGAACTTCGCGAACTCCGCCGCGACGAGCTTGTTGGCCGACTGCTGCATGACGGCGATGGAGGATCCGCCGCTCTCCGCGGTCGCGGTGTCGCCCGCGGTGTACTGCGGCATCGGGGCGACGCGCCACTGGCCGGAGCCCGCGGTGGCCTGCGCCTCGAGGTTGCCGGGCATCCAGGCGCCGGTGATCAGCGTGGCGATGGATCCGTCGCCGAGTCCGCGGAACCACTCGTCGGTCCAGCCGGGGGTCTGGGCGAGCGAGCCGTTGGCGACGAGCTGGTTCCACATGGCCGTGTACTTCTTGGCGCCCGCGTCCTGCATGTCGATGGTGACCTTGTCGCCGTCGACCTTGTAGGGCTTGCCGCCGGCCTGCCAGATCATGCTCGTGGTGAAGCCGGCGTCGCCGGAGTCGCTGGTGATGTACTGGTTCGGGTCGGCGGCGTGCATCTTCTCCGCGGCGGCCACGTACTCGTCCCACGTGGTGGGGACGGCGATCTGGTACTTGTCGAAGACGTCCTGGCGGTAGAACATCGCCATGGGGCCCGAGTCCTGCGGTAGCGCGTAGAGGGCGTCGCCCTCGGTGACCGCGTTCCAGGTCGACGCCGTGAACTGGTCCTTGAGGTCCGTGTAGCCGTAGCCCGAGAGGTCGGCGAGGGACTTGCCGAGCGCGAACTGCGGGATCGCGAAGTACTCGATCTGCGCCACGTCGGGAGCGCCCTTGCCCGCCTTGATGGCGTTCTGGAGCTTCGTGTACTGGTCGGCGCCGGTGCCGACGTTCTGCACGTCGACCGTGACCTTCGGGTGCTCCTTCTCGAACGCCTCGGCGATCGGCTTGATGGCCGGGGCCCAGCCCCAGACGGTGATGGAGGACTGCGTGTCGAGGGCCTTGGCGAGGTCGTCGGCCGAGGCGGAGTCGGCGCTGGCGCCGCCGGATCCGGAGGAGCACGCCGCGAGCGAGCCCGCGAGGACGATGCCGAGGCCGAGCGCGATGGCGCGCTTCGCCCTGCGGGGGAACGAGATGGACATGGTGGTGCCTTTCACTTCTTCGTGGTGGTGAGGGGAGGTGCGGTGGAGCTGTCGGAGGGCGCTACGCCTTGACGCCGCCGGCCGAGAGGCCGGACTGCCAGTAGCGCTGGAGGAAGAGGAACGCGATCACGATGGGGATGATCGCGAGGAAAGAGCCCGTGATGACGAGGTTGTAGATCGGCTGGCCGCCCACGGTGGTGGACTGCGCGTTCCACTGGTTGAGGCCCACCGTGAGGGGGTACCAGCGGGAGTCGCTCAGCATGATCAGGGGCAGGAAGTAGTTGTTCCAGGTCGCGACGATCGAGAACAGCAGCACCGTGATGAGGCCGGGGCTGAGGAGCCGCAGGCTGATCGTGAAGAAGGTGCGGAGCTCGCTCGAGCCGTCCATGCGGGCCGCCTCGAGGATCTCGGTGGGCACCGAGTCGACCGCGTAGGTCCAGATGAGGTACAGGCCGAAGGGGCTGATGAGCGACGGGAGGATGATCGCCCACGGGGTGTTCGTGAGGCCCATCTGGCTGAAGAGCAGGAAGGTCGGCACCGCGAGGGCGGTGCCCGGGATCGCGACGGCGCCGAGCACCACCGCGAACACGATCTTCTTGCCCGGGAAGTCGAACTTCGCCAGGCCGTAGCCCGCGAGGGTGGCGAGCAGCGTGGCGCCGCCCGCGCCGACCACCACGTAGATCAACGTGTTGCCGAGCCAGCGGACGAACTCGCCGTTGCCGTACGTGAGCACGCCCTGGATGTTGTCCCACAGCGCGAAGTCGCCCGAGAACCAGAGGCCGAACGAGCTGAACAGCGCGTCCTGCGTCTTGGTCGAGTTGACCAGGAGCCAGAAGAGCGGGAGCACGGAGTAGATCAGCAGCAGCGACATCACGATGGTGAGCACGATGCTGCGGCGCTCGCGCGGGGCGCCGGCGCTCTTGCGGCGCTTGGGGGAGCGCTCCGCGGGGGCGTCGCGGACGGGCGTGCCGGCGTCGGGCGCGGCGAGGGGGGTTCCGGTGAGGGTCGACACGGTCAGCTGTCCTTCCGGGTGCCGACGAGCTGCACCACGTAGGCGACCACCATCGTCAGGACGCCCATGATGATCGCGATGGCGGCGGAGTAGTTGAACTCCTGTCCCGCGAAGGACAGGTTGTAGGCGTACATGTTCGGCGTGAAGAACGAGCTGATCCCGTTCGGCGCCAGCGTCTGCAGGATGTTCGGCTCGTTGAAGAGCTGGAAGCTGCCGATGATGGAGAAGATCACGCCGATGACGAGCGCGCCGCGGATGGCGGGCAGCTTGATGCCGGTGACGATGCGGAAGGGGCCGGCGCCGTCGAGCTCGGCGGCCTCGTAGAGGTCGGGCGAGATGACGCGGAGGGCCGCGTAGAACAGCAGCATGTTGTAGCCGACGAACTCCCACGTGACGATGTTGCCGATCGACGCGAGGATCCAGCTCTGCGAGAGCAGGTCGGGCAGGTCCCAGCCGGTGGCCTGCTCGAGGTTGCCGACGAGGCCGAAGCGGTTGCCGTAGATGAAGCCCCACATGAGCGCGGCGACGACCGCGGGGACGGCGTAGGGCAGGAAGATCGAGATGCGGAAGAACGCCGTGAGGTGGAGGCGGGCCGAGTCGAGCGCGAGCGCCGCGAAGAGGGCGACGAACAGCATGATCGGCACCTGCACCACGAGGAACAGCGCGACGCGGCCGAGGGCCTCCCAGAACTTCGCGTCCTGGAAGGCGCGCGCGTAGTTGTCGATGCCGACGAACGAGTTGCCGCCGATCATCCGCTCCTGGAACAGGCTGAGGTAGATCGAGTAGCCGACGGGCGCGATGAGCACGACGAGGAAGACCACGAGGAACGGGGCCACGAAGCCCAGACCGGTCCAGCGTCGCTTGTCGCGTCGCATCGGGGGACCGCTGGGGCGGGCCGCGTCGGGCGCCTTCGGCCGGGCGGCCGAGGTCGACATCGTCGTCATGTGCTTCCACTTCGTCGGGGGATCGCGGCGCTCCTAGCCCATGGGGGGTGGGCTGTCACCCACCTCGGGAGGATTGGGTGTTTGCGCAAACATCTGTGATGCTCGCAACCATGACATCTCCACCGTCGGCCGTCAAGTCGGGTGGCCGGCGCACGCCCGGCGGCCGCACCGTGTCGATGGCGGACGTCGCGGCGCACGCCGGGGTCTCCGCGCAGACCGTCTCCCGCGTGTCCAACGGCGCGCAGAACGTGGAGGCCTCGACCCGCCAGCGCGTGGTCGACGCGATGGCCGAGCTCGGCTACCGGCCGAACAGCGCGGCCCGGGCGCTGAAGACGGGCCGCTTCCGCAGCATCGGCATCATCATGTTCACGCTCTCGACCCTCGGGAACATGCGCACGCTCGACGCGATCGTCACGGCCGCGTCCGACGCCGGCTACACGATCACGCTGATGCCCGTGCCGCACCCCACCGAGGGCGAGGTGGCCGGTGCGTTCAGCCGGCTGCAGGAGGAGGCGGTCGACGGGGTCGTCATCATCATCGAGGCGCACATGCTCGACCGGGCCGACGTCATCATCCCCGTGGGTCTGCCCGTCGTGATCATCGACTCCGACGCGGGCGACCCGTTCGTGGTCGTCGACACCGACCAGGAGCAGGGCACGCGCCTCGTGACCCAGCACCTGCTGGACCTCGGGCACACCGCGATCGTGCACGTCGCCGGCCCGTCCACCTCGTACTCGGCGGCCCGGCGCGCGGCGGAGTGGCGGGCGACGATGGTCGACGCCGGGCTCTCCCCGGAGGATCCCGCGCAGGGCGACTGGACCACCGCGTCCGGCTACCGCATCGGCAAGGAGCTCGGGCAGCGCGCCGACATCACCGGGATCGTGGCCGCGAACGACCAGATGGCGCTCGGGATCATGCACGCGCTGCACGAGCTCGGGCGCGACGTGCCGGGCGACATCAGCGTGGTCGGCTTCGACGACACCGAGGAGTCGAGCTCGTTCTGGCCGCCGCTCACCACCGTGCACCAGGACTTCACCGAGATCGGCCGCCGCTCGATGCAGGTCCTGCTGGAGATGCTCGACGGCCGCGAGCCCTCGGGCGAGCGCATCGTGCCGACGCGGCTCGTGGTGCGCGAGAGCGCGGCGGCGCCGCGGGCGGACGCCCGGCCCGCCGAAGCGACCTGACGGGCGCCCCCGTTTCGACCCGCCCGCCGCGGGGAACGGGGAGGGGGACCCGCCCGCCCGACCAGGAGGCCCGCCCGTGCCCGTCGTCGCCCCGCTCCACGAGACCTTCCCTCGCGTCCGCTCCATCGCCGTGCTGCGCGGCGGCGGGCTCGGCGACCTGATCTTCGCGCTGCCCGCGATCGCGGCGCTGCGGGCCGCGTACCCGGGCGCGCGGATCACGCTGCTCGGCACGCCGCTGCACCGCGCGCTGCTGGCCGGTCGCCCGGGAGCGCCCGAGGAGATCGAGGTGCTGCCGGTCGCGCACGGGGTGCGGGACGTGCCGGGCACGGATCCGGACCCCGCGGAGGTCGAGGCGTTCGCGGCCCGGATGCGCGAGCGCCGCTTCGACCTCGCCGTGCAGGTGCACGGCGGCGGACGCAACTCCAACCCGTTCCTGCTGCGGCTCGGCGCGCGGCACACCGTGGGCACGGCGACCGACGACGCCGAGCGGCTCGAGCGCGTGATCCCGTACGTCTACTACCAGCACGAGGTGCTGCGCGGGCTCGAGGTCGCGGGGCTCGCGGGCGCGCCCGTCGCCGACCTGGAGCCGGTCGTCGAGGTGACCGACGCCGAGCGCGCCGCGGCGGCCGAGCACGTGACGGGCGCGCCGGGCGGGCTCGTCGTGATCCACCCGGGCGCCACCGACCCGCGCCGCCGATGGCCGGTCGAGTCGTTCGCGGAGGTCGCGCGGCGGGCCGCCGCCGACGACGCGCAGGTGGTCGTCGTGGGCGACGCGACCGACGCCGCGGACGCCGACCGGATCGTCGCGCTCGGCCGGGAGGGCCTGCCCGCGGAGCAGGCCGCGCGGATCACCTCGCTCGCCGACTCCCTGACCCTCGGCGAGCTCGCCGGCCTCTTCACGCACGCCGACGTCGTGCTCGGCAACGACAGCGGCCCGCGCCACCTCGCGCAGGCCGTCGGTGCGCGCACGGTCGGGGTGTTCTGGTTCGGCAACGTCGTGAACGCGGCGGCGTTCGGGCGCACGCGGCACCGGATCCACATCGGCTGGACCACGCGCTGCCCGGTCTGCGGCGTCGACGTCACCCAGGTCGGCTGGACCGCCGAGCGCTGCGCGCACGACCCGTCGCACGTCGCCGATGTGCGCGTGGACGACGTGCACGCGGACGTGGAGCAGCTGCGGCGGGCGTCGCTGTCTCAGATCTCGATTCTACTTTGATATGCGAGACACCCGGTTTTCAGTAGAGTCCTTTGGGAAATATTGACTACTACACTTCGCCTACGCTTGAATATTAGCTCGCTCTATTAGGGCAATAGTCGCCCGAATTTGCGACTCGAGGTCCAAGGTCCAAGTGGGGGATCCTGCTGCCACAACTTGTTTCGCGATCGCCACTTTACTCGGCTGACTAACCCCGAGTCGCCGCCCCGACAGAGGATTGGTATATCGACGTTGAGAAGTGAAGGTTCTGCCATTTGTGGATGGGTGAGCTATACGTACGGCGGCATCAAGTGCGACTTGTGGAATGTAGTTCTCTACCGTGTATCCGGCCGTCACCCAGCTTAGGCTGCACTCGGGGTCGCCTTCCAGCCCATTGATTACTCTCTTTTTGCTGTCATTCAGCTCCGCGCTCTCGAGCTTCTTGTCAGAGTCCATCATGACAAGCATATATCTGTTCAGGCTTCGGAGTGAAATAAACTCGTCGATTTCTTCAATATCTAGTGGAGATAGCATTTTGAGTAGCGCGCCACCGTAGAACATGATCGAGTAGTGTATGCCCTCGATGAACCGCCCTGGTGCAAAAGAGTCAATCCAATGTTTCAAATAAATACGATCGGATGGACCCTCTACCCATAGTACCGCATTGGTTTGAACTAGGTCCGAGGGGCGATATCCAAGATCCGCGCATAACGCCGCTCGTCCGTTGGCGGAGCCCGCGTACGTCACGGCCGAGGCGCCTGCTGTCCGAGTAACGTGAAAAATAGACCCTATGCCTGAATCTAAAATATGAGCCGAGTGTGTCGCGATGAAGTACTGGTTCGATGTGTGCTCGGCTAGATACCTGAGCAGCTTCCTCTGTAGTACTGGGTGCAAATGCACTTCAGGCTCTTCTATGCAGACGATGGAATCTCCGAGAATAGTAGATGCCGCGGCAATTATAACCACCTCGTGAATGCCCGTCCCCAGATTCTCGATCGGCAACGTGTGGCCATCTTGTGTTATGTGAATGGTCGATAAATCATAGGGAATATTTATTGTGATACTACTGTCGTCCAGAACTGCTCGAACGAAATCTTGGATAGCGTTGAAGAGATGCTTATCTTCTAGTCGGCTCGTCGGCGGGTTTTGAAGCCGCAGTAGCCTACCTTTGATACTTCGACCATTTAGGTCCGGCGCCTCCTCGTTGTCGTCCGAAATGGCGCGGACGCCGTCAATAATGTGTGAGGTTGGGGTGGGTGGCATGTGAGCAAATATTCGTTCAAGCACAAAATGTCCATCCTCACCTCTACGGCTACTGCTTTGGCCGGAGATTGCGAGAGCAAGCTCGCGCGTTTGTATTGAGTCGCCAACTTTCTGCGAGACCGCCCGGAGCGCGTCCGAATCGATGGATCCGCTATCATTTATCTGCAGCCAAAGACCACCATCGTGACTCAGTTCGGTTTGTGCGGCAAACTTAGTCAGTAAGTCTAGAAGATATTGCTTCAGATGAGGCAGAAGGTGCGCAGATCCGGGCCATGCGATGATGGATTCGAAGGTGAAATATTGCAGTTTCCTAATGGTCTGCTCTGCGTCTCCATGGGGTCTATCGAATGGACCCACGGCACCTCGTTCTACCCCGAATGCGGACTTCAAGACTCTCATTACATTAGATTTGCCTACATTATTCTGTCCGGCAATCAAATTAACTTTGCGAAGAGGATGCAGTACTGCGAGTCCCTCTGAAGCAAAACTTCTGTAACCGGAGAACGCGAAGCCGTCGAGGAAGTCCATAACTTATTATGGCGCACTCTTTGACTTTCGCGTTGTCTGGCCGTGAAGCGAAAGCTTGCCACCGCTTCAGGGCGGGCGCCTTCGCGCTGGGGATCAGGTCACGCCTAATTGTTTGCGGCGTCGGCGTGACACAAGTCGGCCGGGCGGCGGAGCGCTGTTAGGCGACCCGTCGCACGTGGTCGACGCGCGGCGGACGACATGCACGTCGACGTGGAGCAGTCGCGGCAGGCGTCGCTCGGGGAGCGCGTGTCGGTCTGAGGCGGCGACCTCTCAGGCGTCGAGAAGCAGCCCGAGCGCACCCGTGACCCGGTGACCGCGAACGCGATCGAGGCGGCTTCGGCGATGATCAAGATGAGGCATCGGCGGTTCGACATGCGGCAGGCGTGCCGGCGGTTGCGCTCAGCCCGCCGCGTCGAGCCGCTCTCTCGCGTGCGGCGTCGTCGCGATCGCCGCGTTCCGCAGCGACTCCGTCCCCGCGTCGAGGTAGCCGTACGTCTTCTCGTGCGCGGCGAACTCGGCGGCGCGCTCGGCCGGATCGCGGATGGTCGACCAGGCGCGGGAGTCCGGGTCGTCGTTCCACCGCGAGTGCAGGACGGGCGCGTGCGTGGTGACGGGCAGGAGTCCGCGGGCGGGATCCCCGTCGACGGAGATGACGGTGGCGCCGAAGCCGGGAGCACGCGGATCCTGCCGGGAGAGCCGGCCCCACTCGGCCTCGTCGTCGTCCGCCGCCTCGCCCGCGTAGACGTGGCGGGCGTGCAGCTGGCGCGCGTCCGCGATGCCGTCCTCGACGCCGGCCGAGCCGAGCATGACGAAGGAGTCGACGCCGAGGTCGCGGGCGGCGAGGGCGTCAGCGGCCATGGTGGATCCGTACGAGTGCGCGATGACGTTCACGCTCGCCAGGTCGCCGCCGTGCCGTGCCGCATGCAGCCCGGCGATCTCGCTCGCGAGCAGCGGGGCGCCGCGCTCCGCGTAGTCGCCGAGCGTCGCGTCGACGCCGGGCGGCGGGGTGCGGTAGCCGATCCACGCGACCACGGCGTGCGCGGCCGGGGCGCCGACCGACGCCTGCGCGTCGAACACGTTCTGCGCGGTCTCGGTCCAGAGCTGCATGTCGTCGGTGTAGGTGCCCATGCCCGGCACCGTGAAGGTGACCTGGCGGGCGGTGTCGAGGTCGCCGACCGCGATGGCGGCGAGCGGCGGATCCCGATGGCTCAGCGACACGAGCCAGCGCCGCGGCTCGGCGTGCCCGCCCGCGCGGGCCGCCGGCTTGAGCGCGTCGCGGATCGCCGTGAGGGCGGTGAGGCTGTCCCGCGCGTCGGCGTCGTCGGGGTGTGCGGCGACCGCCTCCCGCTCCGTGCGCAGCTCGGCGCGGAGCTGGCGCCGGTTGGCGGCGTCGCGCGAGGCGTAGTCGATCCCGTCGAGGTTGCCGACGAGCTGGGGCGAGCTGCGGATGAGCGCGCGCTGGTGCTTCCGGTCCTTGGCGGCCCACCAGGAGACGACGCGCTCGGGCGACGCGTCCATCACCTGCAGCTCGAGGGCCGGGTGCGCCTGGATCATCCGCTGGGCCTGCACCGCGGTGAGGGCGGCGTAGCGGTCGAGCTGCGCGAAGCCCCCCTCGACGCCGGATCCGGGCGGGGCCGGCAGGATCACGAGGCCGACGAGCACGGCGGCGAGGGCGAGCGCGGTCTCGCGCCGCCGGTGCGCTCGGGTCACCACCGCCTCCTCATCACGCGCGCCACCGTCGGGTCGGAGGCGCGCAGGTCAGATCGTAGGCCGCGCTCTCCTCGTGACGCCCCTGCGCGAGCTGGACGGTGACTGTGCGGGACCCGGATGCGCGCGATCAGCCGCGCCGGAGGGCGAGCGCGTCGCGGAGGGCGGTGGCGGAGGCGGCCGAGCTGTCGATCCGCCAGTCCTCCTCCTTCTTGAAGTCGAACCACACGAAGCCGAGCACGTCGGGCTGCGCCTGCAGGTAGGCGACGAGGTCGCGGTTCCACGCGGCCTTGGATCCGCCGACCTCGCTCGACGCCACCTCGCCGATGACGAGCGGCTTGCCGGGCGCGACCGCGCGGAGGCGGTCGATGCCGGGGCCGAACAGCGCGGCCGGATCCGTCCAGCGCTGGCCGGGCGCGGATCCCCAGTTGTAGCCGTCGAGCGCGACGACGTCGACCTGGTCGCTGCCCGGGTAGAGCGAGGCGAGGTCGGTGGATCCCGGGTAGGGCACGTTCGGGCTCCACACCCACTTCACGTTGGTGGCGCCCTGCGCGACGACGAGGTCGTGCACGTGCTTCCACGCCTGGACGTAGGAGCCGGGCGCGTTGCCGTTGACGCCGTCCGACCAGGGGTACCAGTTGCCGTTCATCTCGTGGCCGTAGCGGAGGTAGACGGTCTTGCCGTACTTCGCGAGGTCGGCGCCCCAGGAGCGGATGTAGGCGTCCTGGTCGCCGGCGATGATGCGCGCGTTGGAGTACGCGGGCTGGCTCGTGCCCGCGCCGCCCTTCCACGGCTCCCAGGTGAGGAGGCTGTCGGCGCCGCGCGCGGCGACGCTCGTCAGGCCCGCGATCGGGGCGGGGTTCGTGAAGTCGACGTGGCTCATCACGATGGACGGGCTCTCGCCGAGCTCCGCGGATGCCGCATCGAGCTCGCCGTTCGCGGTGGGCCCGCCGGGGGTCGAGAGGCCGAGGCGCAGGCGCGCGGAGCTGATGGCGGGGGCGGAGGAGGCGGCGGGCGCGGAGGCGGCGGGCGTGGCCGGCGTCGTCGCGGGAGCGGGCGCGGGGGTCGCTGCGGGAACGGGCGTCGCGGCCGGGGCGGGGGTCGTCGTGGGCGCGGGCGCCGGGGCGCCGAGGCGGGCGGATCCGCTCGACTTCGCCGGCGTGACCGTGAACGTGGACGCGGCCGAGCGCGTGCCCGCGGTCGCGGTGATCCTGATGGTCGAGAGCGAGGTGCGGGGGATCGCGACGGCGGTCGTGAAGCGGCCGGCGGCGGTGGTCGTGATGCGCTTCGTGGTCGACCCGACGGCGACGACCGCGGCCTTCTTGGCGGCGAAGCCCGTGCCGGTGACGGTCACGGGCGTCCCGACGGGACCGGAGGCGACGGAGAGGACGATCGCGGCGGGCGCGGTGGGCACGGTCTCCGCCGCGGCGGCGCGGGTGGCGGCCGCGGGAGCGACGAGGACGGTCGCCGTCACGACCGCGGGTGCGACGGCGGTGACGACAGCGCATTTGAGGCGGCGGCGAGTGGGCATGGCGATAGGGTCCTTCCCCCGATGGATGTATGCGATCGTATGTTCTTCGGTGCCCGCCGTCCATCGGATGTCCGTCTGGCGACGGGATCCGATGACGGGGGCTGAGCGGCCATCAGACGCGGCGGGCGGCGAGCGCGTCGCGGATGGCCGTGGTGGAGGACGCGGAGCTGCCGATGCGCCAGTCCGCCTCCTTGTCCATGTCGAACCAGACGAAGGCGACGACGTCGGGCTGGGCCTGCAGGAACGCGACGAGGTCGGTGTCCCAGGCGGCCTTCGATCCGCCGACCTCGGACGACGCGGTCTCCGCGATGATGATCGGCTTGCCCGCCGCGACGGCGCGCAGCCGCTCGAGGCCGAAGCCGAAGAGGTCGGACGGCGAGACCCAGGCGCGGCCGGCGACGCCGGTGCCCCAGTTGTAGCCGTCGAGCCCGACGACGTCGACGTACCCGGCGCCCGGGTAGAGGCCGGCGAGGAGGGTGGATCCGGTGTACGGCACGTTCGGCGTCCACACCCAGCGGACGTTGGTGGCGCCCTGGCCCACGACGACGTCGTGCACGTGCTTCCACGCGGCGGCGTAGGAGCCCGCCGCGTTGCCGTTGACGCCCTCGGCCCACGGGTACCAGTCGCCGTTCATCTCGTGCGCGTAGCGGAGGGAGACGGGACCGCCCCAGGCGGCCAGCTGGGTGCCCCACTCGCGGAGGTACGCATCGTGGTCGCCCGCGAGGATGCTCGCGTTCGAGAAGCCGGGCTGGTCCACGCCAGCTCCCGCCTTCCACGGCTCCCACGTGAGGAGGCTCTCCGCGCCCCGTGCGCGGACCTCGTCGAGGGCCTGGATGGGCGGCGCCTGCGTGAAGTCGGCGTACGAGAGCACGATGCTCGGGTCCTCGCCGACCTGCGCGGCGACCTGGTCGAGCTCGCCGCCGGCGGTCGGCCCGCCGGGGGTCGCGACACCGAAGCGGAGCCGCGCGTCGGAGACGGTGGGGGCGGCGGTGACGGCCGTGGGCGCGGTGCTCGCGGCGCCGCTGGTCGCGGCGCTGGCGGGAGATGCCGCGGTGAGGATCCCGGCGGTGAGGGCGAGACCCAGGAGGAGGGTGGTCGCGGTGCGGATGGTGCGGGGGTCGTGCTTCATGGTGTCCAATTTTCTGCGGATGTCCGCTCCCAGGAAGCTATCCCGCGCTCCCCAGGGATCCGCGGCCGATGTCCGCTCACGGCCGGACGGTCAGGTGATGGGCGGGTGGGGCCGACGGGGACCCGTGGTGCTGTGCCGTGCCGCCCGCCGGCCTGCGACGTGGGACCGTGGGACGCATCCGACCCGAGGAGCGCGCATGACCACGTACCCGTACGAGTCGCAGTGGGGCGACCTCGCCTGCAACGCGCCGCTCATCGAGCGCGGCGAGAGCCCGGCCGGGTCCTTCGACTGGCGCACCGAGGGCTACCCGTCGGAAGACGAGTACCTCTTCTGGTCGCGGCATGTGTGCGGGCTCGCGGGGCTGCGGTCGGTGCTGCGGGCGTGGATCCCGGCGGCCGGCGCGCTCGGCATGCACGAGCTGATCACGCGAGCCGTCGCCCGCGGTGCCCTCACCCGCGACGGCGACGAGGTCGGCGGGCTGTACTACCGGCCGTTCGCGGAGTGGGTGCGCGACGACTTCGGGATCGAGGCGGTCGTTCACCCGCGGATCGCCGTGCCCGCGCTGCTCGCCGAGGTGGGCGCGGGGCGGGTGGTGCTCGCGTCGGTGTCGTCGGAGATCCGGTACCCGGAGCGGCCGGCGACCCGGCGCGGCGGGCACCTCGTGCTGGTGCACGCGTTCGACGGCGAGACGGCGACGTTCCACAACCCGTCGGGCGTGGGATCAACAGCGGCGGATGCGCGGCTCGGGGTGGCGGACTTCGCGCGGTTCTCGGCGGACCGCGGGGTGACGCTGGTGCGGCCGGGCTGAGTCCGGATCCCATCCCGCAAGGCCCTTCCGCGCCGGACTCCGCACCGTTAGCGTCACGCACACCCGCCGATGCGCGGGCCCGACTCCGACGGAGGACACGATGAGCCAGCAGCAGACCATGCAGCGCCCGAGCCTCGCCGGGCCGGAGCCGATCCGGCCGCCGTACGACGCCCGTCTGGCGATGATCCTGCTCGTGACCGAGGGGGCGCTCGCGTTCGCCGGCCTCATCGCGATGGTGGTCGCGAGCTGGACCCCGGTCGTCTGCGCCACGCCCGGCTGCGACTACCCCCTCGGCGAGCTGGCGTCGCGGCTCTGGGTGGTGGGCACCATCGCCGTGCTCGTGCTCTCCCTCGTCGCGACGGTCGTCTGCCGCACGCGCCGCGTGAACGCGTGGTGGGCGCCGGCGACGGGCATCGTGCTGATCGTCGGGTTCAACGTGGCGGCGCAGATCATGACGCGGTTCGCGACGATGCACTGACGGATCCCGACGGACGAGACGAGCCCGGCCCCGCGCGATGCGGGGCCGGACTCGTCTCATGCGCGCGGGGCGTGGATCAGCCGCGACTCACGGCCAGCTGTCCTCGAGCTCGTGGGTGATGACGAGCTCGCGGATCTCGCAGCCGCGGGGCTGGCCGAGGATGAACATCACCGAGTCGGCGACGGCCGCCGGGTCGTTGAGGTTCGCGTCGGAGCCGGGCTTGTACTTCGGGTCGCGGTCGTCGAAGAAGTGGGTCTTCATGCCGGAGGGGATCAGCGTGGTCACGCCGACCTCGCCCTTCGTCTCGGCAGCCAGCGCGCGCGTGAAGCCGAGCACGCCGAACTTCGAGGCGCAGTAGGCGGTCGCGTCGGAGACGGCCTTGATGGCGAGCGACGACGCGACGGTGACGACGCGGCCGTGCGACACGGTGAGGAACGGCAGCGCCGCGCGGACGACGGCGACCGTGCCCATCAGGTTCACGCCGATGACCTTCTCCCACTCGGTGGGGGCGACGTCGACGAGGCGGCCGCAGCGGTCGATGCCCGCCGCGGTGACGACGGCATCCAGCCCGCCGTGCTTCTGCGCGATCTCGGTGACGAGCGCCTCGGTGGCGCGGGTGTCGGAGACGTCGATGCGGTGCGCCTCCATGCCGGTGACGCTCGAGGTGTCGAGGTCGAGCACGATGGGCTCGCCGCCGGCCGCGAGGACCGCCTGCGCGACCGCGGCGCCGAGCCCGGACGCGCCTCCGGTGATGAGGACGCGGCCGGTGCTGGGGCGGGGGGAGTCGGTCATGGGTGTTCCTTCCGTGATGCGGATCGCGCCCGTTCGGCGCGGAGGTTCGGGGGAGTCGTGCGGATCAGGGGATCAGCGGAGCAGGGCTCAGCCGACGCGGGCGAGCGCGCCCGCGAGCTTCGTGGTCGAGCGGCCGGGGTGGTACGGGACGGTCACGGCCTGGCCGCCCCACTCGGCGATGACCGCCGACTCGGGGAGGTCCTCGGCGCGGTAGTCGCCGCCCTTGACCCAGAGGTCGGGCTGGAGGGAGCGGAGCGCCTCCTCGGGGGTGTCCTCCGAGAAGAGCACGACCGCGTCCACCACGCCGAGCGACATGAGGAGGTCGACGCGGTCCTCCTCGGTCATGATCGGGCGCTCGGGTCCCTTGAGGCGGCGCACCGAGTCGTCCGAGTTGAGGAGCACGACCAGGCAGTCGCCGAGCGCGCGGGCCGCGGCCAGCGTGCGGGCGTGGCCGGCGTGCACGAGGTCGAAGCATCCGCCGGTCGCGACGACGGTGCCGCCGGCGGCGCGGGTCGCGCGCACGACCTGGAGGGCGCTCGCCGCGTGGCCGCCGATGGGGCGCGCGGCGGGCGGGCCCACGAGGGTCGCGACGCCGCCCGCGTCCACGTACTCGGCGGCCGAGGCGACGGCGTCGCGCACGGCGTCCTCCACCGCGGATCCGCCGGCCAGCGCCGCGAGGGCCGTGGCCGCCAGGCGGTCGCCGGCGCCGCACGGGTCACCGGTCGCGACGAGCGGGGCAGGGACGACGACGGGCATGGATGCGCCGGCCGCGCCCGACGCGGGCGCCGACACGAGCAGCGCGCCGCGCTCGCTCATGGTCACGGCGACCGTGCCGACGCCCCAGCGCTCCTGCAGGATCCGGGCGGCGTCGGCGGCCGCGGACACGTCGCGCCCGGCGATGCCGGAGAACGCGCGCGCCTCCGCGAGGTTCGGGGTGGCGAGCGCGGTGTTCGGGACGGGCGGCTCGCCCGCAGGGTGCGGATCCCACACGAGCGGCACCTCGGCGGCGCGCGTGTCGAGGGCGGCGCGGAGGCGCGGGTCGCGCGTGACGCCGCGGCCGTAGTCGGCCACGACGATGGCGTCGGCGGTGGCGATCGCGTCGAGCATCGCGTCGGTCGCCTCCGGCGTGGGCGGCGGCGCGCAGCCCTCGTCGATGCGGGCGATGGCGTGGCCGTCGGCGCGGACGCGGGTCTTCACGGGCGTCGGCGCGCCGGACGGGCCGGCGACCACCTCGATCCGGTCGAGGCAGGCGCGCAGCGTCGCGGCGCGGGGGTCGTCGGAGAGCACGGTGACGAGGCGCACGTCGTGGCCGTCGCGCGCGAGCATCGTGGCGACGAGGCCCGCGCCGCCGGCCCGCGGCAGCGACTCCTCGACCTCGATGACGGGCACGGGCGCGTCCGGGCTGAGCCGGTGCGCGGCGCCGGTCATGTCGACGTCGAGCAGCACGTCGCCGACCACGACGATCCTCATGCCGACACCTCCGCGGCGGCGGGCGCGGGAGCGGGAGCGGCGCTGGTGACGGCGGCGGGTGCGGCCGGGGCGGCGTCCGCGGCGGCCGAGGCGCGCGCGGCGGCCCGGTCGTTCGCCTTCAGGCGGCTCTCGAACGAGCGGCAGATCGCGTGCACGGCGACGAGCTGCGCCTCCTGCACGTTGGCCGACGGGCCGTCGAGCGCGAGGGACTCGTCGCACGCCTCCACGAGCGGATTGGGGCCCGGGCCCGTCATCGCCCAGGTCGTCGCTCCCGCGGCGCGCGCGGCGGCCGCGGCCTTCAGCAGGTTGACGCTGCGGCCGCTCGTGGAGAGCAGCACCACGATGTCGCCGGATCGCGCGTGCGCGTGCACCTGCCGGGCGAACACCTCGTCGAAGCCGTAGTCGTTGCCGATCGCGGTGACGGCCGACGACTCCGCGTGCAGCGCGATCGCGGAGAACGGGCGGCGGTCGCCGTCGAACCGGCCCACCAGCTCGCTCGTGAGGTGCTGGGCCTCGGCCGCGGATCCGCCGTTGCCGGCCGCGATGAGGCGCGCGCCGTGGCTGAGGCGGTCGGCCATCTCGCTGCCCCACGCGGTGAGGCGCGGTGCGTGCGCGCGGAGCGCCTGGAGGACGGGGGCGAGCGCGTCGAGGTGGGCGTCGACCACGGTCGGGTCGGCGGGGAGCTCGTCGACAGCGGCGTCCTGGATCATGGCGCGGTACGCGTCCGCGGTGCGGGCGGCGACGGTCGCCCAGGAGTAGCCGTGCTCCATGCGGTCGCGTCCGGCGCGGCCGAGCGCGCGGCGGCGGGCGGGGTCGGCGCGCAGCTCCCCGAGCGCGTCCGCGATGGCGGCGGGGTCGCGCGGCGGGACGAGGATCCCGGTCACGCCGTCCACGACGCTGTCGGTGAGCCCGCCCACGGCCGAGGCGACGACGGGCACGCCGGAGGCCATCGCCTCGAGCGGCACGATGCCGAACGGCTCGTACCAGGGCGCGCACACGACGACGTCGGCGGTGCGCATCACGGCGGGCATGTCGGCCTGGGAGACGCGGCCGTGCAGGCGCACGCGGTCGGCGACGCCGGCGGCGCGGGCGGCGTCCATCAGGCGGCGGGCCTCGGCGTCCTCGGTGGCGCTCGCGGCGTCGCCGGATCCGCCGACGATCACGAGCTCGACGTCCCGGTGGCCGCGGTCGGCGAGGATCCCGAGGGCCGTGATGGCGAGGTCGACGCCCTTGCGCGGCACCAGGCGGCCGACGACCATGACGCGCATGAGGGCGTGGTCGTCGCCCGCGGCGTCGTCGGCGCGGGGCGTGAAGTGCCCGATGTCGACGCCGCACGGGATCACGGTGATGCGGGCCGCGTCGACGCCGGCGCGCACGAGCTCGGCGGCCTCGTCGGAGCAGGTGGCGATCACGGCATCGGCGCGGCGGCCGACGCCGGGCTCGAGGTGCGTGCGCTCGGCGGGGCTCGTGTCCTCGGCGCCGAGGTGGCGGCGCTTCACGGATCCGAGCGCGTGGAAGGTGTGCAGCACGGGCGGGGCGGATGCGGCGCCGACGGGCGACGACGCGAGGCGCGCGGCCGCGTCGAGGGCCGCGACCCCGGACATCCAGAAGTGGCTGTGCACCACGTCAGGCCGGTTGGTGCGCCAGTCGGCGAGCAGCCCGTCGGCGAGCTCGCCCATGTGCGGCAGCAGCTCGTCCTTGGGGACGGCGCGCGCGGGTCCGGCGTCGAGGTGCACGACCTCCACGCCGGGCGCGAAGGCGACGCGGGCGGGCAGCGCCTCGTCGTCGCGGCGCGTGTAGACGGTGACGGTGTGGCCCTCGTCGGCGAGCGCCGCGGACAGCGCCGCGACGTGCACGTTCTGGCCGCCGGCGTCGACCCCGCCGAGGGTGGCCAGCGGGCTGGCGTGCTCGGAGATCATCGCGATCCTCATCGTGTCGTCCTCTCGTCGAGCGGGTGGTGCGGGGGAGTCGGGGAGCCGGATCCGGCGGGCGCGCGGCGGGAGCGGCGTGCGGCGGCGGCGTCCACCGCGTCGTGCAGCACGGCGTCCATGTCGCGGAGGAACCGGCCGAGCGAGTAGCGGGCGAGCGCGGCCTCGCGGGCGACGCGGCCGCGGCGGGCGGCCTCGTCGGGATCCGCGAGCAGCAGGCGGGCGGCGCGCACGAGGTCGGCCGGGTCGGACGAGATCGCGCCCGCGTCCGGCGGCACCGCGCGCGACGCCTCGGTCGCGTCGAGCACGAGCACCGGCATCGCCATGTGCATCGCCTCGAGCAGCGACAGGCCGAGCGAGGTCCAGCGGTGGGGGTGGACGTAGGCGCGCAGCTGCGCGAGCTCGGGGTGCATGCGGGCCGTCGGCAGGTCGCCGCGCGGGACGATGCGCGCGCCGAGCGACGGGAAGGCGCCGGGGAGCAGGTCCGTCCCCATGCCGAACACCTCGACGGGCGCGACCTCCGCGAACGCGGGCAGCAGGTCGGTGCCGGTGATGCGGCCGCGGCGCACGGGCTCGTTGATCACCGCGCCGAACGACCGCGAGGCGCCCGTGTACAGCGCGCCGGGGTCGGGCACGCCGTGCTCGACGACCGTGGCGGGCGCGGATCCGGTGTCCCACATGAGCGCGTTGAAGCGCGTGACGTGGACCACCGGGATGTCGTCGCGGTCGGCCAGCGCGTGGACGGTCTCGGTCGGGGCGCCGCGCGGGGTGTTGTGCTCGAGGAAGACCGCGGGCACGTCGGATCCGAGGCGGCGGCCGAGCAGGCGCTCCGCTTCCTCGACCTCGGCGACCCGCTGGAGCAGCACGAGGTCGACGTCGGCGTCGTGCAGGGACGACGGATCCACCTCGCGAGCGCTCGCCGGCCAGTCGCGGCCGCCGCGGCCGAGGCCCCACGCGTCGCGGGCGGGCGTCGTCGGGAACAGGATCTCGTGGGATCCGCGCACGAACGAGTCGGTCCAGCCGCCGTGGACGTGCCACATCAGGATCCTCATGCGGGCACCTCCGCGGTGGCGCGCGCGCCGGTGCCGCCCGTGCCGCCGGTGGTCGCGAGCAGGCGCTCGACGGCGTCCGCGACCTCCGCGGGCGAGACGCCGGCGAGGCACGGATGGCCGGGCACGGGGCAGTCGCGCGCGCGGCTGAGCTTGCAGGGCGCGTCCTGGTCGCCGAGCAGGATCACGGGCACGCGGTACGGCGCCCAGCGGATCGGCGGCACGACGGGCGAGAACAGGCTGACGACCGGGAGGCCCACGGCGGCGGCGAGGTGCGCGGGCCCGGTGTTGCCGCTCACGAGCACGGCCGCGCGGCGCATCAGCGCGCCGAGGCCGGCGAGGTCGGTGCGGCCGCCGAGGTCGAGGGCGGCGGATCCGGCCACGTGCGCCGTGAGGTCCCGCTCGTCGGGCCCGCCCGTGACGACCACGGGGATCCCGCGCGCGGCGAGCAGCGCCACGGCGTCGCGGTGCTGGTCGGCCGGGTAGGAGCGCGCGCCGACCGCGGCGCCCGGGTGCACGAGCGCGAACGGGCCGTCGGGGAGGAGCGCCGCGACGTCGGCGGGGAGCTCGGCCTCGAGGACGGCGAGGCGGCCGTCGTCGTCCGCGGGCAGCGCGTGCCCGGCCGCGGCGGCGATCGCGAGGGCGCGCTCGGGCTCGGGCTGGTCCTCGTCGAGGTCCTCGCCGGGCTTGAGGCGCACGTCGAGGAGGGAGCCGGCGTAGTCGACGCTGGCGCCCGTGATCCGCCGCACGCCGGCGAGCCGCAGCAGCAGCGCGAGCGGGAGCGGCGACTGGTGGAAGGACGTGAGGACGACGGCCTCGTCGGCGTCGACCTCGGCGAGGATCGCGTGCAGGGCGTCGACGGACGCGGCGTCGGCGGCGGGCGCGGGGGAGGAGATCCACGGGGAGTCCCACACGTGCACCGCGTGGACGCCGGGCAGCAGCCGGCCGGCGGACGCGCCGCGCGGACCGCAGAGCAGGTGCACCTCGACGCGCGGGTCGGCGGCGACCGCACGCACCGCGGGTCCGGAGATGAGCACGTCGCCGACGGAGTCGAGGCGCACGACGAGCACGCGGCGGGGCGCGGGGTCGTGGATGAGGAGGTGCACCGCGTCGAGGATCGTCGGGGCCACCAGCTCCGCCTCGGCCACCTCCTCCTCGCGCGTGACGGGCGTCGGCACGAGCACGCCGCGCGCGCCGGCGTTCCGGGCGGCGCCCATGTCGGCGGCGATGTCGCCCACGACCGCGACGGTCGACGGATCCACGCCCCACGTCCGGCACGCCTCGAGCACCATGCCGGGCCGCGGCTTCCGGCAGTCGCAGCCGTCGTCGGATCCGTGCGGGCACAGCAGCACGAGGTCGAACGCGCCGAGCAGCTCCTGCACGCGCGCGTTGACGGCGTCGGCCTGGTCGCGGGTGATGAGGCCGCGCGCGATCCCGGACTGGTTGGTCACCATGCCGACGCGGAGGCCCGCCGCGCGCACGGCGTCGACGGCCTCGCGGGCGCCGGGCATGAGGGTGACGAGGTCCGGGTCGCCGTTGTACGGCACGTCCACGACGAGTGTGCCGTCCCGGTCGAACAGGACGGCCTCGAGGTGGTTCCCGGGCGAGCGCATGGTCGGCTCGTACCCGACTGCTCCTCCTCCCAAACCCCGCCCGGAGCACTTCTCCTCCGGCGGACACGGGTGGCCCGCGCGGGCAGGAGCAGCGCCCCCGCGCGAGGAGCAGCAGCGCCCGCGGACGGGGGCGCGGGGATGGGGGCGCGGCGCGGCGTGGGCCGGGCCGACGGCCGAGGCGCCGCGGATCGGTGCGGCCCGACCGCGGCGCCGCGGATCAGCGCGCGGGCGCCCCCGCGATCCACCGCGACCGCGCCAGCAGCATCGGCATGAGCGGCGCGACGAGCAGCGCGCCCAGCCCGCCGACCGCCATGTCGCCGATCGTGTCGGCGTAGCCCGTGAGGATCGCCGGGTCGAGCCAGGTCTGCCCCGCCCACTCGCCGAGCTCCCACAGCGCCGAGAGCGCGAGGCCGACCGTGAGGCTGAGGAACCCGAGGGGCAGCGGCCGCCGGTCGACCACCACGCCGGCGCGGTCGGCGAGCAGGATCACGAGCGCGGCGAGGGCCGCCGTCGTGACGAGGTGCGCGGGGATGTCCCACCACGGCAGCCGCTCGTAGAGGTCCAGCCGGTTGCTCGCGGCGGAGACGAGCGTCGTGATCCCGATGGCGAGATCCAGCCCGGGCCGCGCCCCGAGGCCCCGCGGCGCCACGAGCCCGAGCAGCGCGAGCGCGAACATCGCGGAGGTGACGCCCGTCCACGCGAACACGGAGAAGAGGAACGTGAGCAACCCGATCACGCGCACGGCGTCGGCGAGGATCGCCGTGATCCCGCGCGGCGGTTGCAGGAAGGTGAGGCCGGCCAGCCCGGCGAAGGCCGCGACGTCCTCGGGCGGGGCCGGTGCGTCCGGCGGGGTGGGCGAGGCGGGGTCCGTCAGCACCGCACCACCGCCTGCAGCGCCTCGTGGTCGCTCGGCGCGCGCCCCGCGACGCGCGTCGTGTTGATGCCGACCCGCTCCACCTCGACGTCGGGCGTGACGAGCATCCAGTCGATCCGCCGTGTGGTGCGCTTCGGTGCCTTGTAGTTGGACCAGGTGCCCCACTCGGGCGTCAGCCGCTCGCGCGCGCCGTCCCACGCGTCCACCAGCGCGCCCGACTCGACCAGCAGCCGGTGCGGCTCCGTGTCGACGCCCGCGTTGGTGTCGCCCGAGACGATCGCGGGCACCTGCGCCTCGGCGACGATCTCGAGCATCATCCGCGCGGACTCCTCGCGCGAGCGGCGCGAGAGGTGGTCGAAGTGGGTGTTCACGTGCCGGAGCGGCAGGCCCGTCGCGCGGTCGACGAAGTCGGCGACGACGGCGATCCGCGGCACCATGTTGCCCCAGCTGCGGGACCCGGCGACCGCGGGCGTGTCCGAGAGGGCGACCTGCCGCCAGCTCGTGAGCTCGAGGCGGCGCGTGTCGTAGAAGGTGGGGCAGCCCTCGCCGTGGCCGTCGGCGTTGCGGCCGTGCCCGATCCGCCGGTAGTGCCGGCCGAGCGCGTGCGACAGGGCGCGGCCCTGCGTGGGCATGGCCTCCTGCGTGCCGAGGAGCGCGGGCTGCTCGCGCTGGAGCAGCTCGGCGAGGAGCGGCTCGCGGTCGGCCCAGCGGTCGGGGCTGCCCGGGCGATAACGGCGGAACAGGCGCCGGATGTTGTACGTCATCACGTGCAGCGCGGGTGCCTCGACCGGGCCGATCAGCGCCCGCCCGTCCGTGAGGGTGCCGTCGGCGCTCGGGATCATGCCTCCATCGTCCCCCAGCGCGGCGACGGCGTCCGCGGCTGGCGGGGAACCGTCACCGGCGCGGACGCGGTCAGTGCGCGTGCCGGTGGTGGCTGTCCGGGTAGTGCTCGTGCGTGTGGGTGATGGGCTCGTGCGTGTGCTCGTGGCGGTGCCGCGTGCCCGCCGCGACCGGCTCCGGATGGTCGTGCTGGTGGTGCGCGTCGTGGGTGTGCCAGTGGTCGTGCTGGTGGTGCGCGTCGTGCGTGTGCCAGTGGTCGTGCGTCACGGCCTCGTGTGTGTGCTCGTGCTCGTGGCGCTCGGTGAGGTGCAGCACGATGCCGACGGCCATGAGGATCCCGGCGAGCACCAGCGGCCACGTCACGGGCTCGCCGAGCGCGATCGCGAGGAGCGCCCCGAAGAACGGCGCGACCGAGTAGTAGGCCCCGGCCCGCGCCGTGCCCACGTGCCGGAGCGCGACGATGAAGAGCACGAGGCTCACCCCGTAGGCGAGGAACCCGACGGCCATGGCCGCGGCGACGGCGCCCGGCGCCGGCAGCTGCGCGCCCACGAGGAACGCGAGCGCGAGGTTCACGGGTCCGGCGACGCCGCCCTTCACGGCGGCGAGCCACGTCGCGTCGGCGAGGGCGACCTTGCGCGTGAGGTTGTTGTCGATGCCCCAGGAGAGGCAGGCGCCGAGGATCGCGAGGGCGGGCCACGGGCTGCCGAGCTCGACGCCCTGCGGCACGGTGATCAGCACGGCGCCCGCGACGATCGCGAGCATGCCGAGCACGATCCGCCGGTCGGCGTTCTCGCGGAACACCACCCAGGCGAGCACGGCCGTCGCGACGCCCTCCGCGTTGAGGAGCAGCGAGGCGCCCGAGGCGGGCATGCCCACGAGGCCGACGAGCAGGAGCAGGGGGCCGAGGATCCCGCCGAAGAGGATCGCGCCGGCGAGCGGGAGGCGCTCGCCGCGGGCGAGGCGCACGCGCGGTGACCGGCGGACCACCCGGATCAGCCCCAGCCCGATGCCGGAGCCCGTGTAGAGGAGGCCCGCGAGCAGCCACGGGCTCACCGAGTCGAGGAGCAGCTTCGCCGCTGGTGTGCCCGCGCCGAAGAGCACCGCGGAGAGCAGCGCCGCCTGGACGCCGCGGCTAGCGAGCGCCGTCCGCACGCGCGGACTCCTCGTGGTGGTGGGCGCCGGATCCGTCGAGCTGGTGCTCGGCCTGGAAGATCGCGTCGGTCACGAGCTGGCGCGCGTGCTCGTCGACGAGCCGGTAGAACACGCGCGTGCCCTCCTGCCTCGTCGCGACGACGCGCGACAGCCGCAGCTTCGCGAGGTGCTGCGAGACCGCGGCGGGCGACTTGCCCACGCGCTCGGCGAGGTCGTTGACGGGCAGCTCGCCGTCGCGGAGCGCGAGCACGATCCGCACGCGCGTGGCGTCGGCGAGCATCGCGAACACCTCGACCGCGAGCTCGACGTGCTGGCTGTCGGGGTGGCGGCCGCACCTGCTATCTGCATCCATGCGCAGATTCTTGCACATGCGCCGTCAGCGCCACCGGAGGGATCTACGGAGCGGGGGTCCCGCCCGCGTCGCCCCGCGCCTCCGCCGGCAGCCGCCGCCCGCGCACGCTGAGGATCGTGCCGCCGACGACCGCCGAGATCAGCGACCCGACGAGCACGCCGACCTTCACGACGTCGTCCTGCGCGCTGCCGGTGCCGTACGCGAGCTCGCCCACGAGGAGCGAGACCGTGAAGCCGATGCCCGCGACGAAGGAGAGGCCGATGACGTCCGGCCAGCGGAGGGTCGGGTCGAGGCGGATGCCGGGCAGGCGCGTCACGAGCAGCGACGCGCCCGTGATCCCCGCGGCCTTGCCCACGACGAGCGCCACGACGATCCCGATGGCCACGCTGTCGGACAGCGACTCCCGCAGCCCGTCGAGGCCGCCGACCGCGACCCCGGCGGAGAAGAACGCGAATACCGGCACCGCGACGCCGGAGGAGACCGGCGACCAGCGCTCGGCGAAGTGGTGCGTGAGCGCGTGCCGCTCCTCGTGCCCGTCGGCGCCGCGGTGCGTCACGCCCGCGCGGGCGGTCGCGACGGCGGGCACCAGGATCCCGAGCACGACGCCGGCGATGGTCGCGTGGATCCCGGACGCGTGCACGAGCGCCCACGCGGCGACGCCGAGGGGGATGAGCACGTACCAGGCGCGCACGCCGCGGCGCACGAGGATCCCGAACGCGGCCAGCGGCACGAGCGCCAGCAGCAGCGGCACGAACGCGATGCCCGCCGTGTAGAAGACGGCGATGATCGTGATCGCGAGCAGGTCGTCCACCACCGCGAGCGTGAGGAGGAAGGTGCGGAGCGCGGGCGGCAGGCGCTTGCCGACCACCGCGACCACGGCGACCGCGAACGCGATGTCGGTCGCGGCGGGGATCGCCCAGCCCTGCAGAGCCTCGGGCCCGGCGCCGAGGTTGATCAGCGTGAAGATCGCCGCGGGCAGGATCACGCCGCCGACCGCCGCCGCGATGGGCAGGGTCGCGACGCGCGGATCCCGCAGCGACCCCGCCACGAACTCCTGCTTGAGCTCGAGGCCGACGACGAAGAAGAAGATCGCGAGCAGGCCGTCGGCGGCCCACGTGCCGACGCTGAGGTGGAGGTGCAGCGCCTCGGGTCCGAACTCGAACCCGCGGACGCGCTCGTAGAGGTCGACGGCCGGGCTGTTCGCCACGACGAGGGCGAGCACGGTCGCGATCAGCAGGAGGATCCCGCCGGTCGTGTCGCGGCTGAGGAACCGGGCGAGCCGGGCGCCGCGCCCGGGGGCGGCCGGCGCGTGGGGAGGGGTGGGCAGGGGTGCAGAGGAGGTCATGAGCGTCTTCCGTCGACGAGCGCGAGCAGGGCGTCTCCGCTCCGGCGCCGGATCGACGGGAGCGGCCTACGCGGCTGGCGGCGGGCAGCCGGCGATCTCGCCGTGCGCGTTGCTGCCCCAGAGGCTCATCCACCCGTTCGTGCCCGAGGTGCGCTTGGTCAGCAGCAGCCGGTTCGGGTACGCCTGGCGGCCGACGCGGGTGCGTCGGGTCGCGGCGGCGAGGAGGTGGGGCACGGATCCAGCGTAACCGGCGGGTGGGCGCGGGCCCAGGTCAGTGCCCGGCCCCGAGGTTGCCGGCGAGGCGCCCGTGCATGGCGGCGGAGGAGTCGTTCATGCCGGTGATCTCCGCGCGCTTGCCGTGGCGCTCGTACTTCGTGGTGATCGCGTCGAGCGCCGCGACCGTGGAGGCGTCCCACACGTGCGAGCCGGACATGTCGATGACCACGCGCTGGGGGTCGTCGGCGTAGTCGAACTGCGTCGTGAGGTCGTTGCTGGAGGCGAAGAACAGCTCGCCGATCACGGCGTAGTGCGCGGTCTCCGCGCCCTCGTCGTCGGTGCGGAGCGTGCGCTCGACGGTCGCGAAGTGGGCGACGCGGCGGGCGAACACGATCATCGCGGCGATGACGCCCACGATGACGCCGATGGCGAGGTTGTCGGTGATCACGACGATCACGACGGTGAGCACCATGACGAGCGTCTCGCCGATCGGCATCCGCTGGAGGGTCGAGGGACGGATGCTGTGCCAGTCGAACGTGCCGACCGAGACCATGATCATCACGGCCACGAGCGCGGCCATCGGGATGATCGCGACGACGTCGCCGAGGCCCACCACGAGGATCAGCAGGAACACGCCCGCGAGGAACGTGGAGATGCGGGTGCGGGCGCCGGAGGCCTTCACGTTGATCATCGTCTGGCCGATCATCGCGCAGCCGCCCATGCCGCCGAAGAGGCCCGAGAGGATGTTCGCGCCGCCCTGGCCGAGCGTCTCGCGGGTCTTGCGCGACGGGGTGTCGGTGATGTCGTCGACGAGCTTGGCGGTCATCAGCGACTCGAGGATGCCGACCAGCGCGACGGCGAGCGCGTACGGCGCGATGATCCGCAGCGTCTCCAGCGTGAGCGGGACGTCCGGGATGAAGAGCGTCGGCAGGCTGTCGGGCAGGGCGCCCTCGTCGCCCACGGTCGGCACGGCGAGCGCGGTGGCGACCGTCGCGACGGTGACCACGACGATCGCGACGAGCGGCGCGGGCACGGCCTTCGTGAAGCGCGGCATCACGACCATGATCACGATGCCGACGGCGACCAGCGGGTACACGAGCCACGGGACGCCGACGAGGTTCGGGATCTGCGCGGAGAAGATGAGGATGGCGAGCGCGTTGACGAACCCGACCATCACGCTGCGGGGCACGAAGCGCATGAGCTTCGCGACGCCGAGGAGGCCGAGGACCACCTGGAACAGGCCGCCGAGGATGACCGTGGCGATGAGGTAGTCGAGGCCGTGGTCGCGCACGAGCGGCGCCACGACGAGCGCGACGGCGCCGGTGGCCGCGGTGATCATGGCGGGCCGGCCGCCGAGGAACGCGATGGCGACGGCCATGACGAACGACGAGAACAGGCCGACGCGCGGATCCACCCCGGCGATGATCGAGAAGGAGATGGCCTCGGGGATCAGCGCGAGCGCGACGACGAGGCCGGCGAGCACCTCGCGGCTGAGGAGGCGCGGGTTCCGGAGCGCCTCGAGGACGGTCGGGCTGCCGTGGCGCGCCGCGGGCGTACGGACGGCGGGGGCGGGGAAAGCGGGCATGACGACTCCGGGAGGTGAGGGCGGGAGGGCGCCGGCGGCCCGGAGGCGGACGCGGTGGCGTCCCGGTGCGGCAGGCGGGTGGCGGCGTCGACGATCGGTCGGGCCGCGTCCCTATCGTAACGTGAGGGTAGGGTCCGCGGCCGCGCCCGGTCGGCGACCGGTCCGCGCCGGTCAGTGCCCAGCGCCGAGGTTCCCCGCGAGCCGCGTGTGCATCGCGGTGGAGGCGGCGTTCATCCCGACGATCTCCACGTCCTTGCCGTGCTGGCGGTACTTCCTGGTGATCGCGTCGAGCGCCGCGACGGTCGAGGCGTCCCAGACGTGGGATCCGCTCATGTCGATGAGCACGCGCTCCGGGTCGCCCGCGTAGTCGAACTGCGTCGTGAGGTCGTTGCTGGACGCGAAGAACAGCTCGCCCTCCACCTCGTAGCGCGCGGTCTCGCGCCCGGTGGGGTCGACGCTGACGCGGCGGTCGACGGTCGCGAAGTGCGCGACCCGGCGGGCGAACACGATCATCGCGACGACCACGCCCGCGACGACGCCGATGGCCAGGTTGTGGGTGGCCACGACGATCACGACCGTGAGCACCATGACCGCCGTCTCGCCGAGCGGCATGCGCCTCAGCGTCGACGGGCGGATGCTGTGCCAGTCGAACGTGCCCACGGAGACGATCACCATCACGGCCACGAGCGCCGCCATCGGGATGATCGCGACCACGTCGCCGAGGCCGACCACGAGCACCAGCACGAAGACGCCGGCGAGGAAGGTCGAGATGCGGGTGCGCGCGCCCGAGGCCTTCACGTTGATGAGGGTCTGGCCGATCATCGCGCAGCCGCCCATCCCGCCGAGGAACCCGGAGAGCACGTTCGCCGCGCCCTGGCCCCAGGCCTCGCGGGTCTTGTGGCTCGGGGAGTCGGTGATGTCGTCGACGAGCTTCGCGGTCATCAGCGACTCGAGGATCCCGACCACGGCCATCGCGGCCGCGTACGGCGCGATGATCTGGAGCGTCTCGAACGTGAGCGGCACGTCGGGGAGGAACAGCGACGGCAGGCTGCGGGGCAGCTCGCCCTCGTCGCCGACGCGCGGCACGCCGATGCCCATCACGACCACCGCGGCGGTCAGCAGCACGATCGCGACCAGCGGCGCCGGCACGACCTTCGTGAGCCGGGGCAGGAGCACGATGATCAGCAGCCCCACCGCGACGAGCGGGTACACCGCCCACGGCACGCCGATCAGCTGCGGCAGCTGCGACGTGAAGATGAGGATCGCGAGCGCGTTGACGAACCCGACCATCACCGACCGCGGGATGAAGCGCATGAGCTTGGCGACGCCGATCGCGGCGAAGAGCACCTGGAAGACGCCCGCGAGGATCACCGTGGCGATGAAGTAGTCGAGCCCGTGGTCGCGGGCGACCGGCGCGATGACGAGCGCGATGGCGCCCGTGGCCGCGGTGATCATGGCGGGGCGCCCGCCGAGGAACGCGATGGAGACGGCCATCACGAACGAGGAGAAGAGGCCGACGCGCGGATCCACGCCCGCGATGATCGAGAACGAGATCGCCTCGGGGATGAGCGCGAGCGCCACGACCAGGCCCGCGAGGACCTCGCGGCTGAGCATGCGCGGGTCCTTCAGCGCCTGGAGGACGGTCGGGCCGGACGGCGGTCGGTGGCGGACCGGGGCGGGGGTCCGGGTCGGGGTGCGGGTGGGCATGGCGGTGCTCCGTTCTGTCGCGGGCGTCGCGCCCGCTCTGATGAGGACTGGGGCGCGTCGTCGCGCGGTGCTGCGGCTGCCGCGCGGGGCGTCAGCGGGAGCGGAGGGGATCGGAGCGGGGCTCCGGAACCCTACCCTAACGTGAGGGTAGGGTTGCTGTCACGCCGGGCCGGATCCGGGCACGACGCGACGACCTCGCCGCCCTCGCGCGGGGCGCCGGTCGGGGCGCCGGTCGGGGCGGCGCGGTACAGTGCTGTCGACGGGCTCGGCACGATCGGCCCGGGGACGCGCTCGTCGCGGCGCATCGCGCACCGACCCGCACGACCGCGAGACGGGCCCTGGGGCCTCGATCGCTCCCGTCCCACCGCGCCCGCTCCGGCACCATCGCCGGTCCGCGTGCGGCGCATGCGCTCGTCGTCCGCGATCCGGTGCGGCACCACCCGCACGACCAGACGGACGCACCGGCACCGCCGCCGCCGCATCCGGCAGCACCCGCGTGGCGCGCATCGCGCGTCCCGCCCCCTGACATCACCTGCACGACACACCAGCACGACACCACCAGAAAGGCACCATGCCTCCCACCACCGCGCACTCCCTCGACCTCGCCAAGCCCGGGCGCCTGCCCCGCGGCGGCATGCGGATCACCCCGCTCGGCGGCCTCGGCGACGTCGGCCGCAACATGACGATCTTCGAGCAGGACGGCGAGCTGCTCGTCGTCGACTGCGGCGTGCTCTTCCCCGAGGAGACGCAGCCCGGCATCGACGTGATCCTCCCCGACTTCAGCGCCCTCCGCGGCCGCCTCGACAAGGTCAAGGGCATCGTCCTCACGCACGGCCACGAGGACCACATCGGCGGCGTCCCGTACCTGCTCAAGGAGCGGCCGGACATCCCGATCATCGGCTCGCGCCTCACGCTCGCGTTCATCACCGCGAAGCTCGAGGAGCACAAGATCAAGCCCGTCACGCGCGAGGTGAAGGAGGGCGACCGCATCGACGCCGGCGTCTTCAACCTCGAGTTCATCGCCGTGAACCACTCCATCCCGGACGGCCTCGCCGTCGCCATCCGCACGCAGGCCGGCCTGATCCTGCACACGGGCGACTTCAAGATGGACCAGTTCCCGCTCGACCGCCGCCTCACCGACCTGGGCGCGTTCGCGCGCCTCGGCGAGGAGGGCGTCGACCTGTTCCTCACCGACTCCACCAACGCGGAGGTCCCCGGCTTCACGACCGCCGAGCAGGACATCGCGCCGGCCATCGAGCAGGTGTTCCGCAAGGCGCCCAAGCGCATCGTCGTCTCCAGCTTCGCGAGTCACGTGCACCGCATCCAGCAGGTGCTCGACGCCGCCGACAAGCACGGCCGCAAGGTCGCGTTCGTCGGCCGCTCGATGGTGCGCAACATGAAGATCGCCGCCGACCTCGGGTACCTCAAGGTGCCGAAGGGGCTCATCGTCGACCTCAAGCAGCTCGAGAAGATGCCCGACGCCAAGGTCGTCCTCGTCTGCACCGGCTCGCAGGGCGAGCCGATGGCCGCGCTCAGCCGCATGGCGCGCCGCGAGCACATCATCGAGGTGGGCGAGGGCGACACGATCCTCCTGGCCAGCTCGCTCATCCCCGGCAACGAGAACGCCATCTACGGCGTGATCAACGGCCTCATCCGCTGGGGCGCCGACGTCGTGCACAAGGGCAACGCCAAGGTGCACGTCTCCGGCCACGCCAGCGCCGGCGAGCTCGTCTACTGCTACAACCTCGTCAAGCCGAAGGGCGTCCTGCCGGTGCACGGCGAGTGGCGCCACCTCGTCGCCAACGCCGCGCTCGCGGTGAAGACGGGCGTGCCCGAGAGCAACGTCCACATCATCGAGGACGGCGTGAGCGTCGACCTCGTCAAGGGCCGCGCCACCGTCTCCGGCCGGATCCCCGCGCCCTACGTCTTCGTCGACGGCGCCACCATCGGCGTCGCCACGGAGAAGGCCCTCGAGGACCGCCGCACGCTCGCCGAGGAGGGGCACATCACCGTGCTCGGGATCTTCGACGAGCCGAGCCAGAAGCTCCTCGACCCGGCCGAGTTCCTCACGCGCGGCTTCGTCGCGCACGACGGCTGGAAGAAGGAGGCGGAGGCCGCGGTCACCAAGGCCCTCCAGGCCGCCGCCGGTCGCCGCCGCCTCGACGGCCCGGCCGCCGAGCGCGCGATGAGCGAGGGCCTGTCCCGCTGGCTGCAGCGCCAGCACCGTCGCCAGCCGGTCATCACGGCCGTGGTGGTCGACGCGGACTAGCTCGACACGCACCACCGGACCCCGCGCGGGTCCGTCCCCGGCCGGCGGAGCGCATCATGCGCCCGCCGGCCGCTTCATGACCGAAGCCGCTTGGTAGCGTCGCTCCCATGCCGGCCGCCCCCGAGACCACCCGCGCCTACGGATCACGGGACGCACGGCGGGCCGAGCTGCTCGACGCCGCCGTGCGCGTGATGGCGGTGACGGGGGTCGCCGGCGCGAGCACGCGGGCGATCACCGCGGAGGCCGGCCTCGCGCACGGTGCCTTCCACTACTGCTTCGGCGTGAAGGAGGAGCTGCTCGGCGCGCTGCTGCGGCAGGAGGTCGACGCGGTCGTGGCGCAGCTGGCGTCCGCCGAGGATCCGGCCGGCCTGCCGCTCGAGGACGCCGTCGCCGCCGTGCTCCGCGCCGAGCTCGACCGCGTGCGCCGCGAGCCCGACCGCCAGCGCGTGCTCGTCGACCTCGCCGCGACCGTGCAGCGGATCCCCGCGCTCGCCGACCTGCCGCGCTGGGAGCACGGGAGGTACGTGGAGGAGACGCGGCGCAGGTTCGCCGCGGCGGGGATCGACGGCGACCGCGCCGAGCGGTCGGCCGTGCTCGCGGTGGCGGGCATGACGGGGATCGTGGGCGCGTGGCTGGCGCATCGGGACGCGGGCGCGGACGCGAATGCGGATGCGGTGGCCGAGCGGGCCGTCGCGGACCTCGCCCGGGCGCTGGCGCTGCTCGCGGGGGACGGCGGGCGCTGACCCGGGCGTGCCCTCGTCGTCGTCGACGGCGCCGGGGCGCTGACGGTGACGCGCGCGGGTCCCGCGGCTCAGCCGAGCGCGCCCAGCGCCTGCGCCGCGGCCTTCGCGGCGCCCGAGATCAGGGCGTCGTCGGCGACCGCGTCCTGCCGGTCCTTCGAGGAGTGCGCCGCGATCGGCGCGGCGTCCGGGCGCCAGATCACCGCGACGTCGCCGCGGCTCGCGTAGGCGCCGCTGCCCGACTTGTCGCCGACCGTCCACTCCGTCGGCAGCTCGGCGCGCACGAGCGTGGCGCCCGTCTGCGTCGCCTTCAGCCAGCCGGTGAAGAGGGCGCGCTCGTCGTCGTCGAGCGGATCCGCGAGGGCTCCCGCGTCGCCGAGCGCGTACGCCCGCAGGAGCGCGGCCGTGGCGCGCGGGGTCGTCGTGTCGCGGTCGTCGCCGGGGGTCGCCTCGTTGAGCGTGGGCTCGTCGCGCGCGACGACCGTGGTGTCGTCCCCGAGGGCGGTGAGCGCGGCATCCAGCTCGGACGGGCCGCCGAGCGCCCGGAACATCAGGTTCGCGGCCGTGTTGTCGCTCCGCGTCATGGCCGCCTCCGCCAGCTCGCGGAGGGTCATCGTGCCGCCGACGCGGGTCTCGGTGACGGGCGCGTAGGCGAGGACGTCGGCCGCCTCGATCGGCACGGCGCGCTCCATCCCGGCGATCCCGACGCGGTCGAGGAGCGCGGCCGCGAGCGGGGCCTTGATCGTGGAGGCGTACGCGAAGCGCTCGTCCGCGCGCCAGGAGACCTCGGCACCCGTGCCGGTGTCGACCGCGTGCACGCCGAGGCGCGCGCCGAAGCGCTCCTCGAGCGCGGCGAAGGCGGCGTCGGCGGCGGCCTGGTCGACCGCGGGGGCGGCGGATGCGGACGGCGCGGCGGTCGCGGGCGCGGTCGTGGTCGGGGCTTCCGCGGGGGCGGCGGCGCATCCGGCGAGGAGGGCGGCGGCGAGGGCAGTGCCGATGCCGGTGCGGGCGGTGCGGCGGGCGGGATGGATCACGGCGGGGCTCCTCGGGAGGCGTCGGGCGGGTGCGGGATGGGCGGGTGCGGGTGCGGGTGCGGGTGCGGGGACGTGCGGGTGCGGGGAGGTGCGTGTCGCACTGCCCCGGATCCAGCCTCGCGCGACGGCGCGGATCCGGCGTCCCCCGCGGGGTCGACGGGCGTCCCCCGCGCGGACCACGCCTCGATTCAGCGGTTGTGGAAATGAGTTCCCTAGGCTCGCGGATCGGGACCGCAGCGCGCGCCGCCGCGCCCGCCCCGCGGATCCCGAGGACGACCCGACGCCCGACCGCATCGACGCCCGACCCCCCGAGAGACGAGAGGCCGCATGAGCGCCATCACCGCAGTGACCCCCGGCGAGATCCATCCGAGCGAGGGGTACGACGGCTTCGTCGGCTGGGTCCTCTCCCTCATCGAGACGCTGGGGGAGGTGGGCGTGGGCCTCGCCGTGCTGATCGAGACGTTCGTGCCGCCGATCCCGTCCGAGGCGATCCTCCCCGTCGCCGGATTCCTCTCCTACGAGGGCCGCATGAGCGCGTGGGGCGCCTGGGCCGCGGCCACCATCGGCGCGCTCGTGGGCGCGCTCATCTGGTACGCGATCGGCGCCGCGCTCGGCCGCGATCGCACCTGCCGCCTCGTCGGCCGGATCCCGCTGCTCGACCACGCCGACTTCGACAAGGCCGAGGCCTTCTTCGTGCGGTGGGGCGGCACCGCCGTGCTGCTCGGCCGGTGCGTGCCGCTCGTGCGCTCCTTCATCTCCATCCCGGCGGGCATCGAGCGCATGCCGCTCGCGCGGTTCTCGCTCTACACGGTCCTCGGATCCGGCGCCTGGAACGGCATCTGGGTGGGCCTCGGCTTCGCGTTCGGCCCGGCGATCCGCCCGGTGCTCGAGGAGTGGAGCGGGCTGATCTCGTACGCGGCCGTCGGCGTCATCGCGCTGCTGGTGCTGTGGTTCGTGGTGTCGCGGCTGATCCGGCGGGTGCGGACGGCCTGACGGCCCGCGGCCCGACCGCCGCCGCGCTCCTCTGCCAGGCTGGAACCCATGCAGACCCCCGGCGCCAGTGCCGCTCCCGACGCCGTGACCGCATCCGCCGACCGCCCCGCCGAGATCCTCGTCCTCCGCGCCATCAAGCTCGGCGACATCCTCGTGGCCGTCCCCGCGCTCCGCGCCATCCGCCGCGCGCACCCCGACGCCCGCATCTCGCTCGCCACCACCGGCTGGCTCGCGCCGGTCGTCCGGCTCCTCGGCATGGTCGACGAGCACCTCCCGCAGCAGGGCTTCGACCACCCGATCGCGCGCGAGCCCGGCACGGTCGACCTCGCGATCAACCTGCACGGCGCCGGCATCGAGAGCCGCACCCTCCTCCACGAGCTGCGCGCGCACCGCACCCTCGGCCACGCCGCTCCCGAGCTCGACGGGATGCCCGCCGCCGACGGCCCCGCCTGGGAGGACCACGTCCTCGAGCGCTACCGCTGGGCCCGGCTCGTGTCCTGGCACGGCATGCCCGCGGATCCGGACGACGTCGGCATCCTCGTCCCCGCCGAGCCGCCCGTCGCGGAGCACGCCGTCGTGATCCACGTGGGCGCCGCCTACGGATCCCGCCAGTGGCCCGTCGACCGCTTCGCCGAGGTCGCCCGCGCGCTCGCCGACGAGGGCCGCACGGTCGTCTTCACCGGATCCGACAAGGAGCGCGAGCGCGCCCTCGAGGTCGCCGCCCTGGCCGGCATGCCCACCTCGACGGTGCTCGCGGGCGAGCTGGCCCTCGATGCCTTCGCCGGCATCATCGCGGCCGCCGACCTCGTGATCTCCGCCGACACCGGCGCCGCCCACCTCGCGACCGCCTACGGCATCCCCTCGGTCGTGATCTTCGGCCCGGCCCCGCCCGAGGAGTGGGGCCCGCCCGCGTCCGGCCCGCACATCGTGCTGACCGACGCGTCCCAGCGCCTCGGCGACACGTTCTCCGCGATCCCGGATCCGGCGCTCCTCGCGATCACGCCGGCCCACGTCCTCGAGGCGGCCCGCTCCCTCGACGGCCACCGCGTGATCCGCCCGCTCACGGGCGAGCCGCGCGACTGATCCGCCGGGTCAGCTCCGCGGCGTCTGTGCCGTAACCCCCGGCCACGGCACCGTCGCCGCCGGCCATGCGGACGACAAGAGCGCGTCCCGCACCCGCCGCTGCGACATCACCGCGTCGAGGCTGTCGGTGCGGAAGGCGAGCGCGAGCGACACGTCCGCCCAGTACGCGTCCCAGCCGGCGTAGGTCGCGACGACCCGCGCGCCGATCTGCCGGATCAGCGCCCATGCGTCGTCCGCGGGCAGGTATCCGGCGACGTAGGCGTAGCGGATCGCGCCGATCGTGCGCTCGCTGTCGCCAGCGAGCAGGAGCACGGGAGGCCGGCCGCCGTGCGCCCTGGTCAGGTCGATGATCTCGAACTCGCTCCGCCCGGTGAGCGCCGCCATCCGCGACACCATGCGCTCCGCCTCGTCGGACGCGGCCACCTCCGCGAAGCGCGCCGACTGCGGCCCCTGGGTCAGCGCATCCGCCACGAACAGCTCGATGTCGTCGCGCGACGCGATGCGGAACTGCGTGTCGAGGGCGGCGCGGTGCTGCGCGAGGGGCGCCATCGGGAGGCCCGCCCACTCGTGCCCGGTCGCGCCGTCGGCGTGCTCCGCACGCAGCTCCGCGGGCATCTCGGCCCACGTGGGCTGGAACGCGAGCGACGAGTTCCAGCCGCCGAACGAGAAGTCGCTCACGGCGTCCAGCGCGAGCAGCTGCTGCTCCTCGAGGAGCACCGGCCGGATCCGCGCCTGGGCCACGTAGTCGAGCTGATCCCGCCGAGGAGCCCGCGCGTCGATCTGCTGGAAGACGAGCGACGCGACGAGCAGGCCCACGCCCATCCCGAGCGCGAACAGCACGATGGGCATGGCCGGGCCGCCCTCCGGCTCGCCGGACGTCGCCACGAGGATCCCGAGCGCCACGCCGGCCGCTCCGAACGGCAGCGCCAGGGCGGTGACGAGCAGCGCGCGCGTCCCCTTGCCGCCGCCGGGCCGCAACCGCTGGGCGTCGAGCATCCGGGCGTGGCGCAGCCGGGCGCGCACGGGGAACTCGACCTCGCCGGGGTGGTTCTGCAGCGTCACGCGCGAAGCCTATCCAGCGACCGGATCGGCACCGCCGTCCGGGCGTCCACGCGTCAGCTGTAGTCCGCGAACACCGTCTTCGCCGCCCCGTCGAGTCGCACCGTGCCGCCGTGGGGCAGGATCCACTGCGGCCGCGTGTGCCCGAACGGCACGCCCACGCACACGACCGCGCGCGGGTTGTACCGGGCGACCTGCTCGATGACCGTGTCGCGCTGCTCGGCCCGCAGCCGCGCGCGCTCCTCGGCCGACGGCACCGGCGCGCCCATCAGGATGGTCGGCGGCCGGGCGACGAGCACGCCCGCCACGACGTCGAGGATCCCGCGCTCGCCGAGCCCGCGCACCCAGCGGCGCACGCTGTCGGCCGACGGCACCTCCTCGCTCGTCTCGAGCAGCAGGATCCCGCCCTCGAGCTTCGCGACCTCGGGCATGCGGTCGGCCATGGCGATCTGGTCGATCACCTCGATGCAGCCGCCCCACGTCGGCCCCTCCACCGTCTTCGCCGGGCCGGCCCACTTCCACGGTTCCGTCGCGTGGCGCTCGCCGTGCTCGGTGAGGGCGCGAGGATCCGTCCAGTCGATCCCGAAGTCCTCCGACTCCCCGGGCTCGGTGATCTCGAGCTCGCCGCCCTCGATCAGCGCGGCCCGCAGCGAGCGCAGGTGCACGTCGTCGATGGCGGGCCCGGCGCCCAGGTGCACCTGGGTGGATCCGCCGTAGAAGCTCGGGATGCCGAGCCCCGCGAGCAGGTTGTGCAGGTTCGTGTTGTCGCTGTAGCCGAGGAACGGCTTGGGGTTCCGGGCCAGCTCCTCGATGTCGACGTGCGGCACCACGGTGACCTGGTCGTCCCCGCCGATGGTCGAGACGATGGCGCGGATGGAGTCGTCGGCGAACGCGGCCGTGATGTCGGCGGCGCGGTCGCGGGCGCTGGCGCCGAGCCGCCGGGTGGTCCGGTACTCGACGGGGATCAGCCCGGTCGCCTCCTGCAGCCGCCGCATCGCCTGCTCGTGCACCTCGGGCGCGATCCCGGGGGCCGCGAATGCGGGGCTCAGCACCGCCACCCGGTCTCCCGCCTTCGCCTTGGGCACGGACTTGCGGAAGCGGGAGGAGGTGGAGGGGATCATGCGGGTCATGCTCCCAGAGGCGGCCGGGAGTGCGCGGACTCCGACCCGCTCCGCTCGGTACTCTCATGCGACCGAACGGAAGGGCCCCGTCATGTCGCACGCAGAGAACGCCGCCGCCGCCGAGGACGCACGAGTCCGCGAGCATCTCGCATTCGCCGACGCCGCGCTCGCGCTGGCCGGGCACGAGGTGACCGATCCGGTGCTCCGCACCATCCTCGAGCGTGCCGCGCGGCAGGAGATCACCGGGGACGAGGCCATCGCGGAAATCCGTCGGCACATCCAGGGCGATGTTCCGTCGTCGAACGTCGCTTCGGGTGACGGGGACCTGCCGAGATGACGGAGACGCACGCGGGGCTCGGATTCGACGAGGCCGACGATGTCGAGGCACGCGCGGCCGAGAGCCTGGCCTTCGCGGATGCGGCGCTCGCGCTGGCCGGCGGCGAGGTGACCGACCCGGTCCTGCTCGAGATCACCGAGCGGGCCGCGCGGGAGGAGATCACCTCGGAGGAGGCGGTCGCCGAGATCCGGCGGCACGTGCTCGGCTGAGCGTCCTATCGCTCGCTCTCCCTACGGCCCACCCAACCAATGGTCGATCCGATGGTGGTCCGGGCTGAACCCGTGCCCCACGCCCCAGATGACCGCCTGGGTGCGGCTCTGCACCTGGATCTTCCGGTAGATCGAGCGGATGTAGCTCTTCACCGTGTTGGGGGAGAGGTACGTGAGCGCCGCGACCTCCTGGTTGCTCTTGCCCTGCGTGATGAGCGCGAGGATCTCCGACTCGCGGTCCGTGATCCCCTCGCGCTTGCCCGGCCAGTCGAGCGACGGCGCGCTCGCGGCCCGCAGCGGCGCGTCGTTGAAGAGCTCCTCGCCCGCGTGGATCCGCTCGAGCGCCTCCACGAGCTCCCGCGCCGGCAGCGCCTTGGAGAGGTAGCCCTGCACGCCCTGCCGGCGGGCGTCGGCGATCAGCTCGGGCTGGAAGTTCCAGGTGTAGACGACCACGCGGCGGGCCCGCGGGTTCCGCACCAGCTCGGCGATCTCGTGGTGGTCGGACTCCGGCTGCGCGAACGAGTCGTAGAGCACGATGTCGATGTCGTCGGAGAGGGCCGCGTTCGCGTCGATCTCGGCGACCAGCACGCGGTCGCGGTAGTCGTCGAACATGTGGGCGAGGCCCGTCAGCACCACGTCGTAGTCGTCGACGAGCGCGATCGTGACGGGGCGGGTGCGGGTGGCGGGCATGGATCCAGGATCCCACCCCCAGGGGTGTGCACCCACACCCCGGAGGGTGGTTGATTGAGGTCATCGCCCCGAACGGGCACCACCGCGCGTCTTCCTGACGTGCTCGCACAGAAGAGAGATCACCATGCTCGGACTCATCATCAGCCTCATCGTCGTCGGACTCATCGCGGGCTTCATCGCCCGCGCGGTCGTCCCCGGACGCCAGAACCTGTCGATCCCCATGACGATCCTGCTCGGGATCATCGGCTCGTTCGTCGGCGGCTTCCTCGGCTTCCTGCTCTTCCAGCACGACGCCATGGAGGGCTTCTTCCAGCCCGCCGGCATCATCGGCTCGATCATCGGCGCCATCATCGTGCTGCTCGTCTACGTGAAGGTCGGCGGCCGCAAGTCCGTTCGCCGCTGAACACGGCCGGGCGAGCCCTGGACGCGCTGGCGCGCCCCGGACGACCGCCGGTAGCGGGAGCAGAGGAGGGGCGGGTCGCCGAGGAGGCGGCCCGCCCCTCCGGCGTGCGCGGTCCGATCATCTGACGCAGCCGGGCCAGGGCGGCATCCGTCCAATGCGCGGGTCGCCCGGGCGCATCCGGTGTCGGCTCCCTGTCCGAGGACGTGATCGCGCCGTCCGTGGCTCATGATGGGCATGCGCCCACCGGCAGGACGACCCGTCCACGCCCCGTCCGCGGATCCGGTCGCGACGACGACGTCGCCGGCCGGGACATCGACGCGGACGCCGCCCGGCCCGCAGGCACGTCCGACCCCGGGCGGACCGCCGCTCGCCCGAGCGGAGCGCAGCGCCCACGAGAGGAACCAGCATGAGCATGGAAGGCGTCGCCTGGAGCTCGCTCTACAAGATCTCGAGCGCGCGGGACGGGTCGCGCGGCATCTCCCGCGAGTCCGTGAAGCGGATCCTGACGTTCGCGGTGCCGTACCGGGCGAAGCTGCTCGTCTTCATCGGGCTGTCCGTCGTCGGCGCGTTCCTCGCGGTCGCGACGCCGGTGCTCGCGGGCCAGGTGGTCGACGTGATCGTGGCCCGCGGCGAGGTGGGCACGATCATCCGGCTCGCCGTCGTCATCGCCCTCGTGGCCGTGGCCGACGCCGGCGTCTCGCTCGTCACCCGCTGGTTCTCGGCGCGCATCGGCGAGGGCGTGATCCTCGACCTCCGCACCGCCGTGTTCGACCACGTGCAGAGGATGCCCATCGCGTTCTTCACCCGCACGCGCACGGGCGCCCTCGTGAGCCGCCTCAACAACGACGTGATCGGCGCGCAGCAGGCCTTCAGCGGCACCCTCTCCGGCGTGGTCACGAACCTCGTGGCGCTGATCCTCACCCTGGCCGTCATGCTCAGCACGTCGTGGCTCGTGACCGTGCTCGCGGTGATCATGCTCCCCGTCTTCCTCGTGCCCGCGCGCCGCATGGGCGGTCGCCTCGCTGCGCTCCGCCGCGAGGCCGCCGACCACAACTCCGCCATGAGCACGCAGATGACCGAGCGCTTCTCGGCGCCCGGCGCCACCCTCGTGAAGCTGTTCGGCCGGCCCGGCGAGGAGTCCGCGGAGTTCCGCGTGCGCGCCGCCCGCGTCCGCGACATCGGCGTGCGCACCGCGATGCTCCAGTTCGTCTTCGTCACCGCGCTGATGCTCGTCTCCGCGCTCGCCCTCGCGCTCGTCTACGGGCTCGGCGGCTTCCTCGCGCTGTCCGACCAGCTCGACACCGGCGAGGTCGTCACGCTCGCGCTCCTCCTCACGCGCCTCTACGCGCCGCTGACCAGCCTGGCGAACGCGCGGGTCGAGATCATGAGCGCGGTCGTCAGCTTCGAGCGCGTCTTCGAGGTGCTCGACCTCGAGCCGCTCATCCAGGAGAAGCCGGACGCCGGCAGCGTGCCCGCGGGTCCCGTGTCCGTCGAGTTCGACGACGTGCGGTTCGCCTACCCGTCCGCCGACAAGGTGTCGCTGGCCTCCCTCGAGGAGGTCTCCACGCTCGACACCCGCGGCGGCGAGGAGGTGTTGCACGGCGTGTCCTTCCGGATCGAGGCGGGGCAGACCGTGGCGCTCGTCGGCACGTCCGGCGCCGGCAAGTCGACCATCGCGCAGCTGCTCTCGCGCCTCTACGACGTCGACAGCGGCGCCGTGCGCCTCGCGGGGACGGACGTGCGCGACGTGACCTTCGCCTCCATGCGGCACACCCTCGGCATGGTGACGCAGGACGGCCACCTGTTCCACGAGACGATCCTGTCCAACCTGCGCCTGGCCCGGCCCGAGGCGACCGACGAGGAGGTGTGGGACGCCGTGCGTCGCGCCCGGCTCGAGCCGCTCGTCCGCTCCCTGCCCGACCAGCTCGACACCATGGTGGGGGAGCGCGGCTACCGGCTCTCCGGCGGCGAGCGCCAGCGCATGACCATCGCGCGGCTGCTGCTCGCGCAGCCGCGCGTCGTCATCCTCGACGAGGCGACGGCCGCGCTCGACTCGACCTCCGAGGCCGCGGTGCAGGCCGCGCTGAGCGAGGCGCTCGAGGGGCGGACGGCCCTCGTCATCGCCCACCGCCTCTCCACCATCCGCAGCGCCGACATGATCCTCGTGGTCGAGGACGGTGCCATCGTCGAGCGCGGCACGCACGACGAGCTGCTGGCCGCCGCGGGCCGGTACGAGGAGCTGCACCGGACGCAGTTCGCGGTGCGGAAGACGGTGGCGGCGGACGTGGACGCGGTGGCGGACGAGGGCGCGGCGGCGGACGACGGCGTGGCGCTCGCCGAGCCCGGCCGCTGACGCGGCGCCCCGGGCGCCCGGCCCTGAGGCGCTGCCCCGGGCGCCGATACGGTGGCGGGATGAGCGCACCGGCCGACCCCCGCGCCGCGGCGTGGGATCCCGCCGACCGGATCATCGCGTTCGTCACCTCGCGCGCCCTGCTCCTCGGAGCGACGCTCGGCCTCGCGTACCTCACCGTGGCCGTCACGGGGGACTCGTCCCTCACCGATCCGCTGATCCCCGGCTTCGGCTCCGGCTTCGGGTTCGGGCTCGTCCTCGTGCCGCCCCTCGCGGGCGCCCTCACGCTCGTGGTCTGGCTGTTCGCCTCGGCGGCGGTCCGGCTGGCGCGCCTCAGCCGGGTCGCCGCGCTCGTCGGGATCGGCCTCTGCGCCGTCGCCGAGGCCGCGATCGTCGGGGCGGGCATCCTCTCGGTGATGGACGTGCGGCCGGTGTCCGTCGCCGGCGCGGTCGTCCTCGCGGGAGGATCCGCGGCGCTCCTCCTGCGCGCGCACGGCGCGGTGGGCGGACGCGCGCGCACCTCCGCGGTCTAGCGCCGGACGCGCACCCCGAACCGGATCACCCGAACACCCGCCGCACCACCTCGAACTCCTGCTCCAGGCCGTCCCACTCGTCGGATCCGTCGGGCCGGCTCGACTCGTCCACCATCGCGAGCGCGCCCGCGAAGCCGGCGTCCTGGAGCACGCGGAGGGAGCGGGCGTAGTCGACGTCGTCGAGGCGGCCGTCGTCGTGGCGGTGGGCCTTGGCATGGCAGGTGACCGCGTGCGGGGCGATGCGGGCGAGCTGCTCGTGCTTGTCGGGCATCGTCCAGTTGCCGAGGTCGATGAGCACGCGGATGTCGCCGGCATCGGCCAGGAGGGCGAGCACGGCGTCCGCGTCGGGCATCATCTCGCGCCAGTTCTCGACGACCACCTGCACGCCCGGGTGGTCGTCGGCGAGCCGCGACATGCGCCGGGCGCTGGAGGCGATCAGCTCCGGGGTGGGCGCGCTGCGGCCGGCGCCGACGCGGGCGTGGTGCGCGCCGAGGGTGAGGGCGTCGTCGAGGAGGCCGGAGATCCACCGCTCGTGCAGGTCGGCGTCGGTGGGGTGGGTGAGGTCGCCGTCGTCGACGAGGAACGCGTCGAGCACGATGCCCGACGACTCGAGCGAGGCCCGCAGCTCCTCCAGGTAGGAGGCGTCGCGCGTGGGCAGCTGGAAGTGGGCGAGCTGCACGGCCCGGTAGCCGCGGCGGGCCAGCTCGGCGGGCAGGTCGAGGAGGTCGAGGGCGCCGGCGGCGCGGGTGACGGCGCCGGATCCGTCCGGGCCCGGGACCCGCGGATGCCCGAGCGTCCCGTCCAGGGACCAGGCGTGGACGGCCTTGTCGGTCGGGCCGACGGCGTCCGTCCGGCGCGTCATCGGACGGCTCCGGTCGGGTCGATGGCGATGGCGTTCATGCGGCCTCCCGGGTCGCCCGCATCGGCGCGGGGCATGCGTACGATCGTAGGCGCGGGCACGCCGCCGCGTCCGGGTGGATCCCGGGCCGACCCGGCCGCACGACGCCCGCTCCCCCGATCACCGCCGAACGAGGAGCGCCCATGGACATCGTCGTCTGGAACGAGAACGTGCACGAGAGCCGGGGGGACGCGACCGTCCTGTCGCACTACCCGGACGGGATCCACGCCGTCGTCGCCGATGGCCTCCGCGAGCTGCTCGGCGACGACGCGTCCGTGAGCACCGCGACGCTGCAGGATCCGGAGCACGGCCTCACCGAGGAGCGCCTCGCCGCCACCGACGTCCTGTACTGGTGGGGCCACGTCGCCCACGGCGAGGTGTCCGACGAGGTCGTCGAGCGGGTGATCCGCCACGTCCACGCCGGCATGGGCCTCGTCGTCCTGCATTCCGGCCACTACTCCAAGGTCTTCACGCGCCTCATGGGCACGACGTGCTCGCTGAAGTGGCGCAACGACGGCGAGCGCGAGCTCGTCTGGACCATCGCGCCGCAGCACCCGATCGCGGAGGGGATCCCGCATCCGATCGTCATCGACCGGCAGGAGATGTACGGCGAGCAGTTCGACATCCCGCGCCCCGACGAGGAGGTGTTCCTCTCCACCTTCGCCGGCGGCGAGGTCTTCCGCTCGGGCGTCGCGTACCACCGCGGCCGCGGCCGGGTCTTCTACTTCTCGCCGGGCGACCAGGAGTACCCCGTGTACCACCACCCCGACATCCGCCGCGTGCTCGCGAACGCCGCCCGCTGGGTCGCGCCCACCCAGGGCCGCGCCGACCTCACGGCCGACCAGCACCCGCGCGACTGGTTCCTCGCCCGATGAGCGCCGCGAAGGGGCCCGCCGCCTCCGCCTCCTCCGGCCCGCGCGTCCGCGTGATCCACGTCGGCCTCGGCGGCTGGGGCGGCGACTGGGCGCGCAACGCCGTGCCCCGGGTCGCCGAGGTCGAGGTCGTCGCGATCGTGGATCCGAGCGAGCCCACCCGCGAGAAGGTGCGCGCGATCCTCGGCCTGCCCGCGGAGGCCGCGTTCGCGTCGCTCGCCGACGCGCTCGCCGCGGTGGAGGCGGACGCCGTCATCGTCACCGCGCCGGCCGTCACGCACGCGCCCCTCGCGCTGGAGGCGCTGGAGGCCGGCAAGCACGTGATCGTCGAGAAGCCGTTCGCGAACTCCACCGCGGAGGCCGCCGCCGTGGTCCGCCGGGGCGAGGAGCTGGGCCTCATCGTGCAGGTCAGCCAGAACTACCGCTGGTACCCGGCGCCGCGGCGCGTGCGCGAGCTGCTCGCGGCCGACGCGCTGGGCGAGGTCGCGACCATCGAGATCGACTTCCGCCAGTGGGACAACGACGAGCCCGACGACTACCCGCACTACCGGTTCCCGCAGCCGATCATCAACGACATGGCGATCCACCACTTCGACCTGATCCGCATGATCACGGGCCGCGAGGCCGTGCGCGTGTTCGCCCGCACCAGCCGCCCGTCGTTCAGCCACTACCGCGACCCCGCGGTCGCCTCCATGGTCATCGAGCTGGAGGGCGGCCTGATCGTCGACTACCGCGGCAGCTGGCTGCACCGCGGACCCGCGACGCCGTGGGCCGGCGAGTGGCGCATCTCCGGCGCCGACGGCGAGCTGACGTTCACGAGCCGCGGCGAGGGCGTCTCGGCCGACCGGGTCGGGATCCGCGACGCCGACGGCGCCGAGCGCGAGCTCGACCTCGAGACGCTGCCGCTGAAGGGCCGCGCCGCGGGCCTCCGCGCCTTCGCCCTCTCGATCCTCGGCGGCCCGCCGCCGGAGACGAGCGGCCGCGACAACCTCGGCAGCCTCGCGCTGATGGAGGCCGCGGGCCGCTCCGCGGAGTCCGGCCAGGTGGAGGACGTGCGCGACCCGCTCGCCGGCTAGGCGGGGCCCGGCCGTCCCCGCGTCACCCAGGAATAGCCGGGCCGCATCCCGCCTTGTGATCCGCGAGGCCCGACGGCGTGCCGACCCCGACCACCGACCGAAGGACCCTCGCATGACCCTCACCGAGAGCACCACCCCCGCATCCACCGCCCGCACCGCCGACACCGTCGTGCCGATCGTGCGCGAGCTCGACGCCCGCTGGAGCCCGCGCTCCTTCGACAAGGACGCCACCGTCTCCGACGCGCAGCTCGACGCCCTCCTCGAGGCCGCGCGCTGGGCTCCGTCCGGCAGCAACCAGCAGCCGCGCCGCTTCATCGTCGCCCGCCGCGGCACCCACTCCTTCGACACGATCGTCGACTCCCTGGTCGGATTCAACGCCGCGTGGGCCGTGAACGCCTCCGCGCTCGTCGTCGCGATCGCCGAGACCTCGACGGTCGAGGGCGAGAAGCGCCCCTACGCCGCGTACGACCTCGGCCAGGCCGTCGCCCACCTCTCCGTGCAGGCGCAGGCCGAGGGCCTCCACACGCACCAGATGGCCGGCGTCGAGTTCGACAAGCTCAGCGCCGCGTTCGACCTGCCCGAGAACCTGCAGCCGCTCACCGTCACGGCCGTCGGCACCGTCGCGCCGGCCGACGCGCTCGAGGGCCCGCTCGCCGAGCGCGAGACCGCGCCGCGCACGCGCCTGCCGCTGTCCGAGCTGGTGCTCGTCCGCGAGTAGCGGATGCCGCGCGCACGCGGCCGTCGACCTCCGGGTCGGCGGCCGCTGCCGTGCGCGGGCGGCGGGTCGGGCCGGGCGGCGAGGACGGGCAGGCGCGTCGGCCGATGCGGATCCGGCGGACTCAGCCGCCGAGCACGCGCCCCACGAGGTCGCGGAGGAACGGGATCGCGTCCTGCACCTGGCCGACGCTCGCGATCACGGTCGCGACGAGCGGCCACGCGGATCCGACGAGCGTCGCCACCACGGCCGAGACCGCCGCGACCCACGCGACGCGGCCGTCTCGGGTGCGGGCGGCGATGCCGAGCATCACGAGCGCGACGACCAGCGACACCCCGACGCCGAGCGCGATGAGCGTCACGGGCACGTCGAGCTGGCCGGCGGTGGCCGCGTCGGCCGCGCCGAGGAAGCCGAGCACGGGCAGCAGCACGACGACCACGACCACGATCCCCACGACGAGCCCGGTCACGGCGGCGGCGCGCGCGGCCCGAGGGCGGCGGCGCGGGACGGCACCGGCCATGCGGGCGCTCATCGGGCCGATCCTCGGACGGCGGCTCCCGTCGCGCGGGCGCACGCGGGCGGGCGGACGGCGGTCGCGGTCGCGGTCGTGGTGACGGTGCGGGGGCGCGTGCGGGCGTCCGCGGATGCGGACCGCGCGGGTCGGGATCCGCGGCTCGGGTCGATCATGGCTGCTCCTGTCGGGTGGTGCGTCACCCAGGAGACGGGACGGGCCCCGGCCTCGTCCTGCCCGCCCAGGAGGCGCCCAGCGGGGAGCGCGAGACGTTCGCTCGGCGGATGTGCCGCGCCGCCCGACCTTCGCCCGGCGGATGGGGCGCGCGCCCGCCGGCCCCGCGCCCCGCCCCGCCCCGTTCGCGTAGAGTCCGGCACGCCCGCCGTCCCCGATCCCCGGAGCACCCCCATGACCGAGATCCTCGAGTACGTCCGCACCTGGCTCGACCACCGCGTCTGGCAGACCCGCGTCCCCGGCGCCCAGGTCGCCGTCGCCCGGCACGGCGAGGTCGTGCTGTCCGAGGCGTTCGGCGTCGCGAACCCCACGACCGGCGCGCCGCTCACCCCCGCGCACCTGTTCCGGGTCGCGTCGCACTCGAAGAGCTTCACGGCGACCGCGATCCTGCAGCTCGCCGAGCAGGGCGCCCTGCGCCTCGACGACCGGCTCGGCCAGCACGTGCCCGAGCTCGTCGACTCCGGATCCGAGCTCGCCGACGTCACGGTCGCCGCCCTCCTCGAGCACGGCGCGGGCGTCCTCCGCGACGGGTTCGACGGCGACCACTGGCAGCACGCCGGCCCGTTCCCCGACCGCGCGCACCTCCTCGCGATCGCGAACGCGCCCGGCGTCGCCAAGGTCGCGCCCGACACCGCGTTCAACTACTCCAACATCGGGTACTCCCTGCTCGGCCTCGTCGTCGAGGCGGCATCCGGCCTCTCCTTCGCCGAGTACCTGGCCACGCGGATCGCCGCCCCGCTCGGCCTCCGCGACACCACCGCCGAGTACGACCCCGCGCGCGCGGACGAGTACGCGGCCGCCTCCACCTCGCTCCGCACCTCCCGCGAGCGCACCGTCCTCCCGCACGTCGACACCCGCGCGATGGCCGCCGCCACGGGGGTCACGAGCACCGCGTCCGAGCTCGTCTCCTTCTTCTCCGCGCTCGTGCTGCCCGACGACGACCGGCTCCTCACGGCCGCGTCGAAGCGCGTGCAGCAGCGGCCCCGGTACGACACGAGCGCGGATCCGGCCGGCACCCGCCGCTACGGCTACGGCCTCATCGTCGAGCGCGTCGGATCCGGCGACGCCGAGGCCACCGTGCTCGGCCACTCCGGCGGGTACCCCGGCCACATCACGCGCACGGCGGTGGATCCCGCGAGCGGCTGGGCGGTCACCGTCCTCACCAACGCGATCGACGGCCCGGCGGCCGCGCTCAGCACGGGCGTGCTCGAGCTGCTGCTCGCCGACTCCGCCGCGACCGACGCCGAGCGCGCCGCCGTCGACGCGCCCTTCACCGGCCGCTTCGCCAACGTGTGGGGCCTGCAGGACTTCCAGGTCGTCGGCGACCGCTTCCTCCGCATCGACCCGACCGCGGAGCACCCGCTCGAGTCGGTCGACGTGCTCGAGCGCACGGGCGACTCCTCGGCGCGCATCGTCGAGGGCGAGGGGTTCGGCTCCGTCGGCGAGGAGATCACGGCCCATCGCGCACCCGACGGCAGCGTCGACCGGATCCGCGGGGGCGGCGGCATGACGCTGGAGCCGCTCGCGCGCGAGTGGGTCCCGCGCTCGCGCGGCTGACGCGCCGCGGGAACGATCCCGCCTCCTCGCCAGCCGGCCACGCGCGGTTCACCCGGCGGGCGCCGCGCGGCCACGGTCGGTCCCTACGGTGCGGGAGGCCGATCGGCCGACCACCCCATGGAAGGCACGCTCATCCCCGCCATCACGACCGTCCGACCGCGCGCCCGCGTCGCCGCGCTCCTCTCCGCCACCGCGATCCTCGGGGTCGTCCTCGCCGGCCCAGGCGTCTCCGCCGCGCAGGCCGCGACCGTGCCCGCGCCGTTCGACCAGGCCACGATCGACCACGTCTACGCGTCCGACGCGACCTACGACTTCGTCCCCATGCTCGACGCGTTCCCGGCGCTGAAGAGCGGCCGGCCGGACATCATGCAGCTGAACGACGACATGACCGTGCGCATCAACCAGACCGCCCCGAAGGCGCAGTCGGACCGCGCGATCGTCGACCAGTACGCCGACATGTCCGTGTCGATGTCCGACGGCCTGGGCGCCCGCCTCGGCGCGATCTACAAGGCGGCGCGCGACGCCGGGCAGCTGCCGAAGACCGCGGCGCTCCTCAACAAGGAGAACGGCCTCGTCGGCCGCGGCGGGTCGACGGGCCCGGCCAAGAACCACTACGCCAACCCGCGGCCCTACGTCGCCTTCCCCGAGCGCCTCCAGTACCGCGACAAGCCCGGCGGGAACGCCTGGGCGGGCCACGACGGCTCCTACCCGAGCGGCCACACGTCGCAGGCGTTCTGGCAGGGCGTCTCGCTCGCGACGATGCTGCCGGAGCTCGCCCCGCAGATCCTCGCCCGCGCGTCCGACGCCGGCAACAACCGCATCGTGATGGGCGCGCACTACCCGATCGACGTGATGGCCGGGCACATGATGGGGCAGGAGATCGTCCAGCGCCGCTGGGCCGACCCCGAGTTCCGCGACCTCTACGCCCAGGCCGCGACGGAGCTGCGGCAGGTGCTCGAGGCCGGATGCGGCGCGACGCTCGCGGTCTGCGTCGCCGCGGACACCCCGTACCTCCCGACCGACCAGGCGCTCGCGGTCTACCGGCAGCGGCTGACGTACGGCTTCCCGCTCGTGGGCCAGGCCGGCCAGCCGATGACCGTGCCCGACGGCGCCGAGTCGCTCCTCCGCTCGAGCCGCCCCGACCTCACCGACGCCCAGCGCCGCCAGGTGCTCGCCCTCACGGCGATCGACTCCGGCGAGCCGCTCGACCTCGGCGCGGCCGGCAGCTGGGAGCGCATCGACCTCGCGGCCGCGATGACCGCGAAGATCACGATCGCGGCCGACGGCACGGTCTCCCTCGCGGGCGCCGCGACCGTGGATCCGTCGCCCGCGCCGGCCGCCTCATCCGCCCCCTCGGACCCCGGCGCGACGACGGCCGGATCCGCCACCGCGACGGCGCACCCCGCCGGCCGCGGCGCCGCGCACGCCGCGACGCTCGCCCGCACCGGATCCGACCTCGCCCCCGGCGCCCTCGCCGCGGCCCTCGGCCTGCTGGTCGTGGGCGGCGGGCTGGTGCTCGTGCGCCGCCGCCGGTCCGCGCGCGGCTGACCCGACCGGATCCGGACGCGCAGGAGGGGCGGGTGGCCGATGCCACCCGCCCCTCCCGTCGTCCCGCGTGATCCGCGGGGCCGCGCCTACGCCGCGTCGACCAGGTTCCGCCGCGCGTCCGGCACGCAGTGCGTCATCACGAGGCCCGTGACGTCGCGCGTGCCGTTGCGACCGAGGTTCGCGAGGCGCGCCCGCTCCTCGTCGGAGAGCGTCTGCGACCGCAGCGGCGGCAGGTCCTTCACCTCGTCGAGCGCGATCCCGAGGCCCTCGCCCACGCGGCGGCCCAGGTCGTCCTCCACGAGGTAGAAGTGCCAGAGCATCCGCTCCTGCACCTCGCGCGCGGCCTGCGAGATGAGGTCGACGAGGTTCGCGACGAGGTCGTCGCGCTCCCAGCCCTCCATGAGCAGGTAGCGCTGGCCGGCCTGCAGGTAGTCGGCGGTGAGCGGGATCCGCTTGCGCGTCAGCCGGCCCGTGATCTCCGGGCCCTGGTCGTCGTGCGTCGGGTACTGCCCCTCGCGGAGCCCGCCCGTGATCGACGGCTCGTAGTTGACGTGCGGGCTCTGGCCGCCGTGATCCTGGTGGAACGTCATCTGCCCGTCGCGCTGGTTCGTGGCCACCTTCGCGTGCTGCGGCGCGTTCACTGGCAGCTGCAGGTAGTTCGGGCCCACGCGGTAGCGCTGCGCGTCCGAGTAGGAGAAGGTGCGGCCGACGAGCATCTTGTCGTCGGAGAAGTCGAGGCCGTCCACGAGCACGCCGGTGCCGAACGAGAGCTGCTCGTTCTCGGCGAAGTGGTTGGTCACGTTCCGGTCGAGCACCATCCTCCCCACGGCCTTCGGCGGGAAGTCGTTCTCGGGCCGCACCTTCGTGTCGTCGAGCGGGTCGAAGTCGAGCTCGGGGTGGTCGCCGTCGTCCATGAGCTGCACGCGGAGCTCCCACTCGGGGAAGTCGCCGCGCTCGATGGCCTCGTAGAGGTCCTTCGACGCGTGGCCGAGGTCGCCGCCCTGCACGACGGCCGCGTCGGCCTCGGTCATGCTGCTGACGCCGACCTTCGGGATCCAGTGGTACTTCACGAGCTTCGTGCCGCAGTCGGCGTCCACCCACTTGTAGGTGTTCACGCCGAAGCCCTGCATGTGGCGGTAGTCGGCGGGGATGCCGCGCGGGCTGAACAGGTTCATCAGCATGTGCATCGACTCGGGCGTCTGCGACATGAAGTCGAAGATGCGGGCCGGCTCCTGGCGGAACGTGACGGGGTCGGGCTTCAGCGAGTGGATCACGTCGGGGAACTTGATGGCGTCGCGGATGAAGAACACGCCCATGTTGTTGCCGACCAGGTCCCAGTTGCCGTCCTCCGTGTAGAACTTCACGGCGAACCCGCGCGGGTCGCGGGCGGCCTCGGAGGAGTCGCGGCCGCCGATCACGGTGGAGAACCGGATCGCGACGTCGGTGCGCTTGCCGGCCTCCTGGAAGAGCTTGGCGCGCGTGAACCTCGAGACGGGCTCGTCGCCCCACTTCCCGGTGGCCTCGAAGTAGCCGAACGCGACGGCGCCGCGCGCGTGCACGACGCGCTCCGGGATCCGCTCGCGGTCGAAGTGGCTGATCTTCTCGAGGAACTGGTAGTTCTCCAGCGTCGCGGGGCCGCGGGCGCCCACGGTGCGCTGGTTCTGGTTGTCGTAGACGGGATGGCCCTGGCGGTTGGTGAGGACCTCGCGGTCGTCGCCGTCGGCGGGGCCCTGGGAGGAGACGTCGGTCATGGGGAGTCCTTTCGTCGTCGTCCCTCCAGCCTGCCGAGCGGGGGGCGACACGCCCAGGGGCGGTTCGACGACTCCCAGCCCATGCGGACGGCGCCCGGCCGGCTGACTGCGGGCTGCTCGCGGGCTGCCGGCGCGCTGCCCGCGGGATCAGCCGGCGCGGCTCCCGGGGGACCGGCGGCGGCGCAGGACGCCGACGGCCACGACCGCGGCGCCGACGAGGGCGAGCGCTCCGGCGATCACGGCGTTCTGCGCGAGCGTGTTGATCCCGACGCCGGCGATGCGCGCGGCGCCGGCGGCCTGCGGGGCGGATCCCGGCGATCCGGTCCCGGCGTCCGTCGTCGTCGTCGCGTCGTCCGCGGCCGAGGCCGCAGGCGCCGCCGCCGCGGGATCCTCGTCCTCGGCGGCCGTGAGCTCCGGCGTCGAGGCGGGGGCGACCCGGTGCCGCGTCGCCTGCTCGTACGCGTACGCCATGGCGAGCAGGTCGCCGTCGCGGCTGCGCGGGGCCGCGAGCTCGAGGCCCACGGGCGCGCCGGTCGACGTGAAGCCGGCGGGCACCGAGATCGACGGGATGCCCGTGTTCGCGCCGATGTCGCAGAAGGTCGTGCCGGCCCAGGTCGGCGTGGCGCTGGTGGCGCTCGTCGGCATCGCGAGCGCGTCGACCCCGTGCTCGACGAAGAACGCGTCCATCGCGGCCTTGCCCGCGTCCTGCTCGGCGATCGCCTTCTCGTAGTCGGGGTTCGGGATGTCGCGGTGGCTGAGGAAGTAGGCGATGTCGCCGTCGGTGAGCGCGCTCGGCCGGTCGGCCATCACGTCGGCGAACGACAGCACGTCGGCCGGCTCCGTGCGGGCGGCGACGCGCGCCGGCCAGGTGGCGGGCGTCTCGCGGAGGAAGCGGTCGATGGACGGGCGCATGTCCATCCAGCCGCCGCTCTGCAGCGTCCCCTCCACGAACTCGCGCGTGAGCGGCACCTCCACCACCTCGGCGCCCTGGGCCTGGAGGTCGCGCACGGCCTGCTCGATCAGCGCGGTCGTCTCCGCGAGGCCGGGCTTCTCCGGGTCCTCCTCGAACGACCAGCGCACGACGCCGATCCGCTTCCCCGCGAGCGCGTCCGGGCGGAGTCCCGCGACGTAGGCGTCGGTGCGCTGCGGGTCGGCGACCTCGGTGAGCGGATCCGCCGGGTCGCGCCCCGCGAGCACCTCCATGAGGAGCGCGGCGTCGGCGACCGTGGTGGTCATCGGCCCCACGGTGTCCTGCCGTGGCGAGAGCGGCACGACGCCCGCCGTGCTCGTGAGGCCCATCGTGGGCCGGAACCCCACGAGGCTCTGGTGCGCGGCCGGGCCGAGCACGGATCCGCACGAGTCGGTGCCGAGGCCCGCCGGCGCGTACGCGGCCGCGACCGCCGCGCCCGTGCCGCCGCTGGATCCGCTCGCGCTCCACGACAGGTCGTACGGGTTCGCGGTGCGGCCGCGCGCGGAGCTCAGCGTGTAGGTGCCGTGCCACGCGAACTCCGACATGTTCGTCTTCGCGAGGATGATCGCCCCGGCCTCCCGCAGGCGGGCCACCACGGTGGCGTCGTCGGCCGTGCGGTAGTCGCGGAGCGCGGCGCTGCCCGCGGTGGTGGGCATGTCGGCGGTGGCGAGGTTGTCCTTGACGACCACGGGCACGCCGTGGAGCGGCCCGCGGACGGTGCCGGCGGCCCGCTCCGCGTCGCGCTCGGCCGCGGTCGCGAGCGCCTGGTCGTTCGTCGTGATGACCGCCTGGAGGCCCTTCCGGTCGCCCTGCGCGTCGTCGTACGCCGCGATGCGCGCGAGGTAGGCGCGGGTCAGCTCGACCGACGTGGTGCCGCCGGACGCGAGGAGCGCGGCGGCGTCGGCGAGGGTCAGCCCGACGACGGCCGGGGCGCTCACGGACGCGTCCGTCGCGGCGACGGCATGCGGCGAGCCGACGTCGATCCCGACGCCGCCGAGCGCGAGCGCGGTCGCGAGCGCGCCCGTCGTGAGGGCGCGGGCCGCGCGACGGGACGCGCCGCGGATCGGCGCGAGGGGGCGGCGGCGAGCGGGCATGCGGATCCATCCGGACGGGGGAGGGGCGTTCCCCCAGTCTGGGAACCGGGTGTTGCGACCGCGTTTCGGGCGCGGGACGATCCGGGGTCGCCGCCGTTCGGCCGGCGCGCGGGCGGGGTGCCCACCGGCCGGGTCAGCGCTGCTTGGGGAACACGATCCACAGGATCAGGTACAGCAGCACCTGCGGACCGGGCAGCACGATGGAGACGACGAAGATCAGCCGCACGAGGAACGCGCTGATGCCGAAGCGGTTCGCGAGGGCGGCGCAGACGCCGGCGATGATCTTCCCGCGACGGGGACGCATGAGGGTGGCCATGCACCGAGCATGGCAGGCGCGGGTGGGCGGGAGCCCGGCGGGGACGCGGATCGGACGGCGGGATCAGGCCGCGCCGCGCGCCTCCTCGAGCGCCGCGATGATCCGCGGGCCGCCCCACACCACGAACAGGAGCTTCCGCCCGTCGCGCAGGGTCACCTCGAGCCGGCGGCTGAGCAGCCGCGAGACGTCGCGGGCGTCGACGACCTCGGCGATCGGCACCTCCAGGGTGCCGCGCACGCGGTTCACGGAGTGGGCGCGGAACGCGAGGCCCGCCGTCGTCACGGTCAGGCGGCCGCCGATCCCCTCCTTGCCGGCGAGGCCCGCGGCGCGCATGCCGGGCTCGACGCTCACGGGGAACGCGCCGAGGCGCAGCTCGCCGAGCCCGAAGTCGGCGCGGTCGATGAGGAGGTTCGCGGCCTTGCTGATCAGCGTGCGCGGGGCGGGGGCGTCGGTCATCCTTCGACGCTAGCGGGGGCCCGACCCTGGGCGGGTCGTGGGAATCGCCACATTCCTCCGGGTGCCGGAATTAGCGTCGGGGGATGAGGATCCGCACGCTGCCCCTGGTCCTGGTCGCCTCGTCGGCGATCGTGCTCACGTCCTGCACCGGCCCCGCCGAGGCGCCGCCCGTGCCCCTGCCGGAGCCGACGGAGGTGACCACGGATCCCGCGACGGACCCGGCCGCCGCTCCGTCCGCCGCCGAGACCGCGCTCGTCGCCGACTACCTCGACGCGGTCGCGGCGGGCGACGCGGCCACCGCCTGGTCGATGCTCACTCCCGAGGCGCAGGAGGCGGCCGCCGCGTTCGCGTCGTACTCCGCGTCCTTCGGTCGGCAGGGCACGGTGTCGCCCGAGGAGGCCGAGCGCCTCCGCGGCGTCGAGCCCGTCGTGGCCGAGGGGCCGGAGGGCGCGTTCACGCTCGTCTCGGCGGTGGACGGCGACCTCGCCGACGCGTGGATCGTGCGCGGCACCGACCAGGGCCTCCGCATCGACGACGCCGTCGTGCCGTCGACCGGCCCCACGCCGTACGAGTGGGCGAACCCCGCCGCGGGCCCGGACGACGCCGCGGAGCCGCCGCCGGCCGTCGACACGTCGCGTCCCCTCGCGGTCGCGTTCCCCGCGCCCGAGGACGGTTCCGAGGACGGCGGGCTCGTCGGCTACCCCGAGACCGGCTGGGCGTGGATCGACGGCGTGGAGGTGCCCGTGGACCTGGCGGCCGCCGGATCCGGACGGCAGCTCGCGCTCGACACCTCGGCCTGGACGGACGACGACGGCACCCCCGACGCCGTGACCGTCGTCTGGCAGGTGGGCGGCGGCTCCCTCGCCTGGCGCAGCACGACCGTCGCGGTCTGAGACGGGGCGGGATGCGGCGTCGCGGTCACGGCGTCGCGGTCACGGGCGCAGGCGCCGTCGCCGGCGCCGTCGCGGCAGCGAACGTCTCCCCGTGAGTTCTCCCGCGACTCGCTTTGGGTGCAAACCCATGGTGCGATAATCGAACGGTCGAGCCGGGGCTCGGCGTCTCCTCGCGACGCGGCGGGTCCGGGCGGAGATCGCCCGACGAGCGCCGACGCCCCCGATCAGCGGGAGGAGTCGGATGGAGCAGCACCGGTCGGCCCTGCCGGCGCGCGTCGTCGCCGCGTTCCACTCCGCCCCGAGCCGCGCCGCCGGCGTGGACCTCCTGCTCGCCGCCCTCCTCGACGCCTCGTCCGCCACGGGCGCCGCCGTCGTACTGCAGCGGGAGCCCGAGGTCGCCGTCGCGGGGGAGACCGGCGCGGACCTGCGCGCCCTGCTGTCCGCTCCCGGGCCGGTCGCGGGATCCGGGCTCGTCGTCGTCGCGATGGACGAGGATCCGTCCGCGACGCCGGGCGTCGGCAGCGCCGTCGGCGCCGTCGCGCTGCACCGCGCGTCGGGCCCGCTCGGCGAGGCCGACCGCGCCGTCGCCGAGGAGGTCGCCGTGCACGCGCGCATCGCGCTCGCCGCGTGGGACTCCGCCGACGACCTCGCGCGCGGCCTCGCCTCGCGCTCCGTCATCGGGCAGGCGCAGGGGATCCTCATGGAGCGCTTCTCGCTCGACGCCGACCGCGCCTTCCAGGTCCTCCGCCGCTACTCGCAGGACGGCAACGTCAAGCTCGTCGAGGTCGCCCGCCGCGTGGTCGAGACGGGCGTGCTGCCGACGGCCTGACCGGATCCGGTCGCCGCGGCGCCGCGTGCTGGCCGGCGGGCGGGCGCTACCGTCGGGCCGCGCCGGCGCGGACCTCGCTGCCCCTCACGCCGCGCCGCGCCTCACGCCGAGCCCCGCCTCACGCCACGCCGCGCCCCGTCCCGCGCCGAGCCCCGCCTCACGCCGCGCCGAGCCGCGCCTCACGCCGAGCCGCGCCTCACGCCGAGCGCCGGTCCGCCCCCCGCGGCCGGATCGGCGACACCTCCGCGAGCGGCTCGGCCTCGGGCAGCGCCTCCGGCTCGCCGCGCGTGAGCTCCGCGCGCAGCCGGCCGAGGATCCGCGCGAGCAGCCGCGACACCTGCATCTGCGTCACGCCGAGCTCCGCGGCGATCTCGCTCTGGCTGCACTCGTCGACGAAGCGGAGGTGCAGGATCCGCCGGTCGCGCTCGCTGAGCACCCCGCGCGCGCCGTCGAGCAGCACGCTGCGCTCGGCGCGGGCGTAGCCGGGGTCCTCGGCGCCGAGGGTCTCGGCGAGCGACGTGCCCTCCTCCTCGTGCACCGTGAAGTCCAGGGACGCGGGCCGGAGGCTCGAGTGCGCGGCCAGCGCCTCGGCGATCTCCTCGCGGGAGTGCCCGGTGTGCGCGGCGAGCTCGGCGTCGGTCGGGGTGCGGCCGAGCCGCTGCGCGAGCGCCGGCACGACCGCGACGAGCGCGTGCCGCAGCTCCTGGACCTGCCGGGGCGGACGCACGACCCAGCCGTTGTCGCGCAGGTGGCGCTTGATCTCGCCGGAGATGGTCGGGATCGCGAACGAGACGAACGGCGCGCCGAAGCCGGGGTCGTAGCGGCGGGCGGCCTTCACGAGGCCGAGGTAGCCGACCTGGCGGAGGTCGCTCCAGTCGTGGGCGCGGCCCGAGTGCTGGCGGGCGAGCTGGTCGGCGAGCTCGAGGTGGTCGAGCACGATCTGGTCGTGGAGGCGGCGGCGCTCGGCCTCGCCCGTCGGATCCTCGCCCGCGGCGGCGGCGCGCACGAACCGGTCGTGCGTCACCCGGCGCTTCTCCTCGCGTGCTGCAGCGAGTCCGGCGGGCACGGCGGCCGTGCGGGGCAGCGCGGCCGTGCGGGGCAGCGCGGCCGTGCGGGGCAGCGCGGCCGGCAGGCGGGACGGCGCGGCCGTCCGCGGCACGGTCGCCGACACGGGCTCCGCCGGCCGCGGCGGGGCGGGCGGTGCGGCGACGGGGGCGCGCGAGCGCAGCGTGATGGTCACTCTCGGGACCTTCCGGACGGGTGTCGGACGCGGCACGCTGCTTGACCGCTCCTCCAGAGAAGCACTGCTCCTCGGGCGCGCCTAGGTCGGCCGAGCACTTCTCCTCGGCGCTTCTCCCGCTTCTCCGGACGCCGGGCGTGTCGACCGGCCGCGGATCCGCACCAGTCCGGAGCAGCGCCCCCGGACGGGGGCTCGACCCGCCCGCCGGTAGGCTCGATCCCCGTTCCCCGCCGCCCGACCGAACGGACGCCCCATGAGCCTGTTCCGCACCAAGAGCATCGAGTCGTCGCTCGCCGACGCCGCGGGAGGCGAGCGCAGCCTCACCCGCTCCCTCGGCACGTGGGACCTCATGCTGATGGGCGTCGCCGTCGCGGTCGGCGCCGGCATCTTCTCCGTCGGCGCGAAGGCGGCCGGGAACTACGCGGGTCCGTCGGTCACGCTGGCGTTCGTGCTCGCCGCCGTCACGTGCGGCCTGGCGATCATGTGCTACGCCGAGTTCGCCTCCGCCGTGCCGGTCGCGGGCAGCGCGTACACGTTCACCTACGCGACCATGGGCGAGCTGCTCGCGTGGATCATCGGGTGGGACCTCATCCTCGAGATGCTCACGGCGGCCGCGGTCATCGCGAAGTACTGGGGCATCTACCTGGAGTCGGCGCTGAAGCTCGCGGGGCTCGACATCCCGTCCACCATCACGGTCGCCGGCCTCGGGATCAGCTGGGGCGCCGTGCTCATCACCGCGATCTTCACCGTGCTGCTCGTGCTCGGCACCAAGCTCTCCAGCCGCGTCTCGAGCGTCTTCACCGTGCTCAAGGTCGCGGTCGTCCTGTTCGTGATCGTGGTCGGCGCCTTCTACGTGAAGGCGGAGAACTACTCGCCGTTCATCCCGCCGCAGCGCCCGGCCGAGGGCGGATCCGCCGACGTCTGGACCCAGTCCCTCTTCTCCTGGGCGAGCGGCCAGGAGCCCACGCAGTACGGCCTCTACGGCCTGCTCGCGGGCGCCTCGCTCGTGTTCTTCGCGTTCATCGGCTTCGACGTCGTCGCCACGAGCGCCGAGGAGGTCAAGGACCCGCAGCGCACCCTGCCGCGCGGCATCTTCGCCGGCCTCGCGGTCGTCACCGTGCTCTACGTGCTCGTGACCCTCGTGCTCACGGGCATGGTCCCGTACACGGTGCTCGCGGATGCGAAGGAGCCCTCGCTCACGACCGCGTTCACCGCGGTCGGCGCCGGATGGGCGGCGCAGGTCATCTCGATCGGCACGCTGCTCGGCCTCACCACCGTCCTCATGGTGCTGCTGCTCGGCCTCGCGCGCGTGGTGTTCGCGATGAGCCGCGACGGCCTGCTGCCGCGCGGGCTCAGCCGCACGTCGGCGAAGCGCCGCACGCCGGTGCGGGTGCAGATCATCGCGGGCGTCGTGGTCGCGGCCCTCGCCGGGTTCACCGACGTGGGCGTGCTCGAGGAGATGATCAACATCGGCACGCTGTCCGCGTTCGTGCTCGTGAGCATCGGCGTGATCGTGCTGCGCAAGAAGCGGCCCGACATCCGCGCGTCGTTCCGCGTGCCCTTCATGCCGTGGCTGCCGATCCTCTCGGCCGTCCTCTGCGTGTGGCTGATGCTCAACCTCACGACCCTCACCTGGGTGCGCTTCCTCGTCTGGCTCGCGCTCGGCTTCGCCGTCTACTTCCTCTACGGACGCCGCAACTCGCTCGTCGGCAAGGAGGAGGCGCGGATCGCGGCGGGCGGGGAGCCGGCGCCCGAGCTGCCGTCGGCGTCGACGCCGCGGGACTGATCCGCGCGCGCCGCTGCCGCGGCCGCGGCGCCTCTCGCGCCCGTCGTGTCCACCCGGACGCGGCGGGCGCCGTGCGTGTGCGCGGGCGGTGCGCACCGTGGGCGTGGTGCGACGGCCTGGTGCGTACGCCGGGCTTGCGCGGGTGTCGTGCGTGGTGCGGCGTCGGGATCGCGCGTCAGGTCTGGCAGCGCGGGCACCAGTAGGTGACCCGGTCCTGCGAGCCCATGCCGGGACGCACGGGGTCGCCGAGCTGGCCCTGCTGGATCCTGGTGCCGCAGCGCAGGCACGGCTTGCCCTTGCGTCCGTAGACCCAGTCGGTGCGACCGCGGCGGAGGTCGCCCGTGGTGGTGCGCTCGATGCGGTCGCGGTTGGCGCGCATGGTGCGGCGGGCGAGGGCGATCATCGCGGGCAGGTCGGCGACCTCGCGCACCGGCCGCGTGGGCAGCACGCCGCGGAGGAAGCAGAGCTCGGCCCGGTAGACGTTGCCGATGCCCGCGGCGTTGCGCTGGTCGAGGAGCGCCAGGCCGATGGGCCGGTCGGGCTGCGCCGCGATGCGCCGCACGACCTCGGCGGCCGCCTCCTCGCCCCAGTCCGGCCCGAGGATGTCCGGCCCGAGGTGCCCGACGACCGTGTGCTCCTGGTCGCGCGGGATCACCTCCAGCACGCCCAGCGAGAACCCCACCGTGACGCGCGCGGCCGTCTCGAGCACGACGCGCGCCTCGAACGCCGGCCGCCGCCACGCGGTGCCGTGCTGGTAGATGTGCCAGGAGCCCTCCATCTTGAGGTGGCTGTGGATCGTGACGTCGCCGATCCGGTGGAGGATGTGCTTCCCCACGCTCACCACCTCGTCGACCTCCTCGCCCGCGAGGTCGAGCGTCGCGTACTGCGGCACGCGGAAGTCGCTTCGCGTGAGGACCTGACCGCCGATCGCCTCGTGCAGGTGCGCGGCGGTGCGGTAGACGGTGTCGCCCTCAGGCACGGGCGGATCCCGTGATGGCGGTCGGGGTGGCGCTCGCGGTCGCGGTCGTGGTCGGGGTGGCGCCGGCGCTCGCGTTGGCGCTCGCAGCCGGTCGTGCGCCCGCGGCCGCGCGGGTGCTCCCGTGCCCGTGCCCGTGCCCGTGCCCGTGCCCGTGCCCGCTCACGACCGCATCCGCAGCCCGCGCGGCGTCGCCGAGAAGCCGTGCTCCTGCAGCGCCGACCCGAGCGGCGTGCCCAGGATGAACGCGCCGTTGACCTTCTCGATCGCCAGCTTCGCGACCCCGCCGCGTCGCACGACCTGGCCGAGCGACTCCGCCGCCGCGCGCAGCACGGCCTCGTCGTCGTCGAACTGCAGCACGGTCTTGCCGCCGCGCTCCACGTAGAGCACGAGCTCGCCGTCGACCAGCACCACGAGCGCGCCCGCCTTGCGGCCGGCCCGGTGCCCCGTGGGCCGCTCGCCGCGCGCGTCGACGCTGCCGGACACCGCGACCGTCGCCGAGGCGCCGGGGCCGCCGCCGACGCCGCCCGCCTCCGCCGTCGGATCCGCGCCCGCCCCCTCGTCTCCGTCCGCCGACCCGTCGAGCCGCGGCCACGGCAGCGCCGCCCCGTACGCGTTGGCCGGGTCCGTGGCCGCCAGCGTCAGCGCGACGAGCGGCCGCTCGCCCGCATCCGGGTCCCGCGTGAACCCGCGCAGCCGGTCGACCGTGCCGCCCGTGGAGAACTGCGCCGCCCCCAGCGTCTCGATGAAGTACCCGCGGCGCGCGCGCCCCGTGTCCTCGAAGCCCGCGAGCACCTTGTAGGTGAGCGCGAAGCCGCCGGGCACGCGCTCGGTCATGACCGACCCCCGCGTGACCACGCCGTACCGCTCGAGCAGCAGCTCGGCCGTGCCCGCCGCGCGCACGGTGGCGTCGGTCTCGGCCAGCGGCACGATCGACCACCGCCCGGCCGCCGTCGACGGTCCGGTGCGCGTGGGCATGTCGGGCCGCGGCATCCGCCCGCCCCGGTACATGCGCCCGCGCGGCGCCCGCTGCGGCGTCTTGTGCGCGGTGGATCCGCCCGCGAGCAGCGCCCGCAGCGGCGAGAGCGTGTCGTTGGTGACGAGCCCCGCCCACACGAGGTCCCACAGCGCCGTGACGAGCGCCTTGTCGTCGGTGGATCCGACGGCGTCGCTCAGCTGCCGGAAGAAGTAGCCGCCGCCCGTGCCGAGCGTGGTGAGGACCTCCCGCTGCAGCTCGTCGGTGTCGTGCGCGTCGGGCTCGGGCAGGGTGAGCGCGACCTGGTCGGCGAGGTGCAGGCTGACCCATCCGTCGGCGCCCGCGAGCGTGCCGGCGCCGGACCAGATGACCTCGCCCGTGGACGTGAGCTCGTCGAGGAAGGCGGGCGTGTAGTCGCGCACGCGCGCGGGCAGCACGAGCGTCTCCCACGCGGAGGCGGGGACGGGCGCGCCCGCGAGCTGCTCGATGACCTGCAGCACGCCGTCGACGCCGCGGAGCCCGCGCTCGCGGTCGGCTCCCGCGACGTGCTGCCACGCCGGGAGGAACCTGGCGTACGCGGCCCGCTCGACCGGCTCGACCTCGCTGCGGAGCGCCGCGAGCGAGCGGCTGCGGAGGCGCCGCAGCACCTCGACGTCGCACCACTCGCTGCCGGAGGCGCCCGGCCGGAACTCGCCCTCGACCACGCGCCGCTGGGCGCCGAGCCGGGCGAGCGTGTCGGCGATGACGGCGGCTCCGAGGCCGATGCCGGTGGCGGCATCCGCGATGGTGAAGGGGCCGTGCGTGCGCGCGTACCGGCCGACGAGGTCGCCGAGCGGATCGGTCACGGGCTCGACGAACGCGAGCGGCGTGCCGATGGGCAGCGGCACCCCGAGGGCGTCGCGCAGGCGGCTCGCGTCCTCGATGGCGGCGACGCGCGGCTGCCCGCCGAACGAGACGCGGAGCGCGCGCTTGCCGGCGACGAGTGCGTCGAGGTGGTCGGCGGCGGATCCGGCCTCCTCGGGCTCGAGGCGCGCCGCGACCTCCTCGGCGTCGAGCGGCCCGAGGATCCGCAGCAGGTCGGCCACGCCCTCCAGTCCCTTCGCGCGGCGGTCGGGCGCGAGCCGCTGCAGCTCCAGCTCCGTGCGCGCGATGACCGCCGGATCCAGCAGCTCGCGCAGCTCCGCCCGGCCGAGCAGCTCCGAGAGCAGACCGGCGTCGAGCGAGAGCGCCGCGGCCCGGCGCTCGGCGAGCGGGCTGTCGCCCTCGTACATGAACGCGCCGACGTAGCTGAAGAGGAGGCTGCGCGCGAACGGCGACGCGTCCTCCGTGGTGGTCTCGACGATCTTGATGCGCCTGGCCTCGATGTCCTTCGCGAGCGACGTGAGAGCGGGCAGGTCGTAGACGTCCTGCAGCACCTCGCGCACCGTCTCCAGCACGATGGGGAACGCCGGGAACTTGCGCGCGACGTCGAGCAGCTGCGACGCGCGCTGGCGCTGCTGCCAGAGCGGCGAGCGGCGGCCCGGGTTGTAGCGCGGCAGGAGCAGCGCGCGGGCGGCGCACTCGCGGAAGCGCGACGCGAAGAGGGCGGATCCGCCGACCTCGCGCGTGACGATGGCGTCGAGCTCGTCCGGCTCGAACACGAACAGGTCGGCTCCCGGCGGCTCGCCGTCGGTCTCGGGGATGCGCACGACGATGCCGTCGTCGTTGGCCATGGTCGCGCCGTCGATGCCGTACAGCTCGGTGACCCGCGCCCCGACCGCCAGCGCCCACGGCGCGTGCACCTGCATCCCGTAGGGGGAGTGCAGCACCACGCGCCAGTCGCCGAGCTCGTCGCGGAACCGCTCGACCACGAGGGTGCGGTCGTTCGGCACGTGGCCCGTGGCCTTCTTCTGGTCGTCGAGGAACGCGAGGAGGTTGTTGACGGCGCGGTCGTCGAGGCCCACGCGGCCGGCCCGGGCTCGGGCGTCGTCCACCGCGGATCCGGACAGCTCGCGTACGAACGCCCCGATGGCGCGGCCGAGCTCCAGCGGCCGGCCGAGCCCGTCGCCCTTCCAGAACGGCAGCTTGCCGGGCTCGCCGAACGCAGGGCTCACGAGCACGCGGTCGTGCGTGATCTCCTGGATCCGCCAGCTCGTGGCCCCCAGCGCGAACACGTCGCCGACGCGCGACTCGTAGACCATCTCCTCGTCGAGCTCGCCCACGCGCGACGCCTTCTCGCCCACCATGAAGACGCCGAACAGGCCGCGGTCGGGGATGGTGCCGCCGGAGGTGACCGCGAGCCGCTGCGCGCCGGGACGCCCCTCGATGGTGCCCTCGTCGCGGTCCCACACGATGCGGGGCCGGAGCTCCGCGAACTCGTCGGACGGGTAGCGGCCGCTCAGCAGGTCGAGCGTGGCCTCGTACGCGGAGCGCGGCAGGGTCGCGAAGGGCGCGCTCCGCCGCACGATGTCGAACCACTCCTCGACGCCCACGGACTCGAGCGCGACGGCCGCGACGGTCTGCTGGGCGAGCACGTCGAGCGGGTTCGCGGGCACGCGCAGCGATTCGATCTGGCCGCTCGCCATGCGCTCGGCGGCGACGGCCGAGTGGATGAGGTCGGCCCGGTGCTTGGGGAAGATGACGCCGCGCGAGACCTCGCCCACCTGGTGCCCCGCGCGGCCGACGCGCTGCAGGCCGCTGGCGACCGACGGCGGCGCCTCGACCTGCACGACCAGGTCGACGTCGCCCATGTCGATGCCGAGCTCGAGGCTCGAGGTGGCGACCACGCAGCGCAGGCGCCCCGACTTCAGGTCGTCCTCGATGAGGGCCCGCTGCTCCTTGGAGACGGATCCGTGGTGCGCCTTGGCGAGCACCGGATCCGCGCCCTCGGTGCTCCCGGCCTGCGCCATGACCTCGGCGGGCGGGCGCGCGGCGGTGCGGCGCGTGGCGGAGAACGCGGTGGCGTCCGCGCCGCCGCCCGACGAGGTCGACGTCGCCGACGTGAGCGCACCGGCCCCCGCGAGCACCGGCACGGCGTCCGCCGACGCCTCGGCGGATCCGCCCGCGATCGCCCGCCCCTCGGCGTCGATCCGCCCCTCCTCGATGCGCCCGGTGTAGATCTCGTTGAGCCGCGCCGTGAGCCGCTCCGCCAGCCGCCTGCTGTTCGTGAACACGATGGACGACCTGTGCTGGAGCACGAGGTCGACGATGCCCTCCTCCACGTGCGGCCAGATGGACCCCTGCTGCGGCTGGTCGCCCTGCGCCGCCGACCCCTCGAGCGGCGCCGTGGTGCCCAGCTCCGTCATGTCGTCGACCGGCACGATGACGCGGAGGTCGAACTCCTTGGTGTTCTTCGGCGACACGATGCTCACGGGCGAGCGCCCGCCGAGGAACCGCGCCACCTCCTCGGGCGGCCGCACGGTGGCCGACAGGCCGATGCGCTGCGCCGGCTTCTCGAGCAGCGCGTCGAGCCGCTCGAGCGAGAGCGCGAGGTGGCTGCCGCGCTTGGTGGCCGCGACCGCGTGCACCTCGTCGACGATGACCGTCTCGACCCCTGCGAGCGTCTCCCGCGCGGCCGACGTGAGCATGAGGAACAGCGACTCGGGCGTGGTGATGAGGATGTCCGGCGGCGTCTTCGCGAGCGATCGCCGGTCGGCCGCCGGGGTGTCGCCGGAGCGCACGCCCACCGTGACCTCGGGCGGCTCGGCCCCCAGCCGCTTGGCCGTCTGCACGATGCCCACGAGCGGCGAGCGGAGGTTGCGCTCCACGTCGACCGCGAGGGCCTTGAGCGGCGAGATGTAGAGGACGCGCGTGCGCCGCATCGGATCCTCCGGCGCGGGCCGCGAGGCCAGCCGGTCGATGGACCAGAGGAACGCCGCGAGCGTCTTGCCGGATCCGGTGGGCGCCACGACGAGCGCGTGCGACCCCTTCTGCACGGCCTCCCACGCGCCGGTCTGCGCGGCCGTGGGGCCGGGGAAGGCGCCCTGGAACCACTCCCGGGTGGCCGGGGAGAAGCGCGCGAGGACGGGATCCATCTGCTCATCCTCCTCCGCACCACCGACATCCGCGCCCGGCCCGACGCTCGCCGGACGACCGCCGCGACGGCCCGGCGTCGGGCGTTCCCGCGTCAGCCCGCGTGCTCGCGGATGAACGCCGACACGTCCCGCAGCTCCGGCGCCGAGACCGAGTGCGGGAGGTCCTCGTAGATGCGCTCGGTGAGGTCGGTGTGGGCGCCGATCCACGCGCTCGTGCGCGCGACGGCCTCGTCCGGGATCACCTGGTCGGCCGTGCCGCGGCCCCAGAAGACCGGCGTCGGCGCGGCCGCGTTGGCGGCGTCGCCCGCGTGCTCGCCCCGCACCGAGAACCCGCTGAGCTGCACCGCGTACGAGAACCGGCCGGGCGCGAGCCGCAGCAGCTGGAGCGCGGTCGCGCCGCCCTGGCTGAAGCCGAGGAGGCCCACGGATCGCGGCCGCACGGGCATGGCGTCGAGCCAGTCGAGCACGCCCTGGGCCGCGGCGTCGGCGGCGTCCGGATCCGGGTCGCCGCGCGTCCCCGGCACGATCGGGAACCACGCGTGCCCGCCGTCCAGCGCGATCGGCGCCCGCAGCGACGCGACCACCGGCCCGAGCGGCAGGTACGGCGACAGCCCGAAGAGGTCGCCCTCGTGCGAGCCGAACCCGTGCAGCAGCACGAGCAGCGGTCGGTCGGCGAGCTCGGCGGCGGAGGCCGACCAGAGGACGGCGTCGGGGTCCAGGGGGAGAGCGGTCACGGGGTCCTCGTCGACGGGCCGGGCGGCGGCGGATGCGCGGACGCGGGGATCGGCCGGCGCCGCCATCCTCGCATCCGCGGCTGGCAGCCGGTCCGCGCGCCGGGTGGCCGCCGGGCTCCGGCCGTGGGTCACAATGGACCATGACCGTTCGCACCCCGGACCCGAACATCCCCGACCCGAACTCCGGCTGGCTGTCGGACGTGGAGCTCGCGCAGATCCGGCAGCGGCTGCCCCTCCTCTACGTGGAGGCCGTGCCCGTGCGGGTCGACGGCATGGGCCGGGTGAAGGACATCGGCGTGCTGCTGCGCGCGACGGTCACCGGCCAGATGACCCGGATGCTCGTCTCCGGCCGCGTGATGTACGGCGAGACCCTGCGCGACGCGCTCTTCCGCCACCTCGAGAAGGACCTCGGGCCGATGGCGTTCCCGCAGCTCCCCGCGAACCCGACGCCGTTCTCGGTCGCCGAGTACTTCCCCTTCCCCGGCGCGAGCCCCTACACGGACGACCGGCAGCACGCCGTGTCGCTCGCGTACGTGGTGCCCGTGACCGGCACGTGCGATCCGCGCCAGGACGCCCTCGAGATCACGTGGATGACACCCGAGGAGGCGGCGTCCGATGCGGTCTCCGCCGACATGGAGGGCGGCCGCGGCGCGCTGCTCCGCGCGGCGCTGGCCTCGGTGGGCGTGCTGCCCTAGCGCGACGGCGGGCCAGCGGTCCGAACCGACCTGCTGCCCGTCCGGATGCGCCGCCCGAGCGCGCGCTCCGCCCGGACGACGATCGGCCCGCGCCGAGGGCGCGGGCCGATGGTGATGCCGAGGAGCGGGCTCAGACCGCAGCCGCGCGCTCCGCGAAGGCCGGCGGCTCGAGGTAGTGGCGGCGCAGGTCCTCGAAGGCCTCGCTCGCGCCCGCGCCGACGCCGTAGCAGCGCTGCACGTGCAGCCCGTCCATGGCGGAGAGCACGACGGCGGCCGCGGCCTCCGGGTCGAGCCCGGGGTCGATGAGGCCGCGTGCCTGGTCGACGACGACGCCGGCCGTGATGCGCTCGAGCTCGCGGGCGCGGCGCTCGCGGAAGAGCAGGTGCAGCGGGTGGCCGGCGGCGGACGCCTCCGACGACACGACGGCGATGACGCGCGTGAGGCACGCGCTCTGCTCGCCGTCGGCGATGACGACGGCCGCGTGCTCCGCGACGCTGCGCGGGCGGTGCAGCTCGATGGCCGCGGCGAGGCGCTCCTCGCGGCGCTCCAGCACGGCGAGCAGCAGCTCCTCCTTGCCGGTGAAGTGGTGCAGCAGGCCGGCGGGCGTGATCTCGGCGCGGGACGCGATCTCGCGCAGCGAGCTACCGCGGTACCCCTGCTCGGCGAAGACCTCGATGGCCGTGCGGATGAGGAGCTCCCTGCGCTCCAGGCCCTTGCGGTAGGGGCCACGGGTGGCGAGGGCGGCGCGAGTCATTGGCACAACGTAGCCGGATGCGCCTGGGATCCCGCGCGACCGTCCCCAGGTCGTGCCTCGGCTGTGGAGGATCGGGGCACGGACGCGTCGTCGACGCGCGACGCGGGCGCTCGCGCGGGGCAGTCGGCGCGCTCCCGGGACGGCTCCGGATCGCCGCGCGCGGGGACGACGGAGGGCCCCCGTCGTCGACGGGGGCCCTCGATGCCATGCCGGCGCGCGCGGCGCGCCGTGCGGTCTAGCGTCCGCTGGAGACGCGGCGGTGCGTGCGCGCACGACCGCCGGCCGCGGCGCCGCCGGAGGCCGCGGGGCGGTCCTGGCGGGGACGCGAGGGAGCGGCGGACGAGCCGCCGCCGAAGCCCTCGGAGGAGGTGCTGAACGTGCGGGGCGTGCCGCCGCGCTGTCCGCCCGATGCGGCGCCGTCGCGGCGACCCGATGCCGCGCCCTCGCGGCGACCGCCGCCGACGGGCGCGCCGTCGCGGGCCGCGCGCTTGCGCTGCGCGTTGGCGCCCTGCGAGCGTCCGCCGCCGTTCGCGCGGCCGCCCTGCGACTGGCGCTGGGTGGTCTCGCGGACCGACTTCGTCTCGCGGGGCGCGGGCTTCACGTACGCCGCGACGGCGCCCGTCAGCTCGGCCACGGCGTGGGAGGACTCGGTGACCTGCTGCGGCGTGACGTGGATGTCGGCCTTGCGCATCAGGAGCTGCACGTCCTTGCGCTGCGCCGGCAGCATGATCGTGACGACGTCGCCCGCGGAGCCGGCGCGCGCCGTGCGGCCCGAGCGGTGCAGGTACGCCTTGTGCTCGGCCGGCGGGTCGACGTGGATCACGAGCTCGATGTCGTCGACGTGCACGCCGCGCGCCGCGACGTCGGTGGCCACGAGGACCTTGACGTCGCCGGCCGCGAAGGCCGCGAGGTTGCGGTCGCGGGCGACCTGCGAGAGGTTGCCGTGCAGGTCCACCGACGGGATGCCCGAGTCGGTGAGCTGCTTCGCGAGCTTCTTCGCGTGGTGCTTGGTGCGCATGAAGAGGATGCGGCGGCCGGAGCCGGACGCGAGCTTCTGCACGAGGAGGCGCTTGGCCTCGACGTCGGTCGCCTCGAACACGTGGTGCGTCATGGCCGCGACGGGCGAGTTCGCCTCGTCGACGGAGTGCAGCACCTGGTCGTGCAGGTAGCGGCGCACGAGCTTGTCCACGCCGTTGTCGAGCGTGGCGGAGAACAGCATGCGCTGGCCGGTGTTCGGGGTCTTGTCGAGGATCCGCGTGACGACGGGCAGGAAGCCCAGGTCGGCCATGTGGTCGGCCTCGTCGAGGACGGTGATCTCCACGGCGTCGAGGTTCACGAAGCCCTGCTTCATGAGGTCCTCGAGGCGGCCGGGGCACGCGACGACCACGTCGACGCCGGCCTTGAGGGCCGCGACCTGGCGCTGCTGCGAGACGCCGCCGAAGATCGTCGTGGTGGTGAGGTTGTAGGCCTCGGCCAGCGGCGCCATGGCGGCCGTGATCTGCGTGGCGAGCTCGCGGGTCGGCGCGAGGATGAGGCCGAGCGGGCGGCCCGGGCGACGACGGCCGCCGGCGAGGCCGCCGCCGAGGCGCGCGATCATCGGGATGGCGAACGCGAGCGTCTTGCCGGAGCCCGTCTTGCCGCGGCCGAGGACGTCGCGGCCGTTCAGCGTGTCGGGGAGCGTGTCGACCTGGATGGGGAACGGCGTCGTGATGCCGTTTGCCGTCAAGGCGGAGACGAGGGGGGCGGGCACGCCGAGCGCGCCGAAGGTGTCAGTGGACATAGGGGGGTTCGCCTTTCCAGGCAGGTGTCCGCCCCGACGTGCGTTCTCGGGAGGTGCGACGACGCACGGAAGCGGAGGATGGCGAAGGCGCCGATGGGCGCATCCGTTCGCCGTAAGAAAGATGTCACTCGACCCCGTCGGCCTGTGCGGCGATCTGATCGGGGCGAGGAGGGAACGCGTTCTCTCGACGCAGGGAGCACGGTGATGTGCTCGCAAGTGCCCCCACCGTAGCAGGTCAGCTCGGGAGGTAGCCCATCTCGCCCACGGGCACCTCGAAGCCGAGCACGTTCCCGGCAGGCGCGAGGGGGCACGCCCACTCCGGGTCGTAGGCGCAGGAGGGGTTGTAGGCGAAGTTGAGGTCGACCACGATCGAGCCCGGGGCGCCCGGGCCGAGGTCGGATCCCTTCACCGTGTCGAGCAGGTAGCGGCCGCCCCCGTAGGTGCCGCCCGCGCGCCGGTGCGACGCGTCCTTCACGGGCAGGTGCAGGCCGCCGCCGTAGCTGGCGAGGCGCCAGACGTCGAGGCTGCCGGCGTCGCGGCCCTCGGCGGCGGGGAGGTGCACGGATCCGAGCAGCTCGAACGGGACGACGCCGTCGGTGCCCGTCTCGACCTCGTGGCGCTCCTCGCCGCGGTCGTCGTGGATCTCCAACTCGAACCGCCAGGCCGGGTCGTAGTCGGCCACGTCGAGCCGGTCGAAGTCCGCGCGGTGCTCGGGCAGGAGGGGCGTGGCCGGGTGGCTGCGGAACATGTCGTCGCGGGTCCGGCGCCAGAGCGCGTGCGCGGCCGCGGGATCCGTCTGCGCGACCCAGCGCACCTCCGCGTACATCTCGTGCGTGCGGCGGCGCCAGTCGGCGACGTGGAGGGCGGTCTCGGCGGAGGGCATGGGGACACCGTACGCGTCGGGCCGCGCGCGGCGCCCGGCCGACGAGGCGGTCGTCAGGCGGCGGACACGCCCGCGCCGTCGGCGGTAGCTTCCGCGTCGTCCTCGGTGTCCGGCTCCCAGTCGTACGCCCACGTCGGCGCGAGCTGGCGCAGCCGGAACGCGCGCCACTGCCAGAAGGCCCAGAAGGTCGGCCACATCGCGGGGCCGAGGAGCCCGGCCTCGAACTCGAGCTGGTCGCGGAAGAGCGTCTTGACGCGGCCGTCGGCGTCGGGGCCGGCGGGATCCGCGGAGACGGCCATGCTGTGCCGCATGCTCGTGGGGATGGACATGAGGCCGGAGAGCCCGTGGCCGTCGTCGCGCACGATGCGCACGCCCTCGACGCGCGGCTTCATGTCGCGGAGGCGGATGCTCTGGCGGCCGGCCGTGAACGGCCCGGTCTGCATCGCGGCGACGTGCTCGCGGCCGTCCCAGCTGGTGGGGAAGCCGCCGTCCTCCAGCGGCACGAAGTCGACGAGCGGGCCCGCGACCTCCCGCATCACGGTGGGCGAGTGGAGCGCGCGCCAGGCGGCGTCGGGATCGCAGTCGAGGATGGTCTTCAGCAGCACGCGCATGCCCCCAGTGTGCTCCGCGCGGCTGGGCGTGCCCGCCGCCCGTCCGCGGTGGGACAGGATGGGACGGACATGATCAGGTACTGGGTGGGCGTCGTCTCCCGCGACCGCGTGCTCGACGGCCTGGACCTCGGCATCGCGCAGGTCAACCGCGGCGCCCGCGAGCCCGTCGAGCGGCTCGGCGAGGCCGACGGCTTCGTCTACTACTCGCCGCGCGAGTCGTACCCCGACGGGCAGCTCCTCCGCTCCTTCACCGCGATCGGCCGGGTCGCCGACGCCGCGCCGTACCAGGGCCGCGTGGGCGAGTGGCGGCCGTGGCGCCGCCGGATGGACTGGGACCTCGGCGCGGTCGACGCGCCCATCCGCCCGCTCGTCCCCGTGCTCGACTTCACGCGCGACTCCCTCGAGTGGGGCCGGAAGCTCGCGCCGGGGCTCCTCGAGATCACGCGCGACGACTTCGAGGTGATCCGGCAGGCGATGCGCCGCGGGGCGCCCGAGCCGTCGCGCCGCGTCATCCGCGGAGGATCCGGTCCGTGGACGCCCGTAGCATCGGATCGTGACCTCCTCCGCTGACGCCGCGCACCCCGACCCGTCGACGCAGGCCCGCTACCAGGTCCGGTTGGACGGCGGCGTGGCCGGGGCCCGGCGCATCGCGACCGGTGCCGACGTCATCGTCTGGGTGGACGCGCTGCCGTCCGTGCCGCCGCCCACCGTCGCCCGCCGCGAGGAGGTCCTCGCGACCATGCCCGCGCGCCCGGCCGTCGTGAGCGCCGGCCTCGCGGACGCCCCGGCCGTCGCCGACTGGATCCTCGCCCTCCAGACCGCGCTCGGCCGCCGGGCATACGTGGCCGTCGTGGCCGCGGGCGCGGTCGAGGCCGACGGATCCTGGCGCGCGTGCGCCGAGGACCAGCTCGCCGCGGGTGCCGTGGTCGACGCGCTCGCCGCCCTGGGGATCGACGCCACGTCGCCCGAGGCCGCCGTCGCCTGCGCCGCCTACCAGCAGCTCCGGCCGGCCGTGGGGCACCTCGTGACCGCGAGCGTCTCCGCCCGCCGGCTCGACGCCGCGGGGCACGACGGGCTCGTCGCCGGGGCGCTCGCCGCGGGTCCCGCCGACGTGGTCGTGCACCGCCTCCACCGCGACGCCTGATCCGCCGGGCCGTCTGATCCGCCGGGTTGCCTGGTCCGCCGGGCCGCCGCGACGTCGGCCCGCGACGCCCGCTCCGCCGGGCCGCCGCGACGCCCGGCCCGCCCTGGCCGGATCGCGACGCCGTCGGCCGCCGCGGGAACAGGCTCCCGGTCGCGCGTGTTCCCCTGTTCCAGGCGCCGCCGCCCGCGCGACGCACGCATCGTCAGGAAAGGCACCCCATGAAGGCACTGCTGAACGGCGTCACCGTCGCCGAGGCTCCCAAGGACGACCTCATCGAGATCGAGGGCAACTGGTACTTCCCGCCCCAGAGCGTCGACATGTCGCTCCTCGCGGAGACCGCCACCCCGTACCACTGCCCGTGGAAGGGCGACACGCAGTACTACTCCGTCAAGGACGGCGACACCGTGCTGCAGGACCGCGCGTGGTCGTACCCGACGCCCATCCCGTCGTCGTTCGACCGCGTCGGCCGCGACTACAGCGGCTACGTCGCGTTCTGGAAGGAGGTCCGCGTCAGCGAGTGACGCGGACCCGTCACGACGGCTCGGGGGCTCCGGCTCCCGGGCCGTCGTCGTCCCCGGGGACGGGGACGGGTGCGGCCTCCGCCGGGGTCGCCGGCCGGACGGGAGCCACGCGGGCCGGGACCCCGGTCCGCCGCTCCCGGAGCTGCCGCGCGCGGTGGGCGCGCACCTTGGCGCGGTTGCCGCAGCGTCGCATCGAGCACCACCGGCGGGTGCCCGAGCGCGTCGTGTCCAGGTAGAGCACGGTGCAGTCGTCGGCCGAGCAGCGGTGGATCCGCTCGGATCCCGCCCCGAACACCGCCACCGCGTCGCGCGCCGCCGACGCGAGCGCCTGCGCGGGCCGGGCGAGCGCGCGGCCGGCCTGGCGGGATCCGCCGTCGAGCGCGGGCGGGAGGTCCGGCGTCGCGGCGTAGAGGTTGAGCACGTCGACGTCGCGCGGCGCGGGGTCCCGGCCGTCGGCGATGGCCGCCGCGATGTCGCCGATGGCCTGCCGGAGCGTCCGGGCGTCCGCGACGTCGCGCTCGCCCGGCTCCGAGACGGGCGCGAGGTGCTCGCTCAGCCATGCGCCGAGCGCGGCCGCGTCGGGCAGCGTCTCGCGCGGCTCCGGATCCCCGAGCGCGCCCGTGTAGGCGAGGTCGAGGCTCACGGCGCCCGTGTCGAGGAACCAGCGCAGGCCGTCCGGGTCGTCGATCCACTGGCCCGTCGGCCGCTCGGATCCCGGCGCCCGGCTCATGCGGCGCCCTCGCGCCCGGCGGCGGAGCGGGCGGACGCCGAGGCCGCGGCGCCCGACGGCACCTCGCGCTTCGTCCACGCGATGAGGTGCGCCCGGTCGAACCGCTTCGAGCACAGCCCGCAGGCGAGCGGCCGGGTCGGCTTCCGGTAGCGGAAGTGCGCGTGGCCCGCCGGGCACGCGCCCACCCAGGGCGCGAGCTCCTCGGCGACGGCGCCCGAGTGCAGCCGCGACCCCTCGTAGCCGAGCTCGGCGGCCGTGACCTTCCACCTCGGGCCGTGGCCCGCGCCGGATCCGGCGAGCGCGTGCGCGACCTCGTGCAGCAGAACCTGGTGGATCTCGTCGTCCTCGAACCGCCCCGCCAGGTGCCGCGACACCGTGATGCGCTTCTCGCCGTAGTGGCAGGCGCCCGCGCGCGTGCGGGCGTGGTCGAACGCGAAGGTCCACGACGGGTCGAGGTGCAGCGCGATCAAGGCCTCGGCCCAGATCCGCACCCGGGCGAGGTCAGCCACGGCCGGCCGCCGACGGCCGGGGGAGGAGGGGGCCCATCACGCGGGCTGGGCGGCGATGCGCTCCTTGGCGACGTCGATCGCGAGCGCCGAGCTCTCGAGCTGGTCGCTGGGCAGGCCCTCGCGGGTGCGGAGCGTGTACGCGTCCTCGAAGTCGGAGAGGGCGTGGCGGTAGTCGCCGCGGTCGAAGTGCACCTTGCCGCGGTGCTGCAGCGCGAAGGCCTCCAGCGCGTACCACTCGTGCGCGCGGGCCTCGTCGACGCAGCCGCCGAGGTCCTGGAGCGCGATGTCGAGCTTGCCCTGGTACTGCTGCACCTGGGCGCGGCGGATGCGGCACGCGAGCAGCGTCTCCCGGTCGCCCGTGAAGCGCGCCTGGCGGACCGCGGCGTTCGCCATGTCCCACGCCTCGTCGAGCCGGCCGAGCATGCGCAGGAGCGCCACCTTCTCGGTGATGGCGGAGAGGCTGCGGAGGTTCTCGAGCTCGTCCAGGCGCTCGCCGGCCGCCCGCAGGTCCACCTTCTCCCGGAGGGTGTCCCTGTCGTAGCCGATGATGATCGCGGTGCCTGTCACGAGGAAGAGATTATCCCGCCTGGATCGGCATGAGCTCGACCCGGAGCAGCTTGTCGTCGCCGTCCCGCGGCGTGCCGCGTCCGTCGGTGTTGTTCGTGAGCATGCGCAGCGAGCCGTCGGGCGCGGCCTGCACGTCGCGGATCCGGCCGAACTCGCGCGTGTAGAACTCGGTCACGCGGTCGTCGGGGATAGGGTCGGTGACCACGGCGCCCGGCCGGATGACCCACAGGCGCTGGCCGCCGAGGCCCGCCATGAAGATCGTGTCGCCCGCGACCGCGATGCCGCTCGGGCTCGCGTCGTCGGTGGCCCACTGCCGCACGGGGTCGACGTAGCCGTCGTCGGCGGGGTCGTCGGTCGCGCCCTCCACGACCGGCCAGCCGTAGTTGCCGCCGGGCACGATGAGGTTCAGCTCGTCCCAGGTGTCCTGCCCGAACTCGGCGGACCAGAGGTTGCCCTCGGCGTCCCACGCGATGCCCTGCGGGTTCCGGTGCCCGAGCGAGTAGACGGGCGAGCCGGGCGTCGGGTTGTCGGGGGCGCCCTGCCCGTCGGGCGTGAGGCGGAGGATCTTGCCGGCGAGCGAGATCGGGTCCTGCGCCGCATCGCGGAGGTCCGCGTCGCCCGTGGTCGCGTAGAGCATGCCGTCGGGGCCGAACGCGATGCGGCCGCCGTTGTGGTTCGCGTCGCGCGGGATCCCCGTCACGACGTCCTCCGCCGGGCCGAGCCCGAGCGATCCCGGCTCGCCCGTGACGTCCATGCGGACGATGCGGTTGTCGGTGGGGCTCGTCAGGTACGCGTACAGCTGCGTGGCGCCCTCGGCCTCGCGCACCGCGATCCCGAGCAGCCCGCCCTCGCCGAGCGGTCCGACGCCCGCGACCGTGCCGGCCGTGCGCGTCGTCCCGTCGCCGAGCACCTCGACGATGCGCGCCGTGTCGCGCTCGCTGATGAGCAGCGCGCCCGACGGCAGCTCGGCGGTCGACCACGGCGACACGAGGCCCGTCGTGATCGCGGACGGGGTGCCCGACGGCGCGACGCCCGCCGGTGCGGCGTCGGTGCTGGTGGGGGCGGGCGCGGGCGGCTCCGTCGCGCGCACGTCCACGGGCGACCCGTCGTCGTTCGTGCAGCCCGTCAGCGCGACGAGGGCGGCGAACCCGAGCGCGGCGACGCGCGCCGGGCGGGTGCGGGAGCGGCGGTTCATGGGGACTCCGGTGGATCGGCGGGCGACGTCGCCCGGGGGTGCCCGGTCAGGGCCTCGTCTGGAAGACGCTGCGGGCGGGGGAGGGGGACGGCACGGCCGTGGCGTCGGTGACGACGGACGCGCCCGCGATGAAGTCGGCGAGCTCGCGGCCCTCGACGACCTTGGCGGGGTGCGGGCCGCCCGCGAGCAGGCGCGGCACGAAGTCGAACGGGAGCGGCGTGGCCGACGCCGCGAACACCACGTTGCCGAAGCGGCGGCCCTTGAGGACCTGCGTCTCGGCCAGCGCGGCGACGTGCGGCAGGACGTCCCGGATGGTCGCGGCCTGGCCGCGCGCGAACGCGAGCCCGTGCCCGTCGGCGACGTTGACGGTCATGATCCCGCCGGGCGCGAGGAACGAGGCCGCCTCCGCGTGGAACTCGCGGCTCGTGATGTGGGCGGGGGTGCGGGCGCCGCTGAAGACGTCCGTCACGACGAGGTCGACGGATCCGCGGAGCCCCTGCGGCAGCCGCCCCAGCACGTCGCGCGCGTCGCCGTAGCGGAGCCGGATGGAGGCCTTCCGCGACCACGGCAGGTGCTCGCGCACCAGGTCGACGAGGTCCTGCTCCAGCTCGATGACCTGCTGGCGGGATCCGGGCCGCGTCGCCTCGACGTACCGCGGGATGGTCAGCGCGCCGGCGCCGAGGTGCAGCGCGGTGATGGGCTGCCCGGGGTCGCCGAGCAGGTCGATGACGTGGCCCATGCGCTGCACGTACTCGAAGAACAGCTCGCCCGGGTCGTCCATGTTGACGTGCGACTGGGGCGTCCCGTCGACCACGAGCTGGTGGGCGCCCGGCACGAACCGGTCGGGCTCGATGACGGCCCGGTGCCCGCTCAGGGACAGGACGGTCGACGGGTGCTCGGGCATCTCCTCAGCCTAGGCGCCCGTCCCGGCCCTGGTCCCGGCCGCCGGGCGACCCGTCACCAGCCGCGCGCGCGCCACGCGGCGAGGGATCCGCGCTCGGCGCCGAGCGTCGTCGCGTCCCCGTGGCCCGGGTGCACGACCGCGTCGTCGGGGAAGCGGGCGAACAGGCGCTCCTCCACGTCGTCCATGAGCTGCGCGAACCGGGCGGCGTCGCCCTGCGTGTTCCCGACCCCGCCCGGGAAGAGCGAATCGCCCGTGAAGAGGTGCGTGCTGCCGTCGCCCGGCTGGAGCACGAGCGCGACGCTCCCCGGCGTGTGGCCGCGGAGCGCGACGACCTCGAGCGTCACGCCGCCGAACGTCACCGCGTCGCCGTGCGCGAGGCGCCGGTCCGCGTCGACCGGCAGGTCGCCGGCGTCCGCCGCGCCCACGGCGCTGGTCGCGTCGGTCGCGTCGAGCACGGCCGCCAGCGCGCCGTGGTGATCCGCGTGGCCGTGGGTCGTGACGACGACCGCGAGCCGGCCGACGGGATCCGGCTCCGCCACGAGCGCCAGCAGCCGGTCGACGTCGGCCGCCGCGTCGACGAGCAGGCGCTCGCCGGAGTCGAGGTCGGTGAGGAGGTACGCGTCGTTGTCCATGGGCCCGACGGAGGCCTTCCGGATCTCCACGTCGCCCGCCCGGTGCACGTGCGAGGGGCCGCCGGGGGTCACGTGCCAGGGGGAGCTCATGCCCCGACGCTACGCGTGCCGGGACGCCCGGCGGGAGGGCGACCGGACGTTATACACCGAGACACGCCGAGGATGCAAGATTCCGCTGGACATGGCGCGTCGCGACCCGTATGGTGATCCTTTGCGCTCCCACTCCCTTTTGCCTTCATATTGCGGTCGGTCATCGTGTGCGCTCGGGTCCATCCCGAGCCCCACCCGCGAGGTGTGGCGAGCAACTCCATCAGGATCGGCACGGGTCACCACCCGGGTCGGTCTCGGCGTATCGACGACATCGGAGCCCGACGGGGCCCACGGAGGTAATTTCCTTGGCTGCTGCGCGCAACGCAACTCCCACTCCCAAGAACGGTCGCGACGCATCGCGGCTCTCGTTCGCGAAGATCACTGACACCCTCACCGTCCCCGACCTGCTCGCGCTGCAGACCGAGAGCTTCGACTGGCTCGTCGGCTCGGACGCGTGGAAGCGCCGGGTCGAGGAGGGCACCGCGCAGGGTCGCACCGACCTGGCCCTCAACTCCGGCCTCGAGGAGATCTTCGAGGAGATCTCCCCCATCGAGGACCTGGGCGAGACCATGCAGCTCGGGTTCACGAACCCGTACCTCGAGGAGCAGAAGTACTCCATCGACGAGTGCAAGGAGCGGGGCAAGACCTACTCCGCCCCCCTCTACGTCGAGGCCGAGTTCATGAACCACCTCACGGGTGAGATCAAGACCCAGACGGTCTTCATGGGCGACTTCCCCCTCATGACGGAGAAGGGCACGTTCATCATCAACGGCACCGAGCGTGTCGTCGTGTCCCAGCTCGTCCGCTCGCCCGGCGTGTACTTCGAGCGCCAGCAGGAGAAGACCTCCGACAAGGACATCTACTCCGCCCGCGTCATCCCCTCGCGCGGCGCCTGGCTCGAGTTCGAGATCGACAAGCGCGACCAGGTCGGCGTCCGCATCGACCGCAAGCGCAAGCAGTCGGTCACCGTGTTCCTCAAGGCCCTCGGCCTCACCAGCGAGCAGATCCTCGAGGAGTTCAAGGGCGTCGCGTCCATCGAGCTCACGCTCGAGAAGGACTCCATCCTCACCAAGGAGGAGGCCCTCAAGGACATCTACCGCAAGCTCCGTCCCGGCGAGCAGGTCGCCGCCGAGGCCGCCCGCGCGCTGCTCGACAACTTCTACTTCAACCCGAAGCGCTACGACCTGGCGAAGGTGGGTCGCTACAAGATCAACCGCAAGCTCGGCATCGACAAGCAGCTCACCGACTCGGTGCTCACGGTCGAGGACATCCTCGCGACCATCAAGTACCTCGTCTCGCTGCACGCGAACGAGACGAAGATGAACGGCACGCGCGACGGCAAGCCCGTCGAGCTCCGCCTCGACGTGGACGACATCGACCACTTCGGCAACCGCCGCATCCGCGCGGTCGGCGAGCTCATCCAGAACCAGGTGCGCACCGGCCTGTCCCGCATGGAGCGCGTCGTCCGCGAGCGCATGACCACGCAGGACATCGAGGCCATCACGCCGCAGACCCTGATCAACGTGCGCCCCGTCGTCGCCGCGATCAAGGAGTTCTTCGGCACGAGCCAGCTGTCGCAGTTCATGGACCAGAACAACCCGCTCGCGGGCCTCACCCACAAGCGCCGCCTCTCGGCCCTCGGCCCGGGTGGTCTGTCCCGTGAGCGCGCCGGCGTCGAGGTCCGCGACGTCCACCCGTCGCACTACGGCCGCATGTGCCCCATCGAGACCCCGGAAGGCCCGAACATCGGCCTGATCGGCTCGCTGGCGTCGTTCGCCCGCATCAACTCGTTCGGCTTCATCGAGACCCCGTACCGTCGCGTCGTCGACGGCGTGGTCACCGACACGATCGACTACCTCACGGCCAGCGAGGAGGACGAGTTCCTCGTCGCCCAGGCCAACGCGCCCCTCACGAAGGACTTCCGCTTCGCGGAGGACCGCGTCCTCGTCCGCCCCAAGGGCGGTGAGGTGGAGCTCGTCGCGAAGGAGAACGTCCACTACATGGACGTGTCGCCGCGCCAGATGGTGTCGGTCGCGACCTCGCTCATCCCGTTCCTCGAGCACGACGACGCGAACCGGGCCCTCATGGGCGCGAACATGCAGCGTCAGGCCGTCCCGCTGCTGCGCAGCGAGAGCCCGCTCGTCGGCACCGGCATGGAGGGCTACGCGGCGGTCGACGCCGGCGACGTCCTCACGGCTGACGCCTCGGGCGTCGTGCAGGAGGTGTCGGCCGAGGTCGTCACCATCCAGCTCGACGAGGGCGGCACGCAGACCTACTACCTGCGCAAGTTCGACCGCTCCAACCAGGGCACGAGCTACAACCACCGCGTCCTGGTCTCGGCCGGCGACCGCATCGAGGCCGGCGAGGTCATCGCCGACGGCCCCGCCACGGAGAACGGCGAGCTCGCGCTCGGCAAGAACCTGCTCGTCGCGTTCATGCCGTGGGAGGGCCACAACTTCGAGGACGCCATCATCCTGAGCCAGAACCTGGTCAAGGACGACACCCTCTCCTCCATCCACATCGAGGAGTACGAGGTCGACGCGCGCGACACCAAGCTCGGCAAGGAGGAGATCACCCGCGACCTCCCCAACGTCAGCCCGGAGCTGCTCGCCGACCTCGACGAGCGCGGCATCATCCGCATCGGCGCCGAGGTCCGCCCCGGCGACATCCTCGTGGGCAAGGTCACGCCGAAGGGCGAGACCGAGCTCAGCGCCGAGGAGCGCCTGCTGCGCGCGATCTTCAACGAGAAGAGCCGCGAGGTCCGCGACACGTCCCTGAAGGTGCCCCACGGCGAGCAGGGCACGATCATCGGCGTCAAGGTCTTCGACTCGCAGGACGGCGACGACGAGCTCGGCTCGGGCGTCAACCAGCGCGTCGTGGTGTTCATCGCGCAGAAGCGCAAGATCACCGAGGGCGACAAGCTGGCCGGCCGTCACGGCAACAAGGGCGTCATCTCCAAGATCCTGCCGGTCGAGGACATGCCGTTCCTCGCCGACGGGACCCCGGTCGACGTCATCCTCAACCCGCTCGGCATCCCCGGCCGCATGAACTTCGGCCAGGTCCTGGAGACCCACCTCGGGTGGATCGCCAAGCAGGGCTGGGAGGTCGAGGGCCAGCCGAAGTGGGCCGAGCGTCTCCCGGACCACGCGCGCCAGGCTCCGGCCGGCACGAAGGTCGCCACCCCGGTGTTCGACGGAGCGCTCGAGGAGGAGATCGCCGGCCTGCTCGACTCGACGACGGTCACCCGCGACGGCGACCGCCTCATCGGGTCCAGCGGCAAGACGCGCCTGTTCGACGGCCGCTCCGGCGAGCCGTTCCCCGAGCCCGTCTCGGTCGGCTACATGTACATCCTGAAGCTGCACCACCTGGTGGACGACAAGATCCACGCGCGTTCGACGGGGCCCTACTCGATGATCACGCAGCAGCCCCTGGGCGGTAAGGCCCAGTTCGGCGGCCAGCGCTTCGGCGAGATGGAGGTGTGGGCGCTCGAGGCATACGGAGCGGCCTACGCGCTCCAGGAGCTCCTCACCATCAAGTCGGACGACATCCTCGGCCGCGTGAAGGTGTACGAGGCCATCGTCAAGGGCGAGAACATCCAGGAACCGGGTATCCCCGAGTCCTTCAAGGTCCTGATCAAGGAGATGCAGTCCCTCTGCCTGAACGTCGAGGTCCTCTCGGCGGACGGCCAGGCGGTCAGCCTGCGCGACACGGATGACGAGGTCTTCCGCGCGGCGGAGGAGCTCGGCATCAACATCTCCACCCGCTTCGAGTCGTCCAGCATCGACGACATCTAAGCCCGACACGACTTTCGACTCGAAGCTTTCCAAGGAGAGAAGGAAAATTGCTCGACGTAACAACTTTCGATGAGCTGCGGATCGGCCTCGCGACGGCCGACGACATCCGCCGCTGGTCGCACGGTGAGGTCAAGAAGCCCGAGACCATCAACTACCGCACGCTCAAGCCCGAGAAGGACGGCCTCTTCGGAGAGCAGATCTTCGGACCGAGCCGCGACTGGGAGTGCTCCTGCGGCAAGTACAAGCGGGTGCGCTTCAAGGGCATCGTCTGCGAGCGCTGCGGCGTCGAGGTCACCAAGTCCGCGGTCCGCCGCGAGCGCATGGGCCACATCGAGCTCGCCGCGCCCGTCACGCACATCTGGTACTTCAAGGGCGTGCCCTCGCGCCTCGGCTACCTGCTCGACATGGCGCCGAAGGACCTCGAGAAGGTCATCTACTTCGCCGCCTACATGGTGATCAGCGTGGACGAGGACGCCCGTCACGAGGACATGCCGGGCCTCGAGAACGAGCTCCGGCTCGAGATCAAGACCCTGCAGGACCAGCGCGACAGCCAGATCGCGGAGCGCCTCGGGCGCCTCGAGACCGACCTGGCCGCGCTGGAGGCCGAGGGCGCCAAGAGCGACCAGAAGCGCCGCGCGAAGGACGGCGCCGAGAAGGAGATGGGTCAGACGCGCAAGGCGTTCGACGAGGACATCTCCCGCCTCGAGCGCGTCTGGGAGGAGTTCCGCAGCCTCAAGGTCGGCGAGCTCAAGCCCGAGGACGCCGTCTTCCACGAGCTGCAGGACCGCTTCGGCATCTACTTCGAGGCCCACATGGGCGCCGAGGCGATCCAGAAGCGCCTGGAGGCCTTCGACCTCGAGGCCGAGGGGGAGCTGCTCCGCGAGCAGATCGCCACCGGCAAGGGCCAGAAGAAGATCCGCGCCATCAAGCGCCTGCGCGTCGTCAGCTCCTTCCTCGCCACCGGCAACTCGCCGGCCGCGATGGTGCTGCAGGTCGTCCCGGTCATCCCACCGGAGCTGCGCCCGATGGTGCAGCTCGACGGCGGCCGCTTCGCGACCAGCGACCTGAACGACCTGTACCGCCGCGTGATCAACCGCAACAACCGCCTCCGTCGTCTGCTGGATCTCGGTGCCCCCGAGATCATCGTGAACAACGAGAAGCGCATGCTGCAGGAGGCCGTCGACGCGCTGTTCGACAACGGCCGCCGCGGTCGTCCCGTCACGGGCACCGGCAACCGCGCGCTCAAGTCCCTCAGCGACATGCTGAAGGGCAAGCAGGGCCGGTTCCGCCAGAACCTGCTCGGCAAGCGCGTGGACTACTCGGGCCGCTCGGTCATCATCGTCGGACCGCAGCTCAAGCTGCACCAGTGCGGTCTGCCCAAGCAGATGGCGCTCGAGCTGTTCAAGCCGTTCGTCATCAAGCGCCTGATCGACCTGAGCCACGCCCAGAACATCAAGGCCGCCAAGCGCATGGTCGAGCGCAGCCGCGGACAGGTGTGGGACGTGCTCGAGGAGATCATCCGCGAGCGCCCCGTGCTGCTCAACCGCGCACCCACGCTCCACCGCCTGGGCATCCAGGCGTTCGAGCCCCAGCTCGTGGAGGGCAAGGCCATCCAGCTGCACCCGCTCGTCTGCGCCGCGTTCAACGCGGACTTCGACGGCGACCAGATGGCCGTCCACCTTCCCCTGTCGGTCGAGGCCCAGGCCGAGGCGCGCATCCTGATGCTCGCCTCGAACAACATCCTCAAGCCGTCGGACGGACGCCCGGTCACCCTGCCCACGCAGGACATGATCATCGGCCTCCACCACCTGACCACCCTCAAGGAGGGCGTCGCCGGTGAGGGTCGCGCGTTCAGCTCGGTGGCCGAGGCCATCCTGGCGAAGGACCAGCTCTCGCTGGACCTCAACGCCAAGGTGCGCATCCGCCTGCACGACATCTACTTCGGCGAGGGCGAGGCGCCCGAGGGCGTCGAGCTCGACGAGAAGGGCAAGACCGTCGGCCCCGTGCTGCTCGAGACCACCCTCGGTCGCGCGCTGTTCAACGAGACCCTGCCGGTCGACTACCCCTACATCGAGGCCGTCGCCGACAAGGGCAAGCTCTCCGAGATCGTCAACGACCTCGCCGAGCGCTACCCCAAGGTGGAGGTCGCCGCGGCGCTCGACCGGATCAAGGACGCGGGCTTCTACTGGGCCACGCGCTCCGGCGTCACGGTCGCCCTCTCCGACGTGCTGACCCCGCCCACCAAGGCGGCCATCCTGTCGGGCTACGAGAAGCAGGCCGCCAAGGTCCAGGGCCAGTTCGAGAAGGGCCTCACGACGAACGCCGAGCGTCGTCAGGAGCTCATCGAGATCTGGAACAAGGCCACGGCCGAGGTCGCGAAGGCGATGGAGGACAACCTCCCCGCCGACAACAACATCAACCGCATGGTGTCCTCCGGGGCACGAGGCAACTGGATGCAGGTCCGCCAGATCGCCGGCATGCGCGGCCTCGTGTCGAACCCGAAGGGCGAGATCATCCCCCGCCCGATCGTCCACTCGTACCGCGAGGGCCTGACGGTGGCGGAGTACTTCATCTCCACCCACGGCGCCCGCAAGGGACTGGCCGACACCGCGCTGCGCACCGCCGACTCCGGGTACCTCACCCGTCGTCTGGTGGACGTGTCGCAGGACGTCATCATCCGCGAGGACGACTGCGGCACCGGCCGCGGCCTCGACCTGCCGATCGCCACCCAGGCGGCGGACGGCACGTCGGTCCGCGACTCCAACGTGGAGAACTCCGTGTACGCCCGCTCGCTGGCCGCCGACGCGGTCAACGAGGCCGGCGAGGTCGTCGCCCCCGCGGGCAGCGACGTCGGCGACGTCATGATCGACCACCTGATCGCGGCCGGCGTGCACGAGATCAAGGTGCGCTCGGTCCTGACCTGCGAGTCCGCCGTCGGCGTGTGCGCGGCCTGCTACGGCCGCTCGCTCGCCACGGGCAAGCTCGTCGACATCGGCGAGGCCGTCGGAATCATCGCGGCCCAGTCGATCGGCGAGCCCGGCACGCAGCTCACGATGCGCACCTTCCACACCGGTGGCGTGGCATCGGCGGACGACATCACGCAGGGTCTGCCCCGCGTGCAGGAGCTCTTCGAGGCCCGCACCCCCAAGGGCGCGTCGCCCATCGCGGAGGCCGCCGGTCGCATCACGATCGAGGACACGGATCGCAGCCGCAAGGTGATCCTGACCCCGGACAACGGCGACGAGCCGCACATCTACCCGGTGCTCAAGCGCGCGACCCTCCTCGTCGAGGACGGCCAGCACGTCGAGCTCGGGCAGCAGCTGCACGTCGGCGCCATCGACCCGAAGGAGGTCCTCCGGGTCAAGGGCGTTCGCGAGGTGCAGAAGCACCTCGTGGGCGGTGTCCAGGGCGTCTACCGCTCGCAGGGCGTCCCGATCCACGACAAGCACATCGAGGTCATCGTGCGGCAGATGCTGCGCAAGGTCACGGTCGTCGAGCACGGCGACACGGACCTCCTCCCCGGTGAGCTGGTCGACCGGGCCCGCTACAACGAGGTCAACCGCGCCACGCTGACGGAGGGCAAGAAGACCGCCTCCGCCCGCCAGGAGGTCATGGGCATCACCAAGGCCTCGCTCGCGACCGAGTCGTGGCTGTCGGCCGCGTCCTTCCAGGAGACGACCCGCGTGCTCACGCAGGCCGCCATGGAGGGCAAGTCCGACCCGCTGATGGGCCTCAAGGAGAACGTCATCATCGGCAAGCTGATCCCGGCCGGGACGGGGCTCGCGAAGTACCGCGACGTCACCGTCACCGCGACGGAGGAGGCGAAGGCCGAGCGCTACCCGAACCGCATCTTCACGGATGAGTCGGTGTTCAACGAGTCCGACCTGAGCTTCGTCGACTTCGACAGCTTCAGCTCGGACGACTACACGCCCGGCACCTACAACTAGGACCGGAGGCGCGTGAGCGCACGATGAGAAGGGCCCCGCTCCGGCGGGGCCCTTCCTCGTCCCCGGGGCGATCCGCCCGGGGACGGCGACCGGTCGCGCCGCACCTCCCTGCCCCTCTCCCGGCCGGCGATACAGTGGGGCGCGTACCGGCGGCCCCGCGCCGGGACCCGAGGAGGCGTCGTGCGGATGCTCGAGGACGTGGTCCTGGCCTGGCGCGCGCACGCCCTCCGCCACGCGACGGAGTCCGCGCCCTCGGCGACCGGCCCGTGCGGATCCTGCGCCGCGTGCGACGCGTCCGCGTTCGCCCACCACGACGCGATCCCGCGCGACGCCCCGCACTCCGCCATGCACCCGCTGCTCGCCGCGCTCGAGGCCGCGCGGGCGGAGGCCGCGCAGGACGCGCGCGAGCGCCTCTACCTCGACTCCCGCGGCCCCGTGTACCGCGACCACCCCTTCGGCATGCCCGCCTTCGTCGACTACGGCGAGCGGAGCGCCGAGATCCAGCAGGCGGTCGACGCGGCCCTCGCGCGCGAGCTCGCGCCGCTCGCGCCCGTCATCCGCCAGGCCCTCGACCGCATCGTCAACCTGCGCCTCGAGGAGCTCGAGGGCGAGATCGGGCCCGTCGACGCGGGCGACGGCACCGATCCCGAGCCGCTCTTCTAGGCGGCGGCCGCGCGCGTGGGCGAGGCCCGCAGGCGGCCCCGCGCCGCCGCGCGTCATGCGGCGACATGGGAATACCGACGAGGCGACGGCGTTGAGACCATGGCGGACGGCGCTCCCGGGCAGGACCGGGCCTCCGTCGCCGCTCCCGCATCCCGCACGCGCCGATCCCACGAGGATCCGCCGAGACCCGCAAGGACCCCCATGACCCTCCGCACCCGCCTCCGTCCCGCCCTCGCCCTCACGGGCCTCGTCGCCGTCGCCGCCCTCGGCCTCGCCGGCTGCGCGTCGGGCGACGCGGGCACCGGATCCGGGACGGGCGCCGCCGGCACGCCGGCCGCCGCCTCGAGCCTCTCCGACGTGCAGGCCGCGGGCGAGCTGGTCATCGGCACCGAGGGCACCTACTCGCCCTTCTCCTTCCACGAGGGATCCGGCTCCGGCGCGCTCACCGGCTACGACGTCGAGGTCGCCACGGCGGTCGCCGGGAAGCTCGGCGTGAAGCCCGTCTTCGAGGAGACCCAGTTCGACGGGATCTTCGCGGGACTCGAGTCCGGCCGCTGGGACGTCATCGCCAACCAGATCTCGATCACCGACGACCGGAAGCAGGCCTACGACTTCTCCGAGCCGTACACGGTCTCGCCCGGCGTCATCATCGTCAAGGGCTCCGACTCGGGCATCTCCTCGTTCGCCGACCTCGCCGGCAAGACCACGGCGCAGTCGCTCACGAGCAACTGGAACGAGCTCGCCACGCAGAGCGGCGCCAAGGTCGAGGCCGTCGAGGGCTTCGCGCAGGCCGTCGCGCTCCTCCAGCAGGGCCGCGTCGACGCGACCATCAACGACCGCCTGACGCTCCTCGACTACCAGAAGCAGCAGGGCGCCTCCGACCTGCAGGTGGCCGCCGAGACCGACGACCCGTCGCTCAGCGCCCTCGTCTTCCGCAAGGGCAGCGACGACCTCGTCACCGCCGTCGACCAGGCCCTGGTGGACCTGCGCGCGGACGGCACGCTCGCGCAGATCTCCGAGAAGTACTTCGGCGCGGACGTCTCCCAGTAGCCCGCCGCGTACGCTGACGGTCGAGGACGGGACGAGGGGGACGCATGTCGAGGGAATGGGACCTGATCCTGTCGTCCTTCGGGCCGCTCGCGCTCGAGACGATCCGGGGCACCATCCCCCTGGCGCTCGTCACGTTCGTCCTCGGGCTCGTGATCGCCCTGGGCATCGCGCTGATGCGCCTCTACGGCAACCGCCTGGTGTCCGCGATCGCCCGGTTCTACATCTCGGTCGTCCGCGGCACGCCCCTGCTGGTGCAGCTGTTCGTGATCTTCTACGGCCTGCCGGCGATCGGCGTCGTGCTGCCGCCGTGGCCGAGCGCGGTGATCGCCCTCTCGGTGAACGTCGGCGGGTACGCGGCCGAGATCATCCGGGCGTCGATCCTGTCGGTGCCCCGCGGGCAGTGGGAGGCCGGCCACACCATCGGCATGTCGCGCGCCATGACGCTGCGCCGCGTCATCGTGCCGCAGGCGGCGCGCGTGTCAGTGCCCCCGCTGTCGAACACCTTCATCAGCCTCGTGAAGGACACGTCGCTCACCTCGACCATCCTGGTCACCGAGCTCTTCCGGCAGTCGCAGCAGATCGCGGCCGTCACGGGCGAGTTCATGATCCTGTACCTCGAGGCGGCGCTGATCTACTGGCTGGTCTGCCTCGTCCTGTCGTTCGCGCAGACCCGCCTCGAGAGGAGGCTCGACCGGTATGTCGCCCACTGATCCCGCGCCCGCCGCGCCGCGTGCGCCCGGCGAGCCCGTGCTCACCGTGCGGGGCCTCCGCAAGTCGTTCGGCGACAACGAGGTGCTCCGCTCCATCGACCTCGAGGTGCGCCGCGGCGGCGTGACCGCGCTCATCGGCCCGAGCGGCTCCGGCAAGACGACGGTGCTCCGGTCCCTCAACGGCCTCGAGGTGCCCGAGGCGGGCGTCGTGGAGGTGGCCGCCGCCGACGCGGACTCTCGCGCCGGCACCACCGGCCCGCTCCGCGTGGACTTCGGCGCGAAGCCGCGCCCCCGCGAGCTCCTCGCCCTCCGCGACCGCTCCGCCATGGTCTTCCAGCAGTACAACCTGTTCCCGCACCGCACCGTGCTGGAGAACGTCATCGAGGGCCCGGTCCAGGTGCAGCGCCGGCCCGTCGCGGAGGCGACGCGCGAGGCGGAGGAGCTGCTCGCCCGGGTCGGCCTCGCCGACAAGCGCGACCAGCACCCGTTCCAGCTCTCCGGCGGCCAGCAGCAGCGCGTGGGCATCGTGCGCGCGCTCGCGCTGCGGCCGCAGATCCTGCTCTTCGACGAGCCGACGTCCGCGCTCGACCCGGAGCTCGTGGGCGAGGTGCTGAGCGTCATCAAGGAGCTCGCCGACGAGTCCTGGACCATGGTGATCGTGACGCACGAGCTCGCGTTCGCGCGCCAGGTCGCGGACGAGGTCGTCTTCATGGACGGCGGGGTCGTGGTGGAGCGCGGCCACCCGTCGCAGCTGCTCCAGCATCCGGCCGAGGAGCGCACGCGCCGCTTCCTCCAGCGCCTCCTCGAGCCCTTCTAGGCCCCTGTCCGTTCTGGCCGATCCCCGGCACGCCGCCCGGGCGCGCGGCACGCCCCGAGGTAGGTTCGTGCCATGACCGACGACAGGCCCGCCCCGCACCGACAGCCCGACGAGGCCGACCAGCCGCGGGATCCCCGCCGCGCCGACGAGACGACGGCCGCCGCCTTCGACGACGGCCCCGCCGACCGCGCCGACGACGCGCGCGCGGACGACACCTCGACCTTCGACGAGACGGCCTTCGCCGCCCCGGTCGACGACGACCACGAGGCGCGCGAGGCCCGCGAGCGCGAGTCCCGCGAGGCCGAGGCCCGCATCGCCGAGGCCCGCGAGCGCGACGCCCGCGAGCGCGAGGCCCGGGAGGCGGAGGCGCGCGACGTCGAGGCCCGCGAGGCGGAGGCCCGCCAGCGCGACGTCGAGGACCGGGAGCGCCGCGAGCGAGAGGCGCGCGAGGCCGACGCCCGCGAGCGCGACGAGCGCGACCGCCGCGCCCGCGACGAGGAGACGGCGCGCCAGTCGCAGCCCATCTACGTCCAGGCGCCCACCCCGCCGGAGAAGCGCGGCAACCGCGGCTTCGGTGTGCTCATCGCGATCGTCGCCGCCATCCTCTTCGCCCTGCTCTTCTCGCTCGGCGCCGCCCTCCTCGGCTCGGTCCGGGACCCGAACGCGTTCGGCGACTCCTTCACCCGCTACATCTCGTCGCCCGTCTTCTACGTGCCGGCGATCGCGTTCGCCGTCCTCTTCGTCCTGCTGGCGCTCGTCGTCAACCGCGCCGGCTGGTGGGCGTTCGTCCTCGGCGGCCTGCCGGTGGCGATCCTCGTCTACGTCGCGTACGTGGCGACGCGGCTCCTGCAGAACGACGTGCTCGACCTGGCGCCGTCCGAGCAGGCGCTCATGCTGCAGCGCATCGTCACCTTCCCCGACGGGATCCTCGCCGGCCTCCTCGCCCGCGAGCTCATCACGTGGTTCGGCGCCGGCATCAGCGCCCGCGGCCGTCGGGTGAAGGCGAAGAACGCCGAGGCCCGCGCCGAGTACGACCGCAAGCTGCAGGAGCAGCCGGACCACCGCTGAGGCGTGTCAGGCTGGGGGAGTGATCCCCCTCCTGGCCGCCGTGATGCACGTCGCCCTCGTCGTGTGCCTCTTCGGCTTCGTCGCCCTCTTCGGCGGTGACGACGTGATCCCCGAGCGCGACGCCGGCGTGCTGCTGGGCCCGGTCATGGTGGTCGCGGCCACCCTCGTCTTCGCCGGCGGCCTGATCCGCACCACGCGGGAGGCGGACCGCGAGCGCCGGATCCCCGTGGTCGCCGTCCTCGGCTGGGGCGTCGCCGCGTGGCTCGCCTACGGGATACTCGGCGGCGCGCTCTACCTCCTCGGCGGGGCCGACGTCTTCGCGAGCCTCGCGTTCGCCGGTCGGCACCTCGTGGATCCGTTCGGCATCGCCGTGCTCGGGGTGTCCGCGCTCCTCGGCCTCGGGGCCGTCGCGCTGGCGGCTCGCGGCCCCTCGTCCACCGTTTGACCGGCGAGTCGCGGAACTGTATCGTTGCGGGGGTGTGCGCTCAGGCGTGCGCTCGTGTCGTGCCGTGAAGTCGGGACGCCCGGGCGGGCCACCAGCGCACCGACCAGGGTTCGGCCATTCCGGCCGGCCCCCACGGCATACCCGCCGGCGCCTCCCACTCCCGTGGTCGGCGGACGCGCGGGTCCAGTTGAACTCGATCCCGTCCGCGGGCGTCGAATGCTGACCATCAACCCGCTGTCACCGTGCAGCATCGAGGAGTCCCGTAGTGCCAACCATCCAGCAGCTGGTCCGCAAGGGCCGCACGCCCAAGGTCGTCAAGACCAAGGCGCCCGCCCTGAAGGCCAACCCCCAGCAGCGCGGCGTCTGCACCCGCGTCTACACGACCACGCCGAAGAAGCCGAACTCGGCCCTCCGCAAGGTCGCGCGCGTCAAGCTCAGCAACGGCCAGGAGGTCACGGCCTACATCCCCGGTGAGGGCCACAACCTCCAGGAGCACTCCATGGTGCTCGTCCGCGGCGGTCGCGTGAAGGACCTCCCCGGCGTGCGCTACAAGATCGTCCGCGGCGCGCTCGACACCCAGGCCGTGAAGAACCGCAAGCAGGCTCGCAGCCGGTACGGCGCGAAGATGGAGAAGAAGTAATGCCTCGCAAGGGTCCCGCCCCCAAGCGCCCTGTCGTCGCAGATCCCGTCTACGGTGCGCCGATCGTCAGCCAGCTCGTCAACAAGATCCTGCTCGACGGCAAGAAGGGCCTCGCCGAGAAGATCGTCTACGACGCCCTCGCCGGCGTCGCCGCGAAGAACGGCCAGGACGCCGTCGTCACGCTGAAGAAGGCGCTCGACAACGTCCGCCCGGCCCTCGAGGTCCGCTCGCGCCGCGTGGGTGGCTCCACCTACCAGGTGCCGATCGAGGTCAAGCCGCACCGCGCGAACACCCTCGCGCTCCGCTGGCTCACGACGTACGCCAAGTCGCGTCGCGAGAAGACGATGACCGAGCGTCTCACCAACGAGATCCTCGACGCGTCCAACGGCCTCGGTGCCGCGGTCAAGCGCCGCGAGGACACCCACAAGATGGCCGAGTCGAACAAGGCGTTCGCGCACTACCGCTGGTAGTCGACCACCTCGTTCGACAGCACCACCAACCCCTTTCGGAGGAACCTGTGGCACAGGACGTGCTCACCGACCTGAACAAGGTCCGCAACATCGGCATCATGGCTCACATCGATGCCGGCAAGACCACCACCACCGAGCGCATCCTGTTCTACACGGGCATCACTCACAAGATCGGCGAGGTCCACGACGGCGCCGCCACGATGGACTGGATGGCCCAGGAGCAGGAGCGCGGCATCACGATCACGTCCGCCGCGACGACGTGCTTCTGGAACAAGAACCAGATCAACATCATCGACACCCCCGGGCACGTCGACTTCACCGTCGAGGTGGAGCGTTCGCTCCGCGTCCTCGACGGCGCGGTCGCCGTGTTCGACGGCAAGGAGGGCGTCGAGCCCCAGTCCGAGACGGTGTGGCGCCAGGCCGACAAGTACGACGTGCCGCGCATCTGCTTCGTCAACAAGATGGACAAGCTCGGCGCGGACTTCTACTTCACGGTCGACACCATCGTGAACCGCCTCGGCGCCAAGCCGCTGGTCATCCAGCTGCCCATCGGCGCGGAGAGCGGCTTCGAGGGCGTCATCGACCTGGTCGAGATGCGCGCGCTCACGTGGCGCGGCGACTCCAAGGGAGACGTCGAGCTCGGTGCGAAGTACGAGATCGAGGAGATCCCCGCGGACCTCCAGGACAAGGCGGACGAGTACCGGGCCAAGCTGCTCGAGACCGTCGCCGAGACCGACGACGCGCTGCTCGAGAAGTACTTCGGCGGCGAGGAGCTGACGGTGGCGGAGATCAAGGCCGCCATCCGCAAGCTCACCGTCAACAGCGAGATCTACCCCGTGCTGTGCGGCTCCGCGTTCAAGAACCGCGGCGTCCAGCCGATGCTCGACGCGGTGATCGACTACCTCCCCAGCCCGCTCGACGTGCCCCCCATGGAGGGCCACGACGTGCGCGACGAGGAGAAGATCATCATCCGCAAGCCCGACGCGACCGAGCCGTTCTCGGCTCTCGCGTTCAAGGTCGCGGTGCACCCGTTCTTCGGTCGCCTCACGTACGTCCGGGTCTACTCGGGCACCATCGCGGGCGGCTCGCAGGTCATCAACTCGACCAAGGGCAAGAAGGAGCGCATCGGCAAGATCTTCCAGATGCACTCCAACAAGGAGAACCCGGTCGACTCGGTCACCGCCGGTCACATCTACGCGGTCATCGGCCTCAAGGACACGACCACGGGCGACACGCTCTGCGACCCGAGCGAGCAGATCGTGCTCGAGTCCATGACGTTCCCCGAGCCCGTCATCGAGGTCGCGATCGAGCCGAAGACGAAGGCCGACCAGGAGAAGCTGGGTGTCGCCATCCAGAAGCTCGCCGAGGAGGACCCGACCTTCCGCACGGAGCAGAACCAGGAGACCGGTCAGACGGTCATCAAGGGCATGGGCGAGCTCCACCTCGACATCCTGGTCGACCGCATGAAGCGCGAGTTCAACGTCGAGGCGAACGTCGGCAAGCCGCAGGTCGCGTACCGCGAGACCATCCGCGGCACGGTCGACAAGCACGACTTCACGCACAAGAAGCAGACGGGTGGTTCCGGCCAGTTCGCCAAGATTCAGATCAAGATCGAGCCCATGGAGGTGACCGCGGAGAAGACCTACGAGTTCGACAACAAGGTCACCGGCGGTCGCGTCCCGCGGGAGTACATCCCCTCGGTCGACGCGGGCATCCAGGACGCGCTCCAGGTCGGCGTCCTCGCCGGCTACCCGATGGTCGGCGTGAAGGCGACGCTGCTCGACGGCGCCGCGCACGACGTCGACTCCTCGGAGATGGCGTTCAAGATCGCCGGCTCGATGGCCTTCAAGGAGGCCGCGCGCAAGGCGAAGCCCGTGCTGCTCGAGCCGCTCATGGCCGTCGAGGTCCGCACGCCCGAGGAGTACATGGGCGACGTGATCGGCGATCTGAACTCCCGGCGCGGGCAGATCCAGGCGATGGAGGACGCCAGCGGTGTGAAGGTCATCACCGCGAACGTCCCCCTGTCGGAGATGTTCGGCTACGTCGGCGACCTGAGGAGCAAGACCTCGGGCCGCGCGGTGTACTCGATGAGCTTCGGCAGCTACGCCGAGGTCCCGAAGGCTGTCGCCGACGAGATCGTCCAGAAGAACAAGGGCGAGTAGCCCTCCAGTTCGAGCGGCATCCGCCGTTTCAGTACCATAAGCAAGATCTCCAACACGCAGGGCGTCCGGGAACACCGGACGCCCCGCAACCGAGTCCTGAGGAGGACCCACAGTGGGTAAGGCCAAGTTCGAGCGGACCAAGCCGCACGTCAACATCGGAACGATCGGTCACGTCGACCACGGCAAGACGACGCTGACGGCAGCGATCTCCAAGGTCCTGGCGGACAAGTACCCGTCGGCGACCAACGTGCAGCGCGACTTCGCGTCCATCGACTCCGCTCCCGAGGAGCGCCAGCGCGGCATCACGATCAACATCTCGCACGTCGAGTACGAGACGCCCAAGCGTCACTACGCTCACGTCGACGCCCCGGGTCACGCTGACTACATCAAGAACATGATCACCGGCGCGGCGCAGATGGACGGCGCGATCCTCGTGGTCGCCGCCACCGACGGCCCCATGGCCCAGACGCGCGAGCACGTGCTGCTCGCGAAGCAGGTCGGCGTGCCCTACCTGCTCGTCGCGCTCAACAAGTCCGACATGGTCGACGACGAGGAGATCCTCGAGCTCGTCGAGCTCGAGGTCCGCGAGCTGCTCTCCAGCCAGGACTTCGACGGCGACAACGCCCCCGTCGTCCAGGTCTCCGGCCTCAAGGCGCTCGAGGGCGACGAGAAGTGGGTCGAGCAGATCGTCAAGCTCATGGACGCGGTCGACGAGTCCATCCCGGAGCCCGTCCGCGACAAGGACAAGCCGTTCCTCATGCCCGTCGAGGACGTCTTCACGATCACCGGTCGTGGAACCGTCGTCACGGGTCGCGCCGAGCGCGGAACCCTCGCCATCAACTCGGACGTCGAGATCGTGGGCATCCGTCCCACCGTCAAGACCACCGTCACGGGCATCGAGATGTTCCACAAGCAGCTCGACGAGGCCTGGGCCGGCGAGAACTGCGGTCTCCTGCTCCGCGGCACCAAGCGCGAGGACGTCGAGCGCGGCCAGGTCATCGTCAAGCCGGGTTCGGTCACGCCGCACACCGACTTCGAGGGCACCGCGTACATCCTCTCCAAGGAGGAGGGCGGGCGTCACAACCCGTTCTACGCGAACTACCGCCCGCAGTTCTACTTCCGCACCACCGACGTCACCGGCGTCATCACGCTGCCCGAGGGCACCGAGATGGTCATGCCCGGCGACACCACCGACATGAACGTCGCGCTGATCCAGCCCATCGCCATGGAGGAGGGCCTCGGCTTCGCCATCCGCGAGGGTGGCCGCACCGTCGGCGCCGGCACGGTCACGAAGATCATCAAGTAGCACCCCGCACCACCCGCACCACCTCCGACAGGGTCGGGCCGTCATGGCCCGGCCCTGTCGGCCGTTAACGGGCACTCGTCGACGGGGCACCGCCGGAGATGTCGGGATCCTGCGGAAGCGGTCCCGTGGTCGCGAGTGCCCTAACGAACGCGGCCGTGGCGCGTAGGTTCGAGGGATGGTCAGACTCCGGCGCAGCGACGCCACCGGCAAGGGCTACACGCGCAAGCGCTCCGGCAAGGGCTGGACGTACCTCGACTCCGACGGGGAGCGCGTCACCGACAAGGCCCTCCGCGCGCGGATGGACCACCTCGGCATCCCGCCCGCCTGGACCGACGTGTGGATCGCGCCCTACGAGAACGGCCACGTGCAGGCCACGGGCATGGACAGCGCCGGCCGCCGGCAGTACATCTACCACCCGACCTGGCGCGAGCAGAAGGACCGGATCAAGTTCGACCGCTCCCTGCAGCTGGCCGAGTCGCTGCCCGCCGCCCGGCGCCAGGTCACCATGCACCTCCGCCAGGACGGGTTCACGCGCGAGCGCGCGCTGGCCGCCGGGTTCCGGATGCTCGACACGGGCAGCCTCCGCGTGGGGAGCGAGCGCTACACGGAGTCGAACGGCAGCCACGGGCTGTCGACGCTCCTGTGCTCGCACGTGACGATCCACGGCGACACCGTCCACCTCGAGTTCCCCGCGAAGAGCGGGCAGGAGTGGTCGAGCGACATCCGGGACGCCGACCTCGTGAAGGCCATCCAGGGCCTCAAGCGCCGCGGCCCGAACGCGCGGCTCCTGGCCTACAAGGACGGCCGCACGTGGCACCCGCTGGGCGCCGCGGACATCAACGACTACGTGCGCGAGCGCACCGGCGGCGAGTTCACGGCGAAGGACTTCCGCACGCTGCACGGCACGGTCGCGGCGGCCGTCAGCCTGGCGAAGCACGGGCCCGAGGCGACCAAGGGCAAGCGGCAGCGGGCGCTCGCGCAGGCGTACCGCGACGCGGCGGAGGTGCTGAGCAACACCCCGACGATCGCGAAGAACAGCTACGTGGATCCGCGCCTCGTCGACGAGTACGTGCACGGCCGGACCATCGACCCGCAGCGCACCGCGTCCGGTGAGACGGAGCTCCGGGTGCTGCTGTTCCGGTGACCCCGCGAGGGGTCGGCGGGCGACCCGCCGGAGGCGCCGAGAGGCCCGGAATCACGGGGGAGCGGGCGCGACACGCCCGGGTTGCACGCATGGCCGGACTATGACAAACTCGTCTAGTTCAACATTCCGGTGCACGCCGCCCTGCGCGCGAGACACCGGATCACTGCCAGGCAGTGCATAGCCGCCCGGAGCGCACGTCGCTCCCTGGGCAGGTTAGGCCGCGGGCAGCAGAGCAGAAGCACACGACACCCACCGGATGAGCACCGCTCGTCCGCGCCCGCATGCGGGCGGGTGCACGAGCTGCCCGAGGCCGCGTCCCACGATGCGCGCCCGGGTGCACCACGGATCGGCGCGCCACGAGGCGCAGCGACCCGAGCGAGGGACACACGCGTCCAATACGGTCCGAGGCCGCATGACGCACGAAAGAGAGAGAGTCACACATGGCGGGACAGAAGATCCGCATCCGACTTAAGTCGTACGACCACTCGGTCATCGACTCCTCGGCCCGGAAGATCGTCGACACGGTGACCCGCGCGGGCGCCACGGTCGTCGGCCCGGTGCCGCTGCCCACGGAGAAGAACGTGATCTGCGTGATCCGTTCCCCCCACAAGTACAAGGACAGCCGCGAGCACTTCGAGATGCGCACGCACAAGCGTCTGATCGACATCGTCGACCCGACGCCGAAGGCGGTCGACTCGCTCATGCGACTCGACCTCCCGGCCGACGTCAACATCGAGATCAAGCTCTAAGGGAACCCATGTCTACCGCTAACAGGACTTTCACCGGTCTCCTCGGCACGAAGCTGGGCATGACGCAGGTGTGGGACGAGAACAACAAGCTCATCCCCGTGACCGTCGTCCAGATCACCCCGAACGTCGTCACCCAGGTGCGCACGCCCGAGGTCGACGGCTACGGCGCGATCCAGATCGCCTACGGGCAGATCGACCCGCGCAAGGCCGACAAGCCGAGCACCGGCCACTTCGACAAGGCCGGCGTCACGCCGCGCCGCCACCTCACCGAGGTCCGCACCGCCGACTTCGCCGAGTACACGCTCGGCCAGGAGATCACGGTCGGCGCCTTCGAGCCCGGCACCAAGGTCGACGTCGTCGGCACCAGCAAGGGCAAGGGCTTCGCCGGCGTCATGAAGCGCCACAACTTCAAGGGCGTCTCCGCCTCGCACGGTTCGCACCGCAACCACCGCAAGCCCGGTTCCATCGGCGCCTCCTCGACCCCCAGCCGTGTCTTCAAGGGCATGCGCATGGCCGGTCGCATGGGCGGCGAGCGCGTCACCGTGCTGAACCTCGTCGTCCACAGCGTGGACGCCGAGAAGGGCCTCCTGCTCGTCAAGGGCGCAGTGCCCGGCGCGCGTGGCCGCATCGTCTTCGTCCGCAACGCAGTGAAGGGGAAGTAGTCATGGCTACCGACACCCAGCTCGACGTCCTCGACGCGACCGGTGCAGTCACCGGCTCCGTCGACCTGCCCGCGTCGCTCTTCGACGTGCAGACCAACGTCCCGCTCATCCACCAGGTCGTCGTCGCCCAGCTCGCCGCGGCGCGCCAGGGAACGCACAAGACCAAGGGCCGCGGCGAGGTCTCCGGCGCCGGCCGCAAGCCGTTCAAGCAGAAGGGCACCGGCCGCGCTCGTCAGGGCTCCATCCGCGCGCCCCAGATGACCGGCGGTGGCATCGTCCACGGCCCGACGCCCCGCAACTACGCGCAGCGCACCCCCAAGAAGATGATCGCCGCAGCTCTGCTCGGCGCCCTCTCCGACCGCGCGCGCGGCGCCCGCCTCCACGTCATCGAGAGCCTCTCCGCCGGAGACGTCCCCTCGACGAAGACCGTGGTCGCGCTGCTCGAGGGCATCGCCACGAGCAAGCACGTCCTCATCGTCCTGGAGCGCACCGACGAGGTCAGCCTCCGCAGCGTGCGCAACATCCCGACGGTCCACGTGCTGTCCTACGACCAGCTCAACGCGTACGACGTGCTCGTGAGCGACGACATCGTCTTCACGAAGGGCGCGTTCGACGCGTTCGTCGAGTCGAAGACGGCCAAGGAAGAGGTTGCCGCATGAGCGCCACCCAGAAGGACCCCCGCGACATCATCATCGCGCCGGTCGTCTCCGAGAAGAGCTACGGCCTGATCGACCAGGGCAAGTACACGTTCATCGTGGACCCCCGTTCGAACAAGACGGAGATCAAGCTCGCGATCGAGAAGATCTTCGGCGTGCAGGTGGCGTCGGTCAACACGCTCAACAAGCAGGGCAAGACCCGCCGGACCAAGTTCGGGATGGGCAAGCGCAAGGACACCAAGCGCGCCATCGTCTCCCTCAAGTCGGGCTCCATCGACATCTTCACGACCGTCGGCTGAGACCGGGACTAGGAAAACACCAATGGCCATTCGCAAGTACAAGCCCACGACCCCGGGTCGTCGCGGTTCGTCCGTCGCCGACTTCGTGGAGATCACGCGCTCGACGCCCGAGAAGTCGCTGCTCCGCCCGCTCTCCAAGACCGGTGGACGCAACAACCAGGGCCGCATCACCACGCGTCACATCGGTGGCGGCCACAAGCGCCAGTACCGCGTCATCGACTTCAAGCGCAATGACAAGGACGGCGTCCTCGCCACCGTCGCGCACATCGAGTACGACCCCAACCGCACGGCGCGCATCGCGCTCCTGCACTTCGTCGACGGCACCAAGCGCTACATCCTGGCGCCGAACAAGCTGAGCCAGGGCGACAAGATCGAGTCGGGCGCCCAGGCCGACATCAAGCCGGGCAACAACCTGCCGCTGCGCAACATCCCGACGGGTACCGTCATCCACGCCATCGAGCTCCGCCCCGGCGGCGGCGCGAAGATGGCCCGCTCCGCCGGCGCCTCCGTGCGCCTCGTGGCGAAGGACGGCCCCTACGCCCAGCTGCGCCTGCCCTCCGGCGAGATCCGCAACGTCGATGCGCGCTGCCGCGCGACCATCGGCGAGGTCGGCAACGCCGAGCAGTCGAACATCAACTGGGGCAAGGCCGGCCGCATGCGCTGGAAGGGCGTCCGCCCGACCGTCCGCGGTGTCGCCATGAACCCGGTCGACCACCCGCACGGTGGTGGTGAGGGCAAGACCTCCGGTGGTCGCCACCCGGTCAGCCCGTGGGGCCAGAAGGAAGGCCGCACGCGCCACATCAACAAGCCCAGCGACAAGCTCATCGTTCGCCGCCGCAACGCCGGCAAGAAGCGCAAGTAGGAGTTGTAGAAGATGCCACGCAGTCTGAAGAAGGGCCCCTTCGTCGACGACCACCTGCTCCGCAAGGTGATCTCGGCGAACGAGGCCAGCAGCAAGAACGTGATCAAGACCTGGTCGCGCCGATCGATGATCATCCCGGCGATGCTGGGTCACACCATCGCGGTGCACGACGGTCGCAAGCACACGCCGGTGTTCATCACCGAGTCGATGGTGGGCCACAAGCTCGGCGAGTTCGCTCTCACGCGCACCTTCCGCGGCCACGTGAAGGACGACAAGAAGGGTCGTCGTCGCTAACGCGGCGACGAGAAGGAGGAGAGAAATGGTGGAGTCGATCGCACGCGTGCGTCACATCCGCGTCACCCCCCAGAAGGCCCGTCGTGTCGTGGACATGATCCGCGGGAAGCAGGCCGAGGAGGCCCTGGCCATCCTGAAGTTCGCGCCGCAGGGCGCGAGCGAGCCGGTCTACAAGCTGGTGGCCTCGGCCATGGCGAACGCGCGGGTCAAGGCCGACGCGTCCAACAGCTTCCTGGCCGAGCAGGACCTCTACATCGCCAAGGCGTTCGTGGACGAGGGCACCACCCTCAAGCGGTTCCAGCCGCGCGCACAGGGTCGCGCATTCCGTATCAACAAGCGCACCAGCCACATCACGGTCGTCCTCGCGACGCCGGATGAGGCGGACGTGGCGACGACCACGAAGAAGGCGAGCAAGTAATGGGACAGAAGGTCAACCCGTACGGGTTCCGTCTCGGGATCACCACCGACCACGTGTCGCGCTGGTTCTCGGACAGCACGAAGAAGGGGCAGCGTTACAGCGACTACGTCGCCGAGGACGTGCGCATCCGCACCATGCTCAAGACGAGCCTCGACCGCGCCGGAGTGGCGCGCATCGAGATCGAGCGCACCCGTGACCGCGTCCGCGTGGACATCTACACGGCGCGCCCGGGCATCGTCATCGGACGCCGCGGCGTCGAGGCCGAGCGCATCCGCGCCGACCTCGAGAAGCTCACGGGCAAGCAGATCCAGCTGAACATCCTCGAGGTGAAGAACCCCGAGGCCGAGGCGCAGCTGGTCGCCCAGGGCATCGCCGAGCAGCTCGCGGGTCGCGTGGCGTTCCGCCGCGCGATGCGCAAGGGCCTCCAGGGCGCCCAGCGCGCCGGCGCCAAGGGCGTCCGCATCCAGGTCTCGGGCCGCCTCGGCGGCGCCGAGATGAGCCGGTCGGAGTTCTACCGCGAGGGCCGCGTGCCGCTGCACACCCTCCGCGCGAACATCGACTACGGCTTCTACGAGGCCCGCACCTCCTTCGGCCGCATCGGCGTGAAGGTCTGGGTCTACAAGGGCGACATCACGAACAAGGATCTCGCTCGCGAGCAGGCGAACCAGAAGTCGTCCCGCCCCGAGCGCCGTAACGACCGTTCCGACGGTCGAACCGGGGATCGCCGCACCAATGCGCCGCGCACCGCGCCGGCCGCCGAGGCAGCGCCGGTCGCCGCAGCAGGAGTTGAGGCGTAACCATGTTGATCCCCCGCAAGCTCAAGCACCGCAAGCAGCACCACCCGGGTCGGTCCGGCCACGCGACGGGCGGCACCGTGGTGTCGTTCGGCGAGTACGGCATCCAGGCCCTCACGCCCGCGTACGTCACGAACCGGCAGATCGAGTCCGCTCGTATCGCCATGACGCGTCACGTCAAGCGCGGCGGCAAGGTGTACATCAACATCTTCCCCGACCGCCCGCTCACCAAGAAGCCCGCCGAGACCCGCATGGGTTCCGGAAAGGGCTCGGTCGAGTGGTGGGTCGCGAACGTCAAGCCGGGCCGCGTGCTCTTCGAGCTCTCCGGAGTCGACGAGGTCACGGCGCGCGAGGCGCTCACCCGGGCCATCCACAAGCTGCCCCTCAAGGCACGCATCATCAAGCGCGAGGAAGGCGACGCATAATGGCGATCGGTTCCAAGGAGCTCGCCCCCGTCGAGCTGGACACTTTCGAGGACGAGCGACTCGTCGAAGAGCTGAAGAAGGCCAAGGAGGAGCTGTTCAACCTGCGCTTCCAGTCGGCCACCGGTCAGCTCGACAGCCACGGCCGCCTGCGCGCCGTCAAGCGCGACATCGCTCGGATCTACACGGTCATCCGCGAGCGCGAGCTGGGCATCCGTGCCACGCCCGCCCCCGTCGAGGTCCCCGAGAAGCCCGAGAAGAAGAAGGCGACGAAGAAGGCCGCGAAGGCCGACGACGCCGCCGTCACCGAGAAGGCTGAGGAGGCTTGATCATGGCGAACGCCGAAGAGAAGAACACGGCTGACACCGCGACGGCCGACCGCGGCTACCGCAAGTCCCGTCGTGGCTACGTGACCAGCGACAAGATGGAGAAGACCATCGTCGTCGAGGTCGAGGACCGCGTGAAGCACCCGCTGTACGGCAAGGTCATCCGCCGCACCTCCAAGGTCAAGGCGCACGACGAGTCCAACAGCGCCGGCATCGGCGACCTGGTCCTGATCAACGAGACCCGTCCCCTCAGCGCCTCCAAGCGCTGGCGCCTGGTCGAGATCCTCGAGAAGGCCAAGTAGCCCCGGCTGCTTGGATGAAGGAGCAACAGTGATTCAGCAGGAATCCCGCCTGAAGATCGCCGACAACACCGGTGCCAAGGAGATCTTGACCATCCGCGTGCTCGGTGGCTCGGGTCGTCGCTACGCCGGACTCGGGGACGTCATCGTCGCGACCGTCAAGGACGCGATCCCCGGCGGCAACGTGAAGAAGGGCGAGGTCGTCAAGGCCGTCATCGTCCGCACCAAGAAGGAGACGCGCCGTCCCGACGGCTCGTACATCAAGTTCGACGAGAACGCCGCCGTCATCCTGAACAGCAACGGGGAGCCCCGCGGCACCCGCATCTTCGGACCGGTGGGCCGCGAGCTCCGGGACAAGAAGTTCATGAAGATCATCTCGCTGGCACCGGAGGTCATTTAGTCATGGCGAACATCAAGAAGGGTGACCTCGTGCAGGTCATCACGGGGCGCACGCAGGCCAAGGGCGGCGACCGGGGCAAGCAGGGCAAGGTCCTGTCCGTCCTCGTCGAGCGCAACCGCGTCGTCGTCGAGGGCGTGAACTTCGTCACGAAGCACGTCCGCGTCGGCCAGACGCAGCGCGGCTCCAAGACCGGCGGCATCGAGACCGTCGAGGCGCCCATCCACATCTCCAACGTCGCGCTCGTCGACCCCGAGTCCAAGAAGCCCACGCGAGTCGGCTTCCGGACCGAGACGGTCGAGAAGGACGGGGTCTCCAAGACCGTCCGCGTGCGCTACGCCAAGAAGTCAGGTAAGGACCTCTAGCAATGACCGACACCGCCACCGCTGGCACGGCCGAGAGCACGCCGCTCCCGCGCCTCAAGCAGAAGTACCGCTCCGAGATCGTCAGCCAGCTGACCGCTGATCTCGGCTTCACGAACGTGCACCAGGTGCCCGGCCTCACGAAGATCGTCGTGAACATGGGCGTCGGCGACGCGGCCCGTGACGGCAAGATCATCGACGGCGCGGTCGCCGACCTCACCAAGATCACCGGCCAGAAGCCGCAGGTCACGAAGGCCCGCAAGTCGATCGCCCAGTTCAAGCTGCGTGAGGGCCAGGCCATCGGCACCCACGTGACGCTGCGCGGCGACCGCATGTGGGAGTTCCTCGACCGCCTGCTGTCCCTCGCCCTGCCCCGCATCCGCGACTTCCGCGGGCTCAGCCCGAAGCAGTTCGACGGCAACGGCAACTACACGTTCGGCCTCAACGAGCAGTCCATGTTCCACGAGATCGACCAGGACCGCATCGACCGGGTCCGCGGCATGGACATCACGGTCGTCACGACCGCTCGGACGGACGACGAGGGACGCGCGCTGCTCAAGGCGCTCGGCTTCCCGTTCCAGACGCCCGAGAACACGCCGTAGCACGCACCACCAGCTCCACCCGCACGACCAGCACCACCGCACGATCGGCGCCGGGCACCTCCGCCCGGCGCCGCCACCACCACAGGTCGTCATCCGTGTCCGGATGAACGAAACCAGGCGAGAGAGGCACCACCAGATATGACAATGACCGACCCGGTCGCTGACATGCTGACCCGACTCCGGAACGCGAACTCCGCGCACCACGACACGGTCTCCATGCCGCACTCCAAGCTCAAGTCGCACATCGCCGACATCCTCAAGTCCGAGGGCTTCATCGCCGGCTGGGACGTCGCGGACGCCCGCGTCGGCCAGACGCTGACGCTCAGCCTCAAGTTCGGACCCGACCGCCAGCGCTCCATCCGGGGCATCAAGCGCGTGTCGAAGCCCGGACTGCGCGTGTACGCGAAGTCCGCGGAGATCCCCCAGGTCCTCGGGGGCCTCGGGGTCGCCATCCTGTCCACCTCCTCGGGGCTCCTCACGGACCGCCAGGCTGCGAAGAAGGGCGTGGGTGGGGAAGTCCTCGCCTACGTGTGGTAACGACATGTCCCGCATCGGAAGACTCCCCATCGACGTCCCCGCAGGGGTCGACGTCACCGTCGACGGCCAGCTCGTCACGGTCAAGGGCCCCAAGGGCGAGCTGAGCCTCACCGTGGCCCAGCCCATCCGCGCCGAGGTCCAGGACGGGCAGGTGCTCGTCACCCGTCCGGACGACGAGCGCGAGTCGCGTTCGCTCCACGGCCTCACGCGCAGCCTCATCGCCAACCAGATCGTCGGCGTCACCACCGGCTACACCAAGGGCCTCGAGATCGTCGGCACGGGTTACCGCGTCGCGGTCAAGGACAAGGGCGTCGAGTTCGCGCTCGGCTTCTCCCACCCCGTGTACGTCGAGGCGCCCGCGGGCATCAGCTTCACCGTCGAGGGCGTCAACAAGATGACCGTCGTCGGCATCGACAAGCAGCTCGTCGGCGAGACGGCCGCCAACATCCGCAAGATTCGCAAGCCCGAGCCCTACAAGGGCAAGGGCGTCCGCTACGCCGGCGAGAACGTTCGCCGCAAGGCCGGAAAGAGTGGTAAGTGATCATGGCTCTCGGAGTTAGAGGAAAAAGCAAGTCCGCCGCCCGCGGCCGCAGGCACGCACGCCTGCGCAAGAAGGTCGAGGGCACCGAGCTGCGTCCGCGCCTGGTCGTCACCCGTTCGGCCCGCCACGTCTTCGTGCAGGTCGTCGATGACAGCCGTGGTCACACCGTCGCGTCCGCGTCGACCCTCGAGGCCGACATGCGCACGTTCGACGGCGACAAGACCGCCAAGTCGCGCAAGGTCGGCGAGCTCGTCGCCGAGCGCGCCAAGGCGGCCGGCGTGGAGAGCGTCGTATTCGATCGTGGTGGCAACCGCTACGCAGGACGCGTCGCGGCCATCGCCGAAGGAGCTCGAGAGGGTGGTCTGAGCCTGTGAGCGCAGCCGAGAACAACAACAAGGAGCCCGAGGTCGTGGCAGTGGCGGAGACGCCCGTCGAGACCGCGGCGTCCACCGCACCCGCGCAGAACGAGGGCCGCGAGGGCCGTCGTGGCGGACGCGACCGGAACCAGGGCGGCCGCGACAGCCGCGGTGGCCGTGATGCCGACAAGAGCCAGTTCCTGGAGCGCGTCGTCACCATCAACCGCGTGTCCAAGGTCGTCAAGGGCGGTCGTCGCTTCAGCTTCACCGCGCTCGTGATCGTCGGAGACGGCAACGGGCTGGTGGGCGTCGGCTACGGCAAGGCCCGCGAGGTCCCGACCGCCATCTCCAAGGGCGTCGAGGAGGCGAAGAAGAACTTCTTCCGCGTCCCCCGCATCGGCCTGACCATCCCGCACGCCGTGCAGGGTGAGGCCTCCGCCGGAGTCGTCCTCCTGCGCCCCGCGTCCGCGGGTACCGGCGTCATCGCCGGTGGCCCCGTCCGCGCGGTGCTCGAGTGCGCCGGCATCCACGACGTGCTGAGCAAGTCGCTCGGCTCGTCCAACACGATCAACATCGTGCACGCCACGGTGGAGGCGCTGCAGCAGCTCGAGGAGCCGCGCGCGGTCGCCGCCCGTCGTGGGCTCGAGCTCGAGCAGGTCGTCCCGGCCCGCATCCTCCGCGCCCAGCGTGCCGAGGCCGACGCGAAGGCAGGTGTCTGATGGCTCAGCTCCGAGTGACGCAGATCAAGTCCAAGATCAGCGAGAAGCAGAACCAGCGCGACACCCTGCGGAGCCTCGGGCTCCGTCGCATCGGTGCCGTGGTGGTCCGAGAGGACAACGCCCAGAACCGCGGCTACGTCAACACCGTCGCGCACCTGGTGAAGGTGGAGGAGATCGACTGATGGCTGAGAAGAACGAGTCGGCCGAGACGCCCGTGAAGGCGTCCAAGGCCGCACCGAAGAAGACCGCGAAGGCCCCGGCCGCCGCCGCTTCCGCCGAGACGACCACGGTCGGCTCGACGGAGACGGTCAAGCGCGACCAGGTCCTCAAGGTCCACCACCTCCGTCCCGCCGCCGGGGCCAAGAAGGCACGCCAGCGTGTCGGCCGCGGTGAGGGCTCGAAGGGCAAGACCGCGGGTCGCGGCACCAAGGGCACGAAGGCCCGCTACACGGTGCGCGTCGGCTTCGAGGGTGGGCAGATGCCGCTGCACATGCGCACCCCGAAGCTCCGCGGGTTCAAGAACCCGTTCCGCGTCGAGTACCAGGTCGTGAACCTGGAGAAGCTCGCCGCGCTCTACCCCGACGGCGGCGACGTCACCACGAGCGACCTGGTCGCCAAGGGTGCCGTCCGCAAGAACGAGAAGGTCAAGGTCCTCGGGGACGGCGACATCTCGGTTAAGCTGACGGTTGCTGTCGACAAGGTCTCCGGCTCCGCTGCGGAGAAGATCGTCGCAGCAGGCGGCTCCGTCAAGTAGCACTGCAGGACGCTCAGGAGGGGCGGTCGGGGAACCGGCCGCCCCTCCTGTCACCTGGGGCCGCATCGGGTCGGCCCGACCCCCGCCTCCCGGCGGACCCTCCACAGAAAGCAGGACACCCTCCGTGTTGAGCGCCGTCGTCAGGATCTTCCGCACCCCCGACCTGCGTCGCAAGATCGGGTTCACGCTGGGCATCATCGCCCTCTTCCGCCTGGGCTCCTTCATCCCCGCGCCGTTCGTCGACTTCGCCAACGTGCAGTCGTGCCTCGCCGCCAACCAGGGCACCTCGGGCCTCTACGAGCTCGTCAACCTCTTCAGCGGCGGCGCGCTGCTGAAGCTCTCCATCTTCGCGCTGGGCATCATGCCGTACATCACGGCGTCGATCATCGTCCAGCTGCTCCGCGTGGTCATCCCGCACTTCGACACCCTCTACAAGGAGGGCCAGTCCGGCCAGGCCAAGCTCACGCAGTACACGCGCTACCTCACGATCGCCCTCGCGGTGCTCCAGTCCACGACGCTCATCACGGTCGCGCGCAGCGGCGCCCTCTTCGGCCAGACCAACGTGAGCGCCTGCACGCAGCTCGTCACGAACGACGCCTGGTACGCGATCATGCTCATGGTCATCACGATGACCGCCGGCACCGGCCTCATCATGTGGATGGGCGAGCTCATCACCGAGCGCGGCATCGGCAACGGCATGTCGCTACTCATCTTCACGTCGGTCGCCGCCGCGTTCCCGACCTCGCTCATCGCGATCCAGCAGAGCCGCGGCTGGGAGGTCTTCCTCCTGGTGATCGCGGTCGGCCTCCTGGTCGTCGCCGCGGTCGTCTACGTCGAGCAGTCGCAGCGCCGCATCCCGGTCCAGTACGCCAAGCGCATGGTCGGGCGCCGCACCTACGGCGGCAACAACACGTACATCCCCATCAAGGTGAACATGGCCGGCGTCGTGCCCGTCATCTTCGCGTCGTCGCTGCTGTACCTGCCCGCGCTCGTCGCGCAGTTCAACCAGCCGCCCGTCGGCCAGCCGCCGGCACCGTGGGTGCAGTGGATCACCGACAACCTCACCACGGGCGACCACCCGCTCTACATGGCGATGTACTTCCTGCTCATCGTCGGCTTCACGTACTTCTACGTGGCCATCACCTTCAACCCGGAGGAGGTCGCCGACAACATGAAGAAGTACGGCGGCTTCATCCCGGGCATCCGCGCGGGACGCCCCACGGCCGAGTACCTCGACTACGTGCTCACGCGCATCACGCTGCCGGGCTCGCTGTACCTCGGCCTCATCGCGCTCCTGCCGCTCATCGCCCTGTCGCTCGTCGGCGCCAACCAGAACTTCCCGTTCGGCGGCGCGAGCATCCTCATCGTCGTCGGCGTCGGCCTCGAGACGGTGAAGCAGATCGACTCGCAGCTGCAGCAGCGGCACTACGAGGGGCTGCTCAAGTGACCCGGCTCCTCATCGTCGGCCCTCCCGGCGCGGGCAAGGGCACGCAGGCGAAGCGCATCGCGGCGGAGCACGGCATCCCCGACGTCTCCACCGGCGACATCTTCCGCCAGAACATCAAGGACCGCACCGAGCTCGGCCAGCAGGTCCAGGCGCTCGTCGACGCGGGCAACTACGTGCCGGACGAGCTCACCAACAGCCTCGTCACGGCCCGCCTCGAGGAGGAGGACGCCCGCGCGGGCTTCCTGCTCGACGGCTACCCGCGCACGCTGGCGCAGGTCGCGTACCTTGAGGAGCTGCTCGAGGGGTGGGGACAGCGGCTCGACGCCGTGATCCAGCTCGTCGCCGACGAGGAGGAGGTCGTGGCCCGGCTCACCCGCCGCGCGGCCGAGCAGGGCCGCGCCGACGACGGCGAGGACGAGATCCGGCACCGCCAGGAGGTCTACGTCCGCGAGACCAGCCCGCTCATCGACGTCTACCGCGACAGCGGCCTCCTCGTGGAGGTCAACGGCCTCGGCGAGGTCGACGAGGTGGCCGAGCGCATCCGCACGGCCCTCGCCGAGCGCGGCGTCCGACCCGTCTCCGACGCGGGCCGCGCCTAGCCCGTGGGAGCGCTCCGCCGCACGCCCGGCATCTACAAGACGCCGGACGAGATCCGCCGCATGGTCGCGCCCGGCCTCGCCACCGCCGCGTCGCTCGACGCCGTGCGCGAGCTCATCGCGCCGGGCGTCACCACCGGCGAGCTCGACGCGGCCGCCGACGCCGCGATCCGCGCGCTCGGCGGGCGCTCGAACTTCCAGCTCGTGCCGGGGTACCGCCACACGGTGTGCGTCTCGGTCAACGACGAGGTCGTGCACGGCATCCCCGGCGACCGCGTGCTGCAGCCGGGAGACATCGTCTCCGTCGACAGCGGCGCGGAGATCGACGGCTGGAACGGCGACTCCGCCATGACCGTGGTCGTGCCGGATCCCGCGAGCCCCGACGTCGTGGAGGCGCGCGAGCGCCTGTCCCGCGTCACCGAGGACTCCCTCTGGGCGGGCATCGCCCGGCTCGCGACCGCGTCGCACCTCAACGAGGTGGGCGAGGCCGTCGAGGAGAGCGTCGAGGCGGCCGGGTCCTTCGGCATCGTCATGGACTACACGGGGCACGGCATCGGCCGGAGCATGCACGAGGATCCGCCGGTGTTCAACTACCGCGTGCGCGGCAAGGGCCCCGCGGTGAAGCCCGGGCTGGTCGTCGCCATCGAGCCGATGATCACCGACGGCGAGGCGGAGACGCGCGTCCTCGACGACGACTGGACCGTCGCGACCGTCGACGGCAGCATGGCGTCGCACTGGGAGCACTCGGTCGCGGTGCACGCGCGCGGCATCTGGGTGCTCACGCTCGCCGACGGCGGCGCCTCGCGCCTCGTGCCGCTGGGCGTCACGCCCGTCGCGCCCTGAGCGCGCGCGACCCCCGCGACGTCGGCCGCCCGAGCGCCGTGGCGTCCTGACCGGCCGGACCGATCGGCGCCGTCCGGCGCGCGCGGCGGAGACGCCGGTCAGGTGTCCATGACGTGCACGAGCTCCTCGATGAAGGAGCCGTGCGACCCGGACGCCCGCATGATCGCCTGCACGTCGCGGTGGTCGGAGAACACCTCGACGAACTGGTCGAAGACGTGCTGGAAGCTCGAGCGGCCGCTCGCGCTGAACGCGACGAGCGCCACCACATGCACGCGGTTGCCGCCCCACTGCATCGCCTCGTCGTTGACCACGATGGCGATGGCCGTGCGGTGCGCGGTCATGGCGAGCGAGTGCGGCACGGCGAGCGTGTCGGTGAACGCCGTGGAGGAGAGCCGCTCGCGCTCGATGGCGCCCTCGATGTACTCGGGCTCGATGATGCCCTGCTCGACCATCCGCCCGCCGAGCAGCCGGATCATGGCCTCCTCGTCGGGCGCGTGCAGGTCGCGGAAGAAGAGCGACTCGTCGAGGAAGCGCAGCAGGTCGTGCTTCATCGCGCTGCGGCGGGCGTGCCGACGGACGCGGGCCACGGCCCGGCGGATCGCCTCGATGTCGTCGGGCGTCGGCAGCGGCTGCACCACCACGACGGCGTCGCCGGGCGGGCGGGACCCGGTGGCGTCGATGACGAGGTCGACCCCGAGCGCGTCGGCGTCCGCGTCGGTGCGCGTGATCACGGCGTCGACGCTGATGTCCGCGCCGAGCGCCTGCTCGATGCGGCTGCGCATGATCTGGTGCAGGTCGTAGTAGTTCGGGCAGACCAGCGCGCACGCGACCCGGTCGTCGCGCCGGGCGACGCGCTCCCGGTGGGAGCCGACGTGCAGCGCGATGTACGCGATCTCGTCGTCGTTGATCGCGATGCCCCGCCGCCGCTGCACCTCGCTCGCGATGAAGACCGCGATCTCGTACGTCATCGGATACGAGGTCTTGATGGAGCGGGCGAGCGGGTTGCGCGAGAACGAGCGGTCGGCGGCGCGCGCGACGAGGTTGCCGAGGTGCAGCGAGAAGCGGACCGTGAAGTCCTCGTCCTCGAGGTCGACCAGGTACTCCTGCTTCACCCGGCGGACGATGGCGCGCACCACGTCGAGGTCGCTCTCGACGACGTGGTCCCGCATCACGGTGGCGAGCGACTGCTCGTTGCCGGGCGTGACGACCCGCGTGCGGACGAGGAGCGCGAGGTAGGCGACGTCGCCCGCGGGCACGGGCGCGTCGAAGTGGGCGGCGAGGAGCCGGGCGAGCACGTCGCGGATCGCGAGGGCGGTGGGATCGGCGGCGGGGGAGCCGGCGGCCGCCTCGGCCGCGCCCGCCGACGCATCCGCGTCCTCCCGTCGCGGCGCCCGCGCGAGCCGGTCCACCGCGATCGCCACGTGCAGCAGCACGTTGTCGACGCCGTACTCGTTGACGAAGAACCCGCGCTCGGTGAGCTCGCGGACGAGGTCGGTCTTGAAGGCGCGCAGCGAGTCGGACGCGAACTCCCGCTGCACGGACTCGAGCGGCAGGAACCCCTGCGCGCTCTCGTCGCGGAACATGCGCGACAGGAGGCGGCGGAAGTCGCGCTCGGACCCCGCGAGCACGACCTGGGATCCGCTGCGGCGGAGCGCGAGCCCCGCGTCCTCCACCAGGGCGCGCACCTTGCGGAGGTCCGCCTCGATGGTGGACTCGCTCACGTGCAGCTCGTCGGCCAGCGCGAAGACGTCGAGCCCGGCGGGGGCGTCGCCCAGGCGGCGGACGAGCGCGTGCAGCCGGTCGCGCGGCGTGCCCTGGGCGTCGCCCGAGCCGCGACCGCCGCGGTGCCGGGCGTAGCTGCCGGCGTCGATGCGGTAGCCGTCGGGGGAGGAGGCGATCGCCACGTCCGACCGCTCGCGGACCGCGGCGACGTAGCTCCGGACGCTGCGGGTGGTGACGCCCAGCCGGTCGGCGAGCTCCCCGGCCTCGACCCAGCGATCCGCCGAGGACAGGTAGTCCAGCAGCCTCTCCTGGTTGTCGCTGAGCATGCGCGTCCTCCCCGCGGCCGGCGGATCCCGGGTCGGCGGGACGGGCGCGGCGCGCGTGCACTGTCGAGTCAACCATCCCGGGGCGGGCAGGACGCCCGGCGGCGGCCGCGCACGACGGGTCTTCCTACCGTGCGGAAGCGGATCTGCTGGTGCCGCCGCCCCCGGGCGGAGCACCATGGGACGACCAGCGACGACGCGAGGAGGCACAGCATGACCGGGAGGATCCTCGTCGTCTGCGGCTCCGGCGCATCCAGCACCTTCCTCGCCCACCGCCTCCGCTCCCTCGCCGAGGCCGACGGGCTCGAGATCGAGGCCGTCGCCGGCTCCGTCGCCGACGTCCGCCTCGACGCCGCGGGCATGGACGTCGTCCTCCTCGGCGCCCACCTCGCCGACCGCATCGACCTCGTGCGCCGGGCCGCCGCCGACGAGGGCGCGACCGCCGTGCTCCTCGACGCGGACGCCTCGCGTCCCGAGGGCGCCCGCGCCGCGCTCGACCGGGCCCTCGCCGCGATGCGCGCCGGCGGCCGCGCGCTCGGGATGGGCGCCGCGCCCGGCCGACCCGCCGGGGGAGCGCCGCACCCCGCCTGACCGCCTCCGCCCGCCCCCGCCCCGAGACCACCGGCCCCGCGCCGACACCGCACGACCGGCACGACCGGCACGACCCGCATCACCGGCACGACCGCGACACCGCACGACCACCGCCCACCAGGGCCCCGACGACGGGGCCGATCGAAGGAGCCACCATGGCAGAACGCACCGTCACCATCGCCTCGTCGCACGGGCTGCACGCCCGCCCCGCCTCGCTCTTCACGCAGGCGGCCGCGAAGGCCGGGATCCCCGTGCAGCTCGCCAAGGGCGACCGCAGCGTGAACGCCGCCAGCATCCTCGGCGTGATCTCGCTGGGCGTCGACACGGGCGACGAGGTCGTCGTCTCCGCCGAGGGCGAGAACGCCGAGCAGGTCGTCACCGACCTCGCCACGCTCCTCGAGTCCGACCTGGACGCCGCATGAGCTCCCGCACCCTGCAGGGCATCGGCATCGGCCGGGGCTCCGCCGTCGGCCCCGTGATCCGGATGCCCGACCCGCTCCCCGAGCCCGCCGACACCGCCAGCACCCTGACCGCCGACGAGGAGCGCATCCGCGTGAGCGCGTCGCTCGCGGCGGTCGCCGCCGACATCCGCATCCGCGGGGAGAAGGCCGGCGGCGCCGCCAAGGACGTCCTCGAGGCGCAGGCGTTCATGGCCGAGGACCCGACGCTCGTCGACGACATCACCGCCCGCCTCGCGACGGGCCGCACCGCCGAGCGCGCCGTGCACGAGGCGTTCGCGGGCTTCCGCGACCTGCTCCTCAGCATGGGCGGCTACATGGGCGAGCGCGCCACCGACCTCGACGACGTCTCGCAGCGCGTCGTCGCGCACCTGCAGGGTGTCGCCGCCCCGGGCGTGCCGGACCCCGACCACGCCTTCGTGCTCGTCGCCCGCGACCTCGCGCCCGCCGACACGGCCCTCCTCGACCTCGACAAGGTGCTCGCCCTCGTCACGACCGACGGCGGCCCCACCTCGCACACGGCGATCCTCGCCCGCGAGAAGGCGATCGTCGCGGTCGTCGGCGTCGCGGCCGCGGCCGACCTCGCCGACGGCGAGACCGTGGTGGTCGACGCGCTGACCGGCGCCGTCACCGTGGGCCCGACCCCGGAGGAGGAGTCCGCCGCGCGCGACGCCATCGCCGCCCGGAGCGCCCGCGTCGCCGTGCCCACCGGCCCCGGCGCGCTGTCCGACGGCACGACGATCCCGCTGCTCGCGAACCTCGGATCCGCCGACGGCGCCGCGGACGCGGTGGCCAAGGGCGCCGAGGGCGTCGGCCTCTTCCGCACCGAGTTCCTCTTCCTCGACGCCACGAGCGCGCCGACCGTCGCCGAGCAGCAGGCGCACTACACGCGCCTGCTCGAGGCGTTCCCCGGCCAGAAGGTCGTCGTCCGCGCGCTCGACGCCGGCGCCGACAAGCCGCTCGCCTTCCTCAACGACGCCGACGAGGAGAACCCGGCCCTCGGCCTCCGCGGCCTCCGCGCGCTCCGCGCCAACGAGCAGATCCTCCGCGACCAGCTCACCGCGCTCGCGCAGGCCGACGCCGCCACCGACGCCGACCTGTGGGTCATGGCGCCCATGGTCTCGACCGTGGAGGAGGCGCGCTACTTCTCGGCCCTCGGCCGCGAGCTGGGCCTGAAGACCGTCGGCGTGATGGTGGAGGTCCCGTCCTCCGCGCTGCTGGCCGACCGGATCCTCGGTGTCGCCGACTTCGCGAGCATCGGCACCAACGACCTCACGCAGTACACGCTCGCGGCCGACCGGCTGCTGGGATCCGTGGCCGCGTTCCAGGACCCGTGGCACCCCGCCGTCCTCCGCCTCGTGCAGGAGGTCGGCGCCGCGGGACGCGCTCTCGGCAAGCCCGTGGGCATCTGCGGCGAGGCCGCGGCCGACCCGCTGCTCGCCGTCGTGCTCGTGGGCCTCGGCGCCACCAGCCTCTCGATGTCGCCCGCGGCCCTCGCCGACGTGCGCGCCGAGCTCGCCCTCCACTCGCGCGAGGAGGCGGAGGCCCTGGCCGCCGTCGCCCTCGCCGCCGACAGCGCCGTCGAGGCGCGCGCCGCGGTCACCGCGGCGTCGGCGCCCGCCACCGTCTGACCCGCCCCCTCCACCGCACCACACCCTCACCACCGCAGCAGGCGGGCCGCAGCAGGCCCGCCCCACCACGACAGGAGCACCACCCCCATGACGACGACGTCACCCACCCGCAGCACGGGACAGTCCGTGCGGCTCGGCGTGCAGAAGTTCGGCACGTTCCTCAGCGGCATGATCATGCCGAACATCGCGGCGTTCATCGCCTGGGGCCTCCTCACGGCCCTGTTCATCCCCACGGGCTACCTGCCCAACGCGGACATCGCGCAGCTGATCAACCCGATCCTGTTCTTCATGCTGCCGCTGCTCATCGCGAACACCGGCGGCCGCATGGTCTACGACACCCGAGGCGGCGTGGTCGCGACCATCGCCACCATGGGCGTCATCGTCGGCACCATCGGCGAGCCGTACTACGACGGCGGCAGCCCGATGTTCCTCGGCGCGATGATCACGGGCCCGCTCGCGGCCTACCTGCTGAAGGTCATCGAGCGGCTCTGGATCGACCGGATCCGCCCCGGCTTCGAGATGCTGGTCAACAACTTCTCCGCCGGCATCCTCGGCGCGATCTTCGCGATCGGCGCGTTCTTCGCCCTCACGCCCGTCATCGGCTGGATCACCGCCCGCCTCGGCGGCGGCGTCGGCTTCCTCGTCGACAACGGCCTGCTGCCCCTCACGAGCATCGTGATCGAGCCGGCGAAGGTCCTGTTCCTCAACAACGCCATCAACCAGGGCATCCTCACCCCGCTCGGCACGACCGAGGCGCTGCAGAACGGCAAGAGCATCCTGTTCCTGCTCGAGGCGAACCCCGGCCCCGGCCTCGGCGTGCTCCTCGCGTTCGCGATCTTCGGCGCGGGCGCGGCCCGCTCCACCGCCCCCGGCGCGATCCTCATCCAGTTCGTCGGCGGCATCCACGAGATCTACTTCCCGTACGTGCTGTCCAAGCCGCTCCTGTTCCTCGCGGTCATCGCGGGTGGCGCCTCGGGCGTCGCGACCAACGTCGCCTTCGGCTCCGGCCTCCGTGCCCCGGCCTCGCCCGGCAGCATCATCGCCGTGCTCGGCCAGACCGCCAGCGACAGCTTCCCCGGCGTGATCCTCTCGGTCATCATCTCGGCCGCCGTCACCTTCGTCGTCGCGGCGGTCATCCTCCGCACCGGCAAGAAGGGCTCGGGCGACTTCGGCGCCGCGGTCGCCGCGACCCAGGCCAACAAGGGCAAGGAGTCGTCGGTCCTCACGGGCCTCGGCGCCGAGACCGGCACCGCGGGCACGGTCGGCGGCCTCGCCGACGGCCAGGCGGCCACGGGCACGGGCACGGACGGCGGCACGGCCACGGCCACCCGCATCCAGGACATCGTCTTCGCCTGCGACGCCGGCATGGGCTCGTCCGCCATGGGCGCCTCGGTCCTCCGCAACAAGATGAAGAAGGCCGGCGTCACCGACGTCACGGTCGTCAACAAGGCCATCGCGGCCCTCGACGGCCAGGCCGACCTCGTGATCACGCAGCGCGAGCTCACCGACCGCGCCCGCGAGAAGAGCCCGGCGAGCGAGCACGTCTCGGTCGACAACTTCATGAACTCGCCGCGCTACGACGAGATCGTGGAGCTGGTCCGGAAGCAGCGCTCGGACAGCTGATCCCGGTCCGCCCCCCGCGGCGGACCCGCACCACCGCACGCGCGGGCTCCGGGGCCCGGTCGACACCGACCGGGCCCCGGTAGCCTCGCATCAGGCAGAACCACGTCAGGAGCACCATGTCGAACGTCCTCGAACCCGCCCAGATCCGCGTCGGCGGCACCGCCGCGAGCGTGGAGGAGGCCATCGCCGAGGCGGCGGGCATCCTCGTCGCCGCGGGCGCCGTCACCCCCGAGTACCAGGGGTTCATGCTCGAGCGCGAGAAGAGCGTCTCGACCTACATGGGCAACCTGCTCGCCATCCCGCACGGCACCAACGAGGGCAAGGACACGATCCTCGACTCCGCCCTCTCCTTCGTCCGCTACGACGCCCCGATCGACTGGGCGGGCAACGAGGTCCGCTTCGTCGTCGGCATCGCCGGCAAGGACAACGGGCACCTCGACATCCTCAGCAAGATCGCCATCATCTTCAGCGACGACGACGAGGTGCAGAAGCTCCTCGACGCCCCCGACGCCGAGGCGCTGTACGCGCTCCTGGCGGAGGTGAACGAGGCGTGAAGGCCGTCCACTTCGGCGCCGGCAACATCGGCCGCGGCTTCGTCGGGCTGATCCTGCACGAGGCCGGGTACGAGGTCGTCTTCGCCGACGTCAACGCCGAGCTCATCGAGCACCTCGACGCCGCCGACTCGTACCGCGTCACCGAGGTCGGCCCGCACGCGCGCGAGTGGACCGTCACGGGCTTCCGCGCGATCGACAGCGCGGCCGACGGCGAGGCGCTGATCCGCGAGATCGCGACCGCCGACGTCGTCACCACGGCCGTGGGCCCGAACATCCTCCGCTTCGTGGCGCCCGCCATCGCGTCGGGCCTGCGCGCGCGCTCGGCCGACCTCGCGCCGGTCGCCGTCATGGCGTGCGAGAACGCGATCAACGCCACGGACACGCTGCGCGCCGAGATCGCGACGGCGCTCGGCGACGACGCGGACGCCCTGGGGCGCGCGGTCTTCGCCAACACGGCCGTCGACCGCATCGTCCCGAACCAGGACCCCGCCGCGGGCCTCGACGTGACCGTCGAGGACTTCTCGGAGTGGGTCGTGGAGCGCGGTCCGTTCGGCGACGCCGTGCCCGAGATCCCCGGCGCCACGTTCGTCGACGACCTCGCGCCCTACATCGAGCGCAAGCTCTTCACGGTCAACACCGGCCACGCGACCGTCGCGTACCACGGCTACGCGCGCGGTGCCGTGAGCCAGTCGGACGCGATGGCGATCCCCGAGGTCGCCGACGAGGTCCGCCTCGTGCTCGAGGAGACGAGCGCGCTGCTCGTCGCCAAGCACGGGCTCGACGAGGCCGAGCAGGCGGCGTACCGCGAGAAGAACCTCGCGCGCTTCGCCAACGCGGCCCTCGCGGACACCGTCGAGCGCGTCGGCCGCCAGCCGCTGCGCAAGCTCTCCCGCGAGGAGCGCTTCGTGGGACCCGCATCCCAGCTCGCCGAGCGCGGCCTGCCGCACGACGCGCTCGTCCGCGCGATGGGCCAGGCGCTCCGCTTCGACCCCGCGGGCGACCCGCAGGCGCTCGAGCTCCAGGAGCTGCTGCAGACCGACACCGCCGCGGACCTCGTCCGTCGGGTCACCGGGCTCGACGACGGGCACCCCCTCACCGCCGACCTCGTCGCCGTGGTGGACGCGGCCCAGGCCGACCGCCGCAGCGCGCCGCGTCACCGCGCGGAGTAGGCGGCAGGCGACGCGACGCATCGTGCACGGGCCGGGCGGGCGACCGCCCGGCCCGTCGTGCGCTCCGGGGGCGCGGCGCTCCCGTTAGCGCAGGACGGGCGGATCCGACCGCGACACGCGGGGAGAATTGCGACACGCCCGGGGATGCCGTACTCTCGACCCTTGGTGCGCGGCCGCCTCCCGGCGAGCCGTCCCCACCATGCGCGCTCCACCTGATGCGCATCCGCACGACCAGCAGACACCACCTCTAGCGACAGTGAGTATATGGCCAAGAAAGACGGCGTCATCGAGATCGAAGGCGGAGTTGTCGAAGCTCTGCCGAACGCGATGTTCCGCGTTGAGCTGAGCAACGGGCACAAGGTCCTCGCCCACATCTCGGGCAAGATGCGTCAGCACTACATCCGCATCCTCCCCGAGGACCGCGTGATCGTGGAGCTGAGCCCGTACGACCTCACGCGCGGCCGGATCGTCTACCGCTACAAGTAGGCCTGCTGCACAAGGAACGGCCCCGCACCCGCGGGGTACGAGGCCAGCGAAGAACACATAAGGAAGCGTCATGAAGGTCAACCCGAGCGTCAAGCCGATCTGCGAGAAGTGCAAGGTCATCCGACGCAGCGGCAACGTGATGGTCATCTGCGAGAACCCGCGCCACAAGCAGCGCCAGGGCTGATCAGACCCATCGCACGGCACCACCCGCACCACCCATAAGAAGCACGACAGCAGCGCCGGAAGCCGGGACCCGCGAGGGTCCGGGGGACACCATCGGTCGGAGGCCGATGCACAGGCTCTGCTGCAGACCTCCATCCACCACCAGGAGAAGCCTCAATGGCACGTCTAGCAGGCGTCGACCTCCCGCGCGACAAGCGCGTCGAGATCGCACTCACGTACATCTACGGCGTCGGCCGCACCTCGAGCGTCAAGACGCTCGCGGACACCGGCATCGACAAGAACATCCGCGTCAAGGACCTCAGCGACGACCAGCTCATCGCGCTCCGCGACTACATCGAGGGCAACTTCAAGGTGGAGGGAGACCTCCGCCGCGAGGTCGCCGCCGACATCCGCCGCAAGGTCGAGATCGGCAGCTACGAGGGCATCCGCCACCGCCGCGGCCTCCCTGTCCACGGGCAGCGCACGAAGACCAACGCTCGCACCCGCAAGGGCCCGAAGCGCACCGTAGCCGGCAAGAAGAAGGCGCGCTAGGCCTCCGGCCCGCGCCTCGCCACCCGTAGATTCAGGAGAATTCCATGGCAGCACCCAAGTCGGCCGTTCGCAAGCCGCGCCGCAAGGACAAGAAGAACATCGCCGTGGGCCAGGCCCACATCAAGAGCACCTTCAACAACACCATCGTCTCGATCACGGACCCGACCGGCGCCGTCATCAGCTGGGCGTCCTCGGGCGTCGTCGGCTACAACGGCTCGCGCAAGTCCACGCCGTTCGCCGCGCAGCTCGCCGCCGAGTCGGCCGCCCGCCAGGCGCAGGAGCACGGCATGAAGAAGGTCGACGTGTTCGTCAAGGGACCGGGCTCCGGCCGCGAGACCGCGATCCGCTCGCTCCAGGCCGCCGGCCTCGAGGTGGGCTCGATCAACGACGTCACCCCGCAGGCGCACAACGGCTGCCGTCCCCCCAAGCGCCGCCGCGTCTAGCTCGCGCTGATCGGCCGCTGCCGTCCCGCTCCGCCAGGAGGGGACGGCGTCGGCCGATCCGCCGTGTGTCCGTTCGACCACCTCCACCACCCGCCCGGGCCGCCACCCGGGGGGCATCGCAGACGTCATATAGCGGACGCCTCGCCGAAAGGAAACAACACAGTGCTCATTGCACAGCGCCCCACGCTCACCGAGGAGACCATCTCGGAGTTCCGCTCGCGGTTCGTCATCGAGCCGCTGGAGCCCGGCTTCGGCTACACGCTCGGCAACTCCCTCCGCCGCACCCTCCTGTCGTCCATCCCCGGCGCGGCCGTCACCAGCATCCGGATCGACGGGGTGCTGCACGAGTTCAGCACCGTCCCCGGCGTGAAGGAGGACGTGACCGAGATCATCCTCAACATCAAGGGCCTCGTCGTCTCCAGCGAGCACGACGAGCCGATCACCGCCTACCTGCGCAAGCAGGGCGCGGGCCAGGTCACGGCCGCCGACATCTCCGCTCCCGCGGGCGTCGAGATCCACAACCCCGAGCTCGTCATCGCCACGCTCAACGAGAAGGCGAAGTTCGAGCTGGAGCTGACGATCGAGCGCGGCCGCGGCTACGTCTCGGCGACCCAGAACCGCAGCGAGTTCAGCGAGGCCGGCCAGATCCCGGTCGACTCGATCTACTCGCCCGTGCTCAAGGTCACCTACCGCGTCGAGGCCACCCGCGCCGGCGAGCGCACCGACTTCGACCGCCTCGTGGTCGACGTCGAGACGAAGTCCGCCATCACGCCGCGCGACGCCATCGCGTCGGCCGGTCGCACGCTCACCGAGCTGTTCGGCCTGGCGCGCGAGCTCAACTCGGCCGCCGAGGGCATCGAGATCGGCCCCGCGCCGGTCGACGCCGTCCTCAGCTCCGAGCTGTCGATGCCCATCGAGGACCTCGACCTCTCGGTCCGGTCGTACAACTGCCTCAAGCGCGAGGGCATCAACAACGTGAGCGAGCTCGTCGCCCTGTCGGAGACGCAGCTCATGAACATCCGCAACTTCGGTCAGAAGTCCGTGGATGAGGTCAAGGACAAGCTGGTCGAGCTGGGTCTGTCGCTGAAGGACGCCGTCCCCGGCTTCGACGGCGCGCACTACTACAGCTACGACGAGGACGAGACCACCACCAACTGACCGTCCGGCCTCGGCCCGACTTCCCTTCGACCACCTTTTACGGAGACATAGACCATGCCCAAGCCCACCAAGGGTCCCCGCCTCGGAGGCGGCCCGGCGCACGAGCGCCTCATGCTCGCGAACCTGGCCCAGAGCCTCTTCGAGCACAAGTCCATCAAGACGACCGAGACGAAGGCCAAGCGCCTGCGTCCCGTCGCCGAGCGCCTGGTGACGTTCGCCAAGCGCGGCGACCTGCACGCCCGCCGCCGCGTCATGGGGATCATCCCCGACAAGAGCGTCGTCCACGAGCTCTTCACGGAGATCGCGCCCCTCGTCGCCGAGCGCGACGGCGGCTACACCCGCATCACGAAGCTCGGCTTCCGCAAGGGCGACAACGCCCCCATGGTGCAGATCGAGCTCGTGCTCGAGCCCGTGACCCCGAAGGTCCGCTCCTCGCGCACCGCGACCGCGTCGGCTCCGGCCGCCGCGGCGCCGGTCGCCGAGGAGACCGAGGTCCCCGTCGAGGAGACCGACGCCGTCGAGCACACGGACGAGACGCCCGCGGAGTCCACCGACGCGGCCGCCGCCGAGGTCGAGGCCGACGCCGCGGAGAAGTCCGACAAGTAGGTCCGCACCGCACCATCCCGAGAGCCCCCGTCGCCCCGCGCGACGGGGGCTCTCGTGCGTCCGGGGACGGATGGGCCGTCCCGGGCGCGGGGGCGGCGGCTGCGGCCGGGGGTGGCGGATCCGGCCCCGGTACCCTGGGAGCATGACCGACAGCAGCACCACCATGCCGGACGACCCCTCCTCCACCGCACCCATCCCGCTCCCCGAGGGTCCCGAGGGGATCACCTGGCGCGCGGTGACACCCGACGACCGGGACGCGCTCGTCGAGCTGCACGGCCTGATCGCCGACGCCGACCACCCCGAGCACCGCCCCACGCACGACGAGGTCGCGATGTCGCTGGGCTTCTCGTACGTGGACCTCTCCCGGGACGCGATCGTCGCCGTCGACGCCGACGGCCGCCTCGCCGCGGAGGGCTCCGCGATCGTCAAGCCGGACGACGAGGCCGTCGTGCGCGGGCACCTCTCGGGCGGCGTCCGGCCCGACCTCCGCCGACGGGGCATCGGCGCGCGCCTGCTCGACTGGCAGGTCGCCCGGGCCACGCAGGCGCTCGCGGTCGCGCAGCCCGCCGACCACGTGGAAGGCCCCGTCCCCACGCGCATGGGGCTCGAGTCCCCGGCCGACTCGGCCGGCGCGACGGCCCTCGCCGAGTCGCGCGGCTTCACGCCGAACCGGTACTTCATCGAGATGCACCGCGACCTGTCCGAGGAGCTCCCCGACGTGCCCGCGCCCGAGGGCCTCCGGCTGATCCCGGTCACGCGCGAGTGGTGGGAGCGCACCCGCCTCGCCAAGAACGAGGTGTTCCGCGACCACTGGGGATCCGAGCCCATCAGCGTCGAGCGGTGGGAGGCGTTCCTGTCGCTGCCGACCGCGCGCGACGACCTGTCCGTGATCGCCGTCACGGGCGACGGCGACGACGCGGTGGTCGCCGGCTTCGCGATGACGGAGGTCTCGCCGCACGACTGGGAGGCGGCCGGCTACACGTCCGCGTACGTCGCCCTCGTCGGCGTGCGCCGCGAGTTCCGCGGCCGGCGCCTCGCGCAGGCGCTCCTGTCCGCGGCCTTCGCGGGGTTCCGCGCCGAGGGGCTCCAGCGCGCGGTCCTCGACGTCGACTCCGACAGCCCCACGGGCGCGCTCGACCTCTACGAGCACCTGGGCTTCACGCAGTCCAGCCGCACCGTGGTGCACGAGCGGGAGGTCGGCATGACCCGGCCGCGGGGATCCGCCGCGCGATGACCGCGGACGAGGCGGCCCCGGGCGGCGCGCGCGTCCGCCTCGACGTGGCCTACGACGGCACGGGCTTCGCCGGCTGGGCGAAGCAGCCCGGCCTCCGCACGGTGCAGGGCGCGCTCGAGGAGGCCATCGCGCAGCTCCTCGCGCGCACGCCGCCCGCGCCGGGGCTCGTCGTCGCGGGCCGGACCGACGCGGGGGTGCACGCGACCGGGCAGGTCGCGCACCTCGACCTGACGGACGCGCAGGTCGCGTCCCTCGACCGCCCGCCGCGGGGGAGGGCCGCCGACGCCGCGGGGGGAGCGGATCACGTCCCGTCCGTCGAGCGGGCGGCGGCCGCGCTGGCCCGGCGGATGAACGGCGTGCTCGGCGCGCGCTCCGACGTGGTCGTCACGGCCTGCACCCCGGCGCCGGCCGGGTTCGACGCGCGCTTCTCCGCCACCTGGCGCGCCTACCGGTACCGGATCGCCGACGCCGCGGGCCCCCGCGACCCGCTGCAGCGGCACCGCACGGTCGAGGTCCCGGTCGAGCTCGACGCCGCCGTGCTCCAGCAGGCGGCCGACGCGCTGCTCGGCCTGCACGACTTCGCCGCCTACTGCAAGCCGCGGGAGGGGGCGTCCACCATCCGCACGCTGCAGGAGCTGACCTGGACGCGCGCTCACGACGGCGCGCTCGAGGCCGTCGTGCGGGCGGACGCCTTCTGCCACAGCATGGTGCGCGCGCTCGTCGGCGCGTGCGTCGCCGCCGCATCCGGCCGCGCGACGGTCGCCCGGCTGCGCGAGCTGCTGGAGGTCCGCGAGCGGACCAGCGAGTTCAGCGTCATGCCGGCGCGCGGCCTCGTGCTCGAGCGGGTGGGCTACCCGGCCGACGACGGGCTGGAGGCGCGCAACGCCATCACCCGGAACAGGCGCGGCGCGCACGAGGTGGATCCGGCCGCGGAGGGCGCGGCGGGGGCCGCGCGCGCCCTCGCCCGGCTCGCCGACACGCCCGGGATTGCCTGATCCGCTCCGATCGCGTACTCTGAACCGGTTGTCTGCACGCCTGCGTGCGGCACGTACAAGGTTGAGCCCTCCACCGGATGCGTTCTCGTCAGAACGCCCACGGAGCGGGATCCACGACCATCTCACCTCGAAAAGAAGGCAGTCAGATCAATGACGCGCACCTATTCCCCCAAGGCCAGTGAGGTCCAGCACGACTGGGTCGTCATCGACGCCACGGACATCGTCCTCGGCCGTCTCGCCAGCCACGCCGCCGCGCTCCTGCGCGGCAAGCACAAGGCCACGTTCGCCCCCCACATGGACATGGGCGACTTCGTGATCATCGTCAACGCCGAGAAGGTGGCGCTCACGGGCCAGAAGCTCGAGAAGAAGCTGGCCTACCGCCACTCCGGCTACCCGGGCGGCCTCACGGCCACCACCTACGTCGAGATGCTCGAGAAGCACCCCACGCGCGCGGTCGAGAAGGCCATCCGCGGCATGCTGCCGAAGAACTCGCTGGGTGCGGCGCAGCTGAAGAAGCTCAAGGTCTACGCGGGCCCCGAGCACCCCCACGCTGCTCAGCAGCCCACCCCGTACACCCTCGGCCAGGTCGCTCAGTAGCTCCGGCTGCCGACAGCGACGACCAAAGACCTCAGAAGGAATCGAACCCAGTGGCTCAGATCTCAGACTCCCTCGACGTGGCTCCCGAGAGCTTCTCGACCGAGACCCCGAACGAGGAGGCCCCCAAGGCCCCCCGCGCGGTCCTCAACGTGTCCGGCGGCGCCGTCGGACGACGCAAGCAGGCCATCGCCCGCGTGCGCCTCGTCCCCGGCTCCGGCTCGATCACGGTCAACGGCCGTGAGTTCGCGGACTACTTCCCCAACAAGCTGCACCAGCAGCTCGTCAACGACCCGTTCAAGGTCCTCGACCTCCTCGGCAGCTACGACGTCGTCGCGCGCATCTCCGGCGGTGGCCCCTCCGGCCAGGCAGGCGCGCTGCGCCTCGGCATCGCCCGCGCCCTCAACGAGATCGACGAGGAGAACAACCGCGCCACGCTGAAGAAGAACGGCTTCCTCAGCCGCGACGCGCGCGTCAAGGAGCGCAAGAAGGCCGGACTCAAGAAGGCCCGCAAGGCGCCCCAGTTCTCGAAGCGCTAAGGCGCTCGGGCACCCCGGCAGCCATGCCCCGGCTCTTCGGCACGGACGGCGTTCGCGGCCTCGCCAACGGCGAGACCATCACCGCGGACCTCGCCCTGCGCCTGGCCCAGGCCGCCGCGCACGTGCTCGGCCAGGACGCCCGGGATTCCGGACGACGACCCACCGCGGTCGTCGCCCGGGATCCCCGCGTCTCCGGCGAGTTCATCGCGGCGGCCGTGGCCGCCGGCCTCGCGAGCTCCGGCGTCGACGTGTTCGACGCCGGGGTCATCCCGACGCCGGCAGCGGCCTACCTCATCGCGGACGTCCACGCCGACTTCGGCGTGATGATCTCCGCGTCGCACAACCCCGCTCCCGACAACGGGATCAAGATCTTCGCCGCCGGCGGACGGAAGCTCGCCGACGAGCTCGAGGACCGCGTCGAGGCGCAGCTGAGCCAGCCCGTCCTGCTCCCCACGGGAGCCGACGTCGGCCGCATCCGCCGCTTCGCGGACGCCGAGGACCGCTACGTCCTCCACCTGCTCGGCACGCTGCAGCACCGGCTCGACGGGATCCACGTGGTCCTCGACTGCGCGCACGGGGCCGCCGCCGGCATCAGCCCCGAGGTCTTCACGGACGCGGGCGCGCGCGTCACCGTCATCGGCAACGACCCCGACGGCATGAACATCAACGACCGGGTCGGGTCCACGCACCTCGACCTGCTCGCGGAGGCCGTCCTCCAGCACGGCGCCGACGTGGGCATCGCGCACGACGGCGACGCCGACCGCTGCCTCGCGGTCGACCACACCGGCCAGATCATCGACGGCGACCAGATCATGGCGGTGCTCGCGCTCTCCATGGCCCGCCGCGGCCTGCTCGCCGAGCGCACGCTCGTGGCGACGGTGATGAGCAACCTGGGCTTGCGCATCGCCATGGCCGAGAACGACGTCACCGTGCTGCAGACGCGGGTGGGCGACCGCTACGTGCTCGAGGCCATGAACGAGGGCGGCTACTCGCTCGGCGGCGAGCAGTCCGGCCACCTCGTCATCGCGGAGCACGCGACGACCGGCGACGGGATCCTCACGGGCATCCAGCTGCTCGGCGAGATGGCGGCCACGGGCAAGAGCCTCCGCGAGCTCGCGTCCGTCATGACCGTCTACCCGCAGGTCATGATCAACGTCCGCGGCGTCGACCGCGATCGCGTGGGCGACGACGCCGAGCTCGCCGCCGCCGTCGCGCGCGCCGAGGCCGAGCTGGGCGACACCGGCCGCATCCTCCTGCGCGCCTCGGGCACCGAGCCGATGATCCGCGTGATGGTGGAGGCCGCCGACCAGGCGACCGCCGAGCGCCACGCCCAGGAGCTCGCTGCGCTCGTCACGGAGCGCCTCGCCATCTAGCCGCGTCCGCAGGCTCCGTCGCCCTCGCGGGCGGCGGCTGCGTCAGAGCTTGCGGAGCGCCACGCTCGTGACCGAGTGGTCCGGGCCCTTGCGCAGCACGAGCGTCGCGCGCGACCGGGTCGGCCGGATGTTCTGCTCGAGGTTCGGCTCGTTGATGCTCGACCAGATGCGCCGCGCGTGCGCCACCGCCTCGTCGGCGCTGAGGCCGGCGTAGCGGTGGAAGTACGAGCGCGGGTTGCTGAAGGCGCCGCGCTGGAGGCTGAGGAAGCGCTCCTCGTACCACTGCGCGATGTCGTGCGTGCGGGCGTCCACGTAGATCGAGAAGTCGAAGAGGTCGCTGACCGCGAGCTTCGCCCCCGAGGCCGACGGCTGCAGCACGTTGAGGCCCTCGATGATGAGCACGTCCGGCTGCCGCACGACGACCTCGGCGCCCGGCACGATGTCGTACGCGAGGTGCGAGTAGAACGGCGCGCGCACCTCGGGGACGCCGCTCTTCACCTGCGTGACGAACCGCAGCAGCGCGCGCCGGTCGTACGACTCGGGGAAGCCCTTGCGCTCCATGAGGCCGCGGCGCTCGAGCTCGGCGTTCGGGTGCAGGAAGCCATCGGTGGTGACGAGCTCGACGCGCGGGGTGTCGTCCCAGCGGGCCAGCATCTCGCGGAGCAGGCGGGCGACGGTCGACTTGCCGACGGCCACGGATCCCGCGACGCCGATGACGAACGGCGTGCTCTTGGCGCGCTCGCCGAGGAACGCGCTCGTCTCGCGGTGCAGCTTCTTCGTGCCGGAGACGTAGAGGTTGAGCAGCCGGCTGAGCGGGAGGTAGACGTCGCCGACCTCGCGCATGTCGAGCCGGTCGCCGATGCCGCGGAGCTGCACGACCTCGGTCTCGCGGAGCGGGAGGTGCGTGGCGGGCGCGAGAGCGGCCCAGTCGGCCCGGGCGATCTCCACGAACGGGGAGACGTTGCCATGGCTCGTCGGGTGTCCCGTCGCGGTGTCTGGCATGGCTCGTTCATCCTATGGCGGGGCGCGAGCCGTGACCGAGCCGCGGGGGCGCGCCCGGCGCGCGGCACGCGCAGGGGATCCGCGATCCCCGACGGTAAACTCGGCTCCCATGTGCGGAATCGTGGGTTACGTCGGTGAGGCCAGGAGCCTCGAGGTCCTCCTCGGGGGACTGCGGAGGCTGGAGTACCGCGGATACGACTCCGCGGGCGTCGCGGTGCTGGACGCCGACGGCACGCTCGGCGTCCGCAAGCGCGCCGGCAAGCTCGACCGCCTCCTGGAGGACCTCGAGGCGTCGCCGCTCCCGAACGGATCCACCGGCATCGGCCACACGCGCTGGGCGACCCACGGCGGACCCACGGACCGCAACGCGCACCCGCACCTGGGCGACGACGGCAAGCTCGCCCTCATCCACAACGGCATCATCGAGAACTTCGCGGAGCTCAAGGACGACCTCCTCGCGGACGGCTACGAGTTCCACAGCGACACCGACACCGAGGTCGCGGCGCAGCTGCTCGGCCGCGAGTACGGGATCACGCACGACCTCGAGCAGGCGTTCCGCAACACCGTGAGCCGGCTCGAGGGCGCGTTCACGCTCCTCGCCGTGCACCGCGACCAGCCCGGCCTCGTGGTCGGCGCCCGCCGCAACTCGCCGCTCGTCATCGGGCTCGGCGAGGGGGAGAACTTCCTCGGATCCGACGTCGCCGCGTTCGTGGAGTTCACGCGCCGCGCGGTCGCCATCGGGCAGGACCAGATGGTCGCCATCCGCCCCGACTCCGTCACGGTCACCGACTTCCACGGCGCGCCCGTCGAGACGCACGAGTTCGAGATCGCCTGGGACGCCTCCGCCAGCGAGAAGGGCGGCTGGTCGAGCTTCATGGCGAAGGAGATCAGCGAGGGCCCGGACGCCGTGGCGAACACGCTGCGCGGCCGCATCGTCGACGGCGTCGTCGTACTGCCCGACCTCGACGCCATCGGCGAGGTCGACCTCGCGGACATCTCGCGCGTCGTCATCGTCGCGTGCGGCACGGCCGCCTACTCCGGCATCCTCGGCAAGTACGCCATCGAGAAGTGGGCCCGCGTGCCCGTCGAGGTGGAGCTCGCGCACGAGTTCCGCTACCGCGACCCGGTGCTCGACGCGACGACGCTCGTCATCTCCATCAGCCAGTCGGGCGAGACGATGGACACCCTGCTCGCCGTCCGCTACGCCCGCGAGGCGGGCGCGCGCGTGCTGTCCATCTGCAACACCCAGGGCGCCACGATCCCGCGCGAGTCCGAGGCGGTCGTCTACACGCACGCCGGCCCCGAGGTGGCGGTCGCGTCGACCAAGGCGTTCGTCGCGCAGGTCGCCGCGCTCTACCTCTTCGGCCTGCACCTGGCGCGCATCCGCGGCACGCTCTCGGCCGACGAGATCGTGGAGAACACCGAGGAGCTGCTCGCGGTCCCCGAGAAGCTCGCGACCGTCGTGGAGCAGGGCGAGAAGATCAGCCAGCTCGCGAAGTGGATGGCGGACACCCGCGCCGTGCTCTTCCTCGGCCGCAACGTCGGCTTCCCCGTCGCGCTCGAGGGCGCGCTGAAGCTCAAGGAGCTCGCCTACATCCACGCCGAGGGGTTCGCCGCGGGCGAGCTCAAGCACGGGCCCATCGCGCTGATCGAGCCGGGCCAGCCCGTGTTCGTGATCGTGCCGAGCCCGACGCACCAGCTCGCGCTGCACAAGAAGGTCATCTCCAACATCGAGGAGATCCGCGCGCGCGGGGCCCGCGTCATCGCGATCGCCGAGCAGGGCGACGCGTTCGTCCTGCCGCACGCCGACGAGGTCATCCCGATCCCGCTCGCCGCGCCGCTGTTCGAGCCGCTCCTCGCCGTCACGCCGCTCCAGATCTTCGCGATGGAGCTCGCGGCGGCCAAGGGCCTCGACGTCGACCAGCCGCGCAACCTCGCGAAGTCCGTCACCGTCGAGTGACCGGCCGCGCGTGATCAGGGGCATCGGCGTCGACGTGGTCGACGTGGCGCGCTTCGCCCGGAGCGCCGAGCGCACGCCGGGCCTCGTGCCGCGCCTGTTCGCGCCGGCCGAGCGGCCCCTGCCCGCGCGCTCGCTGGCGGCGCGGTTCGCGGCCAAGGAGGCGCTGATCAAGGCGCTCGGCGGCCCGGGCGGCATCAGCTGGCAGGACATGGAGGTCGTGCGCGACGACCACGGCGACCCGTCGTTCCGGGTGCGCGGGGCCGTCGCCGAGGTGGCGGCGGAGCGCGGCGTGACGCGGATCCACCTGAGCATGAGCCACGACGCCGGCCTCGCGACCGCGTTCGTGGTGACCGAGGGGGAGGGCCGATGACCGACGAGGCCACCGTCCAGCTCCCGGCCGCCCTCCGGCGCGAGGCGCGCATCGACGCCGGCGCCATCTCCGCGAACGTCCGCACCCTGCGCGCCGCCACGGGCGCTCCGCTCGTGATGGCCGTGGTCAAGGCCGACGGCTACGGGCACGGGGCGGTCGCGTCCGCGCGCGCTGCGCTGGCCGGAGGGGCCGACCGGCTGGGCGTGGTCGACATCCGCGAGGCCCTCGCGCTGCGGGCCGCCGGCATCGAGGCGCCCATCCTCACCTGGATGCACGCGCCCGGCGCCGACTTCGCCGCCGCGATCGCCGCCCACGTCGACCTCGGCCTCAACAGCCTCCGCCAGGTGCGCGAGGCCGCCGCGGCCGCGCGCGCGATCGGCCGGCCCGCCGAGGTCCACCTCAAGGTCGACACGGGCCTCGGCCGCAACGGCGTCACCGCGGCGGAGTGGCCGGGCGTCGTCGCCGAGGTCGCGCGGCTCGTCGCGGAGGGCGCGCTGCGGCTGGGCGGCGTGTTCAGCCACCTCGCCAACGCCGGCGCCGAGGAGGACCTCGCGCAGGTGCGCGCGTTCGAGGCGGCCGTGGACGCGGTACGGGCCGCGGGGCTCGAGCCCGGGATCCGCCACCTCGCCGCCACCGCGGGGGCGCTGCGCGTGCCCGAGGCGCGCTTCGACATGGTGCGGCTCGGCATCGGGATCTACGGCATCTCGCCGCTCGACGGCGTCACCTCGGCCGAACTCGGCCTCGTGCCCGCCATGACCCTCGTCGGCAGCGTCGTCGCGGTGAAGGCCGTGCCCGCCGACACCGGCGTCTCCTACGGCTACACCTACCGCACGACCCGCGCCACGACCCTCGCGCTCGTCTCGCTCGGCTTCGCCGACGGCGTGCCGCGGCTCGCGAGCAACCGCGCGCCCGTCGCGATCCACGGCGCGCGCTTCCGGGTGAGCGGCCGGATCGCCATGGACCAGTTCGTGGTCGACGTGGGCGACGGCGTCGTCGACGGCCGGCCGGTGGCGGTGGGCGACGACGCCGTGCTGTTCGGGGATCCGGCCGTCGGCGCCCCCTCGGTGGAGGAGTGGGCCGAGGCGACCGGCACCATCGGCTACGAGATCGTCACGCGCGTCGCCGGCCGCGTGACGCGGAGGCACGTCCCATGACCGGACCCGCGCACGCCGCGGACGCGACCGTCCCCGCTCCGACGGCTCCCGCTCCGCAGGCGCCCGGCCGCCGCGCCGTGGTCGACCTCGACGCGATCCGCCACAACGTCCGCACGCTCGCGGCGCTCGCCGCCCCCGCCCGCACGATGGTCGCCGTGAAGGCCGACGCGTACGGCCACGGCGCCCTGCAGGTCGCGCGCGCGGCCCTCGAGTCCGGGGCGGAGAGCCTCGCGGTGCTCGACGTCGCGTCCGCCGTTGAGCTGCGCCGCGCCGGGATCACGGCCCGCCTCCTCGCCTGGCTGCACGGGGTCGACACCGACTTCCGCGTGGCGGTCGAGGAGGGGATCGACCTGGGCGTCTCGGCGCTGTGGGAGCTGGAGCGCATCGCCGCGGCCGGCCGCGCCACGGGGATCCGCGCCCGCGTGCACCTCAAGGCCGACACCGGGCTCAGCCGCAACGGCGCCACCCCCGAGATGTGGCCCGACCTCGTGCGCGCGGCCGTCGCCGCCGACGCCGCGGGCGAGCTCACGCTGCACGCGCTCTGGTCGCACCTCGCCGACGCCTCGCCCGAGGACGACGACGCCGCGCTCGCCCGCTTCCACGAGGCCGTCCGCGTCGCCGAGGAGCTGGGCGCGCGGCCGGTCGAGAAGCACCTCGCGGCCAGCTCCGCCGGGATCCGCCTGCCCGCCGCCCGCTTCGACATGGTGCGGTTCGGCATCGCCGTCTACGGCATCTCGCCCTTCGACGACCGCTCCGGCCGCGACCTCGGCCTCATCCCGGCCATGACGCTCGAGGCGGACGTCGTCTCCGTGAAGCGCGTCGAGGCGGGCCAGGGCGTGTCCTACGGGCTCGACCACCGCACGACCGGCCCCTCCACCCTCGCGCTCGTGCCGCTCGGCTACGGCGACGGGATCCCGCGCATCGCCGGCCCCCGCGCGTCGGTGCTGCTGAACGGGCGCCGCTTCCCGGTCGCCGGCCGCATCGCCATGGACCAGCTCGTGCTCGACGTCGGCGACCTGCCCGTCGAGGTCGGCGACACCGCCGTGATCCTCGGCACCGGCGACCGCGGCGAGCCCACCGCCGAGGAGTGGGCCGGCTGGGCCGAGACCATCGGCGACGAGATCGTCACGCGCGTCGGGCCGCGCGTGGACCGGGTCCACCTGCACGAGCGCGATGCCGGGGCCGCGGCCGGCACCGAGGACGCGGACGCGCCCGCCGCCGAGACCGTCTCCGACGAGCTCGTCCCCGTCCCCACCCCCGACGCCATGGAGGAGCTCGGCCGCGCCTTCGCCCGCGAGCTCGGCGCGGGCGACCTCGTCGTCCTCTCCGGCCCGCTCGGCGCGGGCAAGACCACGTTCACCCGCGGCCTCGGCGCGGGCCTCGGCGTCCGCGGCCCGGTCACGAGCCCCACGTTCGTGCTCGCCCGCACCCACCCGAGCCTCGTCGACGGGCCGCCGCTCGTGCACGTCGACGCCTACCGGCTGGCCGACGCCCGCGAGCTCGACGACCTCGACGTCGACTTCGCGCGCTCGGTCGTGGTCGTCGAGTGGGGCGAGGGCAAGCTCGACGGAGTCGCCGAGGAGTGGTGGGACCTCCGGATCGCGCGGCCCACGGGCGCCGGCGACCGGGATCCGGACTCCGCGGACGCGGATGACGCGGACGCCGCCGACCCCGACGAGGCCCCCGAGGAGCCCCGCACGGTCCGGGTCCGCCGCCTGCGCGCGCGCCCCCGCGCCTAGACTCGTCCAGTGCTCCTCGCGATCGACACCTCCGCCGGAACGGGCGTCGCCGTGATCGACCCCGACGGCCGCGTGCTCGCCGAGCGCCAGGAGGAAGACACGATGCGGCACGCCGAGGTCATCGGCACCCTCCTCGACGAGTGCCTCTCCGCCTCGGGCGTGGAGCGCTGCGACATCCGGGCCGTCGTCGCCGGCATGGGACCCGGCCCCTTCACCGGCCTCCGCGTCGGCATCGCCGCGGCCCGCGTGCTCGCCACGGGCCTCGACGTCCGCGTGATCCCCGTGGTCAGCCACGACGCCGTCGCCCACGACCACTACGCGGCGGGCGGCACCGGATCCCTGGTGGTCGTCACCGACGCGCGCCGCCGCGAGCTGTACTGGTCCGTCTACCGCGCCCCCGTCGACGGCGGCGTCGCCGAGCGCACCGCGGGCCCCGGCCTCAGCAAGCCCGACGACGTGCCGGCCGCCGACCACCGCATCGACGCCGCCGGGATCCGCGCGGCCTCGCTCGCGCAGGTCGCCCGCCGGATGGACGCGCTCGACCTCCCCTTCGCCCCCGACGAGGCCCTCTACCTGCGCTCGCCCGACGTCACCGTCTCGGCCGGCCCGAAGCGGGTCACGTCGTGAGCGTGCTCTTCCGCCCGGCGACGCTCGACGACCTCGGGGCGCTCATGCACCTGGAGACGACCACGTTCGTCACCGACGCGTGGTCGTCCGACGCGATGCGCGGCGAGCTCGCGTCCCGTCACGGCTGGTACGCGGTCGCCGTCGACGAGGGGACCGACGCGATCCTCGGCTACGCCGGCCTCTCCTGCCCGCGCGGGGCGCAGGCCGCCGACGTGCAGACCATCGCCGTCGCCGAGCCCGCCCGCGGTCGCGGCATCGGACGCGCGCTGCTCACCCGCCTCGTCGCCGAGGCGCACGCCCGGGGCGCGCGCGAGGTGCTGCTGGAGGTGCGCGCCGACAACCCCGTCGCCCAGGCGCTGTACTCCTCGCTCGGCTTCGAGGCGATCGCCGTCCGCCCGCACTACTACCAGCCGGACGACGTCGACGCGGTCGTGATGCGCGTCGCCCTCGGCGCGACCCCGCCGTCCGTGGCCGACCCGCGCGACGCCGCCGCGCCGGTCGCCGAGGCCGCCGATGCCGCCGAGGCCGGCGACGCCGCCTGCGCCGACGAGGACGAGTGCGACGCGACCGCGGGCCCCCTGGTGCTCGGCATCGAGACCTCCTGCGACGAGACCGGCATCGGGATCGTCCGCGGCCAGACCCTCCTCGCCAACGTCATCTCCAGCTCCATGGACGAGCACGCGCGCTACGGCGGCGTGGTGCCCGAGGTCGCCGCCCGCGCGCACCTCGAGGCGCTGACCCCGGCCATCGACGCGGCCCTCGAGGAGGCGGGCGTCACGCTCGCCGAGCTCGACGCGATCGCCGTCACCGCGGGCCCCGGCCTCTCCGGCGCGCTCATGGTGGGCGTCGGCGCGGCGAAGGCGCTCGCCGTGGCCCTCGACATCCCGCTGCACGGCGTCAACCACCTCGTCGGCCACGTCGGCGCCGACCTGCTCAGCGTCGACGGCGGATCCGGCCGCCCGCTCGAGACGCCCTCCATCGCGCTGCTCGTCTCCGGCGGCCACACCTCGCTGCTGCTCGTGCGCGACCTGGTCGACGACGTCGAGCTCCTCGGCGAGACCATCGACGACGCCGCGGGCGAGGCCTTCGACAAGGTCGCCCGCGTGCTCGGCCTGCCGTACCCGGGCGGCCCGCACATCGACCGGGTCGCGGCCGACGGCGACCCGAAGGCGATCCGCTTCCCCCGCGGGCTCTCCCTCCCGAAGGACATGGAGCGCCACCGCTACGACTTCTCCTTCTCCGGCCTCAAGACCGCGGTCGCCCGCTGGGTCGAGAAGCGCCAGGACGCGGGCGAGCCCGTGCCGGTCGCCGACGTCGCCGCGAGCTTCCGCGAGGCCGTCGTCGACGTGCTGCTCACGAAGGCCGTCGCCGCGTGCGTCGACCACGGGATCCCGCGCCTCCTCCTCGGCGGCGGCGTGGTCGCCAACGCGCGCGTGCGGGAGCTGGCGGCCGAGCGCTGCGCGGCCGCGGGCATCGAGCTGCGGATCCCGCCCCTGTCGCTCTGCACCGACAACGGCGCCATGATCGCGGCGCTCGGCGCGCGCCTGATCGAGTCGGGCCGGGCCCCGTCCGGGCTCGCGTTCGGCGCCGACTCCACGCTGCCGGTCACGGTCGTCCAGGTCGGCTGATCCGCCCGTGCCCCCATTACGGGGACCTTTCGCGGCTATTTCCCGAACAGGAGAATCCCGGGGCACGCATCACGGTATGTTCCCAGGGACGAAAGGAACGACAATGACCGATCCGCAGAACCCGGACCGCTCCAACGACGGCTTCCCGCCCGCGCCGAGCCAGCCCGCCTACCCGGCCGCTCCCGCCGCCGGCTCCGACTCGCCCTACGCGGCGCCCTACCAGCCCGGCCAGGGCGGTGCGCCGAAGAAGGGCCTCGCCATCACGTCGATGGTGCTCGGCATCGTCTCGGTCGTGCTCTGCCTGCCGCTGTGGTTCCTGACGTTCTTCGTCGGACTCGCGGGCCTCATCACCGGCATCCTCGCGCGCAAGCGCAACCCGGAGTCGAAGGGCTTCTGGATCACCGGCATCATCACCTCCATCGTCGGCATCATCCTGAGCGCGATCATCGCGATCGGCGTCATCGCGGTCATCACGTCGGCCGTGAACACGGGCGAGATCAACGGCACCCCGATCCCCGTCGCGCCGTAGCACGCACCACCCGCACCACCACGACGCGGCCGTCCCCTCGGGGGCGGCCGCGTCGTCGCGTCCGGGCATGGGCCCGGCCGTCGGACGTCAGCCCGCGTCGACCCCGTGCCGGTCCGCGAGGATGGCGACCCGCCGGCCGCCCACCCGCGTCGCGATGAGCGTCGCCGACGCGTCGCCCTTCAGCTGCAACCGCGTGCGCAGCCGCGCCGGATCCACGTCCACGCCGCGCTTCTTGATCTCGAGCGTGCCGATCCCGCGGGCCCGCAGCTCGCGCTTCAGCCGCTGCTCGTCGAGCGGCAGCACCTCGCGCACGCGGAAGCCGCGCGCGAACGGCGTCGCCCGCTCCCGGTCGGCGGTGATCCAGGCGATGCCCTCGCCGACCATCCGCCCGTCGAGCGAGCGCGCCAGGTCGCCGATGAGGCGCGCGCGGATCACGGCGCCGTCCGGCTCGTAGACGTGCGCGCCCAGCTCGCCGAGCTCGGCGTCCGCGCTGTCGGCCGCCGAGGTGAGCTCCGCGGAGGATCCGCCGCCGATCACGAGCGCCGCCCGCCGCACGCCCTCGCGCCGCGTCGGCCCGAACCACAGGCCCATCTCCACGGCCTGCCCGTCGACGGACACCCACTGCGCCTCCGCCTCGGCGGGGATGAGGTCCCGGTCGAGGCCCGGCCCGAGCTTGATGCCGGCCGCGCGCCCCGCCGCGAGCTCGAACGCCGCGGTGAGGGTGGGGGAGTAGGCGTCCGGGTCCGAGATCCGCCGCGTCGACGAGTGCCCCTCGGTGCGCCGGGCGGGATCGAGGTAGACGCCGTCGACGCGGCCCGCGTCGAACGCCTCGGCCGTGCCCTGCTCGACGACCGCCTCGGGGAACGGCGCCAGGTTCCAGCCGGCGACCGCGGCGGTCACCTCGTCGCGCTCCACGGCCGTGACGCGGATCCCGATGGCCGCCATCGCCATGGCGTCGCCGCCGATCCCGCAGCCCAGGTCCGCGACGTGCGCGACGCCCGCCTGCTGGAAGCGGCCGGCGTGCTGGGCCGCGACCGGCAGGCGCGTCGCCTGCTCGAGGCCGGCCTCGGTGAAGAGCATGCGCTCGGCGAAGTCGCCGAACTTGACCCGCGCGCGGGCGCGCAGCCGCGACTGCGTGAGCACGGCGCTGACGAGCGCGGGGGAGTGGCCCTCGGCGCGGAGCGCGCTCACGATCCGCACCATGTCGTCGCCCGGCGCGGGCTCGGGCAGGGAGTCGAGCAGCCGGAGCCCCTCGAGGGAGAGGACCTCGCGGAGGTCGGACTGATCCATCCGCCCACCGTACCGGGGCGGCTCCCCACGGATTGGCACTCGCGTTGCACGAGTGCAAGCCCAGCCCGTAGAATCGCACCTGGCACTCTCCCCCGGGGATTGCCAATGAAGTCTTGTCCCTTAGTCACGAAGGAAGAGGTCAACCGTGTCGGTCTCCATCAAGCCGCTCGAGGATCGCATCGTCATCCAGCAGGTCGAAGCCGAGCAGACCACCGCGTCTGGTCTGGTCATCCCCGACACCGCCAAGGAGAAGCCCCAGGAGGGCGAGGTCGTGGCCGTGGGCCCCGGCCGCATTGACGACAACGGCAACCGCGTCCCCCTCGACGTCGCCGTCGGCGACAAGGTCATCTACTCCAAGTACGGCGGAACCGAGGTCAAGTACGACGGCCAGGACCTCCTCGTCCTCTCCGCGCGCGACGTGCTCGCCGTCATCGAGCGCTGACGCTCCGCACCAGCGACACCGCACCACCCGAGAGCCCGGCCGACGCGTTCGGCCGGGCTCCCGTGCGTCCGGGCGGGGCTAGCCTCATGAGGTGACGCGCACCGCCTCGGAGTCCTCGACCCGCACCGGACTCCTCGCCGCCGTCGGCGCCTACGGGCTCTGGGGCGTCCTCCCCGTCTTCTTCCTGCTGCTCGTGCCCGCCGGGGCCTTCGAGATCGTCGGCTGGCGGATCCTCTTCTCGCTCGTCGTCTGCGCCCTCGTCATCACGGGCGCCCGGCGCTGGCCGCAGCTGGTCGCCATCGCCCGGCAGCCCCGGCTCCTGTTCGGCCTGGCGCTCGCGGGGCACCTGATCCTCGTCAACTGGACCGTCTACGTCTACGGCACGCTGTCCGGCCACGTCGTCGAGACCGCCCTCGGCTACTTCATCAACCCGATCGTCACCGTGCTGCTCGGCGTGCTCCTGCTCCGCGAGCGGCTCCGCCCCCTGCAGTGGACGGCCGTCGGCCTGTCCGCGCTCGCCGTGGCCGTCATCGCGATCGGCTACGGCCAGCTGCCGTGGGTGTCGCTCGCGCTCGCCGGGTCCTTCGGCCTCTACGGCCTCGTGAAGAAGCGCGTGAGCGGGGGAGCGGACGCGCTCTCCGGGCTGGCGCTCGAGACCGCCTGGCTCGTCCCCGCCGCCACGACCATGCTCGTGATCACGGGTGCCGGCGCGGGCCTCACCATCGGCACGGTGTCGCTCGGGCACACGCTGCTGCTCGTCAGCACGGGCGTGGTCACCGCCGGGCCGCTCCTCCTGTTCGGCTTCGCCGCCGGGCGCCTCCCGCTCTCCGTCATCGGCCTCACGCAGTACCTCGCGCCGCTGCTGCAGTTCGCGTTCGGCGTGTTCGTGATGCACGAGGCGATGCCGCCGGAGCGCTGGGCCGGGTTCGCGATCGTGTGGGCGGCGCTCGTCCTGCTCACCGTCGACATGCTCCGCGCGTCCCGACGGCCGGGAATGCCGACGACCCGCGCACCGCGGGAACCGGCTGTCGCCGACGGCATCTGACACGGATCCCGTCGCGCTTTCCGCGAAAGGTAACGATCCGGTCGCGTTACACGACGGAAATGCCGATGCATTGTGCCCGTCTCATCCGCGCCATAGGGTCGCACCAGGCGGGGCGCGCATTCGCGTGCCTCATGCACCACATTCCCGAGCATCACCACACACATCAATAAGGAGCACCATGAGCGCATTCGGCAGGGTCACGTCCTCCCGCTCACGATCTGCCCGCACAGCCCTCAGCGCGGTGACCATCGCGGTCGCCGGCGCCCTCGTCCTCGCCGGCTGCTCCGGCGGCAGCGGCGGCAGCGGCGGCACCACCGCCGACGGCGGCCTCGACCTCAAGATCGGCACGATCCTGCCGCAGACGGGCACCCTGGCCGTCCTCGGCCCGCCCGAGTTCGCGGGCGTCCACCTCGCCGAGCAGGACATCAACGACGCCAAGGCCGGCATCACGGTGACCGCGACGGACAAGGACTCGGGCGACACCACGACCGACATCGCCAGCCAGTCGGCCACGTCGCTCATCGCGGACGGCAACAGCGCCATCATCGGCGCCGCGTCCTCCGGCGTCTCGAAGACGTTCATCGACCAGGTCACCCAGGCCGGCGTCATCCAGCTCTCGCCGGCGAACACCTCGCCCGACTTCTCGACCTACAAGGACGACGGCTACTACTGGCGCACCGCCCCGTCGGACGTGCTGCAGGGCCGGATCCTCGGGAACAAGATCCTGAAGGACGGCAAGACCAACGTCTCGATCCTCTACATGAACGACGCCTACGGCACCGGGCTCGAGGAGAACATCAAGAAGACGCTCGAGGACAACGGCGCCACCATCGCGGCCGAGCAGGTCTTCGAGCCGTCCGCGACGGACTTCAACAGCGCCATCACCTCGGTGCTCGCGCCGAACCCCGACGCGCTCGTCGTCATCTCGTTCGACGAGATCAAGACCATCGCCGACCAGCTCGCGTCGAAGGGCTTCGACTTCAACAACCTCTACGGCACGGACGGCAACTACGGCGTCATCACCGAGGCCGACACCAACGTCGACATCGCGGGCGCGCAGTTCACGAACCCCGGCGTCGAGGCGAAGTCGGACTTCCAGGACCGCCTCCAGGCGATGGTGAAGGCCGACGGCGACCCCGCCCTCACGGTCTTCAGCTACTCGGCCGAGTCGTACGACGGCACCGTGCTCCTCGCGCTCGCCGCGCTCCAGGGCAAGGCCACCGACGGCGCGACGCTGAAGGCCAACCTCAAGTCGGTCTCCGAGGGGGGCACCAAGTGCGAGACCTTTGCCGACTGCGCGAAGCTGATCGCGGACGGCACCGACATCGACTACGACGGCCTCTCCGGCCCGATCAGCTTCGATGACAACGGCGACCCGACCGAGGCGTACGTCTCCGTCTACAAGTACGGCGAGGGCAACACGCGCACCTTCTCCGAGCAGGTCTACGGGAAGCTCGACTAGCACCCGCACCACGCACGGCTGAGGGCCCGGTCCGCATGGACCGGGCCCTTCGCCGTACCCGGGGAGAGGGGGCGGGCGTCCGTCGTCGCGACGGCCGGGCCGGCGGAGGCGCGTGCGTGGACGGACGGGAGGATCGGCTCGCGGCTCGCGGCTCGCGGCTCCCCGCTCGCGGCTCCCCGCTCGCCGCTCGCGTCTCCTCGCATCGTCGCCGCCCGCCGCCCGCCGCCCGCGGCCCTGCCGGTCCTCACGCGGGACGCCGGCTCGACGGCGGCCCCCTCGTCGTGCCGGACACGACGACGCGGCCCACCCCCCCTCGCGCCCCGCACACGACGACGCGGCACCCCCGGAGGGATGCCGCGTCGTGTCGTACGGGAGGGCGGATCAGGGCTGGGGCGCCGCCTTGGCCTTCTCCTGGTCGGCCGCGAGCGTGCCGAGGTACAGCTCGATGACCTTCGGGTCGTTCATGAGCTCGCGCCCGCGGCCCTCGTACGCGTCCTTGCCCTGGTCGAGCACGTAGCCGCGGTCGCAGATCTGCAGCGCGCGTCGGGCGTTCTGCTCGACGATCATCACGGAGACGCCCGCGCGGTTGATCTGCGCCACGTTGATGAACGTCTCGTCCTGGCGCACGGGGGACAGGCCCGCCGACGGCTCGTCGAGCAGCAGGACGGTGGGGTCCATCATCAGCGCGCGCGACATGGCGACCATCTGGCGCTCGCCGCCCGACAGGGATCCGGCGCGCTGCTTCAGCCGCTTGCCGAGCTCCGGGAACAGGTCGGTGACGAACGCCAGCCGCTCCTTGTACATCCTCGGCTTCTGGTAGACGCCCATCTGCAGGTTCTCGTCGATGGTGAGCGTGGGGAACACGTTGTTGTTCTGCGGCACCATGCCGACGCCGCGCGACACGAGCTTGTCGGCCTTGAGGCCGGTGATGTCCTGGCCGTTCAGCTCGATGCTGCCGCCGCGCACCTGCACCTGCCCGAAGATCGCCTTCAGGAGCGTGGACTTGCCCGCGCCGTTCGGGCCGATGATGCCGACGAGCTCGCCCTTGTCGACGTGCACGTTGCACCCGTTGAGGATGTTGACCCCGGGCAGGTAGCCCGCGTGGAGGTCGGTGGTCTGGAGGACCCGCTCTGTCGTCACTTGTCTGCCGCTTCCTTCTCGATCTCGTCCTTGACGAGGTCGGAGTCCATGTCCTTCGCCACCTCGCGCTGGCCCGTGAGGGTGCCGAGGTCGGTGTCGTGGTGGGCGCCGAGGTAGGCGTCGATGACGGCCGGGTCGCTCATCACCGTCGAGGGCGGGCCCTCGGCGACGATGCGGCCCTCGGCCATGACGACCACCCAGTCGGCGATCTCGTTGACCATGTGCATGTCGTGCTCCACGAACAGCACGGTCATGCCCTCGGTCTTGAGGTCGAGGATGTGGTGGAGCAGCGACTGCGTGAGCGCGGGGTTCACGCCGGCCATGGGCTCGTCGAGCATGACGAGCTCGGGCTCGGTCATGAGGGCGCGGGCCATCTCGAGGAGCTTCCGCTGGCCGCCGGAGAGGCTGGCCGCGTAGTCCTCCTCCTTGGCGTCGAGCTTGAACTTCCTCAGGAGCCCGCGGGCGCGCTCCGTGATGGCGTCCTCCTTCTTGCGCCACACCGGACGGATCAGCGCGGAGAAGAAGTTCTCGCCGCCCTGGCCGGTGGCGCCGAGGCGCATGTTCTCCAGCACCGTCATGCCGCCGAGCGCCTTGGTGAGCTGGAAGGTGCGCACCATGCCGAGGCGGGCGACGCGGAACGCGCTCATCCCGGCGAGGTCGCGCCCGGAGAACTCCCACCGGCCGGTGTTCGGCTTGTCGAAGCCGGTCAGCAGGTTGAAGAACGTGGTCTTGCCGGCGCCGTTCGGGCCGATGAGCGCGGTGATGGATCCGCGCGGGATCTCGAGGTGCTCCACGTCGACCGCCGTGAGGCCGCCGAACTGGCGGCTGACGCCGTGCGCGACGATGATCGGGTCCTTCTTGGCGCAGCCGGGCCCGGCGTCGCCGTCGAGGATGGCCGAGACCGGGGTCTTGTCAGGCAAAGTGCGTCTCCTTCTTCTTCCCGAAGATGCCCTGTGGTCGGAAGATCACGAGCAGCATGAGCGCGACGCCCACGATGATGAAGCGGATCGGGCCCTGCTGGGTGCTCGAGATGGGCAGCCAGTCGTTCGAGACCGCGAGGCTGAGCAGGCCGTCGGAGAGCGACAGCGTGACCCAGAAGATGATCGAGCCGGCGACCGGGCCGAAGATCGTCGCGGCACCGCCCAGCAGCATGATCGTGTAGAGGAAGAACGTGAGCTGCGTGCCGTAGTTGTCGGGCTGCAGCGACCTCGGGAGAATGAAGACCACGCCCGCGAGCCCGCCGAACACGCCGCCGAGCACGAGCGCCTGCATCTTGTAGGAGTAGACGTTCTTGCCGAGCGCGCGGACCGCGTCCTCGTCCTCGCGCACGCCCTTCAGCACGCGGCCCCAGGGGCTGCGCATGAGGAGGTACACGAGGAGGCAGGCGATGCCGACGAGGCCCCAGCCGACGATGCGGATCCACCACTGGTCGGAGGAGTAGGTGAGGACGCCGGCGCCGAAGCGGCCCTCGGGCAGCGGGTTCAGCTCGTTGAAGCCGACAGCCGCGCCGTTGATGCCCTCGGAGCCGCCCGTGACGTCCGAGAACTCGGGTGTCTTGACGCTCAGCCGGATGATCTCCGCGGCCGCGATGGTCACGATGCTCAGGTAGTCCGCCCGCAGCCGGAGCGTGGGGATGCCGAGGATGAGCGCGAAGACCGTCGAGGCGACGATGGCCGCGAGCAGGGACGCCCACACGGGCCAGTCGTACATGACCGCCGTGACGGCGAACGCGTATCCGCCGATGGCCATGAATCCGGCCTGGCCGAAGTTGAGCAGGCCCGTGAAGCCGAAGTGCACCACGAGGCCGACCGTCGCGAGCGCGTACGCCGCGGTGGTGGGCGAGAAGATCTCGCCGATCGCCAGGAAGATGAAGTTGGTGTTCATGCGCGGCTAACCGATCCGATCTTTCCGGCCCAGGATGCCCTGGGGCCTGATGAGCAGGATGACGATCATGACCACGAGCGCGGCCACGTACTTCATGTTCTCGGGCAGGACCATGGTGCTGACGTTGATGAAGACGCCGATCACGATCGAGCCGATGAGGGCGCCGAACGCCGTGCCGAGGCCGCCGAGGACGACGGCCGAGAAGACGAGCAGCAGGATGGACGCGCCCGTGTCCCAGCGCAGCGACTGGTAGTAGGCGATGAAGACGCCGGACAGCGCGGCGAGGGCGGCGCCGCCGACCCAGACCACGCGGATGACGCCCTCCACGTCGATGCCGGAGGCGGCCGCGAGCGAGCGGTTGTCGGAGACGGCGCGGGTGGCCTTGCCGATCTTCGTGTAGAGCAGCACGTACGCGACGGCCAGCAGCAGCACGATCGAGACGACCGCGCCGGCGACGTCGGTGAACTTGAGGCTCACCGGGCCGACCACCAGGAAGGGCGCCGGGCTGTTGGGGAGCGTCAGGCGGTCGGCGCCGAAGAGGAACTGGAAGAGGTAGCGGAGCGCGAGCGAGAGGCCGATGGTGACGATCATCAGCGGCACGAGCCCGAGGCTGCGCTTCCGCAGGGGCTTCCAGATGGCCGCGTCCTGCACGTACCCGAACGCGCCTCCGAGGACCACCGTGATGGCGATCGCGAGCACCGGGTTGAGGCCGAGCAGGTTGCTGAACAGGTACGCCATCAGCGCGCCGAAGGTGACCAGCTCGCCGTGCGCGAAGTTGTTGAGCCCCGTCGTGCCGTAGATGAGGGAGAGGCCGATCGCGGCGAGGGCGAGGAGGAGGCCGAAGATGAGGCCCGTCACCACCTTGGGCCAGAAGATCTTCCAGAAGTTGTTCTGCGTGACGGGCTCCGCGGTGCCGGAGACCGCGCCGGTCTCGGTGTCGGGCGCCGCCGTCTCGCCGCCGGTGGACGTGCCGGCCCCGGTGCTGGCGCTCGGGGCGGGGGTCGAGGCGCCGGATCCGCCCGCCGCCGCGTCGGGGGAGACGAAGAAGAAGGCCGGGACGCCCGTGTTGCCGGGCGCGACGTCGATCTCGCGCGGGCTCGAGCCCGCGCGGGGCACGCCGGCGCCCTCGGGCAGGGTCGACTCGTCGACCTCGACGGTGAAGGAGCCCGGCGCCGCGAGGCCGACCTCGGCCTTGCCGTCGGCTCCGGTGACGCCCGTCGCCTCGACGCCGCCGCCCGACACCTTCACGGTGACGCCGGCGATGCCGGTCTTGTCGGCGTCGGCGCGCACCCACACGAGCAGCGACTGCTCGGCGGTGGCCGGGTCGACCGCCTGCGGTGCCGCGCGGGACTCCGCGTGGGCGCCGGCCGGGGCCGAGAGGACGAGCGCGGCGCAGGCGAACGCCACCGCGAGAATCAGGGCCCAGACGCGCTGCGCGCGCGCTCCGGCCGAACCAGTGGCTATCACTAGACCTCCATGGGGGGAGCCGGCGGATGGTGAGATCCGCGCAGGCGCCGCGACTACCGTCAGGACGACGTTGGTTGACAGTACGTGCTGATTATGTCCTGGATGTTTCGCGCCTGTACCGCGTGGTGGCGTGCTATCGCGGGAATAGCGCACGTCCGTGGCCGTTAACATCGAGACACCGGTCGCCGACGCGGTCCCCCGGCCCCACCATCCGCATCTCTATCCCCTGGAGGGAAATTGGATCAGTCCGACCCGTTCGGCGTCATCGGCCTCACCTACGACGACGTGATGCTCCTGCCGGGGCACACCGACGTCATCCCGAGCGAGGCGGACACCACCTCCCGCCTCACGCGCAACATCAGCGTCGCCGCTCCGCTCCTCTCCTCCGCGATGGACACCGTCACCGAGGCGCGCATGGCCATCGCGATGGCCCGCCAGGGCGGGCTCGGCGTGATCCACCGCAACCTCTCCATCGAGGACCAGGCCGCCTTCGTCGACAAGGTGAAGCGCAGCGAGTCCGGCATGATCACGAACCCGGTCACCACGCGCCCCGACGCGACGGTCGCCGAGGTCGACGCGCTCTGCGGCCAGTTCCGCGTCTCCGGCCTCCCGGTCGTCGAGTCGGACGGCACGCTCGTCGGCATCATCACGAACCGCGACATGCGCTTCGTCTCGCCCGTGCAGGCGGCGACCACTCTCGTGCGCGACGTCATGACGCGCACCCCGCTCATCACCGGCCGCGTCGGCATCGACCCGGACCACGCCATCGCGATCTTCGCGGAGCACAAGATCGAGAAGCTGCCGCTGGTGGACGACGCGGGCAAGCTGCGCGGCCTCATCACGGTCAAGGACTTCGACAAGTCGGAGCAGTACCCGGACGCCACGAAGGACGCCGAGGGGCGCCTCCGCGTCGGCGCGGCCATCGGCTTCTTCGGCGACGCCTGGCAGCGGGCGCTCGCGCTCGTCGAGGCGGGCGTCGACGTGCTCGTGGTCGACACCGCCAACGGCGACAGCAAGGGCGTGCTCGACATCATCCGCCGCCTCAAGACCGACCCGGCCACCTCGCACGTCGACGTCATCGGCGGCAACGTCGCCACCCGATCGGGCGCGCAGGCGCTCATCGACGCCGGCGCGGACGCGATCAAGGTCGGGGTCGGCCCCGGATCCATCTGCACCACGCGCGTCGTCGCCGGCGTCGGCGTGCCGCAGGTCACCGCGGTCTACGAGGCGTCGCTCGCGGCGCGCGCGGCGGGCATCCCCGTCATCGCGGACGGCGGCCTCCAGTACTCGGGCGACATCGCGAAGGCGCTCGTCGCCGGCGCCGACACCGTCATGCTCGGCAGCCTCCTCGCCGGCTGCGACGAGAGCCCCGGCGACCTCATGTTCGTGGGCGGCAAGCAGTTCAAGAGCTACCGCGGCATGGGATCGCTCGGCGCCCTGCAGACGCGCGGCACGAAGACCTCGTACTCGAAGGACCGCTACTACCAGGCGGACGTCCCGAGCGACGACAAGCTCATCCCCGAGGGCATCGAGGGCCAGGTGCCCTACCGCGGATCCCTCGCGAACGTCGTGTACCAGCTCACCGGCGGCCTCCGGCAGTCGATGTTCTACGTCGGCGCGCGCACGGTCGGCGAGCTGAAGGACCGCGGCCGCTTCGTGCGGATCACCGCGGCCGGGCTCAAGGAGTCCCACCCGCACGACGTGCAGATGGTCGTCGAGGCGCCCAACTACCGGCGCTGAGTTCGGTGCCGCGCGGATCCCGCGCGGGGGAGTAGAGGGGCCGGTGCATCGCGCACCGGCCCCTCCTCGCGTCTCCGGGCCTCCCCCACAGGCGCGGGGAGGGCGCGCGCTTCCGGCGCGTCGCCGGCGCGCGGATGCCCGGGCCGGCGCGGCGGCGACACTGCCCGCATGCCGTCGCATCCGCCCACCTGCCCGCCCTCCCCGCCGTCCGACGATCCCCGCTCCCGGGGACTCGGGCCGCCCGGCGTCGTGCTGATCCTCTCGGGGTCCGTGCCGGACGCTCCCGCGCCGACCGTCCCCGCGTCGGGCGGGCCGGAGGAGCGTGCCGACGCCGCCGCGGTCGCGCGTGCCGAGGCGCGCGGCGAGCTCGTGCGGCTGCGGGCCGGCGTCCACGTGGATCGGCGCGCCTGGGAGGCGGTGTCGGCGCGGGAGCGGCACCTGCTGCGGATCCGCGCGCTCGCCCGCACCTCGGCGACCCCGCTCGTGCTGGGCGGGGCGTCGGCGGCCGCCGTGCACGGCCTGCCGCGGATCGCGCCCTGGCCGACGCTCGTCACGCTGCTCGACCTGCCGGACGCGCCGCCGGGGCGACGGGCGGGGACGCGCATCGTGCGGGATCCCGCGCAGGGGCGGTCGGCGCTGGTCCCGGTGGCCGACGGGATCCGCGCGCCGGGCCTCGCCGCCTCCGCGCTCGCCGCCTCCCACGACGCGGCGATGGAGGCCGTCCGGTCCGCGGCTCCGCGCGGTCCCGGGTGGTTCGCCCACGGCATCGTCGCGCTCGATGCCGCGCTCGCCGCGGGGTGTCCCGTGCGCGCCACCCGATCCGAGCTCGAGGCGGAGCGCGCGCTGCGCGGGCCCGGCCCCTGGAGCCGACGGTCCGAGGCGCTCGTCGCGGCGGCCGACGGGGCCGCCGCCTCCGCGGTCGAGTCCGTCGCCCGCGGCGTCGCCCACGAGGCCGGGCTCCCCGCCCCCGTGATCGCGCCGCACGTGCCCGGGCGCGGGCGGGTCTCCCTGGGCTGGCCCCGCGAGCGGGTGGCGCTGCGGATCCTCGCGCCGTCCTGCCGCGCCGCTCCGCCCGTTGGCGCGGGCACCGAGCCCCGGGGCGACGCGGAGGGAGCGGATGGCCGCTGGCGCGTCGTCGAGGTCGCCGAGCGCGACGTCCTGGGTGCCGGGCGCCTGCGCGCCCTCCTCCTCCACGCGGGCCTCGAGCCCGAGCGGCGATCGGCGCACGCCGCCGCTCCGGGTGCGCACCCGCCCTCGGGCGACCGGCCGCGCAGGAGGCCGCCGCTAGGCTGTGGGGGTGAGTGATGTAGAGATCGGCCGCGCCAAGCGCGCCCGCCGCGTGTACGCGTTCGACGACATCGCCATCGTCCCGTCGAGGCGCACGCGCGACCCGCAGGACGTGTCGGTCTCGTGGTCCATCGACGCGTACCAGTTCGAGATCCCGTTCCTCGCGGCGCCCATGGACTCCGTGGTCTCGCCGGCCACGGCCATCGCGATGGGCCGCTTCGGGGGCGTCGGCGTGCTCGACCTCGAGGGCCTCTGGACCCGGTACGAGAACCCCGAGCGGCTGCTCGAGGAGATCCGCTCGCTCCCGCCCGAGTCGGCCACCGCGCGAATGCAGCAGATCTACGCGGAGCCCATCAAGCCCGAGCTCATCACGGCGCGCATCGCCGAGATCCGGGCGGCCGGCGTCGTCGTCGCCGCGGCGCTCTCGCCCCAGCGCACCGCCGACCACTACGAGACCGTCGTCGCGGCCGGCGTCGACCTCTTCGTCATCCGCGGCACCACCGTCTCCGCCGAGCACGTCTCGAAGGGCGCGGCGCCGCTCAACCTCAAGAAGTTCATCTACGAGCTCGACGTCCCCGTCATCGTCGGCGGCGCGGCCACCTACACGGCGGCCCTGCACCTCATGCGCACGGGCGCGGCGGGCGTGCTCGTCGGGTTCGGCGGGGGAGCGGCGTCCACCACGCGCTCCACCCTCGGGATCCACGCGCCCATGGCCACCGCCCTCTCCGACGTCGCCGGCGCCCGCCGGGACTACATGGACGAGTCCGGCGGCCGCTACGTGCACGTCATCGCGGACGGCGGGCTCGGCAGCTCGGGCGACATCGTCAAGGCCATCGCGGTCGGCGCCGACGCGGTCATGCTCGGCTCCACGCTCGCCCGCGCGACGGACGCGCCTGGCCAGGGCTACCACTGGGGCGCCGAGGCGCACCACTCCGAGCTGCCGCGCGGCCACCGCGTGCGGGTCGACCAGGTGGCGCCGCTCGAGCAGATCCTCTACGGCCCGTCCACCACGGCCGACGGCAGCGCCAACCTGGTCGGCGCCCTGCGCCGCGCCATGGCCACCACCGGCTACTCCGACCTCAAGGAGTTCCAGCGCGTCGAGGTCGTCGTCGCGCCGTACGGCAAGTAGTCCGCGTCCGGCCGCCCGGCCGGCCCGGTCGCCCCGGCGGCGCGGGAACATGCGGGGCGCGGCCCGCGTTGTGATCCACAGGAAGAGGGAGGTGCGCGCATGGCGGAGGTCCGTCGCGTCAAGCTGCCGGGTGTCGGCGTGCTGCACACCTTCATCACCGACGACGGGGGCAAGGTCGGCGTCATCGCCCACCGCTCCGGCCACAGCGACCTGATCACCTTCTCCGAGGAGCAGGACGGGCCGGACACGCAGAAGGTGTCGCTCCGGCTCAGCGAAGACGAGGCGCACACGCTGGCCGAGCTCCTCGGCGGCACGCGCATCACGGAGTCGCTCGACAAGCTCGACCAGATCCCCGGCCTCAGCATCGACTGGTTCACGGTCGACTACGACGACCACATCGCCGGCCAGGCGCTCGGCAACCTCGCGTCCCGCGGCGTCGTCGGCCTCACGGTGGTCGCGGTCGTGCGCGGCGAGTCCGCGAACCCGGCGCCGTCGGACGACTTCACCGTCTACCCGGGCGACACGCTCGTGGTCGCCGGGTCCCCCGAGAAGGTCGCCAAGGCCTTCGCGTTCTACCGGACGGGCGAGTTCCCGCACCGCCCCGCCTCCGGCTCCGCGCCGGACGGAGGGTAGCGGGTGCACCACGGCCTCGACCTCATCGTCCTCGGCCTGCTGTTCGTCCTCGCCTACGCGTTCGGCCAGCTCGGCAAGCGCATCGGCCTGCCCGCGATCCCCATCTACATGCTCGTCGGCCTCCTCGCGAGCCCGAGCGTCGAGTGGTTCCCGCTGGACTTCGCCTCGGGCGACATCGAGCTCATCGCCGTCTTCGGCCTGATCCTGCTGCTGTTCAACCTGGGGCTCGAGTTCGACCAGGACGAGTTCTTCGGCAACGCCGGCAAGCTCATCGTCTCCGGCGGCTCGTACGTGCTCATCAACATGGGCGTCGGGTTCGCCTTCGGCTTCGCGCTCGGCTGGGGCACGCGGGAGGCGCTCGTCATCGCGGGCATGACGGCGACGTCGTCGAGCGCCATCGTCACGAAGCTCCTCATCGAGCTGAACCGCCTGGCGAACGACGAGACGCCCATGATCCTCGGCGTCACGGTGGTCGAGGACATCTTCATCGCCGTGTACCTCGCCATCGTCTCGGTCGTGCTGAGCGGCCAGACGGAGCCGTGGGCGGTGGTCGGCCAGCTGGCGATCTCGTTCGCGTTCCTCGTGGTGATGTTCACGGCGGCGCGGAAGGGCGGCGCGTTCCTGTCGCGCTTCATGCGCACGCGCGACGTGGAGCTGTTCACCGTCCTGTTCTTCGGCCTCGCGATCCTGTTCGGCGGCATCGGCGAGGTCCTCGGCGTCACGGACGCGATCGGCGCGTTCCTCATCGGCCTCGTGCTCGGGGCGACGCGCATGCGCAACCGCATCGAGCAGATCGCCATCCCGCTGCGCGACGTCTTCGGCGCGTTCTTCTTCCTCAACTTCGGCCTGGCGCTCGACCCGCGCGAGTTCCCCACCGTCGTGATCCCCGTGCTCGTCGCCGTGGTGATGACCGTCACGCTCAACCTCATCGCCGGCCAGTTCGTCGCCTGGCTGAACGGGCACGGCGCGCAGGCCGGGATCAACACGGCGTTCATCCTGCAGAACCGGGGCGAGTTCGCTCTCATCCTCGCGACGCTCTCGCTGTCGGCGGGCCTCGACGAGCGGATCCAGCCGTTCGCGGGCCTCTACGTGCTGGTGATGGCGATCATGGGGCCGCTCCTCGCCGCGAACTCCGTGCGCATCGGCACGGCCGTGCTCCCCACGCGCTACCGCTCCGCCACCAAGCGCGCCGCCGCCAAGGCCGAGCGCGACGCCGAGCGGGCGGGCGCGCTGGCGCTCTTCGAGGCGGCGGAGCGCGGGGACGCGGTCTCCCCGGCCGACGACGACGGCCTTGCGGTCGCGCCCTCCCGCGCCGGCACGGCCGCGCGCGGCACGACGCCGGGCACCGGCCCCGAGGCCGACGTCGCCCGCCGCCCGCCCGCGGCCCGGGGCGCGGGGGCCGCCGCGGACGACGCCGGCCCGGCCGACGCCGACGCCGACGCGCATCCCGCCCCCGACCGGCGCCGCGCCGAGCAGGCCGGCCAGCAGTCCGACCACGACACCTGGACACCGCCCACCCGCGAACGGGAACCCGACTACTGATGACCTCCGCACCCGATCCCCGCTCCGGCCGCGCCGCCGGATCCGCCCGCCCCGCCGGCGACGACCCGGCCACCGTCGGACCCACCGTCGGCCAGGTGGCCCGTCGCCCGCGCTTCATCGCCCTCCTCGCGCTCGCGCTCCTCATCGCGGCGGGCTTCGCCGCCCTCGGCCAGTGGCAGCTGGCGCGCGCGGTCGAGTCCGGCGTCGTCATCGAGCGCGACACCGAGACCGCGCTCCCGCTCGGCACGCTCGTCGAGCCGCAGGGCTACGTGACCGACCGCTCGGCGGGCCACATGGTCACGGTGTCCGGATCCCTGGTGCCCGGCGACTACGTCGTGGTGTCCGACCGCCTCAACGACGGCCGCACCGGGGCGTGGGTCGTCGGCCACCTCGCCATCTCGGACGCGGGCGCGCCCGGCGGCGACGCGGACGGCGGCCTGCCCGACAGCGTGCCCGTCGCCCTCGGCTGGGCCGCCACGGACGCCGACGCCGCGGACGTCGCGGCGGCGCTGAACGCGGGCGTCGGCGCCCCGACCGGCGACGCGCAGATCGTCGGCCGCTTCCTGCCGAGCGAGTCGCCCGAGCCGCCCGGATCCGGCCAGGACCCGACGCGCATGACGCGCCTCGCCACCTCCGCCCTCGTCAACCTCTGGCCGGGCGACGTGGGCGACGTCTACAACGGCTTCATCGTCGCGTCGACGCCCGTCGCCGGCCTCCAGGCCATCGACTCGCCGCCGCCGAGCGAGGCCGTGCAGCTCAACTGGCTCAACATCTTCTACGCGGCCGAGTGGGCCGTCTTCGCGATCTTCGCCATCGTGATCTGGTACCGCACCGTCCGCGACGCGTGGACGCGCGAGCAGCCGGGATACCGGGACGAGGACGAGGAGGACGACGACGAGGTCGACGACGGTCCGCTCCCCGAGGGCGACCGCGACGACGCCGTCGGCGCTCCCGGACGCGGGAGCCGCGCAGACGCCGACCGGTAGGATCCACGCATGGCCTACGGACTCAAGCGCTCCGACGTCCCGCAGATCCGGAGGGTCCTCGGCTTCTACCGCGTCATGGCGTTCATCACCGGCGCGTTCCTCCTGCTCCTCGTCGTGGAGATGGGCTTCAAGTACCTGCCGGGCTTCCAGTTCGTCGACGGATCCCTGCAGTACCTCGCCGGCGCCGGCTACGAGCTGGAGCTGAACGGCCCGTCGGGCTTCCTGGCGCTGTCGCCGGCCGACACCCTCACGGGCACGAACCTCAGCCTCATCATCCAGATCGTCCACGGCAACATCTACGTCGTCTACCTCATCAGCGACTTCCTGCTCTGGCAGAAGATGCGCTGGTCGTTCACCCGCTTCATCCTCATCGCCGCGGGCGGCGTCGTGCCGTTCCTCTCCTTCGTCGTCGAGTCGCGCATCGCCCGCCAGGTGCGGGAGGTCATCGCGAAGCTCGAGGCACCCCGCCGCGCGTCCGCCGCCGCCCGCGACGACGCCCACGACCGAGATGACGCGGATCCCCGACCCATCGACCCGACCACCACCACGGAGGCCACCACTTGAGCGTCGACAACCCCACGAACCAGCGCCCCGTCCTCGTCGTCGACTTCGGCGCCCAGTACGCGCAGCTGATCGCCCGCCGCGTCCGCGAGGCCAACGTGTACTCGGAGATCGTGCCGTCCACGATCACGGCCGAGGAGATCCGCGCGAAGGACCCGTCCGGCATCGTCCTCAGCGGCGGCCCGTCGAGCGTCTACGAGGAGGGCTCGCCCGGCCTCGACGAGGGGATCCTCGACCTCGGCGTCCCCGTGCTCGGCATCTGCTACGGCTTCCAGGTCATGGCCCGCGCGCTCGGCGGCGAGGTCGCCCACACCGGGCAGCGCGAGTACGGATCCACCGCCGTCACGCTCACGCCCGGCAGCACCCTGCTCGACGGCCAGCCCGACGACCAGACCGTGTGGATGAGCCACGGCGACTCCGTGTCGAAGGCGCCCGAGGGCTTCGAGGTCCTCGCCTCCAGCGCGTCCACGCCCGTCGCCGCCTTCGCGAGCGACGAGCGCCGCCTGTACGGCGTGCAGTGGCACCCCGAGGTCAAGCACTCCGCGCACGGCCAGGCCGTGCTCGAGAACTTCCTGCACCGCGCCGCCGGCATCCCCGGCGACTGGAACAGCGGCAACGTCATCGCCGAGCAGGTCGAGCGCATCCGGGCCCAGGTCGGCGACGCGAAGGTCATCTGCGGACTGTCCGGCGGCGTCGACTCCGCGGTCGCGGCGGCGATCGTGCACCGCGCGGTCGGCGACCAGCTCACCTGCGTCTTCGTCGACCACGGCCTCCTCCGCCACGACGAGCGCCGCCAGGTCGAGGAGGACTACGTGGCCGCCACGGGCGTCCGCCTCGTCACGGTCGACGCGGCCGAGCAGTTCCTCGACGGCCTCGCGGGCGTCACGGATCCCGAGGCCAAGCGCAAGATCATCGGCCGCGAGTTCATCCGGTCGTTCGAGGGCGCCGCCGAGGCGCTCGTGCTCGAGGCGAAGGCCGACGGCGAGCCCATCCGCTTCCTCGTGCAGGGCACGCTCTACCCGGACGTGGTGGAGTCCGGCGGCGGCACGGGCACCGCGAACATCAAGAGCCACCACAACGTGGGCGGCCTCCCCGAGGACCTCAAGTTCGAGCTCGTCGAGCCTCTCCGCACCCTGTTCAAGGACGAGGTGCGGGCGATCGGCCGCGAGCTGGGCCTCCCCGAGGTCATCGTGGGCCGCCAGCCGTTCCCCGGGCCCGGCCTCGGCATCCGCATCGTCGGCGAGGTGACGGCCGAGCGCCTGGAGTTGCTGCGCAAGGCGGACGCGATCGCGCGCGCCGAGCTCACGGCCGCGGGCCTCGACAGTGAGATCTGGCAGTGCCCCGTCGTGCTCCTGGCGGACGTCCGCTCGGTCGGCGTGCAGGGCGACGGCCGCACCTACGGCCACCCCATCGTGCTGCGCCCCGTCTCCAGCGAGGACGCGATGACCGCCGATTGGACGCGCCTCCCGTACGACGTGCTCGCGCGCATCTCGAACCGCATCACGAACGAGGTCGACGGCGTGAACCGCGTCGTGCTCGACGTCACGTCGAAGCCGCCGGGCACCATCGAGTGGGAGTGATCCTCCCGCGCACGCCGTGAACGACGAAGGCCGCTCCCCGAGGGGAGCGGCCTTCGTCGTCCTGCCGGTCCGCGGTGCTGTGCCGCGGACCGGCGCTGGCGCTAGTTGTTGCCGCGCAGGATGGCGAACAGGCGGAGCAGCTCGACGTACAGCCACACGATGGTGACCACGAGGCCGAACGCCGCGGTCCAGCCGTAGCGGCGCGGGGCGCCCGAGCGGACGCCGCGCTGGATGAAGTCGAAGTCGAGGACCAGGGAGTACGAGGCCAGGACGACCGCGAGCAGGCCCAGGACGACGCCGAGCGGGATGCCGAAGATCACGACGTCGCGCACGCCATACGGGCTCTGGATGGCGCCGAACGCGATGAGGGCGAAGTTCACCAGCGAGAACAGCGCGTAGCCGATCATCGCGATCATGAAGATCTTGGTGGCCCTCGCGGACGCCCGGATCTTGCCGCTGCGGAACAGGATCAGCACGGTGGCGAAGACCGCGGCGGTGCCGAGCAGTGCCTGGGTCGCGACACCGGGGGCGATGCCCTCGAAGACGCGCGAGATGCCGCCGACCAGCAGTCCCTCGAACGCCGCGTACGCGACGATGAGCGGGACGGACGGCTCCTTCTTGAAGGAGTTGACGAGGCCGAGCACGAGGCCGCCGATGGCGCCGAGCATGGCGAGGGGGAGCGCGAGTGGGCCCGAGAACCAGGCGACCGCGCCGAGCACGACGACGATCGCGAGCAGGCTGACCGTCTTGACGGTCGTGTCCTCGAAGGTCATGCGGTCGGTCTCGGAGGCCGTCGCGGACGGGCGGGCGTACAGCTCGTCGAGGCTCTCCGGGGTCACATCCCTCGTGGGCGTCGCACCTCGGCCGTTGAAGACCGGGTTGTTGGAGAACGTGGGGTTGGCCATGATCCTTCTACTCTCGATGGTGGATGAACGTGATCGCGATCAATTTAGCTGGCCAGGCTGGGAGACCACTCGTCCGAGCCGTGTATTTCCCCAGATGAGTACGCGCTCGCCGTCCACCCGGCGCCTGTAGCGTGCGCGGCGTGCATCACGCCTCCCGCCCCCGCCCCCTCGTCATCGCCCACCGCGGAGCCAGCGGCTACCGCCCCGAGCACTCCGCCTCCGCCGTCCGCCTCGGCTTCGCCCAGGGCGCCGACGCCGTCGAGCCCGACCTCGTCGCCTCGTCGGACGGCGTGCTCGTCATCCGGCACGAGAACGAGCTGTCCGGCACCACCGACGTCGCCCACCGGCCCGAGTTCGCCGACCGTCGGGCCACGCGCGTCGTCGACGGCGTCGAGCGCACCGGCTGGTTCACCGAGGACATGACGTGGGCCGAGATCCGCACGCTGCGCTGCCGCGAGCGGATCCCGGCGGCCCGACCCGCGAGCGCCGCGCACGACGACGAGGAGACGGTGCTCTCGCTGCCGGACCTCCTGCGGATCATCGACCAGGAGTCCACGCGCCTCGGCCGCCCGTTCGGCATGGTCGCCGAGATCAAGCACGCGACGCACTTCGCCGGCCTCGGCATGCCGCTCGACGAGCTGCTCGCCCGCGACCTCGAGGCGCACGGATGGGCGTCGGACGCGTCGCGGCTGACCATCGAGTCGTTCGAGCGCGACGTGCTGCTGCGCGTCCGCGAGCGGGGGGTCCAGGCTCGGCTCGTCTACCTGCTCGAGGGCCGGGGCGCCGCGATCGACGAGGTCGCGCGCCACGGCGACGGCGCGATCACGTTCGACGAGCAGCTGACCGACGCGGGGCTGGCGGCGCTCGCCGCGGACGTCGACGGGATCAGCGTCGGGGTCGAGCGGATCTGCGCTGCGGCCGGCTTCCGCGGGGTCGCGCACGCGGGCGACGCCCCCGTCTCGGACCTGGTCGAGCGGGCGCACCGCGTGGGCCTCTCCGTCTTCACCTGGACCCTCCGCCCGGAGAACGCGTTCCTGCCCCGGCCCCTGCGCGGCCCCGGCGCGCAGTCCGACCACGGCGACCACCGCGCCCACTGGGGGCGCCTCCTGGACGCGGGCGTCGACGGCGTCTTCGCCGACCACCCCGATCTCGCGGTGCGGCTCGTGGCCGACCGTGCGGACGCGGCGGATGCGGCGGATGCGGCCGACGCGGCGGACGGGGCGGACGGGGTCGCCCGGTAGGAGGGGGGCGCCGCGGTCACGCGCGGAGTGCCGGCCGGCGGAGCGCACGGCGCGCCCGGCCGCGGTCGTGCGCCGTGCGCAGTGCGCAGGGCGCCGGCTCGCCGCTCCGCATCATGTGCTGGTGCTGGTGCTGGTGCTGGTGCTGGTGCTGGTGCTGGTGCTGGTGCTCGTGCTTGCAGCCGGCAGTCGGTCCCGCCCCGGGGTCCGTCGGGGGCAGCGCCTAGGATCGAAGCCGACATGAGTGCCGATTCCGCCGCCGTTCCCCCCTCCAGCACGCCGATCATCCTCGACGGCCGGTCGGGCACCGCAGGAGGCGCGGGAGCCCCGTCGGATCCGCTCCTGGAGGGGCTGAACCCCGAGCAGCGCGAGGCCGTCGTGTACCGCGGTCCGGCGCTCCTCATCGTCGCGGGCGCCGGGTCAGGCAAGACGCGCGTGCTCACCCACCGCATCGCGAGCCTCATCGAGTCCCGGGAGGCGTGGCCCAGCCAGATCCTCGCCATCACGTTCACGAACAAGGCCGCCGCCGAGATGCGCGAGCGAGTCGAGTCGCTCCTGGGACAGGCGTCCGAGGGCATGTGGATCTCCACGTTCCACTCCGCGTGCGTCCGGATCCTGCGCCGCGAGGCCGAGGCGTTCGGCTTCACCCAGAACTTCACCATTTACGACTCCGCCGACAGCCGCGTGCTCATCAAGCGGATCATCAAGCAGCTCGACGCGGACACGCTCGGCTTCACGGTCTCGTCCGTCTCCGGCCGCATCTCGAAGCTCAAGAACGAGCTCTCGGACGCGGACACGTTCGCGCGCACGGCGAACTTCAACGACCCCGCCGAGGCGATGTTCGTGGAGATCTTCCGGCAGTACACGCGTTCGCTCGCGGCCGCCAACGCCTTCGACTTCGACGACCTCATCGGCCAGACCGTCTTCCTCTTCCGCGCGTTCCCGAAGGTGGCCGCGCTCTACCAGCGGCGCTTCCGCCACGTGCTGGTGGACGAGTACCAGGACACCAACCACGCGCAGTACTCGCTCATCCGCGAGCTGACGCGCGCCGTCGCCCCGGAGGACGTGCCGGTCGACACGCGCATGTCCACGAACGGCATGGGCGGGATCGACGGCGCGTCGCTCACGGTGGTGGGCGACAGCGACCAGTCGATCTACGCCTTCCGCGGCGCGGACATCCGCAACATCACCGAGTTCGAGCGCGACTTCCCGCAGTCGAAGGTCGTGCTCCTCGAGCAGAACTACCGCTCGACCCAGAACATCCTCACCGCCGCCAACGCCGTCATCTCGAACAACTTCGACCGCAAGGACAAGAAGCTGTGGACGTCCATCGGCGACGGCGACAAGATCATCGGCTTCACCGGGTACTCGGGCCACGACGAGGCGCAGTTCGTGGCGGACGAGATCCAGAAGCTGCACGAGGAGGGCACCGCCTACTCCGAGATCGCGGTGTTCTACCGCACGAACGCGCAGACCCGGGCCCTGGAGGAGATCCTGATCCGCTCGGCGGTGCCGTACCGGATCATGGGCGGCACGAAGTTCTACGAGCGGGCCGAGATCAAGGACGCCATGGCGTACCTGATCGCGGTGGCCAACCCCGCCGACGTGCTGGCCCTCCGCCGCATCCTCAACACCCCCAAGCGCGGCATCGGCCCGGCGACGGAGACGGCCCTCGCGAACTTCGCCGAGGCGCACGGCGTGACCTTCCGCGAGGCCATGCGCCGCGCGTCCGAGCTGGGGCTCGGTCCGAAGGTGACGCAGGCCATCCTCACGCTCTCCCGCATGCTCGACGAGGTCGCCGTCCTCCTCGATCCGGACCGGCCGGAGGGGCGCACCTCCGTCGGCGACCTCGTGACGACGCTCCTCGAGAAGAGCGGGCTGGTGCAGGCCCTGCGTGCGAGCAAGGACGCGCAGGACGAGGCGCGCGCGGAGAACGTCGAGGAGCTCGTCGCCGTCACGAAGGAGTTCTCGCGGAACAACCCGGAGGGCCAGCTGGTCGACTTCCTCACGGAGGTCTCCCTCGTGGCCGCCGCCGACGAGCTCGACGACTCGAGCGGCACGGTGTCGCTGATGACGCTGCACACCGCGAAGGGCCTCGAGTACGACTCGGTGTTCCTCACCGGTGTCGAGGAGGACCTGCTCCCGCACCGCATGTCCGCCAACGAGCCGGGCGGCCCCGCCGAGGAGCGCCGGCTGTTCTACGTGGGCATCACGCGCGCCCGGCGCCGGCTCTTCATCTCCCTGGCCATGACCCGCGCCCAGTTCGGCGAGGTCAACGTGGCCATGCCGAGCCGGTACCTGCAGGAGATCCCCGCCGAGCTCATCGACTGGAAGCAGTCCCCGGGGATGGCGACCTCGCGAGGCGGCACGCAGCCCCGGGCGCTCAACGCACGCCGCGAGGGCGGCGGGTACGGCGGGCGGTCCCGATCCTCCAGCGGCTTCGAGGATCCCGCCCTGCCGCCGCCGCCCCGGCCGAAGACGCAGTGGGCCAACACGGTCACGGGGCAGGTCCGCGACAACGGCGACCTCGAGCTCGCGTTCGGCGACCGGATCCGCCACACCGACTTCGGCGACGGACGCGTCACGGCCGTGACCGGCGAGGGGCGGAAGCGGATCGCGGAGGTGCAGTTCGACGGCCCGGCCGGCCGGAAGCGCCTGCTCATCAAGATCGCGCCCATCGAGAAGCTCTAGCCGACGCGCGTCGTCGGCCGGTGCGTCCCAAACCGACCCCGACGGCGCCGAGCAGGCCGACGAGCGACGCGACGACCGCGAGCTGGGGCGCCGACCATCGGACCGGCGCCGTGATGCCGGGACCGCCACCCGTCATGGCGAGCTCGTGGCGCGCCGGCGGAGCTGATCCTGTCGCCGTGGGCGGCGGACTCGCGTGGAACGTCTCGCTCGCGTGGGCGACGGTGTCGGAGAACGGCGCGACGGCCGCTCCGTCCGCGTCCGAGGCGGGTCGTCCCGGGCTGTCCAGCACCGCGACGTACCAGCCCGGAGCGTCGACCCGGATGCACGGCGTCGTGACGTCGCCGTCGTCGGTGAGCGTCACCTCGGCCCATCGAGCTGCCGCCCCGTCGAGGTCGCTCGGGGAGACGGGCGCCCCGTCGGTCGGCGCGGAGGCGTAGGGCCCGACGAGGTGCACCCTCACCGGGACCGGTCCGGTCCCCGAGAACGACGCGACGTGAAGGGTGTCCTCCTGGCAGTCGCCCGCGGTGACCTCCTTCGCCGCCACGGTGGTGCCGATGGTCGGTGCGTGCGGGACCTGCGTCGTCTCCAACGCCGACGCGAACGTCGAGCGCCACGGGAGGACGCGCGACCGGCCGTCCGCCACCGACGTGTCCTCGGGGGAGACGGACGTCACCCACGTGTAGTAGCCGCCCGACGGCAGCGTGCACGGAGGTGCGACGTAGTCGCCGGGTCCGTGGTCGACGAGGGTCGCGACCCGGCAGACCTCCGGCGCGTCGGCGGGGACCTCGTCGCGTTCGGGCCCCACCTGCTCGGGGAACGGGCCGAGCAGTCGACTGCGGACGGTGACCGGCACCGGGCGGAGGCCGCCGTCGGGTCGCCGGGTCATGCCCCAGCCGGCGGAGACGGGCGTCGAGCCCGTTGCGGAGTCCGCCGTGACGTGGAGGGCGTCCGTGACGACGTCGCCCGCGTGGGCGACGGCTCGGGACGTGCGGGTCTCGACGCGAGGGGCGAAGGGCAGCGGGCTCGGGGCCGCGGCGTCCGCCTCCGCCTCCGCCCGCGCGTCCGCCGGGCGGGCCAGCACGAGCCCCTGGGAGGCGCCGCCGTCGCCGACGACGTCGAGGGCGTCCCCGTACGGGAGCGCGGTGAAGGCGGCGCGGACGCGCACGTGCATCGTCGGATCCGTCCCGGTGGCGCGGATGGCCGTGTCCACCCCGTCCGCGATCTGCGCCGTCGTGCTCCCATCGGCGAAGGTCGCGCCGTCGAGCTGGACCGTCCCGGTCCGCTTACCCGGGGGGACGGCCGTCGGACCCGTCGCCAGGAAGTCGGCGCGCAGGTCGACGCGGACGGTCCCGCGACCGTCGTCGCCGAGCACGGCGCTCGCCGACGCGGCGACCGAGCGCGACGCCCCCGAGGCCGACTCGGCCTCGGCGAGCATGTCGCGGGCGCGCGACTCCACGACTCCGGCTCGATCGCCCGCGCGGGCCGCGTACCACCCGAGGTCGTGCCCGCCCAGGCCGGTGATGCTCCAGGTGGCGAGCTGGCCGGCGGCCGCGGTGTCCGGATCGTCGGACCCGGCCCACTCGCGGGCGATGTACGCGAGCCGGGCACGATCGTCCGGCGAGCGGCCCGCATCGTCGACGGGTGCGTAGTCGTGGCCGGGCGGCGCGGCGAGCCCGACGTCGATGCAGAAGCCCAGGCGCCCGTCGTCGAGCCGGTAGGACCCCAACCACCTGCCGTCCCCGTGGGACGAGTACCCGATGCCGTGCGCGACGGCCGTGAGCGCCTGCGCGGGTGGGACGGCGCTCGCCGCGATACCGAGGGCGAGACCGATGCCGACGGCCACGGCGAGGAGGCGCGATCGCGGGCGGCCCGGTGGGCGGATCCTCGCGTGACGGCGGGCGGGGGACGGGGCGCGGAAGCGGGTCATGGCCGGAGGGTGCCCCGGCAGACCTCCCGTTGCCGGGCGGGGGACCCGCCTCGGGGAGGCCGGGGGACGGCCGGTGCCTGTGCAGGAGGCGCGGGGTGGACCCGAGGCGCGTCCGGCTACCCGGCGTCCCGGCGTGCGTACCGCCGGGAGATCAGCGTGCGCGGCGACTCCCGCAGCCGTCGCGGCAGGCGCCGGTACACCACGAGGATCGCGCCGATCGCCCGCGTCGCGCGACGCTCGAGGCGGGCGTCCCACCGCAGGCCGAAGCCCGCGCGGATCCGCGGCGGCAGCAGCGACGCGGTCACGAGCGCCGCCAGCGGCATGAAGACACGGAGCCGGATCGGGCCGCCGTCCGGGCGGAGGAGGGCGCGCGCGATGCGACGGGCGTCGGCGGTGGGCTCGAGCGTCGCGATCCGCTCCTCCCAGTAGGCGCGGAACGCCACGCGATCCGCCGGCCACCGTCCCTCGGGCACCTGCAGCGCCGTGCCCAGCACGGCGTACTGGCGGTGGACGCGATCGGCCTCCTCCTCCGGCAGCGGACCGAAGGCGGTCTCGAACATCAGCACCGCGCTGTCGTAGACGGTCGCCGCGACCCACAGCTGCAGGTCGGGGTCGTAGGCGGAGTAGGCCGGTGCGGATCCGTCGGCGGCGGGCGCGTCCGACCGCACGGGCGCGTGCGCGCGACCGACGATGCGCCGGGCGCGCGCGACCTCCGCGGGCGAGCCGAAGACGACCGCGTAGATGTAGCCGAGCGTGCCCTCGAGCCGATCGAGCGGCCGGGACGCGAAGTCGCTGTGCTCCGCGACGCCGCGGGCGACAGCCGGGTCGGCGACCTGCAGGAGGATCGCGCGGCCCCCCGCGGCGAGCAGGATCCCCTCGCCCGCGACGTCGCGGATCGACCCGCCTCGTCGCCGGGCCGGGTGCGTCCTCGGGCTCATCCCCCCAGTCTCCCTCCCCAGGCGGCGTCGGCGCACGGGATCCGCCGGCCCGGGTCGGCCGACGCGCGAACCGATAGGCTCTCCACGGTCGTCGACGCGGCGGGCCGGCCCCTCCGGGCGGGCAGCACGCGGGCCGACCAGCCGCAACACACCGGGTGCCGCCACCAGACGGTCGTGGCACCGCAGCCTCGAACGACGCACGTACCGCCTGGCGCGGGTGCGGATGGGATGACACGCGTGGATCTTTTCGAATACCAGGCCAGGGACCTCTTCGAGTCCTACGGCGTCCCGGTCCTCCCGGGGATCGTCGCCGACACCGCCGAGGAGGTGCGCGCCGCGGCGGAGAAGCTGGGCGGCACCGTGGTCGTGAAGGCGCAGGTGAAGACCGGCGGCCGCGGCAAGGCCGGCGGCGTCAAGGTCGCCCAGAGCGCCGACGCGGCGTACGAGGCGGCGCAGTCCATCCTCGGGCTCGACATCAAGGGCCACACCGTGCACCGCGTGATGGTGGCGGCCGGTGCCCGCATCTCGCAGGAGTTCTACTTCTCGATCCTCCTCGACCGCGCCGAGCGCTCCTACCTCTGCCTCGCCAGCTACGAGGGCGGCATGGAGATCGAGGAGCTCGCGGTCACCCGGCCCGAGGCCCTCGCCCGCATCGAGATCGACCCGGTCGCCGGCATCGACGCCGCCAAGGCCGAGGAGATCGCCCGCGCGGCGTCCTTCCCCGACGAGCTCATCGCCAAGGTCGCGCCCGTCTTCGAGCGCCTCTGGTGGGTCTACCGCGACGAGGACGCGACGCTCGTCGAGGTCAACCCGCTCGTCCTCACGGAGTCGGGCGACATCATCGCCCTCGACGGCAAGGTCACCCTCGACGAGAACGCCGGCTTCCGCCACGAGGGCCACGCGGCGCTCGAGGACGCGGCCGCCGCCGACCCGCTCGAGGCGAAGGCCAAGGAGTCCGACCTCAACTACGTCAAGCTCGACGGCCAGGTCGGCATCATCGGCAACGGCGCGGGCCTCGTCATGTCCACGCTCGACGTCGTCAGCTACGCCGGCGAGCAGCACGGCGGCGTGCGCCCCGCGAACTTCCTCGACATCGGCGGCGGAGCGTCGGCCGAGGTCATGGCGGCCGGCCTCGACGTGATCCTCGGCGACGAGCAGGTCACGAGCGTCTTCGTCAACGTCTTCGGCGGCATCACGTCGTGCGACGCGGTCGCGAACGGCATCGTCGGCGCGCTCGACAAGCTGGGCGACGCCGCCACCAAGCCGCTCGTCGTCCGCCTCGACGGCAACAACGTCGAGGAGGGCCGTCGCATCCTCGAGGAGCGCGCCCACCCCCTCGTCACCGTCGTCGGCACCATGGACGAGGCGGCCGACAAGGCCGCCGAGCTGGCCGCCGCTTAACTCCCGAGAGAGAACAGGAACAGATAGATGTCGATTCTTCTCGACGAGAACAGCAGGATCATCGTCCAGGGCCTCACGGGCTCCGAGGGCACCAAGCACGCGGGCCGCATGCTCGCGTCCGGCAGCAAGGTCGTCGGCGGCGTCAACCCGCGCAAGGCCGGCAGCACCGTCACGATCGAGGGCGTCGAGCTCCCGATCTTCGGCTCGGTCGCCGAGGCCATGGCGGAGACGGGCGCCGACGTGTCGGTCATCTTCGTCCCGCCGGCGTTCGCCAAGGGCGCCGTGGTGGAGGCCATCGACGCGGCCATCCCGCTCGCGGTCGTCATCACCGAGGGCATCCCCGTCAAGGACTCCGCGGAGTTCTGGTCGCACGCCAAGAGCACGGGCGGCAAGACGCGCATCGTCGGTCCGAACTGCCCCGGCATCATCAGCCCCGGCAAGTCGAACGCCGGCATCATCCCCGCCACCATCACGGAGGCCGGCCCCATCGGCCTCGTCTCCAAGTCGGGCACGCTCACGTACCAGATGATGTTCGAGCTGCGCGACCTCGGCATCTCGACCGCCATCGGCATCGGCGGCGACCCCATCATCGGCACCACGCACATCGACGCGCTCGAGGCGTTCGAGGCCGACCCGGAGACGCGCGCCATCGTCATGATCGGCGAGATCGGCGGCGACGCCGAGGAGCGCGCGGCCGAGTACATCAAGGCGCACGTCACCAAGCCGGTCGTCGCGTACGTCGCGGGCTTCACGGCCCCCGAGGGCAAGACCATGGGCCACGCCGGCGCCATCGTCTCCGGCGGCAGCGGCACGGCGCAGGGCAAGAAGGAGGCCCTGGAGGCATCCGGCGTGAAGGTCGGCAAGACGCCGACCGAGACGGCCAACCTCCTGCGCGAGGTCTTCGCCGCGCTGTAGAGCAGGATCCGCCCGCGAGGGCGACGACGATGGCCCGCATCCACCCGGATGCGGGCCGTCGTCGTCCGCCGCAGGTCGCGGGCCGCTCCTCCCCACCCGGACGGAGCGCGCCTTCCCCGGCGCGCCCGTCCGCCGACGGGCCGCGCAGGGGCCGGCCGGTAGGGTCGTCGAGGCATGAACCGACACGCAACCGCCTTGTTCGCGGCACTCGAAGCGCTCCTGGTGGTGGGGGTCGGCGTCGCCCTGCCCCTCGTGCCGCTCACCGTCCTCTGGGCCGGGCAGTACGACCTGCAGATCGACTGGGGCGTGTTCGCGCGGACGGCCGTCGACCTGTGGCTGCTCGGCCACGGCGTCCCGCTCACGGCATCGCTCGATCCGTCGCTCGCGACGGCCCTCGGGCTCCCCGTCGTGGATGCGCCGTTCGCGCTGTCGCTCGCCCCCCTCGGCTTCGCGTTGCTCACGCTGCTCCTGGGCATCCGGGCCGGACGCCGCATCGTCGAGACGGACCACCCCGGAGCCGGTGCCGCCTCGGCCGTCGCCACGACCGCGGTCCTCTCCCTGGGGCTCGCGCTCGCGGCGCAGCACGAGGGCGTCGCCCCCGCCGTGGTCCGCGGCGCGGTGCTCCCGACGCTGGTCCTCGCGCTCGGCCTGCTGATCGGGGTCGTCACGCGCGTCGATCGCGCCCGGGCGGGCCGGTGGTGGGGCTCGCTGTCATCCGGTCGCGCGGCGGGGCTCATCCGCGCGGGCCGGGAGGCGCTCGACCGCCTCCCCGAGGGCGCCGCATCCGTCGCGGCCACGGCCGTCCGGGGCGGTGCGGCGGCCGCGTTCGCCGTCGTCGCGGTCTCGTCGGTCGTCGTCGCCGTCCTCCTCGGCCTGCGGTACGCGACCGTCATCACGCTCTACGAGACCCTGCAGACGGGGATCGTCGGGGGAGTGGCCCTCACGCTCGGGCAGATCGCGCTGCTGCCGAACCTGGTGATGTGGGCCTCGTCCTGGCTCATCGGCCCCGGCTTCGCCCTCGGGACCGGGTCCTCCGTCTCGCCGCTCGGCACGACCGTCGGCCCGATCCCGTCCGTCCCGGTGCTCGGCATCCTGCCGCAGGGCACCCTCGACCTGGGCTACCTCGGGATCCTCGTCCCGGTGGTGGTGGCGTTCGTCGCCGCGGTGGCGCTGTCGCCGCGCGTCGCGCGCATCCCCGAGCCCGAGGCCAGGCGCTGGCCGTGGTTCCTCGCGGCGGGGCTCGGCATGGGCGTCGTCGGCGCCCTGGTGCTCTGCCTGCTCGCGGCCCTGTCGGGCGGGGCGGCCGGCCCCGGTCGCCTGGCCGACGTCGGTCCGGCCGCGGGCTGGATCCTCCTGGCCGCGTTCCTCGAGATCGGCGTCGCGTCCGTGGCGGGCATGTTCGTCTCCGGCCTCATGGCCCCGCTGGTCCGGCGGAGCCCGGAAGGACGCGGATAGGCTGTGGCCGTGTTCAACGTGGTGGTCCTCATCTCCGGCAGCGGGACCAACCTCCTCGCCCTCCTCCAGGCGGCGGATCACGCGGAGTACCCGGCGCGCGTGGTCGCGGTCGGAGCGGATCGCGACGCCGACGGGCTGCGGTTCGCCGAGGAGCGCGGCATCCCCACCTTCACGGTGCCGTTCGCGAGCTTCCCGGATCGCGCGGCCTGGGGGGACGAGCTAATGGCCGCCGTCTCGGGGTGGGACCCGGACCTCGTCGTCCTCAGCGGCTTCATGCGGCTCCTCCCTCCACGCGCGGTCGAGGCGTTCGCGCCGCGCCTCGTGAACACGCACCCCGCGTACCTGCCCGAGTTCCCCGGCGCCCACGCGGTGCGCGACGCCATCGCCGCCGGGGTGCCCGCCTCCGGCGCCTCACTCATCGTCGTCGACGCAGGCGTCGACACCGGGCCCGTCCTCGCGCAGGAGCGCGTCGCGGTGGAGCCCGACGACACCGAGCACACCCTGCACGAGCGCATCAAGGTCGTGGAGCGCAGGCTCCTCGTCGACACGGTGCGCGCCATCGCCCTCGGCACCATCGACCTCAAGGAGCTGACCACCGCATGAGCGGACCCCGTCACGACCCGTCCCTGTTCCGCGACCGCGACGGCATCGCCGTGACGCGCGCCCTCGTCTCCGTGAGCGACAAGACCGGGCTCCTCGAGCTGGCGTCCGCCCTCGCCGAGGCCGGCGTCGAGATCGTCTCGACAGGATCCACGGCCAGCACGATCGCCGACGCGGGCTTCCCCGTCACCCCCGTCCAGGACGTGACGGGCTTCCCGGAGGTGCTCGACGGGCGGGTCAAGACCCTGCACCCCTCGGTGCACGCGGGCCTGCTCGCCGACCTGCGGCTGGAGTCGCACGAGGCCCAGCTCGCCGAGCTCGGCATCTCGCCGTTCGAGCTGGTGGTCGTGAACCTGTACCCGTTCGTGGAGACGGTGGCGTCGGGCGCTCCCGTGTCGGATGTCATCGAGCAGATCGACATCGGCGGCCCGGCGATGGTGAGGGCGTCCGCCAAGAACCACGCGAACGTCGCCATCGTCGTCTCGCCCCGCAGCTACGACGAGGTGATCGCGGCCGTCCGGGCGGGGGGAACCACGCTCGCCCAGCGGCGCCGGCTCGCCTCCGCCGCCTTCGCCCACACCGCCGACTACGACCGGGCGGTGGCGGACTACTTCCGGGAGTCCGTCGTGGGCTCCGACGACGCGGCGCCCACCTGGCCGGCGTCCTTCGGCGTCGCGGGCGACCTCGCGCAGGTGCTCCGGTACGGGGAGAACTCCCACCAGGACGCCGCCCTCTACCGCAGCGCCGACGGGGCGGGCATCGCCCAGGCCACCCAGCTGCACGGCAAGGAGATGTCCTACAACAACTTCGTCGACGCGGACGCCGCCGTGCGGGCTGCGTACGACTTCGTCGAGCCGGCCGTCGCGATCATCAAGCACGCGAACCCGTGCGGCATCGCGGTGGCGCCCCCGAGGGCGGTCGACGCGATCGCCGCCGCCCACCGGAGCGCGCACGACTGCGATCCGGTGTCCGCGTTCGGGGGAGTGATCGCCGCGAACCGCACCATCACGCTCGGGATGGCGGAGACGGTGAAGGAGATCTTCACCGAGGTGCTCGTGGCGCCCGGCTTCGACGACGACGCGCTCACGCTGCTGAAGTCGAAGAAGAACCTCCGCCTGCTGACGCTCCCCGAGGGGTACCACCGCGAGCGGCTGGAGGCGCGCCAGATCTCGGGCGGCTACCTGGTCCAGTCGAGCGACGCGTTCCCGACCGACGGGCGGCGCCTCTCGGAGGGGTGGACCCTCGCGACGGGCGAGCCCGTGGACGACCAGACGCTCGCGGACCTCGAGTTCGCGTGGAAGGCCTGCCGGGCGGTGAAGTCGAACGCGATCCTGCTCGCCCAGCACGGGGCATCCGTGGGAGTGGGCATGGGCCAGGTCAACCGGGTGGACTCCTGCCACCTCGCGGTGCAGCGCGCAGGTGACCGCGCCGCCGGATCGGTCGCGGCGTCCGACGCGTTCTTCCCCTTCGCCGACGGGCTGCAGGTCCTGCTCGACGCCGGGGTCCGCGCCGTCGTCCAGCCCGGGGGATCGGTCCGCGACGAGGAGGTCGTCGAGGCCGCCCGGGCCGCCGGCGTCTCCATGTACTTCACGGGCGAGCGCCACTTCTTCCACTGACGCCCCACGGCCGGCGGTCCTCCGGGGCCGCCGACCGCGACCGTCGCGACACGCCCGGGATGCGGGTTGTTTTGCGGGGGTGGGGTGGTCCGCGTAATGTCTCCTCTTGTCGCCGGAACGGGCGGGAAGCGAAAAGCTTCCGGAGCTGTTCTGGCGGGTGATGATCCTGGTGAAACAGAAGTTGCCGCGGCTTACGGGTTGCGTGTGTACCACCAACTGAGCTAGGGTCTGATTCTGCTTCCGACGTGAGTGCTGGGCTGTTTGGTCTGGATCACTCCCACGGGGAGCGGTGGAGTGTGAGCTCCGATGGCTGGCTGTGATGGTCGGTGTCGGGAGCGTCCGTTCCTTGAGAACTCAACAGCGTGCACAATGTCAAATGCCAAATACCCGTGGCATCGTCCCTTTGGGATGGTGTCCGGATTCCTTTGGAAAACATTTAAACAAACAAGCAAGTCAGTAATGATTTGTTCTGTCGGTTTCAAACTTGCTGGTTCGTGTTCGATTCCCGTTCACGTCTGGCTTTAGATGTGCCGGCTGCTTTCGGGTGGTCGTGCGTTTAAGCATTTATGGAGAGTTTGATCCTGGCTCAGGACGAACGCTGGCGGCGTGCTTAACACATGCAAGTCGAACGGTGATGTCAGAGCTTGCTCTGGCGGATCAGTGGCGAACGGGTGAGTAACACGTGAGTAACCTGCCCCCGACTCTGGGATAACTGCTAGAAATGGTAGCTAATACCGGATATGACGACTGGCCGCATGGTCTGGTCGTGGAAAGAATTTCGGTTGGGGATGGACTCGCGGCCTATCAGGTTGTTGGTGAGGTAATGGCTCACCAAGCCTACGACGGGTAGCCGGCCTGAGAGGGTGACCGGCCACACTGGGACTGAGACACGGCCCAGACTCCTACGGGAGGCAGCAGTGGGGAATATTGCACAATGGGCGAAAGCCTGATGCAGCAACGCCGCGTGAGGGATGACGGCCTTCGGGTTGTAAACCTCTTTTAGTAGGGAAGAAGCGAAAGTGACGGTACCTGCAGAAAAAGCACCGGCTAACTACGTGCCAGCAGCCGCGGTAATACGTAGGGTGCAAGCGTTGTCCGGAATTATTGGGCGTAAAGAGCTCGTAGGCGGTTTGTCGCGTCTGCTGTGAAATCCCGAGGCTCAACCTCGGGTCTGCAGTGGGTACGGGCAGACTAGAGTGCGGTAGGGGAGATTGGAATTCCTGGTGTAGCGGTGGAATGCGCAGATATCAGGAGGAACACCGATGGCGAAGGCAGATCTCTGGGCCGTAACTGACGCTGAGGAGCGAAAGCATGGGGAGCGAACAGGATTAGATACCCTGGTAGTCCATGCCGTAAACGTTGGGAACTAGATGTGGGGACCATTCCACGGTCTCCGTGTCGCAGCTAACGCATTAAGTTCCCCGCCTGGGGAGTACGGCCGCAAGGCTAAAACTCAAAGGAATTGACGGGGGCCCGCACAAGCGGCGGAGCATGCGGATTAATTCGATGCAACGCGAAGAACCTTACCAAGGCTTGACATATACCGGAAACATGCAGAGATGTGTGCCCCGCAAGGTCGGTATACAGGTGGTGCATGGTTGTCGTCAGCTCGTGTCGTGAGATGTTGGGTTAAGTCCCGCAACGAGCGCAACCCTCGTTCTATGTTGCCAGCACGTAATGGTGGGAACTCATAGGAGACTGCCGGGGTCAACTCGGAGGAAGGTGGGGATGACGTCAAATCATCATGCCCCTTATGTCTTGGGCTTCACGCATGCTACAATGGCCGGTACAAAGGGCTGCGATACCGCAAGGTGGAGCGAATCCCAAAAAGCCGGTCTCAGTTCGGATTGAGGTCTGCAACTCGACCTCATGAAGTCGGAGTCGCTAGTAATCGCAGATCAGCAACGCTGCGGTGAATACGTTCCCGGGCCTTGTACACACCGCCCGTCAAGTCATGAAAGTCGGTAACACCCGAAGCCAGTGGCCTAACCGCAAGGGAGGAGCTGTCGAAGGTGGGATCGGTGATTAGGACTAAGTCGTAACAAGGTAGCCGTACCGGAAGGTGCGGCTGGATCACCTCCTTTCTAAGGAGCATGTGCACCTCTCCTCTGTATACAGGGAGATCAAGGGTGCCAAGTCACGCGTCAGGCGTTCGTCCTGGCGGTGGCGCTCATGGGTGGAACATTGACATTGATGCCGGCTGATTCGTCGTGCTGCTAGTACGCCTCCTTGTGGGGTGGGAACGTGGTGCGGGGTGTCGAGGGCATGTTGCACGCTGTTGGGTCCTGAGGGACCGGGCCGCACCTTCGGGTGTGTCTGGTTTCTTGTCGGACCCTTTCCGTCGTCCCTGAGTGGATGGTGGTGGGGTACCGCCCGTATATTGAGAACTACACAGTGGACGCGAGCATCTTAGATTCACCGGTTTTCCGGTGGATCACAAAGATCTATTTATAGATCATTGGTCAATTCTGTCTCCTCTAGGGGAGGCGAAACGATTCAATCTCATGTGATTTCAAGATTCTAAGAGCAAACGGTGGATGCCTTGGCATCTGGAGCCGAAGAAGGACGTATAAATCTGCGATAAGCCTCGGGGAGCTGATAATAGAGCTTTGATCCGAGGATCTCCGAATGGGGAAACCCCGCCAGGCCCTTTGGGTGACCTGGTGACTCCCGCCTGAATATATAGGGCGGGTAGAGGGAACGTGGGGAAGTGAAACATCTCAGTACCCACAGGAAGAGAAAGCAAAAGCGATTCCGTTAGTAGTGGCGAGCGAAACCGGAAGAGGCCAAACCGATCATGTGTGATATCCGGTAGGAGTTGCATGGTCGGGGTTGCGGGACTTTCCGTACAGTTCTACCGAGCTGTGAGGGCAATGAGCGCGATATAGACGAATGGTCTTGAAAGGCCAGTCATAGAGGGTGCGAACCCCGTAGTCGAAATGTCGTCGCCTGTCCGGAGAGTATCCCAAGTAGCACGGGGCCCGTGAAATCCCGTGTGAATCTGTCAGGACCACCTGATAAGCCTAAATACTCCCAGATGACCGATAGCGGACAAGTACCGTGAGGGAAAGGTGAAAAGTACCCCGGGAGGGGAGTGAAATAGTACCTGAAACCGTTTGCTTACAAACCGTTGGAGCACCCTTGTTGGTGTGACAGCGTGCCTTTTGAAGAATGAGCCTGCGAGTTAGTGATATGTGGCGAGGTTAACCCGTGAGGGGCAGCCGTAGCGAAAGCGAGTCTTAATAGGGCGTATGAGTCGCATGTTCTAGACCCGAAGCGAAGTGATCTATCCATGGCCAGGTTGAAGCGACGGTAAGACGTCGTGGAGGACCGAACCCACTTCAGTTGAAAATGGAGGGGATGAGCTGTGGATAGGGGTGAAAGGCCAATCAAACTTCGTGATAGCTGGTTCTCTCCGAAATGCATTTAGGTGCAGCGTTGCGTGTTTCTTGCCGGAGGTAGAGCTACTGGATGGACGATGGGCCCCAAAAGGTTACTGACTTCAGCCAAACTCCGAATGCCGGTAAGTGAGAGCGCAGCAGTGAGACGGTGGGGGATAAGCTTCATCGTCGAGAGGGAAACAACCCAGACCACCATCTAAGGTCCCTAAGCGCGTGCTAAGTGGGAAAGGATGTGGAGTTGCATAGACAACCAGGAGGTTGGCTTAGAAGCAGCCACCCTTGAAAGAGTGCGTAATAGCTCACTGGTCAAGTGATTCCGCGCCGACAATGTAACGGGGCTCAAGCACGCCACCGAAGTTGTGGCATTTATATTACAGGCAGGCCTTCGTGGTCCAGCCGTATGGATGGGTAGGAGAGCGTCGTGTGGCCAGCGAAGCGGCGGTGTGAACCAGCCGTGGAGGCCACACGAGTGAGAATGCAGGCATGAGTAGCGAAAGACGGGTGAGAAACCCGTCCTCCGAAAGACCAAGGGTTCCAGGGCCAGGCTAATCCGCCCTGGGTAAGTCGGGACCTAAGGCGAGGCCGACAGGCGTAGTCGATGGACAACGGGTTGATATTCCCGTACCGATGAAGAACCGCCCAAGACAATCCAGTAATGCTAAGTGTCTGAATCCTTGATTCGATCCCTTCGGGGTGACGGTCTTGGCCTAGCACACGACCCTACGCTGGGGCGTTTAGCGTATTAACAGGTGTGACGCAGGAAGGTAGCTGAGCCGGGCGATGGTTGTCCCGGTCTAAGGATGTAGGGCAGAAGATAGGCAAATCCGTCTTCTATGTAGCCTGAGACCCGATGGGTAGTCCTCACGGACGAAATCAGTGATCCTATGCTGCCGAGAAAAGCATCGACGCGAGGTTCCAATCGCCCGTACCCCAAACCGACTCAGGTGGTCAGGTAGAGAATACTAAGGAGATCGAGAGAATCGTGGTTAAGGAACTCGGCAAAATGCCCCCGTAACTTCGGGAGAAGGGGGGCCTGAGGCGTGTAGGGATTTACTCCTGAAGCGTTTGAAGGCCGCAGAGACCAGTGGGAAGCGACTGTTTACTAAAAACACAGGTCCGTGCTAAGTCGCAAGACGATGTATACGGACTGACGCCTGCCCGGTGCTGGAAGGTTAAGAGGAACGGTTAGCACGCAAGTGCGAAGCTGAGAATTTAAGCCCCAGTAAACGGCGGTGGTAACTATAACCATCCTAAGGTAGCGAAATTCCTTGTCGGGTAAGTTCCGACCTGCACGAATGGCGTAACGACTTCCCAGCTGTCTCAACCGCGAACTCGGCGAAATTGCACTACGAGTAAAGATGCTCGTTACGCGCAGCAGGACGGAAAGACCCCGTGACCTTTACTACAGCTTGGTATTGGTGTTCGGTGTGGCTTGTGTAGGATAGGTGGGAGACTGTGAAGCTCGGACGCTAGTTCGGGTGGAGTCATTGTTGAAATACCACTCTGGTCACTCTGGATATCTAACTTCGAACCGTAATCCGGTTCAGGGACAGTGCCTGGTGGGTAGTTTAACTGGGGCGGTTGCCTCCTAAAGAGTAACGGAGGCGCCCAAAGGTTCCCTCAACCTGGTTGGTAATCAGGTGTCGAGTGTAAGTGCACAAGGGAGCTTGACTGTGAGACTGACAAGTCGAGCAGGGACGAAAGTCGGGACTAGTGATCCGGCAGTGGCTTGTGGAAGCGCTGTCGCTCAACGGATAAAAGGTACCTCGGGGATAACAGGCTGATCTTGCCCAAGAGTCCATATCGACGGCATGGTTTGGCACCTCGATGTCGGCTCGTCGCATCCTGGGGCTGGAGTAGGTCCCAAGGGTTGGGCTGTTCGCCCATTAAAGCGGTACGCGAGCTGGGTTTAGAACGTCGTGAGACAGTTCGGTCCCTATCCGCTGCGCGCGTAGGAAATTTGAGAAGATCTATCCCTAGTACGAGAGGACCGGGATGGACGAACCTCTGGTGTGTCAGTTGTTCCGCCAGGAGCACCGCTGATTAGCTACGTTCGGAACGGATAACCGCTGAAAGCATCTAAGCGGGAAGCCGGCTTCGAGATGAGATTTCCATCCCTTTTAGGGTGAAGGCTCCCGGCTAGACTACCGGGTTGATAGGCAGGATGTGGAAGCGAGGACTAAAGACTCGTGGAGCTGACCTGTACTAATAAGCCGATATCTTGAAAACACTTTGCTTGCGTCCACTATGTGGTTCCCGATATACGGTCGGGTATCAATTGAACAACCAGCTTGACTGGTCGATTCATCACAGATTTCATGCCCTTTTGGGTGTGTATGAGGTGTTTCGGCGGCCATAGCGAGAGGGAAACGCCCGGTCACATTCCGAACCCGGAAGCTAAGACTCTCAGCGCCGATGGTACTGCAGGGGGGACCCTGTGGGAGAGTAGGACACCGCCGGACTTAACTTGGGTAAACGGGAAGGCCCGTCGCATTCGTGCGACGGGCCTTCCTGCGTTAACGGGCTCTGTATAGAGGTGTGAGCGGCTCGTGCCAGAGGACCGCCTCATGCAGTCCCTTCGTCCAGGTCGTTCCCATCGAGGCCATGCGCCCGGGGATTAGGGTCGTGGGTCGTGACCGATCCCCGTGAGAACGACCCAGACGACCACCGCTCCTCCGTCCCCGATGCACAGGAGCCGACGAGCGAGGCGGGCACCTCGGCCGCACCCGCCTCGGCGTCCACCACGCCGACCGCCGGCTCGGGGCGATCCGCCGGATCCGCCGCCGCGACCGCTCCGTCGGCCCGCACCGCTTTGACGACGCGCAGCGGGGGAACCTCCCTTGGACGCGCCCTTTCCGCTGCCCTGGTCTCCGCGGGGGTGTCCGCCATCCTCGGCCTGCTCTTCAGCGTGCTCACGCTCTTCAGCGCCAACCAGCCGGGTGCCGCCGTCCTGGTCACGCTCCTCGACTACTGGACCGTGCACACGCTCATCGCCTTCGTCCTCTTGGCGGCGCTCGCGGGCGTCGGCGCCTACCGGCGCGTGTGGAGCGCGATCGTCGGCTCCGTGCTCGCCGCCGTCGTCGCCGCTGTCCTGGGGAGCCTCGTCGGCGCGATGGGACAGGGAGCCCCGCTCACGGGTGACATCGTCGGCCCGCTCCTCGAGACCATCCTCGGTCTCAACCTCATGTTCGTCCTCGGCGTGAGCCTCGCGTCGGTGCTCCTCGGACGTCGACTGTGGCTGCGCCTGTCCGGCGACGCGGAGGAGCGCCCGCGCGAGCGGGTGGCGCTGGTGCGCATCCCCTCCTCGCATCTGGCCGATGGCGAGCTCACGCACCTGGACCGGCAGCCCATCGACGCGGAGCTCGCCGACCAGCAGTGGGAGCGCTACGTCCTCGCCCTGGAGGAGCACGGATGGGCCACGCGCGAGGTCCCGCCGGCCGACGCCAACCCCGACTCGGTCTTCGTCGAGGACGCCGTGGTCGTGCTGGGCGGCACCGCGGTCGTGCTCACCTCCGGGGCGGACTCGCGTCGCGGGGAGCGGCCGGGGGTGGAGCAGGCCCTCGGCGACCTCGGTCTCGACGTCGTCTCCATCGACCTCCCCGCCACGGTTGACGGGGGAGACGTGCTCGAGGTCGGCAGCACCCTCTACGTCGGCAGCAGCTCCCGTACGAACGCCGCGGGCATCCGCCGCCTCCGGGAGATCGCGGGTCCGCTCGGCTACGCCGTCGTCGCGGTCCCCGTGTCCTCGACGCTGCACCTCAAGTCGCAGGTGACCGCGCTTCCGGACGGGACCGTCATCGGCCACGAGCCCCTGGTCGACGCCGCCCGCCTCTTCCCCTCGTTCCTCCCGGTGCCGGAGGCCGCGGGCACCGCGGTCGTCGCGCTGGACGAGCACACGCTGCTCCTCTCCGCGGCGGCCCCGCGGACCGCGGATCTGCTCCGCAGCCTCGGATACGAGGTGGTGACCGTCGACATCAGCGAGTTCGAGAAGCTCGAGGGCTGCGTCACCTGCCTCTCGGTGCGCATCGGCTGATCCCGGCCACCGGAGCCGCGCGTCCCGCGCCGTGCGCTCCTCGCACGAGAGCCCGCCCCGCATCCTCAGATGCGCGGCGGGCTCTTGTGCGTCTCGACCCCGCTGCGTATCCTGAAAGGCTGCCTAGAGCGGACATCCACATGGTCCGGTCGGTGCGGCCCACACGTGAATCGCATACGCAGCCAGGGAGGGTGTCATGACCACGACATCGACGACAGACGCACGCACGCACTCGACCTCCGCTGGCGCACTCCGCGTGCGCCTCCACGGCCTCCGCCCGGGCACCGCCCGCTAGACGTTGCCGGGAGGGCGCCGCCCACGCCTCGACCTCCCGCCGGATCCGTGCCGCGGGTCCACCCGCCTCCCTCCGTCCCGACATGCGCGTCTCGTGCCCGCCGTCGTGCTCACCGCCTGCCGTCGTCACCCGCCGCCGGCTCCCCTCGAGGCCGTCTCCGGATGACCGCGCCGCTCCACCACGACCTCGCCGTCGGCGTCCTGACGCCGACCGCCGCCGCACCACCGCCCGACCGCCATGGATCGGGCCTACCGAAGGAACGCCTCGTGCCCAGCACACCGCCCGCCGACCAGGCCGCGCCCCCCTCCGATCGCCACGGCCCCCGGCCCGGCACCATCGCGGTGCTGATGCGCCTCCTGCCGTTCGCGCGCCCGGCCATGCCGAGCATCGTCGCCGGCATGGTGGTCGCCCTCGTCGGCTCGCTGCTGGCGCTGATCATCCCGCAGATCCTGCGCGGCCTCGTCGACGGACCCCTCGGCGACGGGGACGGCGCGGCCGTGGTGCCCGCGGTGCTCCTGATCCTGGGCCTCGGCATCCTCGAGGCCGCCATGATCGCGCTCCGCCGCTGGTTCGTGCTGAAGCCCGGCACCCTGATGGAGGCGGACATGCGCAACGCCTTCTACCGCAAGCTGCAGCGGCTGCCCGTGGCCTTCCACGACCGGTGGCAGAGCGGCCAGCTGCTGTCCCGCATGGTCAGCGACCTCAACCTCATCCGCCGGTGGATGGCGTTCGGGCTCGTGCTGTTCGTCGTGAACATCCTCACGATCCTGGTGGGCATCGGGTTCCTGGTCTCCATCGACTGGCGTCTCGGCATCGGCTTCCTCGTCTGCTCCATCCCCCTCTGGGTCTACGGCTACCTCTTCGAGCAGAAGTACTCGTCCGTGGCCCGCCTCAGCCAGGACCAGTCCGGCGACCTCGCGACGAGCGTCGAGCAGTCGGTGCACGGGATCCGCGTCCTCAAGGCGTTCGGCCGCGGCAAGCACATGCACGACGCGTTCGCCGAGCAGGCGGAGGAGCTGCGCGGCACCGAGATCAAGAAGGCGAAGGCCATCGCCGGCATCTGGCTGTGGCTGCTGCTGGTGCCGGACATCACCTTCGCCCTGGCGCTGCTCGGCGGCGTGCTGCTCGCGTCCGCCGGCCAGATCTCGGTGGGCGACCTCGTGGCCTTCTTCGCGACCGCCGCGGTGCTGCGCTGGCCCATCGAGTCCGTCGGCTTCCTGCTGTCGATGACCTTCGACGCGCGCACGGCCATCGACCGCTACTTCGAGGTGATGGACGAGGAGGACGCGATCACGGACCCCGACGCGCCGGCGACCATCGCCCGTCCCTGCGGGCACCTGGTCTTCCGCGACGCGCACTTCCGCTACCAGGACGCTCCCGCGGGGCAGGCGGACCTCGTCGACGGCATCGACCTCGAGCTGCTGCCCGGCGAGACCATGGCGCTCGTGGGCGTCACGGGCTGCGGCAAGTCGACGCTCACGGCCCTGACCACCCGGCTCTACGACGTGACGGGCGGCCGCATCGAGCTCGACGGCGTGGACATCCGCGACCTGCGTCTCGAGGAGCTCCGCAGCCGGATCGCCATGGCCTTCGAGGACGCGACGCTGTTCTCCTCGAGCGTGCGCGACAACGTGCTGCTCGGGCGACCGGACCTCGCCGACGGCGGTCCCGAGGCGGAGCGCGTGCTGCAGGAGGCGCTCGACATCGCGCAGGCGGGCTTCGTGCGCGACCTTCCGGACGGCATCGAGACGACGGTCGGCGAGGAGGGGCTCAGCCTCTCCGGCGGCCAGCGGCAGCGCCTCGCGCTCGCCCGCGCCGTGGCCGCGGCGCCCTCGGTGCTCGTCCTCGACGACCCGCTCTCGGCGCTCGACGTCGACACGGAGGCGCTCGTCGAGGCGGCGCTGCGTCGCGTGCTCGCCTCCACCACCGCGCTCATCGTGGCGCACCGCCCCTCGACCGTGATGCTCGCGGACCGGGTGGCGCTCATGCAGGACGGCCGCATCACCGCGGTCGGTCGGCACTCCGACCTGCTCGCCACCAGCGAGCACTACCGGTTCGTCATCTCGAGCCTGGACGTGGAAGGGAACACCGTGCGCGAGGAGGCCTCAGCATGAGCGTCACCGGAGTCACCGGCGAGGAGAGGGACGACTTCTCCCGCGCCGAGAGCAGGCAGATCCGCCGCCGCTCGACGCGGCTGCTCGTCAGCGCCGTCCAGCCCGTCAAGCGGACGCTGATCCTCACGGCCGCCACGATCCTCGTGGCGACCGCCGCGAACGTGGCCGGCCCCGCGCTCATCGGCGTGGGCCTCGACCGCGCGCTGCCGTCGCTGCTCGACACGGGCGACTTCACGCTGCTCGCGCTCGTCATCGGGGCGTACGTCCTCGTCGCGGTGACGGGCGCCGTGCTGGTGGCGAAGTACCAGGTGATGTCGGCGCGCATCGCGCAGGAGATCCTCATCGACCTCCGCAAGCGCATGTTCCTGCACACCCAGAAGCTGAGCCTCGAGTTCCACGAGACCTACACGTCGGGCCGCATCATCTCCCGGCAGACGAGCGACCTCGACTCCATCCGCGAGCTGCTCAACGGCGGCATCAACCAGCTCGTGCAGGGCGCGCTGTACATGGCGTTCACCGCGATCGCGCTGTTCTCCTTCGACTGGGTCTCCGGCCTCGTGCTGCTCGCGGCGCTCGTGCCGCTGTTCTTCCTCAGCCTCTGGTTCGCGCTCAAGTCGCAGGCGCTGTTCCGGCAGACGCGCGTGAAGTCGGCGCGGCTCATCGTGCACTTCGTGGAGACCATGACCGGCATCCGCGCGGTGAAGGCGTTCCGCAAGGAGAAGCGCAACGCCGACGAGTTCTCCGAGCACGTCGAGGGGTACCGCGACACGAACATGCGCGTGATCCAGGTGTTCGGCGTCTTCGACCCGGGCCTCATCCTCATCGGCAACATCACGGTGGCCGTGGTGCTGCTCGTCGGCGGCCTGCGGGTGGCGGACGGCCAGCTCGGCATCGGCGCGCTGCTCGCGGTCGTGCTCTACACGCGCCAGTTCTTCGGCCCCGCGCAGGACATGGCCATGTTCTACAACAGCTACCAGTCGGCCTCGGCCGCGCTCGAGAAGATCTCGGGCGTGCTCGAGGAGGAGCCGAGCGTGCCGGACCCGGTGCAGCCCGTCGACCTGTGGCACTCCACGGGCCACGTCTCGTTCGAGGGCGTCGCGTTCGGCTACGGGACGGGGAAGACGATCCTCCCGACCTTCGACCTCGACATGCCGGCGGGGCAGACCATCGCGCTCGTCGGATCCACGGGGGCGGGCAAGACGACGCTCGCGAAGCTCATCTCCCGGTTCTACGACCCGTCCGCCGGCCGCGTCGCGCTCGACGGCGTGGACCTCCGCGACCTGCACCCGAAGGACCTCCGCCGAGCCATCGTCATGGTGACGCAGGAGGCGTACCTCTTCTCCGGCTCGGTCGCGGACAACATCGCGATCGGGAAGCCCGACGCGACGCGCGGCGAGATCGAGGAGGCGGCGCGCGCGGTGGGCGCGCACGAGTTCATCGCGAGCCTGCCCGACGGCTACGACACCGACGTGAACAAGCGCGGCGGGCGCGTCTCGGCGGGGCAGCGGCAGCTGGTCTCGTTCGCGCGCGCGTTCCTCGCGGACCCGGCGGTGCTGATCCTCGACGAGGCGACGAGCTCGCTCGACATCCCCAGCGAGCGGCTCGTGCAGCAGGGCCTCACGACGCTGCTCGCGGACCGGACGGCCATCATCATCGCCCACCGGCTCTCGACGGTCGCGATCGCCGACCGCGTGCTCGTGATGGAGCAGGGCCGGATCGTCGAGGACGGGACGCCCGAGTCGCTCATCCAGGGCACGGGTCGGTTCTCGCAGCTGCACGCGGCCTGGCGGGAGTCGCTGGTCTAGCCACGTCGGTGCCGGACGCCTCCCGCGCGGGTGGCGTCCGGCCCCGGCCTCAGAGGTCGAGCGCAGGGGACCCGGTCGGCAGCCATGCATGCACGGCGTCGCCGTCGGCGGCGGCCAGCCAGCCGTCGCCGCACGTCATGGCGGCGGCGGGCGACGGATCCGGCCACCAGGTGTCCTGCACGGCGGGCGCGGGAGCGTCGGCGGGCGCGGCGGCGCAGCCCAGCCGGTCGGACGGCGTCCCGGAGCGGAACCCGAGGATCGCGCCCTCGCCGCGCAGCGAGGTCTTGATGCGGATGTCGGTCGCGTCGGCGGGGATCCACGCCGGGATGCGTCCGTCGGCGTCCGCCGTCGTGGCGTAGATGCGCGCGTCGGCCGGGCTGGTCATGCCGCCGACCGTGCTCGCGGCGCCGCAGCCGCCGAGGGCCAGGACGAGGGCGCCGGCGAACGGGAGGGCGGCGAGGGAGCGGGCGGACGGGCGTCGGGGCATGCTCCCAGTCCAGCGGACGAGCGGGATCGGCGCATCGGCCGCGAGGCCCCGGCGGTGGTCCCGGAGCATGATCCGGGCTCGGCCGTGCGGCGGACGCAGCGCGCCGGACGGAGCGCGGCACGAGGCGACGACCCGGCGGCAGCGCCGGCGACGAGGCGGCGCCGCCCCTCAGCCCGTCACGGGAACCAGCGCGCCGCCTCCAGGTCCACCCGGTAGCCCGCGTCCGTAGGAGCGTCGAGGAGCGGGGTGCCCTCCGCCTCGTACCGGGGCCGCGCCTCGTCCGCGAGGCCGGTCGGCGGGTGCCCGCCCGCCCGGAGCACGCGCCACCAGGGGAGCCCCGAGCCGTGGTACCGCATCACCATGCCGACGGCGCGGGCGCCGCGACGGCCGAAGACGGCGGCGACGTCGCCGTAGGTCATGACCCGGCCGGCCGGGATCTCCGCCACGACCTCGAGGACGCGGTCGGTGTACTCGCCCGGCGTCGTGAAGACGGCCACGCGCTAGAGCGCCAGCGCGCCGATGGCCTCGCCGTACTGGGTCTCGCCGATGACCTCGAAGCCCACGTGCGTGAAGAACTCCTCCGGCCCGTCCTCGCCCGGCTCCCACACGACGGTGAGGCGGTCGAAGCCACGCGAGCGCGCCTCGTCGGCGAGCGAGAGCACGGCGAAGCGGCCGACGCCGTGGCCCTGCGCGTCCGCATCGACGTTGATGCGCCAGATGCAGCTGCGGAAGATCTCCTCGTGCGCCTCGGGGTCGAAGTTGCCCATGATGAAGCCGACGACCTCGCCGTCCTCCACGACCACGCGCGGCCAGGCGGTGGTGGGGTTCACGTACGCCTCGGCGATGGAGTGCGACACGGGGGCGACGTAGTTCTCCTGCCCCGGCTTGAGCGTCAGCGTGTTGGCCGCCACGATCGTGCGGGCGCTCAGCTCTTCGAGTGTCATGTCGCTCATGCGCACACAGTATCGTCCGGCGCCCGGCCGGGCCAGGACGCCGCGGGCCCCGCCGGATCACGGGATCCGGGATGTCTCGATGTCGAGACAACCACCTCGCCGGGTAGGCTGGCCGACGGATCCACCGGCGACGAGCCGGACCCGCCGCGCGCCGACGGAGACGCGCGGACGGAGGGCACCGACGAGCATGAGGAGGACTTCGTGGAGAAGATCAAGGTAGAGGGGACCGTCGTCGAGCTCGACGGCGACGAGATGACGCGCATCATCTGGCAGTCCATCAAGGACACGCTCATCCACCCGTACCTCGACATCGACCTCGAGTACTACGACCTGGGCATCGAGAAGCGCGACGAGACCGACGACCAGATCACGATCGACGCGGCGAACGCCATCAAGAAGCACGGCGTCGGCGTCAAGTGCGCGACGATCACGCCCGACGAGGCGCGCGTCGAGGAGTTCGGCCTCAAGAAGATGTGGCGCTCGCCGAACGGCACCATCCGCAACATCCTGGGCGGCACGATCTTCCGCGAGCCCATCATCATCAGCAACATCCCGCGCCTCGTGCCCGGCTGGAACAAGCCGATCATCGTCGGCCGCCACGCGTTCGGCGACCAGTACCGCGCCACCGACTTCCGCTTCGAGGGCGAGGGCACGCTCACGATGACGTTCACCCCGAAGGACGGCTCCGAGCCGCAGCAGTTCGAGGTGTTCCAGAGCCCCGGATCCGGCGTCGCGATGGGCATGTACAACCTCGACGACTCGATCCGCGACTTCGCGCGCGCCTCGCTGTCCTACGGCCTCGCCCGCAACTACCCCGTGTACCTCTCCACGAAGAACACGATCCTCAAGGCCTACGACGGCCGCTTCAAGGACCTGTTCCAGGAGGTCTTCGAGGCCGAGTACGCCGAGCAGTTCGCGGCCGCCGGCCTCACGTACGAGCACCGCCTCATCGACGACATGGTCGCCGCCTCGCTCAAGTGGGAGGGCGGCTACGTCTGGGCCTGCAAGAACTACGACGGCGACGTGCAGTCCGACACCGTGGCCCAGGGCTTCGGCTCGCTCGGCCTCATGACGAGCGTGCTCACCACGCCCGACGGCAAGGTCGTCGAGGCGGAGGCCGCGCACGGCACGGTCACGCGCCACTATCGCCAGCACCAGCAGGGCAAGCCCACCTCGACGAACCCGATCGCGTCCATCTACGCCTGGACCCGGGGCCTCGCGCACCGCGCCAAGCTCGACGGCAACGACGCGCTCAAGACGTTCGCGGACACGCTCGAGGACGTCGTCATCACGACGGTCGAGAGCGGCAAGATGACGAAGGACCTCGCGCTCCTCGTCGGGCCCGACCAGCCGTACCAGACGACCGAGGAGTTCCTCGCGTCGCTCGCGGACAACCTGCAGGCGCGCCTGGCCTGATCCCGCGGACGTCCTCGCGACGCCGCCGCACGCCGAGAGGCCCCGCCCCCGATACGGGGGCGGGGCCTCTCGCATGCCCGGGTGCGCATCGCGTGTGCAGAGGGCCGACGGGGGCTGTGAATTCCTCCCTACGGTTCTCCCCATCGCGTCGACGACGCGAGTCCGCGACGGCGGCGACCGCCGTGCAGCGCACGAGGTGCGCCGCGGATCCGGATGCCGGTGCGCCGGCGACAGGAGGGAACAGCCATGCCCATCCATCGAGACCCGCTCGCGCCCGGCAGGAGGCGCGTGCTGCACGCGACCCGGCCCCTCGCCGCGTGCGCCCTGGCCTTCGCGCTCGTCGCCGCCGGCACGACGACCGCCACGGCGGACGACGCGCCGACCGCGTCCGTCCCCGTCGGCGCGAAGGACGGCAGCTACCTCGTGACCCTGCGGGACCAGCCCGCCGCGGCGTACGACGGCACCCTCGACGGGCTCGCGCGCACGAAGGTCGACCCGGGCGCCCGGCTCGACGCGCAGTCGGACGCCGTCCAGCGCTACTCCGACCACCTCACGCACCTCCAGGACTCCGCGGCGACCGCGGCGGGCGTCACCCCGACCGACCGGTACTCCCTCACCGTCGACGGGTTCTCGGCCAAGCTCACGGCGGCCCAGGTCCAGGCGCTCGCGCACGACAGCCGCGTGCTGAGCGTGGAGCCCGACCGGATCATGCACCCCATGTCCACGCCGGACTCCCGCTTCCTCGGGCTCGAGGGCGACAAGGGCCTCTGGTCGAAGGTGGGCGGCGTCGGGGAGGCGGGCAAGGGCACGGTGATCGGCGTGCTCGACACCGGCATCGCCCCCGACAACCCCTCCTTCGCGGGTACGCCCCTCGGGACCACGCCCGGGGCGGATCCGTATCGCGACGGATCCCGCATCGACTTCCGCAAGGGCGACGGCACCGTCTTCCACGGGACGTGCCAGACGGGCGACGGGTTCACCGCCGACGACTGCTCCACCAAGATCGTCGGCGCACGGGCGTTCGAGGCCGGCTGGGCCGCGGGCGGCAGCCCGATCGGGCCGCAGGAGAAGGTGTCCCCGCTCGACACCGCCGGGCACGGGAGCCACACCACGAGCACGGCCGCGGGCGACGCGGGCGTGACGGCGACCACGGGCGCCGTCCAGGAGACCATCGCCGGCATCGCCCCCGCGGCGAAGATCGCGGCCTACAAGGTGTGCTGGGGTGGGCCCGACCTCAAGAAGGAGACCGACGACGGCTGCGCGACCTCGGACATCGTCGCCGGGATCGAGCAGGCCACGACGGACGGCGTCGACGTGATCAACATGTCGCTCGGCGGTGCGGGGAGGCCAGAGGACACGTTCCAGCGCGCTCTGCTCGGCGCCGCGAACGCCGGCGTCTTCGTCGCGGCGTCGGCGGGCAACAGCGGCCCCGACGCCGGGACGCTCTCCAACCCGGAGCCGTGGATCACCACCGTCGCCGCCAGCAGCGTGCCGGACAACTACTCCGGGACGGTCACCCTCGGCAGCGGGGCGGCCTTCAGCGGCGCCTCCGTCAGCGTGGGGTCCCCGGTGAAGGGACCCCTCGTGCGGGCGGCGGACTCCGGGGTGAAGGGCGCCACGTCCCCCGAGCTGTGCGGTGACGGCACGCTGGACCCCGCCAAGGTGCGCGGCCGCATCGTGCTGTGCGACCGGGGCGTGGTCGCCCGCGTCGACAAGAGCGCGGAGGTGAAGCGCGCGGGCGGCATCGGCATGGTGCTCAGCAACGTGAAGTCCGACTCCGAGGACCTCGACCTCCACAGCGTCCCCACGGTGCACCTCGACGCCGACTCGCACGCCGCGATCGACGCGTACGCGGCGAAGGCGGGTGCCACGGCGACCCTGACGAAGGGGAACACGACGGGCGTCGAGCGGCCCGCGCCGCAGGTCGCGGGCTTCAGCTCCCGCGGCCCCTCGGAGGTGGTCGACGGCGGGGACACCATCAAGCCGGACGTCACGGCTCCGGGCGTGGGCGTCCTGGCCGCGATCAGCGACGACGGCGGCAAGCCCGCCTTCGCCGCGTACTCGGGCACGTCCATGTCCTCGCCGCACATCGCCGGATTCGGGCTCGTCTACCTCGGCGTCCACCCGAAGGCCTCGCCGGCGGAGGTCAAGTCGGCGATCATGACGACCGCGACCGACACGGTCGGCGCGGACGGCAAGCCCGTCACCGATCCCTTCGCCCAGGGAGCGGGGCAGATCGCCCCGGACCGGTTCCTGCAGCCCGGCCTCTTCTACCCGAGCGGCGCGAAGGACTGGGCCGCCTACGCCGCGGCCACGGGGCTCGCGCTGCCGCACCCGGTGGCGCCGGTCGCCCCGTCCCAGCTGAACCTGCCGAGCATCGGCGTGGGGAAGCTCCTGGGATCCACGACCGTCACGCGCACCGTGACGTCGCTGACCGCGGGCACCTGGACGGCATCCGTCCAGGGGGTGTCCCAGGCGGACGTGAAGGTCACGCCCGCGCGGCTGACGTTCACGGCTCCGGGCCAGACGAAGTCCTTCCAGGTGCGCATCACCGCGAAGCGCGGGGCGCCGTCCGACACGTGGTCGACCGGCTCGCTCACCTGGAGCGGATCCGCCGGCACCGTCCGCAGCCCCATCGCGGTGCGGCCGACCGCGGTCTCCGCCCCGGCGACGGTCGGCGGCACCGGCACGAGCGGGAAGGTCGACGTGTCCGTCGACGCCGGCATCACGGGCAAGATCCCGCTGACGACCGCCGGGCTCGCGCGCGGCCAGCTGCTGGGCGACGGGAAGACCGGTCACACGGGCACCGTCAGCACCACCGAGGGCGACGAGAACAAGATCACGGTGAAGGCGGGCGAGAAGGCGCTCGTCCTCGACGCGGTGCCGGTCGACGGGGCCTCCGATCTCGTGATGCAGCTGGAGAAGGCGGGCAAGACCGACGACGACCGCACGTTGGTGACGCTGCAGAACACGTCGTCGCTGTCGGAGCGCATCGTCGTGCCGGCGCCGGCGGCCGGCGACTACGTCGTCACCGTGGAGGCCGCGAACCTCGCGGGCTCGGCGAAGAGCGTCGACTACGACCTCACGGCGTACGACGTGCAGGGCACGGGAGGGGAGGGGGCGTTCGCGGTCTCACCGGCCTCGCTCCCCGTCACCACGGGGAAGAAGGCCACCTACACGGCCTCGTGGTCGGGTCTCGCCGCCGGCGCGTCCTACGTCGGCGTCGTGGGCTACGGCGGGAGCACCGCCAGCACGATCGTGGACGTCACCACGCCCGCCGCCTCGGCCGCGCCCGCCGCGACCACGGCTCCCGCCATCACCGGCACGCCGGACGTCGGGCAGACGCTCACGGCGTCGACGGGCACGTGGACGCCGCAGGGCGTGAAGCTCGCCACGCAGTGGCTGTCGGGCGGCACGCCGATCGCCGGGGCGACGGGATCCACGTTCCGCGTGACCCCCGCGGTCGCGGGCACGTCGCTCGCCGTGCAGGTGACGGCCACCGCGCCCGACGGTCAGACGGCTGTCGCCACGAGCCCGACCGTCACCGCACGGGCCGTGGCGACGGTGCACCTGCAGGCGACGCGACCGCAGGGCACGCCGAGCGGCGGCGTGCACGTGCAGGTGTCGGTGACGTCGGCCGCGGCGCAGGCGGCCACCGGGGTGGTGCGGGTGACCGTGGACGGGGCGGAGCACGACGTGCCCCTCGACGGCTCCGGGAACGGCTGCGCGGATCTCACGGGCATCGCGCCCGGGACGCACACGGTGCAGGCCGCCTACGCGGGCGACCACCTCGTCGGCGCGGGCACGAGCCGCGCGCAGAGGATCGTCGTGCGCTGATCGTCGCGAGCTGACGACGGAGGGCGGGTGCCGCAGGGCACCCGCCCTTCGTCGCGCGTGCGCGATGCGCACCTACACAGGAGGGAGGGGCCGAGCCTGAAAGGCGTCCCCGTGAGAGGGGTCGGCGCTCAGGGGCGGGCGGCGTGCGAACCGGTCCAGATGCCCGAGATGGCGGTGATCGCGCCCGATCCGGAACTGTTACACAGCGGTAACACCGATCCTTTCTCAGGGTGAATACCCGGGGTATGTTGAGGTTTCGTGCGCGTCGCAAGGGGCGCGTTCGGGCCACCGATCCCCATCTGAAGGACGTGTTCGTGATCCCACGCTCCCCTCGGCTCCGTCCGGAGTCCGACCGCGCATCCTCCCTGCGCAGGGCGACGGCCTCCGTCGCCGCCACCGCCCTCATCGCCGCCGGCCTCGTCACGTTCGGAGCAGGGGGCGCGATGGCCGCGCCCGCGCCGTCCGTCGCGAAGCAGGCGTCCGACCTCGAGGACGGCCGCTACATCGTCACCCTCGTCGACCAGGCCGCCGCGACCTACCAGGGCGGCATCGCGGGTCTCCCCGCGACGCAGGCCCGCTCGGGCACGCAGCTCGACGCCCGGTCCGCTCCCGTCGTGGAGTACACCGACCACCTCGAGGAGCAGCAGCAGGATGTCGCGGCCAGCGTCGGCGCCGACATCGACTACTCGTACTCCCTGACGGTCAACGGGTTCTCGGCCGACCTCACCGCCGAGCAGGCCGCGGAGCTCTCGAGCGACCGGAAGGTCCAGAGCGTCGAGATCGACCGCATCTACCACCCCACCTCTACCCCGGCCGCCGACTTCCTCGGCCTCACGGGCCCCGACGGGGTCTGGGCGAAGACCGGCGGCCAGGAGAGCGCGGGCGAGGGCGCGGTGATCGGCGTCATCGACACCGGCATCGCCCCCGAGAACCCGTCGTTCGCGGGCGAGCCGCTCGGCACCGCGAAGGGCGACGAGCCCTACCTCGACGGATCCACGATCCGCTTCGACAAGGGCGACGGCAAGCAGTTCACGGGCCTGTGCCAGACCGGCGAGCAGTTCACCGCCGCCGACTGCAGCACCAAGATCGTGGGCGCGCGCTACTACGTGAACGGCTTCGGCAAGGCCAACATCGGCACCGCGGCGACGGGCGAGTACGTCTCCCCGCGCGACGGCGACGGGCACGGCTCGCACACCGGATCCACCGCGGCGGGCAACGCCGGCGTGGAGGCCACCATCGACGGCAACCCGCTCGGCGACATCTCGGGCGTCGCCCCGGCGTCGAAGATCTCGGCGTACAAGGTCTGCTGGTCCGGGCCCGACCCGGCCGTGCAGACCGACGACGGCTGCGCCGGCGCGGACCTCGTCGCCGCCATCGAGCAGGCGACGAAGGACGGCGTCGACGTCATCAACTACTCCATCGGCGGCGGCTCCGCGCAGACGACGTTCTCCGCGACCGACGCGGCGTTCCTCGGCGCGGCCAGCGCGGGCATCTTCGTGTCCGCCTCCGCGGGCAACTCCGGCCCTGGCGCCTCCACCCTCGACAACGCGTCGCCCTGGATCACCACGGTCGCCGCGAGCACGGTCGCGGGCAACTTCGAGGCCACCGCGAAGCTCGGCGACGGGCAGCAGTACGCGGGCTCGTCCATCACGGTCACCGAGCCGGTGACCGGCGCGTTCGTCACGGCGGCCTCCGTCGCCGCGGCCGGCGCGACCACCCCGAACCTGTGCGGACCCGGATCCCTCGATCCGGCCACGGCGGCCGGCAAGATCGTCCTGTGCGAGCGCGGCACCTTCGACCGCGTCGCCAAGTCGGCCGAGGTCGAGCGGGCCGGCGGCATCGGCATGGTGCTCGTGAACCCGACGCCCAACTCCGTCGACGCCGACACGCACGCCGTGCCGACGGTGCACCTCGACGCGGACGTCTACGCGGCCGTCTCCGCCTACGCGGCGACGCCCGGCGCGACCGTCACCCTGGTGCCCGACAACACGACCGGCGTCTCCGCCCCGACCCCGCAGGTCGCCGGCTTCAGCTCGCGCGGCCCGGTCCTCGCGGACGGCAGCGACATCCTCAAGCCCGACGTGACGGCGCCCGGTGTCTCGATCATCGCGGCGACGGCCAACGCGGAGGGGGAGGACCCGACCTACGCGCTGCTGTCCGGCACGTCGATGGCCGCCCCGCACGTGGCCGGCCTCGCGCTGCTGTACCTGGGCGAGCGCCCGAACGCGCCCGTCTCCGAGATCAAGTCGGCCCTCATGACCACCGCGTACGACACGAAGGACGCGGACGGCGAGACGGTCACGGATCCCTTCACCCAGGGCGCCGGGCACGTGGACCCGCGCCGCTACCTCGACGCGGGCCTGCTGTACCTCAACGACCGCAGCGACTGGGTCGCGTACCTCGCGGCCCTCGGCTACGCCACCGGCATCGACCCCGTCGACCCGTCGGAGCTCAACCTGGCGAGCATCGCGATCGGCACCCTCACGGGCTCCGAGACCGTGACGCGCGAGGTCACCTCCACCGGTCCCGGCACCTACACGGCCAGCGTGCAGGGCCTCGCGGGCGTCACGGCGGACGTCACCCCGTCCACGCTCGAGTTCACCGAGGCGGGCCAGACGAAGTCGTTCGAGGTGTCGTTCACGCGCACCACGGCGGCCGTCGACCGCTACGCCACCGGATCGCTCACCTGGACGAGCGCCGACCACGTCGTGCGCAGCCCCGTCGCCGTGAACCCCGTCACCATCGCGGCCCCGGCCGAGGTGCAGGGGACCGGCATCGACGGATCCGTCGACGTGACGGTGACGCCCGGCACCACCGGACCGATCGCGCTGACCGCCGAGGGCCTCGCCGCCGGCGTCGTGATCCCGAACCCGAAGGACGCCTCGTCGCCCTTCACCGGATCCGGCCCCGCCAAGACGTCCGCCACCTACCCGGTGACCGTCCCCGCGGGCCAGCTGGCCACCCGGATCGACCTCGACTCCGCGGACGACGCGGCCGACCTCGACCTCACGGTCACCCGGGTCGTCGACGGGAAGGTGGTGGCGACGTACACGTCGGCCACCGAGTCCGCCGACGAGTCCGTCACCATCGAGACGCCGACCGCCGGCGACTACGTGGTGAAGGTCGACGTCTTCTCGATCCCCGAGGGCGAGACGACGGAGGAGTACACGGTCACGAAGTTCGACCTGTCCACGACGACGGACGAGGGCGCCTTCCAGGTGTCCCCGAACCCGATCGACGCGACGCAGAGCCGGCCGGCCACCTACACGGCGTCGTGGAGCGACCTCGCTCCCGAGACCGCGTACCTCGGTCGCGTCGCCTACTCGGGCTCCGCGTCGACGACCTACGTGCGCGTCGAGTCGGGCGCGATCCCGGCCCCCGTCGCGACCGCGCCCCCCGTGATCACCGGCACGCCCACCGTCGGCCAGACGCTCACCGCGTCGCCCGGCACGTGGGACGCCGAGGGCCTGGCGTTCTCGTACCAGTGGTACGCGGACGGCACGCCGCTCGCCGGCCAGACGCGCGCGACCTACCGGGTCTCGCAGTCGGTCGCGGGCAAGGCGATCACGGTCGTCGTCACGGCGAAGCCGGCCACGGGTCCCACGGGCACCGCGACCAGCGAGCCCGTCGTGATCAAGCTGGCCAGCACGGTCACGGTGGGCATCAAGCCGTCCGTCCTGACCAGCGCCCAGAAGGCCGTCGTCACGGTCAAGGTCGACAGCGCGGCGAAGGCGGCGCCCACGGGCACCGTCACCGTGACGGTCGGCACGGACGCGTACGAGGTCACCCTCGACGCGTCGGGCACCGGCCGCGTCGAGCTGCCGGCGTACGCGAAGGGCCGGTACGCCGTGACCGCCGCCTACGCGGGCGACGACGCGAACGCGCCGAAGACCAGCGCGCCGAAGTACCTCTCCGTGAGCCGCTGATCCGCGACTGACCGGGAGTGACCGCCGAGGGGGCGGGTGCCGTGAGGCGCCCGCCCCCTCGTGGCGTGCGCGGGGTGGGCCAGGCGGTGCGCGCGGCCGACGCGCGCGCCGGAACCCGACGTCGGACGTCGGGCTCCGGCGTCGGCGTCAGCGGAAGATGATCGTGCGCGCCCCGTCCATCAGCACGCGGTGCTCCGCGAACCAGCGCACGGCCTGCGTGAGGGTGCGCGACTCCTCGTCCTGGCCGATGGCCATGAGCTCGCGGGCGCTGCGCGAGTGGTCGACCCGCACGACGTTCTGCTCCACGATCGGCCCCTCGTCGAGGTCGCTCGTGACGAAGTGGGCGGTCGCGCCGATGAGCTTCACGCCGCGCGCGTGCGCCTGCTTGTAGGGGTTCGCGCCCTTGAAGCCGGGGAGGAAGGAGTGGTGGATGTTGATGATCCGGCCGCTGAGCCGCGCGCACAGCTCGGGGGAGAGGATCTGCATGTAGCGCGCGAGCACCACCAGCTCGACGTCGTGCTCCTCGACCGCGCGGATCACGCGCTCCTCGAACGCCCGCTTCGACGCGTCGTCGGTGACCGGTACGTGCTCGAACGGCACGCCGTAGAAGCCCGCGAGGTCGGCGAGCTTCCCGTGGTTGCTGAGCACGAGCGGGATCTCGACGGGCAGCTGGCCCGCGCGCTGCCGGAACAGGAGGTCGTTCACGCAGTGCTCGGCGGTGGATCCCAGCACGAGCGTGCGCAGCGGCCGACCCACCTCGTCGAGGTGCCACGTCGCGTCGTAGCGCTCGACCACGGCGGCGAGCGCGTCGGCCAGCCGGTCGTCGTCGGCCGCGCTCTGGATCTGCAGGCGCATGAAGAACCGGCCCGTGTCGGCGCTCGAGAACTGCTGCGACTCGGTGATGTCGCCGCCGGCCTCGACGATGGCCCCGGCGATGGCGTGGACGATGCCCGGCCGGTCGTCGCAGGAGAAGCTGAGGACGCGGTGCGGGGCACGCGCCGGGGTGGCCTGGTCGGTCATCCGTCTAGGCTAGCGACTGGCCGGGCGGATCCCGCCGGCCCCGGGAGCTCTCCCGCCGTCGACGTCCCGTGGGTCTCCATGACGAACACCTCCCCCATCTTCCTGCCCGATCCCGACCGCGTCGCGCACGCCGGCCGGCGCACGCCCGTGCCGCCGCACGACCCGTCGGATCCGGCCTTCCGCTTCCCCTGGGTCGGCATCCTCACCCTCGCCGCGTGCGTGTTCCTCAGCGTCACGAGCGAGACGCTGCCCACCGGCCTCCTCAGCGAGATGAGCGGCGACCTCGGGGTGGAGGAGTCGCGCGTCGGCCTCCTCGTCTCGGTGTTCGCGATCGCCGTGGTGGTCTCGAGCGCGCCGCTCGCGGCCCTCACCCGGCGGGTCCCGCGGCACGCGCTGCTCCTCGCGGTGCTCGCGGTCTTCGCGACGAGCAACCTCCTCACGGCGCTCGCGCCCACGTTCGAGCTCGTCGTCGCGACGCGCGTGCTCGGCGGGCTCGCGCACGGCCTGTTCTGGGCGGTCGTGGGCGCGTACTCGGCGCACCTCGTGCCGCCCGCGCTCATCGGCCGGGCGGTCGCGCTCACGGTCGGCGGCGGCAGCCTCGCGTTCGTGCTCGGCGTGCCGCTCGGCACCGCGGCCGGGCAGGCGTTCGGCTGGCGCGCGGCGTTCGCGGGGATCGGCGTGCTCACGGTGCTGGGGATCCTGCTGACCTGGCGCTTCCTGCCGGCGGTGGGCCGGCCCGAGCGCGAGGCCCCCGCGGCCGCGTCGGGCGCGGGCCGCGTGCCCCTCCGCGCGCGCATGGCCGGGCAGGGCGTGGGCGGCGTGCTGCTCGTCTGCGTCACGGCGATGGTGATCATGATCGGCCAGTACGGCTTCTACACGTACGTCGACCCGTTCGTCACGCGCGTCATGGGCATCCCCGAGGAGCAGCTGAGCGCGATGCTGTTCGGCTACGGGATCGCCGGGGCCGTGGGGCTGCTCCTCGCCGGCACGCTCTTCTCCCGCCGGCCGCAGCTCGGCGTGGTCTCGGGGCTCGTGGCCGCGGCCCTGGGCGTCAGCGCGCTGGCGTTCGCACCGGGCATGTGGGCCGTCGCGATCCCCGGCTTCCTCCTCTGGGGCCTCGCGTTCGGCGCGATCCCGTCCCTCCTCCAGACGCGCATGCTGCACGCGGCGCACCCGTCCTTCCGCGACACGGCGAGCTCGTTCTACACGACCGCGTTCAACGTGGGCATCGGCGGCGGGGCGCTCGCCGGGGGCGCGCTGCTCGACGGGCTGGGGATCCCGGCGCTGCCGGTCGCGTACCTCGTGGTCATGGCGGTGTCGGTGGTGCTCGTGGTCGGATCCGCGGGGCGGGCCGCCCGGGGTCGCTCGGCCGCCGCGCGCGCGGAGGCCTGACGCCGCCGGACCCGCGAGGCCGTCGGCGATCCCCCGTCGTCCCGGGGCGGCGGACGCCTGCGGGAGGCCGTCGGGGTTCCCCAGCCGCCGCGGAGTGCCGTCGGCCTGCGGGAGGCCGTCGGGGTTCCCCAGCCGCCGCGGAGTGCCGTCGGCCTGCGGGAGGCCGTCGGGGTTCCCCAGCCGCCGCGGAGTGCCGTCGGCCTGCGGGAGGCCGTCGGGGTTCCCCAGCCGCCGCGGAGCGCCGTCGGCCTGCGGGAGGATGGGAGCCGTGACCACGACCCCCGCGCCCCTCGGCCTCCTCCTCGACGTCGACGGCCCCATCGCCAGCCCGATCACCCGCACCCTCGCCATCCCGAGCATCGCCACCGACCTCGTGGAGCTCGCCGCCGCGGGCGTGCCCATCGTCTTCAACACCGGCCGCTCGGACGCCTTCATCCGCGAGCAGGTCGTCGGGCCGCTCCTCGCGGCCGGCCTGCCCGAGGGCGCGCGCGTGCACGCCGTCTGCGAGAAGGGCGCCTCGTGGTTCTCCATCACGCCCGCGGGCGCGGGGGAGGTGCACGTCGACCGGTCGCTCGCGCTGCCCGAGGCCTACATGCGCGACATGGAGCGGCTCGTCGCCGAGCGCTTCGCCGACTGGATGTTCTTCGACGCCACCAAGCACGCCATGGTCTCGCTCGAGCAGCTCACGAGCGTGTCGTCCGCCGACTACCTCGCCGTGCAGCCCGACCTCGACGCGCGCGCGGTCGAGATGCTCACCGCTCACGGGCTCGGCTCGGTGCTCGAGGGCGTCGAGGTGCCCGACGCCGAGGGGCGCGTGCAGGTGCGCGTCGACCCCACGATCATCTCGACCGACATCGAGTCGATCCGCCTCGGCAAGGACCTCGGCGCCGCCCGCGCGCTGGAGCTCCTCGCCGACAGCGGCCCGCTGCCGCTGCGCTGGCGCACGGTCGGCGACTCGCGCACCGACTACGCGATGGCCGGCTGGCTGCACGAGCATGGCCACGAGGTCGCGCACGTCGACGTGCGGCCCGCCGACGGCATCCCCGCGACGCCGTACCCGGTGCTCACCGCGGGCGACCTCGTGCACGACCACGCGGGCGCCGCGTTCCTCGCGCACTGGGTGCGGATCGTCCGCGGCGAGGCGGCGGACGACTCCGCGTTCCTGGCGCCGGGGCGCTCCGCGAGCTGATCCGGGCGGATCCGCGAGGCCGCTCGCCGCGCTCGCCGTACGACCCCAGGGCCCGTCCGATCCGGACGGGCCCTTCCGCGTGTGCGCGAACGGATGTTAGCCTCGGCTAACACTTCGACGGAGAGGCCGCCATGACCCGCACCGCCCCCGAGCGCCGCGCGCGCCGGCCCGTCTCGGGTCCGCGGCTCGTCCTCCTGCTCGGGCCGGCGTTCGTCGCGGCCATCGCCTACGTGGATCCGGGCAACGTCGCCGCGAACCTCACCGCGGGCGCGCGCTACGGCTACCTGCTCGTGTGGGTGCTCGTCGCCGCGAACCTCATCGCCGTGCTCGTGCAGTACCAGTCAGCGAAGCTCGGGCTCGTCACGGGGAGCAGCCTGCCGGAGCTCCTCGGCCGCCGGCTGCCCACCACCCGACGCCGCGCGTTCTGGGTGCAGGCCGAGCTGATCGCCGCGGCCACCGACCTCGCGGAGGTCATCGGCGGGGCCATCGCGCTGCACCTGCTGTTCGGGATCCCGCTGCTGGCGGGCGGCGTGATCGTGGGGCTCGTCTCCATCGGCCTCCTCGCCGTGCAGTCGCGCCACGGGCAGCGGCCGTTCGAGCTCGTGATCGGGGCGCTCCTCGTCGTGATCACGATCGGCTTCCTCACGGGCCTCGTCGTGAGCCCGCTCTCCGCATCCGGCATCGCGGGCGGCCTCGTGCCGCGCTTCGACGGGCCGGACAGCGTGCTGCTCGCCGCGAGCATGCTCGGCGCGACCGTGATGCCGCACGCCGTGTACCTGCACTCGTCGCTGAGCCGCGACCGGCACGGCGTCCAGACGGACGACGGCGTGCTGCGGCGGCTGCTCCGCGCGACGCGCTGGGACGTGATCACGGCGCTCGCCGTGGCCGGCGCCGTCAACATCTCCATGCTCCTCATCGCGGCCGCGAGCCTCGGCGGCGTGCCCGGCACCGACTCGATCGAGGGCGCGCACGCGGCCATCACGGCGTCGCTCGGGCCGGTCGTGGGCGTCGTCTTCGCGGTCGGGCTGCTCGCCTCCGGCCTCGCGTCGACGTCGGTCGGCGCCTACGCGGGCGCGGCGATCATGGGCGGCCTGCTGCACGTGAAGGTGCCGCTGCTCGCGCGGCGCGTGGTGACGCTGATCCCGGCGCTCGCGATCCTCGCGATCGGGGTCGACCCGACCACCGCCCTCGTCGTGAGCCAGGTCGTGCTGAGCCTCGGGATCCCGTTCGCGCTCGTGCCGCTCATCCGCCTCACGGGCGACCGCCGCGTGATGGGCGACCACGTCGACCGGCCGCTCACGCGGATCGCGGCGTGGGTCGCGGTGTCGCTCGTGGTGGTGCTGAACGTCGCGCTCGTGGTGCTGACCTTCACGGGCTGAGCGCGTCGCGGCGCGCGGGCCGGCCGCGGGTCAGTCGGCCGCGGAGACCCACACCGCGGAGGCCGCTGCGGGCGTGAGGGGACGTGCCGCGGATCCGTCGACCGTCACGAGCACGGCGTGCGGGTCGCCCGACGCGGCGGCTCGCACGAGCGTCGCGTCGAGCCCGATGCCGTGCTCGGCGAGCTCGCGCAGCAGGCGCGGGTCCTCGTCGGAGATGCGGCGCACGCGCAGGGGCCGGTCGGCGGTGGCGAGGGCGAGCACGGTCGCGTCGGGGAGGTGCGGCTCGCCGTCGGCCGAGGGGATCGGGTCGCCGTGCGGATCCCGCGACGGGTGCCCGAGGTGCGCGTCGATGCGCGCCACGAAGTCGTCGGAGACCGCGTGCTCGAGCACCTCGGCCTCGTCGTGCACCTCGTCCCAGCCGTAGCCGAGCACGTCCACGAGGAACGTCTCGAGCAGGCGATGGCGGCGCACCATCTGGATCGCGTGCCGGCGCCCCTCCTCCGTGAGCTCGATGCTGCCGTACGGCCGGTGCTCCACGAGGCCCTGAGACGTGAGGCGGCGGATCCCGTCGGACGCGGTGGCGGGCCGGATCCCGAGCCGCTCCGCCAGCCGCGACACGGTCATGGGCTGGTCGGTCCACTCGGTCGCCGACCAGATGAGCTTGAGGTAGTCCTGCGCGGCGCTGGAGAGCTCGTCGACGGACATGCCGCCATGGTACCGAGCGCCCGCGCCCGGCCCCCGGCCGCCCGGGCGGTGCATGCTGGACGGGACCGCGGGCAGGGACGCCCGCGGCGGATCCGATGGAGGAACCACATGCAGTACCGGAATCTCGGGAACAGCGGCGCGGTCGTCTCGACCTACGCGCTCGGCACCATGACCTTCGGCGCGGAGGCGGACGAGGAGACCTCGGGGCGCATCCTCGAGGCGTACGTCGCCGGCGGCGGCACGTTCATCGACACCGCGGACGTCTACACGTCGGGCGTCTCGGAGGAGATCGTCGGCCGCTGGCTCGCCGCGCATCCGACCGAGGCCGACCAGCTCGTCGTCGCCACGAAGGGCCGCTTCCCGATGGGGGAGGGGAACAACGACGTCGGCACCTCGCGCCGCCACCTCACCCGCGCGCTCGACGACTCGCTGCGCCGCCTCGGCGTCGACACGATCGACCTGTACCAGATGCATGCCTGGGACGCCGTGACCCCGCTCGAGGAGACCCTGCGCTTCCTCGACGACGCCGTGCGCGCCGGCAAGATCTCGTACTACGGCTTCTCGAACTACCTCGGCTGGCAGCTCACGAAGGCCGTGGGCCTCGCGAAAGCCCTGGGATACACGCCGCCCGTGACGCTGCAGCCGCAGTACTCGCTGCTCGTGCGCGAGATCGAGTCGGAGATCGTGCCGGCGTCGCTGGACGCCGGCATCGGCCTGCTGCCCTGGTCGCCGCTCGCGGGCGGCTGGCTCACGGGCAAGTACCGCCGCGACGAGACGCCCACCGGCGCCACCCGGCTCGGCGAGGACCCGGAGCGCGGCATGGAGGCGTTCACGCCGCGGAACGGCCAGGAGCGCACGTGGGCGATCCTCGACGAGGTGCGCCGGATCGCCGACGCCCACGGATCCACGTCCGCGCGCGTCTCGCTCGCCTGGCTCGAGGCGCAGCCGGCGGTGACCAGCGTGATCCTCGGTGCCCGCACCGTGGAGCAGCTCGAGGACAACATGGCCTCCGCCGACCTGGAGCTCACGGCCGACGAGATCGCGTCGCTCAGCGCGGTGAGCGCGCCCGTGGTGTCCGACTACCCGTACGGCCCGGCCGGCGTGCAGCAGCGCCACCGCGTGATCGACGTGCGCGGCTGACCGGGACGGCGCCGGTCGCCGTCGCCGCGGGCGACGGGATCGGCGCCGTGGCGGGGGCCGGTGCCGGCTCCGGTCGCCTGTCCGGGCGTCCCGCGGCGCGGTCCGGCCCCGGGCGCTCGGCCCGCGGCGTGATCCGCACCCGCGGCACGTGCCGGCGCACCACGACCTCGAGGGTCAGCTGCCCGCGGCGCGCGAGCACCACGGCGACGACCATCGCGGCCAGCGCGGGCACGCCGCCCGAGACGACCATGCCGACGTGCACGCCCCACGCCTCGACGATCCCGCCCATGAGCGGTCCGCCGATGGCCTGGCCGCCGAGGAGCACGAGCACGTAGACGCTCATCACCCGGCCGCGGATGGCGACGTTGCTGGAGAGCTGCACGAGCGAGTTCGCGGCGGTCTGGAAGAGGAGCGACGCCATGCCGACCGTCACGAGCACGGCGGCGAACGGCGCGATGCCGGGCATCACCCCGGCGGCCGCCTGCAGCAGGCCGGTGATGCCGACGCCCACCACGATCGTCCGGAGCCGCACCGTCGCGCGCCGGGTCGAGAGCAGGGCGCCGGTGAGCGCGCCGATCGCGACCATCGAGTTGAAGAAGCCGTAGCCGCCCGCGCCCACGTCGTAGACGTCGCTCGCGAACGCCGCGAGCAGCACGGGCATCGTGAGGCCGAAGACGCTGAACACGGCCACGAGCACGACGGGCCAGAGGATGGTCGGCTTCGACCGCGCGTAGCGGAGGCCCTCCGCGAGCTGGCCGCGGCGGCGCGGGGCGGGCGGGATGCGGATCAGGTCGCGGGTCTTCAGGCTCCACAGGGTGAGCACCACGACCACGCAGGCGAGCGCGTTGATCGCGAACGACCAGCCGGCGCCGACCGCGAGCAGCAGGATCCCGCTGAGCGCGGGCCCCACCATGCCGCCGAGCTGGAACACCGAGGAGTTGACGCTGATCGCGTTCCGCAGGTGCTCCTGCCCGACGATCTCGGTGACGAACACCTGACGGGCCGGGTTGTCGATCACCGTGACGAGCCCCGTCGCGAACGCGATGGCGAAGATGTGCCACGCCTCGACCGCGCCCGAGAGCGTGAGCACGGCGAGCAGCGCGCTGAGGAGGGCGTAGGTGCCCTGCGTGATCATCATCAGCATCCGCTTCGAGCAGCGGTCGACGATGACGCCGCCGAGCAGCCCGAAGAACAGCATGGGCGCGAACTGCATCGCGACCGTGATGCCGACCGCGGTGACGCTTCCGGTGAGCTCGAGCACGAGCCAGTCCTGGGCGATGCGCTGCATCCAGCCCGAGGTCATGGCGATGACGTTGGAGGCCGTGAACCGGCGGAAGTTCGGCACGCTCAGGGCGATGAGCGTGTGGCGCCACGGCGGGCGGCGGGTCTGGATCGGGAGCGGGGCGGTCGGGGGGAAGGCGTTCGGCGGGGGTGTCATCTGTCCTGCGGTGTGCGTTGCGTATCGGCGGATCGGTTCCGTATGGGTGCGGCCCTCGTGGGGCCGTCACCGAAGCTACCGCCGGACTTCCCATTCGGATCCCGTCTCGACATGATGAGTGGCATCACGATCTCGAATGGAGCGCCGATGCTCGACCCGACCCTGCTCGCCACCTTCCTGCAGGTGGCCGACACCCGCAGCTTCACGCAGGCGGCCGCGCGCCTCGGCATCAGCCAGCCGACCGTGAGCCAGCAGGTGCGGCGGCTGGAGCGCGCGGTCGACCGCACGCTCATCGCGCGCGACACCCGCGACATGCAGCTCACCGACGCGGGCGACGCGATGGCCGGCTTCGCGCGCACGATCCTCGCCGCGCACCGGGCGGCCGAGAGCTACTTCGGCGGATCCCAGGTGAGCGGCCGCCTCCGCTTCGGCACCGCGGACGACCTCGCCATCACGCAGCTGCCGCGGATCCTCCGCCACTTCCGCCAGCTGCACCCGCAGATCGAGCTGGAGCTCACGGTCACGCAGAGCGGGCCGCTGCACCGGCGGCTGCTCGCGGGGCAGCTCGACCTGATCCTCACCAAGACGACCGTGGACGAGCAGCCGGCCGAGCGCCGCGTCGGCCGCGACCGGATGGTGTGGGTGGGCCTCGAGCGCACGCTCGTGGAGCCCGGTGCCACGGTGCCGCTCATCGCGTACCGGGCGCCGAGCATCAGCCGGCAGATGGCGATCGACGCGCTCGAGCGGGCCGGCCGCACCTGGCGGGTCACCTGCAGCACGCGCGACGTGAACGGCGTGCTCGCCGCGGTGCGCGCGGGCATGGGCGTGGCGGTGCTCCCGCAGGCGCTGATCCCGACCGACCTCGTGAAGGTCACCACGCGCCTCGCCCTCCCCGAGCTCGACGAGGTGGACTACGTGCTGATGGCGAACCCGGCGGGGCCGCGGGAGTCGATCGAGGCGCTGACGTCGGCGATCATGTCGCGCGGGGTGGCGCGGGCGAGCTGAGGGCGGGCGTCGCGCGGAAGGGAGTAGGCGTCGCGCGGAGCGGTGCGGGCGTCGCGCGGGAGCGAGCGGGCGTCGCTACCAGCGGGCGACCGGCGGCAGGCCGTCGTCCGCGAGCCCGCCGTCGCGGCTCCGGTCGCGCGCGCGCGGCCAGCGGCCCCGTCCGCGTGCGCCGGGCTGGTGCGGCGGCTCGGGCTTGTCGGGGTCGGCGCCGGGGGTGCCCGGCTGCTCGAGCTGCATGGCCAGGGCGCGGAGTCGGGCGTCGAGCTCGGCGTGCGCGGCGGCCGCCTCGTCGAGCCGGGCGCGCTCGTCGTCGACCTCGGCGGGGATCCGCGTGGCCTCCTCGAGCGGCATCGCGTCGGCCCGGGCCTCCGCGAGGCGGCGGGCGCGGCGGCGCGAGGCGAGGATCCCGAAGGCGCCGACGGCGATCTGGAAGAGGCCCAGCCAGCCGGACGCGTCGTTGACGGGCGCCAGCACGTGCCAGGCGCCGAGCGCGATCCAGCCGATGTTGACCCACATGGGCCAGGCAAACCCCGAGGCGCCGCCCGGGCTCCCCGGAGGCCGACCCGTGCCGCGTCCCTCGTCGCTCATGCCGTTCCTCCGTGCCGACCCGCCTGTGCCTGCGAGTGTGTCACGCGAGGTCGGGAGCCGCCTGGAGCCAGACGAAGGTGCGCGGGCTGAGCACGATGCCCTTGGTGAGGCGCAGGCGCTCGTCGCGCACGAGGTCGACGGCGTGCTCGGCGAACCCGCCGAGGGTCTCCGCCTCCACGGTCGCGGCCTCGTCGCCGAGGTTCGCGAGCACGAGGACCGTGCCGTCGGCGTGGGGCCGCTGGTAGCCGAGCACGTGCGGGTGATGCGCGTCGAAGCCGACGACGCGCGTGCCGCCGAGCGCCGGCGTGGCGCCGCGGACGGCGACGAGGCGGCGCATCCCGGCGTGCACCACGCCCGTGCTGGTGGTGCGGTCCTCGCGCTGGTCGTAGCGCTCGAAGGGGTGCAGCGGGCGGTTGATCCAGCGGCTGTCGTCGGCGTGCGCGGGCACGTCGTCGTAGCCGTAGTCGTTGAGCTGGCCCACCTCGTCGCCGAGGACGAGGACGGGGAGGCCGCCCGTGCTGAGCGCGATGGAGTGGGCGAGGAGGATCCGCTCGACCGCCCCCGGGTCGTCCTGCTCCAGGCCCGCGAGGGAGGCGGTGGTGCCGGCGACGCCGGCGGGGTGCGCGACGCCGCGCGCGTGACTGCCGGCGAAGCGGCCGAGGTGGAAGTCGGTGAGGAAGCGGCGGTGCTCGTCCGGGTCGATGCCGAGGGCGCGCGCGTCGTCGTCGTCGAAGGCCCAGCGCAGCGCGTCGTGGTCGCGGACGCGCGTGGTCCACGCGGTGCCGGCGGGCGCCTCGCCGCGGCGCTCGAGCGAGCGGGAGAGGAGCGCGGGGGAGCGGGTGGCGAGGGCCTCCCAGACGAGGGCGGTGCGCTCGGGGTCGTCGACGAGGCGCACGGCGGCATCGGCGTCGAGGACGGCGGACGCCCCGCGCGCGTCTGCTGTGACGGCCAGGGCGACCCCGGGGGCGACGCGGCGGCCGACGGCGGCGAGCACGCGGAGGAGGGCGGACGCGCGGGCGGGATCGGTGTCGTCGGTGTCGTCGTCGGCGGCGTCGGCGAGGATCGCGCGCGGGTCGACGCGCAGCAGGTCGGCGCCGGCGGAGGCGAGCGCGGCGGCCTCGCGGGCGACGGCGCGGATCCGGTCGGGGAGGGCGTCGGCGGCGTCCGTCGCCGAGAGCTCCACGGCGAGCGTGAGTCCGGCATCGTGGAGGGCGTCGGCGAGGCCGGCGAGGTCGCGCGCGGATCCGAGCCCGGAGCGCACGCGCAGGCCGGGCGCCAGCAGCGCGTCCGCCGGGGCGTCGTCGGCCGCGGGCTCGGCGACGGGCGTCACCTCGAGGTGCGAGAGGCCGAGCTCGACGAGGTAGGGGATCCGCGCGGTGAGGCCCGCGAGGTCGCCGGCGTAGCGGTCGACGTAGCAGGAGCCGCCGGTGCGGCGGTCGAGGTCCGCGTCGGTGGATCCGCGCTGGGCGGCGGGCACGCCGAGCGCGTCGGCATCGGCCGCGTCGGCGGCGAGAGCGTCGGCGAGGGCGCCGGCCTGATCGCCCGCGAGCAGGGCCAGGTCGGCGACGAGGGCCGCGCGGTCGAGCGGGGGCGCGGGAGCGGCGACGACGGGGGCGTCGTCGGCGGCGGGGCGCGCGTCGTGCGCGCGGTCGTCGTCGCGACCGGATCCGCCTGCTGCGGGATCGGTCGTGAGCTCGGTGCTCCTCATGCTCGGTCCTTCCTCCGCATCCGGCGGGCAGCGTCGCCCGACCCCCTGATCCTACGGGCGAGGGGGCGCCGTCGTCCGGCCGGGCGCGGGCGCCCGCGCGGATGCGGCGCTGGGCGGCCAGGCGCGCGGCCCCCGTCGCATCCACCGGAGCGTGTGCCGCAGCCTCCCGACCGCCTGCGAGCCCGCCTCCTCGCCTCGCGCGGGCGCCCCCGCCCGGGTAGGCTCGCAGGCGTCGCGACTGGCGTTCGGATGGGTCACCATCGGGGAGCGACTCACACGGTTGGTGGCCGTACGCCTGGGCCACGACGCATCCTCTCGTCCACCGTGCACAAGGAGTCCCATGCCCGTCGACCAGTCCTTCAACGCCCCCCTCTCCGAGGTCGACCCGGAGATCGCGGCCGTCCTCGAGCAGGAGCTCGGCCGCCAGCGCGGCACCCTCGAGATGATCGCCAGCGAGAACTTCGTGCCGCGCGCGGTGCTGCAGTCCCAGGGATCCGTGCTCACCAACAAGTACGCGGAGGGCTACCCGGGCCGCCGCTACTACGGCGGCTGCGAGTTCGTCGACGTCGCCGAGCAGCTCGCCATCGACCGCGCCAAGAGCCTCTTCGGCGCGGAGTTCGCCAACGTCCAGCCGCACTCGGGCGCCACCGCCAACGCGGCCGTCCTCGCCGCCATCGCGCAGCCGGGCGACACGATCCTCGGCCTCGAGCTCGCGCACGGCGGCCACCTCACGCACGGCATGAAGCTCAACTTCTCCGGCAAGCTCTACGACGCCGCGGCCTACGGCGTGGACCCCGACACCTTCCTCATCGACATGGACGTCGTGCGCGAGAAGGCGCTCGAGCACCGCCCGCAGGTGATCATCGCCGGCTGGTCGGCGTACCCCCGCCACCTCGACTTCGCCGCGTTCCGCGCGATCGCCGACGAGGTCGGCGCCAAGCTCTGGGTCGACATGGCGCACTTCGCGGGCCTCGTGGCCGCGGGCGTGCACCCGTCTCCCGTCCCGTACGCGGACGTCGTCTCCTCCACCGTGCACAAGACCCTCGCGGGTCCCCGGTCCGGCGTGATCCTCAGCCGCGACACCGCGCTCGCCAAGAAGCTCAACTCGGCCGTCTTCCCGGGCCAGCAGGGCGGGCCGCTCATGCACGTCATCGCGGCCAAGGCCACGGCGTTCAAGATCGCGGCCACCGAGGAGTTCGCCGACCGCCAGCGCCGCACCATCCAGGGCGCGCAGATCCTCGCCGAGCGCCTCGTAGCGGCAGACTCCACCGAGGCCGGCGTCTCCGTCCTCACGGGCGGCACCGACGTGCACCTCGTGCTCGCCGACCTGCGGGACTCGCCCATCGACGGCAAGCAGGCGGAGGACGCGCTGCACGAGGTCGGCATCACGGTCAACCGCAACTCGGTGCCGTTCGACCCGCGCCCGCCGATGGTCACGTCCGGCGTCCGCATCGGCACGTCGGCGCTCGCCACCCGCGGCTTCGGCGAGACGGAGTTCACCGAGGTCGCGGACATCATCGCCGAGACCCTGAAGCCGGGCAGCGACCTCGCCGCCCTCCGCGCGCGCGTGCTCACGCTCACGGACGGCTTCCCGCTCTACGAGGGCCTCACCCAGTGACCGCGGTCGTGCTCGACGGCGTCGCCACCGCGTCGGCCGTCAAGTCGGAGCTCGCCGTCCGGATCCGCGCCCTCCGCGAGCAGGGCCTCGTGCCCGGCCTCGGCACGCTCCTCGTGGGCGACGACCCGGGATCGCGCTCCTACGTCGCCGGCAAGCACCGGGACTGCGCCGAGGTGGGCATCGAGTCCATCCGCGTCGACCTCCCGGCCGACGCCTCCGAGGACGACGTGCGCCAGGCGATCGAGCGCCTCAACTCCGACCCGGCCGTCACCGGCTACATCGTGCAGCTGCCGCTGCCGGCGGGCATCGACGAGAACGCGATGCTCGAGCTCATCGACCCGTCGAAGGACGCGGACGGCCTCCACCCGACCAACCTCGGGCGCCTCGTGCTCGGCGTGCAGGGCGAGCTCACCTCGCCGCTGCCGTGCACGCCCGCCGGCATCGTCGAGATGCTCGAGCGCTACGAGGTGCCGATCGCCGGCCAGCACGTGGTCGTCGTCGGCCGCGGCCTCACGGTCGGGCGCCCGCTCGGCCTGCTGCTCACGCGCAAGGGACTCGACGCCACCGTCACGCTCACGCACTCGCGCACGCGCGACCTCGAGCAGGAGGTCCGCCGGGCGGACATCGTGGTCGCCGCCGTGGGCGTCGCGCACCTCATCCGGCCGGAGTGGGTCAAGCCGGGCGCCGCGGTGCTCGACGTCGGCATCACGCGCGTCGTGGATCCCGAGACCGGGAAGGCGCGCCTCACGGGCGACGTCGACCCGGCCGTCGCCGAGGTCGCCGGCCACCTGTCGCCGAACCCGCGCGGCGTCGGGCCGATGACCCGCGCGATGCTGCTGGTGAACGTGGTGCTGGCCGCCGAGCGCGACGCGCGCCTGGCCGCCGAGCTGCGCGGCTGACGGCGCTCGCCGCGACAGCGCCCGACTCGACCGGGCGGCGGCGATGCAGGAGGGGACGGCCGGTCAGGCCGTCCCCTCCGCGCGTCCGGGGTCGGTCGACGCGGCGAGCAGGACCGCGGGCGTCGGGATCGCGCCCGCGTGGATCCTGGCGTTCTCCACGTAATGCGCGGCGTTCGCGCGGAGCCCGGCGACCTCCTCGTCCGTGAGCTCGCGCCGCACCCTGCCGGGCACGCCCGCGACGAGCGAGCGCGGCGGGATCACCTGCCCCTCGAGCACGACCGTGCCGCCGGCGAGCAGCGACTCCCGGCCGACGACGGCGCCGTTCATCACGGTGGCCGACATGCCGACGATGCAGTCGTCTTCGACCGTGCAGCCGTGCAGCACCGCGTTGTGGCCGACGCTCACGCCCCGGCCGACCGTGAGCGGGAAGCCCGCGTCGACGTGGCAGCTCACGTTGTCCTGCAGGTTGGAGCCCGCGCCGATCCGGATGTCCGCGGCCTCGGCCCGCAGCACGGCGTTGAACCACACGCTGGATCCGGCGCCGAGCGTCACCCGCCCGACCACGCGCGCGCCGGCGGCCACGAGGGCGTCGTCGGCGATGACGGGGGCGGGCGATCCGGGGAGCGCGCGGACGGTGGCCTGGGGATCGACGGTCATGCCGACAGGGTAGGCCGCGGGGTCAGGCGCGCGGGCGCATCCGCGTGCCGCGCTCCATCGGCGCGAAGCCCGCGGCGACGTACGCGTCCCACGGCGCGCGGTAGTAGGGGAGCGGGGAGGCGTTGATGAACACGTCTCGCCCGCCCAGCTCGCCGACCCGGCGGCAGACGTCGAGCGCGAGCGTCTGCGCGAGGCCGCGGCGGCGGTGCGCGGGCACGATGCCGAGCGGCTCGAGCTCCGCCCAGCCGCTCGCGGGGTCGAGCCAGGCGGTGCACGTGCCGGCGAGCGAGCCGTCGGGGGCCTCGATCACGAGGTCGAGCTCGCGCCGGTAGACGGCCGCGGTCTGCATGGTCGCGTAGCCGTCCGCGTCGAAGCGGCTCTCGGCATCCGGGTCGATGCCGTCGCCGGATCGGTCGGTGAAGGGCAGCTCGACCGGCTTCCAGGCGCGGCGGTGGGTGTCCACCTTGGCCTGCTCCTCGCCCTCGCCGACCGGGCGGATGCGGTACCCCGCGGGCGGCCGCGCGCCCGTGTCCCGGGCGGGGTGGCGGAGCCCGGCGAGCGGGACGGCCTCGTCGACGAAGCCGCGGGCGGCGAGGATCCCGCGCAGCCGGTCCTGCCGGCGGTGCACGGCGACGCTCACGCCTCCGTCGCCGGCCGCGTCGAGGACCCACGCGGCCAGCAGGTCGGTGGTGGCCTCGTCGCCGGGCGCGCACTCGACGCGCGCGTCGTCCGTGGAGAAGCCGGCCCAGCCGATCAGGGCGCCGGCCGCGTCGCGCACCACGGCCATCCGCTCGGGCAGCTGCCCGGTGGACGCCTCCCACGCGAACCCGCCGGGGTGCGTGGAGGCGGGGAACCAGGCGGACAGCGCAGGCGCGATGTCGCGCACCGCCTCGTCCCGGTCGTCGGCGATCTCGGTCAGGCCCTCGGGTGGTCGCATGCCGCCGAGCCTAGGGGGGCGACGCGGCGGCCGGGCTCCTACTGCTCCGCCTTCGCCCCGTCCGACGGCGTGACCGTGAAGACGGTCGGGCCCGTGTAGCCGTGCTCCGCGAAGGCGCCGTCGATCGCGACCTGGAGGCGCGAGAGGGAGTCGACGTCGATGAGCGCGATGGCCGATCCGCCGAAGCCGCCGCCCGTCATGCGCGCGCCGATCGCGCCCTCGTTCTGCGCGACCTCGACCGCGAGGTCGAGCTCCGGGACGCTGATCTCGAAGTCGTCGCGCATCGAGCGGTGGCTCGCGTCGAGCAGCTCGCCGATCGCGCGCGGGCCCTCCTCGCGGAGCGCGCGCACGGTGTCGAGCACGCGCTGGTTCTCGGTGACGATGTGGCGCACGCGGCGGAACGTCTCGTCGTCGAGCACCTCGCGGGCGCGGACGAGGTCGTCGACCGAGAGGTCGCGGAGGGTCTCCACGCCCATCAGGCGCGCGCCCTGCTCGCACGACTCGCGGCGGGCGCGGTAGCCGCCGTCGGCGTGCGCGTGGGCGACGTGCGTGTCGATCACGGCGATGGTGAGGCCGGCCGCCTCGAGCCCGAGCGGGATGACCTCCGCCTCGAACGACCGGCAGTCGAGGAACACGCCCGCGTCCTGCCGGCCCAGGAGGCTCGCGGACTGGTCCATGATCCCCGTCGGCGCGCCCACGATCTCGTTCTCGGCGAGCTGCCCCGCCGCGGCGAGCGTCGGCCGGTCGAGGCCGAGGCGCCAGATGTCGTCGAGCGCGAGGGCGATGGATCCCTCGAGCGCCGCCGACGAGGACAGCCCCGCGCCCACGGGCACGTCGCTGTCGATGAACACGTCGAACCCGGGCACGGCGGCGAGGTCGGCCCCGCGCTGGCCGAGGGCCCACGCGACGCCCAGCGGGTACGCCTGCCAGCCCGCGATGCGCTCGCCGGTGAGGTCGGCGAGGCGCGCCTCCACGACCTCCTCCGAGAAGGAGCTGGCCAGGCGGATCCGGTCGTCGTCCCGCGGCGCGAGCGCGATGACCGTGCGGCGGTCGATGGCGAACGGGAACACGAACCCGGCGTTGTAGTCGGTGTGCTCGCCGATGAGGTTCACGCGCCCGGGCGAGGACCACACGCCGTGCGGCTCGCGCTCGAAGCGGGCGCGGAATCCCTCGCGCACGTCGTCTCGGATGTCGGTCATGCGTCCTCCACTGCCTTCCGGATCATCTCGGCCGCCTTCTCCGGCGGCACGTCGCCGATCCAGGCGCCCATGGCCGCCTCGGATCCGGCCAGGAACTTGAGCTTGTCGGCGGCCCGGCGCGGCGACGTGATCTGCAGCATCAGCCGGATCTCGTCGCGGTGCGCGCCCACGGGCGCCTGGTGCCAGGCGGCGATGTACGGCGTCGGGGTGTCGTACAGCCGGTCCATCCCCTGCAGCAGCTTCAGGTACATGCTCGCGAGCTCGTCGCGCTCGGCCTCGGTCGTCTCCGCGAGGTCGGGCACGTGGCGGTGGGGGAGCAGGTGGATCTCCACGGGCCAGCGCGCCGCGAACGGCACGAACGCCGTGAAGTGCTCGCCGCGGAGCACGACGCGCTCGGACGCCTGCTCGGTCTCGAGGATCCGCTGGAACAGGCCCGGCCCGAACCGCTCGATGGACTCCACGAGCCGGCGCGTGCGCGGCGTGATGTAGGGGTACGAGTAGATCTGCCCGTGCGGGTGGTGCAGCGTGACGCCGATGGCCTCGCCGCGGTTCTCGAACGGGAACACCTGGCGGATCCCGGGCATCGCGGAGAGGGCGCGCGTGCGCTCGGCCCACGCCTCCACCACGGTGCGGGCGCGCGACGGCGTGAGGCCGCTGAACGAGCCGGTGTGCGCGGGGCTGAAGCAGACGACCTCGCAGCGGCCGACCGAGGTGCGGGTGCGCTCCAGGCCGATGGCGGTGAGGTCGTCGTCGTCGACGGGCGCGTCCACGCCCTCCGCGTCGGCGAGGGCGGGTCCGAAGGACGGCGACTTGTTCTCGAAGACCGCGACGTCGTACATGCTCGGGATCTCGGACGGGTTCGTGGGGCTCGCGGGGGCGAGGGGATCCAGCTCCGCCGGCGGCAGGTGCGCGCGGTTCTGGCGGGCGGCCGCGATCGAGACCCACTCGCCCGTGAGGACGTCCTGCCGCATCGTCGCGGTGGGCGGTCGAGGGGCCGCGGGGCGCGCGTCGACGGCGCGCTCGGGCGGGAGGGTCGTGTCGGCGTCGTCGAAGTAGACGAGCTCGCGGCCGTCGGACAGCAGCGTGCGGCGCTGCGTGATCCCGGACGGCGACGTCGTGACGGTCTGGTCGGCATGCATGATCCCCCGATCCTACGGGCTCCGAGCGTGCCGATCTGCGTCGGCGAAAGGCCGGGCTTGCGTTCCGGCAACCGCGTGCGGGAGGCTCGCGGCATGGCCGACGACTCCGCTCCCGTCCCCGCGGCGACCCGCCGGTCGCGCATCCTCGAGCGGCTCGGCGACCGCGGCTTCGCGACCGTCGCCGAGCTCGCGGCCGACGCGGGCGTCTCCGCCGTCACGATCCGCGGCGACCTCGACGCGCTCGCCGACTCCGGCGCCCTCCAGCGCGTGCACGGCGGCGCCGTCCTCCGCTCGGGCCTCGCCGCCCGCGAGCAGAGCCTCGAGGTGACGCTCGAGTCCGCGGCCGACGCCAAGCGCGCCATCGGCCGCGCGGCCGCCGACATGGTCGAGAGCGGCCAGAGCGTGCTCCTCGACGTCGGCAGCACGACCCTCCAGGTGGCGCGGGCGCTCGTGGCGCGCGAGGACCTCGTCGACGTCACCGTCATCACGAACGGGCTCACCCTCGCCCTGGAGCTCGAGCGCGCCATGCCGCGCTTCACCGTCGTCGTCACCGGCGGCACGCTCCGGGCGCTCCAGCACAGCCTCGTGGATCCGCTCGCCACCGTCGTGCTCGACCGCCTCCACCCCGACGTCGCGTTCATCGGCTGCAACGGCATCGACGTCGACCGCGGCGTCACCAACGTCAACCTGCCGGAGGCCGAGGTGAAGCGGCGGATGGTCGCCGCGAGCGCCCGCACCGTGGTCGTCGCCGACGGGGCGAAGCTCGGGCGCACGCACCTCGGATCCGTCGCCCCGCTCGACCTCGTCGACACGTTGCTCACGGACGCCGACGCGGATCCGCACGAGGTGGCCCGCCTCCGCGACGCGGGCCTCCGGGTCGTCGAGGCCGCAGGGTCGTCCGCGGTCGCGCGGCCGTAACGTGGATCCCATGAGACCCGTCACCGGAGAGCAGCACCACCTCGTCCACGCCGGCCCGTCCGGCGAGCTCCGCGCCACCGTCGTGCAGCTCGCGGCGGCGATCCGCGGACTGACCCTCGACGGCGTCGACCTCGTCGAGCCCTACGGCGAGGACGTGGTCGCCCCGATGGGCGCCGGCATGGTGCTCGTGCCGTGGCCCAACCGGATCCGCGGCGCCCGCTACGAGCTCGACGGGAAGGCGCAGGCGCTCGACGTCACCGAGCCCTCGCTCGGCAACGCGTCCCACGGCCTCCTCCGCAACACCGGCTACGCCGCATCCGACCGCGCCGACGACCGCGTCACCCTCTCCGCGACCGTCTTCCCGCAGCATGGCTACCCGTTCCTCCTCGACACCTCCGTCACGTACCGGCTCACGGACGACGGCCTCGTCGTCACCCACCGGATCCGCAACGACTCCGATCGCCCCGCGCCCGTCGCGGTCGGCGCGCACCCCTACCTCGCCGTCGGCGGCGTCCCCTCCTCCGAGCTCACGCTCACGGTCCGCGCGGACACGTGGTCCGAGGTCGACGACGCGCTGATCCCGGTCGCCGACCACCCCGTCGACGGCGCCGACGAGGATCTCCGCCAGGGCCGCGTCGTCGGCGACCTCGACCTCAACACGGGCTACGGCGACGTCCACGTGGAGGGCGGCACCAGCCGCCACGGCCTCACCGCGCCCGACGGCCGCGGCGTCGAGCTGTGGGCCGACGCGTCCTTCCGCTTCCTGCAGGTCTACACGCCGCACGCGTTCCCGACCCACGGGTCGCAGGCCGTCGCCATCGAGCCGATGACGGCGCCGGCCGACGCCTTCAACTCCGGTCGCGGCGTCCGCCTCCTCGCGCCGGGCGAGGAGTGGACCCTGAGCTGGGGGATCCGCGCGACGGGCTTCTAGCGCCTACGGCATGAGCGCACAACTCATCGCGAGGAAGGGCGTCCCTTCCTAGAATGCGGCACGTGATGCGGATCCTCCACGTCGCGTTCCGAGTGCTGCAGTCCCAGGAGGCCCGCGTGACGAAGCTCAAGGTGGTCATCCTCCTGGTCCTCGCGATGATCGCGATCCCCGCCGCGCATCTGGCGCCGGCCTTCGCCATCGCATTCTGGGCAGTGGGTGCCGCGCTTCCGCTAGCGGCCATCCTCCTCATCGTGCGCGAACGTCGGCGGATGGCTCGAGAGCGCTGACTCGTCAGGACCTGCCGCGCTGTCCGCCCTTCCCTCGGGTGGTCGGACGATGCGGCGGTCTCTCTTCCTGCGGCGTCGAGCTCTGGGCCGACGCTTCTTCCCGTTTCCTGCAGGTCTGCACGACGCACGAGTTGCCGACCCACGGCCGCCAGGCCGTCGCCCTCGAGCCGATGAGCGCCCCGTGGACGCCTTCGAGTCGGTCGTCGGCGTGCGCCGGCTCGTGCCTCACGAGGAGTGGACTCTGAGCTGGCGGATCCGCGCGACGAGCATCGGGGGTCGGCAGGCGCACCCCCGAATTGGGTGGGGGAGCGCGGGCGTCGTGACCCTACGGTGAGGGTAATTACCCAACCGAAGGAAATGATGCGACCTCTTCCCCTCGTGACGGCGGCCCTGCTGGCCGTCGCGCTGCTCCTCCCGGCCCAGGCGGCGACCGCCTCGGTCGACCCGATCCCGTCGCCGACCCCCACCGCCGAGCCCGCGCCCACGCCGGTCCCGCCGCGCGACCAGGGTCCGTACCAGATCTACGTGACGCCCTTCGACGGCACGATCTACGAGCTCGTCGGCGGACAGAGCCCGCGCGCCCTCAGCTACGAGCGCTGGCGGGACGTCTACGACCTCCGCACGCCGTTCATGTCCTCGACCGACTACGTGAAGTACCCCTGGTCGTCGACCGTCTACGCGGTCACCTTCTGGCCCGGCGGTCAGGACGCCTGGCAGTGGACCCGCCTCGGCTACAGCCAGTTCGTGAAGGCGGGCTCCCCGTCGGTCCGCAACGCGGGCTGGATCGTCAACACCTACATCTACAAGTGGGGCACGTCCGCCGAGCTCCTCGTCGAGGGCGAGGACGGCGTCAACCACAAGCTGACCGGTGCCGAGTGGCGCGACATGAACTTCCGCGGATACGACGACCGCGCCAACGAGGGCTTCATGAAGCTCTCCTGGACCAGCGACATCGTCCGCATGACGGACGTGCGCAACGGACAGGGCCGCGCCATCGGCTATGGCGAGTGGCAGGAGGAGGCGTTCCCGACCCCGCAGGTCGTGCAGCGCATCAACGGCGACCAGTTCTACCGCTACTCCAACAGCAACCAGGTCTGGTACGCCGGGCCCGGCATGAACCGCGTCGTGAACATCAACGAGTTCCGCGCCGCGGGCTCGCCGTCGCCGCGCGTGATCCAGGTCGCCGGCCAGCCGACGCCGCCGCCGTCCAGCGGTGGTGGTGGCGGTGGTGGCGGAAGCGCCTTCTACGCCAACTGCGCCGCCGTCCGCGCGGCCGGCGCCGCCCCGCTCTACCGGGGACAGCCGGGCTACAGCCGTGACCTCGACCGCGATGGTGACGGCGTCGCCTGCGAGAGGTGATCGAGCCGAGCTAGGACAGGAGCCCCGCCCCACCGGATGGTGGGGCGGGGCTCCCTCGCTCCGTCCGAGGATCAGCCCGCGTCCTCCTGCGCCCATTGCAGCGCGACCCGGCGCGTGTACTGCTCCAGCGCGATCCGGTTCTCCTCGGGCTCGCGCAGGCCGTCGATGTAGGCGAGCAGCCGTCCGACGACGCCGGAGAGGTACTGCACGCCCCGATCGTCGTGCTCCTCGAGCGCGGCCTTGAGCAGGTCGTAGCGCTCGGAGGTCTCCTCGGCGGTCAGCATCGCGATCACGAGTTCGTCGGCCTGCATGCTCATGCGCCCCAGCATCGCACCGGCGCGACGCGGCGGCGGGGCCGGCGGCGCCCGGATCGGATCGCCAGGGGACACTCCCGGCCCTGCTTCCCCGAACTGGGGATACGATGCGCGCGGCGACAGGCACCAGCCTTGTCGCATCCAGCGTGAAGCGTCCGCAGCTCAGGGGGAGCGGCTCGGCGCGGCCCGACTGCGCCCGACAGCACGGCCCACCCGGAAGGCTCCTCGTGTCCCACCCTCGCGCCGACGCGCACGCTCCTGTCTCCGACCCGCCCTCGGGCGCCCTCGTCGAGACCGCCCCGGCGCCCGACGAGCGACCGCCGCTCCTCGGCCGCCGCGCGGTCTTCCTGGCCGCCGTCGGCGCGACCGCGGGCGCCGCGCTCGTCGCCGCGCCCGCCGCGCGGGCCGTCGCGGCACCGGCCGAGCAGGCCACGCCCGCGCCCGCCGCCGGCACCGCCGCCGGCACCGCCGCCGCCGCCGCCGAGACGCCCGCGGCCACCGTGGTCGTCGGCGACACGAGCCGCGTCTACTACCCGGAGCAGTACGGCTTCGTCGCCTCCGATGCCGACCACACGGCAGCCATGTCGGCCTTCTTCGCCGCGCTCATGCGCACCGGCGGCACGGGCATCCTGCCGCCCGGCGAGATCCGCGTCACCTCCACCGGCATCGACTACTCCGGCGCGCAGTGGCCCAAGCAGGCCCTGTCCGGCGCGCCCTACGGCTTCCCGGCCGTCGAGGTCCACGGCTACGGCCGTCGCGTGACCACCATCCGCCAGATCGCCGGCGCCACGGGCGACATCTTCACCGTGCAGGGCAAGCTCGGCGCCGACGCGGGGCCCGCCGCGAACAACAAGGCCACGGTCACGCTCAGCGGCTTCAGCCTGGTCGGCACGCGCACGGGGCGCCACGGCCTCTACCTGCGCTCGCTGCTGCACAGCCGCATCACCGACCTCGAGCTCAACGCCACGGGTGCCGCGGGCGTCTACTTCGCGCGGCCGAACTTCACCGCCGCGAACGACGAGTACTCGTACGCGAACGTCATCGAGGGCCTCCGCGTCATCACCGCGGGCACCTGGGGCGTCGACTGCGACGGCGTGAACGCGATCGACATCGTCATGCGCGACACCGAGATCGTGAACTGCGTCGCGGGCGGCATCCGCATGGCGCCCACGAACTCGCGCTTCGGCAACACCCGCATCATCGGCTGCGGGGCGGGCGTGAAGGCGGCCCGCGGCTTCGTGGCCATCGCCACGACCAACGCGTCGTCGATGATCTCGGAGCTCGGCATCGACGGGATCCGCCTCGAGGGCAACTCGGGCCAGGGCGGCTACCAGATGGAGATCGGCGCGGGCGTGGGCGCCACGATCCACGGCTACAACATCGTCACCGGCGGCGACGGGGGCGCGCACGGCATCGGCGTCGGGCTCACGAACACGGGCACGCGGCTCGCCATGGACACGCTCGTCGGCCGCGGCACCATGTTCATGACTCCCACCAAGTACCCGAAGCAGAAGGTCGTGGTCGTGGGCCCGGACGGACGGGACACCCGGGTCGAGAAGCCGTCGACGCCGAACAACCCGGACGCCAAGTACGACGCGGTCGTCAGCAACAGCGGCCTGCGCAGCGTCGACCACTTCGGACGCGCGCTGCCGAAGGTGGCGTTCATCGCCTGAGGACAGTCGTCCGCGCCGGAGCCGGATGAGCGCTAGTGTCCCCCTGACCATCGGGGGACGTCACGAACATCGCAGGCATCAGACGGCGCGGCAGCGCCCTTCTCATGAACCTGGCGGGGTCGCTCCTCGTCCCCATGCCCGTGCGGATGCGCGTCTACCGCGCCTGCGGGGCGCGCATCGCTCCGGGTGCGCGCGTGTTCCCCGGTGCGCTGTTCCAGTCGGCGCAGCTGACCATGGGCGCCTCCTCCACCATCAACTTCCGCTGCGTCATCGACAACTGGGTGCCGGTCGTCCTCGGTGAGCGAGTCGGCGTCGGCGTGGGCGTGCAGATGATCACGAGCTCCCACGAGATGACGAACCCGTCCGTCCGCGCCGGCAAGATGCGCTACGCGCCCATCACGATCGGGGACGGCGCGTGGATCGGGAGCGGCGTCGTCATCCTGCAGGGCGTCACGATCGGTCGCGGAGCGGTCGTCGCCGCGGGCGCCGTCGTCACGAAGGACGTCCCCGAGGACGCGATCCACGGCGGCCTCCCCGCGAAGCTCATCCGAGGGCTCTAGAGCGAGGGACGCCCGGATCCGCGGGCCCGTCCTCCGCGCGGGCCCCTAGGGTCGGGCGAGGACGGCCTCGCGCACGGCTTCGCCCATGACCTTCGCCGCAGCAGCCGTCGGATGCGTGCCGTCGGAGGTGAAGCCCTCGATGTAGGTCCCGTCGACGTCCTCGGTCCCCGAAGCGGCATCGACGAACGACCAGCCTCGCATCGACGCGAGCTCCTCGAGATCCTCGTTGTAGGCGCGGGACGCATCCGGGTCCTCATCCCTGGGCGGCACGGTGGAGATGAGGACCCGACTGGGAGCCACGGTCTTCACGATGGCGTCGTAGTTCGCGGCAGTGGTCGAGAACGGCACGTCGTTCCCGTAGTCGTTGACCCCTGCGAGGAGGACCAGCACATCGGTGTCGGGATACGGGGTGACGTTCTCCACCATCGATCGCGTCTGGACGCCGCCGAGCGCCCATCCGCCAGAGAACACGACACCATCGCCGATGACATAGGACAGCCACGAGCCGTCTCCGAGATCGCCCCGGGCGAAATCGCGGCTGTTCGCCGCCGTGATCGAGTCGCCCACGGCAGCGACTCGGATGGGCTCCGCGATCGCGGTGGGCGAGCTCTCCGGCAGGGAGGGCACGGACCCGGCCTCAGAGGAGGCTTCGTCCCGGCCCTGTCGGAGCGCCATCGCGGCGAGCGTCACGACCCCGGCGGCGAACAACGCCACGCCGCCGATGGCCCAGACCCTGTTGCCGCTACGACGCCTTTTCCCCATGCAATAAATCGTATGGGCCGGTGAGAGCGCGTCGGGACCATCGGGTGGCCCCATAGATGGGGGCTCGGGCCAGGATGCCTGGCTCCTCCGAGGGGGCGATGGCGCTTCCCCTCCGCGACACGACCGTATCCGGTGGGCCCCGTCGGGCTCGAACCGACGACCCAGGGATTAAAAGTCCCTTGCTCTACCAACTGAGCTAGAGGCCCGTGCGCCCGACTCTACGGGATGGGGAGCGGCCGATCAGAGGCGGTCGACGTCGCGCGAGGAGCCGCGGCGCACCACGGCACCGGCCACGACCGTGACCACCACGAGGAAGATCCCGACGCCCACCAGCCACGCGAGCGCCTTCACGACGAAGCCGACGACGACCAGGACGAGCCACAGGACCACCAGGGCGGCGACGAATCTCATGCCCCCAGCCTACGGGGGCGTCCCGGGCGCCGGCCGGGCGACGGGAGCCGACCGCGGCGTACGCTGACGGGGATGTCCGGCGACTACCACAAGCCCACCAAGTTCTCCGGGTCCAAGTTCGAGAGCATGCTCGGCGGCGAGGACCCCGCCACGATCAGCCGCGTGGCCCATGAGACCGCGTCGGCGCTGCTGGCGCGCGTGCGGGCGGATCCCGACCCCGCGGTCGTCGAGCGCCTCATCGCGTACACCGACGAGCACGGCATCGACGCGGTGGCGGAGCTGTGGTCGCGCGCGAGCCCGCGCAGCCTGCCCGGCGCGCTCTGGCGGCTGTACCTCATGCGCGCGCTCATCCGGCAGGATCCGGACGGCATCAGCCTCCTCTACCAGCGCGGCACCGAGGTCGCGACGACCATCGACCCGGTCGTCGCGGGCGCGACGGCGCCGACGGGACCGGCGGAGATCGTCGAGCTCGCGGACAGCATCCTGCGCGGCCTCTTCACGGGCGACTTCGCCGTGGCGCTCGACCGGGCCGGCGCGTTCAGCCGGCTCGCCGCGCTCGGCGCCACGAGCGTCGCCGACGACCTCGATGCGACGGCCTCCCCGGAGCGCGCCGGCGACCTCACGACGCGTGCCCTCCGTCTGTCGCAGATGGCGGCGGATCTCGCGCAGTGCGCCCGTCTGTGGCGGGGCGACCGGCTCGACTGACGCGGGACCGGGCGTGGGCGGGTCCTCCTGCGCTGCCGCGCGCGTCGCATCCGCCGCGTTCGCTGTGAGCGCCGGACCCCGGGCGACAGCTCCGGCCGACTCGGTTACAGTGGATGGGGTCGGGCCGCAGTAACCCCGGGCTCCAATATTCGCCGCTCCGAGCGGCCTCGCGCCGAGAGGCGTTCCTGCGGTCCGGCTCCTCTCATCCCGACAGATGACCTCGAGGCCGGGTCCCCACCCGACCGGACGCCACCCCCGTCCCCTCCGACCGGAGCCGAGCGCCGCCCGCGCCCCGGCATCGTGCCCCGGCCGTCCTGTGACCAATCCGTGACGCGCCCCGCCCCGAATAGTCATCGTGAGGCGCTCACCCGCCTCGCATCCGTCACCCGCGAGGGTGCGACCCGCATCGGTCGTGTCCTGCTGCGCGGCAGGCCGCCCGGCCATCCCAGATGCCGCGTTCCCGCGGGATCCGGCCGGTGCGGGGCTCCCCGCATCCTCCGCACCATCCGCCCCACCACCCGGAAGCCCCACATGACCTCCCCGCAGATCCACCTCGGCCCCACGGGCGTCGATGCGCCTGCATGCGGAACCCGGTCGGGTCTGGGATGCTGGGGCTCGTGCCTTCATCGATCGAGCGTCCCGACCTGCCCGGGTCGGCGGACCCCGAGTCGAAGGAGTCCCTCCTCGGTCGCGTCGCCCAGGGCGACAAGCGGGCCTTCTCGGAGCTCTACGACCAGCTCGCGCCGCGCGTCCTCGGACTCGTGCGCCGGCTCCTCGTCGACCACGCGCAGTCCGAGGAGGTCACCCAGGAGATCTTCCTCGAGATCTGGCAGTCCGCATCGCGGTTCGACCCGGCCAAGGGCGCCGCGACCACGTGGGTCCTCACCATGGCCCACCGGCGCGCGGTGGACCGCGTGCGCGCCTCCCAGTCCAGCCGTGATCGCGACGTGCGCATCGGCATCCGCGACCACGAGCACGGCTACGACCAGGTGTCGGAGACCGTCGAGATCAGCATCGAGCACGAGAGGGTGAAGAAGGCCATGACGAAGCTCACAGAGATCCAGCGCCAGGCCGTCTCCCTCGCCTACTACGGCGGCTACAGCCACAGCGAGGTCGCGTCGATGCTCGACGTGCCCATCGGCACCGTCAAGACGCGTCTGCGCGACGGCATGATCCGCCTGCGCGATGAGATGGGAGTCGCATGATGACCACCGACGACGACCTGCGCTCGCTCACCGCGGCGTACGCGCTCGGCGCGGTCGACGCCGACGAGGCGGCCGAGTTCGAGGCGATCCTCGAGGGCGACCCCGTGCTCCGCGCGGAGGTGGAGGAGATCCGTGCCACCGCGGCCGTCCTCGCCTTCACCACCGAGCCCGTGGATCCGTCCCCGCGCCTCAAGTCCGACCTCATGGCCATGCTCGACGCCACGCCGCAGCTGCCTCCGCTCGAGGCGCCCGCGGAAGCTCCCGTCGACGACCGTCGTGCCGCTCCCGTCACCGAGCTGCGTCCGGGCTCGGCCTCCGCGTCGGCGTCCGCCGCTCCGACCGCTCCGCGCGGCCGGCTCGGCTCGGCGTCGTCCCGCGCGTCCGAGCGCTGGTTCCGCAAGCCGGGCGCCCTCATCGGCGTGGCGGCCGCGGCCGTGGTCCTCGTGGTCGGCGGCGTGGTCGTCGGCACGAACCCCGGCGGGCCTGGCTCCTCGCAGACGCCCGTCGCCTCCGCGTACGAGCGGGTCACCACGGCGTCCGACGTCGTGATCGACAAGCGCGACGTGGTCGGCGGCGGCACCGCCACGGTCTACTTCTCCGCCTCCGAGGCCAAGACCGCGGTCGTGCTCAACGACGCCGCTCCGCTCCCCGAGGGCCGCGTGCTGCAGATGTGGTACGTCGGCCAGTCCGGCCCCGTGTCCGCCGGCGTCATGCCGTCCACGGACGGCGCGGGCCACGCGGTGCTCGACGGCACGTACACGCCGGGCGACACGGTGGCCATCACCGTCGAGCCCGAGGGGGGCTCCGAGCAGCCGACGAGCGAGCCCATCGTGGCGGTCACCGTCACCTGATCCGCCGCTGCCGCACGACACGAAGGCCCCGCATCCTCCAGAGGATGCGGGGCCGTCGTCCGTGCGGCGGCGGATCAGCCGAAGCGGCCGCTGACGTAGTCCTCGGTCGCCTGCACGCTCGGCTTCGAGAACATCGTGGTGGTGTCGTCGTACTCGATGAGCTTGCCCGGCTTGCCGGTGCCCGCGATGTTGAAGAACGCGGTGCGGTCGGAGACCCGGCTGGCCTGCTGCATGTTGTGCGTGACGATCACGATCGTGTACTGCGTCTTGAGCTCCTCGATGAGGTCCTCGATGGCGAGCGTGGAGATCGGGTCGAGCGCGGAGCACGGCTCGTCCATGAGGACCACGTCGGGCTGCACGGCGATGGCGCGCGCGATGCAGAGGCGCTGCTGCTGGCCGCCCGAGAGGCCGGATCCGGGGAGCGCGAGGCGGTCCTTCACCTCGTTCCAGAGGTTGGCGCCCATGAGGGACTGCTCGACGAGCGCGTCGGCGTCCGACTTCGAGATCTTGCGGTTGTTGAGCTTGACGCCCGCGAGCACGTTGTCGCGGATCGACATGGTGGGGAACGGGTTCGGCCGCTGGAAGACCATGCCGACCTGGCGGCGCACAAGCACCGGGTCGACGCCCGGGCCGTAGAGGTCGTTGCCGTCGACGAGGACCTCGCCCTCCACGTACGCGCCGGGGATGACCTCGTGCATGCGGTTGAGCGTGCGGAGGAACGTGGACTTGCCGCAGCCGGACGGGCCGATGAAGGCGGTGACGGTGCGCGGCTCGATGCGCAGGTTGACGTCCTCGACCGCCTTGAACTTGCCGTAGTAGACGTTCAGGTCGTTGACTTCGATGCTCTTGGACAAGGGGTGTTCCTAACCGTTCGGGTTCGTGGCCGGGGGAGCGGGCGCTAGCGGCCGAGCTTGGGGGCGAAGATGCGGGCGATGAGGCGGGCGATGATGTTCAGCGCCATGACGATGAGGATGAGCACGAGCGCGCCCGTCCACGCGCGGTCGACGTAGGCCGCCGCGTCCGCGCCCTGGTCCGCGTACTGCCGGAAGACGAACACCGGCAGGGTCATCATCTGGTCCTTGAAGGGGTTGTAGTTCATGCCCTGCGTGAAGCCCGCGACGATGAGCAGCGGCGCCGTCTCGCCGATGACGCGGGCGATCGCGAGCATGACGCCCGTGACGATGCCGGCGAGCGACGTCGGCAGCACGATCTTCACGACCGTCAGCCACTTCGGCACGCCCAGCGCGTAGGACGCCTCGCGGAGCTCGTTGGGGACGAGCTTCAGCATCTCCTCGGCGCTGCGGACGACCACGGGGATCATCAGCACGGACAGCGCCAGCGCGCCGCCGAAGCCCATGCGGACGCCCGGGCCGAGGAACAGCACGAGCAGCGCGTAGGCGAAGAGGCCGGCGACGATGGACGGGATGCCCGTCATGACGTCGACGAAGAAGGTGATGGCCCGCGCCAGGCGGCCGCGGCCGTACTCGACGAGGTAGATGGCCGACATGAGCCCCACGGGGATGGAGATGACCGCGGCGATGGCCGTGATGATCAGCGTGCCCATGATGGCGTGCAGCCCGCCGCCGCCCGCGCCCACCACGTTGCGGAGGCTCGAGTTGAAGAACAGCGGGTCGAAGCGGCCGGAGCCGTTCGTCACGGCGGTGAACACGAGCGAGACCAGCGGGATGAGCGCGAGCACGAAGGCGACCGTGACGAGGATCGTGATGACCCGGTCCTTCGCCTTCCGCTCGCCCTCCACGGCGAGCGAGATGGCGAACAGCGCGACGCCGAAGAGCAGCGTGCCGAAGACGGCGGTGCCGACGTAGTTGAAGTCCTCGGCGGCGCCCGAGACGCGGAGCACCAGGAAGATGACGGCCATGACGAGCCAGGACGCGAGGAAGATCGCGGGCGCCGTGAAGCGGTGCAGCTTGCCGGCGGTGAGGGAGTTGGGCAGCGTGCTCGCGACGGGCCGCGTGCGGGAGGGGGCTGTCGTCGCCATTAGTTCGCTCCGGAGAAGGCCTTGCGGCGGCTGATGATGTAGCGGGCCAGCATGTTCACGGCCAGCGTGATGATGAAGAGCATGAGGCCGGAGGCGATCAGCTCGTTGATCTTGAGGCCGTACGCCTCGGGGAAGCTCAGCGCGATGTTCGCGGCGACGGTGTTCGAGTTCGTCGACTGGAACCACGCGAAGTTCACGACCGCGGCGGGGGAGAGCACGATGGCGACGGCCATGGTCTCGCCGAGCGCCCGGCCGAGGCCGAGCATGGAGGCCGAGATGATGCCGGGGCGGCCGAAGGGGAGCACCGCCGTCTGGATCATCTCCCAGCGCGTGGCGCCGAGGGCGAGCGCCGCCTCCTCGTGCAGCTTCGGCGTCTGGAGGAACACCTCGCGGCACAGCGCCGTGACGATGGGCAGGATCATCACGGCGAGGACGACCGCGACCGTGAAGATCGTGCGGCCGGTGCCCGAGACGGGGCCGGCGAAGAGCGGGAACCAGCCGAACGAGTCCGTGAGGAACGCGTAGAACGGCTGGAGGAAGCGGGCGAGCACCGTGATGCCCCAGAGGCCGAAGACCACCGAGGGCACGGCGGCCAGCAGGTCGATGACGTAGCCGAGGCCCTGCGCGAGGCGGCGGGGCGCGTAGTGCGAGATGAACAGCGCGATGCCGACGGCCACGGGCACGGCCATGAGCATGGCGAGCGCGGCGGCGTAGACGGTGCCGAACATCAGCGGGCCGACGAACGCCCAGAACCCGCCGCCGCCGGAGACCTCGGCGGGCGGCGCGGTGAGGGCGGGGAGGCTCTGCACGACGAGGAAGAGGGCGACGGCGGCGAGGATCCCCAGGATCAGGGCGCCGGATCCGGAGGCGAGGCCGGAGAACACGCGGTCGGCCAGGCGGGCCTTGGCCTTCACGCCCTGGGTGCTGCGGGGGGCGGCGGCGACGTCGCGCGGCCGATCGGACTCGGGGGCCTGGGGAGGCTGCGGGGCGGCGGTCGTCATGGGTCGGGTTCCCTACGGTCGTGATGGTGGGGCAGTGGGCGGCGGGCCGCCCGTGGGAGCGCCCCCTGGCCCGCGGGAGCGGACCAGGGGGCGGACGGCGGGTGCTACTTGATGGACTCGACCGCGGTCTTGACCTGCGCGGCGACCGTGTCGGACAGCGGCGCGGCGCCGGCCTTCTCGGCGGCGAGCTTCTGGCCCTCGGCGCCGGTCACGTACTCGAAGTACGAGCGGACGAGCTCGCCCACGGCGGCGTCCTTGTACTGCTGGCAGCCGATGAGGTAGCTGACCAGGACGATCGGGTACACGCCCGCCTGGGTGGATGTGTGGTCGATCTTGATCGCGATGTCGTTCTCCGCGCGGCCGGTCTCCTCCGGGGAGGCCTCGACGATCGCGGACGCGGCCTCGGGCGAGTACGCCACGAAGTCCTCGCCGACCTTGATCTTGGCGGTGCCGAGCGATCCGGCGCGCGACGCGTCGGCGTAGCCGATGACGTTGGTGCCACCGTTGACGGCGTCGATGATGCCGGACGTGCCCTGGGCCGCCTCACCGCCCTCGTAGGGCCACTTGCCGCTGGAGTCGGCGTCCCACACGGTGGGGGCGACGGCCTTGAGGTAGTCGCCGAAGTTCTGCGTGGTGCCCGAGTCGTCCGAGCGGTGCACGGCCGTGATGGCGGCGTCGGGCATCTTCGCGTCGGGGTTGAGGGCCGTGATGGCCGGGTCGTCCCACTTCGTGATGGTGCCCTTGAAGATGCCCGCGGCCGTGGCGGCGTCGAGGTTGAGCTCCGTCACGCCGTCGATCTTGAAGACCATGGCGATGGGGGAGATGTAGTTCGGCAGGTCGATGGCCGAGGTGCCGTCGGCGCACTGGCCGAAGGTGCCGGTGAGCTCGTCGGTCTTGAGCGCGCGGTCGGAGCCGGCGAAGTTGGCGTTCTGGCCGCCGGCCATGAAGGCCTCGCGTCCGGCGCCGGATCCGTCGGGCGAGTAGTTGATCGTGACGCCGGTGTTGGCCGTCTGGAAGGCCTTGGTCCAGGCCTCCTGCGCGGAGCCCTGGGCGGACGAGCCGATGCCGTTGAGCGTGCCCTCGAGGGTCGACGCGGAGGCGCCTCCCTCGGCGGGGGCCTCGTTGGCGGCGCAGGACGAGAGGGCGAGGGCGGTGACGGCGGCGAGCGCTGCTGCGCTGCCGAGACGCGAGATCTTCACGTGGGGAGAGCCTTCCGGGTGATTCGTGCTGTGACGGAGCCGGTGCGGGCTCCTCCGAGACGCTATGTCGGGCTCTTGACCGGCTCGGCGGATTCCGGTGAACGGGAGGTGAACAGACCGCGCGGATCGGCACGGGCTCAGCCGCGCGGGCGCACAGTGGTCGGTCGGGCCGATGCCGGCGGGGCCGGTCGACGGCTCAGGCGACCGGCCCGTACGTCTCCACCGCGAGGATCCCGGCCTCCGGGTCGGACGCCGACAGGTGCACCACGGAGAACTCGGCGGGCGACAGCATGCCGGCCCGCGGCATCCGGCTCGCGGCAGGGGTGGAGGTCGCGAGCGCGATCTCGTGCAGGATCTCCGGCAGCACGGGGCTGTGGCTGCAGAGCACGGCGCTCCGGGCCTTGCGCACGCGCTTGGCGACGGTCGCCCGCACGGATCCGCCGTCGGACTCGTACGCGTCCTGGCTGATGCCCGCGTCCTCCTTGACGCGGCGGCCGAGCGCCTCCGCGAGCGGCGCGACCGTCTGCAGGCACCGCTCGGCGGTGCTGCTCGTGATGACGCGGGGCCCGAAGGCGGCGAGGGTCGGCACGATGGACGCGGCCTCCGCGCGCCCCCGCGCGCTCAGCGGCCGGCCGGCGTCGCGGCCGTCCCACTCGTACGGCTGGACGGCGTGGCCGTGGCGCAGCGCGATGAGCGCGAACGAGCGGTGCGATCCGGTCTCCACGAGTCCCGCGAACAGGTCGAGCATGTCGATCTCGCCCGGGTAGTCGAGTCGCTTGCGGGCGTTGGGGACCGACACCCACTCGATGCTCTCGACCTCGTCGTCGGGTTCGAAGCGGCCGGCCTCGAGGATCGCGTCGGTCGCCTCGGCGACCCAGTAGTGCACGGCCTTGCGACGGCCGCCCGAGATGCCGTACTCGATGGCGCCCAGGGGCACGCCGAGCGCGACCCGGTAGCCGGTCTCCTCGTGCACCTCGCGGACGGCGGTCTGGGGGAGGGTCTCCCCGGAATCGACCTTGCCCTTCGGCAGGGAGGTGTCGCGGCGCCGCGTGCGGTGGATGATGAGCACCCGGATCCGGCCGTCGACCACGCGCCAGACGACGGCGCCGGCGGCGAACACGGTGGGGCGGGGCGTCATCCCTGCCACGTTAGCCGGATCGGCGACGTGGTCGGCGCCCCCGGACGGCCCGGAGGCGCCGACCGCGGACGGCCGGTGCGCGGACGCGCTCAGCGGAGCACGCGGCGCTTGCGCTTCGAGACGATGCCCATGACCGCGGTCTGCAGGTCCTCCAGCGTGTTGCCGTCGGCGTCCTCGTTGCGGCGCGTCCACTCGCCGTCGGAGTCGAGGACCCACGCCGACGTGGTGTCGGCCATGGCGCGGTCGAAGAGGTCCTCGATCTCCTGCAGGTGCGCGGGGGCCACGAGGCGGACGAGCGCCTCGACGCGGCGGTCGAGGTTGCGGTGCATCATGTCGGCGCTGCCGATGTACGTGGCCTGGTCGCCGTCGTTGAAGAACGAGAAGACGCGCGAGTGCTCGAGGTACCGGCCGAGGATCGACCGCACCTCGATGTTCTCGCTGAGGCCCGGCTGCCCGGGCGTGAGCGAGCAGATGCCGCGCACCCAGACCTGCACCCGGACGCCCGCGTTGCTCGCCCGGTAGAGCGCGTCGATGATGGCCTCGTCGACGATGGAGTTGACCTTGATGCGGATGCCGCTCGGCTTGCCCTCGAGCGCGTTCTGCGTCTCCACGGCGATGCGCTTGAGCAGCCCCTTGCGCAGGTGCAGCGGCGCCACGAGGAGGCGCTTGAACTTCTTCTCGATGCCGTAGCCGGAGAGCTCGTTGAACAGGCGGGTGAGGTCCTTGCCCACCACGTCGTCCGCCGTGAGCAGCCCGAGGTCCTCGTAGATGCGGCTCGTCTTGGGGTTGTAGTTGCCCGTGCCGATGTGGCTGTAGTGCCGGAGCACCCCGCCCTTCTCCTGGCGGATGACGAGCGCGAGCTTGCAGTGCGTCTTGAGCCCCGCTACGCCGTAGACCACGTGCACGCCGGCCTTCTCGAGCTTGCGCGCCCACGTGATGTTGGCCTGCTCGTCGAAGCGCGCCTTGATCTCCACGAGCGCGAGCACCTGCTTGCCCGCCTCGGCCGCGTCGATGAGCGCCTCGACGATGGGGCTGTCGCCGCTCGTGCGGTAGAGCGTCTGCTTGATGGCGAGCACGTGCGGATCCGCGGCGGCCTGCTCCAGGAACGCCTGCACGCTCGTGGTGAACGACTCGTACGGGTGGTGCAGCAGGATGTCCTGCTGCGCGATGGAGCGGAAGATGTCGGCGCGCGAGTTGTCCTCGGCGGGCTTGAGGGCCACCGCGGTCGTGGGCACGTTGTTCGGGTAGTGCAGCGCCGGACGGTCGAGCTTGGCGAGGTCGAACAGGCCGCCGAGGTCGAGCGGGGACGGGAGCGTGAACACCTCCTGCTCGGTGATGTCGAGCTCGCGCATGAGGAGGTCGAGCGTGACCGCGTCCATGTCGTCCGAGATCTCGAGGCGGATGGGCGGGCCGAAGCGGCGACGCAGCAGCTCCTTCTCGAGGGCCTGGATGAGGTTCTCGGTCTCGTCCTCCTCGATCTGCACGTCCTCGTTGCGCGTGACGCGGAAGACGTGGTGCTCGACGATCTCCATGCCCGGGAACAGCGTCTCGAGCTGGTTCGCGATGAGGTCCTCGAGCGCTATGAAGTCGATGGGGCCGGAGCGCGTGTCCGGCGTGAGCGGCATGAAGCGCGGCAGCATCTGCGGCACCTTGATGCGCGCGAACTCCTGCCGGTTCGTCTTCGGGTTGCGGATGCGCACCGAGAGGTTGAGCGACAGGCCTGAGATGTAGGGGAACGGGTGCGCGGGATCCACCGCGAGGGGCATGAGGACGGGGAAGACCTGCTCGGAGAACAGCTCGTGCAGGCGGTCCTGCTGGGCCTCGTCGAGCGAATCCCACCGGACGATGCGGATGCCCTGCTCCTCGAGCGCCGGGCGGACGCTGTCGTTGAAGGCCGCCGCGTGGCGGACCTGCAGGCGGTACGCGGTCTCGTTGATGGCCGAGAGCACCTCCGCGGGCGTGCGGCCGATGTTGGTTGGGACGGCGAGCCCGGTGGCGATGCGGCGCTTGAGGCCGGCCACGCGGACCATGAAGAACTCGTCGAGGTTGCTCGCGAAGATGGCGAGGAAGTTCGCGCGCTCGAGGACCGGCAGGTGCGGGTCCTCGGCGAGCTCGAGCACGCGGCGGTTGAAGGCCAGCCAGCTCAGCTCCCGGTCGAGGAAGCGCCCCTCGGGGAGGGTCCCGTCGTCCTCCAGGATCTCGTCCTCGTCGAAGTCGTCCAGGGATTCGGCGACCGCCTTCGCGTCGCCGATGTACGTCTCGCTGTCCATCCGCCCATCATGGCATCGCGGTGCGCGCTCGACCCTCCGGCAGGTGAACGCACGGTGAACCGCCTCCGGGAGGGTCCTGGGGAGGGCGGATCAGGCCCGGCGGTACTGCACGTCGACCGCGGCGTCGCGGAAGGCGGCCCGCCGGTACAGCGCGAGGGCGGGCGCGTTGTCCGCCTCGACGTAGAGGTCGACCTCGTCGTGTCCGCGGTCGGCGAGCAGGTCGAGGCCGGCGGCGAGCAGGGCGGATCCGAGGCCGCGGGAGGCGCGGTCGGGATCCACGCCCAGCACGTAGACCTCCGCCTGGCCGCCGTCCACCTTGAGCCAGTGGAATCCGACGAGCCGTCCGCCCTCGTCGCGGGCGAGGAGCAGCGTCGTCGGGTCGCCCCACGGCTCGGCCATGCGGTCGTCGAGGTCGCGCCGCGTCATGCGGCCCTGCTCCGGGTGGCTGGCGAAGGCGCGCGCGTTGAGCGCGACCCAGTCGTCCGCGTCGTCGGGCGTGGAGGAGGAGAGGGCGAGGCCGGCGGGCATCGGGCGCTCGCCGAGCCCGGCGCGCGCCTCGGACACCGACGCGCGCAGCTGCAGCAGCTCGCGCGCGCGGTCGAGGCCGGTCGCCGCGGCCAGGGCGCGCGCGCCCGGGTGGTCGCCGTGCGCCCACACCGAGACGGGGGAGCCGGCGGCCTCGGCGAGGACGGCGTCCAGCAGCGCGCGGCCGACGCCCAGGCGCCGGTGCTCCGGATCCACGACCAGCTCCGCCTCGACGCCCTCGTCCCCGCGGGCGACGACCGCGGCCCCGACGAGCCCGCCGTCCGGACCGTGCGCGACGAGAGCGCGCGGTCCGCCCTCGGCGCCGAGCGTCAGGCGGGTCTGCTCGTTGAAGGCGGCGGGCCCGTCGGCCGCGCGGGCGCGGTCGGCCAGCGCGAGCACGCGCCGGGCGGCCTCGGGCGATGTGTCGACGGCGGCGACGCGCGGGACGTCAGCTGCCGACGGGGGCGGGAACGCGCTCACTGTCCTCCTCGTACACGTTGAAGCGGTAGCCGACGTTGCGCACCGTGCCGATGAGCGACTCGAGGTCGCCGAGCTTCGCCCGGAGGCGCCGCACGTGCACGTCGACCGTGCGCGTGCCGCCGAAGTAGTCGTAGCCCCACACCTCGCTGAGCAGCTGCTCGCGCGTGAAGACGCGCGAGGGGTGGCTCGCGAAGAAGCGGAGCAGCTCGAACTCCTTGAACGTGAGGTCGAGGGGCTTGCCGTGCACCTTCGCGGAGTAGCTGGCCTCGTCGATGATCACGCCGGACGCCTGGATCCGGCTGCCCGTGTGCTCCTGCGCGGCGCGGCCGATGACGAGGCGCACGCGCGCGTCGACCTCGGCGGGGCCGGCGGAGTCGAGGATCACGTCGGTGGCGCCCCAGTCGGCGCTGACCGCCGTGAGGCCGCCCTCGGTGAGCACGAGGATGAGGGGCGTGCCGCCGCCCGTGGTGGTGAGGATCTTGCAGAGCGACTTCGCGCTGGCGAGGTCGCGGCGGGCGTCGACGAGCACCAGGTCGGCCGCGGGGGCGTTGACGAGGCTCGCGGCATCCGCCTGGATGTGCCGCGTCCGGTGGCTGAGGAGCCCGAGCGCCGGGAGCACGTCGGTGTCCGCGGACGAGGTCAGGATCAACAGCTGGGCCACAGGGATCCTCCATGGATGAATTGACCCCATGATACGTGGGGCAGGATTGCGGGGTGACCTCCCCCCTGCGCAGCATCGTCCCCGTCTGGCTCGCCGCCGTCGTCGGCGCGGTCGTCGTGGCCGTCGCGGTCGGCCCGGCGGAGTCGCCGCGCTGGTTCCCGCTCGTGCTCGCGACGTGCGTGGTGGCGACGTTCGTGATCCAGCTCGCGCTGCCCCGCAAGACCGGCTTCGTCGACCGGGCCACCGGCAGCGTCGTCGGCGCCGTGGTCGTGCTCGCGGCCGCCACGGCGGTCGTGCTCCTGCTCGCCGCCGCGAGCTGATCCGGCCGGTCCGGCCGGTCCGGAGCGGCCGCCCGTGGGGTAGATTGAGGTCATGTCGTCGCTGCTTGCTCTGGAACTCTTCTTCACCGGACTGCTGGTCCTGGCGAGCCTCTCCATCGGCTGGGTGTCGCTCGTCGTGGTCTACAACCTCTTCCGCGGCCAGCGCTGACCGCGCGCCGCATGATCGAGATCCCCACCGGCCTCCCCGCCGAGCTCGTCCCGCTCTCCTGGCTCCTCGGCGTCTGGGAGGGGTCCGGGGTCATCGAGTACGCCGTCGGCGACGATGTCGTCCGCCGCGAGTTCGGGCAGCGCATCAGCTTCAGCCACGACGGCCTGCCGCACCTCAACTACTCCTCCTACGCCTGGCTCGAGGGCGACGACGGCCCGGTGCCCTTCGTCACCGAGACCGGGTACTGGCGCCTCCGTCGCCGGGTCACCGACGGCGACCCGGGGCCGGCCATGCTGCCGCCCACGGGTGAGCGCCCCTTCACCACGGCCGACGAGGTCGAGACGCTCCGGAACGCCGAAGGCGGCTTCGACGTCGAGGTCGCGCTCGTGCACCCCGGCGGCGTGAGCGAGCTCTACGTCGGGCAGGTGAAGAGCGCGCGCATCGACCTCGCCACGGACGCGGTCCTGCGCACCGAGGGGGCGAAGGAGTACACGGGCGCCACCCGGCTCTACGGCCTCGTCGAGCGCGACCTCCTGTGGGCGTGGGACATCGCGGCCCTCGGCCAGCCGTTGCGCACGCACGCCTCCGGGCGGGTGGCGCATGTCGACTGACCCGGATCCCGCCGTCCCCCGCTCCCCGTTCCTCGACCTCCCCGGCGCCGTCGCGTCCGAGGGCCCCGACGCGGGCGTGCCCGCGCACCTGGGGTCCCTCGTCGCGGAGCAGCGCGCGCTCGCCGCGGGCACCGCGGTCGTCGACCTCTCGCATCGCGCCGTGCTCTCCGTCACCGGCGAGGACCGCCTCACCTGGCTCGACTCCATCACCAGCCAGTCGCTCCGCGGCCTCGCCCCGGGCGACTCCGCCGAGACGCTCTTCCTCGACCAGAACGGTCGGCTCGAGCACGCGGTGGGCGTGCTCGACGACGGCGTCAGCACGTGGCTCCTGCTGGGCGCGGGCGACGCCGCGGCCCTCCTCGCCTACCTGCAGCGGATGCGCTTCATGCTGCGCGTCGAGCCCGCCGACCGCACGGCGGAGCTCGCAGTGATCGGCACGCTCGGCGAGCCCGACCTGCCCGTCGCCGCGCCCGCCGGCGTGCCGCTCGTGTGGCGCGACCCCTGGACGCACGTCGCTCCCGGCGGGCACCAGTACGCGACGGCGTCCGCGCATCCGGCCGCCGGCTGGACCTGGAGCGAGCGGCTCGTGCCGCGCGAGGAGCTGCCGGCGCTCGTCGCCCGAGCCGCCGCCGGGGAGCTGCCGGTCGCCGGCATGCTCGCCGCCGAGGCCCTCCGCATCGCCGCGTGGCGCCCGCGCTTCGCGACCGAGGTCGACGACCGCACCATCCCGCACGAGCTCGATTGGCTGCGCAGCGCCGTCCACCTCAGCAAGGGCTGCTACCGCGGCCAGGAGACGGTCGCCAAGGTGCACAACCTCGGCCGGCCGCCGCGCCGCCTCGTGTTGCTGCACCTCGACGGGTCGGACGCGGTCCTCCCCGGCGGCGGATCCGACGTGCGTCTCCCCGCCGCCGCCGACGGGACGGCAGGCGAGGTCGTCGGCGCCGTCACCTCGAGCGCCCTGCACCACGAGCTCGGACCGGTCGCGCTCGCCGTCGTCCGCCGCAACGTGGATCCCGCCGCGCAGCTCGAGGTCGTCGCCGACGACGTGCGCGTGCAGGCCGCGCAGGACGTCATCGTGCCCACCGACGCCGGCCGCTCCGCCGACGTCCCCCGCCTGCCGCGGCTCGGTGCGGTCCGCCGCTGAGCGCGCGCGGGAGCGGTCGCGCCGTGCCGCCCGCACCCTGAGGCACCGGGCGGATCCCCGCGCCGCGCTCCTGCGCCTGTGGGGATCCGCGCCCGCCGCCCTCCAGATCGCCATCGCGGCCACCGGCGGCTGGGCCTTCGCGCACCACGTGCTCGGCCACGACACCCCGCTGCTCGCGACCACCGTCACCATCACGAGCCTCGGCTTCGTGCGCGACGCGCGGCCCGTGCGCGTGCTCGAGACGGCGATCGGCATGACCGTGGGCATCACGCTCAGCGAGGTGCTGCTCCTCGGCATCGGGCGCGGCGCGTGGCAGCTGTTCGTCATCATCCTGGCGACGCTGCTGGTCGCGCGGCTGCTGTCGTCGAACGCGGCGTTCGCGGTCGCCGCGGGGGTGCAGGCCGTGCTGGTGGCGCTCCTGCCCGCGCCGCCCGGCGGCGTCTTCGTCCGCAGCGTCGACGGGCTCGTAGGCGGCGCGGTCGCGCTGCTCGCGACGGCGCTCATCCCGCGGGACCCGCGCCGGCAGGCCGTCCGCGAGGCCCGCCGCGTCTTCTCCGAGTGCTCCTACGCGCTCACGTCGCTCGTCACCGCGCTGCGGCTGGGCGACGCGACCGCGGCCGACCGCGCGCTCGACCGCCTCCGCCGCACGCAGCCGCTCATCGACGCGTGGAGCGCCGCCGCGGACTCGGCCCTCTCGATCGCCCGCATCTCGCCGTTCCTGCGCCGGCACCTCGCGGAGCTGCGGGCGCAGCGGCGCGTGCTCGACGGCATGGACCTCGCGGTGCGCAACCTCCGGGTGATCTCGCGGCGCATCGACTTCCTCGTGGTCGACGGGGTGCGGCGGCCGGTGCTCGCCGAGCTGCTCGCGACCGTCTCGAACGGCGTGAACCTGCTCGGCCAGAGCCTGTCGGACCCGTCGGCCGCGCCGCTGGCGCAGCAGAACCTCGTGCTCGTGGCCGTGCGGCTCGACCCGCGCGAGCTCATCCCCGGCGCGCCCGTCGGCGAGGTCATGCTCGTGATGCTGCTGCGCCCGCTGCTCGTCGACCTGCAGGTCGCGGCGGGCGTCGACGCGGAGACGGCGCGAGGAGCCCTCCCGGAGGTGTGAGGGGCGCAGGCAGGGTGTGCGGTGTCCCCCCGACGGACGTCTGACTGGAGCTACGGTCTGCTCGATCGCAGCGAGGACGTCCGCGCTGCATCCGTCCGCGCGGATGCGCTCGCGTGACGACGTCGCGCCGTCGTGATCCTCCGGCAGCTCGTCGATCTCCTCCCTCCACCAGCGCACACGACAGGACATCATGCGCATCACGAGATCGACCACCTCCTGCGCGCTGGCGGTGCTCGCGCTCGCCGCGACCATCGCGTCCCCCGCCGCCGCGGCGAGCAGGGGGACGACGGCCGCGCCCTACCGCATCGAGGCCGCGGCCCCGAAGGGCGAGCCCGCGGTCGAGGAGGTGACGGCCGTCCTCGTCGCGCCGCCGGGGATCGAGCCGGATTACACGCCCGAGGACGTCGCGACGCGCCTCAGCCAGGTGGACGCGTACTACGCCAACGAGACCGACGGCCGCGTGCACATCCAGGCCGCCTCGATCAGCGACTGGCAGGTGCCGGACGACCCGAGCGTCCGCTGCGACGACTTCGCGTCCATCAACGCCTTCGCGCTCCAGTACTCGGGGTTCACGCCGGGGCCGGACAAGCACCTCATGGCGATGGTGCCGAACAGCCCATCGTGCGAGCGGTTCTCGAACGCTTCGGAGGGCGAGGGCGTGAACGACGGGGGGTTCGCCTTCATCGACGACAACCTCCCGGGCGTCCTCTCCCACGAGCTCGGCCACAACATGTCGCTGTTCCACGCGTCGTCGGTCCAGTGCTCCCAGACGTGGGACTACGACGAGCAGGCCATGCCCGCGTCGTGCGCACGTGACGAGTACGGGAACGACGCCGACCTGATGGGCAAGGCGAACACGCTCCTGCCGTTCACCGCGGGGGCTCTCGATCGCCTGGGGCTCATCTCGCACCGCGTCGTGCCCACGTGCGGGAGCGCGCGCCGCATCACCATCAGCACCATGTCGAGCGGCTTCGACGCGCAGAGGATCATCTCGTGGGCGGATCCGGGAGATCCGGCGGTGAGCTGGTTCGTGCAGTACCGCGACGTCGTCGACGGGCAGGAGTACGCGCAGGTCTACGACTCCCCGTGGGCCCCCACCGACATCCGCCCCTCCGGCGTCCAGCTGTCGCGGACGGATCCCCTGCACCCGGAGGCCACGTCGATCGCGGTGCGACCCGGTGACACCTCCGTCATGGCCCAGCGCCTGCTGCCGGGCGACGAGGCGGACCTCCGGCACGGGATGTCGGTCCGCGTCGTGGGCATGGACGAGGACGCCCATCGGGCGACCGTGGACGTGACCGTCCCCTGCGGCGCGCACGGGACCACCGTGGAGCCCGCACGGAGCACGGACCCATCGGTGCCCTCCGGCGCGATCATGCAGCGTGCCACGGGCATGCCCCCGATGTGGGGCGCGGACTCGGCGGATGCGTCGGACATCATGCCGAGCATGGCGGGGATGGCGGGGATGTCCGGCATGACGGCGATGCCCGGGGCCGCCGCGAGATCGGATGCCGACTTCCCCGGCCCACGATGGAATGTCGCGCGCATCCTCCGGCTGCCGTCCTGAACATCCGGCGTCGGTCGCCCCGGGGGTCAGGAGGCGCTCGGCGCCACCGCGGACCACGGCACGGTCAGCTCGCCGAGCCGCCAGCGCGCGTGGCCGCCCTCGACGGGCACGCCGGCGTCGCGCATCCGCCGCACCGCGCCGAGCCACTGCTGGCGGGGTCCGTAGACGCCGAGCGGCGCGCTGAGGATCCAGCTCCGGTCGAGCAAGGCGAGCACCCCGTGCACCCGCTCGCCGGGGACGTTGCGGTGGATGAGCGCCTTCGGCAGGCGCTCGGCCACGATCGACGGCAGCTCGAGCCCCGCGAGCCGCAGCGAGATCGTCAGGCTGCGCGGCCCGTCGGCGCGCACGTCGACCCAGCTGGCGACCCGGCCGATCTCGTCGCAGGTGCCCTCCACCACGGATCCGCCGGGCGCGAGCCGTGCCGTCATCCGCGCCCAGGCGGCCGGCACCTCCGCCTCGTCGTACTGCCGCAGGACGTTGAACGCGCGGATCGCGGTCGGCCGCTCGCCGCCCGGCAGCGGCACCTCGAAGCCGCCGCGCACGAAGGACACGCGCTCGCGGGCGTCCGCGTCGGGCCACGCGGCGAGCTGCTCGCGCGCCCGCGCCACCCGCCCCGGCTCGATCTCGATGCCCACGACGCGCACGTCCGGCCGCGTCGCGCGCAGCCGCCGGTGCATCTCGAGGGCCGTGATCCCGCTCGCGCCGTAGCCGAGGTCGACCACGAGCGGGTCGGCCGCCGTGCGCAGCGCGTCGAGGGTCGCGATCCACCTGTCGACGCGCCGGAGGCGGTTCGTGTTGGTCGTCCCGCGGGTCACGGAGCCGACGGGGGAGGCGGCGCCCGGCATGGGACCAGTCTCCCATCGCTCGGTAGGCTGGCGGCATGGCTGAACCCCGCACCCTCGTGCTGCTGCGTCACGGCAACAGCGACTGGAACCAGAAGAACCTGTTCACCGGATGGGTGGACGTCGAGCTGAGCGAGCAGGGCGTCGCGGAGGGCCGGCGCGCCGGCGAGCTCCTCGCCGAGTCCGGCATCCTCCCCGACGTGCTGCACACCTCCGTCCTCATCCGCGCCATCGACACCGCCAACATCGCGCTCAAGCGCGCCGGCCGCTCGTGGATCCCCGTCCAGCGCACCTGGCGCCTCAACGAGCGCCACTACGGCGCGCTCCAGGGCAAGGACAAGGCGCAGACCCTCGCCGAGTACGGCCCCGAGCAGTTCGCCACCTGGCGCCGCTCGTTCGACGTGCCGCCGCCCCCCATCGCCGACGACGACGAGTACTCGCAGTCGGCCGACCCCCGCTACGCCGACCTCGGCGACGACCTGCCCCGCACGGAGTGCCTCAAGGACGTCATCGAGCGGATGCTGCCCTACTGGGAGTCGGACATCCAGCCCGACCTCGCCTCCGGCCGCACGGTGCTCGTCACGGCGCACGGCAACTCGCTGCGCGCGCTCGTGAAGCACCTCGACGGCATCTCGGACGCGGACATCGCCGAGCTCAACATCCCCACCGGCATCCCGCTGGTGTACCGCCTCGACGAGGGCTTCCGCCCGATCGTCCCCGGCGGCGAGTACCTCGACCCGGAGGCCGCCGCAGCGGGCGCCGCGGCCGTCGCCGCGCAGGGCAGCACGAAGTAGGCCCACCCGCACGCACGACGAGAGCCCGACCGGATCATCCGGTCGGGCTCTCGTCATGTCTCCGCGGAGGCGGCGGGCCGGCGCGCGGCCGGCGGACGCGGATCAGGCGTCGGCCTGCACCCAGTCGCCGGTCGCGAGGTACTGCACGGTCTTCGCGATGGACACCGCGTGGTCGGCGAAGCGCTCGTGGTAGCGGCTGGCGAGGGTGGAGTCGACCGTGTCGACGGCCGCGCCCTTCCAGGTCTCTCCGAGCACCTTGTCGAAGACGCTGAGGTGCAGCTCGTCGATGCGGTCGTCGTCGTTGCGGATCTCCTCGGCGAGCTTCGGGTCCTCGGTGGTGAGGAGGTCCGTGAGCTTGCGGGCGATGGCGACGTCGAGCTGGCCGAGCTCGAGGAACGTGGGGCGGAGCGACTTCGGCACCACCTTGTCCGGGAAGCGGTAGCGCGAGAGCTGCGCGATGTGCTCGGCCAGGTCGCCCATCCGCTCGAGCGACGCGCTGATGCGCAGCGCGCTCACGACGATGCGGAGGTCGCGGGCCACCGGCTGCTGGCGCGCGAGGATGTTGATGGCCAGCTCGTCGAGGCTCGTGGCGAGCTCGTCGATGCGGCGGTCCTGCTCGATGACCGTCTCGGCGAGGCTGACGTTCGACTCGTTGAACGCGCGCGTCGCGTTCTCGATGGAGATGGCGACGAGCGCGGAGATCTCGATGAGACGCTCCTGCACCTCGTGGAGCTCCTGCTGGAACACTTCGCGCATGGGGGACGTCCTCTCAGTCCGCCCCGCTGCAGGAGGGGCGGGGTGGTTCTCGGGCATGGCGGACCCCGGGCCGGGTCCACGTCCAGTCGACTCTGGTCATGCGAGGTTAACGCACGGTGCCGTCGAGCTGAATTCGCGGACTTGCGGCCCCGATGCGACGGGCGGAGGGCCGGGACCGCCCGACGCCGTCTCCTAGTGTGGGCGCATGGACACCGGTGCGTTGGTGCTCGTCTGCCTCCTCATCGGACTGGCGGTCGGCGCGGGATTCGTGTGGCTGCTGCACCACGCGGCGGACCGCGGCGACCGTGCCGTCGAGATCACCAACCCGGTCGTCCCGGACGGCGTCGACCAGGTGCTCGAGGCGCTGGAGTCCGCCGGCATCGTGCTCGACCCGTCCAACAACGTGATGAAGGCGTCGCCCGGCGCGATCTCCTCCGGCCTCGTCTTCCACCAGGCGCTCGTGCACCCGGAGCTCGTCGCCATGGTCGACCGCGTCCGGCGATCCGGCGAGCCGATGGCCGAGGAGGTGTCGCTCGCGCGCGGCCCGTTCGGCGCGGCCGAGTTCCAGATGCACGTGCGGGTCGCCCGCCTCGGCACCCGCTACGTGCTGCTCCTCGCGCAGGACCGCACCGAGTCCCACCGCCTCGACCAGGTGCGCCGCGACTTCGTGGCGAACATCAGCCACGAGCTGAAGACGCCCATCGGCGCGGTCGGGCTGCTCGCGGAGGCGCTCGACTCGTGCGCCGACGACGCGGTGCAGGTGCGGCGCTTCGCGGCCCGGCTCACCACGGAGTCGGCCCGGCTCGCGCGGATCACGCAGGAGATCATCGAGCTGTCGCGGCTCGAGGCGGCCAACGCGCTGGAGAAGGCGGAGCCCGTCGACGTCGACCACGTGATCAGCGTGGCGCTCGACCAGGTGCGGCTCGGCGCGGAGCTCCGCGGCATCGAGCTCGCCCGCGGCAAGCGCTCGCGCACCACCGTCTACGGCGACGAGGCCCTCCTCGTGGTGGCGGTCGCGAACCTCCTGAGCAACGCCGTCAACTACTCGCCGGACGGATCCCGCGTCGGCATCGGCGTGATGCACGAGGACGGCGCCGTCGAGGTCGTGGTCACCGACCAGGGCATCGGCATCCCGGAGGACGAGCAGGGCCGGATCTTCGAGCGCTTCTTCCGCGTCGACCAGGCCCGCGCCCGCGACACCGGGGGCACGGGGCTCGGGCTCAGCATCGTCAAGCACGTCGTGCAGAATCATGGCGGCGACGTGCGGGTCTGGTCCCGTCCCGGCCGCGGCTCGACCTTCACCATCCGCCTCCCCGAGGCATCGCAGACCCCGGCGCTCGCCGGTACGGACATCGGAGAACCCACGTGACACGCATCATGCTCGTCGAGGACGAGGCGTCGCTCAGCGAGCCGCTCGCCTTCCTGCTCCAGCGCGAGGGCTACGAGGTCGACGTCGTCGAGGACGGCCCCGCGGCCGTGGCGGCGTTCGACAAGGACGGCGCCGACCTGATCCTGCTCGACCTCATGCTCCCGGGACTCCCGGGCACCGAGGTCTGCCGCGAGATCCGCACGCGCTCGGCGGTGCCGATCATCATGCTCACCGCGAAGGACTCCGAGGTGGACATCGTCGTGGGCCTCGAGCTCGGCGCGGACGACTACGTCACCAAGCCGTACTCCACGCGGGAGCTGCTCGCGCGGATCCGCGCCGTGCTCCGCCGCCGCGTGGAGGTGGACGACGAGCCGCTCAACGTCCTCGAGGTCGGGCTCGTGCGCATGGACGTGGAGCGCCACACGGTCGAGGTCGACGGCCGCGAGATCGCCATGCCGCTGAAGGAGTTCGAGCTCCTCGAGCTGCTGCTCCGCAACGCCGGCCGGGTGCTCACGCGCGGCCAGCTCATCGACCGGGTGTGGGGGTCCGACTACTTCGGCGACACCAAGACGCTCGACGTGCACATCAAGCGGATCCGCTCCAAGATCGAGCGCGAGCCGTCCGACCCCGTGCTGCTCGTCACCGTGCGTGGCCTCGGCTACCGCTTCGAGGCGTAGGCCGCCGCGGCGGGGACGCCGCAGACGACGGGAGGCCCCGTCCCTCGCGGGACGGGGCCTCCCGTCGTGCGCCCTGCCGCAGGTGCGGCCCGGCGCCTAGTTCGTGGAGTCGCCGAGGCCCTCGTCGCCCTCGGGGGAGACGGGGGTCGTGGTGACGGTCGTGTCGGGCGTGGAGCCGTTCTCGCCGGGCACCAGGTTCGTGTAGGTCTCCTGGTCGCCGTTGAGCACGGGCACGTCCATCTCGACGCCCTCGGCGTCGCCGTACTGGATGTAGATCTTGGTGAGCGACCCGGGCGTGGGCTCGACCGTGTCGAACGTGATGCGCTGCGAGTCCTCCGCGCCGAACTTCGTGAGCCCGGGCGCCGCCGTGACCGTGCGGGTCTCGCGGTCGGCGCTGCCCTCGGACACCTCGTGCTGGAACGACACGCGCTGGCTGTCGCCCGAGTTGTTCACCAGCGTGACGACGAGGCTCGCGCCCGTGGCGCTGCCGCCCTCGGTGAGGAGGATCGCGTTCCGCACCTCGATGTCGCCGACCGTGGCGTCGAAGCCGTCGCTCGGGAAGTAGGAGATCTGCGTGGCCTGGGGCGTGATGAAGGTGCAGGACGACGTGCCGACCGCGATCAGGGCCGCGAGGACGATGGACGATGCGGTACGCGCTCTCACGGGACCCTCCGGTTGTCGCACGGGGCCGGCGCCGGGGCGTCCGGGGGCGTCCGCGCGTGTATCAGCTGACCCGCCCAGCCTACGGGATGCGCTGCCGGCCGGCGGCCCGCGGGCGCGGCCGACCCGGCTGGTATCCTGATCGGCAGTCCACAGAACGGGGAACCCATGATCTTCGAGGTCGGCGAGACCGTCGTGTACCCGCACCACGGGGCGGCGACCATCATCGAGGTCAAGAAGCGCGTCATCCGCGGCGAGGAGAAGCTGTACCTCAAGCTCGACGTCAACCAGGGCGGCCTGCAGATCGAGGTCCCCGCCGAGAACGTCGACATGGTCGGCGTGCGCGACGTCATCGGGCGCGAGGGCGTGGAGAGCGTGTTCGCGGTGCTGCGGGCGGAGTTCACCGAGGAGCCCACCAACTGGTCGAGGCGCTACAAGGCGAACCTCGAGAAGCTCGCGTCGGGCGACGTGCTCAAGGTGGCGGAGGTCGTGCGCGACCTGTGGCGCCGCAACCAGGACCGCGGCCTGTCCGCGGGCGAGAAGAGCATGCTGCAGAAGGCGCGCGGCATCCTCGTCGGCGAGCTGGCCCTCGCCGAGAAGACCGACGAGGAGCACGCGTCCACGCTGCTCGACGAGGTCCTCGCGTCCTGACCGGCCCGGTCGTGGGTCGACGGTCGGCGCGCTCGGCGGACCCCCGCCGCGGTCGTCGTGCGGCGGCCCGCCGGTAGCCTGACCGCATGAGCCACGACCCCGTCGCCCCCTCCGACCGCGCGACCGTCGACGGGGAGCCGCACGGACCCCGCCTCGGCGTGGTGGTCGTGGCGGCGGGCAGCGGCACCCGCCTCGGCGCGGGGATCCCGAAGGCCCTCGTCGAGGTCGGCGGCGCGACGCTGCTCGCGCGCTCCCTGTCCGCGATCCTCGGCCTCGAGGAGGAGGCGCGCGTCGTCGTCGTCGCGCCCGCGTCGCACCTCGAGGAGACGGCCGCCGTCGTCGACGCCGTCGCGGGCACGGCCCGGGCATCCCTCGACGTCGTGGTGGGCGGGGCGACCCGGCAGGGATCGGTGCGCGCCGGCCTCGACGCGCTCGCCGCGTCCGTCGACACCGTCCTCGTCCACGACGCGGCCCGCGCGCTCACGCCCACCTCCCTCTTCGCCGCGGTGGCGCGGGCGGTCCGCGACGACGACGCCGGCGTCGTCCCCGGCCTCCCGGTCACCGACACCGTGAAGCGCGTCGGCGGCGCGGGGGAGTGCCTCGGCACCGTCGACCGCAGCGACCTCGTGGGCGTCCAGACCCCGCAGGGCTTCCCGCGCGCCGCCCTCGCCGCCGCGTACGCGTCGGCCGACGCCGAGCACACCGACGACGCGGCGCTCTTCCAGGCCGCGGGCGGCGCGGTCCGGGTGATCCCGGGCGACGCGCTCGCGTTCAAGGTCACCACGGCGTGGGACCTGCGCCGCGCGGAGGAGCTCGTCGCGCGCGCAGCGGGGGGCGGTTCCGCCGCCTCGCGCCTCCGCTCCGGCATCGGCACCGACGTGCACGCGGTCGACGCGTCCCAGCCGCTCTGGCTGGCCGGCCTGCACTGGCCGGGCGAGGCCGGACTCGCCGGGCACAGCGACGGCGACGCCGTGAGCCACGCGATGTGCGACGCGCTCCTCTCCGCGGCGGGGCTCGGCGACATCGGCGGGATCTTCGGCACCGACGACCCGGAGCTCGACGGCGCGCACGGCGAGGTGTTCCTCCGGCGCACCGCGGAGCTCGTGCGCGGCGCCGGGTACCGCATCGTCAACGTGGCCGTGCAGGTCATGGCCGTCCGCCCCAAGCTGTCGCCGCGGCGGGCCGAGGCCGAGCGGATCCTCGCGGCGGCCGTCGGCGCGCCCGTCTCGCTCGCGGGCACCACCACGGACGGCCTCGGCTTCACGGGTCGCGGCGACGGCGTCGCCGCGGTCGCGACGGCGCTCGTCGAGCGCGTCTGACCCGGCTCCTCCGCGGCGGCCGCGCCCGTCGCACCGGCCGTCGCCCGGCGGGGGCGCGGAGGTGCGCTGACTAGGATCTGTGTGTGACCCTGCGCCTCCACGACTCCCAGACGCAGTCCCTCCGGGACTTCGTCCCCCTCGTCGACGGCAGGGTCGGCATCTACGTGTGCGGCCCGACGGTCCAGTCCGCGCCCCACATCGGCCACCTGCGCTCCGCTCTCGCCTACGACCAGCTGCGCCGCTGGCTCACGTACCGCGGCCTCGACGTCACGCTCGTGCGCAACGTCACCGACATCGACGACAAGGTCATCGACAACGCCCGCCGCGGCCAGGAGGCCGGGGGCACGGAGGAGTGGTGGGCGCTCGCCTACCGCGTCGAGCTCGAGTTCTCGCGCGCCTACGGGGCCCTCGGCATCCTCCCGCCCAGCTACGAGCCGCGCGCCACGGCGAGCATCGGCGAGATGCAGGCGCTCATCGCGCGCCTGGTCGAGCGCGGCCACGCCTACCCGGCCGACGACGGATCCGGCGACGTGTACTTCGACACCGCCTCCTGGCCCGAGTACGGCGCCCTCACCCGCCAGCGCGCGGACGACATGGAGGCCGCGACCGACGCGGACCCGCGCGCCAAGCGCGACGTCCGCGACTTCGCGCTCTGGAAGGGCGCCAAGCAGGGCGAGCCGGCGAGCGCGTCGTGGCCCTCCCCGTGGGGCGCCGGCCGGCCCGGCTGGCACATCGAGTGCTCCGCCATGTCCACGCGCTACCTCGGCGCCGAGTTCGACATCCACGGCGGCGGCCTCGACCTCCGCTTCCCGCACCACGAGAACGAGCTGGCGCAGTCGCGCGCCGCGGGGGACCCGTTCGCCCGGTACTGGCTGCACAACGGGCTCGTCGCCGTCGCCGGCCAGAAGATGAGCAAGTCGCTCGGCAACTCGCTGTTCGCGGCCGACCTGCTGGCCGCGGCCCGTCCGGTCGTCGTGCGCTACTTCCTCGGATCCGCGCACTACCGGTCGACCCTCGAGTTCCACGACGGGGCGCTCGCCGAGGCCGAGGCCGCCCTCGACCGCATCGAGACCTTCCTCGATCGCAGCGCCCGCCGCCTCGCGGGCACGCGCTTCCAGGCCGCCGCCGCGGAGGATGGCGCGTCCGCCGTCGTGCCCGCCGCCTTCGCCGAGGCGATGGACGACGACCTCAGCGTCCCGCAGGCGCTCGCCGTGCTGCACGACGCCGTCCGCGCGGGCAACGCCGCCCTCGACGCCGGCGACCTCCAGGAGGCCGCCTCCCAGCGCGCCGACGTCTCCGCGATGGTGGCGGTGCTCGGCATCGACCCCCTCGCCGACGAGTGGCGCACCGCGTCCGACCAGCCCGCGCGCCGTGCGCTTCAGGCGCTGGTCGAGCACCGGATCGCCGAGCGACAGACCGCGCGGGAGGCCAGGGACTTCGCCCTCGCCGACCGCATCAGACAGGAGCTGGCCGAGGCCGGCATCACGATAGAGGACTCGCCCGGCGGGTCGCATTGGAGCATCGATGGCGAATAAGCCCAGCCGATCAGGCGCGGTACGCAAGACCAAGAAGGGCCCGCTCAAGGGGTCGGGGGGACAGGGCAGGCAGGCCCTCGAGGGCAAGAAGCCCACGCCCAAGGCCGAGGACCGGCCTTACCACCCCGCCGGCAAGCGGAAGCTCGCGAAGGACCGCTACGAGGCGGCGTCCGCGGGCGCCAACCGCGGCCGCGACGAGCGCTCCGAGCGCCAGGCCCCGCCGCGCGCCCGCGCGACGGACCGGCCCGCCGGCGCGGACGCCCCGCGCGCCCGCCGCGCGAAGCAGCAGGACGAGTCCGAGGTCGTCACCGGCCGCAACTCGGTCGTCGAGGCGCTCCGCGCCAAGATCCCGGCGACCGCGCTCTACATCGCCTCGCGCATCGAGTACGACGACCGGGTCAAGGAGGTGCTGTCGCTCGCCACCGGGCGCGGGATCCCCGTGCTCGAGGTCATGCGCCCCGAGCTCGACCGCATCGCCGGCCACGACGCCGTGCACCAGGGCCTCGCGCTCAAGGTGCCGCCGTACGAGTACGCGGACGCGATCGAGCTGCTCGACAAGACGATCTCGCGCGGCCAGCTGCCGCTCATGGTCGCGCTCGACGGCATCACCGACCCGCGGAACCTCGGCGCCATCATCCGCTCGGTCGCCGCGTTCGGCGGCCACGGCGTGATCGTGCCGCAGCGCCGCTCGGTCGGCCTCACCGCCAGCGCCTGGAAGACCTCGGCCGGAGCTGCGGCGCGCACGCCCGTCGCCATGGCGTCGAACCTCACGCAGACGCTGAAGGCGCTCAAGCAGCGCGGCGTCTTCGTGGTCGGCCTCGACGGCGGCGGCGACATGTCGCTGCACGAGTTCACGCTCGCTGACCGGCCGATCGTGGTCGTCGTCGGATCCGAGGGCAAGGGCCTGTCGCGCCTCGTCACCGAGACCTGCGACACCGTCGTCTCCATCCCCATCGGCGCCTCCACGGAGTCGCTCAACGCGGGCATCGCGGCGAGCGTCACGCTCTACGAGATCGGCAAGCTGCGCGCGGCGGCCGGCCGGAAGTAGCCCCACCGCGACGACGAGCCGGGACCCTGGGGTCCCGGCTCGTCGTCGTCCCGCGGCCTGCGCCGCGGGGCGTCACACCTTCGCGCGCCAGTCCTCGGCGGCCTCGGCCTCGGTGATGGGCACCTCGGACTCGTCCTCGATCACGCCGATCGACTCCGTGGGCGGGTCGATGACCGTCGCCTCGTCGCGGCGGTGGCGGAGGATGTCCTGCACGTACGCGGTCACGGCCTCCGCGAGCGGGATGTCCCGGTTCATCTTCTGCGACATGTACCAGCGGTGCTCCAGCAGCTGGTGGAACACCTCGGCGGGCTCCAGCTTGCCGCGGAGGTCGCGGGGGATGGCGCGCACGACGGGTTCGAAGACGCGGGCGAGCCACTCGTGGGCCACCATCTCCTCGTCGAGGTCCTGCTTGTCGGACGCCGCGGTGTACGAGTCGAGGTCGTTGAGGAGGCGCCTGGCCTGGTTCTCCTGCGCGTCCACGCCGGTGAGGCGCAACAGGCGCCGCTGGTGGTGCCCGGCGTCGACGACCTTGGGCTGGATCCGCACCTGCGAGCCCTCCGCGGTCGTGCGGATCGCGAGCTCCTCGATGTCGAAGCCCAGGTCGTTGAGCCGGTCGACGCGCTCGTTGATGCGCCACCGCTCCGACGTGGGGAACTCCTCGCGTCCCGTGAGCTCCTTCCAGAGCATGCGGTACTGCGCCACGATGCGCGTGCTGGTCTCGAGCGGGTCGAGCCCCTCCTCGATGCGGCCGCCGGCCTCGAGGTCCATGAGCTCGCCCGCGATGTTGACCCGCGCGATCTCGAGGTCGTTCTCGCGCTGCCCGTTGGACAGGCCGCCGTTGAAGAGCTTGCCCGTCTCGGCGTCCACCAGGTAGGCCGCGAAGGCGCCGGCGTCCCGGCGGAAGAGGGTGTTCGAGAGCGACACGTCGCCCCAGAAGAAGCCGATCATGTGCAGCCGCACCAGGAGCACGGCGAGGGCGTCGACGAGGCGCGTCGCGGTGTCGGGCCGGAGCTGCTGGGAGAAGAGGGCCCGGTACGGCAGCGAGAACTTGAGGTGGCGGGTGACGAGCACCGACTTCAGCGGGTCGCCGTCCTCGTCCGTGCGGTTGGTGATGACCGCGACCGGCTCCACGCACGGGATCTCGAGGCGCTGCAGCGTGCGCAGCATGTCGTACTCGCCGCGCGCCATCTCGTCCGTCGTCTCCTTGATGGCGATGACGTAGCCGGACAGGTTGGCGAACCGCACGAGGTGCCGCGAGATGCCCTTCGGCAGGGTCGCGATGGCCGAGGACGGCCACTCGTCGAGCGGCAGCTGCCACGGCAGGTCGAGGAGCGCGGGGTCGACCGTCGCCGCGGTGATGTTGAGGGATCCGGCCATGGTGCGACCCTACCCGACCGCGGAAACGCCGCTGCCGCGGCCCCGGCGCTCCCGGGGGAGCGAGGGGACCGCGGCAGCGGATGTGCGGTGGGGCGGGGTCAGCTCGCGGCGACCGGCGCGTTGAGGCGGAGGCCGCTCTCGGCGTCGAAGGCGTGCAGGTGGCCCGGCTGCGGCGTGATGAACACGGTGTCGCCGGCGTTCGGGTGCAGGCGGCCGTCGACGCGCGCGACGAGGTCGGTGCGCTTGCCCTCGATGTCGGTGTGGCCGTAGAGGTAGCCGTCCGCGCCGAGCTCCTCGACGAGGTCGACCGTGACCGAGAGGCCCTGGCCCTGCGTCGTGGAGACGACGACGTCCTCGGGGCGCACGCCGATGGTGACGGCGTTGCCGGTCGCGTTCGTGAGCACGTCGCGCTCGACGGGCACCACGGCCGAGCCGAACTGCACGCCGCCGTCGACGACGTTCGCGGTGAAGAGGTTCATCGCGGGCGAGCCGATGAAGCCGGCCACGAAGACGTTCTGGGGCTTCTCGTAGAGGTCGCGCGGGGTGCCGACCTGCTGCAGGACGCCGTCCTTGAGGACCGCGATGCGGTCGCCCATGGTGAGCGCCTCGGTCTGGTCGTGGGTGACGTAGACCGTGGTGACGCCGAGGCGGCGCTGGAGCGACGCGATCTGCGTGCGGGTCTGGACGCGGAGCTTGGCGTCGAGGTTCGACAGCGGCTCGTCCATGAGGAACACCTGCGGCTGGCGCACGATGGCCCGGCCCATGGCGACGCGCTGGCGCTGGCCGCCGGAGAGCGCCTTGGGCTTGCGGCTGAGGTAGGGCTCGAGGTCGAGGAGCTTGGCGGCCTCGAGGACGCGGGTGGCCCGCTCGTCCTTGCCGACGCCCGCGATCTTGAGCGCGAAGCCCATGTTCTCGGCGACGGTCATGTGGGGGTACAGCGCGTAGTTCTGGAACACCATCGCGATGTCGCGGTCCTTCGGCGGGACGTCCGTGACGTTGCGGTCGCCGATGAAGATGTTGCCGTCGTTGACCTCCTCGAGGCCCGCGAGCATGCGGAGGGTGGTCGACTTGCCGCAGCCGGAGGGCCCGACGAGGACGAGGAACTCGCCGTCGGCGACCTCCAGGTCGATCTGGTCGACCGCGGGGCGCGTGGAGCCCGGGTACAGGCGCGTGGCCTTGTCGAAAGTTACAGATGCCATTTCGGTGTTCTCCTTCACGGGCAGGTACGTGCCCGACGATCCGTGGTGATGGATGTGATGCTCATGGCTCATCGCTGTGGGCGACGACGACCACCCGATGAGTATTGCACGAGGCCAGGGGACCGGGAAGCGCGCCATGGTGCGGATCGGCGGCTATTCCCCACCTGGGGACCGCCGCCGCCGAGCCTGTATCGTCGGACGGACGACCTCCTCGCGCTGCCACGTCATCGCTTTCCCAGGCTGTCCGCCTAGAGTCCTGAGGTCGTGCGGGAGCCCGCCCGCGCCCGACGTCCCCATTCCCCTGAGCGAGGATCCATGAGCAGCACGCCGCCCGCGCACGAACCGCACGGCGGTCATCGTCGACGCCGGGAGGCGGCGCGCGAGAAGGCCCGGCTCAACCGCAGGAAGCAGCGCCGTCGCGACGTCGCGACGCGCGGCCTCGTCCGCGGCGGCATCGCGGTGGCGCTCGTGGCCGTCGTGGTCGTGGTCGGCCTCATCGTCGTGCAGGGCGCGCGTCCGGCGGGCCCCGGTCCCCAGAACATGGCGAGCGACGGCATCCTCATCGGCAAGGACCTCGCGGCCGTCCCGACCCAGGCGCTCGACCCGCAGCAGGATCCGGTCCCCACCGAGTCCGAGGCCGCCGGCGTCGCCCACATCCGCGTCTACGTCGACTACCTCTGCACCGCGTGCAAGGAGTTCCAGGACACCAACGGCGCGCAGATGGAGGGCTGGCTGCAGTCCGGCGCCGCCACCGTCGAGGTCCACCCCGTCGCCATCCTCACGAGCAAGTCGCAGGGCTACTCGCAGCGCGCCGCCAACGCGGCCGCCTGCGTCGCGGACACCTCGCCCGACGACTTCTGGGCGTTCAACCGGTCCCTGTTCGCGGAGCAGCCGGCGGAGCAGAGCACCGGCCTCAGCGACGAGCGGATCACGGAGCTCGCGGGTCAGGCCGGCGCCTCGTCGGACGACGTGGCGAAGTGCATCTCGGAGCAGCGCTTCCAGTCGTGGGTCAACGCGGCCACCGACCGCGTCCTCGACGGCGACATCCCCGACTCCAACGTCGAGAAGGTCGTCGGCGCCCCGGTCATCGTCGTCGGCGAGCGCCAGTACACGGGACAGCCGGACGACGCCAAGGCGTTCGCGGCCTTCGTGCTGCAGGCCGCGGGTCAGGACGCCACGTCCACGCCGACGCCCGCACCCGAGGCCACCCCCACCACCGCGCCCTAGGCCCCGACCGGCTCCTATGATGGATCGACGGCCCGCGAGGGCGGTCGGCCGGCCTGGCGCAATTGGTAGCGCACCGCACTTGTAATGCGGCGGTTACGGGTTCGAGTCCCGTGGCCGGCTCGAGGCGGCCCCTCAGTCGAGGACGGTGATCATCCGATCGCCGTCGACGACGGAGCGCGGCCCCTTGCCCTCCGGCTCCACGTCGCCGACGTAGAGCCAGCCGAGCAGGTCCTCCCCGTCGACGAGCCCGTGCACGTGCCGGAGCGCGTCGCTGCGCGTCAGGCCCCCGGTGCGCCAGAAGACGCCCCAGCCCTGCTCCTCGAGCAGCAGCGTGAGCGCGTGGGCCACGCCGGCGGCGACGGCCTCCTGCTCCCAGTCCGGGACCTTCCGGCTGGGCGTGCGGCGGACGACCACGGCGACGAGCAGGCTCGCGCGGTGGACCTTCTTGCCGTGCTTGCCGGATCCGGGGTCTCCCGCGGCGTCGTCCATCGCGGCACCGAGGCGATCGCGTGCGGCCCCGCGGATCTCGATGACCCGCCACGGCCGCAGGCCCCCGTGGTCGGCCAGCCGGGACGCGGCCTCGACGAGCGGGACGAGGTCCTCGTGCGACGGCGATGCCCCGCCCAGGGAGGAGCGGGAGCGTCGCCCGCGCAGCGCGTCGAGGACGGGGGTGCCGGGCCCGGTCGGGTCGGCGTCGCCGCCCGCCCGGTGCCGCGGCATGGCGGTCACTCCGCGGTGCGGAACGACATGGAGACCGAGTTCATGCAGAACCGGTCGCCGGTGGGGGTCTGCGGCGCGTCGTCGAAGACGTGCCCGAGGTGCGATCCGCACCGTGCGCAGACGACCTCGACGCGCTTCATGCCGAGGCTGGTGTCGGTGTAGAGCTTGACCGCGTCGCTCTCCTTGGGCGCGTAGAAGCTCGGCCACCCGCAGTGGGAGTCGAACTTCGTGTCGCTCGTGAAGAGCTCGGCGCCGCAGGCCTTGCAGCCGTAGACGCCCGTGCGGTCCTCATCCAGCAGCTCGCCCGTCCAGGGACGCTCGGTGGCCTGCTGGCGCAGCACCGCGTACTCCTCGGGGGAGAGCTCCTGACGCCACTGGTCGTCGGTCTTCTCGATCTCGTAGGCCATGGTGCGGGTCCTTTCTCGCTGGTCGATCCTAGGGGCGGCGTCCCAGCGCGCCTCCCTGGTCAACCGTCGCGACGTCCGGAGGATTCCTCGGGCGGGGGGATGCGTCCCCCGCGCAGCGCGAATGGATCGCGACGTCGGCCACCCGGCGGGACACCCCGTGCGCGTTCGCGAGGCGCCCAGGATCCCGCACCTAGTATGTGGGGGATGTCGGGGAAGGAGCATGCCGTGGACCACCGCGAAGCCCGCTCCGCCACCGCTCCCGCGCCCGAGCAGTCGGCCGCCGCCGAGCTCGACGACCGGGCCCGCGCGGTCCTCGACTTCGAGCGCGACTGGACGCGGCACGCGGGGGCGAAGGAGGAGGCCATCCGCCAGGCCTTCGGCCTCTCGGCCACCCGCTACTACCAGCTGCTGGGCGCCCTCATCGAGACGCGTCCGGCGCTCGCCTACGACCCGCTCCTCGTCGGCCGGCTGCTCCGACTGCGCGAGACGCGTGCTGCGGCCCGCGCCGCGCGCGCCCTCCCCGCCGGTCTCCCGAACCGCCCGACCGCGCGCTGACCCGCGCCCTACCGAGGAGACTCGAGACCGCCATGCCCTCCCACGCTCCCGACCGGTTCGACGACGTCCCCGGCGACCTCAGCCGCGTCGGCGCGCACCGCGCCCCGCGTCCTCGCCACCACCGCTTCCGGGCCTTCGCCTGGGCGGCGCTCGCCACGGGGCTCCTCGTGGGTCTCGGGGTCGTCGGCCTGTTCGTCATCGACGACCGCGTGTCCTTCACCGACATCATCCCGAACGACAGCGCCTCCGAGGAGGCCGCGGCTCCGACGGAGGCGCCGACCGTCGCGCCCACCACCGTCCCCGGCATGGTCGTGACCGTGCTCAACGGCACCCGGACCTCGGGCCTCTCGGCGAAGGCGGCCACGTCGATCCAGGCCAGCGGCTGGAAGATCGGATCCCGCCTCAACGCGAGCACGAACGACATCGCCACGACGACCGTCTACTACTACGACGCCGCGGACGAGGGCGCGGCGCGGGGGCTCGTGGCGCAGCTCGGCGTCGGCGACGTGCAGCAGTCGGAGCAGTTCCGCCCGGCGCAGGGCACGCCGGCCGCGCAGGCGGCGCGCCTCACCGCGGTCCTCGGCGCGGACTACGCGGCCCGCGGCTAGGCGTCGTCCGGGTCGGGCACCCGTGGGGAAACCGGGCCCCGGATCCGCCGGCCTGGCTATCGTGCTGCCTGGTCGCATGCCCCTCGCGCCCGGCTCCGCACGCCGCCGTCCGAGGGCGTGTCGCGGGGCCGATGCCGGGCTCCGCGGTCGACCCGGGGGTGGCGGCACCGCGCCCCCGTCATCGCGCAGTCGCACTGGGAGAAGCACATGGCCAACGGAACCGTGAAGTGGTTCAACGGGGAGAAGGGGTTCGGATTCATCACCGTGGACCCGGTCGAGGGCGGCGCCGCCCAGCAGGACGTGTTCGTCCACTACTCGGCGATAGAGATGGCGGGCTACAAGGTCCTCGAGGAGGGGCAGCGGGTCGTCTTCGAGATCGGCCAGGGGTCCAAGGGCCTGCAGGCCGAGAAGGTCACCCTGGGCTGACTCCGCTCTCCCGCGCCGCCGCCGTCCCCGGACGGCGGCGTCGCGCATGCCTCCCGCGTCCCCTTCCCCGCGCCCGCGCCTGTGAGCGGCTCGCTTGCACTCCCGTAGGGCGAGTGCCAGAATCGTCTCTGGCACTCCCTCACGGGGAGTGCTAGACGACTGCCTTTTTCCTGACGTCCGGGAGGGACGAGAGATACACATGGCTAAGATCATCGCTTTTGACGAAGAAGCCCGCCGCGGCCTCGAGCGCGGCCTGAACATCCTGGCCGACGCGGTCCGCGTGACCCTCGGCCCGCGCGGCCGCAACGTCGTCCTCGAGAAGAAGTGGGGCGCCCCCACCATCACGAACGACGGCGTCTCCATCGCCAAGGAGATCGAGCTCGACGACCCGTTCGAGAAGATCGGCGCGGAGCTCGTCAAGGAGGTCGCCAAGAAGACCGACGACGTCGCCGGCGACGGCACCACCACCGCGACCGTCCTCGCGCAGGCCCTGGTCCGCGAGGGCCTCCGCAACGTCGCCGCGGGCGCCGACCCCATCAGCCTCAAGCGCGGCATCGAGAAGGCCGTCGCGGCCGTCACGGAGGAGCTCAAGGCCGCCGCGAAGGAGATCGAGACCAAGGAGGAGATCGCCGCCACCGCGTCCATCTCCGCCGGCGACTCCACCATCGGCGCGATCATCGCCGAGGCGATCGACAAGGTCGGCAAGGAGGGCGTCGTCACCGTCGAGGAGTCGAACACCTTCGGCACCGAGCTCGAGCTCACCGAGGGCATGCGCTTCGACAAGGGCTACCTGTCGCAGTACTTCGTGACCGACCCCGAGCGCCAGGAGGCCGTGTTCGAGGACGCGTACATCCTGATCGTCAACTCGAAGATCTCGAACATCAAGGACCTGCTGCCGATCGTCGACAAGGTCATCCAGTCGGGCAAGCAGCTCCTCATCATCGCCGAGGACGTCGACGGCGAGGCCCTGGCCACGCTCGTCGTGAACAAGATCCGGGGCATCTTCAAGTCGGTCGCCGTCAAGGCCCCCGGCTTCGGCGACCGTCGCAAGGCGCAGCTGCAGGACATCGCGATCCTCACCGGCGGCCAGGTCATCGCGGAGGAGGTCGGCCTCAAGCTCGAGAACGTCACCCTCGACCTGCTCGGCACGGCCCGCAAGGTCGTCATCACCAAGGACGAGACCACGATCGTCGAGGGCGGCGGAGACGCCACCGAGATCGCGGCCCGCGTGCAGCAGATCCGCAACGAGATCGGCAACACCGACAGCGACTACGACCGCGAGAAGCTCCAGGAGCGCCTCGCGAAGCTCGCGGGCGGCGTGGCGGTCATTAAGGCCGGCGCGGCGACCGAGGTCGAGCTCAAGGAGCGCAAGCACCGCATCGAGGACGCCGTCCGCAACGCGAAGGCCGCCGTCGAGGAGGGCATCGTCGCCGGTGGTGGCGTCGCGCTGATCCAGGCCGGCAAGCTCGCGTTCGAGAAGCTCCAGCTCGAGGGCGACGAGGCCACCGGCGCGAACATCGTCCGCGTCGCGGTCGACGCTCCGCTCAAGCAGATCGCGATCAACGCGGGCCTCGAGCCCGGCGTCGTCGCCGAGCGCGTCCGCAACCTCCCTTCGGGTCACGGCCTCAACGCCGCCACGGGCGAGTACGTCGACATGCTCGCCGCGGGCATCAACGACCCGGTGAAGGTCACGCGCTCGGCCCTGCTGAACGCGGCGTCCATCGCCGGTCTGTTCCTCACGACCGAGGCCGTCGTCGCCGACAAGCCCGAGAAGAACCCGGCTCCGGCCGGCGACCCCACGGGCGGCATGGACTTCTAGTCCCCCGGGCGGGAGCGGCGACGCTCCCGCCCCGCATCACCACCAGCACGACGAAGCGGGCGGTCCCTCCGGGGCCGCCCGCTTCGTCGTGCTCCCCTCCCGGAGCCGGCCGCGCGACCGATCCGGGTGGTGGGGAGCCCTAGTGCGCGAACATGCGCGCGTTCCCCTCCTCCACCTCGGCGTACTGCCGGGCGGCCGAGCTCAGCGCCTGGTTGATGCTCGCGAGAGCCTCCTCCACCCGCTGCTGGGTGCCCTTCCACTCCGCCACGACGCCCTGGAAGGCGGTGGCGGCGCTCCCGGACCACGAGCCCTGCAGATCCGCCAGCTGGCCGTGCAGGCCGGACACCTCCGCCTGGATGCGGCCGATGCTGCCCTGGACCGCCGCGGTCGCGCTGAGGACAGCCTCGCTGTCCACCTGGTACCTCGTCATGTGCTCCTCCTCCTGGTCGACGGACGACCGGAGGCTAGGGGCGCTTCAGTCGGCGGGGTCGGTCTGCGGCGTCGTGGTGGAGGGCGAAGGGGCGTCCGAGCTGGGGAGGAGCGGGAGGATGACGCGGAAGGTGGCGCCGCCGCCCTCGGTCTCCACGACGTCGACCCGGCCGCGGTGCGCCGCGACGATGGCGGACACGATGGCCAGGCCGAGGCCGCTTCCGCCGGTCTCCCGGGTGCGCGAGGTGTCGGCGCGCCAGAACCGCTGGAAGATCTTCTCCCGGATCTGCGGCGGGACCCCGTCGCCGTGGTCGCGCACCTCGATGCGCGCCTCACGAGCTCGCTCGTCCACGACGGTCGCGAGCTCGATCGGGCTGCCGGCGGGCGTGAACCGGACGGCGTTGCCGATGAGGTTCGTGACCACCTGGCGGATCTTGTTCTCCTCGGCCGAGACCATGGCGAAGCCCTCGGCGGCGGGGGCGCCACCGGCGTCGGGGGAGACGGCGGCGAGCGCGTCGGTCGCCGTCTCGCCCGGGCGGCGCGTGCGTCGTGCCCGCAGCCGGGACAGCGTGGCGCCCGCGAAGGCGATCGGGCCGGTGACGTCGTTCCCGGCCGCGGCGCCGCGGAGGGCGTCGGGCGACATCTCCTGCGTGGGCTCGAGGCCGTCGGCGTCGAGGATCGGACCGACCGGGTTCACGAGCACGGGCGGGAGCGCGGTGACCGTGCGCGTCTGGGATGAGGCCATCGCGTCGAGCGCGGCGTCGCGGGCGATGGGGTAGAGGTCCACGGGGGCGAGCTGCAGCGGCTTCGTCTCGTCGAGGCGCGCCAGCTCGAGGAGGTCCTCGACGAGCCCGCCCATGCGGATCGCCTCCTTCTCGATGCGCTCCATGGCCTGCGACACATCCTCGGGCGTCTGCAGCGCGCCCATCCGGTAGAGCTCCGCGTAGCCGCGCACGGACACGAGGGGGGTGCGCAGCTCGTGGCTCGCGTCGCCCACGAACCGCCGCATCTGGTCGATCGTCTTGGCGCGGTCGGCGAAGGCGCGGTCGATGCGGCTGAGCATGGTGTTCAGCGAGCGGTTGAGGCGCCCCACCTCGGTGTTCGGCGTGGCGCCGCCGAGGCGCTGGCCGAAGTCGCCCTCGGCGATGGCCGCGGCGGTGCGCTCCACCTGGCGCAGCGGGCCGAACGTGCTCGTGACGAGCATGCGCGTGACCGCCGCCCCGAGCACGACGACGGCGAGGCCGAAGCTCGCGAAGATCACGATGTAGGTCGCCACGAGGTCGTCGACCTCGCTGAGCGGCTTGGCGACGATGAGCGTCGAGTACGCGGTGGTGTTCGGCCCGGCGTTCTGGGACACCCGCACGATGCCGTGCCAGGTGGCCTTCCCGGCGTTGTCGGAGAACTGGACGATCTGCTCGTTGCGCTCGGAGGCGCGCGCGAGGTCGAGGTCGAAGACGCGCGGGTGGGACGCGGAGCCCCCGGCCCAGTTGTCGGCGATGACGTCGCCCTGGGCGTCGAGCAGCAGCACGAAGTAGGTGGAGTCCGCCGTCTCCACGTCGTCCTGGGTGAAGGTCTCGGGCGTCGCCTGGTCGGTGCCGAGGATCTTCGGGAGCTGCGTCGCGGCGATGCGGAGCTGCGCGTCGAGCTGGATCACCATCTGCTGCCGGAGCAGGTACATGGTTCCTGCGCCGGAGACGAGGAGGCCGAGCAGGAGCAGGAGCACCGTGACGCCCGTGATCTTGGTGCGCAGGGAGACGTTGTTCCACTTCTCCGAGACGTAGTCGTGCACTGGCCGCACCTCGTGTTCCGTCATGGTGACCGTGTCCCATGAGGATAGGCGACGCCGGATGTGGGATCGGCCGGGCGCCCAGCGGGCGTCCGGCCGATCAGGAGGTGCGCGACCCGGCGGGGGTCGGGCGGGTCAGGACTTGGCGGCCTTCAGCATGTAGCCGAAGCCGCGCTTGGTCTGGATGACCGGCTCCGAGGAGTGCTGGTCGAGCTTGCGGCGCAGGTAGGAGATGTAGGACTCGACGATGCCGGCGTCGCCGTTGAAGTCGTACTCCCACACGTGGTCGAGGATCTGCGCCTTCGAGAGCACGCGGTTCGGGTTGAGCATGAGGTAGCGGAGCAGCTTGAACTCGGTGGGGCTCAGCTCGATGGGCTCCTCGCCGACGAGGACCTCGTGGGTGTCCTGGTCCATGGTGAGCTCGCCCGCGCGGATGATGGCGTCCTCGTCCGCGTGCATGGTGCGGCGAAGGATGGCCTTGATGCGGGCCACGATCTCGTCGAGGCTGAACGGCTTGGTGACGTAGTCGTCGCCGCCGACCGTGAGGCCCGTGATCTTGTCCTCGGTGTCGTCCTTCGCCGTGAGGAAGAGGATCGGCGCGGTGTAGCCGGCGGCGCGGAGGCGCTTGGTGACGCCGAAGCCGTTCATGTCCGGCAGCATCACGTCGAGGATGATCAGGTCGGGCTCCTCCTCGAGGACGGCCGAGATGGCCTGGGCGCCGTTGCCGACGGCGCGGACCGCGAACCCGGCGAACCGGAGGCTCGTGGTCAGCAGGTCGCGGATGTTGGGCTCGTCATCGACGATAAGGATCTTCGGGCCATCGCTCATGGGATGAAGTATCTGCGCGCTCGCTGGGAGCTGCCTGGACGCGGCTAACAGCCTGTGGCGAGGACGCGTCCGAGCGCTCAGGCGGCGATGCCGGCCGCGTCGAGGATCGTGTAGCCGTAGCCCTGCTCGGCCAGGAAGCGCTGCCGGTTCTGCGCGAAGTCCTGGTCGACCGTGTCCCGGGACACCAGCGTGTAGAAGCTGGCGGACAGGCCGGACGCCTCGGGGCGCAGCAGGCGGCCGAGGCGCTGCGCCTCCTCCTGCCGCGAGCCGAAGGAGCCGGACACCTGGATCGCGACCGTCGCGTCGGGGAGGTCGACCGAGAAGTTCGCGACCTTGCTCACGACGAGCACCTTCTCGGTGCCGTCGCGGAAGGCCTGGTAGAGCCGCTCGCGCTCGGCGACGGGGGTCGCGCCCGTGAGCTTCGGCGCGCCGAGGGCCTCGGAGAGCTCGTCGATCTGGTCGAGGTACTGCCCGATGACGAGGATGCTCTCGCCGCGGTGCCGCTCGACCAGCGCGCGCGTCACGTCGAGCTTCGCCGGCGCGGTCGCGGCGAGGCGGTAGCGCTCGTCGTCCGCGGCCGCGGCGTACGCGAGCCGGGCGTCGTCGGGCAGGTCGATGCGCACCTCGAAGCACTCCGCGGGGGAGATGAAGCCCTGCGCCTCGATCTCCTTCCACGGGGCGTCGAACCGCTTCGGGCCGATGAGGCTGAACACGTCGCCCTCGCGGCCGTCCTCGCGGACGAGCGTGGCCGTGAGCCCGAGGCGGCGGCGGGCCTGCAGGTCGGCGGTGAGCTTGAAGACGGGCGCCGGCAGGAGGTGCACCTCGTCGTAGACGACGAGCCCCCAGTCGAGCGCGTCGAGGAGCGCCAGGTGCGCGTACTCGCCCTTCCTCTTGGCGGTGAGGATCTGGTACGTCGCGATGGTGACCGGCTTGACCTCGCGCGACTGGCCCGAGTACTCGCCGATCTCGTCCTCGGTGAGCGTCGTGCGCTTCAGGAGCTCGGTGCGCCACTGGCGGGCGGAGACGGTGTTCGTGACGAGGATCAGGGTCGTCGTCTTGGCCCGCGCCATCGCCGCCGCGCCCACGAGCGTCTTGCCGGCGCCGCAGGGGAGGACGACCACGCCGGATCCGCCGTCGAGGAAGTGGTCGACCGCGTCCGTCTGGTAGCCGCGCAGGGTCCAGCCGTCCTCGACCAGCGCCATGTCGTGGGGCGTCCCCGGCGTGTAGCCCGCCTGGTCCTCGGCGGGCCAGCCGATCTTCACGAGCTCCTGCTTGAGCTGGCCGCGCGCCCAGTCCTGCACGCGGTACGTCATCGCGTCGACGCGCTCGGTGAGCAGCGGGGCGATGCGGCGGGCGCTCGCGATCTCGGACAGCACCGCGCTCTCCGTGCTCGACACCTGCAGGCCGCCGTCGGCGTCGCGGCCGATGACGAGGCGGCCGTAGCGCCCCACGGTGTCGGTCACGTCGACCGTGACGGACTGTGGGACGGGGAAGCGGGAGTAGCGCTCGAGCGTGGCGAGCATGTCCTCCGCGGTGTGGCCGGCGGCGCGGGCGTTCCAGAGGCCGAGCCGCGTGATCCGGTACGTGTGGATGTGCTCCGGCGCCCGCTCCAGCTCGGCGAAGACGGCGAGGTCGTGGCGCGCGTCCTCGGCGTCCGCGTGGGCGACCTCGAGGAGGACGGTGCGGTCGCTCTGGACGATCAGGGGGCCGTCGGACACGTTCGCCAGCTTAGGCGCGCTCACGAGGGGATCGGCCGGGGGGAGAGGGAGACGATGCTCGAGAGCGGCAGAGTGCGCTCGACGTCGGCGACCCGGTCTCGGGCGCGCAGGCGCCCGCCGGCGACGCTCGCGGGCTCGAGGACGTGGTCGACCTCGCGGCCGTCGGGCAGGCGGACCCGCACGGAGAGGGCCGCCTTCGCGCGGATCGCGACCTCGAGCTGCCGCGTCGTCCAGGCGGTGCCGTCGTCCGGGCCGTCGGCGGCGCGGACGCGGGCCACCAGGGCGTCGGCGGGGTCGGGTCCGGGATCCGCGGCGGGCGACCGCCCGGTCGTCGCGCGGACGACGGGCGCCACCGGCCGGCCCTCGGCGTCCTCGCGGACGGGGCCCAGGCGGGCGGCGACGAGGGCCCGCTCGACCGCGTCGGGCGTCGCGGCGGAGGCGAGGGTCGCGTCGTCGAGGCGGACGAGGCGCAGGGAGGAGAGGTCGCGGTCGACGAGCAGGGTCGCGAGGAGGGCAGCGTCGTCGGAGAGCACGGACGTCCGGGCGTCCGGGGCCCCGGGGAGGTCGGCGGGCCGGATCCGGAGGCGGCCGAAGCGCGCGACGGCCTCGTCGATGAGGTAGTCGAGCGGCTGCGGGATCCCGGTCAGCGAGACGCCGGCCAGGAACGCGCGGATGTCGTCGCCGGAGTCGCCGGCGGCGAGGGCGCGGGCGACGGATCCGGCCGAGATGCGGTAGCTGGCGGCGAGCCCGCGGCCCTCCACGTCGGCGACCGCGAGCAGGCGCGACTCGACGCGCGGATCCAGCGGGCCGGGGGAGACCACGGTGAGGTCGTGCTGCAGGTAGACCCGGTCCACCTCCGCAGGCAGGTGCGCGGCGAGCTCCGCGGCCGCGGAGTCCGCGCCCGTGGTGAGGAGGGCGCGGCCGGCCGAGCTGGGCACGTCGCCCGTCGTGATGCCGAGGAGGCCCGCGTCCCGGGTGAACGCGGTGATGCGATCGGCGATCCACGCGGATCCGCCGGGGAAGCGCCAGAGCACGCCGTCGACGAGGCCGGGCCCCCACTCGGCGTCGGCCCGCTCGGCCAGGATCTCGCGCGTCGTCGGGGCCAGCGCATCCAGCCAGGAGGACGCGAGCGCGCGCCAGCGCTCGGCGGTCGGGAGCGCCGACCACTCGGCCGCGGCGCCCGTGGCGGACCAGGCGCGGCCGGCCCGGGCGACCAGGCCGGCGCGGGCGGCGATGGAGAGGAGCACGGGGACGCCGTCGAGGTCGACCGCGAGCGCGGCCGACAGGCGCCGCGCGTCCGGCAGCGACATGCCGCCGCGGCTCAGCTCGCGGGCGGGCTCCCGCGCCAGCTCGTCCACGAGGGCGGCGACGGCGACGACCGAGGCGAAGGCGCTCTCGCCGGCACGGCGGTCCACCTCGTCCGGGTCGCCGCTCGGCACGGCGGCGAGCGGGGCGGGAGGGGAGAGGCGGGCGAGCTCGTCGGTGCCGGGGCGGCCCGCGTCCGGCCAGGATGCGAGCTCCGCCTGCACCTCGGGATGCGTCGTGATCCCGTCCTCGTCGAGGCCCGCGAGGAGGGTCGCGGATGCGCGTCGGGCGGCGTCGGCGACGACCTCCGCGTCGACCGGGTCCTCGCCCGACCGCCGCGCGATCGCGTCGCGGACGACGGACAGGGGGACGCGCCGGGAGGCCGCGCCCTCGGCGCAGGCGACGGCGAGGACGGCGAGGGAGGTGCGGTCCAGCTGCTCGAGGGCCCGCGCGACGGCATCCGGGGCGAGGAGCGCGTCGGCGAGGTCGAAGAGGTCGTCGACGCGCGCGGCGTCGACGCCGCGGTCGCGGACGAGGTCGGCCAGCGCATCGTCGTCCAGCGCACGCAGGCGGGACGCGAGCACGAGGGCGTCGGTCATGGTCGTCCCGCTAGCGGGACGTGCCGTCCATGCGACGCCGCCGACGGACGCTGATGACGAGGATGGCGATGAAGAGGAGCGCCGCGATCGGGATGCCGACCGCCGGGAGCAGGAGGATCACCTGCCAGACGGGGGTGCTGTACTGCGACGCGTCGACCGCGATCAGCGGGGCCAGGAGGATCGCGAGGATGCTCAGCACGGCGACCAGCAGGATCCCGGCGAGCATGTACGCGAGGATGCGCTCGGCCCGTCCCTCGCTCGGTGCGGTCTCGGATGCCATCCGCTCAGACTACGCCGTGGTGCCCGCCCGGGCGCGTCGGCATGGGGATCGGGATCGCGTCGGCCCCGGCAGGTCGCCGTCGAGGGTGGCGTCCGTACCCGGGCCGCGCGGGGCACGGGCGAATAGACTGGACCGCCCACCAGCACATCGAGCCCCGACCGGGGCGCGGAGCCCCTGGCAGGGGCGAGGGAAGAGGATCGCATGCCCACCGGCAAGGTGAAGTTCTACGACGAGGACAAGGGGTTCGGGTTCATCAGCTCGGACGACGGCCAGGAGGTATTCCTGCACGCGTCGGCCCTGCCCTCGGGCGTCGCCGGCGTGAAGGCCGGCACCCGGCTCGAGTTCGGCATCGCCGACGGCAAGCGCGGTGCGCAGGCGCTGTCCGCGCGGATCCTCGACGCCCCGCCCTCGCTCGTCCGCATGTCCCGCAAGCCCGCCGACGACATGGCCGTCATCGTGGAGGACCTCGTGAAGGTGCTCGACGGCATCGGCACCAACCTCAAGCGCGGCCGGTACCCGGACGACGCCCACAGCCGGAAGATCGCGGCGCTGCTGCGCCGGGTCGCGGAGGAGCTCGATGCCTGATCGCGTGGAGGACGAGACCGTCGAGGAGACGACGACGGGTGACGTGCCCGAGGAGACGCCGCTGGCGCCCGCGCCCGCGGACGCCGGTGACGCTGCTGATGCCGGAGGCGCCCCGGACGCGGCCGCCGACGAGCCGGCCGCACCGGCCGTCCCCGACGCCGAGCTGCTCGCCGCCGTCGACCTCGCGCGCGCCGCGCTGCTCGAGATCACGCCCGCGGACACCGTCGGCGACCCGGCCGGCTCCACGGTCGAGGGCGATCGCGTGCTCTCCCTGCTCTTCGCGAACACCATGGCGGGCTACCCCGGCTGGTACTGGACCGTGACCCTCGCCCGGGTGGACGACGCGGCGCCGACGGTCCTCGAGGCCGAGCTCATGCCCGGCGAGGGCGCGCTGCTCTCGCCCGAGTGGCTGCCCTGGTCCGACCGGCTGGCGGGGATCGAGGCGGACGAGGAGGCGGAGCGCCTCGCGGCCGAGTCCGGATCCGACGACGACTACGACGACGAGTCGGACGACGACGAGGACTCGGACGACGCCTCCGACGACGACGCGGAGGACGCCGACGACGTCCTCGACGGCGTCGACTTCGAGGGCGCCCCGGCACCCGACGACGACGATGACGATGACGATGACGATGACGATGACGACGACGACGACGACGACGACGACGACGACACGAGCTTCGACGGCGCCGATCGCTGACCCGAGTCCCGCATGACGACGACGGCGGCGGCCCCCGAGGGGACCGCCGCCGTCGTCGTGCACGGGAGGGTCGGGATCAGCCCGCGCCCTGCTCCACCACGAACTCGATGCAGCGCACGAGCGCCCGCACGTCGTCGGGCTCGATGGCCGTGAAGGTCGCGACGCGCAGCTGGTTGCGCCCGAGCTTCCGGTAGGGCTCGGTGTCGACCACGCCGTTGGCGCGGAGCGTCTTCGCGACGGCGGCCGCGTCCACGGCGTCGTCGAAGTCCATCGTGACGACCACCTGCGAGCGGTGCGCGGGATCCGTCACGAACGGCCGTGCGTAGTCGATCCGCTCGGCCCAGTCGTAGAGCACGGCCGAGGACTCGCGCGTGCGCGCGTCGGCCCAGGCGAGCCCGCCGGCGCGCTCGATCCAGTCGAGCTGGTCCTCGAGCATGAGGAGGGTGGCGAGGGCCGGGGTGTTGAGCGTCTGGTCGAGGCGCGAGTTGTCGACCGCGTTCTTGAGGCTGAGGAACTCGGGGATCCACCGCCCGGACGCCGCGATGCGCTCGACGCGCTCGAGGGCCGCGGGGGAGAAGAGCGCGAGCCACACGCCGCCGTCGCTCGCGAGGTTCTTCTGCGGGGCGAAGTAGTAGACGTCGGCCTGCGCGGCCTCGAAGTCGATGCCGCCGGCGGCGCTGGTGGCGTCGACGACCGTGAGCGCGCCGTCGTCGCCGTGCACGCGGGTGACGGGCGCCATGACGCCCGTCGAGGTCTCGTTGTGCGGCCAGGCGTAGACGTCCACGCCCTCGACCGGGTTCGCGGACGCGCGGCTGCCGGGATCGGCCGTGATCACGTCGGGCGCCTCGAGGAAGGGCGCGGCCGCGGCCTTGGCGAACTTCCCGCCGAACTCCCCGAAGACGAGGTTCTGGCTGCGGCGCTCGATGAGGGAGAAGGCCGCGGCGTCCCAGAACGCGGTGGACCCGCCGTTGCCCAGCACCACCTCGTAGCCGTCGGGCAGGCGGAACAGGCGGGAGAGCCCGGCGCGCACGCGCCCGACCATGTCCTTGACCGGCGCCTGCCGGTGGGAGGTGCCGAGGATCTGCGCGCCCGCGAGCGCGAGGTGGTCGAGCTGCGCCTGGCGGACCTTGGACGGGCCGCAGCCGAATCGTCCGTCGAGGGGCAGCAGTTCGGTGGGGATCGTCGTGGTCGGCATGCGGCAATGCTAGGGGAACGCCTGCGCGCGCCCCGGAGTCCGTCCGGCGCCGCGGCCGCCCCCGCGCCGGTCATCCGGCACCCGGGGAAGTAGGCTGGTCGCTGGCGCAAGGGAGGCCCCGATGACTGATCTCGTGGACACGACGGAGATGTACCTCCGCACCATCCTCGACCTCGAGGAGGAGGCCATCGTGCCCCTGCGGGCGCGCATCTCCGAGCGCCTCGGGCACTCCGGCCCCACCGTCTCGCAGACCGTCGCCCGCATGGAGCGCGACGGCCTCGTGGTCGTCAGCGGCGACCGGCACCTCGAGCTCACGCCGGAGGGCCGCAGCAAGGCCGTCCACGTGATGCGCAAGCACCGCCTCGCGGAGCGCCTGCTCAGCGACGTCATCGGGCTCGAGTGGGAGTTCGTCCACGACGAGGCCTGCCGCTGGGAGCACGTGATGAGCGAGCAGGTGGAGCGCAAGATCCTCGACCTCCTCGGGCACCCCACCGAGTCGCCGTACGGCAACCCCATCCCGGGCCTCGACGAGCTGGGCGACTCCCCGGCCGTCGCGTTCATGGCCGGCGTGGTCAGCATCGTCGAGGCGACCCTCGGGGTCACCGCGGACGCCCCGGCGCGCGGCGTCGTCCGCCGCCTCGGCGAGCCCGTGCAGTTCGACCCCGAGCTGCTCTCTCAGCTCAAGCAGGCCGGCGTGCTGCCCGGCGCATCCGGCTCGTTCTCCCGTGACGGCGCCTACGTGCTCGTCCGCGTGGACGACGCGGAGTCCGGGCTCGAGCTGCCGCTCGAGGTCGCCGGGCACATCTTCATCGAGCGCTGACCGGCGCCCCGCGGGGCCGGTTGCGGTCGGCGGATCCACAGGACCACCCCCGGACTGGGCACACGCGCACGGCACACCGTGCTCACCGGGGGTTCTGCTCCGCATCCCTCGCGAGGATGACGTCTCCCGTTATGGATTCGTTAGAAAGATGGTCCCTCAGGATGACAAACGGGGGCCTGTCCCTTACTCTCGAACAGGCCCGACCGACCACCACAGAGGTCCCGGGCCCGGTGCAGGGCGTCTCGACACCCGTCCCCTGCGCGTGTACCCCTCGACGACCTTGGAGGGACGGGGCGCCAGCATGCCCGGCGTCGAGACGCAGGAGGTTGACAACTTGGCCCATGGTGACATCAGCGGTTCCGTCGGGAACCCGTCCGACCCGACCCGACCGCCCGCACCCGGGATGGATCGCCTCCCCACCCGCCGCGAGCTCCGCGCCGCGGAGACCGCGAAGGCCGTCCGGCCCCGTCGCGACTCCGCTGCCCGCACGCTCCAGGCACCCGCACCCCGCCTGAGCCCGGCGCCCGCGCCCCGCTCCCGTCGCACGAAGACGGCCAACGTCTTCGTCATGACCGTGGTCACCGGCGTCATCGGGGCGCTCGCGCTCCCCGCCTACGCCACCGGCGCCTCCATCGAGCACACCGCGAACGTCAAGGGCACCTCCCTCCAGGACTACACGGCCGCCAACGCGCAGGTCGTCACCGCCGACAACGCGTCGTCCGCCCCGGTCGAGGAGGGCTTCACCGCCACCACGGTCGCGGAGCTCAACGCGCAGAAGGCCGACGCCGCCCGCGCCGCGCTCGCCGAGCAGCGCCGCACGCAGCTCGCCTCGTCGGCCACGAGCTACACGGGCGCCTCCGCGTCGCAGATCGCGCAGAACCCGATCTACCCCGGCACGTCGGCCACCGGCGTCGCGGCGGTCGCCCGCCAGTACCTCGGCGTGCCCTACGTCTTCGGCGGCAACACCCCCGCCGGCTTCGACTGCTCCGGCCTCGTCCAGTACGTGTTCGCGCAGTTCGGCCTGAACCTGCCGCACTCCGTGCGGGCGCAGGGCGCGGCCGGCGTCACGGTCCCCGCCTCCGAGGCGCGCGCCGGCGACATCGTCGTCTGGAACGACGGCAGCCACGACGGCATCTACACGGGCAACGGCATCATGATCGACGCGCCCAAGCCCGGCGACCACGTCAAGGAGCGCCCGGTGTGGAGCTCCAACGTGCACTACGTCCGCCTCCTCGGCTGACCCGCGCACCGACCTCCGGAGGCCGGCGGCACGCATCCACCCGATGCGCCGCCGGCCTCCGTCGTCCACCCGGGACAAACGGGGATCGCTGGGCTACCCTGTGCGGTGAGACGTCCCTCGACCCGCCCGGGAGCCCCGATGACCACCGCACGCGACATCCGCACCATGGATGCGCACGTGCGCCACGGTCATCGGCACCATCCCCGGGTGGGCATCCACCTGGTCCACCCGAGCGGTCACCCGCTCTCCTGAAGGCATCGCCGAGCACTCGGCGGTGCCTTCGCGTGTTCCCGGGGGCGGGGACGCCTCATTCGGATTCCTGGAAGCCGTCCAGGCCGGTCTGAGAGGGATGTCGTGCGCACACTGGTACTCAACGCGGGCTTCGAGCCGCTCGCCGTCGTGTCGTTCAAGCGGGCCCTGGTGCTCGTGCTGAGCGGCAAGGCCACCATGCTCGCCCAGGACGAGGAGAACCCCATCCTCGGGAGCGGAGGGGCGTGGGGCCGCCCGTCGGTCATCCTCCTGACGCGGTACGTGCGGATCCCGCACGCGCGCCGCGTGCCCGTCTCGCGCCGCGGGGTCCTGCGGCGCGACGGCGGCCGCTGCGCGTACTGCGCACGGAACGCGACCACCATCGACCACGTCCTGCCCCGCTCGCGCGGCGGGAAGGACACGTGGGAGAACCTCGTCGCCTGCTGCCTGTCGTGCAACAACCGCAAGAGCGACCGCACGCCGGAGGAGATGGGGTGGACGCTGCGCACCGCGCCGCGCGCCCCGCAGGGGAGCGGCTGGGTCGTCAGCGGCATGGAGCGTCCGGCGCCCGGCTGGGACGAGTTCCTGGCACCCGCCGCCTGACCCGGGGCGACGCGGGCGGCGTGCGCCCCGCGGCCGCGCCGAGCGCGCGTCCGTAGGCTGACGGGATGACCGACGACGCCCATGGCCCCGCGACCCCCGACGATCCGTTCCTGTGGCTGGAGGACATCCACGGCGACCGCGCCCTGGCGTGGGTGCGCGCCGAGAACGACCGGACGCTCGCGCGCTCTCCCGAGGACGCGCGCGCCGGGCTCACCTCCGAGCTGCTCGAGGTGCTCGAGTCGGACGAGCGCATCCCGTACGTGACCCGGCACGGCGACCACCTGTACAACCTCTGGCGCGACGCCGAGCACGTGCAGGGACTCTGGCGGCGCACGACGCTCGACGAGTACGAGGCCCCGTCGCCCGAGTGGGAGGTCCTGCTCGACCTCGACGCGCTGGGCGCGGCCGAGGGGATCCCGTGGCAGTTCTCCCGGGCGCAGCTGCTGTCGCCGACGCGCGACCGCGCCCTCGTGTCGCTCTCGCCCGACGGCGGGGACGCCGTCGCGGTCCGCGAGCTCGACCTCGCCACCGGCCGCTTCGTCGAGGACGGCTTCGCGGTGCCGGTCGCGAAGACGATGGTTTCGTGGATCGACCGGGACACCGTCTTCGTCGGCACCGACTTCGGACCGGGCAGCCTCACCGAGAGCTCCTACGCGCGCACGGCACGGCGCTGGAGCCGCGGCCAGGCGCTCGCCGACGCCGCCGAGGTCCACGCCGTCGCGGCGGGCGACATGCTCGTCCACGTGACGCACGACCCCACGCCGGGCTTCGAGCGGGACGTGGTCCGCGAGGTGCCCGACTTCTTCACGTCGCGCACGCTGCTGCTCACCGACGCGGGGACCGTGCCGATCGACGTGCCCGACGACGTCGACGTGGACCTGCACCGCGAGTGGCTCCTGCTGCGGCCGCGGCGCGACACGGAGATCGGCGGCGTCGTGCACGCTGGCGGGTCGCTGCTCGCGGCGCGCCTCGACGACTTCCTCGCCGGATCCCGGGCCCTCGCGGTGCTGGTCGCCCCGACCTCGTCGCGGAGCCTCGAGGACTGGGCGTGGACGGCGGGGCACCTCGTGGTGACGCTTCTGGAGGACGTGGCGAGCCGGATCCGCGTGCTCACGCCGCCGACGGCGGGCGGATCCGGCGGCTGGACCGAGGAGGACGTGCCCGTCGGGACGCCGCTCGCCTCCGTCTCCGTCGTGGCCACCGACCGCGAGACCGACGAGTACTGGCTCGCGGTGACGGGCTTCCTCACGCCGCCCACGCTCCTGCGCGGCGTGGTGGGCGAGGGCCCGCCGCGGGCCGTCAAGGATCAGCCCGCGTCCTTCGACGCCGCGGGGCTCGAGGTCGCGCAGCACTTCGCCGTCTCGGACGACGGCACGCGCGTGCCCTACTTCCAGGTGGGGCCGCGGGACCTGCCGCTCGACGGATCTGCCCCCACGCTGCTCTCGGGCTACGGCGGCTTCGAGAACAGCCTGCTGCCGTCGTACAGCGGCGTCCGGGGGCGCGGCTGGCTCGCGCGCGGCGGCGTCTACGTGCTCGCCAACATCCGCGGCGGCGGCGAGTACGGGCCGGCGTGGCACCGGGCCGCGCTCCGGCAGGACCGCCACCGCGCCTACGAGGACTTCGCGGCCGTCGCGCGCGACCTCGTGACCCGCGGCGTCACCGTGCCGGCGCGCCTCGGCTGCGAGGGGCGGAGCAACGGCGGCCTGCTCGTGGGCAACATGCTCACCGCCTACCCGGAGCTGTTCGGCGCCGTGGTCTGCGGGGTCCCGCTCCTCGACATGCGGCGGTACACGCGGCTGTCGGCGGGGGCGTCGTGGATCGCCGAGTACGGGGACCCGGACGTGCCCGCGGATTGGGAGTTCATCCGCACGTTCTCGCCGTACCACAACGTGCGGGAGGGGGTCGCGTACCCGCCGACGCTCGTCTACGCGGCGACGAGCGACGACCGCGTCGGGCCCGTGCAGGCGCGCAAGATGGTCGCGCTGCTGCACGAGACCGGCGTCGAGGACGCCTGGTACTTCGAGAACACCGCGGGCGGGCACGGCGGATCCGCGGACAACCCCGCGACGGCGCGGCTGCAGTCGCTGATCCACGGCTTCCTGTGGGAGCGGCTCGGCGCGCGCGGCTGACCCGGCGGCGTCGTCAGGCCGCGTTCCTCGCGCCCCGGCGTCCGTCTGGTCCGGATCAGCCGGTGCGGTCGAGGGCCCGCGAGCGCTGGTGCATCCCGGAGATGAGGTCGGAGAGCATCGCCGTCGGCGCGAGCCCCACCTCGCGCTCGAGCCGGGTCCGGTACGCGCCGTAGGCCTGCAGCGCATCCGACTGGTTGCCGGCGGCGAGGTGCACGGAGATGAGGCAGCGCTGGGCGGTCTCGCGGAGCGGATCCACCTCGATCGCCCGGCGGGCCGCCTGGGCCGCCTCGTGGAGCCGGCCGCGCGCGCGGAGGGCGTCGGACTGCGCCTCCAGGGCGTTGACGCGGAGGTGCCGCCACTCGTCGGCCGCGGTCTCCAGCCAGCCGTCGAACCAGTCGGGCAGGAGGGGCGCGCCGAAGAGCGCGACGGCGTCCGGGGCGAGGTCCGCGTCGTCCGGGTCGACGATCCGGGGCTCGAGGAGCCGGGCCGCGGTGACGCGCGCGACGCGCAGGTCGACCCGGACGTCGTCGCGGAGGAGGAGCCCGCCGGGCGTCGTCTCCACGATCTCACGGCCGGCGTCGCCGAGGCGCGCGACGGCGGAGCGGAGGCTGGAGGCGGCGCGGCCGTCGCGGGCCTCCGGCCACAGCTCGGCCGCGAGCGCGCCGCGGTCGGCGGGGCGCGTGCGGAGCGCGAGGGCGGCGATGAGGCGCTGCGTGCCGTCGGACATCGCGGTGGCCGGCGGGACGACGGCGGCCGTGCCCTGCATCTCGGATGACGGCGCGGCGAGGCCGGAGACGTGGAACCCGCCGAGCAGGTCCACGCGGATCACCGGACGGCTCCGGCCTCGGGGGGAGAGGCGACGGGAGCGGCGGGCCCGGTCGGTGCCAGGGGATCAGGGCGCTCGACGAGGGTGCGTCCGTCGTGCGCGTGATGGTGCATCGGGAACCTCCGTCGTCGTCAACGTATCCGTTCGACGACGAAAGCCGAATATGTAGGTGCTTTTGGGGCTAGGAGCGTCGCCCCGCCCGTCGAGGGATCGACGGGCGGGGCGACGGGTGAGCGCGAGGGGCTAGGCCTTCGCGGTCCTCCGTCGTGCGTGGATGCCGAGGCCCATGGCGCCGAGGACCAGGGCGGCGAGGCCCCAGCCGATGGTGGGCGTCGGGTCGTAGCCGGTGACGGGGAGGTTCCCGCCCGGCGTGGTGCCGCCCGGGACGATCGGCGTGACCGGCGTGCGCGTGGCGCTCGGCGTCGCGGTCGGGGTGCCGGCCGTCGGCGTCGGGGTGCCCGTCGTGGCGGTGGGCGTGGGAGCCGTCGCCGTCGGGGTCGGGGCCGTCGCGGTGGGCGTCGGTGCGGTCGCGGTCGGCGTGGGGGCCGTCGCGGTCGGGGTCGGTGCGGTCGCGGTGGGCGTGGGTGCGGTGGGCGTCGGCGTCGGTGCGGTGGCGGTCGGCGTCGGGGTGGGCGCGGTGGCCGTGGGCGTCGGGGTGGGCGCGGTGGCCGTCGGCGTCGGGGTCGGCGTCGGGGTGGGAGCGACGGTCGGCGCCACGGTGGGCGACGTCGTCGGGGCCACGGTGGGCGATGTGGTCGGCGCGACCGTAGGCGCCACGGTGGGCGTCACGGTCGGCGTGACGACGGCGGTCACGAAGTTGCGGATGCGGGCCGAGCAGGTGACGGTCGCGCCGCCGCCGTTGCCGGAGCCGATGCACTGGTCGACCTGCACCACGAGGGCGGTGCTGGTCGTGGAGGTCGGCACGGTGCAGGTCACGCGACCGGCCCCGCCGCCGCCGTTGCCGGACTGGTTGCACTGGGTGATGTCGGCGTTCGTGGTGCTGGCGACCGGGGAGCAGTTGACGGCGTTCGCGCCGCCGCCCTGTCCCGCGCCGATGCACTGGTTGACCGTCGCCGGCGTGGTGGTGCTCGTGCCGGTGATGTTGTTCGTGACGTTCACGGTGCAGTCGACCTCGCCGCCGCCGCCGTTCCCGGATCCGTTGCACTGGTCGACCGAGGTGACGATCGTCTGCGCGCGCTGCACGTCCGTGGTGCAGGTGCCGGCGGTGTTCGCGGCGCCGACGCAGATGACGGTGGTGACGGTGGACGAGCCGTTGCCGGTGGCCACGTTCAGGTTGTTCACGACGGTGACCGAGCAGGTGACCTGCTGGCCGCCCACGTTGGAGAGCCCGTCGCACTGCTGGACCGCGGTCGCGGTGGCGGCCGACGCGGAGTCGAGGGAGCTGCCGACGCCGACTCCGATGCCGACCACGGCCACGAGGGCGATGAGGGCGGCTCCGCCGGCGGCGACGAGACGCGCGCGCAGCGGGCGTCGGGGGCGGGTGGTTCGGGTGGCGGGTACGGCGGACCCGGGTGATGCGAGGTGATTCGGCACGGTGCTCCTTGTTCGGGAGCGAGCGTGCTCGCAGGTGCGCGACATGGCCGCGACATCGGCGTGACCGGCGCGTGACACCCGGCGCGCCGCGGCGCCGGATGCCCACGGGCGCGGCGCGGGGGCCATTCATTACATGAGTCCGGCGTGAACGCGGAGAGGGCCGATCCGCATGCGGATCGGCCCTCTCGGATGCATTCCGCGCCGGGCGCGGGAAGCGGTGCGACTACTTGTTGGAGCGGTACTCCTCGAGCAGATCGGCCGAGATGCGGCCGCGCTCGGAGACCTTGTGGCCGTGCGCGCGCAGCCATTCGCGGGCGGCGCCGAGGTCCTCCTTGGGCGCGCTCGAGGACGAGCGACGCGGGCTGGAGGAGCGCCCGGAGGAGGCGCGGCCGACGCGGCGTGCGCGGTCGACGTATGTGTCCAGCGCCTCACGGAGCTTCGCGGCGTTCGCGTCGCTCAGATCGATCTCGTAGTTCACGCCGTCGAGTGCGAAGGGGACGGTCTCGCCCTTTCCCTCATCGATGACGACGCCGTCGATGTCGTCGACGAGCGTGGTGACAACCTTGCGAGCCACGTCCATTCCTTTCCTTGCGGATGATGCATCCTCACGATGCCTGAGTTCCACACGATACCCGTTCACGACGGGAATTCCGAAACGTGACGGGCGATCCGCTCCCCGATTACGTGATATGCGCGGCTGCCGGCCCCCGCATTCGCATTCCGGACCCGTCCGGTCTGCGCGACCCGGCCGTTTCCGGGACGCCGCGGACGACCGCTCCCGCGTTCTCGCCGCTTATTTTCGGAATGTGAGGAATTTGATGCGTCCCGCAACGGATCCGCGGTCCCGTCGCTCCGGGTCCCACGCGGCCGGCCGGACGCGCGAGGGCCCGCGGAGACGCGCTCCGCGGGCCCTCGACGCCGATCCGACGGCGATGCGGGATCAGTAGTACTCGCCGTGGCGGTAGTCCCACGACGGGAACGACCGGGCGAGCGCCGACATGATGACGTCGACCGCGAGCCCGCGGCGGATGAGCGTGGGGCTCGGCGTGACGGACCGCTCGCCGCGCTGCTCGGGGACGAGCGCGCCGGACGCGTCGACCATCGAGACCATGACGCCCTGCTCGTGCCGGCTCGTCTCGTCGAGACCCGGCTGGATGGAGGCGACGTACTCGTCGGCCGCGACGATGACGTCGGCCTGCTGCTCGATGCGCTCGCCGATGCCCTCGACGCGACCGCGGTTGCCCTTGCCGGACGGGTTGGCAGAGCTGGCGAACGCGAGGCGCCCGCTCGCCCACAGGTGCTCGGCGAGCTGCTCCGCGGGACGGCCGAAGCGGATCACGAAGCAGCTCGTGCCGCGGCGGTCCATGGCGAGCTGGGCCGCCGTCTCGTCGGGCAGCAGGTGCTTCGCGTCCTCGCGCCAGGGGAGGATGCAGCCGAGGAGCACGTCGGCGTCCCAGTGCTCCTGGTAGAAGGCGAGGATCTCGTCGTTGAGCACGGCGAGCTGCTGCAGCTGCTCGATGCTCGTGCAGAGGACCACGCCCGGCTTGTCGCGGTTGCGCTGCTTCGCGTCGAACTTGCGCTCGAGGCCGGCGCCGTCGGTGGTCATGAGGATGTAGCCGACCTTGGTGGCGGCGACGACGAGCCCGCCGGGGGCCTCGATCGCGGCGGCGGCGCGCTCGTCGAGGCTGCCGTCCCAGGGGATCGTGCGGGTGGTGTCGGTCATGGGCGCGTGCCTCTCGTGCATGTCGGGGGATGGAGGAGCCCTGGCGCACCTGCGTCGGGCCGGGGTGCGCCGCGCCGCGCGTGCGGCGATCAGGCGGTGCGATCGACGGTAGGCGCGGTGGCTGGGCGGAGCTGGTGAGCATCCACAGGGAATCGACCCTAGCCCTCCGCCGCGAGCACCGTGCGGCAGGCGAGGTGGAGGGCGAGGCGCGTCTCGGCGTCGGCGAGGTCGACCTGGAGGATGCGCTGCACGCGCTGGATCCGCTCGGCCACGGTGTTGCGGTGCACCGCCAGGATCGAGGCGGTCTCGGCGACCGAGGACTCGGCGTCGAGGTAGGTGGCGAGGGTGGCGAGGAGGTCGCCCGCGGTCGGGGGGCGCAGCGGGGCGAGCAGCTCGAGCGCGGCCGGCTGGAAGGTGTCCGTCTGGGTCCAGGCGAGGAGCAGCTGCGCGAGGCCCAGGCGGTCGACGTGGAGGAAGCGGCCGGACTGCGGCCGGGAGGCGGCGAGGCGCGCCGCGTCCGCGGCCTCCGTGAGCGAGCGCGCGATCCCCGCCGGGCCGTGGTGCACGCGGCCGACGCCGACCGCGCTCGGCAGGTCGTCGTCCCACCGCTGCTGCGCCCGCCGCACCGCGCGCGCGGCCTCCTGCGCCGCGGGGACGTCGGGTTCGAGGTCGAACGTGATCCACGCCGCCCAGCCGTCGCCCTGCTCGACCACGCCCACGTCGAGGCCCTCCGCCGCGAGCGCCTCGATGACCTCGTAGCGGCGGCCGACGGTGTCCGGGTCCTGGCGCGCGACGACGCGGATCCCCATGTGCCAGCCCTCGACGCGCCAGCCCAGCTCGAGGGCGCGGCGCAGGAGCCCGGCGCCGGGCGCGTCCCCCGCCTCCAGCAGCTCGCCGAGCAGCGCGATGCGCCAGCGGGCCTCGCGCTCGTCGACCACGCGCCGCAGCGACAGCCGGTGACCGAGCGCGAGCGCGACGACGGGCAGGGCGCCGGCCACGGCGTCCACCTCCGCGGGCACGGACCCGGGCACCTCCACCACCAGCCAGCTGGGCGCGACCAGCCCCGAGTCGACGCGGGCGCTGACCAGGGTGCCGCGCTCGCCGACGGGACGCGCGTCGACGTGCCCGGGGAGCCCCGCGGCGACGGCGGCCCGCGCATCCGGGGAGGACACGGCGCCCTCGGGTGCGAGGACGCGGCCGGAGGAGTCGACGAGGAGCGCCGGGCGGCCGAGGAGCGCGGCGGCGGCGGCGAGGGCGTCGGCGGGATCCCGGTCGGTGTCCGCGAGCGCCGAGACGGCGTCGAGCGCGGCCCGGCCCGCGGCGGAGCGGGCGTCGCCGAGCCGGTCGTGCAGGGCGAGCGAGGTGGCCCACGCGTCGTCGCAGGCCAGGACGACGACGCCGAGCCGTGCCGCGAGGAGGGCCGTAGCGGGATCCACGGCGACGGCGGCGTCGAGCACGACGACGGACACGCCGCGGTCGGCGAGGCGCCGCAGCCGGGCGTCGAAGCGCCAGGTGGTGCGCGGGGCGCGGTCGAGGACGACGAGCACATCCGTGCCGTCGGGGAGCGGCTCGTCGGCGGGGGCGTCCATCAGCGCGCCCTGGACGCGCGTCACGGCCGGGTCCGCGGATCCGGCCAGGCGGCGCACGTCGGCGAGCGACGCGTGGTCGAGCAGCGCGGAGAGCGCGACCGGGCGGATCACGCGGGCACCTCGGGGGCGTCGAAGCCGAAGGAGGCGGGGGAGACCGCGGCCCGGCGCGCGTCCGTGGCCGTCCACCAGGCGGGGGCCTCCAGCGCGACGACGGCGACCTTCGCGCCCGGCCGCACGGCGTCGACGAGGAGCGCGTGGGCGCCCGCCATGGAGAGGCCCGGAACGGCGATGACGGCGATGAGGTCGGGCGCCGCCGCCACGGGGACGCCGTCCGCGAGCGCGACGACGAACTCGTTCTCGGCCTCGAGCCGGAGGATCGCGCCGCTCCGCTCGTCCACGACGCTCACGGTCGTGACGTCGAAGCGGCCGCGGCGCGGCGAGGTGACGACGTCGGCGACGCGGCCGTGCCCGAGGAGCGTGCCGCCCAGCGACTGGGCGAGGCCGGCAGGCGTGGCGGCGTCGTCCGCCGCGCGCAGGGCACGCCCGAGCCGCAGGGCCCGCTCGGCGGTGCCCGGGATCGCCGTCGCGCGGAGGTCGGCGGCGCGCTGCGGCGGCAGGGCGAGCGCGGCCCAGCCGGAGGAGTGCGCGATCGCGAGCCGCAGCAGGCTCTCCACCTCCGAGGGGCTGACGCCGTCGAGCAGCAGGGTGCGTCCGCCCGGCTCGGCGGCGGCGCACGGCGAGATGGCGCGGCCGGAGACGACGAGGCTCGACTGGTCGATGCGGGGGAACGCGCGCCCCATGAGGTCGGCGTCGAGGAGCGGGAGGCCGGTCATCGACGCCGCCGCGAGCGGCGCGAGCCCGTTGACGCCCGCCATCTCGAGCGGCATGAGCGCCGCGGGCGGGGTGCCCGTCCAGCGGGTGAGCGCCTGCACCGCCTCGGGCAGCTCGGTGCCGGACGGCAGCTTCTCGCGGAGCACCGACGTGGATCCGATGTAGCCCACCGGCACCACGAGGTCGTCCGGGTCGAGGTCGTCGAGCCCGATGCCGCGCACCGGGGCCGTGGCGAGCTGCCGCGCGGTGGCCGCCGCCAGGATCCGCGGGTCGCCGCCGCCGCCGGAGCCCAGCAGCATCAGCCCGGCGACGAGGTCGGGGAGGTCGTCCGCTCCCAGGTCCCGGCTCACCGGCGTCACGGTAGCACCCGGTCGTCCGCCCTCCCCGGGCGCCACCCAGACCCGCCCGCCCGCGACCGTCGCCCGCCTACCGCGGGAAGACGTCGACGGGGGAGCGGACGGGATCGATGTCGTAGCCGAAGTACCGCGGCCCCGCGAGCTCGATGCCGCGCGGGCTGTGCCAGCGCTCGTCGGCCGGCGCGGAGACCACGCGCACGCGCTGGCCGAAGCGGAGCGTCTCCGTCGTGATCGGCTCGCCCGTCTCGCTGTCGAGCACCATGATCAGGTCGGGCGTCGAGGCCACGGGGACCCCGTCGATCGAGGCGAGCAGCATCTCGTTCTGGAAGCCGAGCACGATCTCGCGGCCCTCATCGGCGCCCGTGCCCTGGATCCTGGCCTCGCCCTTCGCGAAGCCCGCGACCGTGCGCCGGGCCACGTCCACGACCTTGCCGCCGAGGAGCACCGCGCCGCCGAGTCGCCCGGCCACCGCCTCCACCGGGTCGACGAGCGCGTCGCGCGCCTCCTCCACCAGCGTGCCGAGCTCGTGGCACAGCGAGAGCGTGCGCGGCACGAAGGACGTCTTGATCTGGGCGCCCGTCATCGCGTAGTTCGACATGATCATCGAGCTGCCCATCTGCACCGCCACCGGCCGGGTGAGGCGCTCGGCCCAGGCGTTGTCGATGGTGTCGACGACGCCCGTGTTGCCCTTCTCGTCGGCGAAGGACATGGGCGTGGCGCGGATGCCGTCGATCGTGGGGATCACCATCTGGATCTCGGGGAACGCGCGTCCCATCCCGTCGCCGTCCACGAGCGGCAGGCCCATGCGCGCCGCCGCGACCATCGGGATGGTGGAGTTCGCGCCGCCCACCTCGATGCAGGCGACGTGCGTGGGCGTCACCCCGAGGTAGCGGGCGAGGGAGAGGATCGCGCCCTGCAGCTGCTCGACGGTCGGCAGCTTCTCCACCATCACGGTCGGCGCGCCCATCATCGCGACGGGGATCACGACCGCGTCGTCCGGCAGGTCGAAGGGGTCGGCGAGCGGGATGGGGCCGAGCTCCCTGATCGCCTCGGCCGCGAGCAGGCGCCCGATGTAGGGATCGCCGCCGCCGCCCGTGCCGAGGATGGCGGCGCCGCGCGCGATGGCGGGAAGGTGCTCCAGCCGGATCTCGGTGAGGCGGGTGCGGGGCACGGTCGTGTCAGACATGCGCGGCCTTCCTGATGTCGAGGTCGCCGACGGCCTTGGCGCGGATGCGGATCGCGTTGCCGGGCAGGTAGGGGATGACGAGCTCGTCGAAGTCCACGATCTCGACGCTCGCCGGGGAGGCGCCCGCGGCGACCGCGCGCTCCACGGCCTCCTGCCGGGCGTCGTCGAGGGCCTGCTGGCGCGACCCCTCGGTGACGCTGTAGACGCGGTCGAGCTCGCCGGAGACCTGGGCGATGGCCGCGCCCACGGCGTTGGCGACGGCGAAGTCGGCCGGCCGGGTGATGCGGCCGAGGCCCTCCAGCTCGTCGGGCAGCAGGATCGAGCCGCCGCCCACGGCGACCACGGGCAGCGGCGCCGACGAGGTGCGCATGCGCTCCACGACGTCGGCGACGCGCACCGCGATGGTGTCGAGCGTCCGCCGCACGAGCTGGGGCGACAGGTGCGCCACGCACGCGGGATCGCCCACGTCGACCATGCCGGCCGCGACCGCGACGTCCGTGGTCGTGAGGGTGTCGCCGCCGAAGACGAGCGCGCGTCGGCCGAGCTCGTAGCCGACCGAGTCGGGGCCGACCAGGTCGCCGTCGCCGCGCACCCGGGATCCGCCGCCGATGCCGATGGAGAGCACGTCCGGCATGCGGAAGTTCGTGCGGATGCCCGCCACGCTGATCTCGGTCGTCGCCTCCCGCGGGAACCCGCCCGCCAGCACGCCGACGTCGCTCGTGGTGCCGCCGATGTCGACGACCGCGCACGTATCGAGGCCGGAGAGGAGGGCCGCGCCGCGCATCGAGTTGGTGGGTCCGGACGCGAAGGTCGCCACGGGGTAGCGGCGCGCGAAGTCGGCGCCCATGAGCGTGCCGTCGTTCTGCGAGAGGTAGAGGGGAGCGGTGATCCCGTGGCCGCGCACGGCCTGCTCGAGCCCGCCGACGATGCCGTCGGCCAGCTCCCGCAGCGACGCGTTGATGATGGTCGCGTTCTCGCGCTCCAGCAGGCCGATGCGGCCGATCTCGTGCGAGAGAGAGATGGCGACGTCCGGTCCGAGCTCCGCCGCGAGGACGGCCGCGGCCTCCACCTCGAACTCGCTGTTGACGGGCGCGAACACCGACGAGATCGCGACGGAGCGGAGGCCCCGCCGGGCGATGTCGGCCGCGTGCCGCTTGAGCTCGTCGTGGTCGAGGGGCGCGATGACCCGGCCGTCGAACTCGTGGCCGCCGTGCGCGAGGTACCCGGTGCCGCGGACCGCGTCGACCAGCTCCCGCGGCCAGTCCACGAAGGGCGGCAGCGAGGCGGTCGCCGGCAGGGCGAGGCGCACGGCCGCGGTGGGCGCGAGCCGCCGCGCCTCGACGAGCGCGTTGATGAAGTGGGTCGTGCCGATCATGACCGCGTCGATCGCGGCCGGGTCGAAGGGGTGCTGCCGGTCGAGCTCCGCGAGCGCGCCGACGATCCCGGAGGTGACGTCCTCGGAGGTGGAGGACTTGATGCCGACGACCACGCGGTCGCCGTCCATGAGCACGGCGTCCGTGTTGGTGCCGCCGACGTCGATGCCGATCCTCATCGCGTCGCCCCCGTCCCGGCCGTGGCGGCGACCGGCGTCGCGGCTCCCGGCGCCGGCTGCGCGGCGGCCTCGGTGACGACCTCGCCGAACCCGCGGATCAGGCCGGCCTTGCCGAGCACCGCGTAGAGCACGAATGCCGTGATGACGGCGTTGAGGCTGCCGAGCCCGAAGGTCGCGTAGTAGCCGACGAGGGCCGAGACCAGCCAGATGCCGAGGCTCACCGGCACCCAGCGCGGCGCGCTCGCCGGGAGCGCGCCGGTCGTGCGGGACGCGTCGAGCGCCGGCCGCCAGTTCCTCACGACGAAGTACTCGGCGATCATGATCCCGACGATGGGCGGGAACGCCACGCCCAGCAGGGTGAGGAACGCGGTGAACTGGCCGAGGATCCCCGCGGCCGCGAGCGCCGACCCGATCACGCCCACCACCACGGTGACGAGCGCCCGGTTCACCCGCCGCCCGAACACGGTGTCGATGAAGTTCACGATGCCGAGGCCCGACGAGTACAGGTTCCAGTCGTTGATCTTGATCGTGCCGAGCAGGATCACGAGCACGCCCACCCAGCCCACCGACGACAGGATGATCGCCGACACGTCCGCCGTGCGCACCGCGTGCGCGAGCAGCACGCCCGAGAGGCCCGTGAGGTACTCGCCGACCGTGATGCTCACGACCGTCTGCTTCACCACGTCGATGGCCGACCGGTTGTAGCGCGTCTGGTCCGGCGAGATGAGCGCGCCCACGATGAAGCCGCCGGCCACGATCGACGCGCCCGCGAGGATCGACATGGGCGGGCCCGGTGCCGGCTGCGTCACGAGCTCCGAGATGTCGTGCTTCTGCAGCTCGATGACGACGGCCCAGCCGACGAGCAGCAGGAAGAGGGGCACGGCGACGTTCGCGACCCACTGCATGCCGTGGAAGCCGAGCATCACGACGGCCGTGATGATCAGGCCGAACGCGAGCGACCAGGCCCACACCGGGAGCCACGGCATGATCGAGTGCAGCCCGGAGGCGGAGACGCCCGACTGGATGCCGAACCAGCCGATGAGGCTGACGCCGATGGCCAGGCCGATGACGGCGGAGCCCGCGTGCCCGAATCCCGTCCACCGCGACAGGATCGAGGTGTTGAGCCCCTCGCGTTGCCCGATGAGGCCGGTGAAGACGCACACGACCTCGAGGATCACGGCGCCGATGGTGATCGCCCAGAAGGCATCCCAGAACGACATGCTGAAGCCGAGCGTGGCGGCGACGACGAACGCGCTCAGCGCGGACAGCTGGCCGACGCGCTGGGTCGCGATGGGGAACCAGTGGTAGCGCGCCTCCTGCGGGACCCGCGCGAGCGCGTAGTCGTCGGGTGCGGTGGATGCCATGGATGCTCCTCGGGTGTCACGACGGGTTGCCACAGCGTAGGGATCCGCTCGCGGAGGGCGCCATGTGCAGAGTGCCCCGTCGGGGGCGGGGAGCGGGGCGGAGTGCTGGGGGAGAGCGCGGGCGGGCCGGCTCCGAGCCTGCGAGCATCGGGAGCCTCATGGACGACGCGCGACCTCGGAACCCCGACTCCTGGGAGCCGCCTGGGCTGTGGGCGCCCCTGTCGGGACATCTCGTCCTCGGGCTGGTCAAGGCGCCGGTCGTGCTGGTGCTCCTGTGGCTCGCGACCCTCCTGCCCGCCGTCCCCTCGCGGGGAGCCGGTGACCTGGTGGCGTTCGTCGCCGTGGCCATCGGCATCGGCGCGCTGATCGAGGTCCTGGTCGAGGACCCCTTCGCCCGGCGGCGGAAGCTCTCGTCGCCGGGCGGCTGGGACTTCGCGCTCGTGCCCCCGCTCGTCGCGCTGATCGCGGTGGTGGCCCTCGGCTGGCTCATGAGCGGCTCGCTCGAGATGGGCACGGCGGTGGGAGCCGCCTGGGGGCTGGCATCCGCGGTCGGGATCGCCCTCGGCCGCCCGTGGGAGCCCGGCATGACGCAGGCTGAGCACGATGCCAAGTGGGTCGAGTTGAAGGAGATGACGAAGGAGACCTTCGCACCCGACGTGGAGGAGATCCGCCGTCGTGCCGGGGAACGGAGCATGCAGAGGTACCGCGACGCGATCGAGCGGAAGCGCCGGGAGGCGGGAGGGGACGGGGACCCGCGCTGATCCGTCGCGGCGGCGGTGGACCGCTCAGCGGCCGCGCGGCCCCCACGCCTCCGCGAGCAGCTCGTAGGACCGCACCCTCGCGGCGTGCTCGTGGGTCGTCGTCGTGATGAGCAGCTCGTCGGCGTCCGTGACGCGGCGGAGGGTCTCCAGCTGTCGGACGACGCTCGCGGGATCCCCGACGATGCGCGTGTCGAGGCGGTCCTGCACCTGTGCCAGCTCCGCGGCGTCGAGCGGCGCGGCGCCCTCGTCGTCGGGGGCCGGGTAGGGGATCGCCCCGCGACCCGAGCGGATCGAGAGCACCCAGCGCGCGAAGCCGGAGGCGAGGCGGCGGGCCTCCGCGTCCGTGTCGGCCACGAGCACGTCGGCCGAGACGATCACGTGCGGGGCCGCGAGCACGCCCGGCACGAAGTCCTCCCGGTAGGCCGCCACGGCGTCGAGCACGCCCCACGGGGTCGAGTGGTAGTTGGCGCCGAAGGGGAGGCCGCGGATGCCGGCGACACGGGCGCTCTCGCCTGCCGAGGATCCGTGGACCCAGACCTCCACCGCGGACCCGTCCGCCGGCGGGACCGCGACCGGCCCGACCGCGGGATCCGCGTACGTCCCGTCGAGGAACGCGAGGAGGTCGTCCACGGTCTCGCCGAACGGCGCGACGTCGGCGTCACCGCGGCGGAGGAGCCGCGCCTGCAGCTGGGCCCGCGACCGGTCCCGGAACATCACGGCGCGCGCGGGGACGAGGAGGCCGTCGACGACGCGGGCCTCGGCGTCGGCGGCGGCTCCCGTCCCCGCCGGTCGCTTCGGCGGCATCGGGCTGCGACCGAGCCCGAGGTCGAACCGCGGCCCGTACAGCCCCGTGACGGTGCCGAACGCCTCGGCCACCTGCAGGGCGCTGTGGTTCCCGATGAGGGTCGCGGCCGAGCCGACGCGGATGGAGCGGGTCGCCGCGGCGACGGCGGCGAGCATGGCGTGCGGGCTGGATCCCGCGAGGCCGGGGTTCATGTGGTGCTCGGCGAGCCAGTACCGCGCGTACCCGGCGGCCTCCGCGCGCAAGGACAGGTCGACGCTGTCGCGCAGCGCGGCGGCGGACGACGACCCGGCGGAGACGGGGACGAGGTCGAGCACGGAGAGCGGGACGCGCGTGCGGGAGTCGACCCGGTCGCTCGCAGGGGTCATGGGCGGGGCTCCTCGGATCGGCGGTGCGGGCCTGCCCGGCGACGCCCGCCGAGCCGATGGCTGCTGCCCCGAGCCGCGCCGTCGAGGCGATCCGTGGGGCGCATCGTCGCGGCGCGCTCGGGACCGCCCCAGTGTGCGCGGAGGGGGACGGGGGTCGATCCGGTTGTCCACCGGACCGGGTGCGCGAGCATCCGGCCGATGTGGCTCGGAGGGCATATATCCCGAAATGGGGGCACCCGCCCTTCCATGAACGCGCATGGACCTCCGTATCGTCGGGATCACCGAGACGAGGGAGTCCCCATGGAATTCGCCGAACGACTGGCCGCCCTGGCCCTGAAGGTGCGCAACCAGCGCGAGGCCATCCAGACGGAGGAGGCGACGAAGAACGCGTTCATCATGCCGTTCATCTCCACGATCCTCGGATACGACGTGTTCAACCCGCTCGAGGTGGTCCCCGAGTTCACGGCGGACCTCGGCCTCAAGAAGGGCGAGAAGATCGACTACGCGATCATGCGCGACGGCGAGGTGCAGATCCTCATCGAGTGCAAGAAGTCGACGGAGCCGCTCAAGATCGAGCACGCGTCGCAGCTGTTCCGCTACTTCGCGGTGACGAACGCGCGCATCGCGGTGCTGACGAACGGCGAGACGTACCACTTCTACACGGACCTCGACGCGCCGAACCGCATGGACGAGAAGCCGTTCCTCGTGCTCGACCTCGCCGACATCGACGAGACCCTCCTGCCCGAGCTGATGAAGCTCACGAAGGACGTGTTCGACCTCGACTCGATCATCAGCGCCGCCGGCGAGCTCAAGTACGTCGGTGCGCTGAAGCGCGCGATCGCCGCCGAGTTCCGCGAGCCGACCACGGATTGGGTGAAGCTCCTCACCCGTCGCGTGTACGACGGCATGTTCACCGAGAAGGTGCGTGAGCAGTTCACGACGCTCGTGGGCAAGGCGTCGAAGCAGTACCTGAACGAGCAGGTGAACGACCGGCTCAAGACCGCGCTCGGGGCTCCCGCGTTCCCCTCGGCGCCGACCGCCGCATCAGCCGACGTGATCACCAGCGAGGAGGTCGTGGAGGCGGACCTCGACCGCGACACGGAGATCGAGACGACGCTCGAGGAGCTCGAGGGCTACCAGATCGTCAAGGCCATCGCCTGCAGCGAGGTGAAGCCGCAGCGCGTGGTGCACCGCGACGCGAAGTCTTACCTGGCGATCCTCCTCGACGACAACAACCGCAAGCCCATCGCGCGCCTGCACTTCAACGGCAAGAAGCAGAAGTACCTCGGCCTCTTCGACGCGCACAAGGTCGAGACGCGCCACCCCATCGGATCGCTCGACGAGATCTACGCGCACGCGGATGCGATCCGGGAGGCGATCCGGGTGCACGCGGGGGAGTCGGTCGGCACGTAGCCCGAGGCGCCGAGCGGGACGGACGGGCTGCGCGCGCTGCGGGCCCGTCCACCCTGCCCGGTCACCGTCCGCGTCCTCCGGGCGGATCACGTCGACCGACGCCCCTCCCGAGCCGTCCCGCGGCGGGCGTCGGACGTCGGACGATCGCCGCCGGGGATCCGCTGGGGCGTGTCCGCGGAGCGGGAGGCGCCCCGGCGCTCGCCGTCGCGGGGTCAGCGTCTTCGGCTGATCCTCCGGGGCGTCCCTCGCGCTCGCCGGCGGACGCCACGGGAAGGGATCTCGTTCCGACCACGGGGAGATCGTGCGGATGAGGCAGGTCGTCTCGGAGGGCGGGCGCGTCGCTCCGGGAGGAATCGTGCGCGGCTCGGATCCGCTCCTCCTGCTCCTCACGTCTCTCGCCGGGTGTCACCGCTGCTGCCTCGACGCTGTCCAGCAGCGCGTTCGGATCCGGGCCGTCGACCTGAGGGGGCATGCCCGCGGCGCCGATGAAGGCGACTCCTCCGACCAGGACGCCGCCCAGTACCCGGTGCCCCTTCACGGTCGCCCGGTCGCCTCGAACGTCACGGCGACGCGACCCTGGAGGGCGGAGATGAGGCGGTACGCCTCGTCCATCAGGAAGCGGTCGAACGACTGCCCGGTGCGCGTCACGCCCTCCTCGATCGCGGCACGGTCGGCGTCGTCCGCGAGGGCCTCGTCGCGCGTCGCCTCGACGATCTCCCCGAGCGTGCGTCGGCCGTCGGCCTTGGTGAGGAACCGGGCGCCGTACTCGGTCAGCTCGAACGGCTCGTCGGATCCCGAGCTGAAGCGGTATCCGTCGTCGATCACCTCCTCGAGGATGATGTCCACGCGGGGCACGGGTATGACGTCCAGGGCCGAGAGGGGTGCGTCGTCGCCGATCAGGGCGACGATGCCGAGCGTCGCGTATCCCACGAGGAGACGGCGCTCCTGCTCGTCGAGATCCTGGTCGGACAGGGTCGGGTCGATCGACCGCAGCAACCGGGCCGTCTCCGGCGCGAGCGTGTGGTTCCTGGTCTCCGTCGTGAGGGGATCCAGCAGCGCGAGGTTCGGCTTGCCCTCGAACTCGCCGATGTACCCGAGCGGGACGACGTGCATGGGTCCTCTTCTTCCTGTCGATGGACGGCTTCGATGCGTCGCTCGTGCTCAGGCGCGCACCCCGTCCGGCGATGGTAGCGACGGCGCGGGCGACGCGCCGGAGCCCTGCGTCGTGGTCCTACCGCGACGGCGACACCGCCGGCGCCGCGAACGTGAACCGCACCGGCGGGCCGTCGGGCAGCGCCGCGATGCAGGTCCCGACGCCGAGGCTCGAGAGGTCCCAATCCTCGACCACCGCGCCCGTGATGACCTCCTCGCGGAGGCCGGAGCCGCGCACGGAGGAGTCGAACCGCGTCAGCTTGCGGTTCGCGCCGAACCGGTCGCCCACGAAGCGGCGGGAGTCCCCGTCGTAGAGGCGGAACGCGAACACGGATCCGAACGCCGACAGCACGGACGCGGCCATCTCGGGCCCGTACATCTCCTGCACCTGCTTGACGTTCTGCGTGCCGACGATGAACCGCAGCCCGAGCGAGCGGCCGAAGTTCACGCCGTCGGAGAGGTGCGTGAGCTCGGGCAGGAGCGCGAACTCGTCGAGCACGAAGAAGACGCGCCCGGCCGCGCGGCGACGGGACATGGCCTCCTTCATCGCGACGTCGAGCATGGCCGTGAAGACCGGCGCGAGCGTGCTGCCGGAGGCGATGTCGTACTCGAGGAAGAGCGCCCGCGCGCCCTTCGCGCGGAGGAAGGCGCGGATGGAGAAGTCCCCCGGGCGCCCGAACGAGGAGCGGAACGACTCCTGGATCACCTGCTGCGTGAACGCCATCGTCGCCATGGTCGAGTTCGACCCCTCCTTGGCGATGTAGTGGCGGGCGCCGCGCAGGTCGGCGTTCCCCGGTCGGTCCAGCAGCGCGTGCATCTCGCCGATGCCCATGCCGCCGACGATCATGCGGATGTCGCGGTTCGACCGCTCCTCGGATTCCCGGTACATCGCGGTGACGAGGGCGGTGAACACGTCGCGCGCGGCGCGGGCGAAGTAGGCGTTGTCGCCGGCGTCGGCGATGAGGCGGGAGAACAGGCCGCTGCACATCTCGAAGATCTCGTCCTCGGGCAGGCGGCCCGGGGGCAGCGCGCGGAATTCCTCGAACAGGTTCCAGGAGACCTGCCCCGCGAACTCGTCGGCGAGCGTCGCGGCGAGCACCGCGTCGCCCGGCCGGTGGAACGTCTCGTGGTAGTCGCCCTTGGTGTCGAACACGACCATCACGTCGTCGGCGGTCATGCTCGCGCGCACCGAGGCGACGAGCGCGGAGATGCCGACGGTCTTGCCCGTGCCGATGCCGCCGAGGTAGAGCACGTGGCGGCCGAGCATCGCGTCGTCGAACCCGATGCTCGTACCGGCGACGCCGTGCACGCCGAACTCCGCCGGCCGCGGACCGAGGTGCCCCGCGCAGTCCCGCAGCGCGGTGCCGCTGACGACCTCCTCCGAGTAGGGCATCACCACTCCGGTTCGGGGTCGTGGATGTCGGGGTCCGGACCGGTCTCCGCGGAGGCCTCCGATGGCGTCGAGGGCTCGGGCGCAGCAGCATCCAGGTGCTGCTCTCCGCCTGCATCGGGCGCTGCCTCTTCCGCTGCTTCGTGGTCGCCCGAGGCGTCGAGTTCCGCGGCAGCGCGGTCCGGTCCGACAGGCGGGCCGCTCGCGGTCGCATCCGTCACCGTCTCCTCCGCGCCGCCCTGGGGCGCGTCGGCTCCCTGGGGGAGCGCGGAACCTGCATCCTCGGGCTCGGGCTCGGGCTCGGGCTCCGCTCCGGTCGCCGGATCCGCGGATCCATCGGCCGGCGCCGGCGCACCCTCGCTGGCTCCCGGCTCGGAGTCGACGGGATCGACGTCGACCAACGTCGTGCCGCTCGTCTCCACGGCGTCGGGCTCCGGGAGGTCGTCCCGGAGCGATGGAGTCTCGTCGTCAGACGAGATGCTCGCCTCGTCGAGGCGCGCTTGCAGCTCCTCTCTCCTCTCGGTGGGTGTCACGGCGACCGCCTCGATGCCGTCGAGGAGTGCCTCGGGGTCGGAGTCCGCAAGGTGCGGTGCCCCACCTAGCGACGCGATGACGACGGTTCCTCCCAGGAGGCCCCCGCCGATGAACGTCCTGCCTCTCATGCCCCGGCAGTCGCCTCGAACGTGATCGCTTCCCGCCCGCGCAGGGCGGCGACGAAGCGGAAGACCTCGGCCTCGATGTACTCGTCGAACGTCTGCTGCAGCTCCACCTCGCCGACGCGGATCGCGGCGCGGTCCTCCTCGTTCGCGAGCGCGTCCTCCTTCACTGCGAGAGCGATCTCCCCGAGGGTGCGTTCGCCGTCGACCCGGAGCAGGAATCGTCCCCCGTACTCGCTGAGCTCGAAGGGGTCGTCCACCTCCGAGGTAAAGCGGTAGCCGTCATCGAGGATGGCGTCGAGGATCACGTCGTACCGAGGGGCCGGGATGAACGACAGCTCGGACAGAGGCGCCCCATCCTCGACGAGCGCGACCATTCGGAGCGCGGCGCAGATCTCGAGGAGGCGATGCTCTTCCGGGGTGAAGACGCGGCCGGTCTCGGTGGGGTCGAGGGAGAGGAGGAGCTCGAGCGCCTCCGGGGTGAGGTCGTAGCTCGCAGACTTGCGCGTGAGGGGATCCTGGACGGCCATGTTGTGGCGGCCGTCGATCTCAGCGATGTGACCGAGTTGCACGACGTGCATGTCATTCATCCTCTCGAGGGTGCTGTGGGTGAGGCGTCCTGCGCGCTCACTCGCCGGACTCGCCCGTCGGAGGGAGTCTGCTGGGCTCCGCCTGACCCGCGATCGGCTCATCCACGGCCAGGGGGATCGCGTGCGGTTCGAACGAGACGGCCTGGTTCCCGCGGAGTGCTCGGATGAACCGGTACGCCTCGGCTTCGAGGAACTCGCCGAAGGACGCGCCCGACTCCCGTTCGATCTCCTCGATGGCGGGCTGCTCCTCCGCGCGCGCGAGGGCCTCCTGCTGGACGGACGTGACGATCTCCGCGAGACTCCGCCTGCTGTCGGCCATCCCGAGGAAGCGGGTGCTGTGCTCGCTCAGCTCGAATGTCCGGCTGAGCATCGACGTCAGCTGATAGCCGCGATCGGTCATCCCGACGAAGCGGATGTCGGCACGCGGGACCGGGATGAACGTCAGCTCGTCGACGGAGTCGCGGTCGCTCGTGATGGCCACGATGCCGAGCCGCGCGAAGCCGCGGAGACATCGCCATTCCTCCGGCGTGAAGTCGTGGACAGTCTCTGTCGGGTCGAGCTCGTGCAGCAACGCGTACATGGACGGGTCGAGCCGATATCCCTTCCTCTCCTCCGTACGCGGGTCCTGGATGGTGACATTGGGTTCGCCGTCCACCTCGCTCAGATATCCGAGACCTATGACGTGCATGCCGCCCTCTTATCCGTCGTCGTGATGGCTGTCGCCGGAGGAGCGCTGGCGGGGGACTCGCCGATGACCGACGCCGCGGGCGCCGGCTCGAAGGTCACCGTCGGGTTCCCGCGCAGGGCGTCCACGAAGCGATATGACTCGGCGACGAGGAAGGCCTCGAAGTCCTGCCCACGGGTGCGCTGGTGCGCCTCGATCTCCGCCCGGTCGCCCTCGTCGGTTAGCGCCTCCTGCCGAACCGCTTCCGCGATCGCGCCCATGTCTGTGCGGCCGTCGACCTTCTCCAGCAGCCGCGTCCCGTACTCGCTCAGCTCGAACGGCCGATGGAGGTCGGAGTCGAAGCGGAAGCCATCGTCTAGCGCCGCGTCGAACCTGACGTCGGCGCGGGTGACGGGGATGAAGCGGAGAGCCGTGAGCGGAGCGTCGTCATCGACCAGGGCGACGACGCCCAGCCGGGCCATCCCCTCCAGCAGGCGGGATTCCTCATCGCTGAACGCCCTGTTGGTCTCCCGAGGGTCGAGCGACGGGATCAGATTCGCGAGAGGAGGGCTGAGCGTGTAGCTCCTCGCCTCCTCGGTGAGCGGATCCTGGACGGTGACGGTGGGGGCGCCTGCTGACTCGCTGACGTGACCAAGAGGTACGACGTGCATGGTGGTGTTCCTCCGTGGGGATCGCGGGCTGCGGACGAGGGGACCTACGCGAGGAGCGTGTCCGCCGGGCGGGTGTGACGCGGCTCGAGGCTGAGGGCGGGATTCGCGGCGCAGGCCTTCGCGAACTGGAAGGCCTCATCCCGGAGCAGATCGTCGAACGGGATGCCGCGCCGCTCGTCCTCCTCGATCTCCCGGCGCTCGTCGTCGTCGAGCGCGCGGTCCCGGACGCTCCGCATGATCTCGCCGAGGGTGCGCCGGCCGTCGGCCTCGTGCAGGAACCTCGCGCCGTACTCGCTCAGCTCGAACGGACCCCCCTGCTCCGAGGTGAGGCGGTACCCCTCCTCGAGCGCCTGGTCGAAGAGGATGTCGGTCCGGGTGACGGGGAGGAAGTCGAAGCGTGCGAACGGCGCGTCATCGGGGACGAGCGCGATGACGCCGATCCCGGCCATGTTGCGGAGGATCCGGCGTTCATCCGCCGTGAAGGGCTGGTCGGCGGCGACGGGGTCGACGCGTCGGATCAGGTCGAGGAGCCGCGGCGTGAGGGTGTAGCTCCGGGCTTCGTTCGTCACGGGGTCCTGGATGGTGATGTCCGGCGTCGGTCCAGAGTCCCGGAGCTGGCCCAGCTGTACGACGTGCATGTGTCTCCCTGTCTGCTGCGTGATCCGTGATCGTGCGGCCGGTCAGTCCCACGTACCCGCGAGCTTGCCGCGCGCCTGGGCGTCGAGGATCAGCGCGCCGGCCTCGAACGAGACGCGGTCGAGGTCGTCCGTGCGGATGTAGAGGCCCGCGTCCGATGCGCTGACGATGCCCAGCTCCCGCAGCAGCACCCAGAGCGCCGCGCCGAGGAGCGCGATGACCCCCAGCGCGACGAAGAGGACGAGCACGAAGAGGATCTTCGCCACGTCGTGCCGCGTGGTGATCTCCTGCCGCTGGCTGCCGGTGATCACGCTGAGCACCGCGGCCCTGCTGCGGAGCACGAAGAACCCGATCACCCCGAGGACGAGGGCGAAGAAGGTGCCCACGCCGAACAGCCACGCGAGGCCGTCGAGGTTGGAGGAGTCGGCGCCCACGAGCACCAGCCAGGCGATGAGGCTGAAGAGGAAGTTGATCGCGGTGCCGGCGAGCGCCGCCACGCCGAGCGCGTCGTAGCCGGTGTCGCGGCCCACCTCGATGCCGTCGACCTTGTCGATCTTGTACTCGCGCGAGTAGGTGGACGAGGACGAGACCGTCTTCGCCTCGGCCGAGTAGATGACGCGGGAGTCGGTGACGAAGAGGTAGCTCACCAGGCGGCCGAGGGGGCGGGTGCGGCGCGCCACGGGGTAGGTGCCGAGGACGGTCTCGTCGGGCAGGAGGCGGAAGGGGTAGGTCGGTGCGGGGGTGACGGCACCGCCCCCGCCGGCGTCCTCGACGATCGGCTTCGTCGCGGCGTCGTCATCCATCTGCGGTTCGAACATGCGGTCAGGCTCCCCAGGGGTCGGTGCGGTCGGTGGTGCGTGCGGTGTTGGACGTCGTGGCCGAGGTGGGGCGGGCGCCGAGCAGGGTCGGTCGCGTGCCCGTGCTGCGGCGCGGCGGGGTCATGGACAGCGCCCCGTGGTGGGGCGGTCCGCCGGCTACATCGCGCGGCGGATCCATGTCGAGCGCACCCGTGCGACCGCCGGCCATGGTGGACGGGGCCGGTGCCGGGATCGCGAGCAGCGAGCCGCGCTCCTCCGCGTCGGCGCCGAGGGCGGGCTCGATCGCGAGCCGCTCGTCGAGCCGGGTCCGGCGTCGCGCGGCCAGCGCTGCGTCCAGTTGCGCCCGTGCCGCCCCGAACCGCGCCGCCACCGCCCGTCGACGGCGGAGCAGGAGCACGAGCCCGACGGCGAGCCCGAGTGCCAGGACGGCCGCGGCGGCGACGCCCGCCGGCGTCAGGCTGCTCGTTCGGACGACGGTGATCCGGGCGCCGTCTGCGCCCGAGCCGCCCTGCGCCCCGTCGACCCAGGAGCCGAGCGGGAGGTCCAGCGTCACGTCGGTGCCGTCGAGGACGCGGTGCCCGGACGCGAGGGCGTCGAAGCCGGGGTCGATCGCGTACTCCGAGCGCCGGACGAGGAACCCGTCGTCCACCACCCGCGCTCCGACGGATGCTCCCGGGGCCCACCTCGCGTAGCGGTCCGCGAAGTCCTCGACGCTCGTGCCCGCGATGGTCACGGTGTAGGTCGTGCTGTCCGGACCCGCGTCGGAGGCGATCGTGCCGACGTCCGGATCCGGCCGGTAGCGCTGCAGGAATCCGTCCCCGACGGCGTCGACGCTGGACCTCGGGACGACGATGGTGGTCGTGCCGGTGACGTCCCCGCCGGAGCCGATGGAGAGGTGCGACGCGACCGACGAGACGGGCGGGCTGAGCACGAAGCTCACGGGGCCGGCGGCGGCCGACCCCACGTCCATCGACTCCGGGGAGTAGCCGGCGCCTGCGGTGAAGTGATCGGGCACCCCGCTGCGCCCGATGGCGTCGACGGCGCACACTGCCGCGCACGATGCCGTGTCGGTGAGCTGCAGGACCTCCTGCGACGGGTCGTCCGCCCGCGGGGAGACGTCGACCGCGAAGCTCGTGGCGCCGCCGCCGAGCGCGGTCGTGGTGTCCGCCTGGATCGCCCCCGCGTCGCCGGTGAAGGCCGTCGTCCACGTGCCCGGCTCGGGCGCGGCGACCTCGCCTCCCGCAGGCATGGCGCCCTGGACGAACGCGTCGAGGCGCGCCAGGTCGGCCTGGTCCCGTCCCTGCTCGGCGCGGTACGTGATGGTCCGCGTGATGCGCCCCGGGTCGGATGCGTCGGTCGCCATCGAGACGCCGTCGAAGCCGTGGTTCTCCTCGTGCGAGTAGGAGAGCGGATCCCCGACGTCTGTGTGCCGCTGTCCCGCGAACACGACGGCCGCGCGGCCCTCCTCGCGCAGCGATCCGACGCCCTCGCTGCCGTCCACGACGCCGTCCGCGATCAGGCCGGAGAACATCCACCCCAGCAGGTCGCTGCTCGTGAACGACTCCTGCAGGTCGATGCCCCGCACGAGCGCGGAGTCGGTGACCGCGAACCGGGGCGCGGACGAGCCCGTGCGCGAGGAGAGGAGCGCGGCGACCTCGCCCGAGTAGTCCGCGGGGGAGGAGAACGCGAGCGTGAAGGTCGCGGTGACGCCGCCGTCGGCCGTGCCGCTGATGCCCGAGTACGCCAGCGGGGACGGCAGGTGCCGACGGATGGACGCGTCGATGGCGGCCGGGCCGCCCGGGACCTTGGCGAGGTCCTGCTGGCTCAGCGTGACGGTCATCTGGCGGGAGCCGGATCCGCCGCCGTCCACGGTCATCGTGGTGTCGATCACCGCGCCGCAGGCGCTGAGGGCGAGGGCGATGACGATGCCCAGCACGGTGGCGGCGAGGCGTCGGCGCCCGCGCGCCCCCGGAATGTCCCGGGTCGGTCGGCGCCTCGTCACGCGGTGCACGGGGCGGCTGACCTGATCATGCGCTGAAAGTAGCGGCAGCCGACGGCCGGCCACCGGCGTTCTCCACGGCGGGGATCGGCGACGCGGTCGGGCCGAGCCGAGAGGTCCGCGACGGGAGAACGCGAGAAGCGGAAGGTGCCCCTGGAGGGACTCGAACCCCCAACCCTTTCCTTAGGACGGAACTGCTCTTCCATTGAGCTACAGAGGCTGACGGGCCCATGGTAGCGGAGGGGAGGCGGCCCGGCCGAGGCCCGCGGGGTCGGGCGGCCGGCTGGCCGGCGGGCGCGGCCCCGCCCGCGAACCAGTAGCCGACACGGCTCCCGGATCCGCCCCCGCACGGCGTCGCCTGCCGGTTTCCCCACCTGCCGCGTCGTACTGTTGCCGGGTGTGGCGTGCCAATGAACGATCCGACGACGACGACGACCTGCTCTCCGGGTTCGCCGCCGAGCCTCTAGAGGACCCCCACGTGAATGCTTCCCACAACAGCACCAGCCCCCACGACCTCCGCGTCGGCGACGTGCAGCTGGGCAGCGGCAACGTGGCCGAGCCCCGCTGGCGCGAGTGGCGCGAGCAGCTGGCCGGCATCGGCGGGCCCTCGCCCCTCCTCCACTTCGTGGACAACCCGGGCTCCCGCATCGAGCTGAGCACCACGCACCCGGGCGGGCTCGCGCAGTTCATCACGGGCAAGACGACGCTGCTGTCGTCCCTCATCCGCGACGAGCTCGCGCTCCGCAGCGCCCGCAAGGCCGCCAACCGGATCACCCAGAAGGGCATCGAGCTGGTCTCGGCCCGGGGCATCGAGTCGATCCACCTGGCCATCGGCCTCGCCGAGTGGCGCTTCGCCGACGAGCAGTTCCGCGCGCCGGTGCTGCTGCGCCCGCTCGCGATCCGCCGCCACGGCAGCGACTACGAGGTGCGCCTCAAGGGCCAGCCGTTCCTCAACCCGGCGCTCGCCCGGGCGCTCGAGGAGCAGTTCCAGATCACGCTCGACGCCGAGTCGTTCGTCGCGCTCGCCGTGCAGAACGGCGCCTTCAAGCCGCAGCCGGTCATCGACCGCCTGCGCGGCCTCACGTCGCACCTGCCGGCGTTCGCCGTGCAGCCGCGCCTCGTCGTCTCCTCCTTCGCCGAGGTGGGCCGGTCGCTCGCCGAGGACGCCGAGCACCTCGAGCACCTCGTCATCGACGCCATCGCCGGCAATCCCACCGCCAAGTGGGGAGTGGGCGAGGCCTACGCGCCGGTCGACCCGATCCCGCAGGACCAGCGCCCGCCCGTCACCGACACGCTGCTGCTCGACGCGGATCCGGAGCAGGAGTACGTCATCGCGCAGATCAACGCGGGCAACTCGCTCGTGGTGACGACGCTGCCCGGCACGGGCGGCACGCAGACCATCGTCAACTCCATCGGCTGCCTCGTCGCGCAGAACAAGCGCGTGCTCGTGGTCAGCCCGCGCGCCTCCTCCCTCAAGGGCATCGGCCAGCGCCTCGCCGACGTGGGCCTGCCGGGCCTCGCGGTCGCGCCGAAGTCGCTGAAGCGCGACGTGGTGCAGTCCATCGTCCGCAACGAGAAGGCCGCGCCCGCGCAGACCGCCGAGGTCGACGACGCGCTCGTGCGCCTGCGGCACGTGCTGCTCGACTACCGCTTCGCGCTCGGCCGCCCGGACGCGGACCTCGGCGTCTCCGTGCTCGACGCGCTCGGCGAGCTCTCGCGCCTCGCGCTCCTCCCCAGCCCACCGGCCACCACCGCGCGCCTCACCCGCGACGCCGTGAAGGCCATCGCGCACGACCGCGCGAGCGCCGCCGCCTCCCTCGTCAAGGCCGCGAGCCTCGGCGAGTTCCGCTACGGCCCGGGCGACTCGCCCTGGTACGGCGCGACCTTCCCCACGAGCGCCGCCGCGACGCACGCGCACGAGCTCGCGAAGTCCCTCTCCGCCGATGGCCTCCCGCGCCTCCTCGAGCGCGCCGACGAGCTCATCGGCCAGACTCGGATGCGCGCCTACCGCTCCATCGACGAGCTCGGCGTGTACCTCCGCCTCCTGCTCGACGTGCGCGAGACGCTCGACAAGTTCCAGCCCGTGGTGTTCGACCGGTCGCTCAGCGAGATCATCGCGGCCACCGGATCCCGCCGCGACGCCCCCGAGATGACGAGCATCACCCGCCGTCGCCTCCGCAAGCTCGCCCGCGAGTACGTGCGCCCAGGCGTCCACATCTCCGACATGCACGAGAGCCTCAAGGCCATCCAGAAGCAGCGGATCCTGTGGCAGCGCTACGTCGCGGTCGGCTCGACCCCCGAGGTCCCGCGCGGCATCTCCGACGTGCACGTCCGCTACCAGGAGGTCGCCGCCGACCTCCGCGTGCTCGACGAGCCGCTGAGCATGCTCACGCGCCCCACCCCGCTCGCCGAGCTGCCCGTCGACGAGCTGCGCGAGAAGGTCGCCCAGCTCGCCGAGGACAGCGAGGTGCTCCAGAACCTGCAGGAGCGCACCTCCCTGCTGGCCGAGCTCCGCCGCCTCGACCTCGACCCGCTGCTGCGCGACCTCTCCGACCGGCACGTGCCGCAGGAGGCCGTCGCCGCCGAGCTCGAGCTCGCCTGGTGGCAGTCCGTGCTCGAGCAGATGCTCGCGGGCGACAAGGCGCTCCTCAACGCGAACACGAGCGTGCTCGACCGGCTCGAGTCCGACTTCCGCCTCGTCGACGAGGCGCACGCGACCGCGAGCGCGGGCCTCCTGGCCTGGCAGCTCGCGGAGACGTGGAAGATCGGCGTGGTCGACTGGCCCGAGGAGGCGCACCACCTGCGTCAGCTGCTCGGCGGATCCGCCCCCGTCGACGCCGCGGCCCTCCACCACTCCGCGCCCCACCTCTCCCGCACCATCGCGCCGGTCTGGCTCGCGTCGCCCTACGAGGTGCCCGCGATCACCGACGAGATGCCGTTCGACGCCGTGTTCCTCGTGGACGCCGGCGCGATGACGCTCGCGGAGGCCCTCGGCGGCATCCGGCGCGGCAAGCAGACCGTGGTCTTCGGCGATCCCGTCACCCAGACCCCGTCGCCCTTCACGATCGCGGTCGTGCCGCAGCCGGAGCGCTCGACGCCCCAGCTCGCGGACGACGACTCGACGCTCGAGGAGCGCCACGCCGACTCCGCCCTCGCGCGCCTCGGCGAGCTCCTGCCGTCCCTCGCGCTCACCCGCAGCTACCGCGCCGGCGGCGAGGACCTGGCCGAGCTCGTCAACCGCCGGTTCTATGGCGGCCGCATCCAGTCCCTCCCGTGGGCCGGCACGTTCCTCGGCCACGGCAGCCTGTCGCTCGACTTCGTCGCCGACGGACACGGCATGCCCGACGAGGACACCGGCGCGGTCGAGAGCGTCGACGCCGAGGTGATCCGCGTCGTGGAGCTGGTGCTCGACCACGCGAGCCACCGCCCGCGCGAGTCCCTCATGGTCATCACCGCGAGCGCCCGGCACGCCGTGCGCGTGCAGCAGGCCGTGCTCCACGCGGCGGCCAAGCGCAGCGACGTCACCGAGTTCTTCATCGGCGACCGCGCCGAGCCGTTCATGGTCGCGACCCTCGAGCAGTGCGTCGCGCAGAGCCGCGACCGCGTGATCTTCTCGGTCGGCTACGGCCGCACCCCGCACGGCCGCGTGTTGTCGAACTTCGGCTCGCTCGCGGCGCCCGGCGGGGAGCGGCTGCTCGCCGTCGCCATGACGCGCGCCCGCCGCTCGATGGTGGTCGTCTCCTGCTTCCAGCCGTCGGACATCGACCAGGACCGGATGAAGCACGGCATCGTCGCGCTCGCGCAGATCCTGTCCGAGGCGGAGGCGCGCTTCCGCGAGGACCCGATCCCGGACGACGGCGACGCCATGCTCGTCGACCTCGCCCGCCGCCTCGAGGGCCTCGGCCTCGCGCCCGCCCTCGGCCACCGCGACAAGCTCGGCCTCGTCGCCTCCTATGGCGGCCGGGCGATCGCGATCGAGACGGATCCGGTCGTCAACCAGACGAGCCTCCGCGAGTCGCTGCGCCTGCGCCCCGAGATGCTCAAGCGCCTCGGCTGGCACTACCTGCGCGTGCACTCCTTCGAGCTGTTCGCGGATCCGGACGCCGTCGCCCGCCGCATCGCCACCGCCCTCGGCGCCATCTCGGACGCGCACCCGGTCACCGCGCCCGTGCAGGTGCAGGCCGGCGCGCACCGGGCGGATTGATGCCGGAGCGCGACGCGTCGGGGGAGCGCCGCCCGGCCCGCCGGTCGCGTCGCGCGTCGACGCCGCCCGTGCCCGGATCCGACCCCACGCCGCAGGCCGACGCGCACGCACCGGCGGTGCGCGCCGCCGAGGACGCGCCGCAGGGCTGGGGCGACGCGCCCGCCGCATCCGACGCCAACGACGACCGCCTCCGGCTCGACCGCCCGCCCCACTGGGGCTGACGGGTCGACGCCGGAGGCGGTCGGTCGTGCGAAGGGCGGGCTAGGCCGGCTTGCCGGGCTCGGCCGCGTGCTGGCCGGCGGTCGACGGGATCGTGTGCGCGCCCTCGGGCGACGGGCGGCCGGCGAGCAGGTCGCGGATCTCGATGAGCAGCTCGGCCTCGGTCGGCGGCACGTCCTTCGGGGTCGCCTCCTCCTCGGCCTTCTGCTTGGCGAACGCCACCTTCTTGAGGTGGTTGACCGGGAGCACGAGGCCGAAGTAGACGACCGCGGCGACGATGAGGAAGTTGATGACGGCCGCGATGATCGCGCCGAAGAAGATGGGCGACGGCTCGCCGGACGCGGTCGGCAGGTCGACGCGCAGCGCGGTCTCGAGGGACGACGAGTTCACGACCGCCGCGATGACCGGGTTGATGAGGTTGGTGACGATGGCCGTCACGATCGCGGTGAACGCGGCGCCGATGACGACGGCGACCGCGAGGTCGATGACGTTGCCGCGGAGGATGAACTCCTTGAAGCCCTTCACGGGTGCTCCTGTCGTGCGGGCCGCCCGATCAGGTGGACGGCGAGGACGGACCGGAGCCCGAGGACGCGGGACCGGAGGGGGTGCTGGGGGTCACGGTACCGGACCCCTGGCCGGTCGTGCCGGATCCGGACGAGCCCGAGGAGTCCGAGGATCCGGACGACGACGACGAGGACGACGAGGAGTCGGAGGACGACGACGACGCGTCGCCCGACTTCGCCGAGGACGACCCGGACGACGACCGCGACCGCTTGGCCGCGTCCTCGGTGCGCGAGTCGTTGCGGTAGAAGCCGCTGCCCGTGAAGCTCACGCCGACCGCCGCGAAGAGCTTGCGGAGCTTGCCGCCGCACACGGGGCACTCGGTGAGGGAGTCGTCGGTGAACGCCTGGACGATGTCGAAGGCGTTGCCGCACACCGTGCAGCGGTAGGAGTACGTGGGCATGGGTCCCTAGAAGGAGTGGATGAGGGTCGGGGTCACGATGCCGTCGACCGGCATGTCGTGCTTCTCCCGCGGGAGCTCGTCGACGAACTCGGCGTCGAACACCACAGCGTAGACCGGGGGGCAGGCCTCCATCGATCCGAGGGTCTTGTCGAAGTAGCCGCGGCCCCAGCCCATGCGCATGCCGCCCTGGTCGACCGCGGCGGCCGGCACGATGATCAGGTCGACGTCGTTGATGGCGATCGGCCCGAGCAGCTCGCCCACCGGCTCCGGCAGGCCGAACAGGCCCTCGGTCTCGGTGCCGTCGCTGACGACCCAGTCGAGCAGGCCGTCGTCGCGCGACACCGGCAGGAGCACCCGGCGGCCGTCCGCGTGCAGCCACTGCAGGAACGGGCGCGTGGTCGGCTCGTCGACGGTGGAGAGGTAGCAGGCGACGCGTCGCGCGTCGTGGTTCCCCACGAGCTCCGTCAGCCTGCTGGTGAGGCCGTGGGCCGCGTCGTCCCGCTCCGTCGAGGTCATCTGGCGACGACGCTCCCGCAGCTGGGCGCGCAGGGCCCTCTTCTCGGTGGGGACATCGCTCGGCATGGGTCGAGTCTAGGTAGCTTTTCTCGATACGCTCGATCGCATGGTCACCCACATCACGAAGGCTGTCATCCCCGCGGCGGGGCTCGGGACGCGATTCCTGCCCGCCACGAAAGCGATGCCGAAGGAGATGCTGCCGGTCGTCGACCGCCCGGCCATCCAGTACGTGGTGGAGGAGGCCGTGGGCGCGGGCCTCCACGACGTCCTCATGATCACGGGCCGCAACAAGACGGCCCTCGAGAACCACTTCGACCGCAACGCCGAGCTCGAGGCCACCCTGCAGCTCAAGGGCGACGACGCGAAGCTCCGCAAGGTCAACGAGTCCACCGACCTCGCCGACATGCACTACGTCCGCCAGGGCGACCCCAAGGGCCTCGGCCACGCGGTGCTCCGCGCGGAGATGCACGTGGGCCGCGAGCCGTTCGCCGTGCTCCTCGGCGACGACATCATCGACAAGCGCGACGTGCTCCTCTCCCGCATGATCGAGGTCCAGCTCCAGCGCGGCTGCTCCGTCGTCGCGCTCCTCGAGGTGGATCCCTCGCAGACGCACCTCTACGGCGTCGCCACGGTCGAGGAGACGGACGACGACGACGTCGTGCGCATCACCGGCATGGTCGAGAAGCCGGCCGCCGGCACCGCCCCCTCCAACCTCGCCATCATCGGCCGCTACGTGCTGCGCCCCGAGGTCTTCGACGTGCTGCACAAGACCGAGCCCGGCAAGGGCGGCGAGATCCAGCTCACCGACGCGCTCGAGAAGATGGCCGCCGCGCCCGAGTGGACCGGCGGCGTCTACGGCGTCGTCTTCCGCGGCCGCCGCTACGACACGGGCGATCGGCTCGACTACCTGAAGGCCATCGTGCAGCTCGGCGTCGACCACGAGGACCTCGGCGAGGGCCTGCGCGAGTGGCTGCCCGAGTTCGTCAAGACGCTCGAGCGCTGATCCGCGCGTCCGGCGGTCGGCCCGCCTCCCTCGATCCGCTCCGCGCGGCTTCGTCGGGGCGGATCCCCGCCCGTCCCGGTCGGGCCTAGGCTCATGGACGTGCCGCAGACCGTACCCACCATGCGGGACGGGCGCATCTCCGTCCGCCCCATCCGGCTCCGCGACTCGCGGGCCCTCGAGCGCTCGCTGCTCGACAACCGATCGTGGCTCCGCAAGTGGGAGGCGACCAGCCCGTACGCGCCCATGGCGTTCGACACCCGCGCGAGCATCCGGTCGCTCCAGGCCAACGCGCGCGCCGGGCTCGGCGTGCCCCTCGTGATCGAGTACGACGACGAGTTCGCCGGGCAGCTCAACGTGTCGTCCATCGCGTACGGCTCGCTGTCCAGCGCGACCATCGGCTACTGGGTCGGCCAGGACTTCGCCGGCCGGAACGTGACGCCCACGGCCGTCGCGCTCGCCACCGACCACTGCTTCACCACGCTGGGGCTCCACCGGATGGAGATCTGCATCCGCCCCGAGAACGCCCCCAGCCTCCGCGTCGTGCAGAAGCTCGGCTTCCGGTACGAGGGGCTGCGCCGCCGCTACATCCACATCAACGGCGACTGGCGCGACCACTTCTGCTTCGGTCTCGTCGTGGAGGAGCTGTCCACCAGCGTGCTCGACCGGTGGAAGCAGGGCGGCGTGGATCCGGAGTGGTCGCGCGTGCCCGAGGCCGACGTCCAGGCGGCCGCGGCACCGCTCGCCGTGCAGCGCCGCATCTGATCCGCGGGCGCCACGCTACGCGCAGTCCCCGCCTGCGGATGCGCCGGTCCGGCGGTGGACACGCGGCGCGCTTCCCGCGCGGTGCGCCCCCGACCTCCTAGCCTCGGGACATGCAATCCGGCGGCATCATCATCGCGCTCTCCGCGGTGCTCTGGCTCGCCTACCTCCTGCCCACGTGGCTGCACCGCCGCCAGTACATGGCGACCGAGCGCAACGCCGTGCGGCTGCAGCAGACCCTGCGGATCCTGGCCGAGACGGCCGAGGTCCCCGACGCGGTGCGGGCCGAGACCAGCGCCCGCAGCGTCGTCGAGCAGCAGCGCGCGCTCCGCCGCGCCGCCGAAGAAGCCGAAGCCGCCGCGCGCGCGCGAGACGCCGCCGCCCAGCGCGCCCTACCGAAAGTGGCCCCCGTGTCCGCAACGTCGCCCTCCGCCGCCACGCGCCTCCGCCGCACCCGGCTCGTCGCCACCGCGATCCTCGCGCTCGCCCTCGTGGGCGTCGTCGCCGGGCTCGCCCAGGTCGCCGGCGGTGCCGCGTGGACGCTGCTCGTGATCTCGTCCCTCGCCACGATGGGCTCGCTCGCGATCCTGCAGCGCATGTCCCAGGTCGCCGCCGCCCGCCGCCTCCAGGCGCCCGAGGCGCGTCCGCGACCGCAGACGGGCTTCACCGACTTCCACGAGTCGACCGAGCAGCCCGCGGCCCCCGTGGCCGAGCGCGAGGAGGGCGAGTCGTGGACCCCCGTCCCCGTCCCGAAGCCGCTCTACCTCTCGCGCTCCCAGGCGCCCGGCCCGCGACCCGGCGCCGGCAACGCGCCGCGCACGCCGCTGTCGCCCGTCGAGGAGATGCGCCGCGCCGCTGCCGCGTCCGAGGAGACGCTCCGCCGCGCGCACATGGAGCCCGAGGTCGCCCGCCTGGCCGCCGAGGAGGAGGCCGCGCCCGCCGCATCCGCCGCTCCGGTCGCGCCCGCCGCGCGCACCGCTCCGGTCAGCCGCTTCTCCCGCATGGGCATCGTCGACGACGCGGAGCCCGGCATGGGCGACCTCGACGAGGTCCTGCGACGTCGCCGCGCCGTCGGCTGACCCCGTTCCTCCGGGCCCAGCGGTTCGGAGGGCTCCCCGCGACGTGGTAGTCTCGTGGAGTTGTCAGGGCCTATGGCGCAGTTGGTAGCGCGCCTCGTTCGCATCGAGGAGGTCAGGAGTTCGAATCTCCTTAGGTCCACAAGAACCCCGCTCCGGCGGGGTTTTTGCTTTCCCGCGTCACCGACTTTTCACCCTCACGCCCTGTGAGGGATGTCCTCGCGGATCCTCCGAGGCTCCTAGCCTTCCGCCATGAAGACACGAAGAGGCCTCACCACAGCTCTGCTCGGACTCCTCCTCCCGGTCGCTCTCGCGGCGGCGGGAGCATCGGCTGCCTCGGCCTCCGCAGCCGATCCGGGCACCACGTCGGCTCGCACCGCCGCGACGACCACCGCCACGACCGCCTCCGGGTGGCTGCACACCGACGGCGGGAAGATCGTCGACTCCACCGGTTCCACCTACACGATCCGCGGCGCCGCCTGGTTCGGGCTCGAGTCGTCGGGCTGCGTCCTCCACGGGCTCGACAAGATCACGCTCGACAGCGGCATGAAGCACCTCCACGACATGGGCTTCACGACGGTGCGCATGCCGTACGCGAACGAGTGCCTCCGGACGTCGAGCGTCGCCGACTGGGGGACCACCGCCAACCCGGATCTGAAGGGCATCACCCCGCTGCAGCTCATGGACCGCGCCATCGCCTCCGCCAAGGCCAACGGCCTCAACGTGTTCCTCGACCAGCACCGCCCCGACGTCAACGGTCAGTCCGAGGTCTGGTACTCCTCGACCCTCCCCGAGTCGCAGTGGATCTCCGACTGGAAGATGCTCGCGGACCGCTACAAGGACGACCCGACGGTCATCGGCGTCGACCTGCACAACGAGCCGCACGGCCAGGCCTCCTGGGGCACGGGCGACACGGCCACCGACTGGCGGCTCGCCGCCGAGCGCGGCGGGAACGCGGTGCTGTCCGTGAACCCGAAGCTGCTCGTCATCGTCGAGGGCACCGACAAGCAGCCCGACGGGTCGGGCACCTGGTGGGGCGGGGCGCTCGGCGCCGCGGGCGACAAGCCGGTGGAGCTGAGCGTGCCCAACCGTGTCGTCTACTCCCCGCACGACTACCCGTCGAGCATCTACGCGCAGTCGTGGTTCAGCTCGCCGGACTACCCGAAGAACCTCACGAGCGTGTGGGACACCCACTGGGGCTACCTCGCGAAGAACGGCGTCGCCCCCGTGCTGCTCGGCGAGTTCGGCACCCGGCTGGAGACCACGAGCGACAAGCAGTGGCTGTCCACCCTCGTGTCCTACCTGCAGACCACCGGCATCAGCTCGTCGTTCTGGTCGTTCAACCCCGACAGCAACGACACGGGCGGGCTCCTGAAGAGCGACTGGGTGACCCCGGAGCAGGCGAAGCTCGACGCGATGGCGCCGATCCTGCACCCGGCGGCATCGTCGGGCGCGGGCGCGGGCGCGGGCGCGGGCTCGGGCTCGGGCTCGGGCTCGGGCTCGGGCTCGGGCTCCGGTTCGGGCTCCGGCACGCAGCCCGCGCCGCAGCCGCAGCCGCAGCCCGCGCCGCAGCCGCAGCCAGCTCCCTCGGGTGGCGCGACCGCCAGCTACAAGCTGAACGGATCGTGGGGCACGGGGTACTCGTCTGAGCTCTCCATCACCGCGGGCTCCGCGGTCTCCGGCTGGGCGGTCTCCTGGGACAGCCCCGGCGTCACGGCCGTGCCGAACAGCTGGGGGATGACCTGCAGCGTCGCCTCCAGCCGCATCACGTGCACCGGAGCGGACTGGGCGGCGCGGATCTCCGCTGGCCAGACCATGCACGTCGGCCTCAACGTGCAGGGGACGCAGGCGCCGAGCGCGCCGACGCTCACCGTCACGAGTCACTGACCCATCCCTCCACGGCGCCGGTCGTCGGGCATCCGCCCGGCGGCCGGCGCCTCCGCTCGTTAAGCTCGACCGGTGCCCCGCCCCGCGATCCCGTCCGTGACCGTCGCGACCCCGGAGGTGCGGGCGCTGCGCGCCGACCTCGAGGCGGCGCCCTTCACCCTGGCCTCGGCGCTCGACGTCTGGGGCGACGCGGCGGGCCAGGCGCTTCACCGCGGCAACCGGATCCCCGCCCGCCGCGCCGTCGCCGCCGCGCGCACCGCGGCGGGCCTCCCGGCTCCCGCCGCCCTCGCGGCCCTCTTCGTGCTCGGCGACCCGGTCGACGCCGTCGACCTCCGCGCCGCCCTGCCGTCCCTCGGAGTGGACGGCGCCGTGCGCCTCGGGCTGGTCGAGGTCGACGGCGAGCGCGTGCGGCCGGCGGTCGACCTGCGGCCCTACGGCTTCATCGACGCGCACGGGGTCGGCGAGTGGTGGATCGCCTCCGACCTCGGCGAGCTCGCCACCGGCGGCGCGCTGGACGAGGACCACGTGCTCGGCGTCGGCGGGGCGTCGGCCACCCTCAGCGGCCTGATGATCTCCACCCCCGTCGCGAGCGCGCTCGACCTCGGGACCGGCTGCGGCATCCAGGCCCTGCACGCCTCCCGCCACGCCGACCGCGTGGTCGCCACCGACATCTCCGCCCGTGCGCTCGCCTTCGCCGCCCTCAACGCGGCGCTCAACGGCATCACGACCATCGAGCTCCGGCTCGGCAGCCTGTTCGAGCCGGTCGCGGGGGAGCGCTTCGACCACATCGTCTCGAACCCGCCGTTCGTGATCACGCCGAGGGCGGAGGGCGTCCCGGCGTACGAGTACCGCGACGCCGGGCTCGTCGGCGACGCGCTCGTGGAGGGCGTGATCGCGGACCTCGCCGACCACCTGACGCCCGGCGGCGTCGCGCAGCTCCTCGGCAACTGGGAGCACCGGGCGGGGGAGCCGGGCCTCGGGCGGGTCGCGGGCTGGCTCGACCGCGCGGCGGCGCGCACGGGGTCCGGCCTCGACGCGTGGGTCGTGGAGCGCGAGGTGCAGGACGCGGCCCTCTACGCCGAGACGTGGATCCGCGACGGCGGCACCCGCGCCGGCACGCCGGAGTCCGAGTCGCTCATGGGCGCGTGGCTCGACGACTTCGCCGCCCGCGGGGTGGACGCCGTCGGCTTCGGCTACCTGACCCTGCGCCGGCCCGCCGCGGCCGCGCCGACGCTCCGCCGCCTCGAGCGCCTGCCCGGGGGCCTCGGCCACAACCCGACCGGCCTGGGCGAGCACCTCGCCGCGTCGTTCTCCGCGCACGACGCCCTGGCGCTCCTCGACGACGACGCGCTGGCCGCGGCCGCGCTCGTGCTGGCGGGCGACGTCACCGAGGAGCGGCACCACTGGCCGGGCGCCGAGGACCCCACCGTGATGATCCTCCGCCAGGGCGCCGGCTTCGGCCGCGAGGTGCCGCTCGACACCGGGCTGGCGGCGCTCGTGGGCGCCTGCGACGGCGAGCTCACCGTGGGCGCCATCGCGGACGCCGTGGCGCAGCTGACCTCCGTCGACGCCGCGGCCCTGCGCGCGGAGCTGCTGCCGCGGATCCGCGGGCTCGTCGCCGACGGCTTCCTGCTGCTGCCGGACGCGACGGCGGACGCGGATGCGGGACAGGGCGCCGCCCGCCCAGGCGACGACGCCTAGGATCTCCGGGTGACCCGCCGAACCGCCCGCCCCGCCGCCCGTCCCGAGATCCTCCGCGCCGTCGTGCTCGACGCCGCCCTCGTCGTCGTCTTCGTCCTCATCGGACGCGCCAGCCACGGCGAGGACCTCGCGCCGTCGGGCGTGCTCGGCACCGCGTGGCCGTTCCTCGCGGCCGGCGTCGTCGGCTGGATCGTGGCGCGCGCCTGGCGGGCGCCGTCCCGCGTGGTGCCCACGGGCCTCCTGGTGTGGGGCGTCACGATCGTCGTGGGCATGGTGCTGCGCGCGCTCACCGGTGAGGGCGTGGTGGTGCCGTTCGTGATCACGACCGCGATCATCCTGGGGATCCTGCTCCTCGGCTGGCGGGGGATCGCCGCCGTCGCGAGCCGCCGCCGGGCGCGGGCCTGACCCGCACCCGTCGCCGTCCCCGGCTCCGTCGGGTCGGCGGCTAGGCGGCCGCCGCCTCCAGCACGGCGATGAGCGCCTTCGCGTAGGCCTCCTCCGCCTCGAGGTCGCGGTGCTCGGCCTCCTCGCCGTCGATCACGACGAGCACCACGTGGGCGCCGTCCTCGGCCCCGCCGATCTCGCGGCGCAGCGACCGGAAGGCGCCGCCGAGCAGCGACCGCAGCTGGTCCTCCCGGGGCAGCCACAGGCTGTCCTCGAGCGCGACGGAGTCGAGCGCCCACTCGGTCGTGCCGTTGAAGCCGAGCACCGTGCCGGTCGCGTGCTCGTGGGCCTCGATGGTGAGCTCGCTGATGGTGAAGACGTCCGACTCGAAGCCCTGGCCGCGGATCCGGAACCGGTCGCCGGGCTCGGGGCTCCACTCGAGGCCGAGCTCCAGGAGGGTCGTCGCGTGCGCGGTGGAGATCATCCGTGCAGTATGCCCGCCGCTCCCGGGCGTCGCCTCCGCAGGTGGGGGAATGTGGGTGCATTAGATTCGGGGCACCGACCGCGGCCGCCGATCGCCGCCGTCCGGGCCCGGGAGGACCATGCGCGCGACAGTGAAGGACGTGGCCGCGCGCGCCGGCGTCTCCCCGAAGACCGTCTCCAACGTGATCACCGGCCGCGTCGCCGTGAGCCCGGCCACCCGCGAGCGCGTCGAGCAGGCGGTGGCCGCGCTCGACTACGTGCCCAACCTCTCCGCCCGCGGCCTCCGCAACGGCCGCACGGGCGTCATCGCGGTGGCGCTACCGGACCTCGGCACGGCGTACTCCGCGGAGCTCGCCCACCACCTGGTGGAGGTGGCGCACGAGGCCGGCTACAGCATCCAGATGGAGGAGACCGGGTCGCGGCCGGACCGGGAGCGCGACCTCATGTCGCGCGCCCGGGAGCACCTGGTCGACGGCCTGATCCTCAACCCGGTGCTGCTGTCGAAGAGCGCCATCGTGCGCGCCGAGTCGCTGCCGCCCGTCGTGGTGATCGGCGAGGTCGAGCAGGAGATCGCCGACCGGGTGGGCGTCGACAGCGTCCAGGCCGCCTACGACATGACCCGGTTCCTGCTCGGCACCGGCGCCCGGCGCATCGCCGCCGTCGGCACGGCCACGCGCGAGGAGTCGGCGGCGGGCGACCTCCGCCGCATCGGCTACCGGCGCGCGATGGAGGAGGCGGGCGAGGCGCCGATCGAGATCGATCGCACCGGCTGGAACAGCGCGTCCGGCGCCGAGGCCGTCGACGCGTGGCTCTCCGGCGGCAACGCCCCGCCGGACGCGCTGTTCTGCTTCACGGACGGCCTCGCGTTCGGCGCCCTGCGCGCGCTCGCCGACCACGGCGTCCGCGTGCCCGAGGACGTCCAGGTCGCGGGCTTCGACGACGTCGACCAGTCCCGCTTCTCGATCCCCACGCTCACGACCGTGCACTTCGACATCCGCGCCTACGCGGAGGCGGCGGTCGCCCAGCTCGTGCGGCGCATCGAGGAGCGCGAGGGCCCGCCCGTGCACGTCGTCATCCCGCACCGCATCGTCGCGCGCGGGAGCACGCGCTCGGCGCCCGCCTTCTGATCTCACCGCTGTCCGCCGACTCCTGAGATCGGCCCCGCGAAACGTTGCGCTCGGCATTACAACGATGTAATGATCATCGCATCACGAAGGAGTGGTCAATGGATCCTGTTGCAGGAGAGGCCGGGGCACGTCCCACGGCATGGTCGAGGCGTCAGCTGATCATGGGCGGCGCGGCCGCCCTGGGCGGCGCGTTCCTGGTCGGGGGTCTCTCCGGCTGCGCGCCCCAGGTGGCATCCGCCGGCGGCATCGTCGACCTGAAGTACTGGCACCTGCTGTCGGGCGGCGACGGCATCCGCATGACGGAGATGGTGCGCGAGGCGGAGGAGACGGGCGACGGGTTCGACGTCACCGCCACGGTCCTCGCCTGGGGCCAGCCGTACTACACGAAGCTCGCCATGGCCTCGGTCGGCGGTCGCGCACCCGACGTCGCCGTGATGCACGCGGCCCGCGTGCCCGGCTTCGCGCCCGGCGGCCTCCTCGACCCGTGGGACCTCGACGTGCTCGCCGAGCTCGGCGTCACGCAGGCCGACTTCGAGCCGCGCGTCTGGGACAAGGGCGTGGTGGACGGGAAGCTGTACTCGATCGCGCTCGACAGCCACCCGTTCGTGATGATGTACAACACCGACATCGCGGGCCAGGCCGGCCTCCTCGGCGACGACGGCCAGCTCGCCCCCCTCAGCTCGCCGGAGGCGTTCGCCGACGCGATGCGCGCCATGCAGCGCGTCACGGGCGTGCACGGGCTCAGCTACGGCTACCTCGGCGACGGTACGCAGATGTGGCGGCTCTTCTACACGCTCTACAAGCAGATGGGCGGCCAGATGGAGCTGCCCACCGGCGGCCAGGTGGTCTACGACCGCGAGAAGGCGCTCGCCGCGGTGGACTTCATCCGCACGCTCCTCGACGGCACCATCGCCACCCCGAGCGGCGACGCCGGCACCGCCATCGCCGAGTTCGCGGGCGGCAAGAGCGGCGCCATCTTCACGGGCGTGTGGGAGCTGCCGACGTTCCAGACCGCGAAGCTGCCGTTCGACGCGATGCCGATCCCGACCCTCTACGGCACGCCCGCGTCCTTCGCCGACTCGCACGCGTTCGTGCTGCCGCACCAGAACGCGCCGGACCCGGAGAAGCGCCGCAAGAGCTACGAGTTCGTCACCGACCTCCTCAAGAACTCGCTGCAGTGGGCGGGCGCCGGGCACATCCCGGCGTACAAGCCCGTGATCGACAGCCCCGAGTACGCCGAGCTCCTGCCGCAGGCGCACTACGCGTACGCGGCCGAGCAGATCGAGTACGACCCGGTCGCGTACTTCACCGGGTCCGGCTCGGACTTCCAGACGTTCTTCGCCGAGAACATGCAGAACGTGTTCCTCGGCCGTCTGGATCCGGCGGCCGGCCTCGACGCCTTCATCGCGCAGATCGACGCGCTGCTCGCCAAGCCCAACCCCCTGTAGCGGCCGGCGGCCGCCTCCGCGGCCCGGCGCATCCTCCCAGCGAAACGACGAAGGAGTCCTCTCGTGACGACAGCAGCACCACCCGCCCCGGTCGCGCCCGCGACCGGTCCCGCCTCCCCGAGCCCCGCCGCCGGCCGTCCCCGTCCGCGCGCGAAGGAGCAGATGCAGGGGATGCTCTTCATCGCCCCCTTCCTCGTCACCTTCCTGCTCTTCCTCGTGTGGCCCGTGCTCTACGGCTTCTACCAGAGCCTCACGGGCCAGAGCCTGACAGGCGCGAACGGCGGTTTCATCGGGTTCGCCAACTACGCGGAGGCGTTCGGCGACTCCCAGATGTGGCGCTCGCTCGGCAACACCGTGGTGTTCACGGTCGCGAGCACCGTGCCCCTCCTCGTGGTCGGCCTGGTCCTCGCGCTGCTCGTGAACCTCGGGCTGCCGGGCCAGTGGCTGTGGCGGCTGTCGTTCTTCCTGCCGTTCCTGCTGGCCTCCACCGTGGTGTCGCTCTTCTGGCTGTGGATGTACAACCCGCAGCTCGGCGTCGTGAACGCGATCGCCGGGTCGCTCGGCCTCCCGCAACCGGCCTGGCTGCAGGACTCGTCGCTGGCGATGGCGAGCGTCGTGATCACCACCGTGTGGTGGACCGTCGGGTTCAACTTCCTCATCTACCTGGCGGCGCTGCAGAACATCCCCGACCAGCAGTACGAGGCCGCGGCCCTCGACGGCGCCGGGAGGTGGCGGCAGCTGTTCTCCATCACGATCCCGCAGCTGGCGCCGACGACCGCGCTCCTCGCGATCCTGCAGGTGCTCGCGTCGCTCAAGGTCTTCGACCAGATCTACCAGATGACCGCGGGCGGCCCCGGCGGCGCGACCCGGCCCATCGTCCAGTACGTCTTCGAGACCGGGTTCACCGGCTTCCGCTTCGGCTACTCGGCCGCCATCTCGTACATCTTCTTCGCCCTGATCGTGGTCATCTCGATCGTGCAGCTCACCGCCACCCGGAGGAAGCCATGACCACCGCCACCCGACCCGCCTTCTCCGCCGGCACGCTCGCCCGCAAGCCGTCCGTCACCTCCGCCGCGCGCGCCGGGCGCACGGGGACGCCGCGGTTCGCGCCCTCCCGCATCGCGGCCCTCCTGATCCTGATCGTGCTCGCGGCCGCCTGGCTGCTGCCGTTCCTCTGGGCGGTGCTCACGTCGTTCAAGTCCGAGACCGACGCGGCCGCCTTCCCCGTGACGCTCTTCCCGGCGGGCGGCTTCACGCTCGACGCCTACGCCTCGGTGCTGAACGGCGGGACCATCCCGCTGTGGACCTGGAACAGCCTCCTCACGAGCAGCGTGATCACGGTGGTGGCCGTCGTGTTCTCCGCGCTCGCCGGCTACGCGCTCAGCCGCATCGACTTCCGCGGGCGCAAGGTGCTGATGGGGGCGATCGTGGCGGCGATCATCGTGCCGCCGCAGATCCTGATCGTCCCGCTCTTCTACCAGATGCTCTCGTTCGACCTCATCGACACCCTCTGGGCGGTGATCCTGCCGCAGCTCGTGCACCCCGCCATGGTCTTCATCCTGAAGGCGTTCTTCGACCAGATCCCCATCGAGCTCGAGGACGCGGCGCGCGTGGACGGCGCCGGGCGCGTGCGCGTGTTCCTGCAGATCGTGATGCCGCTGTCGCGCCCCATCCTGTCGGCGGTGGCGATCTTCATCTTCATCGGCGCGTGGAACAACTTCCTCTGGCCGTTCATCGCGACCAACGACTCGAGCCTCATGACCCTGCCGGTCGGGCTGCAGACGGTGAAGAGCGCCTACGGGATCCAGTACGCGCAGAACATGGCCTCGGCCGTGCTCGCCGCGCTGCCGCTCATCGTGGTGTTCCTGTTCTTCCAGCGGCAGATCATCAAGGGCATCTCGACGACCGGGTTCGGCGGGCAGTGACCCGCGCTCCGCGGAGCTGACGCCCGGCGCACGACGACGGCCCGCCCCGCGCGATGCGGGACGGGCCGTCGTGGTGGTGGGGTGCGTCGGTCAGCTGACGGGGCCCTCCGTGAGGGTGACCTCGGCCGTCTTCTGCGCGCCGGCCGCGGTGGTCCAGCCGAGCTTCACGCGGTCGCCCGGCTTGTGGCCGGAGACCGCGGTGCTGAGCTCGGATGCGGAGGCGACGGGCTTGCCGTCGACCGAGGTGACGACGTCGCCCTGGGCGAGCCCGGCCTTCGCCGCGCCGGAGCCGTCGACGACGCCGGAGAGCGGCGCGCCCGCGACGGCGCCCGGCTGGTTCGCGAGCAGGACGCCGAGGAAGGCGGGGTAGCCGATCTTCACGGTGCCGGACTCGACGCCGCTCTCGATCTGCTTCGCGATGGACATCGCGCGGTCGATCGGGATGGCGAAGCCCGTGATGTCGGCGGATCCGCTCGAGGCGGCCGTGTCGATGCCGACGACCTCGCCGTCCGCGTCCTGGAGGGGGCCGCCGGAGTCGCCGGAGACGATGGGCGCGTCCGTCTGGATCAGGTCGGTGAGCGTCTCGCCCGCCGCCGTGCCCTCGGACTGCGTCGTGACCGACTGGCCGAGCGCCGTGACCGAGCCCGACGCCGCCGTGAGCGTGCCCGTGCCGCCGGCGTTGCCGACGCCGGTGACGGCCTCGCCGACCTGGACGCCGTCCGTGTCGATCTTCGCCGGGGTGAGGCCCGACGCGCCCTCGAGCTTGAGCACCGCGACGTCGTTCGTGGCGTCGGTGCCGACGACCTTCCCGACGTACGCCTTGCCGGTGGACTCCACCGTGACGCGGATGCTCGTGGCGCCGCTGACGACGTGGTTGTTGGTGAGGATGGTGCCGTCGGAGGACAAGATGATGCCCGTGCCGGCCCCCGCCGCGTTCTCGTAGGTGAGGGCGGAGTCGACGGTGACGACCCCGGCGATCTGCTCGGCCGAGGCCTCGGGGGAGGTCGCCGAGGTGCCGGTGCCGGATCCCGAGCCGCGCTGCGTGCCGGACCCGTCGCCGGAGCCCTGCCCGGTGCCGCCCATGCCTCGGCCGTGGCCCTGGCCGGGGACGAAGGAGCCGGGGTCCTGGACGCGCGACTCGCCCGCCGCGGAGGAGTGGCGCCCGAGGTCGGCCATGAAGCCGACCGCGGTGCCGCTGCCGAAGGCGAGGAGGAGGGCGAGGGCGGATGCGCCGGCGATGAGGCCCGTGCGGAGGCCGCGGCCCATGCGCTTCTGCGGGACCGGGTGGCCCGCGCCGTCCACGTGCACGGGCCGGCCGAACGCGTCGGTGGCGGGAGCGGGCCAGGGCGATCCGGCGGGGGCGCCGTGGCCGACGGACGGCGACGCGGTGGCGTAGGCGGCGGTCGGGGCGGCGGGGCCTCCGACGGCGGGGCCGCTCGGGGCGGCCCAGGTGCCGGCGGCGGCGGTGGGAGTCACGTCGGCGCGAGGCGCGGTGGCGGCGGTGGGGGTCGCGTCGGAGTCGGGCGTGACGGAGGGTGTGGGAGTCGCGTCGGCGGAGGGCGCGGGGGTGGTCGTGCCGGCGTCGCCGGCCGGGGCCTCGTCCGGGCGTCCGGTCGGCTCCTGCGGTGTCTCGTTCATGACGGTCCTTCGTGTCTGGGGTGGCCCGATGGGGGCGATGAGGAGATCACACCGCCCGTCCCTATGAGCACCCCATGACGAGCACGAGCGTCGGCCATGGATCCGAGCCGCCGCCGCCCGCCGATCGCCGCCCGCCCCGCGCGTAGGCTCGACGCATGGAGCAGAGAAGCCTCGGCAGGACCCATCGGAACGTCTCGGTCATCGGACTCGGGACCTGGCAGCTCGGCGGGGACTGGGGTGACGTCGCCGAGGACGACGCGCTCGCCGTGCTCGACGCGGCGGCCGACGCGGGCATCACCTTCTTCGACACGGCCGACGTCTACGGCGACGGCCGCAGCGAGACGATCATCGGATCCTGGCTCCGCGCGCACCCGGACTCGGGCGTCACGGTCGCCACGAAGATGGGCCGCCGCGACGCGCAGGACCCCGCGAACTTCACCCTCGACCGCTTCCGCGAGTGGACCGACCGCTCGCGCCGCAACCTCGGGGTCGACACGCTCGACCTCGTCCAGCTGCACTGCCCGCCCACGCCCGTCTTCTCGAGCGACCGCGTCTACGACGCCCTCGACGAGCTCGTCGCCGACGGCGCGATCGCGTCCTACGGCGTCAGCGTCGAGACGACCGACGAGGCCCTCCTCGCCATCGCCCGCCCCGGCGTCGCGAGCGTGCAGATCATCCTCAACGCGTTCCGCCTCAAGCCGCTCGACCGCGTGCTGCCCGCCGCTGTGGAGGCGGGCGTCGGCATCATCGCGCGCGTCCCGCTCGCCTCGGGCCTCCTCAGCGGCCGCTACTCGGCGGACACGACCTTCGCCGAGACCGACCACCGGAACTTCAACCGGAAGGGCGAGGCGTTCGACGTCGGCGAGACCTTCTCCGGCGTCGACTACGAGCAGGGCGTCGCCGCGGCGCGCGAGTTCGCCTCCGCCGCCCACGAGGCCGCGCCCGACCTCACGCCGGCGCAGGTCGCGCTGGCCTGGATCGTGCAGCGCGAGGGCGTCTCCACGGTGATCCCCGGCGCGCGCAACGCGGAGCAGGCGCAGGCCAACGCCCGCGCCGGCGACGCCCCCGCGCTCGGTGAGGTGTTCGAGCGTCAGGTCGCCGACGTCTACGACCGGTACTTCCGCGAGGCCGTGCACCCCCGCTGGTAGTCGCGCCGGACGTACGACGGCCCCGACCCGCTCTGCGCGGGTCGGGGCCGTCTGGCGTGCGGGACCTACTGGAGCGAGTCGCAGGCGCTCGACATCTGCGTCTTCAGGTCGGCGCTGATGGGCTGTCCGACGCCGGGCGCGATCTGGTCGGCGAGGGCCGTGATCTGCTGGCCGGCCGCGGCGGCGCCGCTCTCAGGCGAGGCGGAGATCTCGGTGCCGAGGTCGCGGAACGCCTGGACGTCGGACTCCTCGAGCGTCGACTTGTCCTTGAGGCCGCAGGCGATGTCGCGGGTCTTCGCGGCGATGGCCTCGCGGGATCCGGTCGCGGCGGCGTCACCGGAACCGGCGTCGGCGCTCGCGTCGGGCGTGGGCGTCGCGGCCTCGGCGGATGCGCTCGCGGAGGCGGAGGGCGTGGGCGTCGCGGCGTCGTCGGCGGCAGGCGAGCTGCAGCCGGCGAGCGTCAGGCCGAGGACGAGCCCCAGCCCGGCGATCCCGGCCCGCAGGCGTCGCGTGGTCAGAGGGGTCTGCTGAGAGGTCATGCCCTCACACTATCCAGCCGGACGACGTCGTTTTCCGCGGGGGCGGGAACTTTGGGGCGCGGCCCGCGGCGTGCGGCCGGGCCTGTCGTGCGGAAGGGGAGCGGCGCGTCAGGTGACGATGGCGACCGGCTCCGTGTCCGGGATGGGGCCGGCATCGCGCCCCCGCAGATCGGGGCTGTGCCGGTGGAAGACGGCCGCGATCGCGGTGCCCGCTGCGAGCAGCACAGCCGCCACGACGAAGGCGCCCTGGGCCCCCTGCGCGTCGATCACGAAGCCGGCGGCCGCCGAGCCGAGCGCGGCCCCGATCAGCTGGCCGGTGCCGACCCAGCCGTACGCCTCGGCGGTGTCGCTGAACCGCACCGACGAGGAGACGACGGCGAACAGCACCGCGAGTGCCGGCGCGATGCCGACGCCCGCGAGGAAGAGGAACACGGAGAGCCAGGCGAACTGCATCCAGACGGCGGCGAGGGCCGTGCCGACCAGGATGATCGTGAGGCGTCGGGCCATGGCCCACGGGCTGATGGGGATGTGCCCGAGCGACAGGCCGCCGATGAGCGAGCCGACCGCGAAGATCGCGAGGACGAAGCCGGCCTCCGGCCCGCCGTGCCCGTACACCGCCACGACGCCGGCCTCGATGGCCGAGCACGCGGCGATGAGCAGGAAGCCGACCACCGTGCTGAGCAGCACAGGAGGACGCCCGAGCACGACGCCGAAGCGGCGCTTGCTGCGCGGGATGCGCACCCGGCCGAGCTCGGGGGAGGAGATGAACCACGCGCCGCCGCCGACGAGGAAGGCGGCCGCGACGAGGATCCCCGCGCTCGTGTCGACCTGGATGGCGAGGAACGTCGCGATGACGGGCCCGAGCACCCAGATGATCTCCTGCGCCGAGGCGTCGAGCGAGAACAGGGGCGTGAGCTGCTTGGAGTTGACCATCTTCGGGTAGATGGTGCGGACGGCGGGCTGCACGGGCGGGTTGGCGAGGCCGGCGACGAGGCCGAGCACCATGAAGACCGGCACCGAGGTGCCCGCGTCGCCGAGCGCGACCGCGACGACGGCCACGGTGCACACGAGGGACGTGAGGATGAGGACGGGCCTCATGCCCCAGACGCCCATCCACCTGCTGGTGAGGGGGCCGGCCACGGCCTGGCCGATGCTCGTCGCGGCGAGCACGAGGCCGGCGGCGCCGTACGAGTCGTGGATCCGCTCGACGTGCATGAGGAACGCGAGCGAGAGCATGCCGCCGGGGAAGCGCGCCACGAGCTGGGCGGCGATGATCCGGCCCACGCCGCGGGTCTTGAGGAGGCTTCCGTACGTGCTCACGAGGGTCAGATCCTACCGTCCGGCAGGCATCCGCCCGCAGCCCCGGGCGCCACCGGACAGGGATGTCGGCGGCGCTCCGTAGCCTGTGGAACCTGTGGACAAGTCCGCGGAGTTGTCCACACCTGTGGACGACACGCCCACTACATATGGGGTTGGGCTCGGCCGGGGGCCCGCATATATAGTGATGGGACCGCGGGACACCCCGCCGCCTTGGCTCCCTGGAGCCGGGCGGATGAGGGCCCGCCGAGCATTTCCCCTGGTGAGGACCAGGGCTGGTGAGGCACATGGCGCGGCGGGCACGACCCGCACCGCGTCGCCGCCGACAGCAGGACGGTCCGCAGCCGATCAGGGCGGACGACGAAGACGACGAGGAGCAGAGTGTCCATCACCGTAGTGAAGCGCGACGGCACGCGGGAGCCGTACGACGCGAACCGCATCAACCTGGCGATCGAGGATGCCACGCAGGGCCTCGACGAGAACATCGGCTGGGTCACGCAGATCGCGTCCGAGCTGGAGATCACCCTCTTCGACGGGATCACCACGCAGCAGCTGGATGAGGCCGTCATCCAGGTCGCGCTCCAGAACGTCAAGGACGACCCGGCGTTCGACACCGTCGCCGCGCGCCTCCTCCTCAAGACCATCTACAAGCGCGTCCTCGGCGACTACTCGTCGCCCGAGGAGCTCAAGCGCCTCCACGCGGAGCACTTCGCCCGCAACATCCAGCGCGGCGTCGACGAGATGCTCCTCGACTCCCGCCTGGTGCAGCTGTTCGACCTGGAGCGCCTCGCCCAGGCCCTCGAGCCCGCGCACGACGAGCTGCTCAAGTACATCGGCGTCGTCACGCTGAACAACCGCTACGGCATCAAGGGCCGCAACGGCGACGCCCTCGAGGTGCCCCAGTACTTCTGGATGCGCATCGCGATGGGCCTCACGCTCAACGAGCAGAACCCCACCGAGACGGCCATCGCCTTCTACGAGAAGATGTCGAAGCTCGAGTACCTCGCGGCCGGCTCCACCCTCGTCAACGCGGGCACCATCTACCCGCAGCTCGCGAACTGCTTCGTCATGGAGATGCAGGACGACATCGAGCACATCGCGAAGACCACGCGCGACGTCATGTGGCTCACCAAGGGCACGGGTGGCATCGGCCTCTCCGTCTCGAAGCTGCGCGCGCAGGGCTCGCCCATCCGCTCGAACAACACCACCTCCACGGGCCCGATCCCGTTCATGCACACCATCGACTCGGTGCTCCGGGCCGTCAGCCGCGGCGGCAAGAAGTTCGGCGCCCTGTGCTTCTACATGGAGAACTGGCACCTCGACTTCCCCGAGTTCCTCGACCTCCGCCAGAACTCGGGCGACCCGTACCGCCGCACCCGCACCGCCAACACGGCCGTGTGGATCAGCGACGAGTTCATGAAGCGCGTCCAGAACGACGAGGACTGGTACCTCTTCGACCCGCTGGAGGTCTCCGACCTCAACGAGCTGTACGGCAAGGCGTTCTCGGAGCGCTACGCGTTCTACGTCGGCGAGGCTGAGGCCGGGCGCATCCGGATGTTCAAGCGAATCAAGGCGCGCGAGCAGTTCAAGTCGATCCTCATCTCGCTCCAGACCACCAGCCACCCGTGGCTGACCTGGAAGGACACGATCAACAACCGCGCCCTCAACAACAACACGGGCACGATCCACCTCTCGAACCTCTGCACCGAGATCACGCTGCCGCAGGACGAGGACAACGTCTCCGTCTGCAACCTGGCGTCCATCAACCTGTCGCAGCACTTCTCCGACGGGAAGATCGACTTCGCGAAGATCGAGCAGAGCGCCCGCCTCGCGGTGCGCCAGCTCGACAACCTCATCGACATCACGCGCTCCAGCGTGAAGGAGGCGGACTTCTCCAACCAGCAGAACCGCGCGGTGGGCCTCGGCGTCATGGGCTTCACCGACGTCGTCGAGAAGCTCGGCTTCTCGTACGAGTCCGAGGAGTCGTACGACCTGATCGACGAGATCATGGAGCACGTCTCCTACGCGGCCATCGACGAGTCGGCGGACCTCGCGAAGGAGCGCGGCGCGTACCCGAACTTCGAGGGCTCGCGCTGGTCGGAGGGCCTCGTGCCGCTCGACTCGATCGCGCTGATGGAGGCCGACCGCGGCGTGCCCGTCAAGGTGAACCGCACCACGCGCCTCGACTGGGACGCGCTGCGCGCCAAGGTCAAGGGCGGCATGCGCAACGCGACGCTCATGGCGATCGCGCCCACCGCGTCCATCGGCCTCGTCGCCGGCACCACGCCCGGCCTCGACCCGCAGTTCTCGCAGATCTTCAGCCGCTCCACCTCCTCGGGCAAGTTCCTCGAGGTCAACCGGAACCTGGTGAAGGACCTGCAGGAGCTCGGCCTCTGGGAGACGGTGCGCGAGAGCATCCTCCGCAGCCAGGGCGACATCCAGAACATCGCGGCGATCCCGGACTCGGTCAAGGCCACGTACCGCACGAGCTTCCAGCTCTCGCCGTACGCGTTCCTCGAGGTCGCGGCGCGCGCGCAGAAGTGGATCGACCAGGCCATCAGCCGCAACATGTACCTCGAGACGCGCGACCTCGGCGACATGATGGACATCTACTTCGCCGGCTGGGAGCGCGGGGTCAAGACCACGTACTACCTGCACATGAAGCCGCGTCACACGGCCGAGCAGTCGACCGTCAAGGTCGACAAGTCGCAGGACGCCGACGGCACCAAGCGCAAGGGCTTCGGCGGATTCGGTGGCGGCGCTCCCGCGGCCGCGCCCGCATCGGCCCCCGCGTCCACCGCGACCGCGGAGGCCCCGGCCCCGCAGTCCGCTCCCGCGCCCCGCAAGGGCTTCGGCTTCGGCGGAGTGGGAGGTGCACGCTGATGAACGACGACACGTTCGGCGACTACGTCGTCCCCATGGACCCCATGGACGAGCTCCAGTGCGACTCCTGCCAGTAGGCAGGCGCCGCTCCTAGAGCCCTCCCGGCCGCACGGCCGCCCCACCGCATCACCCCGCACGACGCATTCGGAGAGAAGAAGCACATGTCGAAGATCCTCGGCACGGGAATCCAGGAGGGCCTCCTCCTCAAGCCCGTCAACTACCAGTGGGCCATGGACCTGTACGACCAGGCCGTCGCCAACACGTGGTTCCCCAACGAGATCCAGCTCGGCGAGGACATCGCGGACTTCAAGAAGATGACGGACGAGGAGCGCCACGCGATCACGTTCCTCATGAGCTACTTCAACCCGAACGAGCTCCTCGTGAACAAGGCGCTCGCCTTCGGCGTCTACCCCTACATCAACGCGCCGGAGTGCCACCTCTACCTGGCGAAGCAGATGTGGGAGGAGGCGAACCACTGCATGTCGTTCGAGTACGTCCTGGAGACGTTCCCGATCGACCGCGAGGCCGCGTACAACTCCCACGTCGACATCCCGTCGATGGCCCGCAAGGAGGAGTTCGAGGTCAAGTTCATCAAGCGCATGACCGAGCAGACCCTCGACATCACCACCACCGAGGGCAAGAAGGACTTCGTCCGGAACCTCGTCGCGTACAACGTGATCCTCGAGGGCATCTGGTTCTACTCGGGCTTCATGGTGTCGCTGTCGTTCCGCCAGCGGAACCTGCTGCGCAACTTCGGCTCGCTCATGGACTGGATCGTGCGCGACGAGTCGCTGCACCTCAAGTTCGGGATCAACCTCATCCTCACGGTGCTCGAGGAGAACCCCGACCTGCAGACGGAGGAGTTCGCCGCCGAGATCAAGCAGATGATCCTCGACGCCGTCGAGATGGAGGAGCAGTACAACCGCGACCTCCTGCCGAACGGCATCCTCGGCCTCAACGCGAACTACATCAACCAGTACGTGAAGTACCTGGCCGACCGCCGCCTGGAGGAGCTCGGCTTCGAGGCCGAGTACAAGGTCTCCAACCCGGCGAAGTGGATGGCGACGGCGAACGACACGCTGCAGCTCGTCAACTTCTTCGAGTCGACGAACACGTCGTACGAGTCGAACGCGTCGGCCACCGTCGGCGCCAAGTAGGACCGACCGGCGCGCCCGCGCCGCATCGCACGACCCGACGCCGCCCGCGCCGCGCATCCTCCCGGATGCCGGTGCGGGCGTCGTCATGCCCGCGCCGGCACCGGCCGGGACGGACAGGGAGAGGGAGCATGACCGAGCAGGAGCCCGGGCCCCGGCACGTCGCGCGCGACGGGCGGGCGTACCGCACCGAGGTGGTCGGCTGGGACGACCCGCGCGGGGCGCGGATCCGTGCCGCCATGGAGGCCGAGATGGACGTGCGGTACGAGGGGCGGCACGCCGACGACCCCGACTGGCCCGCGAAGGCCGCGGTGGCGTTCGCGTTCGACCCGGCCGACGTGGAGGCGATCGTGCTGCTCGTCCTCGACGGGGACGACCGGGACGCGGCCGCGCACGGCGTCATCCGGCACCTCGGCGACGAGCTCGAGCTGAAGAAGGTCGTCGTGGATCCCGCGCACCGCGGCACCGGCCTCTCCCGCGTGCTCATGGCGGAGCTGGAGCGCGTGGCGCAGGAGCGCGGCGCGCGACGGCTGATCCTGCAGACGGGCGACCGGCAGCCCGACGCGATCCAGCTCTACGCGACCGCGGGATGGCTGCCCATCGACGTGTACCCGCCGTACATCCCGGTCACGAACTCCGTCTGCTTCGAGAAGCCGCTGGGCTGACGGCGGCCGACGCGGGGAGGATGGGGTGATGGACATCCTCATCACGCCGACCGAGCTCGACCATGCCCTGCGCACCCGCGACGACGTGCGCGTGCTCGACGTGCGCTGGTCGCTCGGCGGTCCTCCCGGCCGGCCGCTGCACGAGGCCGGCCACGTCCCCGGGGCCGTCTACGTGGACCTCGACACAGAGCTGTCGCGCCACGGCTCGCCCGAGGAGGGGCGGCATCCGCTGCCCGACGCCGCGGCGCTGCAGGAGGCGGCTCGGGGCTGGGGCATCCGGATGGGCGACGTCGTCGTCGCGTACGACGGCGGTGGCAGCATCGCGGCGGCGCGCGCGTGGTGGGTGCTGCGCGACGCCGGGATCGCGGACGTCCGGATCCTCGACGGCGCGCTGCCCGCCTGGATCGCGGCCGGCCTGCCGCTCGCGACCGGCCCGGTGGCGCCGACGCCCGGCGACGTCACGCTCACGAGCGGGCTCCTCGCGGTGGTCGACGAGGCGGGCGCCGCGCGCGTCGCGCACGACGGCGTCCTGCTCGACGCGCGCGCGGGGGAGCGGTACCGCGGGGAGGTCGAGCCGTGGGATCCGCGCGCCGGCCACATCCCCGGTGCCCGCAGCGCACCCTCCTCGGACGCCCTCGCCGCCGACGGCGCGTTCCGGCGGCCGGAGGAGCTGCGCGCGCGGTACGCCGGGCTCGGCGTGCCCGACGCGGGCGAGGTCGCGGTGTACTGCGGATCGGGCGTCAGCGCGGCCCTCGAGGTGGCGGCGCTCCGGATCGCGGGGATCGACGCGGCGCTGTACCCGGGATCCTGGTCCGCCTGGGCCAACCGCCCGGAGCTGCCGGCCGCGACGGGCGCCGCGCCGGACGGGGACCGCTGATCAGAGGGGCAGGCGCTGCACGGCGATGATCGTGCAGTCGTCGGCCTGGCTGACCGGCGTGCGCGCGTTGAGCGCGTCGATGAACCGGCGCGGCGAGCCGTGGAGCCGCAGGAACTCCGCCAGGTACGCCTGGGCGGCCACCTCGTCGTCGAAGAAGTCGAGGAGGCCGTCGCTGAAGACGAGGAGGGTGTCGCCGGGTTCCAGCCGGATCGACTCCTCCTGCCACGCATCCGGCGCCTCGAGCCCGAGCGGCAGATGGCGGCCGCGCAGGCGCACGGTGCTGCCGTCCGCGCGGATCACGAGGGTGAGGCCGTGCCCGGCGTCGACGTAGGTGAGGATGCCCGTCGTGAGCTCCAGCCGGGCGTGGAAGAGCGTGCTGAAGGATCCCGCGGACGCCAGGTCGTCGACGAGCGCGGTGGCGGTGCGCACCATCGTGCTGCGGACGCCGTCCGTGCGGGCCGCCAGGCGGATGGTCGCGCGGACGCCCGCGGCGAGGATCGCGGCGCCCACGCCCTTGCCCATCACGTCGGCGAGCGTCAGGCGGAGGTCGCCGCCCTCGAGGAACCAGTCGTGCACGTCGCCGCCGACCGTCTGCGCGGGGATGCTCGTGCCCGCGACCTCGTAGCCGTCGAGGTGCGGGGCCGGCCGCGGCGAGAGCGCGCGGGCGACCTCCGCGGCGCGGTGGCTGTCGGTCTCGCGGGCGAGCTCCTCGGAGAAGAAGTCGCCGATGAGGGACAGGCGGGCGCGGTCGGTCGGGCCGAAGGAGCGCGGCACGGTGTCGGCGATGAGGAAGACGCCGACCACGTTGCCGTCGGGCGCGCGCAGCTGCTGCGCCGCGTAGAAGCGGATGCCGAGCGGACCCGTGACGCTGGGCGAGGAGGCGAGGCGCGGGTCGAGCAGGGCGTCCTCGACGACGAGCATGCCGTCCGCGTCGAGGGCCGCCTCGGTGAACGTGCCGTTCCGGGCCCAGCGCGGGCTGGGCAGACCGGTGGCCGACTTCATCCAGATGGCGTCGGCGCCGACCATGCCGACGGCCGCCATCGGCACGCGGTAGAACTCGGCGATCATCACCGTGATGCGGTCGAAGCGCGTCTCGGGAGCCGTGCCGAAGATGTGCAGCGCCTCCAGCGACTCGAGCCGCTGGCGCTCCCGGAGGTCGGTGTCCATGCGGTCCCCCCTGTGCCGTCGACCGTGGATCCCCCGATCCGCGCATCGCGCACGCCGCCTGTCCGGCCGGTCGTGCGGGATGCCCAGAGTCTACGCGCGTGGGGAAACGGACGCGCCGCCTCAGCCCGCGAGCACCTTGCGGATCCGCTGCAGCGAGACCGGCTCGGCCGTCGGCAGGTGCTGGGCGAAGAGGCTGAGGCGCAGCTCCTCCAGCATCCAGCGGGCGTGCACGAGCGACTCGGGGGCGTGCGGCGCGGACGGGATGACGCCGCCGGCCTCGCGGTAGAGGTCGGTCGCCTTCTGCACCTCGGTCATCCAGGCGCGGTCGCGCGCGGGCTGGTCGGGGAGGCGCTGCACGCGGTGGGTGAGGCCGGAGAGGTAGGCGGGCAGGCGCTGCAGCCGCGCGAGCCCGGTCGCCGAGACGAAGCCGGGGTGCACGAGGCCCGCGAGCTGCTCGCGCGCGTCGGTGAGGGCGCCGATGAGCTGCATGCTCGTGGCCTGCTTGATGGCGCGCTCGGCGTCGCGGTACCCCGTGAGGATCCGGTTGACGAGCGCCACGGTGTCGAACATGGAGTCCATGACGACGCCCGAGACGCGGTCGCGCGCCGTCTCGAACAGCTCCTTGGAGTAGATCGCGCCGCCGGGGGCCACGCGCTCGAGGACCTGGTCGATGCAGGCGAGCAGGCAGTCGTCGAAGAGCGCCTGCACGTTCGGGTACGGGCTCGTCGCGAGCATCAGCTTCTCCTGGCTCGTGAGGTGCTGCTTCACGTAGGCCGAGGGGTTCGCGATGGCGAGCACGAGCAGGCGCCGGACGCCGCCGGGCATCGCGCGCGCCTGGTCCTCGGCGGTCGCCATGAGGCGGATCGCGACGGTGGATCCCTCGTCGACGAGCGCGGGGTAGGCGCGGATGACGTGCCGGCTGTCGCCCGTGCCGCCCTGCGCGGTGTCGACGAAGCGGGGCAGCTCGTCGAGGTCCCACGTGGTGAGGCCGGTGCGCTCCATGCCGCGCGTCGCGGGTCCGGATGCCCCGGCGACGCGCTCGACCGGGCGGGCGGTGGCGCGGGCCACGCTGTCGCGCGCGCGGCTGGAGAGCCGCGCCTGCAGCTCCGTGAGGTCGCGTCCTGCGGCCACCTCGCGGCCCCGCTCGTCGACCACGCGGAACGCCATGCGCAGGTGCGCGGGGATCCGGTCGAGGTCGAAGTCGTCGTCCGCGACGCGCACGTGCGCCTTCCGCATGATGAGCCCCGCGATGGTGGTGGTGAAGGCCACGGGGTGCTGCGGATCCGGGTCGGGCAGCCCCTCGATGAGGCGCGCGGCCCAGTCGGCCGCCGGCACCACGTTCTTCCGGAGCGCCTTGGGCAGCGCCTTGATCATCGCGGTGACGAGGTCGTGCCGCATGCCGGGCACCTGCCAGTCGAACCCGGCGGGGCTGAGGCGCGCGAGGAGCGCGAGCGGCACCTGCACGGTCACGCCGTCGTCGGGCGCGCCCGGCTCGAAGCGGTAGGTGAGGGAGAGGCGCTGGTCGCCCTGCTGCCAGGTGGGCGGGAAGGCGGCCTCGTCGACGTCCACCGCGTCCTCCGCGAGGAGCTCCTCGGCGGTCATGGTGAGGAGCTCGGGCGTCTCCTGGCGCTGCTTCTTCCACCAGCCCTCGAAGGCGCGCGTGGAGGCGACGTCGCGCGGGATGCGCTTGTCGTAGAACTCGAAGACGGCCTCGTCGTCGTTGAGGATGTCGCGGCGGCGCGTGCGCTCCTCCACCTCCGCGAGCTCCTCGCGGAGCTTCCGGTTGGCGCGGTCGAACGCCTGCTGCGACTCCCAGTCGCCCTCGACGAGCGCGTGCCGGATGAAGAGCTCGCGCGCGTACGCGGGGTCGATGCGGGAGAACTGCACGCGGCGCTTGAGCACGATCGGCACGCCGTACAGCGTCACCCGCTCCCACGCCACGGTCGCGCCCTGCTTCTTCTCCCAGTGCGGCTCGCTGTGGGTGCGCTTGACGAGCCCGCCCGCGATGGGCTCGGCCCACGCCGGGTCGATGGCCGCGTTGGTGCGCGCGAACAGGCGGCTGGTCTCCACGAGCTCGGCGCTCATGATCGCGTCGGGCTGCTTCTTCGCGAGCGCGGATCCGGGGAACACCACGAACCGGGCCTGCCGGGCGCCCACGTAGTCCTTCTTCTGCGCGTCCTTCAGCCCGATGTGGGAGAGGAGGCCCGCGAGGAGCGACTTGTGGATCCCGTCCGGGTCGGCCTTCGGCTCGTTCATCTGGAGGTCGAGCGGGCGGGCGAGCTGGCGCAGCTGCCGGAACACGTCCTTCCACTCGCGCACCCGCACGTAGTTGAGGAACTCCGCCTTGCACATGCGGCGGAACGCGCTCGAGGAGAGCTCGGCCTCCTTCTCCTCCAGGTGGTTCCAGAGGTTGAGGAGGGTGATGAAGTCGCTCGACGGATCCACGAATCGCGCGTGCTGCTGGTCGGCCTGCGGGCGCTTCTCGAGCGGGCGCTCGCGGACGTCCTGGATGGTGAGGCCGGCCACGATGATCATGACCTCGCGGCTCACGCCGTGCTTGCGCGACTCGACGACCATGCGCGCGAACCGCGGGTCGATGGGCAGGCGCGACAGGTCGCGGCCCACCTTGGTGAGCGCCGGCGTGCCGTCGGGGGAGCGGACGACCGCGCCGAGCTCCGTGAGCAGGTCGACGCCGTCCTTGATGCCGCGGGAGTCCGGCGGCTGGAGGAACGGGAACGCGGCGATGTCGCCGAGGCCGAGCGACACCATCTGCAGGATCACGGCCGCGAGGTTCGTGCGGAGGATCTCGGGCTCGGTGAACTCGGGTCGGCGGAGGAAGTCCTCCTCCGAGTAGAGGCGGATCGCGATGCCGTCGCTCGTGCGGCCGGAGCGGCCCGAGCGCTGGTTGGCCGACGCCTGCGAGACGGCCTCGATGGGGAGCCGCTGCACCTTGGAGCGCACGGAGTACCGGGAGATGCGCGCGGTGCCGGCGTCGATCACGTACTTGATGCCGGGCACCGTGAGGCTCGTCTCGGCGACGTTGGTGGCGAGCACGATGCGGCGGCGCACGCCCGCCTGCGTCGACGGCTGGAAGACGCGGTGCTGGTCGGCGGAGGAGAGCCGGCCGTAGAGCGGCAGCACCTCGGTGTGCGGGAGGTTCCGGCTGCGGATCGCGTCCTCGGCGTCGCGGATCTCGTTCTCGCCGCTGAGGAACACGAGCACGTCGCCCGAGGACTCGGCGGCCAGCTCGTCGAGCGCGGCGTTGATGCCCTCGAGGTAGTCGCGGTCGTCGGCCGGGCGCTCCATCGGGGCGTCGGCGAGGTCGTCGTCCTCGCCCGCGACCGCGGCCTCCGCGACGAGCGGCCGGTAGCGGATCTCCACCGGGTACGTGCGCCCCGAGACCTCGACGATGGGCGCGTCGCCGAAGTGCCGCGAGAAGCTCTGCGGGTCGATGGTCGCCGACGTGATGATGAGCTTGAGGTCGGGCCGGCGCGGCAGCAGCTGCTTGAGGTAGCCGAGCAGGAAGTCGATGTTGAGGCTGCGCTCGTGGGCCTCGTCGATGATGATCGTGTCGTACTTCCTGAGCAGCCGGTCGCGCTGCAGCTCGTTCAGGAGGATGCCGTCGGTCATCAGCTTGATGCGGGTGTCGGCGGAGACCTTGTCGGTGAAGCGCACCTGGTAGCCGACGAGCTGGCCGACCTCGCCGCCGAGCTCCTCCGCGATGCGCTCCGAGATGGTGCGCGCGGCGAGCCTGCGGGGCTGCGTGTGGCCGATGCTCTCGCGGCCGAGCTCGAGGCAGATCTTCGGCAGCTGCGTGGTCTTGCCCGAGCCCGTGGCGCCCGCCACGATGACGACCTGGTTGTCGCGGATGGCGTCGGCGATCTCGTCGCGCATCCGGCTGACGGGGAGCTCCGGCGGGTACGCGATGCTGAATTCCATGCTGGGGTCAGTCTATCCGCGGGCCGTCGACCCTCCCCGGCGGGGGTCGCGGTGGATATGTTCGGGAGAAGGCGCCGGCCTCACCGGCGCGCGGGCGGCACCGCCTCCCGAGTCGACGACGACCGACGGGATCCGCCCATGACCTCCGACACGCCCCTCCTGCCCGAGCACGACCGCGAGCAGGCGGGCACCGGGTTCGCCTCGGTCTCGGTCGCCGCGATCCTCGCCGAGTCGGCCGACCGCCACGCCGACCGGGTGGCCGTGGTCGTCGGCGACGTCTCCACCACCTACCGCCAGCTGTGGGACGAGACCCGCGCGTACGCGGGCGCCCTCCGTGACCGCGGCGTGGGCGAGGGCACGCGCGTCGCGATGCTCATCCCGAACGTCGCCGACTTCCCGCGCGTGTACTACGCGGTGCTCGCGCTCGGCGGGGTCGTCGTGCCCGTGCACGCGCTCCTGAAGAGCGAGGAGATCGCGTACGTGCTGCGCGACTCCGGATCCGCGCTGCTGGTCTGCGCCGGCCCGCTGCTCGAGCAGGGCGGGAAGGGCGCGGCGCTCGCCGAGGTGCCCGTGATCAGCGTCCTCGTGCCCGCCGCGACCGAGGGCGGACCCGACCGGCTGGAGGAGCTCGCGCAGGCCGCGACGCCCGTCCGCACCTACGTGCCGCGCCGTCCGTCCGACACCGCGACGATCCTCTACACGTCCGGCACCACCGGCCAGCCCAAGGGCGCCGAGGGCTGCCACCTCGCGCTCGTGATGCAGGTCGACGTGCTGCTGCTCGACACCTTCGACCTGCGCGCGGGCGACCGGATCCTCGGCTGCCTCCCGCTGTTCCACACCTTCGGCCAGACCTGCACCATGAACGCGTCGTTCCGGGCGGGGGCGACGATCGTGATGGTGCCGCGCTTCGACGGCGACGCCGCGCTCGCGCTCATGGTCGAGCACGACACGCAGGTGTTCATGGGCGTGCCGACCATGTACTTCGCGCTGCTGGCCGCCGCCGGGCGGAACCCGGCCCGGCCGCACCTGCGCTACGCCATCTCGGGCGGCGCCGCGCTCCCGGTGGCCGTCATCGAGGCGTTCCGGGAGGCGTTCGACGCCGAGATCCACGAGGGCTACGGCCTCACGGAGACCTCGCCCGTGGCCTCGTTCAACCACGTGGGGGTCACGGCCCGCCCCGGCACGGTGGGCAAGGCCATCTGGGGAGTGCAGATCGAGATCGCCGACCCCGAGCACGAGGACCGGGTGGAGCTGCTCGAGCGCGACGTGCTGGGCGAGATCGTGATCCGCGGCCACAACCTCATGAACGGCTACCTGCACCGCCCGGAGGACACCGCCCGCGCGATCGTGGACGGCTGGTTCCGCACGGGCGACCTCGGCACGATCGACGACGAGGGCTACATCCGCGTGGTCGACCGGACGAAGGACATGATCCTGCGCAACGGCTACAACGTGTACCCGCGCGAGGTCGAGGAGGTGCTCGCCCGGCATCCCGGCGTGGCGCAGTGCGCGGTCTTCGGCGTCGCGCACGAGCTGCACGGCCAGGAGGTGGCGGCGGCGATCGTGGTGCGCGCCGACGCCGAGGTGGATCCGGACGAGGTCATCGCGTTCCTCCGCGAGCGCATCGCCTCGTACAAGTACCCTCGACGCGTGGAGATCGTGGACGCGCTGCCGCTCGGGCCCAGCGGGAAGGTGCTGAAGCGCGAGCTCGTCGAGCGGTTCGGCGCGTGAGCGACGACGTCATCCGCACGCCCATCCCGTCGGTGCCGATGGGCGACGGCGTCCCCATCCCGCAGTTCGGCGTGGGCACCTACAAGGTGTCGGACGCCGACGCCGAGCGGATCGTCGCCGAGGCCCTCGAGGTCGGCTACCGGCACATCGACACCGCCGCCATGTACGGCAACGAGGAGGGCGTCGGGCGCGCGATCCGCGCGTCCGGCATCCCGCGCGACCAGCTGTTCGTCACCACCAAGGTCTGGAACGACGACCACGGACGCGCGCGCGCCCGCGACGCGATCCGCCGGAGCCTCGACCGGCTCGGCCTGCCCGCGGTCGACCTGCACCTCATCCACTGGCCGGCGGCCGAGCGCGGCCTCTACGTCGAGACGTGGGAGGCGCTCGCCGCCGCGCGCGAGGAGGGGCTGACCCGCTCGATCGGCGTCTCCAACTTCCTCGTGCCGCACCTCGAGGCGCTGGATGCGGCCGGCCTGCCCGCGCCCGCGGTCGACCAGATCGAGCTGCACCCGCGGCACCAGCAGCGGGAGACCACCGCGTATCTGGCCGAGCACGGGATCACGGTGCAGGCGTGGAGCCCGCTCGCGCGCGGGGCCGTCGCCGACGCGGACGTCGTGCGCGACGCCGCCCGTGCGCACGGGAGGACGGACGCGCAGGTCGTGCTCCGCTGGCACGTGCAGCGCGGCACGGTCGTCTTCCCGAAGACGACGCGCCGCGCGCGGCTCGTCGAGAACGCGGACGTGTTCGACTTCGCGCTGACCGACGACGAGATGGCCGGGATCACCGCGCTCGAGACCGCCGGACGCGTCGGCAGCCACCCCGACCAGGTGGTCTGACCCGGCCGCTCCCCAGACGCCCTCGGGCGGCGCGGAGGCGACATGTCCGCCGGGTACGGTGTGGCTCATGTCCCAGCACCGCATCCGCACGCGCCTCAAGTCCGTGGTCTCCCGGGGCGTCGCGCCCCTCGGCGGCGGGCACGCGGGCGGGGCGTCGCGGGCGCGGTCGGAACGGGAGCATCCGACGGAGCAGGCGGGCGGGCGCCGCCCCAGCCTCGTCGACAACGGCGTGTACGTGGACGGCTGCCGCGTCGCCTCGCCCGCCACGCTCGCCGACACCTTCCGCGAGCTCGACGAGCGGCCCGAGGCCATGGCGTGGATCGGCCTCTATCGCCCCACCGTCGAGGAGCTGCAGGCGCTCGCCGAGGAGTTCGACCTGCACGAGCTGGCGGTGGAGGACGCGGTGCAGGCCCACCAGCGCCCCAAGACCGAGCGCTACAGCTCCACCCTCTTCACCGTGCTGCGCGCGGCCCGCTACGTGGACGACCGCGAGGAGGTGGAGTTCGGCGAGCTGCACGTGTTCCTCGGCCGCAACTTCGTCATCACCGTGCGGCACGCCGAGTCGCCCGACCTCTCGGCCATCCGCACGCGCATGCAGGAGCGGCCCGAGCTCCTCTCGCACGGGCCGCAGTCGGTGCTGTACGCGATCCTCGACGCGGTCGTCGACGGGTACGCGCCCGTCGTCACGGGCCTCGCCAACGACATCGACGAGATCGAGGACCAGGTGTTCGACGGGGACCCGGCCGTGTCCCGCCGCATCTACGAGCTCAGCCGCGAGGTCATCGACTTCCAGCGCGCGGTGCGTCCGCTCGGCGGCATGCTGCAGCAGCTGCAGGCGGGATCCGGCAAGTACGAGGTGAGCGAGGACCTCCAGCAGGCGCTCCGCGACGTGGCCGACCACGTCATCGTCGTGAACGAGCGCGTGGAGGAGTTCCGCGTGCTGCTCCGCGACATCCTCACGGTGAACTCGACGCTCGTCGGCCAGCGCCAGAACGAGGAGATGCGCGAGCTCAGCGAGTCGAGCAACCGGCAGAGCGTGGAGACCCGCAAGATCTCCGGCTGGGCGGCCATCCTCTTCGCGCCCACGCTCGTCTCGAGCGTCTACGGCATGAACTTCGACATCATGCCGGAGCTGCACTGGGACTGGGGCTACCCGTTCTCGATCGTGCTCATGCTCGGCGTGAGCGGCGTGCTCTACGGCATCTTCCGCAAGCGCGACTGGATCTGACCCCGTCCGCCTGGTCTCGTCCGCCTGGTCCCGTCGCGCGCCCCGCGCGTAGCGTGGACGCATGCCCAACCGCCTCGCCGACGCCGTCAGCCCGTACCTCCTCAGCCACGCGGACAACCCGGTCGACTGGCGGCCGTGGGGCGAGGAGGCGTTCGCCGAGGCCCGTCGCCGCGACGTGCCGGTGCTCGTCTCGGTCGGCTACTCGACCTGCCACTGGTGCCACGTCATGGCGCGCGAGACGTTCTCGGATCCCGCGCTCGCGTCGCGGCTCAACGACGGGTTCGTCGCGATCAAGGTCGACCGCGAGGAGCACCCGGAGGTGGACGCGGCCCTGATCACCGCGGCCGGCGCCTTCACCGACCAGCTCGGCTGGCCGCTCAACGTGTTCACGACGCCCGAGGGCCGCACGTTCCACGCGGGCACGTACTCGCCGCCCGAGCCGCGCGCCGGGCACCCGTCGTTCCGGCAGGTGCTCGATGCCGTCGCCGACGCGTGGACCACGCGCCGCGACCAGGTCGAGCAGGGCGCGGGGCAGCTGAGCGCGGCGATCCGCGAGGCCTCGGCGCGCGGATCCGCCGCCTCCCCGCTGCCCGACGCCGCCGCCCTCGACCGCGTGGCCGCCGAGCTCGCGGGCTTCGAGGACGCCGAGCACGGCGGGTTCGGATCCGCGCCCAAGTTCCCCGTCGCGCCCGTCGTGCTGCTGCTCGACACGCTCGCCGAGTCCGGCGTGCTCGCGCCGCCGCGGGCGGAGGCGACGCGCGCGCTCGTGCGCCGCACCCTCGACGCGATGGCCGGATCCGACCTGCGCGACCCGGTCGAGGGCGGCTTCTTCCGCTACTCCACGCGCCGCGACTGGTCCGAGCCGCACTACGAGCGGATGCTCTACGACAACGCGCTGCTGCTCGACGCGTACGCGCGGGCGGGCGACGAGGACGTCGCCGCGGGGATCGTCGCGTTCCTCACGGGGACGCTGCGGCGCGCGTCGGGCGGGTTCGCGTCCGCGCAGGACTCGGAGAGCACGGTCGGCGGGCGCCGCGTGGAGGGCGGGTACTACGCGCTGGACGCCGCGGGGCGCGCGGCCGAGGATCCGCCCGCGGTCGACGGGAAGGTGCTCACGGGCTGGAACGGGCTCGCGATCGGCGCGCTCGCCCGGGCGGGGCGCGCGTTCGGTCGCGTGGCGTGGATCGACGCCGCCCGCGCCGCCGCCGACATGCTGCTCGCCGAGCACGTGCGCGCCGACGGGTCGCTCGTGCGGGCGTCGATCGACGGCCGGGTCTCGCCCGCGGTCGCGACCCTCGAGGACCACGGGATGCTCGCCGACGGGCTCCTCGCGCTCGCGCTGGCGACGGGCGAGGTCGCGTACGCGGTGCGGGCGCGGGGGATCGTGGACGCGCTGATCGCGGGGGCGGATGCGGGCGCTGCGGGCGCTGCTGGTGGCGCGGATGCCGCGGGCATCGCCTCGGCGGGCGCGCAGCCGGGCGCGGCCGGGTTCCGGGTGCCCACGGGCGCGGATCCGGTGCTCGCCGGCTTCGGGCTCGACCTCGCGAGCGACCCGTCCGAGGGCGCGTACCCGTCGGGCCTCACGGCGGCGGCCTCGGCGGCGCGCGTGCTCGGGCAGCTGACGGCGGATCCGCGCTACGACCGGGCCGCGCGCGCCGCGCTCGCGACGGTGGCGGCCGGAGGGGCGACGCGGCCGATCGCGTTCGGCGGCGCGCTCGAGCAGGCGGCGGCGATGGACGCGGCGGCGCGGCAGCTGGTCGTGGTCGTGCCGGACGCGGACTCCGACGCCGCCGAGTCGCTCGCCCTGATCGCGCGCGGCCGCATCCGCCCGCCCGACGTCTCGATCGTCGTCACGGAGACGGCCGCGCGCGCGTGGGCCGACGCGGGCTTCGAGCTGCTCGCCGACCGGGAGGCGGGATGCACGGGGACGGCCTACGTCTGCCGCGCGTTCTCGTGCCGCCTCCCGGCGACGACGGCGGACGCGCTCAGCGACCAGCTGGTCGCGGTCCCCTGAGGTCGTCGTCGTGCGGACGCTCCGTCCCATGTCGCGCCTCGCGTGCCCGGGGAGGAACCGCGAGCGCCGGGGAGAGGAACCGTTAGCCTCCGTCGGCCGCGGGATCCCGTGCGCGATCCCCCGCCCGAAGGAGCACTCCATGCGCCCCACCCGACAGCTCACGCGCCTCCTCGTCGGCGCGTCCGCCGCCGCCGGTCTCGTCCTCGCCATCGTCGCCGCAGGTCCCGCTCCCGCCGCCGAAGCGCAGTCGAACGTGCGCATCTGCGCCGCGTGGAACTCGGCGGTGTCCGGCGGGCTCGGCACGGGCCTCGTCGTCAAGGTCTACAAGAACGGCTCGTTCACGTGCGACCAGAAGCTCGAGTACATGTACGACCACTACGGCGAGGCCTACCAGGGATCCTCCGTCCAGTACTCGACGCGCCTCATGACGTGCGAGGAATTCGCGGGGCGCATCGGATACATGGGCGACCCCTGCTACGGACTCACGCAGAACGCCATCTACCAGTACAGCTCGGTGTACGACCAGGTCCACCGTGTCACGAGCCCCGGATTCTCGTATTGGAGGTCCTGAGCCGGACGCACTCCCGGACGCCGTGCGGCCCCGTCCCTCTGGGCGGGGCCGCACGTCCGTCTGAGGCGGTCGTGCGCGCAGCACGCCGTCGACGCGCCGCGGATCCGTCCACCCGTCTCGGAGCGCCGGCGGCAGCAGCGCCTCGGGGGCGTCCTGGTACGCGATCGGGCGCTGGAACCGGCGCAGCGCGGTCACGCCGACGGACGTGTGCTGCGAGGTGGTGGCGGGCCATGGGCCGCCGTGGTGCTGCGCCGACGTGACGGCGACTCCGGTCGATGCCGTCGGTGAGCATGCGCGCTGATCTGCCGGGCACGAGCGTCGGCAGCGCGCGCTCGAGGGCGCCCTCCGCGGGCACGAGCACCAGGCCGGGCTTCGTGCGGAAGTGCGCGGCGCCGAACGTGAAGGATCCCGTGAGGCCGCGGCGAGGTCGGATCCGCGCGTCGCGTCGGCCGCCACCGTGACGCCGACCGGTTGAGGCTCCTCAGCTCGTGGGGAACGTTCCCCGGGTCTGGTGCGGCCCGGCCCTATGCTCCGGAAGCCACGATCCCGTGGCTCCCCGACAGGACGGATGATCCATGAAGCTCCCCCGCACCCTCCCGCGCCTCCTCGCCGGCGGCCTCGCCGCCTTCGCCCTCGTCTCGGCAGGCCTCGCGGCCGGCCCCGCACCGGCTGCCCAGGCGCAGTCCAACTACCGCGTGTGCGGTGCCTGGAACTCGTCGCAGTCCGACGGGGAGATCGGGTCGGGCCTCATCGTCAAGGTCTACAAGGGCGGCCCTGACACCTGCCACCAGAAGCTCAAGTTCATGTTCCAGTACTACGGCCTCGCGTGGCAGGGCTCCTCGGCGGAGCAGAGGTTCGACATGATGACGTGCGAGGAGTTCGGGCAGCGCAGCGACACCGGGACCGACCCCTGCCCCGGACTCGACGTCAACGCCATCTACAAGTACACGTCGCCCTTCGACAAGATCCACCCCGTGAGGACCGGCGGCTTCTCCTGGTGGCACCGCTGATCCCGAGGTGAGCCGGGCGGCCCCGTCCCACGTGGGCGGGGCCGTTCAGCGTCCGGGATCGCGCGTCCGGGTGACGGCCCTCGCCGCGCGCCCCGCCCGGAAGGTGCCCCACGCGATCCCCGCGACGAGCAGCAGCGCGCCCCAGGTCGCGACGCTGTTCATCCCCACGCCGCTCGCGGCCGCGCCGATCACGCCGCCGATCGCGACGGGGATGCAGGTGCCGCGGAGGGCGGGCAGGGCCGCGCGGTGGCCGGCGCGCCAGGCCTCGTCGCTCGTCATGAGGGGGCGCGTGCGGATCCCGATCCAGCCGTTGCGCTTGAGGCCGCCCCACGCGGCGACCTGCGTGGTGCCGAGGATGAGCAGCGCCGCGACGGCGAGGAGCAGTGCGGGAGCGCCCATGCGGACAGCCTGTCACGGCGGGGCGCGCCCGCCGCCCTCAGCACTCGATGACGTTCACCGCGAGGCCGCCCGTGGACGTCTCCTTGTACTTGGTGGACATGTCGAGGCCCGTCTGCCGCATCGTCTCGATCACGGTGTCGAGCGAGACGAGGTGCGTGCCGTCGCCGTGCAGCGCCATGCGGGCGGCGTTGACGGCGGTGGACGCGGCGATGGCGTTCCGCTCGATGCACGGGATCTGCACGAGCCCGCCCACGGGATCGCACGTGAGGCCGAGGTGGTGCTCCATCGCGATCTCGGCGGCGTTCTCGACCTGGCGCGGGGATCCGCCGAGCACCGCGCAGAGCGCGCCGGCCGCCATCGCGCACGCCGTGCCGACCTCGCCCTGGCAGCCGGCCTCCGCGCCCGAGATGGACGCGTTGGCCTTGACGAGCGAGCCGATCGCGGTGGCGGTGAGCAGGAAGTCGCGGATCCCGTCGCGGTCGGCGCCGGGCACGAATCGCAGGTAGTAGGAGCCGACGGCGGGGATGATGCCGGCCGCGCCGTTCGTCGGCGCCGTGACGACGCGCCCGCCGGACGCGTTCTCCTCGTTCACCGCGAGCGCGAACGCGTGCAGCCACTCGTGCGACGTGTCGCGCTGGCCCTCCGCGTCGATGGTCGCCAGCTGCGAGGCGACGCGCGCCGCCCGGCGTCGCACGTTGAGCCCGCCCGGCAGCGTGCCCTGGCCGCCGAGGCCCGCGGTCACGCACGCGGCCATGGCGTCCCAGATCGCGTCGAGCCCGGCGACCGCGCGGCGGGATCCGTGGATCGACTCCTCGGTGTCGCGCGCGACGTCGGCGATGGAGCGCCCGGTCGACTCGGCCAGCGCGATCAGCTCGTCGGCGTTGGAGAACGAATGCGGCAGGCCCGTGGGCAGCACGGCCGACGGCGCCTGGTCCTCGCGCAGCACGAACCCGCCGCCGACCGAGAACCAGGTGCTCTCGAGCACCGTGCCGCCATCGGCGTCGAGGGCGGCGAGGTGCATCGCGTTGGGGTGCCGGGGGAGGCGCGTGAACGGCTCGAACGTGAGGTCGCGCCCGACCATGCGGACCGGGTGGACGCCGGCGAGCGGCACGTCGACGCCCTCGCCGAGCCCGGACCAGCGGCCGCGCACCTCGTCCGGGTCGCACGTCTCGGGCGCGAGGCCCGCGAGACCGGCGACGACCGCGTCGGGCGTCCCGTGGCCGAGCCCGGTCGCGCCGAGCGAGCCGTACAGCCGCACCGTCACCCGCGCGATCTCCGTGAACCGCGGCGACGCCCGGCACTCCTCGGCGAAGAGCAGGGCCGCGCGCATGGGTCCGACGGTGTGCGAGCTCGACGGCCCGATCCCGATGGAGAAGAGGTCGAGTGCCGAGACGTACGCTGTCATCCCGTCAGACTATGCCGCCGCCTCCGCGCGGTCGGCGACGGGGGCGTCCGCCGAGGCGCCGGATCCGCGGGCGGCGCGACGGGCGGGGCCGGACGAGGCCAGCGCCAGCCAGGTCCAGCCGACCGCGAGGCCGAGCATGGTGACCACCCCGCGCGGGAAGAAGATGTGGCTGTCGACGAACGAGACGGCCGCGATCACCGCGATCGCCGCGCCCGGCAGCGCGCGGAGGCCCGCGTGCCGGATCACGAGCGCGCTCGCGAGCACGGTCGCGGCGACGTAGGCCCACACGCCCGTGACGACGATGCCGTCGGCGAGCGCGTACATCGTCGTGACGCCCTGGCCGCCCTCCATCTTGAGGGCGCCGGCCGCGATGCCCGCGAGGATGTCGAGCGCCTGGTAGCAGACGGCGTAGGCGAAGCCGAGGACGACCGCGAGGATCCCGAGGCGGCGGTCGTGGCGGCGCGTGAGCAGGATCGGCGCGATCGCCAGCAGCGGGAAGACGGGCAGCAGCGCGATGTGCATGTCGCGCCAGTGCATCGCGGTCGCGTCGGTCAGCTGGCTCGGGTGGCTGAGCCCGGCGGCGGCGAGGGCGAGCGGCGGGAGGGCGACGGCCACGAGGACGGCGGCGGTGCGGGATCGGGAGCGGGCGGGGGAGACGGCGTCGGGCATGCGGTCATCGTAGGCAGGCCCCGCGTCGCGACCCGCCGGGATCAGGAGCCCGACATGACGAGAGCCCCCGCCGCCGATCCGGTCCGGATCAGGCGACGGGGGCTCCGCGGTGCAGAAGGACTAGGCCTTCTTGCGGCCCACGATCGCGCCGTAGACCAGCAGGACGATGATCGCGCCGACGATGGCGAGCGCGAGCGAGCCGAGGTCGAAGCCGTCGACCGGCTTGTTGAAGAGCGCGCTGCCGATGAAGCCGCCGAGGAAGGCCCCGACGACGCCCAGGATCAGCGTGACGATGATTCCGCCACCCTGCTTGCCCGGGAGGATCAGCTTGGCGAGCGCTCCGGCGATCAGACCCAGAACCAGAAAACCGATGATGCCCATGTGCGTTACTCCTCGAAGATTTCGTGCTGTGTGACACCCGAATGCGGGTGGACGTGCCCCAGTCAAGCACCCTGAGGACCATTCGTGCAAAAACGTTTAGTGGATACGCCTTTACGGGACGGGGGTGCAGCAGGCCCGCTCCCGCGGGATCCGGGGCGCTCAGGAGCCCGCGGTACCGTCGGCGCATGCGCATCCCCCCGGCCCGTCGTCCCCGCGAGATCCCCGGCGAGGGGCAGGAATCCGTCTGGGACTACCCGCGTCCGCCGCGCGTCGATCCGAGCGCCGAGCACGTGGTGATCCAGCTGGGCGGCCGCGTCGTCGCCGACACCCGCGCCGCCGTCCGGGTGCTCGAGACGAGCCATCCGCCGGTCTACTACATCCCCTCCGCCGACTTCGCGGCAGGCGTGCTCTCCTCCGCCGCGGGCCGGTCGTGGTGCGAGTACAAGGGCGAGGCGTCGTACCTCTCCCTCTCCGCCGGACCCGTCACGGCCGAGCGCTCCGCCTGGTGGTACCCGTCGCCCACGCGCGGCTTCGAGGTGCTCGCCGACATGGTCGCCGTGTACCCGTCGGCGATGGACCGCATCACGGTCGACGGCGTCGTGGTCGAGGCGCAGGAGGGCGACTTCTACGGCGGCTGGATCACGCCGCGCGTCGTCGGTCCCTTCAAGGGCGCGCCGGGCACGCTCGGCTGGTGACGCGGGCGGGGCGCGCCGCGCCCCCTCCGGATGCGCGTCCGGGACCCGTCCGCTAGACCGCGGCCTTCCGCGAGCTGATCACGCCGGTGTCGAAGCCGAGCAGGTGCAGGCCTCCGTGGAAGCGCGCGTGCTCGACCTTGACGCAGCGGTCCATCACCACCGTGAGGCCGCGGGCCTCGGCGTCCTCCGCCGCCTCCTGGTTCCAGATGCCGAGCTGCACCCAGATGACGGGCGCGCCGACGGCGACCACGTCGTCCACGACGGACGGGATGTCGCTCGCCTTGCGGAACACGTCGACGATGTCGGGCACCTCGGGCAGCGACGCGAGGTCGGGGTACGCCTTCTCACCGAGGATCTCGGTGGCGTTCGGGTTCACGAAGTAGACGCGGTAGTCGCTCGACTGCTGGAGGTACGTGCCGACGAAGTAGCTGGAGCGCGCCGGGTTCGGCGAGGCGCCGACGATCGCGACGCTCTTCGCGCGGCGGAGGATCGCCTGGCGCTCCTTGGCGCTCGGGCCGGTCCACGTGCGCTCGGAGCGGAGCAGGGCGGCGAGCGGGCTGGAGCGGGGGATCGCGCAGGTCAGGCCGTTCTGGAGCTGCGTCGTCTGGGTGCCGTCGGCGTCGCCCCCTCCAGTCGGCACTGTCGCGACGGGCTCGACGGGTGCGGACGCGTCGGCGTGCTCGGTGTCGGCCTGTGCCTCCGCCGCGTCGCCCGCCGCGCGGTCGGCGGCCTCCTCGGCGGGGTCGAGCGGCGCGAGGTCCGCGGCGTCGGCGGCCGGGTGGGGCGTGGATCCGGTGCGCTCGGGCGGTACCCCGCCGGTGTCGAAGCTCACTTCGCTCCCTCCGTGGCGGCGGCGAGCGCCTGGTCCAGGTCGTGGATGATGTCGGCGACGTCCTCGATGCCCACGCTGATGCGGACGATGCCGGGCAGCACGCCCGCGTCCACCAGCTGCGACTCGCTCAGCTGCGCGTGGGTCGTGGAGGCCGGGTGGATGACGAGGGTCTTGGCGTCGCCGATGTTGGCGAGGTGGCTCGCGAGCTCGACCGACTCGATGAAGCGCTGGCCGACCGCGCGGCCGCCCGCGACCTCGAACGTGAACACGGATCCGGGTCCCGTCGGCAGGTACTTGCGCGCGCGCTCGTGGTGCGGGTGCGCGGGGAGGCCGGCCCAGTTGACGGCGGTGATGCGTGGATCCTGATCCAGCCACTCGGCGACGGCCCGCGCGTTGTCGATGTGCGCCTGCATCCGGTACGGCAGCGTCTCGACGCCCTGCGCGAGCAGGAACGCGGAGTGCGGGGCGAGCGCGGGGCCGATGTCGCGGAGCTGCTCGGCGCGGAGGCGGGTGAGGAACGCGTACTCGCCGAAGTTGCCGGTCCAGTTGAGGCCGCCGTAGCTCGGCACGGGCTGGTCGAGCAGGGGGAAGCGGGCGCTCTCCCAGTCGAAGAGGCCGGACTCGACGACCACGCCGCCGAGCGTCGTGCCGTGCCCGCCGAGGAACTTGGTGGCCGAGTGGATGACGATGTCGGCGCCCCACTCGATGGGCCGGTTGAGGTACGGGGTCGCGATGGTGGAGTCGATGACGAGCGGGACGCCGGCCGCGTGCGCCACGGCCGCGAGGCCCTCGATGTCGGCGATCTCGCCCGACGGGTTCGCGACCGTCTCCGCGAATACGAGCTTGGTGCGGTCGGTGATGGCGGCGGCGTAGTCGGCCGGGTCGCTCGACTGCACGAACGTGGTCTCCACGCCGAAGCGGCGGAGGGTCACGTCGAGCTGCGTGATGGATCCGCCGTAGAGGTTGGCGGAGGCGACGATGTGGTCGCCGGCGCCCGCGAGCGAGGCGAAGGTGATGTACTGCGCGCTCAGCCCGCTCGCCGTGGCGACCGCGCCGAGGCCGCCCTCGAGGCTCGCGACGCGCTCCTCGAACGACGCGACCGTGGGGTTCGACAGGCGCGAGTAGACGTTGCCGTACTTCTGCAGCGCGAAGCGCGCGGCGGCGTCGGCGGTGTCGTCGAAGACGAACGCGCTCGACTGGTAGATGGGGAGGGCGCGCGCACCCGTGGTGGCGTCGGGGATGTTGCCCGCGTGGATCGCCCTCGTCTTGAACCCGTACTCGCGATCGACCATGGGGTCACGCTAGCCCGCGCTCCCGCAGCCGCCCTGGCCGCGGCGTAACGGGGCGACACGCAGGGCGGCGCGACCGGGCCGATCGGCGACGGCGGGCCGCGGCGGGCGGGCGGCGGCGGGCCGCGGCGGATCAGGACAGGCGCACGGCCGCGAGCGCGAGGCCCGCGATGAGCGCCCAGGAGAGGAGGCCCGCGGCGAGCGCGGATCCGCCCTGGCCGACGAGCTCGCGGAGGCGCACCGCGGATCCGAGCGCCACGAGCGCGATCGCGAGGAGCGCCGTCTGCGCGACCTGCGCGGCGTCGAGCACGCCGTCCGGCAGCGGCACGAAGGTGCGCACGAGCACGGCCGCGAGGAACCCGAGCACGAACAGCGGCACGATCGGCGGACGCGCGGCGCCCTCCACCCGGCCCTCGCGGCGGCGCATCACGACGCCCGCGACGGCGACCACGGGCGCGAGCAGGAGCACGCGCGTGAGCTTCACGGCGATGGCGATGGTGAGGGCGGCGGATCCGGCGATCTGCGCGGTCGCGACCACCTGCCCCACGTCGTGCACGCCCGCGCCGACCCAGTGCCCGAAGGCGACGTCGTCGAGGCCGAGCGGCCCGGCGAGCGGGGGCAGCACGGCGATCGCGAGCGTGCCGCAGAGCGTGACGAGCGCGACGGGCGCGCCCTGGTCGGCGGGCTTGGCGCGCGTGACGCCCGCCATCGCGCCGATCGCGCTCGCGCCGCAGATGGAGAAGCCGGTCGCGAGGAGGAGCGGCTGCTGGCCGGGCATGCGGAGGGCGCGGGCGATCGCGTACGTGCCCGCGAACGCGAGCACCACGACCGCGACCACGAGCAGCACGGCGCGCCAGCCGAGGCCGACGATGTCGGAGAGCCCGAGCTGCAGGCCGAGGAGCACCACGCCGATCCGCATCAGCCGCTTCGACGCGAGCGTGAGGCCGGGCTTCAGCGGCCCGGTGAGCGCGGGCCGGGCGGCCGGGATCTGCGCGGCGACGATGCCGAGGGCGACCGCGACCGTGAGCAGCGGGATCGCCGGGACGAGCGCGTGCACGGCCCACGCCACGAGGGCGGCGGCCGCCGCGGCGGCGAGGCCGGGGAGCGCGGGGTGGAGGCGGGCGGCGGTGGCGGGCATCAGATCCAGCCCGAAGGGATCCAGGCGTGCAGCCGCCAGAACCAGGTCGGCACGAGCTGCCCCACCCAGATCGGGTAGAAGAAGGCGCTCACGAGCGCGCACACGACGAGCACCGTGACGACCACGACGATGCCGCGCGTCCGCCGCGGACGCGCGTCGCGCCGGTCGCCGAGGACCAGCCCCAGGACCATCGCGAGGCACAGCAGCAGGTACGGCTCGAAGGCGATCGAGTAGAACTGGAAGACCGTGCGGTTCACGTAGAGCAGCCACGGCAGGTACCCCACCGCGATGCCCATGAGCACGAGGCCCACCTGCCACTCGCGGCGCGCGGCCAGGCGGTAGACGAGGTAGAGCATCGCCGCGACGGAGAGCCACCAGATGATCGGGTTCGCGATCGAGGTGATCGAGGCCGAGCACGCGTCGACCGTGCAGCCGGCCTGCCCGTAGCCGTACGCCTCGTAGTAGAACTGCGTCGGCCGGTACAGGAGCAGCCAGAGCCGCGGATCCGCCCGGTACGGGTGCGTCACGTCGAGCCCGACGTTGAACGCGTACTGCTGCGAGAGGTAGTGCCACAGGCTCTGGATCGAGAGCGGCACCCACGCGAGCCCGCCCTGCCACGCGTTCGCGCCCTCCGCGGCCCAGCCGCGGAAGTAGCCGTTCGAGGTGGCGAACCAGCCCGCGTACGAGGCGAGGAACGCGGCGATCGCAGGCGGCACGAGGAGGAGGAAGGAGACGGGGCCCTGCACGACGGCGCCGGCCGTGAACCACGCGGCGAGCCCGTGGCGGCGGCGCAGCAGCATGTCGCTGAGCACCACGTAGAGGCCGAAGCCCGCGAGGAAGAAGACGCCCGACCACTTGACCGACGAGGTCGCGCCGAACGCGACGCCGGCGGCGATCAGCCACGGGCGCCACAGGATCACGGGGCCGAACTCGAGCGGGTGCGCGCTCTCGGGGCGCGCGTCGCGGCGGAGGGCGAGGAGGCGCGCGAACCGGCGCTCGTGCCAGGTGCGGTCGAGGAGGATCGCGCCGACGCCGAGGAGGCCGAAGAACATGACGTGCGTGTCGAGGAGCGCGATGCGGCTCATGACGATGGCGTGGCCGTCGATCGCGAACAGGAGGCCGGCGATGGCGGCGACCACCGCGGATCCGGTGAGCCGGCGGGCGATGAGCGTGAGGAGCACGACGGCCAGGGTGCCGACGACGGCCGTCGCGATGCGCCAGCCCACCGGATCCGCCGCGCCGAAGACCGCGAGCCCGAGCGCGATGACCCACTTGCCGAGCGGCGGATGCGCCACGAAGCCGGGCGCCTGCAGGTACCCGTCGGTCTGCCCGGCGATGAAGGCGGGGTTCGGATCCGTGGGCCACGACCCCTCGTAGCCGAGGTGGAGGAGGGTCCACGCGTCCTTCACGTAGAAGGTCTCGTCGAAGACGAGCGTGTCGGGGTGGCCGAGCGACTGGATGCGGAGCACCGCGGCGAGCAGCGCGATCGCGACGACCGTGCCCCACTCGAGCGCGCGCCGGCGGCCGGGCGTCGTGACGAGGCGGGCCAGCAGGTCGTCGAGGCGGGATCCGCGGGCGGCGACGGCGCGCTCGTCCGAGCGCCGACCGACGCGCGTGGGCGTGCCGCCGTGCGTGCCGCGGTCGTCCGCCGCGCCCTCGATGCCGGTGCCGGCGCCCCCGGGCTCGGCGGGGCGGTGGGGCATGTCGGGCACGGCTCATCATCGCATGCACGAGCCGGGGCGCCCGGGCCGCGGACGCTCGGCGGCGACCCGCCCGGCGGCCGGGTCCGGCGGGCCGACTCGCCGGCGGCCCGACTCGCCGGCGGCCCGACTCGCCGGCGGCCCGACTCGGCGGCACCCCCCCCTCAGGCCCGGTCGTGCAGCGTCACGTGGTAGCCGTCGGGGTCCTGGAACGTGAAGGTGCGGCCGAAGGGCCCGTCGACGGGCGGCTGGACGATCGTGCGGCCGTCGGCGACGAGCCCGTCGTGGATCGCCTGCACGTCCGTCGCGTGCAGCCAGAGGGCTACGCCCACGCCGGGCTGGGCGACGGCGTCGAGGTCGGTGCCGGGGGCGAGGTCGCGGAGCGCGAACGCGACGGGCGTCGTCGTGAAGACGACCGCGTGCGGCGGGCCCGCGGGGGAGCGGACGAGGCCGAGATGGCGCTCGTAGAACGCCTGCGAGGCGGCGAGGTCGCGGACCTGGAGCGAGACGAAGTCGGGGCCGGTGACGGGCATGGATCCTCCTGATGTCAATGTCAGATGCCTGACATGGAGGAGCGTATGTCAGAATGCTGACATGAGTCAAGGCGACGACGGCATCGACCTCGAGACCTCCCTCGGCTACCTGCTGAAGGAGACCGCGACCGCGCTGCGGCTGGCGATGGAGGAGGTGCTGCGGCCGCTCGGCATGACGGTCACGCACTACTCGTGCCTCGAGATCCTCGCCCAGCGACCCGGCTCGTCGAACTCGGACCTCGCCCGCGGCGCCTTCGTGACCCGGCAGTCCATGAACGTGCTGCTGCAGTCCCTGGAGCGCGACGGATCCGTGACCCGGCCGCCCGAGGGCGCCGTCGGCCGCGCCATCCCGGTCCGCCTCACCGCGAAGGGGCGGCGCGACCTCGCGGCGGCCTCGGCGGCCGTGCGCTCGGTCGAGCGGCGGATGCTCGGCGGCATGACCGAGTCCGAGCAGCGGACCGCGCGGCGCCTCCTGCGGGGCATGGCGGGCGCCTTGCGTGGCGACGGCGAGGCCGGTCCCGTCGGGAGCCCGTGAGGTTCCGCCCGGGAGGCGTACGGGTGTCGTGAGCGCGCTCGCGCGACGGGCCCGCCGGGCGCTGGAGTGGATCCATGACCGCGACCCTCACCCTGCCTCCCGCCGCCCCGCCCGCCCCGTCGCCCGTCGTCCCCGACGACGTCGTGGTCGCCGGGGTCTCCGTGCGGCGGCTCGTGGAGGTGTGCGGCACGCCGTGCGTGCACTCCGGGGAGCCGGGGGAGCTCCCGGGGCCGGCCGCGGGATGCGGCGCCCTGGTGGTCGTCGCGGTCACGGCGGTCCTGGCGGGGATCGCCGGGGAGCGCGTCGTGTGCGTCGACGGGCACCTCGACGGGGTGGACGCCCGCTGGAAGGGGGCGCGCGTCCTCGGGAGGTCGACGGCCGCATCCGCGCTCACCCCGGCGCGCGTCGTCGCGGGCCGGCCGTCGGCCGACGCGGACGTCGTCCCGCTCCCGGCCGACCTCGCGGTGGGCGACCTCGTGGTCGTCCCCTGCGGGGGCGCGCCGGCGCTGCACGACGTGCGGCTGAGCGGGCGGCCCGTCGGTACCGAGCGCCTCCCGGGCGGGCGCGGCGCGGGGGAGCGCCGCGTCCCGCCGCGTCGCCGGCGGAGGCCCTGACGTGCGGACCGCGCTGGTCGATCCGCTCGCGAGCCGCGACCGGCCGCGCACGCCCCGCATGGCGCTCGCCGGCGACGCGCTGCCGGTGCTGGCCGACCTCGCCGCCGCGCTCGCCGAGCAGCGGGCGGAGGCGGATCCGCGTCCCGTCCGCGCGCTCGTGGTCGGCGTCGACGCGGCGGCGCCGGGCCTCCGCGGCGTGCGGGCCTCGACGCGCCGCCTGCGCGCGGTGGAGGTGCCCGACCACCTGCCGGGGCTGCGGCACCTGGTCGTCGTGGTGGGCGGTCGGGAGGGCGCCATCGGGCGCGACATCCGGGCGCTCGACGCGTGGGTGCTGCGGATGCACGCCGAGCTCGAGCGCACGCGCGCGGCCGACGTCGCCGTGACGGGGATCCTCGCGTCCGGCTGCCCGGCGCCTCGGCTGCTCGCGAACCGGGTCGTCGACCTCGTGCGGCACCCGGTCGCCGCGCCCCGCCTCGCGGTGGAGTGGGCGGACATCCGCGACCGGCGGATCCGCGACGTCGCCCTCGAGGCGCGCTGCTGATCCGCCGGGTCGCGGCTCCCGACGGCTAGCTGTCGGCGTCGTCCTCGTCGTCGCCCTCGACCTCGGGCGCCTCGTCGAGCAGCAGGAACAGGCCCGCGTAGGGCTCGAGCTGCACGGGGAAGCTGGACAGGTCGTCGACCGTGCCGATCTCCTCGCCCGTCGTGGCGTCGCGGACGGTGCGACGCGGGGGCAGCTCCTCGGAGCGCACGGTCGCGAGGATCGGCTCGCCCGTGAAGTTCAGCACCGTGAGCTGGAGACGCGCGTCGCCCGCCGCGTCGCCGTTGTCGAGGCGGTGCACCATCACGAGCATGCCGTGGTGGCCGACGTCGGGGACGTCGACCTGCGTGCCGACGGCCACGTCGAAGCGCTCGCGCACCTCCAGCACGCTGCGGAGGCCCGAGGCGAACGACTCCGGGTCGTCGACCTGCGCGGGGAGGGACCCGTAGAGCGAGCGGCCGCGCGGCATGCCGGACGCGGATCCGGTCGCCTCGGGCGCCCCGTCGAGCAGGTCGTGCCCGCCGCGGTGGACCCAGCGGGTGTCGCCGCCCTCGATGAGGTCGGCGACCTGCGACGCCTGCAGCGGCAGCACGCCGAGCAGGTCCCAGGCGGAGAGCGCGAAGACGCCCGGCTGCCACGCGTTGAACTTGGCGAGCAGCAGGTGCGCGGCGCGGATCCCGGCCACGTCGTCCTCGCCGATCGCGTCGAGCGTCGTGAAGCCCTGTGCCGCCGCGATGACGGACGCCGTGGTGCAGGCGATGCCGTTCGTCGTGAACACGTGGTTGTAGTCGGCGCTCTCGCCCGTGAGCTCCTCGAGGAGGTCGCCGCGGATGGTCTCCGCGAGGTCGGCGCCCGTCATCTCGTCGCCGCGGAACGGGAAGACGTCCGCGCAGTGCTCGGTCGCCCAGTGCACGAGCTCGTAGGTGAGCTCGTCGTGGTTCTGCAGGGCGTGCACGAGCGTGACGGGCTCGACGCCGACCTCGAGCGAGGTGCGGAGCGTGAGCCGCAGGAACTCGGTGTCGCCGGTCGCGAGCGCGTGCTGGTACGCGGGCCGGTTGATGAAGTCGTAGGAGAGGTCGGCGCCGACGCGGCCGGTGTCGCGGATGTCCTCCATCGTGAGGTTCAGCTCCTGGAAGGAGAACCCGCCGACCTTGCGCACCATGCTCGCGATGAGGTGGTTCGCGGCCTCCGAGAGCGGGTGGCCCTCGGACCACGCCGGTCCCTCGACGCTCTTCTCCACGCCGAGGAAGCCGTTCGCGTCGAGCCGCAGCGCGCTCGCGCCGAGGTCGCCCAGCGAGTGCAGCGCATCGCCGATGACCATGCGCATGCCGGCGAACGTGGGGTCGAGCCAGTTGATGGAGGGCTGGCCCTGCTTGAAGTAGTGCAGGTACACCCAGCGGCGCGTGCGGCCGTCGACGCCGAGCACGGGCGCGGTGGCGCTCCAGTTGGTCTCCTTCACGCCGGGCGCGTAGAAGATCACGCGCTGCAGTCGGCCGATGATGTAGCCCTGATCCGCCAGCGCCTGCTCGGCGGCCACGTCGAGGTTCACGGCGTCGCGGCCCGGGAGCACGTCGGGCAGCAGGTGCCAGTCCTCCTCGGGGATCTCGACCATGTGGTAGATCCCGGGGAAGTCCTTGTAGCCCATCTCGGCCAGGCGGAAGTCGGCGCCCTTGCCGGTGTGGCCGGGCACGATGTCGTCGATGACGCTGCCGCCGTGCTGGTCGGCGACCTCGGTGAGGCGGCGGAACTCGTCCTCCGTGCCGAAGGCCGCGTCGATCTGGGTGCTGATGCGGTCGAAGTGGCCGTCGACGCTCGCGGTCTGCGACCACTCGGTGATGCCGCCGGCGAGCTTCACGGGCCCGGTGTGCACGGCCTCGATGCCGATGGACTGGAAGATCGCCCACAGCTCGGGGTCGCCGAGCGCGCTGAGGTAGGTCTCGCCGGGCTTGGTGATGAGCGAGATCGGGTAGGCGGTGAACCAGACCGACGCGGTGTCGATGGCGCGGCGGGCGTCGGGGCGCGCGTACGGGTTCGACCACATGCTGGGCGAGCCGGAGAGGCCGCGGCTCAGCACGTCGGCGTCGCCGAGCATCGACTGGCGGCGGAGCCACTCCACGTAGGACGGGTTCGACGCGTCGGCGGCGCGCGGGTCGGACGACGACCGGCGGATCCCGCTCGCGCGCATCTGGGGGCGGGAGCGGAGCCGGGCGGGACGCGCGGGGAAGCGGTCCTCGTCGTAGGTGATCTCGGTGGGCTCCGGCTCGGGGATCGCGTTCTGCTCGGTGGCGTCGTCCACTGGTGCTCCTCGGGGTGGTGGTGCGTCGTGCCCGATCCGGGCGCCGTCGGCCCGCGGGGCCGCTGCCCCGAGCGTACGCAGGATGCGGCGGCGCCGTGCGGGGCGGCGGGGCGGCCGGGCGCGCCGCGGGCGGATGCGTCCGCGGTCGTCGCCGGTCACGGGTCCGGGCATGCTGGACACCGGGGCCGCGGGTCCCGCCGAGGGGGACGGCATGGACGGCGCAGGACGCATCATCGTCGACCCGGGGCCGGCGGACCACCCGCTGCGCCCCTGGGTCGCGGGCGACGAGGACGGGGCGGTGGACCTGTCCGTCATCGTGGACGCGACGGGCGCGCGCCCGGCGCTGGGGCGGCTCCACCGCGGCGAGACGCTGGACGACCGCGACCTCGCCGTGCTGGGCGTCGCCAACTTCCAGGCGTACCTGATGACCTACGAGCCGCTCGCGGCGCTGATGCCGGACGGCGCCCGGCCGCACCCGGCCCTCGTCGAGCTGATGCCCCGGATCGCGGACGGATCGTGAGCGACGACGCGGGCGACCGCCGCCCGGGACGCCCGAAGCGCTTCGACTTCCCGCGGCGCGTGGCGGCCTGGGCCGCGGTGATCGGCGGCGCGATCGCGACCTACCGCGGCGCGACCGGGGAGCTGGGCTCGATCTTCCTCGTCGTCGGGCCCGCCCTCATGGCGCTCGGCGTCATCGGGGTCTTCGTGTACCGGTGGATGGCGCGGCGGGGGCTGTAGCGGCCCGTCGGATCAGGCGGTGCGGCGGCGGCGGCTGAGCAGCCCGTCGACGCTGAAGCGGCCCGCGCCGAGCAGCGCGACGACGACGAGGCCCGCGATCAGGGCGAGCACGAGCTCGTAGCCCCCGCCGTCGACGAAGACGCCCTTGTCGGCGTGCACGACGACGAAGGCGCCGAGCAGGTTGAGGACGTTCAGCGCCGCGACCAGGGGCGTGAGGAGGCCGAGGATCAGCGCGGCCCCGCCGACGGTCTCGACCGTCGCGGCGAAGACCGCCGCCGCGGCCGGCACCGGGATGCCCATCTTCGTGAAGGAGGCGGCGGTGCCGTCGAGCGTGTAGTCGAGGAACTTCTGCAGCCCGTGGGCCATGAGGATGAAGCCGATCGCCACGCGGGCGAGGAGCAGGGCGGCGTCCTGGAGGACGGGCGACGTGCGGGCGGGGTGGAGCAGCGTGCGCATGCGGGGTTCTCCTTCGTTCGGTGGTTCCTGGTGGTGGGCCGGCGGCCGCGGGGGTCCGCCGACGGGGGGCGGAGCGGTCCGCGGCGGTCTCCTCGGGCACGACGATCACGCCGTGCACGGCGATCACGCCGTGCGGAGGCCGCGCGACCCCGTCGGTCGTGCCCTGGCGGACACCCGACGATCGGGCCGGGACGATCGAGGCCCAGGGCGGCATCAGGCGGATGCCGCGGCGGGACCGCCGCGCGATCGGCGCGGTCCCCGGTGCCCCCAGCCCCTCGCGCTCATTGTTGAACGCTCAACGAACGTACGTGCCATCGTCCCGCGCCGTCAAGTCGGCCGCCCGTCGACGGGGGCGCCCGCCCGCCGTCGCCCGCGCGCGCCGTGCCAGCATGGATCCGTGCCCGTCGTCGAGTCCCGCCACATCGTCCCCGTGGAGCCCGCCGTGGCGTTCGCGATCTCGCAGACCCAGGGGGAGATCCGGAAGCGGTGGGATCCCTTCATCGCGCACCAGCACCTCATGGGCGGCGCGACCGAACCCGCCAAGGGCGTCCGCACGTTCACCGTCTCGCGCCTCGGCCTCAGCATGGTGAGCGAGTACGTCTCGCACCAGCCGCCGTCGAACGTGGGCATGAGGATGACGCAGGGCTCGTGGTTCTTCGCCCGCATGGGCGGCGGCTGGCGGTTCGCGCCCGTCGAGGGCGAGCCGCGGCAGACGCTCGCGATCTGGCGCTACAACTTCGCGTGCCGGCCCGCGTGGCTGGCGCCCGTCGCCGAGCGCATCGGGGCGTGGATCCTGCAGCGCGACATGGACCGGCGCATCGACGGCTACGCGCGCGGCTGCGCGGACCCGGTGGTGCTCGCGGCGGTGGGTGCGGGCGACGCCGACACCGATCCCGATGCGGGCGTGGACGCGCCCGACGCGGGCTGACGCGTGTTCCTGCGGAGCCGGGCCCGGTGGCGCGCGACGCTGGGGTTGTGGATCCTGGGGATCGCCCTGTGCGTGATCTCGGTCCTCGGGCTCACGGGCGCCTTCGGGGAGATCAGCAGCGCCGGACGCTTCGACACCATCGTCCTGTTCGGCGTGCCCCTCGGGCTCTTCTCGATCGGATGCGGGATCGCCAACTGGATCCGCGGCTGGAGCGACCCGGGCGACGAGGAGGTCGACGACCCCGAGCACGTCGGCGATCGCGCCGGCCTCCCCGACGCGGATCCGGCGGACGCCGACGGGCGCGTCCGGGACCGCCCGACGCCGGATGGGATGATCGACCGGTGATCATCCTCGGCGCGACCCCCATCGGCAACCTGGGCGACGCGTCGCGGCGGCTCGTGGAGGCGCTGTCCTCCGCCACGGTCGTGGCCGCCGAGGACACCCGCACGACCATCCGCCTGCTCACGGCGCTCGGCGTCGAGAACCGGCCGCGCCTCATCGCGCTGCACGACCACAACGAGCAGGAGCGCTCGGCCGACCTCGTCGAGCTCGCGCGCGAGACCGACGTGCTGGTGCTCTCCGACGCCGGCATGCCCGCGATCTCCGACCCCGGCTTCCACCTGGTGGAGGCGGCGGCCGCGGCGTGCGTCCGCGTCACGGTGATCCCCGGCCCGAGCGCCGTGCTCAGCGCGCTCGCCGTGTCCGGCCTCCCCACGGACCGCTTCACGTTCGAGGGCTTCCTGCCGCGCAAGGGCGGCGACCGGCGCCGCGTGCTCCGGGAGCTCGTGCGCGAGCGCCGCACCATGGTCTTCTTCGAGTCGCCGAACCGGCTGCAGGCGTCGCTCGAGGACGTCGTCGCCGAGTGGGGACCGGACCGCCGGCTCGTCGTGTGCCGGGAGCTCACGAAGCTGTACGAGGAGGTGCGCCGCGGATCCGCCGCCGAGCTCGCCGCCTGGGCCGCCGAGGGCGTGCGCGGCGAGATCGTCGTGGTCGCGGAGGGCGCCGCGGCGCTCGAGGTCGACCTCGCGACGGGCGTGATGCAGGTGCTCGAGCTGGTGTCCGACGGCGCGCGCCTCAAGGACGCGGCCGGCACCATCGCCGAGGCGACCGGCCTCGGCAAGCGCGACCTGTACCAGGCGGCGCTGCAGGCGCGGTGACGACGGCGCGGGACCGGCTGCCCGGTCAGTCGCCGCAGTGGCTGTTCGTGAAGTCCGGGACCTTGACGTACAGGACGGGCTGATCGTGCGCGACGCACCACGCGGCAGTCGACGCCAGGGAGGCCGCGACCGCGACGCCGATCGCCGCGACCGCTGTGCAGACGACGACGCCCTCGAAGAGGCAGGCGCCCAAGATGACGGCGGAGATCCCGGCGGCGCCGGCCCCCGCCCGCCACGCCTTGCGCGCGTTCACCGAGATGGTGGCCCAGTGGGTGACCTTGTTCCACCAGTGCTTGTCCTCGGCCAGGGGGTCGGAGGCGGGGCGTGATCCGGTGGAGGGGCTGAGCTCCGGGGTGGTCGGCTCGGCCCCGTGGATGCGGACGTCGGCGATCTCCTCGGTGGTCTGCCGGATGAGCGCCGCGCGGGTGGGGATCCGTGTCGCGTCCGCGTGGATCGCTGCGCGGGCGGCGAGGTCGACGTCGACGATCTGCTCGACGGTGATCTTCCCGGAGAGGACGTCCTCCGAGTAGGTGCCCCGGCTCATGGAGGCGGAGATCGCGGCGCGAGCGCCGTCGAGGGCGGCCTCGGAGGCGTGGGCGGGGGTGGGAGCGGTGAGCAAGGAGCCGGCGATGGCGACGAGTCCGGCGATGGCGACCCCGGTGGTGGCGCGTCCCATCCGGGTCCGGTGGCGCCGTGAGGTGCGGGGAGCATGCGGGGCAGGGCGGTGCGTCATGACGTCCTCTCATGGGGGTGCCGGGCGGGCGACCCGGCGCAGACGCGGGGGCCGCGCCCCCGCGATCGGAGAGCGTAGGCACGGGCGGACAGCACGCATGCACGCCCTGCACAGAGGGGCGCCGTGCGAACGGCCCGCCCGGACGCGACACCGCCCCGGTCGCCTCCTCGTGAGGCGGCGACCGGGGCGGTGGGCTGGGGCTGATCCGGGCATCCGCACGGGCGCGCCCGTGTGGGGCCCGTCTCGGCGAGGTCATCCCGTGGGGTCGTGCGTCACGCCATCAGTCGCGGCATCCGCTGGCCTTGAAGTTCGGGACGCTGACGTAGAGGAATGCATGGTGCTGGGCGAGGCAGTTCCCGGCTGCAGCGACCATGAAGGCGACGGCGGCGGTGGCCAGGAAGGCGAGGCCTCCGCAGATCACGTTGCCGCTGGCGAAGCAGGCGCCTGCGAGGATGCCGCCGACGGCGGCACTCGCGGCGCCGGCGCCGACGAGCGTCAGGGCGTCCGCCTTGAAGCCGAACCAGTGCGTCAGGTGGTTCCACCAGTGCTTGTCCTCGACGAGCGGATCGGTGGACGCGTGGGAGCGCGAGGAGCCGGTCAGGGTGGGTGCGGCCGGAGCGGCGGCCACGGCGCGGAGGCTGGCGATGGCCGAGACGGCCTGCTGGGTGACCTCCGCGCGGCTCAGGACCGGCCCGGCGCTCGGGATGCGCCCCGTGGATCGGAGATCCATGGTGACGTCCACGAGCTGGTCGACGGTGACCTTCCCGGAGAGGAGGTCCTCCGTGTAGGTGCCGTGGTTCACGGACGAGGAGATCGCGGTCCGGGCCTCGGCGAGGGTCGACTCCGAGGCGTGGGCGGGTGCGACCGCCGTGAGGAGGGAGCCGACGACGGCGGCGAGCGCGACGACGGCGATGCCGGGGGTCGTCCGGAGCGTTCCGCGGCGGCGGGAGCGGGCGGCTCCCCGAGGGGGGAGGGGAAGCGGGCGAAGCGTCATGACAGCCTTTCGACGGGAGGAAGGTGCTGCGGCGCGGTCGGGAGGATCGAGGGCATCCGCGTCCCGATCCCGCGTGCGACCCGAGCGTAGGGATGGGGCGCCTCGGCGCGTGCGCTTCCTCCACGCGCCCGCACGCGTCGCCGGCCGTCACGCGGGAGGCGTGGACCCGCGCCGCTCGCGGAACGCGACCATGTTCATCCGGTTGCCGCAGCGCACGCTGCAGAAGCGCTTGGACCCGTTGCGCGAGAGGTCGACGAGCACGCCGTCGCAGTCGTCGGCGGCGCACTCGCGCAGGCGGTCGGTCGCGTCGGACCGGATCACGTCGACCAGCGCCATCGCGGCCTCCACGAGGATCCGGTCGGCGAGCGGCGCGTCGTCGGGCGTCGCGTGCAGGTGCCAGTCGAGCGCGTCGTGCCGCACGAGCCGGGGCGATGCGCGGTGCCGGGCGAGCAGGCCGTTGACGGCGTCGACCATGTCGTCGCGGTCGAGGGTCCAGATCTCGCGGAGCCGCGTGCGGGCGCGGCGCACCTCCTGCAGCTCGCGGTCGTCGCGGTCGAAGCGGCCGGAGAAGCCGCTGCGGGTCATCAGGTCGGCGAGCTGCTCGGGCGTCGCGAGCAGGTCCTCGCCGCTGCGGGTCGCCCGGGGCGCCGTGTTGAGCACGACGGCGTCGAACGCGAGCACGTCCTCGGTGTCAGGGGTGAAATGCAAGTTGACTCCTTATCCACGACCAGTCTAGCGTCAGGACCGTAGGCCGCTTGGCCCCTGACGAGACGAGAGCACCATGCCCCGACGCCACCTCACCACCGGACTCGTGCTCGCGATCGTCGCCGCCGCGTCCTTCGGGCTCTCGGGCGCGTTCGTGAAGCCGCTCCTGTCGTCGGGCTGGAGCCCGGTCGCGGCCGTCACCCTGCGCGCGCTCGTGGGCGGGCTGCTGCTGGCGCCGATCGCGCTCGTGCAGCTGCGCGGCGACCTGCGGCCCGTGCTGCGGGCGTGGCGCCGGGTGCTCGGGATGGCGCTCGTGGGCGTCGCCGGCGCGCAGGTCATGTACTTCGCGGCCATCGAGCGGATCCCGGTGGGCACGGCGATCCTCATCGAGTTCATGGCGCCGCTGCTGCTCGTGGGGGTGGCGTGGGCGATGACCCGGCGGCGGCCCGCGGTGCCGGTGCTCCTCGGATCCGTCGCGGCGGCCGGCGGACTCGCGCTCGTGGTGTCGCCGTCGGGCGGCGGGGCGCTGGATCCCGTCGGCCTCCTCCTCGCGCTGGGCGCGATGATCGGCTGCGCCGGCTACTTCGCCATCGCGGCCCGGGGTGCGGACGGGCTGCCGCCGGTGGCGCTCGCGGCCGCAGGGCTGCTCGTCGCGGCCGTGCTGCTCGCGCTCGTCGGCGTGACGGGGATCCTGCCGTTCACCGGATCCGTCGCCGACGTCGTGCTGCTCGGGAGCGTGGTGCCGTGGTGGGTGCCCATGCTCGTGGTGGGCGTGGTCGCGACGGCGCTCGCGTACGGCGCGGGGATCACGGCGGGCGCGATGCTCGGATCCCGCCTCGCGTCCTTCACGGGCCTGCTCGAGGTCGCGGCCGCCGGCGCCTGGGCGTGGCTGCTGCTCGGCGAGGAGCTGACGGCGCTCCAGCTCGTGGGCGGCGCGCTCATCGTCGCGGGTATCGTCGCGGTGCGGTTCGACGCGCGGGCGGATGCGCTGCCGGGTGCGGGGGAGCTCGGGTCCGAGGCCCCCACGGAGGCCGGCCCCGGGCCCGACGCGGCGCTACGGGGCCGGTGACTCCGCCGCGTCCACGGGCTCGAGGTGCCGCAGCACGCGCTTCAAGTGCATCGCCGTGAGGACGCCCGGGCCCATCGCGCGGCCGAGCTCCTGCGACTGCCGGTCCACCGCCTCCACGAGCAGCCGCACCTGCCGGGCGGCCTCGCCCATGGCGCGGTGGCGCTCGGGGGAGTCCGGGTCGTCGAGGTCGAGCACGTCGGCCACCGCGTGGCAGGCGTCGCGGATGGGCGCGCCGATCCCGTGGTCGAGGCCGATGGATCCGCGCTGCTCCCAGATGGTGTCGGCGAGCGCGGCGGAGACGTCCCGGACGTGGAAGACGATCTGGTCCATCGCCTCGAGCCGGGCGTGGTCGATGCGGATGTCGCGCTTGTTCACGAGCGCGCGCGGGTTGCCCTTGCGGCTCTCGTCGGCCTCCCGGAGGTCGGCGCGCACGGCCCGCGCGGTGCCGGCGAGGTCCTCGCTGGCGCGGATCCAGTCGGCGTGCGCGGGCGGGGAGTCGGACTCGACCGCGTCGCCCACCTCGCGCAGCCGCTGGGCGACCTCGCGCTGGAACGCGCTGATCCGGGCCGCCGCGCGCCCGCTCGACAGCGTCGGCGCGATGAGCACGTTGACGAGGAGCCCCGTCACCACCCCGACCGCCATCTGCACGAGGTAGCCGAGCGAGTACTGGTCGGCGTCCTGCCCGCCGATGATGAGCACGAACAGCGCCGCCATCGGCACGTACTCGCGGCCGGCGCCGAACCAGCCGGAGCCGGAGAGGATCACGCCGATCCCCACGATGACGGGGATCGACCACCACGAGGGGCCCGTGGTCATGATCACCGCGGTCGCGAGCAGGATGCCCGCGCCGAGGCCGAGCAGCGTCTGGAGGCCCGTGCGCGCGGAGCCCATGAGCGTCGGGTACATGCTCACGAGCGCGCCGAGCGGCGCGTAGTAGGGGTACTCGTTGGCGACGCCCGGCACGTAGGGGGCGACGGCCCACGCGATGCCCACCGCGAGCGCGGTCTTGGCGGCGAGGATGAGCCGGCCCGGGGACGTCGCGGCGCGCCACGCGCGGACGACGGCGTCTCGGACGCGGGTGATGCTCACCACCCGAACCTAGCGGCGACGAGGGCGCGCGACCGGGTCGGGTCGCGCGCCCTCGTCCCGAGCGGAGGTGCGGTCAGGCCCGGGTCGCCTCGATCACCATGTCGTCGCGCGACGGGGTGCCGTCGGCGCGCTGGAGGCATGTGATGACGACGAGCCGGCCCGGGGTGTCCGCCCAGACCGCGGCGTCGTCGGGCAGCGCGCCCTTGGCGACCGCCCGGCTGGATCCGACCGCATAGTCGACGCCCGCCACCTCGATGACCGCGCCGGGCGCGATGCGCGCGCTGCCGGCCCGGTCGTCGATGAGGAGGTCGCCCGGGCCCATGCCGCCGCCGCGCACCGAGTGCATGACGACGAACACGGTGCCGGCGGCCGCGTCCTCGGGGGCGACCCCGAGGTCGCGCACGCGGTAGGCGGAGGTGAAGCCCGGCGGATCCACGACGCCGTCGACCACGTCGACCGCGCCGAGCGGCACGTCGAGCCCGACCGACGGCGCCCGGAGGCGGCCGAGGCCGGAGTCGACGGCCGGCTGCGCGGATCCGTCGGCGTCTCCGTCGGCGGGGACGGGCACGTCGGCCTGCACCGGTGCGCCCGTGAGGTCGCGCGGGGCGTCGGCCGCGGGCAGCGCGCCCACGGCCGACAGGGTGCCGACGACCACGGCCGCGGACGCCGCGACGACCGCGGCGGCGGTGAGCGCCCGCCGCCGCGTCGTCCGCGGATCCCTCGTCACCGCTGCGTCGACGCCCGGCGGCGACGCGTCACGGCCAGGGCCGCGAGCGCGCCGAGGCCGAGGCCCGCGAGCGCCAGCCCGGGCCACGGGGTGGCGGCGACGGGCGTGCCGCCGGTCGCGACCGCGGGGCCGGCGTGGTGCGCGGCCGTCGTCGTGCCCGTGGTGCCCGTCGTCGTCGTGCCGGCGACCTGCGCGGCGCCCACGGTGAGCGCGGCCGGATCCGTGACGGCGGCGCCCGACGCGTCGAGGAGCGTCAGCGTGTGCGCGCCCGCCTCGGTGCCCGCGGGGATCGTGACGGTGCCCGCGACCGTGCCGTCGGAGGCGGCGGTGAGGGTGCCCACGTCGGTCGGCGTCGAGTGGAGCTCGACCCGGTAGGCCGCGCCCGGGGTGAGGCCGGACGCGCGGACCGCGACCGTCCCGCCCGCGACGGGCGAGGATCCGCCCGGCAGCTCGATCCGCGCGAGCCCGGCGGTGACGCGGTACGTGCGCGTGCTGCGCCCGTCCGCGGCGGTGACGACGACCGTGACGACGCGGCCGGCGACGGTGACGGACGCGCGGCTGCCGGCGTCGGCGAGGGCCACGTGCACGTCGGCGGGGGCGATCGACGCGAGGCCGACGGGCACGGTCGCGCCCGCGGCGGCGGCCGCGCCGTCGAGCGGCACGGTCACGCCGCCCACGGTGATGGACGTCGCGGCCGCGTCATCGGAGACGAGGAACTCCGCGCGGAGGGCGCGGATCTCCTGGTCGTCGACGCCGAGCGTCGTGCGGATGTAGGAGTCCATCCCCGCGTAGCGCGACGCGATGCCGGCCTCGAAGGTGCCCTGGAGGAGCGCGGGCTTCGCCCAGTCGACGCCGAGCTGCGTGTTGGAGAGCAGGTAGTCGTGGAGGATGTCGGAGCTGCCGACGCCGAGGATCCGGTCGAGCAGGTCGACCACGGTGCCCGTGCGGTCCATGCCGTGCGAGCAGTGGATGAGGATCGTGCCGTCGCCCGTGTGCGACGCGATGGCCTGCAGCACCTGGCGGTACGCGCTGATCATCACGCCCGGGTTCGCGGCGTCGACGTGGCCCTTGTCGATGAGGTCCTGGTACATCACGGTGTCGTCGGGGTAGTCGCCATCCGCGCCGAAGAGCGAGACGGCCACGGTCTTCGCGCCGGGGATCGGCACGTCGGGCTTCTTCTGGATCTGGCCGGGCGTGCGGAGGTCGATCACGAGGTCGACGTGGTGCGCGGTCGCGAGGGTCGCGGCGCCCGCCGCGGTGATCTTGTCGAGCGACTCGGTGCGGATCAGGCGGCTCGCGTCGACCGTGCGCCCGCCGACGCCGGTGAAGGCGCCGAGCTCGCGGCCGTTGACGAGGCCGGGCACGTCGGTGATGAGGTGGTCGCTCGCCGTGGGGGCCGGCTGGAGCGCGGGGTCGGCGGCGGCGTGCGCGGGCGCGCCGATGCCGACGGAGAGCACGACCGCGGCGGCCGCCGCGGTGAGGGCGCCGATGCGCGCGGGGGCGGCACGGCGGGCAGGGGGGATCGTCACGTTCGTCCTTCTGTGATGGGGATGCGCGCGGGGTCGCGCAGGCCGGCCGCGCAGGCGCGCGGGAACTCGGCATCAGGATCATCGGGCGCGGCCCGACCCCGTGCATGAACGCGATGTTCTGCTTCCGTGAACAGGCGGGATGGGGGCGGATCGCCCTCCTCGCGCGCCGTCCGAGCGCGGCCGGTCGTCGAGCCGCGGCGATCGCCGCATGCGTACGCTCGCCCCATGACCGACATCGACTGGACCTCCGGCTCCTGGACCACCGCGCCCGCCCACGTCGAGGTCGCCGACGACGGCATGCGCGTCACGGCAGTCGAGGGCAGCGACGCCTGGCGCACCACCTCCTACGGCTTCGTCCACGACACGGAGCACGCCCTCCTCGCCCCGCTCGACCAGGACACGGCCGTGGAGGTGTCGTTCCGCCTCGACCTCTCCGCGCAGTTCGACCAGGCCGGCGTCTTCGTGAAGGTCGACGACAGCACGTGGACCAAGGCCGGCGTCGAGCGCAGCGACGGCCAGGACGGCCTCGGCGCCGTCGTCACCCGCGGCATGTCCGACTGGTCGCTGGCGCCCGTCCCCGACTGGCACGGCCGGCTCGTCACGATCCGCGCGAGCCGCTCCGGCGACGCGCTGACGGTCCGCGCCCGGGTCGACGACGAGCCGTGGCGCCTCGTGCGGGTGTCGCCCTTGGATCCCGATGCGGCCGTCACCGCGGGCCCCATGTGCTGCGCGCCGACGCGGGCGGGTTTCGAGGTCCTGTTCACCGCGTGGCGGACCGGGCCGGCGGACGCGGGTCTGCACCCCGACGGCTAGAGGGCCCGGGGACGGCACCGGGGCAGCTCGCGCTGCTGCTCGTCGCCGCCTAGCGAGCGGACGGGGAGGGAATCCCTAGCGGTACCACTCCTCATCGACGGTCGTACCTCCGCGACATGGGGGCGTCGGGCCACGATCACCCCCCTGGACGGTGTGGGAGTCCTCGAACGGTGATGCCGTGGGCCGGCTCGGCGATGCGACGGCAGCGATCCGGCGGGGGACGCCCGGCCGGTCACGTGGTGGACGCTGCTCCCGCCCTGCTGGCGTCGCAGGTCACGCGGAGCAGCCCGTCGCATCGGCTACCGGCACGCCCGCTAGCTTCGGAGCATGCCCTCGTCGTACGACCGCATCGCCCTGACGACCTGCCGCCTGCTGATCGAGCCGCTCGAGCCGCGCGACGTCGACGACTTCGTCCGGTACCGCCGGGATCCGGACGTCGCCCGGTACCAGTCGTGGGGGATCGACTACTCCCGAGCGGATGCCGAGCGCCTGGTCGCGGCCCAGCCGGGAGGTCGGCTCCCCTCGCCCGGCGGCTGGCTGCAGCTGGCCGTCCGCGACGCCGGGTCGGGCGGGCTCCTCGGGGACGTCGCGCTGCACCTCCTCGACGCGCAGCCCGACACGTTCGAGGTCGGCGTCACACTGGCGCGCTCGTCACAGGGTCGTGGCATCGCCTCCGAAGCGCTGGGGGCAGTGCTGGACCTCGTCTTCGGCCAGGAGCGCGCCCACAGGGTCGTGGCCTCCTGCGACTCCCGCAACGACGCCGTGGCGCGGCTGCTGACGCGGATCGGCTTCCGGCGGGAATCGAGGCAGGTCGAGGCCGACCGGTCCAAGGGCGAGTGGATCACCCTCGACGGGTACGCCCTCCTCGCGCGCGAGCGTCACGCGCGGCCCCTCTGACTGCCTCGCGGCCGGCGGTTCCGTGCGAGTCGCTCGTGTCGCCGAAGCGCTCGAGGCCCGTTCAGGATCCGTAGTAGCTGGCGGTCTTCCACCTGGTGTTGTGGTTGCGGATGCCGTCCGTCAGATTGAAGCAGGCCCCGCTCGCCTGGGCGTCCCACCCGATGTAGGAGCTGCCGTCGAGATAGAGCGCGACGTTGGCGTGACTGACGTAGATGGACGCGGCGTTGTTCCGGATCAGCTGGCCGCTGCCGGTGGAACCCCAGGTCGTCTTGTCGAAGGTGTCGTCGATCCAGGCCTCGCCCTGATTGATGCCCGTGTAGACGCGCGAGGCCGTTCCGCCTCCGCTGCAGTCCGGTCCGTAGAAGATCTCGAACGCCGGTCCCACCGCTTGCGCCGACGATGCACCCGTCACGGAGGCGAGGGCCACCCCTGCTGTGACGGAGAGGGCGGCCAGTGCACGAGACCGCCTCCGCTTCACCCGTGCGGCGCTCTCGGATGCGATGCCGACCACCTCTGCCGATGCGTCCATGTCGTAGCTCTTCCATTCGTCGTGATCCCCGATGTCAGCAGTGCGAGAAGGCCTGCTGAAGAGCGGCCCCAAGCCGTCCATAGCGCCGGACGGTAGCAGCCTTGTGGCGTCCGCAGCGGCTTCTCGCGCAGACGTGATGATGGCGTTCTCGTGTGGTACGGGCACATCACGCGACCGCGCGATCGCGCGATCCACTCGAGGAATGGATGGTGTCAGCGGAGGGGGCGCCGCAGCATCGCCGCCGTCGCGTCTCGGATCTCCCGTCGAGACGAGGCGTCTGCGCTCGGGCGGCTTTCAGACGAACGCGGGCAGTCACCCACAGGATCGCAACGCCACCAGCCACGCATCCACCGCGTCCTCCCGCTCCACCCGGAAGCCGGCCCGCTCGTAGAGGCGCCGGGCCGCGCTGCCCTGGAGCACGTCGAGGCGGTACGGGCGGCCGTCGTCGAACCGGGCCATCAGATCGCGCAGCACCTCGGCGCCGATGCCGCGGCCCTGCACCGCGGGGTCCAGGTAGAAGTGCTCGATCCAGTGGGCGTCGGGCTCGTCGCGGCGGGCGATGAGGCCCGCGTCGCGGCCGGCGACCCGGATCACCGAGGTGCGCTCGGGCGCCCAGCCGTCGAGGAAGCGGCGGCGGACCCGCACCGGATCCCATCGGCCGAGCCGCTCGAGGTCGGGCCGCAGCGCGACGGCGCGGAGCTCGGCCATCCAGGTCGCGTCGTCGGGGAGTGCGGGGCGGAGGATCCAGCGGGGGAGCGGCGCGGGCGCCTCCCGCAGGTCGCGCTCCATGCAGACGCTCGTCGGATCCGCGGCGTACGGCCCGAAGCGCGGCACGTGCCGGTAGCCGCCGCGCTCGTACATCGCGATGGCCGCGGTCTGCGGCAGGCCCGTCTCGAGCCGCATGACGTCGGCGCCGAGCTCGCGCGCCCGCTCCTCCGCGGCGACCAGCAGCGCGCGCCCGACGCCGAGGCCGCGCGCGGCGTCGGTCACGAACACGCGCTTCAGCTCCGCGGATCCGTCGCCCCCGTCCACGACCGCCGCCGTGCCGAGAGCCCGGCCGTCGTCGCGGGCCACGAGGAACGTGACGCCGGGCCGCTCGAGGTCGCCGACGTCGAGCGCGTGGTAGTTCTCGGCCGGGTAGAGGGCGAGCGCGAACTCGTCGGCCTGCCGCAGGAGCGGCAGCACGTCGGCGGTGCGGGGGGACTCCGGGTCGACGGTGAGCACGCCCCAGCGTAGGACGTGCTCGGCGGTGGATACGCTGGACCGGTGCCGCGCGGACGGGGCCATGAGCCCTCCGCGACAGGCGCCCGACCGTGAGGAAGAGCATGCAGATCCACCGCGTCCGCGTCCACCGCAGCGACGAGGCCCTGCCTCCCGGGGAGCAGCTGGCGGGGCGCATCGCCGCCGTCGCCGCGGATCCGGTCGAGGTCGACGCCGACGTCACCGAGATGGTCGTCAACCGCATCATCGACAACGCGGCGGTCGCCACCGCCTCGCTCACGCGGGCTCCCGTCGTCGCGGCGCGCGCGCAGGCCCTCGCGCACGGGCCGTCCACGGGCGGCGCGGGCGCGACCGTAGTGGGCGCGGATCCGGGCACCCGCGTCAGCGCCGAGTGGGCGGCCTGGGCGAACGGCGTGGCCGTGCGCGAGCTCGACTACCACGACACCTTCCTCGCCGCGGAGTACTCGCACCCGGGCGACAACATCCCGCCGATCCTCGCCGCCGCGCAGCACGCCGCCGCTGGAGGCCGGCCCGACGGCCGCGCGCTCACGGGCGCCGACGTGATCCGCGGCATCGCCACGGGCTACGAGATCCAGGTCGACCTCGTGAAGGCCATCAGCCTGCACGCGCACAAGATCGACCACGTCGCGCACCTCGGCCCGTCGGCCGCCGCCGGCATCGGCACGCTCCTCGGCCTCGACGAGGAGACGGTGTTCCAGGCGATCGGCCAGGCCCTGCACACCACGACCGCCACGCGCCAGTCGCGCAAGGGCGCGATCAGCACGTGGAAGGCGCACGCGCCCGCGTTCGCCGGGAAGATGGCCGTCGAGGCGATCGACCGGGCGATGCGCGGCCAGACCAGCCCCACCCCCATCTACGAGGGCGAGGACGGCGTCATCGCGTGGCTGCTCGACGGCCCGGCGGCCTCCTACGACGTGCCGCTGCCCGCGCCCGGCGAGGCCAAGCGGGCGATCCTCGACACGTACACGAAGGAGCATTCGGCCGAGTACCAGGCGCAGGCGTGGATCGACCTCGCCCGCCGGCTGCACGCGACGCACCCGGTGCTCGCGGACGCGGACGCCATCGACCGGGTCCTCATCCACTCGTCGCACCACACGCACGTGGTCATCGGATCCGGCGCGAACGACCCGCAGAAGTACGACCCTCGCGCCAGCCGCGAGACGCTCGACCACTCGATCCCGTACATCTTCACCGTCGCGCTCCAGGACGGCGCCTGGCACCACGTCGACTCGTACGCGCCCGAGCGCGCCGGCCGCCCCGACACGGTCGACCTCTGGCGCCGCGTCACCACGACCGAGGACCCGGAGTGGACCCGCCGGTACCACTCCATGGACCCGGCCGAGAAGGCGTTCGGCGGCCGGGTGGAGATCCGCCTGACCGACGGCTCGACCATCGTCGACGAGATCGCCGTCGCCGACGCGCACCCGCTCGGCGCCCGCCCGTTCGCGCGCGCCGACTACGTGGGCAAGCTCCGCACGCTCGCCGACGGCGTGCTCGAGGATGCCGAGGTCGACCGCTTCCTCGCCCTCGTCGAGCGCCTGCCCGAGCTCACCGCCGACGAGCTCGCCGGCCTCACCGTGACCGCCCGGCCGGGCCTCCTCGACGGCGCCGGCTCCCCGAAGGGACTCCTCTAGTGCTGCACTCCACCCTCACCTCCGCCGCCAAGCGCCGCGCGTTCCGCGAGCGTCTCGCGAGCGGCGAGCTGCTCCGGATGCCCGGCGCGTTCAACCCGCTCTCGGCCCGCCTCATCCAGGACAAGGGGATGGACGGCGTCTACATCTCCGGCGCCGTGCTCTCGGCGGACCTCGGCCTGCCGGACATCGGCCTCACCACGCTCACCGAGGTGGCCGGGCGCTCGCAGCAGATCGCGCGCGTCACTGACCTGCCGTGCCTCGTGGACGCGGACACGGGCTTCGGCGAGCCGATGAACGTCGCCCGCACCGTGCAGATGCTGGAGGACGCCGGCGTCGCGGGCCTCCACATCGAGGACCAGGTGAACCCCAAGCGCTGCGGCCACCTCGACGGCAAGCAGGTCGTGGACGAGTCGACGGCGCTGAAGCGGATCCGCGCGGCCGTCGACGCCCGCCGCGATCCCGACCTGCTGATCATGGCCCGCACCGACGTGCGCGGCGTGGACGGCATGGCCGCGGCGGTCGACCGGGCGCGCGCGCTCGTGGACGCGGGTGCCGACGCGATCTTCCCCGAGGCGATGGCCGACCTCGCCGAGTTCGAGGCGATGCGCGCCGCGGTCGACGTGCCGATCCTCGCCAACATGACCGAGTTCGGGAAGAGCGAGCTGTTCACCACGTCGCAGCTCCGCGACGTCGGCGTCGACATCGTCATCTACCCGGTGTCGCTCCTGCGCCTCGCGATGGGCGCCGCGGAGCGCGGCCTCGACGCGATCCTGGAGGAGGGCACGCTCGCGTCGAAGGTGCCCGAGATGCAGACCCGTGCCCGCCTCTACGAGCTCCTCGACTACGCGGGCTACAGCGCGTTCGACGAGGACGTCTTCACGTTCACGCTGGAGGGGAACCGCGGCGGGGCGTGATGCGGGCCGCCCCCGGCCACCCACCCGATCGGGAGGGTGGTCGTCACGCACGCTGTGTGGTCGACTCAGGGCAGCGGAGGGAGCGCGCATGCGGCGACGCGAGGACCACCACGGGACGGATCCCGTCTTCACACGGACGATGACGCGCATCGCCGTGGCGGCGGTGGCGGTCGGGGCCGCCGCGCTGGCCGCGGTCGTGCTCGTGGCGACGCATCCGCCCCAGCCGACCGTCGTGGGTCAGCGCTTCGACGCCGTCGGCGCGGGGCTCATCACGTTCGAGGGACCCGCGCACACGGAGCCGGAGGTGCGCTGGCTCGAGGTCGGCCAGCGGTTCCTCGTCACCACCTACGGCTCGTCGAGCTGTCCGGAGGCCCCCACGTCGGTGCGCATCGAGGGAGGCGGCCTGCGCGTCGGCATGGAGGTCACGGGCGGCCCGGCATGCACCGAGGACCTCGGCCCCACCACGTACGCGGTCGCCGTGCCCGAGGGGCGGACGGCCGTCGAGCGCCTCGACGTGGTCCTCGACCGCGAGGACGAGCCCTCTCTCGACCTCGTGCTCGCGCCCCACGACGACGACGTGGCCCCCGCCCGGATCGCGACCTACGTGTCGAACGGCTTCTCGGACGCAGCCCTGGTGTCCGGGGTGCTCGTCGTGCGCGACGGGTGCGTCTACCTCGAGAGGGGGACGCCGGGGGTCGAGGGCGCCGACCTCGTCCTGCCGCTCTTCCCGGAGCAGACCACCTCCTGGGACGGCGCCACGCTCACCACCGGGGACGAGGTGCACGCGCTGGGCGAACGCGTCCAGTTCGGCGGCGGGTCGGTCTCGGAGCCCACGTCGCCGCGCGACCTGAGCGACCGTCCGGGGATCCCGGACGCGTGCGACACCACGACCACGTGGGGCGTCGCACCTCCCGCCTGATGCCGCGTCGCCGTGGCCGACGTCGGCGCAGCCGTCAGGCGTCCCGCTCGTCGAGCCCGTGGAGCGACCCGTCGAGCGCGAGGCCGAGCGCGAGCACGGCCAGCAGGAACCCCATCGCGAGCGATGCGAGGACGTGCCCCGCGCGCGTGACCGCACGCACCCCGCCGGATCGGGCGGCGGGGGCGGCGGGCACCCGGCGAGGCTAGCCGCGGGCGCGCAGCAGGGAGCGGGCGCGTCCACATGCGCCCGGCCTCACAGCCGCGGATCCACCGCCTCGGACTCCATCGCGAGCACGCCGAAGACCGCCTGGTGGACGCGCCACGTCGGCTCGCCCGCGACGAAGCGCTCGACCGCCTCGACGCCGAGCGCGTACTCGCGGAGGGCCATCGAGCGCTTGTGGCCGACGTCGCGGTCGCGGAGGCGGCGGAGGTTCGCGGGCTCCGTGTAGTCGGGGCCGTAGACGATGCGCAGGTACTCGCGGCCGCGCACCTTGATGCCCGGCTGCGCGAGCGACTTCCGCCCCCGGACGAGACCCGCGACGGGCTTCACGACCATGCCCTCGCCGCCCGCGTCCGTGAGCTCCTGCCACCAGCGCGTGGCGGCCTCCTCCGACTCCGGCGACGCGAGGTCGACCTCGATGGAGCGGGTGGGGATCACGAGGCCCGGATCCGCGACCGCCAGCCGGTCCGCGAGCGCCAGGTGCCACGCGTGCTCGCGCGCCAGGTGGGTCGCGCCCTCGGTGGCGAGGAGCTGGAACGGCGCGAGGCGCACGTCGTCGAGGCCGGCGGAGGGCGCGGCGTGGCGCCGGTACGCGGCGACGTACGCCTCCGCGTCGGCAGCCCGGGCGCGCGTGCGGTCGAGGAGGTCGGCGACGTCGATGCCCGAGGCGGCCGCCTGCTCGAGCGTGCGGGCGGCGGCGGGCAGCGCGGCCGTCGCGGCGGCGCCGACGGACGCGTACTGGTCGCAGATCAGCGGCCCGGCCTTCACGGACCACGGCAGCAGCTCCGCGTCGAGGAGCAGCCACGACGTGTCGAGCTCCGCCCAGAGGCCGGCCGACTCCACCGCGGCGTCGAGCCGCGCGAGCAGCGCGTCCGTCTCCGCGGCGTCGAAGAACGGGCGGCCCGTGCGGGTGTGCACGACGCCGCGCCAGCCCGCGGGCGCGTCGAAGCGGGCCGGGTCGCGGGTGAGGAGCACGACCGCGCGGGATCCCATGTGCTTCTCCTCGCAGATCACCCGCTCCAGGCCGTCGCGCCGGTACGCCTCGAAGGCCTCGGCCGGGTGCTCGAGCACGTCGTCGCGGGACGAGGTCGCGGGCGGGCTCATCGTGGGCGGCAGGTACAGGAGGTGCCGCGGTTCGACGGCGAAGCGGCTCATGGTCTCGAGGGCGCCGGCGGCGGCGTCCTCGCGGATCCCGACCCGGCCGAAGGCGCGCGTCTCCACGACCTGCTTCCCGAGCACGTCGTCGATGCGGAGGAGACCGGCGTCGCGCGGCCCGTCCGCGCCGGCAGCCGCGCCGGCAGCCGCGCCGGCAGCCGCGCCGGCGCCGCGGTCGGCCGATGCGTACCGGCGCCCGAGCGGTACGGCCGGCTCCGACCAGACCCGCTCGGCGGGCACGGCGACGACCTCGCGCTCGGGCCAGCGGAGGGCGCTGAGCTCGCCGCCGAACACGCATCCGGTGTCGAGGCACATGGTGCCGTTGACCCACTCGGTGCCGACGCCGGCGACGTGCCCGTAGAGCACTGTCGCGGATCCGCGGTAGTCGCGGCCCCAGTCGCGCCGCACCGGCAGGCCGTTCTCGTCCGCCTCCCCGATGGTGGCGTCGCCCCAGAGCGCGAAGGCGCGCACGCGGCCCGATGCGCGGCCCTGGTACGCCTCGATGAGGCCCGCGTGCGCCACCACGAGGTCGCCGCCGTCGAGCACCAGGTGCGAGACGAGCTCGCGGCAGAACCGCTCGACGTCCACGCGGAACGCGTCGTCCTCCTCGGCGAGCTGCGCCAGCGACTCCGCGAGGCCGTAGGCGACCCGCACCTTCTTCCCCTGCAGCGCCTTCACGAGCTTGTCCTCGTGGTTGCCCGGCACGGCGAACGCGTGGCCGGCGCGCACCATGCCCATCGCCAGGCGGAGGACGCCGGGGGTGTCGGGTCCGCGATCCACGAGGTCGCCGAGGAACACGACGCGGCGGCCCTCGGGGTGCGCGGCGTCGACGGGTCGGCCCCGCTCGTCGCGCTCGATCTCGTAGCCCAGCTCGCCGAGCAGCGTCTCGAGCTCGGATCGGCAGCCGTGCACGTCGCCGATCGCGTCGAAGGGCCCGCGCTCGTGGCGGAGGTCGTTGAGGAGCGGCTCGACCGTGAAGCGCGCGGCGGCGATCTCCTCCACGCCGCGGAGCACGTGCACCTTGCGGAAGCCCTCGCGGCCGAGGCCCTTCAGCGAGCGCTGCAGCTGGTCGTGCTGGCGCTTCACGACGGAGGCGCCGAACGACCGGTCGGTGCGCGCGGCGTTCCGCTCCACGCACACGCCCACCGGCACGTCGAGCACGATCGCGACGGGCAGCACGTCGTGGTCGCGGGCGAGCTGCACGAGGGAGCGGCGCGACTCGGGCTGGACGTTCGTCGCGTCGATCACGGTCATCAGGCCCCGGCGGAGGCGGTGCGCGGCGACGTGCCGGAGCGCCTCGAAGGCGGCGGAGGTCGCGCTCTGGTCGTTCTCGTCGTTGGAGACGAGGCCGCGGAAGGCGTCGCTCGACAGCACCTCGTAGGGGCCGAAGTGCGTGCGGGCGAAGGTGGACTTGCCGGATCCGCTCGCGCCCACGAGGAGCACGAGCGACATGCGGGGGATCGGCAGCGCGGCGGGAGCGGGAGCGGGGGCGGGGGCGTCGGTCATCGCGTGGCCTTCCGGAAGAGGGCGAGCTGGGTGGGGGAGCCGTGGACGGGGTGCTCGTCGCCGACGGGCCGGATCTCGACGAGGTATCCGTGGCGGCCGGCCGCGCCCTGGGCCCACGCGGCGAACTCGGCGCGGGTCCACTCGAAGCGGTGGTCGGGGTGGCGCATCGCGCCCGCAGCGAGGCCCGGGTAGAGCGCGTTGTGCTCGGCGTTCGGGGTGGTGACGACCACGACGCGCGGCGCGGCGGATCCGAGCACGGAGGCCTCGAGGGCGGCGTGCCGGTCGGGGTCCACGTGCTCGACGACCTCCATCAGCACGACGGCGTCGAGGCCGGCGATGCGCGGGTCCTCGTAGGTCGCGGACGACTGCAGCAGCCGGATCCGCTCCCGCACCCGGTCGCTCGCGTCGCGGAGGCCGAGGCGGCGGGCGGCGGCCTCGAGGTCGCGGGCGGAGACGTCCGTGCCGATGATCGTCGTGAGGGCGGGGTCGGCCATCAGGTGCGCGAGCAGCGCGCCCGACCCGCAGCCGACGTCGGCGACCGTGCGGGCGCCGACCTCCGTGAGCACGGCGTGCACGGTCTCGGCGCGGAGGCGCGCGAGGGAGGGGGAGCGGGGGCCGGCGTCGGACGGGGCGTCGGCGTGCGCGGCGGCGTCCGCGGCGGCGTCTGCGGATCCGGTGTCGCGCGCGTCCGCGGTCGAGGCATCGAGCCGCTCGTTCGGGTCCGCGGTCGAGGCGTCGAGCCGCTCGTCCGCGTCGCCCACGAGGTCCCGCTGATGCGCGAGGTACCGGCGGGTGATGAGGTCGCGCGCCGGGTGCCCGGCGAGCCAGCCGTCGCCCGCGCGCAGCAGCTTGCCGACCTCGTCGTCGGACACCCAGTAGTGCTTGCCGTCGTCGAGCACCGGCAGCAGCACGTAGAGGTGGCGGAGGGCGTCGGCGAGCCGCACGTCGCCCGTGAGCACGAGGTCGACGTACGCGGAGGCGCCCCACTCCGGGCGCTCGGGGTCGAGGGGCACGGGCGTCGCCTCGACGTGCCAGCCGAGCGGCGCGAACAGCGCGTGCACGAGGTCGGCGCCGCCGCGCGCGGGCAGGGCGGCGACCGTGATGCGGAGCGGCAGGGTCCCCGCGGCGAGCTCGGGGAGGGACTCGCTCCGGCCGCCCATGGCCGTGCGGAAGACGTGCCCGAGCGCGACGGCGAGCATCGACGACGAGGCGTAGGGCCGGTCGTTCACGTAGTGGGCGATGCTCGACGCGCCCGCGCTCCGGAAGCGCTTGTCGCGGACCAGCGCGATCGGGTCCACCTCGAGCAGCAGCGCCACCGTGCAGCGCTCGTCCGTCGCCTCGGGGTAGACGACGTGCGCGGTGCCGACCGCGAGATCGAAGGACTGGGCGCGGCCCGGGTGCTTCCGGAGCAGGTGGCTGAGGTCCGACGCCGAGGGCGCCGTGGAGGTGAGGGTGATGAGCACGGCGGACTCCCTGGTGGGCGGATGCGACCCGGTGCGGAGGCCGAGACCCACCGTAGCGAGCGGGGCGACGCCGCGGGAGGCGCGCACCCACCCGGACCGGGGGTTCCGTCGCGCTGGGCGTCCGTGGTCGACTGGCCGGGATGAGGAGGCCCGATGCGGCGAGCGGACGACGCGGCACATCCCGGCACGGCGGATACCCGCGGCGCCGTCCGCGACGCGAGCGCCCCGCGCAACCCGCGCCTGCTCCTCCGCGCCGTGCTCCTCGGCGGGATCCCGCTCGCGGTCATGTCCGCGATCGGCGCCTACCTGCTCCTCGACGGCCGGACGGCGGACGGCCGCTCGACCCTCGCGGTGGGCGTCATCGTCGCCGCGACCGCCGCCGGCTCGCTCCTCTACCAGGTGCCCGGCTGCAGCCTCCCGCGGCAGTCGGTCGCCCACTTCGCGCTGATGCTCGTGACCGTCCTCCCGGCGCTCCTCCTCAGCGGCTGGTTCCCGGTGGACACCGCGGGCGGCGTGCTCACCGTCGTCGGGATCTTCCTCGCCGCGGGCCTCGTGCTCTGGACGACGCTGTACCTCGTGATGACGGCGGTCGAGCGGCGGCGGACTGCCCGCGCCTCGGCCTGATCCGGCGCCGGATCCTCAGAGGCGGACGACGCGGTACGTCTCGTCCACGGCGAACCCGGCGCGCGCGTAGAGCGGGATCGCCCGCGGGCTCGAGTGCACGCGGACGTACCGGCAGCCCGCGGCGCGTGCGTCCGCGAGCAGCGCCGCCACGAGCCGGGAGCCTGTCCCGGATCCGCGCAGCTCGGGGACGACGTAGACGGACTGGACGTCGCCGGACACCCGGCTCAGGTCGTCCGGCGTCGGCGGCCGGTCGGTCAGGGCCAGCCAGGCCAGGCCCACGACCACGCCGTCGAGCTCGGCGACGGTGCAGCGGTGCGACTGCGGATGCGCCGCGGCGAAGGCGGCGGTCGCGGCGACGTACCCCGCCTCGTCGGTGACGGGCGTCACGCCGCCCTCGTCGAGGGACCACCGCCAGCGGAGTCCGGCGACCGCCGGCACGTCCGCGGGGACGGCGGCGCGGATCGTGACCTCGCCGGCGCCAGCGCCGGTGCCGGGACGGGGCGGGGCGGCGGCATCGGGTCGGTCGGGACGCGGATCGTCGGCGGTCATGCTCCGACGCTAGGCGACACGGGGCGGCTCCCGCCGAGGGCCCGCGGGATCAGCCGACCGCCGCGACGACCTCGGCCACGGCCTGCTCCACCTCGGCGCCCACGGTGTCCCGGTCGCCCGACTCGGAGTCGTGCACGAACGCGGTCGCGCCCCGCCGCGCGCCGCAGTAGTCGAGGATCCCGTGCCCGATCTGCGTCTCGAACGCCGCGAGGTACCCGTGCCGGGCGAACGACTCCCGGCTCGTGCCGGAGACGGGCACGAGGTGCACGGTGAGGCGCTGCAGCCGCTTCTCGATGCGGCCGTCGTCGTCGATGCCGAACGCCCAGCCGGCGATGAAGGTGCGGTCGATCCAGCCCTTGAGCAGCGCCGGCATCGACCACCACCACACGGGGAAGACGAGCGCGACGTGGTCCACCGCGTCGAGGCGCGCCTGCTCGGCGAGGACGTCCGCGGGCGCGGGGGAGGCGCCCGCGTACGCGCTCCGGTCGGCCATGCCGAACACCGGGTCGAAGCCCTCCTGCGCGAGGTGCGCGGTCGTGACGCCGGATGCGCCGTGGCCGTCTGCTCCGCCGGGCCCGTCCGCCGAGCCGAGCGCCGCCTCCAGCCGGCGGGCGACCTCGTGGGTCAGGGAGTCGGGATCGGGGTGGGCCGTGACGATGAGCGCGGTCATGCGTCCATCCGACCACGCGCCGCCGGGCCGCCCGACCGCGCCTCAGTCGAGCTCGCCCGCCCGCTCGTCCTCCTGCAGCAGGCGCCGCGCCGCGATCCCGATGATCGCGCTGTAGGTGGGGTACGCGAACCGCACGTGCGCGAGGGTGGACACGTCGACGCCCGCGGCCATCGCGGTGGTGACCGACTGGATCACCTCGACCGCGTTCTCGCCCACCGCGTGCGCGCCGAGGATCAGCTCGCGGCGGCGGTCGGCGATGAGCAGCAGGAAGCCGGCCTCGCGGTCGTCGATCACGGCGCGGTCGACCTCGGCGAACGGCACGCGCGCCACGACGCACGCGCCGTCGCGCTCGCGCGCCTCCGCCTGGGTGAGGCCGACGCCGGCGTAGTCGGGGTCGGTGAAGCCGCCGGCCGGGAGGAGCTGCAGCGGGATCCGCCGGTTGACCCCGAGCACCGCGTTCTCCGCCGCGGCCTCGCCCTCCGACTGCGCGGCCTGCACGAGCATGTCCTTGCCGTTCGCGTCGCCCACCGCGAGGACGTGCGGCACGCGCGTGCGGAGGTACCGATCGACGGGGATCGCCGACCTCGTCACCTCGACCCCGGCGTGCTCGAGCCCGAGGTCCTCCACGTCGGCCGGCCAACCGGTGGCCATGATCACGGCGTCGAAGCTGGAGGACTGCGGACGGTCGCCCTCGCGCCAGAGCAGCGTGAGGGATCCGTCGCCCGTCCGGGTGAGGCCCGTCACCGTGTCGATGCCGGTGCGCACGCGCACGCCCTGCGCGGTGAAGGCGTCGGCGACGGCCTCCGAGATCGCCTCGTCGGACGCCGTGAGCACGCGCGGCGCGACGTCGAGCAGCGTGACCTCGGAGCCGAACGAGCGGAAGACCGTGACGAGCTGCGCGCCCGTGTTGCCCGCGCCGATGACGGCGAGGCGGCGGGGGATCCCCGGCAGCGCGAGCACGTCCTCGGGCACGGTCGCGAGCTCGGCGCCGGGCACGGGCAGGCGCTTCGAGTGGCCGCCGACGCACACGATGATCGAGCCCGCGGTGATGCGCCGGCCGCTGTCGAGCTCGAGCGTGCGGTCGTCGACGAAGCGCGCGCGGCCCTCGTGGACCAGCGTGACGCCCGCCGCCGCGAACCGCGCGGCCTCGTCCTTGAGCGAGCGCACGCGGTCGACCTGCTCGTGCACGCGCGCGACGATCGACGGCCAATGCGGCGCAGGCTCGCCCACCCCGATCCCGTTCTCGCCCGCGGAGCGCACCTCGCGCACGAGCCGCGCGGTCTTCGCGAGCACGCGCGTGGGCACGCACCCGGTGTTGACGCACGTGCCGCCGACGCGGCCGGCCTCCAGCACGACGACGGACGCGCCCAGCTCGGCGGCGCGGAGGGCGGCGGCGGTGCCCGCGGGCCCGGCGCCGATGACGGCGACGTCGTAGCCGTCGGGCTCGGTCGCGTCGTCGGGCTGCGCGTCGGCCGCGCGCTCGGCGGCCTCGGCCTCGGCGTCGGGATCGGCGTGGTCGGTGCTCTCGGGCATGGCGTCCTCCGGGTCGGCGCTGCTGCGCGGGCGGCGCCTCGGGTGCGCCTGCTCGTGAGGCTACCGAGGGGATCCGGCGGCGACCCGTGTGCGGAGGAGGCCGTCATCGGCGGGCGGATCCCGCGGCGCCTCCCCAGACCGCCGTCGTGCGTCCACCGCCTCGTCGTCGGCGCCCCTCGCCCCCGCACCACCCGCCCCGATACAGTGACGAGCGCACCCCGAGGCGACCCGATCCGCCCGACCGACGCGGGTGCGGCATGACGCGAAGGAGCACCATGGCCGACATCCGCAAGGGCCTCGCCGGGGTCGTCGTCGACACGACCGCGATCAGCAAGGTCGAGCCGGCCACCAACTCCCTCCTCTACCGCGGGTACCCCGTGCAGGAGCTCGCCGCCGCGTGCTCCTTCGAGCAGGTCGCGTACCTCCTCTGGCACGGCGAGCTGCCGACCGACGAGGAGCTCGCGCACTTCGAGAACCAGGAGCGCGCGGAGCGGCAGCCTTCCGCGGCCGTGCTGCGGATCATCGACGCGCTGCCCGTCGACGCGCACCCCATGGACGTGCTGCGCACCGCGGTCAGCGCGATCGGCGCCGCGGATCCCGCCCCCGACGACCACTCCGCGGACGCCGACCTCGAGCGGTCCGTGCGCCTCCTCGCGCAGATCCCCGTGCTCATCGCCTACGACCAGCGCCGCCGCCAGGGCCTCCCGCCGGTCGAGCCGCGCGACGACCTCGGCCTCGCCGAGAACCTGCTCCTCATGGTGCACGGCGACCGGCCCACCGAGGCCGACGCGAAGGCGCTCGAGGTGTCGCTCATCCTCTACGCCGAGCACTCCTTCAACGCCTCCACGTTCACGGCCCGCGTCATCACCTCCACCCTCGCCGACCTGCACTCCGCCGTCACGGGCGCGATCGGCGCGCTCAAGGGCCCGCTGCACGGCGGCGCCAACGAGGCGGTGCTCGAGACGCTCGACGAGATCGGCGACGCGTCCCGCGTGGAGGCCTGGCTCGACGAGGCGCTCGCCGCCAAGCGCAAGGTCATGGGCTTCGGCCACCGCGTCTACCGCGCGGGCGACTCGCGCGTGCCCACCATGAAGGCGGCGCTCGACGACCTCGTGGCGGCCCGCGTCGCCGACGGCGGAACGGCGGGGGAGTCGGCCACCCGCACCATGGAGCTGTACGACGCGCTCGAGCGCGGCATGGCCGAGCGCACGGGGATCCTGCCGAACCTCGACTACCCGTCGGGCCCCGCCTACGCGCTCCTCGGCTTCGAGACCCGCGCCTTCACGCCGCTGTTCGTGGCCGCGCGCGTCGTCGGCTGGACCGCCCACGTCGTGGAGCAGCGGGCGTCGAACTCGCTCATCCGGCCGCTCTCCGAGTACGACGGGCCGGCCGAGCGCCACCTGTCCTGACCGCCGACGACCCCGTCGGATCCACCGCAGGAGCCGCCCCGCGGGCCCCGGTCACACGGCCGGGAGCGCTCCCGCCGATCGTTAGGATGGAGCCCATGTCCCGCGGCGAGCCCTTCTACATCACCACGCCGATCTTCTACGTGAACGACGTCCCGCACATCGGGCACGCGTACACGGAGGTCGCCGCCGACGTCCTCGCCCGCTGGCACCGCCAGCGCGGCGACGACACCTGGTTCCTCACGGGCACCGACGAGCACGGGCAGAAGATCCTCCGCACCGCCACCGCGAACGACACGACCCCGCAGGCCTGGGCCGACCGCCTCGTCACCGAGAGCTGGCAGCCGCTGCTCGCGGCCGTCGACATCTCCAACGACGACTTCATCCGCACCACCGACGCCCGCCACGAGGAGTCGGTGAAGGTGTTCCTGCAGCGCCTCCACGACGCCGGGTACATCTACACGGGCGAGTACAAGGGCTACTACTGCGTCGGCTGCGAGGAGTACAAGCAGCCCTCCGACCTCCTCGAGGGCACCGGTCCGTTCGAGGGCCAGCTGGTGTGCGCCATCCACTCGAAGCCCGTCGAGCTGCTGGAGGAGAAGAACTACTTCTTCCGCATGAGCGACTTCGGCGAGCGGCTCCTCGCGTTCTACGAGGAGCGCCCCGACTTCATCCAGCCCGAGAGCGCGCGCAACGAGATCCTGTCGTTCGTCCGCCGCGGCCTGGAAGACCTGTCGATCTCGCGCTCCAGCTTCGACTGGGGCATCCCGATCCCGTGGGACGAGAGCCACGTCGTCTACGTGTGGTTCGAGGCGCTGATGAACTACGTCACGGCCATCGGCTACGGCGTGGACGACGAGGAGTTCCGCCGCCGCTGGCCCGCCACGCACCTCGTCGGCAAGGACATCCTCCGCTTCCACGCGGTCATCTGGCCGGCCATGCTCATGGCGCTCGGCGAGGAGCCGCCGCGCCGCGTCTTCGGCCACGGCTGGCTGCTCGTCGGCGGCGAGAAGATGTCGAAGTCGAAGCTCACGGGCATCGTGCCGCAGACCATCACCGACACCTTCGGCATCGACGCGTTCCGCTACCACTTCATGCGCGCCTTCGCCTTCGGGCAGGACGGCTCGTTCAGCTGGGAGGACCTGTCGGCCCGCTACCAGGCCGAGCTCGCCAACGGCTTCGGCAACCTGTCCTCCCGCGTGATCGCCATGGTCGGCCGCTACTTCGACGGCCGGATCCCGGAGGCGAACGCGCTCACCGAGGCCGACGAGCGCGTGCTCTCGGTCGCGCGCTCCGCGGCGGAGACCGCCGACGAGGCCATCGAGCGGCTCGCCATCCACGAGGCGCTCGCCGCCGTGTGGACGCTGGTCGACGAGCTCAACGGCTACATCACGAGCCAGGAGCCGTGGGCCCTCGCCAAGAAGGAGGACGGCCGCGCGCGCCTCGAGACCGTGCTGCACACCGCGGTCCGCGGCCTCGGCACGCTCGCCGTGCTGCTCGCGCCCGTGCTGCCCGGCGCCACCGCGAAGCTCTGGACCGCGCTCGGCGGCACCGGCACGGTCGGCCAGCAGCGCATCGACCTCGCCGACGAGTGGACCGGATCCGGCACCGTCACCCCGCTCGAGGCGCCGCTGTTCCCGCGCATCGAGCAGGAGCCGGCGACGCCCGCCGCCTGACCCGTCGCCCGTCGTCCGGGGGCCGCGCCCCGCCGGGCGACGCACCCTCCCGTCGGTAGAGTGAGCGCGATGTCCGAATCGAACTACGTGCGCCAGCGCGACACCTCCTCGGCCCACGGCCAGACGCGCGATCTCACGTACCCGCCGCTGCCCGAGGCGCTCACGGTCCCCGTCTACGACAACCACACGCACCTCGAGATCGCGGACGGCGAGTCGCCCATCGACTTCACCGAGCACCTCGACCGGGCGAGCTCGGTCGGCGTCCGCGGCGTGATCCAGGTGGGCGGCGACCTCGAGACCTCGCGCTGGTCGGCGGAGACCGCCGCGCACGAGCCGCGCATGCTCGCGGCCGTCGCGATCCACCCGAACGAGGCCCCGGCCTACGAGGAGGCGGGCACGCTCGACGACGCGCTGGCCGAGATCCACGAGCTGGCCGGACGCCCGCGCGTGCGCGCCGTCGGCGAGACCGGGCTCGACTTCTTCCGCACGGGCGAGGACGGCCGTGCGGCCCAGCAGCGCTCGTTCGAGGAGCACATCCGCATCGCCAAGGAGCGCGGCATCGCCCTCCAGATCCACGACCGCGACGCGCACGACGAGGTCGTCGCCACCCTGCTGCGCGTCGGCGCCCCCGAGCGCACCGTCTTCCACTGCTTCTCCGGCGACGAGGACCTCGCCCGGATCTGCGCCGAGAACGGCTGGTACATGTCGTTCTCCGGCACGGTCACCTTCAAGAACTCGCACGACCTCCGCGAGGCGCTGGCCTTCGCGCCGCGCTCGCTGCTTCTCGTGGAGACGGACGCGCCGTTCCTCACGCCCGTGCCGTTCCGCGGCCGGCCGAACGCGCCGTACCTGATCCCGAACACGCTCCGCGCCATGGCCGCGCACCTCGGCACCGACGTGTCGATGCTCGCCGCGCAGATCTCCTCCAACACCGAGCTCGTCTACGGACGCTGGGACGACGAGCCCGTGACGTCGCCCGCGAAGGACCCCGCCGAGCTCGACCCGGCGGGCCGCGCGTGAGCGACGAGACGGCACCCGCCGCGCCCGCTCCCACGCTCCTCGGCCCCGCCGAGATCCGCGACCTCGCCGAGCTGCTCGGCGTCGCGCCCACCAAGAAGCTCGGCCAGAACTTCGTCATCGACGCGAACACCGTCCGTCGCATCGTGCGCGTCGCCCGCGTCGAGTCCGGCACGCATGTGGTCGAGGTCGGCCCCGGCCTCGGATCCCTCACCCTCGGGCTCCTCGAGACGGGCGCGAGCGTCGTGGCGGTCGAGATCGACGGCCGCCTCGCCGAGCAGCTGCCGATCACGGTGGGCCTCTACCAGCCGGACGCCGACCTCACCGTCGTGCACGAGGACGCGCTCCGCGTCACCGAGCTGCCCGGGGACCCCACCGCGCTCGTCGCCAACCTCCCGTACAACGTCTCGGTGCCGGTGCTGCTGCACCTGCTCGAGCACTTCCCGGCGATCCGCACGGGCGTCGTCATGGTGCAGGCCGAGGTCGGGCACCGCATCGCCGCGGCACCCGGATCCAAGGTCTACGGATCGCCCAGCGTCAAGGCCGCCTGGTACGGCGCCTGGCGCACCGCCGGGCAGGTCAGCCGCCAGGTGTTCTGGCCGGTGCCGAACGTCGACTCCGTGCTCGTCGCGTTCGAGCGGCATGCCGAGCCCTTCGCCTCGGAGGAGCTGCGGAAGCGCACCTTCCGGATCGTGGACGCCGCGTTCCAGCAGCGCCGCAAGATGCTGCGCCAGGCCCTCGCCGAGCTGCTCGGCGGGAGCGAGGCGGCATCCGCGCTCCTCGAGGCCGGCGGGGTCGCCCCCACTTCGCGGGGCGAGCAGCTGAGCGTCCACGACTACCTCCGCGTGGCCCGTGCCTGGGCCGATCGGGACGGGGTCGGAGTGCCTCTCAGCCTCCGCTAGGTTGGAGCACATGACCTCCGCGGCCAGCACCTCAGATGTGGTGCACGCGCGGGCCCCGGGCAAGATCAACGTGTCCCTCACGGTCGGCGCCCTGCAGGAGGACGGCTACCACGACGTCGCCACCGCGTACCAGGCCGTGAGCCTCTACGAGGACGTGTACGCCACCCGGTCCGACGGCTTCTCGGTGGAGTTCGGCGGGTCCATCGACACGTCGCACCTCACGGTCGGCGCCGACAACCTCGCCATCCGCGCCGCGCGCCTGCTCGCCCGGAGCACCGGGTACCGCGGCGGGGTGCACCTGCGCATCGAGAAGAACGTGCCCATCGCGGGCGGCATGGGCGGCGGATCCGCGGACGCCGCGGCCACCCTCCTCGCCTGCGACACCCTCTGGGGCACCGAGCGCACGCGGGACCAGCTGCTCGCCCTCGGCGCCGAGCTCGGCGCGGACGTGCCGTTCGCGCTCGCCGGCGGCACCGCCATCGGCACGGGCCGCGGCGACCGCCTCAGCCCCGCGCTCGCCAAGGGCACCTTCCAGTGGGTGCTCGCCATCGCCGAGTTCGGCGTCTCCACGCCCGACGTCTACGGCGAGCTCGACAAGCACCGCGAGCGGCACGCGCAGGACATCTTCCCGGCGCAGCAGATCCCGCAGGTCGACTCGGGCGTGCTGCAGGCGCTGCGGGCGGGGGATCCGCACATGCTCGCCGAGGTCCTGCACAACGACCTCCAGGCGCCCGCGCTCCACCTCGCGCCCGGCCTCGGCGAGGTGCTGCAGCTCGGCGAGGAGAACGGCGCGCTCGCGGGCATCGTCTCGGGATCCGGCCCCACGGTCGCGTTCCTCGCGGCGGACCTCGACGGCGCGCTCGAGCTGCAGATCGCGCTGAGCGCCGCCCGCCTCACGGTCATCCGCGCCACGGGGCCCGTGCACGGCGCCCGCATCATCACCGGCTGAGCCGGCCCGCTCCACCCCATGCGCACGATGCTGCCCCGCGCCGTCCGGCCGACGCGCCCCGAGTGGGCGCTCATCGGCATCACGGCGATCTGGGGCGGCACGTTCCTCGCCGTGCACGTGGCGATGGAGCACAGCGGGCCGCTCTTCTTCGTGGGGCTGCGCTTCCTCGCGGCCGGGCTGATCAGCGCCATCGTCTTCCGGCGGGCGCTCGGCGGCATGCGCCGGGTCGACCTCGGCGCGGGCGCGGCCATCGGCGCCATGATCTTCCTCGGCTACGGCCTCCAGACGTACGGCCTGCAGACCATCCCGAGCAGCACGTCGGCCTTCATCACCGCGCTCTACGTGCCGCTCGTGCCGCTGCTCCAGTGGGCCGCGTTCCGGAGGCGGCCGAGCGCTCTCGCCCTGGTCGGGGTGGCGCTCGCGTTCGTCGGGCTGCTGCTCGTCGCGGGTCCGCAGGAGGGCGTGGCATTGGGGACGGGGGAGCTGGCGACGCTCGTCAGCACGCTCCCGATCGCCGCGGAGATCATCCTCATCGGCCTGTTCGCGGGTCGCGTCGACGTGGGGCGGGTGACCGTGGTGCAGCTCCTCGTGGCCGGCGCCCTCGCCCTCGTGTGCATGCCCGTGGCGGGCGAGGCGATCCCGGCGTTCTCGTGGGTGTGGCTCGTGGCGGCGCTGGCGCTGGGGGCGAGCAGCTGCCTCATCCAGCTCACGATGAACTGGGCGCAGCGCTCCGTCTCGCCCACGCGCGCGACGATCATCTACGCGGGCGAGCCGGTCTGGGCGGGCGTCGTCGGTCGCGTGGCGGGTGAGCGGCTGCCCGCGCTGGCGATCCTCGGCGCGGCGCTCATCGTCGCCGGCACGCTGGTCAGCGAGCTGCGGCCGCGGGTGGCGCGGGAGCCCGGCTAGCCCACGGCCCCCGTCGCGCGGAGGTGGCGGATCAGGTCCTCCGGCCCGGCGCACATCACCTCGAACGCGAGGTGGAGGGTCTCGGATCGCTCCGCCGCGCCGACCGCGACGCACGGCTTCCCGAGGCCGTACGCGATGCCGGCCTCCATGTGCGCGGCGGCGCCGGCGGGCAGCACGAGCACGAACCGGTCGGCGGCCCGCAGCGCGGCGAGGTCCTGCTCGAACAGGCGGAGGATCCCCGGGGCGTCGAGGTCGGCGTCGTCGGCCCCGCCCGGAACCGCGAAGGCGGCCGCCTCCCCGTCGTAGGCGGCGTGGACGAAGCAGTACGACCGCGCGCCGACGCCGTCGAGTGCGGTGACGACCTCCGCGACGGCATCCCGGTTCCGCCAGCTGCCGGCGACGAAGAAGGTGCTCACGCAGGCGACGGTACGGGGTCGTCGGGCGGTCGCGGTGGCCGGGGCCCCGTGTCGCGGCCTGCGCGACGAGCGGTCCGTCTCCCGTCGACCACCGGGCCACCGGGACGAGGGCGTGCCTGTGAGCGCACCGGACGCCCGGATCCACGCCTCGCCTAACCTCCCCGTGCGCATCCGCTCGTCCCCCCATCCGCACACCCTGGAGGATCCATGCACATCGTCATCCGCACCGCGGCCGCGGCCGCCATCGCCCTCACCGGCGGCCTGTCCCTCGGACTCGCCGCGCCCACCACCGCCCACGCCGCCCCGCACGCGGCCACGTCCGTCGCCCACCGCGCTCCGGCAGCGTCCGCGGATCCGAACGCCCGCGTCGCGTTGCCGGCACCCGTCCGCCTCACGGGACCCGACGACGGAACGGACCAGCTCACCGTCCAGGTGTCGCAGCGGGCGACCTGCGTCGGCACGACCAAGTGCGTCGCCTTCCGCGGCACCGGCGTCCCCGACCAGACCGTGGTCGTCACGTACCAGGTCACCAAGGACCCGCTGTACTCCAACCGCGGGGCGGCCGGCTTCGCCACCGTCTCCAAGCGCGTGCACGTGGACGGCACGGGCGACTGGTCGCTGACGACCGACTTCTCGAACCCCGTCATCACGAAGGACGCCGCCGGTCACCGGGAGCTCGACTACCACGTGGTCCAGTCGAAGGACGTCACCACGCTGCAGGCCACCGCGCGGTTCGCGGGCAGCATCCCGCTCCGCTGATCGTCCCCGCGGCGCCCGAGCGGGCTGACGTCACCGTCGGTCCGGTCGGGGACCGCACATGATCCGCCCGCTCCACCACGAGGGGCCCGACGCCAGAGCGCCGGGCCCCTCGTGCGTGCGCGGCCGATGCCCGCCGCGAGGCCGACGCCGGGCCGGCGCCCGGCCGGTGCCCGGGTCAGCGCGTCCGCTGGGCGTGCGCGCGCGCCTTCATCCGGTTGCCGCACGTGGACATGGAGCACCACCTCGCCGTGCCCGGGCGGCTGTGGTCGACGAGGAACAGCTCGCACTCGTCGTTCGCGCACGGGCGGAGGCGGCCGGGCAGCCGGGCGGCGACGCTGGACCAGGCGAGCACGGCCTCCACCGGGAGCCGGTCGTCGCGGGGCGCGGAGAGCTCCCAGGCCACGCCGTCGGCGGACACGCGCGGCGTGCGCACGGCACCGTCGACGACGGCCGCGAGCTCCTCGACGGCGGGGGGTGCCGCGCCGCCCCCGCGGACGACGGCCTGGATCGCATCGCGGGCCCGGCGGAGGCGCTCGAGCTCGGCGGCGGTGCCGGTGCCGCCCCAGGTGCGCGCGAGCTGGCGGCCGGATGCGCCGGCCAGCCGGTCCTCGCGCCGCCCGTCGACCACCGGCGCGCTGTTCAGCACGGCCAGCAGCAACTCCTCGTCCCGGTCCACCGGCTCCTCGATCCTCCGCGCACGGGCGGCGCGATGGATCCATGCTACCGTCTCGCTAACCACCAAAACAACTCGAAGGGGTTAGCCATGGCCACCGTCCACCACCGCACCGTCTCGATCGACGGGCTCGACGTCTTCTGGCGCGAGGCCGGACCCGCGGACGCACCCGTGCTCCTGCTCCTCCACGGCTACCCGTCGAGCTCGCACATGTTCCGGCACCTGATCCCCGCGCTCGCGGGCCGCTTCCGTGTCATCGCGCCGGATCACCTCGGGTTCGGGCGCTCGTCCGCGCCGTCCGTCGACGACGTCGGGTGCACGTTCGCCGCGCTCGCCGACATGACCGGCCGCTTCCTCGCCGCCATCGGGGTCTCCCGGTACGCGATCTACGTGCAGGACTACGGCGCCCCCGTCGGCTGGCGCCTGGCGCTCGCCGATCCGGCCGCGGTCACGGGCGTCATCACGCAGAACGGGAACGCCTACGAGGAGGGCTTCGTGCCGTCGTTCTGGGATCCGATCTGGGCCGACGCCGCCGAGCGCACCGACGCCACGCGCGACGCCCTCCGCCCGGCCCTCGGTCGCGCGGCCGTCGAGTGGCAGTACACGCACGGCGTGCCGGACCCGTCGGTGGTGGATCCGGACGCCTGGGAGCACGACCTCGCGCTCCTCGCCCGGCCGGGCCAGGACGACGTGCAGCTCGCGCTCTTCCGCGACTACGCCACGAACCGCGAGCTGTACCCCGCGGTGCACGCGTGGCTCCGGGAGTCCCGGGTGCCGCTGCTCGTGATCTGGGGACGGAACGACGAGATCTTCGCGGCGGCGGGAGCGGAGGCGTTCCGTCGGGATGCGCCGCACGCGCGGATCGAGCTGGTCGACGGCGGGCACTTCCTGCTCGAGTCGCACCTCGACCTCGTGGTCCGGACGATCGGCGAGTGGCAGGACGCCGTGTGAGACCCGCCCGGATCAGCCCGCCGCGACCCGCTCGTACCGCTCGACGCTCGCGTTCATCACGTGCCAGTCGTCGGTCTTGGCGAAGCCGCGCGGGGTGAGGGCCTCAGCCACGTCGTCTCGGATGTCCTGCTTGTCGCTCGTGACGAGCCACACGACGTCGGCGCCGTCGACCTCGTCGACGCGGTCGGCCAGCGGGTACGTCTCCTCCCAGAGGCCGTCGGTGTCGCCGGGCGGCGTGCGCAGGAGGATGTCGTCCATGCCGCGGAACGCGTCGGGGTAGGAGTACCCGACGATGCGCGAGGTCGCCTTGGGGTGCCGGCGCACGGGCCCGAAGATCACGGCCTCGCTCGTGCCGGGCGCCTCCTGCGCGCGCTCCTCGGACACGATCCGCGCGATGGCGGCCCAGTCGGAGTCGGCCTTCCGGGTGGTGGTGCGGTCGTGCACGAGCTGCATCACCGAGAGCGCCACGAGCACGGCCGTGACGGCGGCGACGAGCGGCTTCCACCGGAGTGCGAGGATCCCGACGGCCATGAGCATCGCGAACGCGGGCGCCGTGTATGCCATGTAGCGCGGCGAGTACAGCGGCGACATGAGCGTGGACGCGCCGATGAGCAGCAGCGTCGGCACGACGAACCAGACGACCGCGAGCTGCAGGATCGTCGGCGACCACCCGGCGTGGAGGTACGCCGACTCGTACTCGGCGAGGGCGCCCTCCGGCTCCACGCGCGAGGCCAGGCGGGCGCGCACCAGGCGGATCCCGCGCCGCACCAGCAGCGCGAGGCCCACGAGCGCCAGCGCCCAGGCGAGGAAGCCGAAGACGTCGTTCTGGTAGAAGAGCTGCGTCGAGATCACCTGCGTGATCGTGTTCGGGCCGATGGGCTTGATCCAGCCGACCTGGCCCGACTGCTCCGTCACCACGCGCACGAGCGGCAGCGACAGCAGCCCGGCGGTGATCGAGGCGAGCGCCCAGCCGAGCAGCGACACGACCATGGGGCGCCGGCTGCGGCGGCCGGCGCGCGCGGAGGCGATGGCCCAGAGGATCACGACGCCGTGCGCGCCGACGAGCAGCGCCAGGTACACGAACGTGGACGCGCCGAGCCACGCGAGCAGCCCGTAGAGCGCCCACCACCTGGCCTGCACCTGCCAGCGCGCGCCGGCCCGGCGGGCCGCGAGCACCAGCGTGATGGTGAGCGCGACGGCGATCAGGGTGCCGAGCGCGAAGGACCGGCCTTCCGTGCCCATCCAGGCCGAGCGCGGGATCACGACGAAGGCCAGCCCGGCGACGATGCCCGTGGCGCGCGTCGAGACGGTGCGGGTGAGGAGCACGACCCCGGCGGCGGCGAGGCCGATGAAGACGGCGCTCGGGAACCGGAGCGAGGTGGGGGAGTAGCCGACCAGCTCGAACCACACCTTCATGCCCGCGTAGTAGAGGCCGTGGACGGCGTCGACCGTGCTGAGCTCGCGGAGGAGGTCGTCCCAGCCGCGGGTGGCGGAGATCACGGTGGCGGCCTCGTCGTACCAGACCGAGGGCGCGCCGGCGAGGGGGAGCGCGAGCAGGAAGCCGAGGAGCCCGATGAGCCAGGCGTCGCCCCAGCGGCGGTGGTGGAAGCGGCCGAGGGGGCCCGAGGGACGCCCGCCGCGGGGACCGTCGGCGGGCCGTCGTACGCTGGGTCCGGTCGACGCGGGTCCGCGTCCGCCGTCCGTACGGAGGTCTGTCATGGGGTCGTCTCTGCCGCTCGTCGATCTGGACGGCACGCACCCCGGAGGGCGGGGCCTGGGTGGTCATGGCTCCGGGCAGGATGCGCACGAGCGGCGCGAACGGCACTCCCGGCACCTCGCCCTTCCCGGCATCGGGATGGGGGGTCAGTCCCGCATCGACCAGGCGCGCGTGCTCGTGATCGGCGCGGGCGGACTGGGCTCCCCGGTGCTGCAGTACTTGGCCGCAGCGGGGATCGGGACCCTGGGAATCGTAGACGACGATGCTGTGGACCTCTCCAACCTCCAGCGCCAGACCATCCACGGCACGCCCGACGTCGGCCGGCCGAAGACCTCGTCAGCGGCGGATTCCGTGCACCGCACCGACCCCGGCATCGAGGTCGTGGAGCACGCCGAGCGGCTCACGAACGACAACGCCCTCCGGATCCTCGGCGGATACGACGTGGTCGTCGACGCCACCGACAACTTCGCCACGCGGTACCTCATCAGCGACGCCGCCGCGCTCGTCGGCGTCCCGTGCGTGTGGGGATCCGTGTACCGCTGGGACGCGCAGGTCACCGTCTTCTGGGATGCCGCGCCCGACGGCCGCGGTATCGACTACCGCGACGTGTTCCCGGAGCCGCCGGCCGACGGCGCCGTGCTCTCCTGCGAGGAGGCGGGCGTGTTCGGCGCGGTGTGCGGCACGGTCGGTGCGCTCATGGCGACCGAGGTCATCAAGCTCGTCACGGGTGCGGGGACGCCGCTGATCGGCCGGGTGGTCGTGCTCGACGCGCTCGCCGGCACCAGCCGCACCATCGGCGTGAAGCGCGCGAAGGGCCGCCAGCGGGTCACGGCGCTCGCCGACTACGACCTGTTCTGCGGCGTGGGCGCGGCCACCGACGGCACCGAGCTCGACGCGGAGGAGGTGGAGCGGATCCTCGCCTCCGACGAGCAGGTCGTGCTCCTCGACGTGCGCGAGCCCGACGAGCGCCTCGTCGACTCCATCCCCGGCCACGTCGCGGTGCCGGTGCGCATCGTCACGGTGGATCCGGGTGCGGTGCCCGGCGCGATCACCGACCGGGTCATCGTCTACTGCGCGTCGGGCGTGCGTTCGCGGGCGGCCGCGGCCGCGCTCCGCGAAGCCGGGCGCGATGCGGTGAGCCTGCGCGGCGGCATCCAGTCGTGGCGGAGCGTGGCGGGGCGGGCGTGAGTGGTTGTGTCCACACTTGAGTCGGCCCCATAAGAAACACGCGACGACATATCAAATCTGTCTCACAGCCCGAGTGAAGCCTGCCGCAAAAAGGGCTGTAAGTGCCCAGCCTAGAAGTGTTAGAACGACGCCTACAAGTGACAAAAGCTCACCCGCTCCACTATCTACCAGCAGGCATCGCGCACCTGTGTTGGTCCGAACTAGAGGAATTACCATATCTACCGCGATCTTGAATTGTTGTGTGAAGTTGCAGGGGCCTTTGTTTTCTAAGGTTTGTGTGGCGTCGGGATTGACCACGAGGAGCATGAGCGCGGCAAGGAAGACGCCGAGGACGCCAATAAGGGCGCGCCATGGCTGATATCCGTATCTTAGGCTGGCTTTCGTAAAAATGTTCCATGCGCGTGTTGGTGCCGGCAAGTGGCCACGGACAACCCGGTCGTCTAGCTGCGTGATAACTGCTTTCTTTGCATCCGCGTCATGGCCCAGTGCCCGGCTTACTGACGCCAATATCTGGTAGGGCTGTGGGCGGTAGTTGGGGGTGCCATTCTTGAGTAAGAAAAGCCATGCATCAAAGCCGACGGTTGGGTAGCTTGTGAAAGTCAACCCGTCAACTGCCCATTGCGCACCATCTAGAGCCTTCTTAATACTTCCTTCCTCCAGCGCAATGGTGCCCCTGACTTCCGTCCGTTGAAGGTTAACGACGCTGTAGCCGGCTGCGCCCAATGTCTCCAATTCGCCGTCTATTTGCAAATTGCCTCCAATGGAGCCCTCAATCACTACCAGCGCTGGCCCTGTCATATTCGCCACCTTTGCCCCCCGGAAACTCACGGCGCCTCCAACAGTTGAGGATGCTAAGCGGACTGCGCCCAGTTCTCCCTCGCCAAAAGCAGCGAACAAGGAGGCAAATATGGCATCACCGTCAATCTGAGACCGCGTTATATTTATAGCCGGGCCCTCGTGGTTTTCGTGAAGGGAGTCGCGCATAATCAACTGACCTTTTATTTTGCTACCGTACAATCCCAACCCGGCTCGCTTGCTGCGAGAAACCGCACGGAAACCCCTATTGAAAAAGACCGTTCCCGACACGGTCAGACCCTCCGCAAGAAACGCCGGCCCTGCCTGGTTCACAAGTCGAGCGGAACCAAATGCCAGGGTGTTTCCAATTTCAGCATGTAAAAGCCTTATGGCACCCAGGCTCGAATGACCTATCGCCTTAAATCCGTTAGACATGAATATTCCCCCTGCGGAGACCAGTCCGTCTCCGATGAATGCAGGTCCTGATTCATTTAAAAGGTGAGCACTTTTCATGGCGAGTTGACCGTTTATATTCGTTCTGATCATCCGGAGGGTGCCTCCTGCTCCGGCCCCTCTGGCTTTAAAGCCCCCGTTCAATAGAACGTTGTTGCTAAAGACGGCGCCGCTGCAGTCCATAGCGGAGGCGATGTCATTTTCGAGGAGCGCTCCAGGCATTCTTAGGTGGCCTGAGATGCGCGCTCGCTGAAGTTCGAATGTTGTGCCCTTGCTGATGGAGATGAATCTCGCTTTTGTAAGGGTGACATCACTCGCGATGACAGCATTTGTAATGTTTAGCGCGCCAGTCTGAAGGGTGGAGATAGTAGTCTCTGCGAGGTTGAGTGTGCCCAATTTTGATTCGCTGAGGTCCACAGCCGCACGGTTGTCACGGAATTCACCCTCTAGGACAAGGCATCGTTGAAGCGTTATGGAGGGCATGGTGAGCCCCTGGCCTCTTAAGCCACTCGGTAGGAAGCAGTTAGTTAAATCCAGTGCAATATGTGAATCAACGAGGTCGAGGTCTAGCTGACCGACTAAGCGCACACCCTTCATGCGTATGCCGTGTGGGTCTGGCGTCGCGGTCTTGCTGTTTTGACCGCGCAGTATATCCCTGACTACGCTTGCCCTGACGTCGCGACTTGAAGACCAAGATCGCATTCCGGCTTCGCTGGCACGGCCGGTTGAATGAGCACTGTCAAGGTCAAAAACAAGCCCGTGCAACACGTGGTGAATCAGACTGGTCTCATTTGCTGTTAAAGGCGGGCGCCTCTGCTCGCGGTACTTTGAAGCGTCTTGTGGCCGATCGTCGGCAGGCATAGGGTCTCCTGTTCGTGCGGGCTTGTAGCCCGATGCGCTAGCAGCGAGCTTCTCACTTCACGAGACTGGGGCAATGCCCCCAAATCGAGGAAGAGACCTTCGGTGACTCGTGTAGGCCTTTGGAGAGCGGGAACACCGTCACCGCGATCTGGGTAAGGCAGCCGACAACGTACCTGTGGTCTGCGGTGGGCATCGCCCGTACGCCGTAGGTCTGAGGGGTTACGGAGACGCATGATCCACCGTCCGTCCGTCCGTCCTGCTATCCGGACGTCCGGCGTGGGCCGTGCCCGTGCCGCACGGCATGACATGACAGTCACTGAGACCGGAGGGGCGTGATGGACGCGCAGAGCGGTCGGGGCGTCGCAGGGGCTGGATGGCGCTGGACGTGGGCTAGGTCATCCCTACCGGTGTACGCGCCATTAGCGTCGCTGGGTGGGCGCGGGTATCTCAAGAGAGCCGCGAAGGAGGTTGTCGAGAATCTTGCCGTGAGGAAGCGGCATTCACATGACGAGGTGTCGCCGCCTGCACAACCATGGACGGCGATGATTGCTTACTGTCGCCGTCCGTCCGAGCGACCGACCGACCTAATCGAGTACGGGGGAGGCGCTCGCGGGCCGCTTCGTCAACGTGCAGGTGCTGTTCCACCAGGCGGGCCTGCCGAGCACGATCCTGCTGGCCGAGGTCGGCGTGAACCGTCCCCTCCGCGGCGAGGTGCCGGCGTTCCCGTACCCGCCGGCCCTGCGCGCGTCCGCGCCCGAGATCTGGTGGCAGCGCGCCGAGCTCACGCTGCACTACGCCCGCGAGGGCCACGCCCGCCACGGTCGGGTCGCGCAGTGCGCCGGTCTCCTCTCGGTGGCGGCGTGCTCCGCGGCGCACGCGATCCTCGCCCACCGCGGCGAGTGGATCACCAACGAGAAGCAGCTGCTGACGCGGGCGGGGCTCCGCGGGATCGACGCGGTCGTCGGGCGCATCGGCACCGAGCCCGCGGAGCTGCTCCGCGCGGTCGACGCGGCGGAGCTCCTTCTCGTCGAGGCGCTGCGGCGGGACGGGATCGCGCTCGGGGCTGATCGACGCGATTCATCCGTCTCGCGCCTCCCGCGAAGGTGTCGCCGGTCGTCTATATCCTCCAGTGAGGAAATGACTTCGACGGGGATCGGTGGCGTGCGATGGACGAGCAGCGCGGGTTGGGCAAGGCCAGGGACGGCATCGCGAAGGCGATGGACGAGGCCGCCCGGAGGGCGCGCGCCGCGTCCACGCAGGTGGGCGAGCGGGTGGGAGACATCCGGGACACGACGAAGGAGACCGTCGAGAAGCTCGCCGCGAGGAAGCCGGATCCCTACGAGGACGCCGTCGCCGCGTACAACATCGCGTACACGGGGATGAACGACACGGGACTCGCGCTGCTGCGTCAGCGCGAGCGGTCGACCGACCTGATCGAGCACGTGGAGGCGCTGGTCAACAGCATCGCCAACACCCCGAAGTCCTTCGATGCGGCCATCGGCCGGATCGACGTCGACAAGGCGGAGTTCCTGGACGTCGAGGAGTTCGCACGGCGGGACCTCGAGGCCGCCCGGCGGTCCGCGGCCGGAGGCGGTGCCGGGTTCGCCGCCGGGGCCGCGGTCGCGAGCGTGGCGCCGAGCGCGGCCATGTGGGTCGCGACCACCTTCGGCGCCGCGTCGACCGGCACGGCGATCTCCGCCCTGTCCGGCGCTGCGGCCACGAACGCGGCCCTCGCCTGGCTCGGCGGCGGCGCTCTGGCGGCCGGCGGCGGCGGGACGGCCATGGGCGGGGCCATCCTCGCCCTGTCCGGTCCGGTGGGCTGGAGCGTCGCGGGAGCGGCGATCCTCACCTCGGTCGCCCTGTTCGCGTGGAAGAAGGGCGAGACCCGCGAGGAGAAGCAGGAGGCTCTCGGCGCGGTCATGCGCAACACCGCCCGCGTGGAGGAGCTGGCCACCAGGGTCGACGCCCTCCTCCGACGCACCGACGAGCTCCGGACGTCGCTCACGACGAGCTACCGCGAGGCGATGCGCTCCTTCGGTGCCGACTTCGCGGCTCTCCCTGCGAGCGACCGGTCGCGCCTGGCCGCTCTGGTCAACAGCACGCAGGCCTGCGCGGCGCTGCTGAGCGAGCGGGTCGAGGGGGACGCCGACCGTGGTTGACGTGCCGGACCTCGCCGAGCGCAACCAGGAGCAGGCGGTCGCGGCATGGGTGAACCACCTCAACCAGGTGCGCCTCGACGGGCTGCTCGCCGCGCTCCGGCGCCAGGACGGGAACCTCCGCGACGCATTGGCACGGGTCGACGCGGCCATCCGCACCATCGACCTCGAGGTGGTCGGGCGCAACCGGGGCGGGACGAAGGGGATGCACGGCTTCATCGCCGAGGCGGCCGAGAGCGGGATCGGGGACGCCAGGAGCCAGATCCTGGGCGAGGGGCGGGTCTACGAGTGGGTGAACGACAACGGACCGGTCGACCTGATGCGCGGCGGCGTCGAGATCCAGCAGAAGTTCGTCGCGGCGGGCGGTCGATTCGGGCTCGGCGCCATCGCCGAGCACCTCGAGAGGTACCCCGACTTCGTGAGCGGCGGCGGCAGGTACCAGATCCCGAGCGACCACTTCGAGGTGATCCAGGCGCTGCACGGCATGAGTCGCGAGGAGGCGGGCCGTCTGCTCGCTCGCGGGGGCGATGGCCCGTCCTTCCGCGACTGGAAGGCCGTCCAGACCTTCTTCGCGACCCGCGACCTGGGAATCGAGTCGCTCGAGGCCTCGCACCTCCGCTACGACGAGGTGCAGCGCGGCGTGTACGACGCGACGCTGGAGGGGGAGAAGGACTCGCTGCGCGCGACCGACCAGGGCCGACGGGACGATGCCCACCGCGCGAGCAGGCCGACCGCCCAGGAGGGCGCGAAGGCGACCCTGGTCGCCGCGGGGGTCGAGGGGGCGACGGCGTTCGTGCTCGCCGTGGTGCGGAAGCGCCGTGCCGGCACGCGGCTCCAGGACTTCACCGAGGAGGACTGGACCGAGATCGCGGGCGACTCCGGCAGGGGCTTCCTCAGGGGCGGGATCCGCGGCCTCAGCATCTACGCGCTCACCAACTTCACCACCACGTCCGCAGCCGTGGCCAGCGCCATGGTGACCGCGGCGTTCGGCGTCGCTGAGCAGGCGCACCGGCTCCGGACGGGCGAGATCGCCGAGGCGGAGTTCCTCGAGAACGCCGAGCTGGTCTGCCTGGAGGCGGCCGTCGGCGCGCTGTCGTCCTTCGTGGGCCAGGCGCTCATCCCGGTGCCGGTGCTCGGGGCGGTCATCGGGAACACGGTGGGCATGATCATGCACTCGGCCGTCTCGGACGCGCTCTCCCGGCGGGAGGCAGCCCTCGTCGAGGGCTACCTGCGCGACCAGCGCGAGCTGGACGAGAAGCTCGCCGCCGAGCACCAGGCGCTGATCGACGAGCTCGACGCGAGCATGGCCACCTGCCTCGAGGTGCTCGAGAGGGCCTTCTCGCCGGACGTCGAGGCGGCCCTCCTGGGGTCGGTCGACCTCGCGCGCTCGGTCGGGGTCGAGACGGAGCGGATCTTGGACTCCGACGAGAAGGTCCGCGACTACTTCCTCGGCTGACGACGGGAGATCGCGGGGCGCCGCACCCCAGCCGCTGCGCCCGACCACCGCGAACAGCCGCAGCATCCCGTGGCTCTCCGTGCTGCGGTCGGCGGCGCGGGTCGGCTGCCTGTCCTGGGCGCTCGCGCCGTGCCAGGCTCGCGGGATGAGCGCCGATCCCGCCATCGCCCGATCCGACGATCCGCGGGTAGCGGAGCCGCTCGCCGCCGGCTGGGTAGTGACCGCCCGGTCGTGGGGCGCGCAGCTCGACGCGGCGGACGTGGATCCCGTCCGCCTGCGCACGCTGGTCGACCGGGTCGCCGGGTACGCGGTGCTCCGCGAGCTGGGCCCGGCCGACGTCGGTGCGATCCTCGCGCTCGACGCCGCCACGCTCGACGACTACCCGGGCAGCCCGGCCACCCGGCACGCGGGACTCACGGCCGATTCCGCCCGCGTCCCGGCACCCGGCCGCCGCGGCTACGGCGCGTTCGACGCCGTGGGCGCGCTCCTCGCGATGACGTTCGTCGACCTGGATCCCGCGGGCAGCGCCGCCGAGACCGACGTGACGGTCGTCGACGCCGCCCACCGCGGGCGCGGCCTCGGCACGGCCGTGAAGGCGGCCTCCGTGCGGGGGCTCCTCGAGGCGGGCGTCACGTCGTTCCGCACCGGCGGATCGAGCGAGAACGCGGCGATCATCGCGGCCGGCACCGCGCTCGGCTACCGCATCGACGAGGAGTGGCTCACGCTGCGGGCGCCCGAGGCCGCCGGCGAGCCCGGGCCCGAGCCCGAGCCCGCGGACGGCTGACTGCGCAAGCCGGCCCGGCCCCCGGCCCCGCCTCCGGGATCACACCCGCGCGAGCGCCCGGTTCGTCCAGACGTTCGTGATCTCCACCCCGGCGCGCTCGAAGAGCTGCGTCAGCGGGCAGCGGCGGGCGACCTCGGCGACGAACGCGTCGAATGCGGCGTCGTCGAGCTCGGTCTCGAGGTCGACCGTGAGGGTCAGGCGCTGGAACGTGCCGTCGCCCTCGGCGCCGAAGACGAGCACGGAGTTGTCGAGCTCGGCCTGCACGCGGCCCTCGAACGCGCCGAGGGTGATCCCCTGGCCGAGCGCGACGATCGTCGCCGTCACCTGGTTGCACGAGACGTACGCGGAGAGCACGAGGTCGAGCGGGCTGGGCGCGCTGTCCGTGCCGCCGAACGCGGGGTGGCCCTCGGCGCGGACGGTGTGCGGGCTCCCCGCGATGGAGATCTCCTGGAGGACGCCGGAGCCCGATCCGCGGAGGTCGAACTCGAGGACGGATCCCGTGGGGTGCTGCGGCATGGTGCGCTCCTTCGTCGTGCGGGTCGGGGACGGCCGGTCGGCCGTGGTGCGCTCGACGATAGGCAGGCCCGCGGCGATCCGGGCCCGCGTGACGGAACGTGACGCGGCGGCGGCCGGCCTCCCGTCCGGGATCCGGCGACGGCGCCGCCGTGAACGTTCACGCGCCGCCCGCCCGCCGCCCCTTGACGCGACCGGATGCCCGCCCGTAGCGTCGTCGTGAACGTTCACGCCGACGACGCCGCGAAGGGCTCACCCATGACCGACCCCACCACGACCACCCCGACCGCACCCGGCTGGGCGGTCCTCGGCCCGGGCAGCATCGCCCGCCGCTTCCTCTCCCAGCTCCCCGCGAGCACGCGCGACGCGCGCCTCGTCGCCGCCGGCAGCTCGAGCGCCGAGCGCGCCGGGGCCTTCGCCGCCGAGGCCGCCGACCACGGCTTCGCCGACGTCACGGGAGGCGACTACGACGCCGTCTTCGCGGATCCGGCCGTCGACGCCGTCTACATCTCGACCGTGCACACCGGCCACGCCGACCTCGTCGTCCGCGCGCTCGAGGCCGGCAAGGCCGTCCTCTGCGAGAAGCCGCTCGCCGTCAACCACGGCACCGCGATGGCGCTCGTCGACGCGGCGCGCGCGGCCGGCCTCCCGCTCGTCGAGGCGTACATGTACCGCTTCCACCCGCAGACCCCGGCGCTCCTCGAGCTGATCCGCGACGGCGTGATCGGCGAGGTCGCGCACGTCGACGCCTCCTTCTCCTTCCGCACCGGATCCCGCACCGGCCGCCTCTACGACACCGCGACCGCGGGCGGCGGGATCCTCGACGTCGGCGGCTACACGGTCACCGCCGCGGCCGCCGTCGTGCAGGCCGCGACCGGGATCGCCGTCGCCGAGCCGCTCACTCTCGAGGTCGACGGCACCGTCGGGCCGACCGGCGTCGACGAGTGGTCGGTCGCGCGGGTGGCCTACCGCGGCGTGGCCGGGAAGCCGGGCATCACCGCGACCCTCCGTACGGGCGTCGCGCTCGACGAGCCGCAGGCGCTCACGATCCTGGGCTCGAAGGGCCGCATCCACCTCAGCGACCCGTGGACCCTCGGCGACGCCCCGGCCATCGAGGTCTCGATCGTCGGCGAGGAGTCGCGCACGCTCACCTTCACCGGCGCGAAGCCGTACGCCATCGAGGCCGACGCCACGACCGACGCCCTCGCGGCCGGCCTCGGCGAGGCCGCGCAGATGACGCTCGACGAGACGCTCGCCACCGCCCGCACCCTCGACCGCTGGCGCGCCGCGCTCGACCTGCGCTACCCGTTCGAGGCCGAGGACGCCGACATCCCCACGGTCTCCGGCCGCCCCGTGAGCGTCCGCGACGACAGCCCGATGCTCTACGGCGAGATCCCCGGCGTCGGCAAGCGCATGTCGCGGCTCGTCATGGGCGTCGACAACCAGCCCGACCTGGCGCACGCGTCCGCGATCTTCGACCACTTCGTCGAGCAGGGCGGCAACGCCTTCGACACCGGCTACATCTACGGCGGCGGCGTGCTCGAGGGGCGCCTGGGGAGGTGGATCCGGAACCGCGGCGTCCGCGAGGACGTCGTCGTCATCACCAAGGGCGCCCACACCCCGCACTGCGACCCCGAGTCGCTCACCCGCCAGCTGCTCGAGAGCCTCGAGCGCCAGGGCACCGACTACGCCGACATCTACCTCATGCACCGCGACAACCTCGACGTGCCGGTGGGGGAGTTCGTCGACGTGATGGACGAGCACCAGCGCGCCGGGCGGATCCGCTCCTACGGCGTCTCCAACTGGACGCCCGAGCGCTTCGACGAGGCGCAGGCGTACGCGCAGGCCAACGGCCGCGCGGGATTCCAGGCGCTGAGCGACCACTTCGGCCTGGCCGAGGCGTACGACGTGCCCTGGGCCGGGTGCGTGCACGTGACGGACCCGGCGTCCAAGGCCTGGCTGGAGGAGAGGCAGATCCCGCTGCTGCCGTGGTCGTCGCAGGCCCGCGGCTTCTTCACCGGCCGCGCCCGACCCGACGACCTGAGCGACCCGGAGCTCGTGCGCTGCTACTACGGCGACGACAACTTCGAGCGCCTCCGCCGCGCCGAGCAGCTGGGCGCGGAGCACGGCGTGCAGGCCACGGCGATCGCGCTGGCCTACGTGCTGGCGCAGCCGTTCCCGACCTTCCCGCTGTTCGGCCCGCGCACCATCTCGGAGGTGCGCTCCTCGATGCGGGGCCTCTCCGTCGAGCTCACCCCGGAGCAGGTGGCGTGGCTGGACCTGCGCGGCTGAGCGGGTCGGACGGCCACGCTGGGCGGAGCGCCGCCGGCCAGGGCGCCGCTGGCCGGGAGCCGGCCGGCCGCGCCACGATCCACGACGTCGCGTCCGCCGCCGGGGTCTCCCGCCAGACCGTGACGCGCGCGATGAACGGCATGCCGGGCATCAGCGAGGAGACGAAGCGGCGCGTGCTCGACGCCGCGGATCAGCTCGCCTACCGGCCGTCGCGCTTCGGCCGCGGGCTCGTGACGGGCGGCGACCACCAGCTCGGCCTCGTGGTCGACGACCTCCGGAACCCGTGGTCGCCGGAGCTCGCCTCCGCGGTCGTGCGCGTCGCGGCGGCGCGCGGCTGGAACGTGTCGCTCGCGGACGTGGGCCTCGCCGCCGACTCCGACCGCATGGTCCAGGCGCTCGGCGCCCAGACCGACGCGGTCATCGGCACGCTCGGCTCGCGCGCCGGCGAGTGGATCGCGCGGCTCGGCTCCGTGCCGGTCGTGGAGCTGGATCCGCACGGCGAGCCCGTGCGCGCCGCCGTCCTCCTCGATCCCTCCGACGCGATCGACGCGCTCGCCGACCACCTGCGGGCGGCCGGCGTCACGCATCCGGTCGTGCTCGACGCCGCGGTCGCCGCGGGTCCCAGCGCGCGTGCCACGTCGCTCGTGCGCGCGTTCGAGGCCCGGGGGATGGACGTGTCCGTCGTGCGCGCGTCCGCGCCCACCGCGGAGGCGGCGGCGGAGGCGACCGAGCGGATCGTGGCCCGGCCGCGCACGGCCGACGCGATCGTCGCGTTCAACGACGTGTGCGCGCTCGGCGTGCTCTCCGCCTGCCGCCGCGCGGGCGTCGACGTGCCGGGCGACGTGCGCGTGGTCGGCATCGACGGCCTGTCGCTCGGCCGCCTGCTCGCGCCCACGCTCACGACGCTCGCGGTGGACCTCGACGAGCTCGCCCGGCACGCGCTCGACCTCGCGGTCGCCATGATCGCGGGCGAGCTGCCGCGATCCGGCCCCGAGGTGGTCCGCACGGTGCGGCATCAGCTGGTGGTGCGCGAGTCGGCGTAGGTCGGGCCGGGCCGGGCTCTCGGGCCGGGCGGCCGGGCCTGGCCCCCGCGCCCCCCGCTGGCTAGCGTGGCCCCGACGGCGCGCGACGAGGCCGCCGTCGAACACGAGGAGCAGCCATGCCGCGCATCACCCCCACCCTGTGGTTCGGCGAGGACATCGAGGAGGCGGCTCGGTTCTACGTCGACCTGTTCCCCGGGTCGCGGATCACCGACGTGTCGCGCTACCCCGACGACTTCCCGGATCCGGCCCTGCGCGGCACCGCCCTCGTGATGGACGTCGAGCTCGACGGCCAGGGCATCCGCCTGCTCAACGGCGGCCCCGGGATGCAGGCGACCGAGGCTGTGTCTCTGTCGATCTCGGCCGGCGGCCAGGAGGAGGTCGACCGGTACTGGGACGCCTTCGCCGACGGCGGCACCGAGGGCCGGTGCGGCTGGGTGCGCGACCGCTGGGGCTTCTGGTGGCAGGTCGTCCCGGAGGCGATGGCGACGACGATCGGCGGCCCGGATCCCGCGGGCGCCGCGCGCGCCATGGCCGCGATGATGGGCATGGGCCGGCTCGTGGTCGCCGAGCTGCAGGCCGCGTACGACGGGCGCTGACCGGACGAGGCGGCCGGCCGACGTCTGGTCCTGAGGAGCATTGTTCGCATAGAATGCGAATATGCTCATCACGGTGGATCCCGCGGCGAAGGCCTCGCTCGCCGACCAGGTGGCCACGCAGATCCGCTACGCCATCGCCCGCGGCGAGCTCGCGAGCGGCGAGCGGTTGCCGTCGGCGCGCGACCTCGCAGCTTCGATCGACGTGAACATGCACACGGTCCTCCGTGCCTACGCCGCCCTCCAGGAGGACGGCCTCATCGAGCTGCGGCGCGGTCGCGGGGCCACCGTGATCCGCTCCGGCAACGCCTCGTTCGACCGCCTGCGGACGCTCGTCGAGGAGCTGCGCACGCAGGCGGACACCCTCGAGGTGCCGCTCGACGACCTCCTCACCATGATCAAGGGAGCACGATGACCGACACGCGACCGCTGCCGACCGGGGTCCGCGCGGCGGTCGTCGCCCCCGGGATCGTGCTCCTCGCGGCCCTCGCCGCCGCGGCCGTCGCGCTCGCGCCGACGCTGCCCGCGCGGGTCGCCGTCCACTTCGCCGCCGACGGCACGCCCGACGGCTGGGGCTCGCCGTGGGGGCTGCTCGCGGCGGCCGTCGGCGTGACGGCCGTCGCCGTCGTGATCGCCGTGCTGTCCCTGCGCGCGACCGACCGGCGCACCGCGGCCACGTGGGTGGCCGTCGCGAACCTCGTCGCGGGCCTCCTCGCCGCCGGGTGGATCGCGATCGCCGTCAGCGCCGCGGCCGGCGACGGCACGCTCCCGGTCGCGTGGAGCGTGGTGCTCCTCGGGGTCGGGGCGCTGGCGGCCGCGATCCCGCTGGTCGCGCTCGTGCGGCACGCGTCGCCCGTCCCCGCGCACGACGTGCCGGCGCTCCCGGTGACCGCGACGGCCCGGGTCGCCTGGCGCGCCCGCGCGGGGAGCGCGTGGTTCGCCGGCATCGGCGCGGCCGTCGTGGCGCTCGGCGTCGTGGTCGCCGCGACCACGTCCGGCCTGGACGCCGGGACCGCCGCGCTCTCCTCCATCCCGCCGATCGTGGCGGGCCTCGCGATCCTCGTCCTGGCGCGCGTCGACGTCACCGTGGACGCCCGCGGCTTCCGGGTCACGTCGTCGTGGACGCGGATCCCCGTCATGCGCGCGCCCCTCGACCGGATCGAGTCCGGCGGCTGGGAGGACGTGTCGCCCGGCCAGTGGGGCGGCTGGGGCCTGCGGCTCTCGGGGCGCGGCGTCGCGTACGTCACGCGATCCGGCCCGGGCCTCGTCGTGCGGCTGCGCGGCGGCCGGGCGCGGCTGGTGACGGTGGCGGACGCGCACCAGGGCGCGGCCGTCCTCGGCGCCCTGCTCGCGGGGAGGGGTGCGGCCTGACCGGTTCCGTCCCCGAGCCCGCGGTCACGACGCGGCCGCGCGCGCCACGCCGAGCAGCAGCAGCAGGAGCGAGCCGAGCGCCACGACCGCGATGAGGATCATGAGCCACGCGAGCGCCGCGTTCCGGGCCCGGTGCGATGACGCCACGGTGGCGGCGGCTTGCCTTCTATTACCAGTTGAAGGGGAGCTCCGATTCCCGAATCGAGACATGGTTGTACGATCCCCTATCGCCGTCGGTCATCAGGCTTTCGAGCGCGCGTCGCTGCTGTGAGGCATTGGCGCTAGGGGCAATTGTGATGCTACGGATCGCTTCGCGCGGAAAGTAGAATGTGCGGTAGGAGACCAGGGAGCCACTTGCCGATACGCGAACGCGCGCGTCGAGTGCATGGTGGCCAACTGTTCTGACGACTAGTCGAGCTTCTCTTTCATCGGCAAATGCGTCATGCTTGCGGTACGAAAGGCTCTTAAATATAGTCCTGAGCTCGGCGTCGACTTGCTCGCGTTCCGCTTTGTCGAGACCGATGTCCCTAATATCCGCGACCAATTTGTCTAATCCGCCTTCTCCATAAGCTACATCCTGGATGGATCCAGCCAGCTGAAAATTGTTCTTTAGGCCTTCATCCTCTTCCGGGTCTTTGTCGCTTGAGAAGTACTGTGATCTGTTGAGCCAAGTGAGTAGCGCGACTTGATCGAAGCCAACAGCAAATCCATTGCGACCCGCATATAGGCGCCACAGGGTGAGGCTTTCGTCAGATCGTGAGAAGCTGGTCACAAAAGATCGTTCTTCTACTACAAGATCTGCAGAGTGCGAGTCAAAGTACTGCTGGCGTAGAAGAGTTTCGGCTTGGACCAGCAAGTCCTCGTCTCTCCCGAACGACGCGGCCGTCTCCGCCAAGCGCGAAGCGAGTGCACGTGCTCCGTACGTGACTTCCGTAGGGTCGTTGAGATAATTGGATTGCGTAGCCCATAGCTCGCGATTCTCGACGATTCCTATAAGTGCAGCTGCGTTTGTGTAGTGATATAGCTCTGACATGCCCGTCTCCTAGCGTCAGCCCCCCGAGAACGGCGGCAGCACGTCCACCGCGCTGCCCGCCGTGAGGGGCGCGTCGCGGTCGGTCGTGGCGACGCCCTCGACGAGGTAGGTGCAGCGGGCGAGGACGGCGGACGCGTTCGCCGGATCCGGGCTCGCCGCGGCACGGGCGCCGAGCGCGTCCATCAGGTCGCCGAGCACGGCGCCGTCGGGCAGGTCGAGCTCGTCGGTCGTGCGGCCGAGCGCGGCGGACGCGGCGGCGAAGAGCTCCACGGGCACGATCACGTCAGCCCCCGATCGCGCTCATGGAGCGGGCCGGCTGGATGAAGTCGGCCTGGTCCATGCCGTGGCCCTTCGGCTTCGCCCACATCGCGCCGCGCCAGAGGTCGGCGATCTCGGCGTCGGAGGCGCCGGACCGGAGAGGCGCGAGCAGGTCGGTCTCGGTGTGCGAGAAGAGGCAGCTGCGCACGCCGCCCGTCGCGGTGAGGCGGGTGCGGCGGCAGTCGGCGCAGAACGGCTCGGTGACGCTCGCGATGACGCCCACGCGGCCGAGCATCGCGGTGCCGGCGCCGCCCTCGTGGGAGTGCACGCGCCACAGCTCCGCGGGGGCGCCGTCCCGCGGATCCTCGTCGGGTACGAGCGTGAAGCGCTCCGACAGCCGGCCGCGGATCTCGGCCGCCGTGATCATCTCGTCGCGGTCCCATGCATGGTCGGCGTCGAGCGGCATCTGCTCGATGAAGCGCAGCTGGTGGCCGCCGGCGACCGCCCACTCCAGGAGGTCGGCGGCCTGGTCGTCGTTGACGCCGCGCACGAGCACCGCGTTGATCTTGATGGGCGCGAGCCCCACGGCCGCCGCGGCGTCGATGCCCTCGAGCACGCGGTCGAGGAACGGCCGGCGCGTGATCAGGCGGAAGGTCTCGGCGTGCACGGAGTCGAGCGAGACGTTGATCCGGTCGAGCCCCGCGTCCTTGAGGGCCTGCGCGCGCGAGGCGAGGCCGATGGCGTTGGTGGTGAGCGAGATCTCGGGCCGGTCGGGGAGGGCGGCGCACGCGGCGATGATCTCGAGGAGGTCGCGGCGGAGCAGCGGCTCGCCGCCCGTGAAGCGCACCTGACGCACGCCGAGGTCGCGCGTGCCGATGCGCACGAGCCGCTCGATCTCGGCGAGCTGGAGCGCCTGCCGGTCGGGCGTGAAGGGGAGTCCCTCCGCCGGCATGCAGTACGTGCAGCGCAGGTTGCAGCGGTCGGTGAGCGAGATCCGGAGGTCGGTCGCGCGGCGGCCGTGCGTGTCGAGGAGCGCCGGGTCGTCGGGACGGGCGGGGCCCGGCGCGGCGGCGGGACGCGGCATCGCCGGCATCCCCAGCGAGGTGCTCATGCGTCCAGGCTACGCGCGCCCCGCGGCGGGTCCGACGCCGAGCGGATCCGTCGACTCGCCGCGCGCCGCGTGCGCGGTGCCTAGGATCGCTGCATGACGCAGAACAGGGACCGGACGCCCCGTCGAGCCGCGGATGCCGATGAGGCCGCCGACCGTGGGCGCGCCGCCGCCGCGCCCACCCGGTACCGCGTGAGCGAGGCCGCCGCGCTCATCGGCGTGAGCGACGACACCCTCCGCCGCTGGGCCGACGCCGGCCGGCTCGACCTCGTGCGCGGCGAGGGGCGGCTGATCCTCGTCGACGGCGTGCAGCTCGCCCACCTCGCGACCGAGCTCGCGGCGGACGGGGCGCTCGCCGCATCCGGCTCCCGTCGGCCGCTCGCCTCGGCGCGCAACCGGATGCCCGGCATCGTCACGCGCGTCGTGCGCGACGGGGTGATGGCGCAGGTCGAGATCCAGGCGGGGCCGTTCCGGGTGGTGTCGCTCATCAGCCGCGAGGCCGCCGACGAGCTCGGACTCGAGGTCGGCTCGCCCGCGGTCGCGACCGTGAAGGCCACCAACGTCGGCGTCGAGGCGCTCGCGCCCGAGTCGCTGACGGGCGGGCGGGCGTGACGCGCGGGCTGCGCGCGGTCGCCGTCGGCGCGCTCGCGGCGTCGCTCCTGGCCGGATGCTCCGCGGGCGGATCCGCGCCCGCCGGCGTCCCCGATCCCGCCCCCGACTCCCTCTCCGGCACCCTCGTCGTGCAGGCCGCCGCCTCCCTCACCGGCAGCATGGACGAGGTCGCGGCCGACTTCGAGGCCCAGCACCCGGGCCTGACCGTCACGGTCTCCTACGGCGGCAGCTCGACGCTCGCGCAGCAGATCGTGCAGGGCGCGCCCGCCGACGTGTTCGCGTCCGCCTCCACCGCCACGATGACGACGGTGGTCGACGCGGGGGAGACGGCCGCGGATCCGCGCGTGTTCGCCCGCAACGCCCTCGAGATCGCGGTGCCGCCGGGGAACCCGGGCGGCGTCCGGGGCCTCGCCGACTTCGCCGAGGCCGGCCGCACGCTCGCGCTCTGCGCGCCGGAGGTGCCGTGCGGCGCCGCGGCCGCGCAGGCGTTCCGGCAGGCGGGCGTCACGCCGCGGCCGGACTCGCTCGAGCAGGACGTGCGCGCCGCCCTCACGCGCGTCGAGCTCGGCGAGGTGGACGCCGCGGTGGTCTACGAGACCGACGTGCGCGCCGCCGGCGACCGCGTCCAGGGCGTGCCGCTGCCGGACGACGCGAACGTGACCACCGACTGCGTCGTCGCGCCGCTCGCCGGATCCGCGTCCCCCGCCGCCGCGGCGGCCTTCGCCGACTTCGTGGCCGGCGACGCCGCCCGCGCCCGCTTCGACGCCGCGGGGTTCCGTGCCCCGTGACGCGCGGGCCGACCGCGTGCCCGCCCTCCTCTGGATCCCCGCGGGCGTCGCGCTCGCGTTCCTGGTGCTGCCGCTCGCCGCGCTCGTGGTGCGCGCGCCGTGGGCGACGCTGGGGGAGCGGCTGGCGGATCCCGGCATCGCACGCGCCCTCGGCCTCTCGCTCGGCAGCGCCCTCGGCGCGACGGCGCTGAGCCTCGTGCTCGGGGTGCCGCTCGCGTTCGTGCTCTCGCGCTCGGCGGGCCGGCCGCCCGTGGTGCAGCGGATGCTCCGGGCGCTCGTGACCGTGCCGCTCGTGCTGCCGCCCGTGATCGGCGGGGTGGCGCTGCTGCTCCTGCTGGGGCGGCGCGGGCTGGTGGGCGGGCCGCTGGAGGCGCTGACGGGGATCACGATCCCGTTCACGACGCCGGCCGTGGTGATCGCCGAGACCTTCGTGGCCATGCCGTTCCTCGTGCTCGCGGTGGAGGGGGCGCTGCGCGGCGCCGACCGCCGCTTCGAGGACGCCGCCGCGACGCTCGGCGCGAGCCGCTGGACCGTGCTCCGCCGCGTGACCCTGCCGCTCGTCGCGCCCGGGATCGGCGCGGGCGCGGTGCTCTGCTTCGCCCGCGCGCTGGGCGAGTTCGGCGCGACGCTCACGTTCGCGGGCAGCTTCCCGGGGGTGACGCAGACGGTGCCGCTGTCGGCCTACCTGGCGCTGCAGACAGATCCGGACGCGGCGGTCGTCCTCAGCCTCGTGCTCCTCGCGGTGTCGGTGGTCGTGCTCGTGAGCCTGCGCGACCGGTGGGCCTCGGGGGTGCACGCGTGAGCCCGGCCGCCGCGCCGAGCCCGGGCGGCCCGGACGGACGGGAACGGCCGGACGGCCTGGACGCCCGCGTCGTCGTGGAGCGCGCCGCCTTCCGCCTCGACGTCGCCCTGCGGGTGCCGGCCGGATCCACGACCGCGGTCGTCGGGCCGAACGGCGCCGGGAAGTCCACGCTGCTGCGCGCGCTCGCCGGCCTCGCGCCGCTCACGGCGGGACGCGTCGCGCTCGACGGGCGCGAGCTGGAGCGCGCGGGGGACGGGGATCCGGCCGTGCGGATCCCCGCCGAGGGCCGCGGGATCGGCGTCGTCTTCCAGGACCACCTCCTCTTCCCGCACCTCTCCGCGCTCGGGAACGTCGCGTTCGGGCCGCGCGCGCACGGCGTCCCGCGGGCGGATGCCGAGGGCCGCGCCCGGGCCCTCCTCGACCGGCTCGGGATCGCCCACCTCGCCGACCGGCGCCCGGCCGCGCTCTCCGGCGGCCAGTCCCAGCGCGTCGCGCTCGCCCGCGCGCTCGTGCTCGAGCCGCCGCTCCTGCTCCTCGACGAGCCCATGGCGGCGCTCGACGCGGGCACGCGCCTCGACGTGCGCGACCTCCTCGCCGACGAGCTCCGCCGGTTCGGCGGCGCGGCCGTCCTCGTGACGCACGACCCGGTGGACGCGCTCGCGCTCGCCGACCGGATCCTCGTGCTGGAGGACGGCCGCGCCGTGCAGGAGGGCGCCGCCGCCGAGGTGGCCGCGCGCCCGGCCACCGGCTACGTCGCGCGCCTCCTCGGCATGAACCGCGTCGCGGTGCGGGATGCGGCGGGTCGCCCCGGCGTGCTCTTCGCCGCGCCCGCCGACGTCGAGCTGTCCCGCGTCGGCCCTCCCGGGGACGGGGACGGGGACTCGGGCGCGGACTCGGGCCCGGGCGAGCAGGGGCAGGGCGATCCCGGGCACGTGCGCGCGACCGGCGCCGTCCGGCGCGTGGAGGCCGCGGCGGGGCGGATCCGGGTCACCCTGCGCCTGGTCGCGCCGGCGCCGGTCGGCTCGGACGCGGTGCCCGAGGTGATGCCCGGCACGTCGCCCGGCGCATCTCCCGGCCCGGTGCCCGTCGCGGGCGCCGAGGTCACCGCCGAGCTCGACGCCGCGGCCTTCGCGGCGCTGCGTCCCGCGACCGGCGAGCTGCTGCGCGTGCGGGTCCCGTGCGGGGCCTGACCCCGGCAGGGCCTGACCCGCGCGGGGCCAGACCAGCGCAGGCGGCGCCGGATCAGCCCCGCGCCGCGCCGGATCAGCCCGCGCCGGGCCCGTCCACCGCCACGCGGTCGCCGTCCCGGTCGCGATCCCGCCCGAGCCGTCGCCGCACGGCCGCCGGCACGAGCCGCCGCCGCCCGTCCGGCCCGAGGCGCACCAGCGAGCCGACCACGACGACCACCACCGCCGCCGCGAGCGCGATCTGCCACGCCCACTCGTCCGGCGCGAACAGCCGCAGCGCGAGCGCCGCCACCACCGCGAACCACTCGCCGCGGCCCGTCATGGCGATGAACGGGATGAGCAGCAGCGCGTACCAGGGGTAGCGCGGGCTCACGGCGAGCAGGGTGACGCCGATCATCACGAGCTGGCCGAGCCACGGATCCGCCGGGTCGGTGCGCCACCAGACGAGCCCGGCGGTCACCGCGAGGATCACCGCGACCGCTATGAGCCCGAACCGCCCCGGCACCACGAGCTCGATGAGGGGGAAGCGCCCGCCGTCGTCGTAGCCCTCCTCCTGGAGGTAGCCAGGTAGGTAGCCGAGCACCGCGATCCCGGTGCTGATGACGTACGGCACGTAGAGCAGGGCGAACGTCACGACCGCGGCGGTGATCACCTTCCACGGCTGCTTCCGCAGCAGCGCCGGGGCCGCGATCACCGGGATGAGCTTGGTGGCGATCGCCGCCCCGAGCGCGATGCCGCCGCGCCAGCGCATCCCGCCCGCGACGAGCAGCGACGCCGCGAGCGCGAGCAGCGCCCCCAGCGCGTCGACGTGCGAGTTCGTCACGACCTCGCTCGCCACGAGCGGGCACCACGCCCAGAGCGCGGCCCACCAGAGCGGCCTGCCGCGCTTCCGCAGCGCGCGCAGGAGCAGGAGCGTCACGGCCGTCATCATCAGGAGGCCCGCGACCTGGAACGCCCCGTACTCGACGCCCGTGGGCACGACCGCGCGCACGCCGGCGAAGAACAGCTCGGCCATCGGCGGGTAGATGGTGGGCACCTTCGGGCGGTTGAGGGCCGTGCACATGGGCTCGTGCGTCTCCTCCTCGCGCACGCCCATGATCCGCTTCCCCTCGCAGGTCGCCGCTCCGTCGGACCCGACGACCGTCTCGGGGTACAACCACTCGGGCCGGAGGTCGCGGAGCTCGGGGTCGGCGGGGGTGTACCGGTACGGCGACTCGCCCGCGTTCTGCACGATGCCGTCCCACGCATAGCGCGCGGAGTCGGTGCTGGTGTTCGGCGGTCCCACCAGCGCGGCGCCGCCGATCGCCACCGATCCGAGGATGATGAGCGCAGCGGCGGATCGCGCCGGCAGCTTCCGCACCAGGAGGACCGCCGCTCCGAACACCACCCAGATGACGACCACGAGCCAGAAGAACGGCGCGGCACCCTCGCGACGGAAGAAGGCCTCGTCGTCGGCGTCGCCGAACAGATCGAACGCGACCACCGACCACCCGGTGAGCACGGACATCACGAGCAGGACGAAGGCGGTGAGGGCGGTGCGCACACCCCATTGTGTCGTCGCGCGGCTCGACGACCGCCGACCGGGCGCCGCCCGTCGTCCGGCAGGCGAAGGAAGGCCCCCATGCGGACGCTGATGCACGAGGCACGGCGCCGGCTCGCGTCGCCCGCCCGCACGACCCGGATGGCGGTCGTCATCGGCCGCCTGCTCGGCCTCGCCTTCCTGGTCTGCTTCGGCACGGGCCTCTACAGCCACTTCCTCCAGGACCCGCTGCCGTGGATGCGCTTCCCCACGGCGCCCGTCTCGCTGTACCGGGTGACGCAGGGCATCCACATCACCGCGGGCATCGCCTGCGTGCCGCTGCTGCTCGCCAAGCTCTGGATCGTGTTCCCCGAGCTGCTCACGTACCCGCCGGTCACCGGGGTCGTCTCGTTCCTCGAGCGCGCGTCCATCGCGGTGTTCGTGGGCGCCTCGCTCCTCGAGGTGACGATGGGCCTCCTCAACACCTTCCAGTGGGTGCCGTTCCCCTTCTACTTCCGGCAGACGCACTACGCGCTGGCGTTCGTGGTGATCGGGTCGCTCGCGATCCACATCGGCGTGAAGCTGCCCGCCATCGCCGGCCACTGGCGGCGCGGGCAGGCCGACGAGTCGCCCATCGTCGCCGACGCGCCGGATGCCGCCGCGCCGGACGCCGCCGCGCCCGCCGGGCACGCCCCGCGCGGCATCACCGGCCGCGTCACCGCGTGGATCGACGGCACGCCCGTCCCGCCGACGCCGGTCGCCCGCCGCGGCTTCCTCGTGACGGTGGGCGCGTCGGTGGCCGCCGTCGTGGCGCTCACCGCGGGCCAGTCCTTCCGGATCCTCGCCCCGTTCAACGCCTTCGGCCCCCGCGTCATGGGCACGGGCCCGCAGGCGCTCCCCGTCAACCGCACGGCCGAGGCCGCGGGCGTCACCGAGACGGCCGTCGACCCCGGGTGGACGCTCACGGTCTCGACCGGATCCTCCTCGCGCGCCTTCACGATGGACGACCTGCGCGCGATGGAGCTCGTCACCGCCACGCTCCCCATCGCCTGCGTCGAGGGCTGGAGCCAGTCGGCGACCTGGCGCGGCGTGCGCCTGAAGGACCTGATGGACGCGGTCGGCGCCGACCCGGGCGCGCGCCTCCGGGTCACGAGCCTCGAGGAGCGCGGCGGCTTCCGGCGCACCGAGATGGGACCCGAGTACGTGCGCGACCCGCTCACCCTCGTGGCGCTCGAGCTCGACGGCGCTCCCCTCGACATCCAGCACGGCTACCCGGCGCGCATGATCGCGCCCGGGCGTCCCGGCGTGCTGCAGACCAAGTGGCTCTCGACCCTGGAGGCGATGTGATGAGCGGCACCCGTGGCGTCCTCGCGATCCGCGTCGCGCTCATCGCGGTCGGCGTCGCCGGCCTCGTCCTCGGCGCGCGCACCCTGCTCGACACGCAGCGCGTCGACCAGGTCGTGGGCGTGGCGGTGTTCCTGCTCGTCGCGATCCTCGTGCACGACGCGATCCTGTCGCCCGTCGTGTTCGTCGCGGGCCTCCTGATCCGCCGCGCGGGCCGAAGGGTGCCGCCCGGCGCCGTCGTCATCGTGCAGGCGGGTGTGGTCGTGATGGCCCTGATGACCCTCGTGGTCGTCCCGGAGATCCGCGCGCGGGCGATCGGCAACGACAACCCGACGATCCTCATCGCCGACTACGCGCCGCGGCTCGCCCTCATGTGGGTCGCCACCGCGGTGGCGACGGCCGTGATCGCGGCGCTCTACGCGCGGACGAGGCGCGAGAAGGACCGGCCGCCGGTCACCCAGGACTGAGCGGGCGCGAGCCCGGCGCCCTCGGCGAGGCGCGCGACGGCGTCACGGCCGACCTGCGCCCAGGGGAAGGGGTCGCTGGCGCGGCCCTGACCGTCCTCGACCGTGCACTCGAAGGTGCGGTCGCGCGTGGGATCCGGGTGGGTCTCCACCACGAGCGCGCCGTCGTCGTCGAGCAACTCGCCGCAGCGGGCGAGCAGGGCGCCCGCGTCGCCGCCGATGCCGATGTTGCCGTCGAGGAGGAGGAGCGTGCCCCAGCCGCCCTCGCGGGGGAGGCGCTCGAAGACCGAGCGGTGCAGGACGGGGAGGCCCTGTCCGACGGCCATCTCGACCACGGTGGGCGAGACGTCGATGCCGAGGGCGCCGAGCCCGGCGTCCATCGCGGCGCGGACCATGCGGCCCGGGCCGCAGCCGATGTCGAGCACGGGGCCGCAGGCGTCGGCGAGCAGGCTCGCGTCCACCTCGTCGGCGTCGGCGCTCCACCGGCTGATGTCGATGACCTCGGCGCTGTCGTCGTCCGCCGTGAGGGAGAGGAACAGCACCTCGCCGGAGTCGCGGAGCGCCCGGGCGTACGGCTCGCCGCCACCGGATCCGAAGGTGCGGTCGCGCGCGGGCGCGCGGTCCTCGGGGTGGTCGACGGCCAGGCTCATGCGGGGTCCCTCTGCGATGCGACGTGCGGGGCGGCGGCAGCGGGGGTGCCCGCGCCGGTCATCAGGATTCGGAGCGCGGCGGCGAAGCGATGGGCGGGGGCCGCGTCGGCCGCCTCGCGGGCGTCGTCCACGGTGTCCACGTCGGTGAGCTCGGGCAGCATCGCGACGTCGAGCCCGGCGTCGATGAGGCGCGACAGCTGCACGGCGCCGGTGTCGTCGCGCGACATGGGCACGCCGCGCACGAGCGCGCCGTCCGGGTCGCGGAGGCCGAGCGCCCAGAAGCCGCCGTCGTTCGCCGGTCCGAACCAGGCGTCGGGTCCGCGCCCGCCGTCGGCCCACGAGTCGAGCACGGGACGGAGGAGGTCGGCGGTGAGCTGCGGCGTGTCCATCCCCACGAGGAGGACGGGCCCGTCGAGCGCGTCGAACATGGCGGCGAGGCGCTCGTCGAGGTCGCCGGCGACCTGCGGGATCACGTCGTATCCCGCGGCCTCGGCGGGCGGCGTCGTGCCGTCGAAGAGGAGGACGCGGCGCTCGGGGGCGGCGGCGTCCACGGCGGCGAGCGTGTCCGCGAGGGCGGCGGAGGCGAGCTCCGCGGCCTGCTCGAGCGTGAACGGCGGGTGCAGGCGCGTCTTCACGCGGCCCGGGATGCACTCCTTGGCGATGACGACGACGGCGGTCATGCGGATCCTCCCGGTGCGTGGTCGGCGTCGGCCGCGGCGGCCCGCGCCTCCGCGAGCACGCGCGACATGTCGCGGACGGCCGTGACGGTCCCGCGCACGGTGCCGGTGACCTTGGACCGCCCCACGCGCGGCGCGTACGGCATGTCCACCTCCAGGATGCTCCACCCGGCCGCCGACGCGCGCAGCAGCATCTCCAGCGGATAGCCGCTGCGCCGGTCGAGGATCCCGAGGGCCAGCAGCTCCTCGCGCCGCCCGCAGCGCATCGGGCCGAGGTCGTGCAGCGGCACGCCCGTGATCCGCCGCAGCCGCCGCGCGAGCTCCAGGTTCGCGATGCGCGCGTGCAGCGGCCAGGCGCCGCGCGCCGACGGCACGCGGCGGCCGAGCACGAGGTCGCGCTCGCCGTGGCGGACGGGGTCGACGACGCGGGGGAGGAGGGCGGGATCCATCGACGCGTCGGCGTCGCAGAACGCGACCAGCGGCGCGGTCGCCGCCTCGAGCCCGGCGTGCGCCGCCGCCCCGAACCCGCGGCGCGACTCGGCGACGACGAGCGCGCCGTGCTCCCGCGCGACCTCGGCGGACCGGTCGGTGGAGCCGTTGTCGACGACGATCCCGCGGTACCCCTCGGGCAGGCGCGAGAGCACCCAGGGCAGGGCCTCCTCCTCGTCGAGGCAGGGGAGGACCACGTCCACGAGCGCTTCCGTCATCCGTCGAGCCTAGGAGCACGCGGGTGGGCGTCCGCGCAGGGGTGACGGCTCGCTCGCAAGCCGGACACCGCGCGGGTCCGGCCCCAGGGAGCGCGCATAGTCTGGCCGGGTGAGCCCCACCTACGACCCCGCGCGCGCCGACGCCGCCCGCCCCGACGCCGCGCGGCCCGATCCCTCGCGGCAGGATCCGCTCCGCGGCCGCCGCATCCTCGTGGTGGAGGACGACCCGACCGTCAACGAGGTGGTGTGCCGCTACCTCAAGGCCTCCGGCTTCCAGGTGGAGACCGTGGCCGACGGCCTCGAGGCCGTGCGCGTCGCGACCGAGCGGATGCCCGACCTCGTCGTGCTCGACCGCATGCTCCCCGGGCTCGACGGCCTCGAGGTGTGCCGCCGGATCCGCGCCGAGAACCCCGACTCGCCCGTCCCCGTCGTGATGCTCACCGCGCTCGGCCAGGGCGAGGACCGCGTCAACGGCCTCGACGCCGGCGCCGACGACTACCTCGCCAAGCCCTTCTCCCCGCGCGAGCTCGTGCTGCGCGTGCGCGCCGTGCTGCGCCGCACCGTGCCCGAGGCCGTGCCGGAGCCGCCGTTCGTGGCGGGCCCATTCGTGCTCGACCTGGGCGCGCGCGAGATCCACCAGGCCGGCGCGATGCTCTCCCTCACCTCCCGCGAGTTCGACCTGCTCGCCTTCCTGCTGCGGAACCCCCGCCGCGTCTTCGGCCGCGACGACCTCCTCCGCTCCGTGTGGGGCTGGGAGATCGGCGACCTCTCCACCGTCACCGTCCACGTGCGGCGCCTGCGGGAGAAGATCGAGGCGGATCCCGCGCACCCCGTGCTCCTCGGCACCGTCTGGGGCGTGGGGTACCGGTTCGACCCGGACGCGGCGGCGCCCGCGGCTCCCGCAGCGCCCGCAGCGCCCGCTGCCGCCTCGCCCGCCGCTGCCGCCGAGCCGGCCGACGCGTCCGCCCCCGCCCCCGGGGACGACGCGTGACCCCCGACTCCTTCCTCATCGTCGTCCTGACGGCGCTCGTCTGCGCCGCCATCGTCGGCCTCGGCGCGAGCGTCCTGCTGCGCCTGCTCCGTCGCCGGTCGCTCGTGCTCCAGATCTGCGTCGTCGCGCTCGCCGCCGTGCTCTCGGTCGTGGGCGGCATGGTCGCCGTCACCGCCGGCATGCTCGTCGACGACGCCGGCCTCACCGCGTTCCTCTCCGTCGCCGCGGTCTCCGCCCTCGTCTCCCTCGTGATGGCCGCGATGCTCGGCATGACCCTCGTGCGCGGCAGCCGCGAGCTCGGCCGCTACGCCGCGTCGATGGGCGAGGAGGCCGCGGTCGAGCCCGGCCGCCCCACGAGCACCGAGTTCGCGCAGCTGGCCCGCGAGCTGAGCGCGGCCAACCGCCGCCTCGCCGACGCCCGCGACCGCATGGAGGCGCAGGAGCGCAGCCGCCGCGAGCTCATCGCGTGGATGTCGCACGACCTGCGCACGCCGCTCGCCGGGATCCGCGCCATGGCCGAGTCGCTCGAGGACGGCATGGTCGACGACGAGCACCGCTACTTCCGCCAGATCCGCGTGCAGGCGAACCGCCTCAACGGCATGGTCGACGACCTGTTCGAGCTGTCCCGGATCAACTCCGGCAGCCTCGAGCTCGCCGTCGAGCGCGTCTCCCTCTACGACGTCGTGAGCGACACCGTCGCCGAGCTCGGCCCGGTCGCCCAGGCGCGCCAGGTCGACCTCCGCGGCGTGACCGCGCACGACGACCTCGTGGTGCAGGGCGATCCCCGCGAGCTGTCGCGCGTGGTCGGCAACCTCGTCATGAACGCCATCCAGCAGTCGCTGCCGGGCGGCCGCATCGTCATCTCCGCGCACCGCGACTCCGGCAACCTCGCCGTGCTCTCGGTCGAGGACACCGCGGGCGGCATCCCCGAGGCCGACCTCCCGCGCGTGTTCGACGCCGGCTGGCGCAGCACCGGATCCCGCACCCCGCGCGCGTACGGCGCGAGCGCCGCCGCGAAGGCCGCGCTCGGACCCGACTTCCCGGCCCCGTCCGCGGAGGCCGCGGCGCCGGATCCCGCCGTGCAGGCGGAGGGCTCGCACGACGGCGGCTACGCGTCGGGCGGCGGCGGCGCGGGCCTGGGCCTCGCGATCGTGCGCGGCATCGTCCGCGCGCACGACGGCGACGTGACCGTCCAGAACATCGACGGCGGCTGCCGCTTCGACGTGATCCTGCCGTACAGCAAGCCGGTCGCCCCGTGACCCGCGCGGCCCTCCGCGCGTGGTCGGCGTTCCTGGGGGTCGTCGCGGCGCTCGCCGTGCTGGCCGTCGCCGAGATCGCGGCGGCCTTCGTCGCGCCCGCGGCCAGCCCGGTGCTCGCGGTCGGCGCGCTCGTCATCGACCTCGTGCCCGCGGGCGTCAAGGACGCGGTGATCGCCCTGTTCGGCACGGGCGACAAGGTCGCCCTCATCGTGGTGCTCGGCGTCGTGGTGCTCGCCGCGGCCGCGCTCGCCGGCATCCTCCAGGTGCGCCGCCCGCCGCTCGGCGTGGTCGTGCTCGCGCTGTTCGCCGGCGTCGCCGTGCTCGCCGCCACCACGCGCGCCGGGGCCACGGGCGCCGCGGCGATCCCCACCATCGTCGGCATGATCGCGGGCGTCTTCGTCCTCCACCGCGGCGCCGACCGCCTCCGCGACTGGCGCGACGCCTCCGCCCGCGCGTCCTCCTACGCCGCGCAGACCGCGGAGCCCGTGCGCGGCATCGCCCGCCCGGCCGCCCGCGCGCCGCTCACCGCGGGATCCGGCGCGCGCGTCGAGCGGCGCACCTTCCTCCTCATGACGGTCGTGGCCGGCGCCGCCTCCGTGGTCGCCGGATCCGTGGCCCGCGGGGTCAACGCCGCCGCGGCCCGCGTGGACGACTTCCGCCGCACCCTCGTGCTCCCGCGCGCGGCGACGCCCGCCGCCGCGATCCCCGCGTCCGCCGAGCTCGGCGTCCCCGGGCTCGCCCCCTTCCTCACGCCCGCGGCCGACTTCTACCGGATCGACACCGCGCTGCAGGTGCCGTCGGTCGACGCGGCCTCCTGGACGCTGCGGATCACCGGCATGGTCGAGCAGGAGGTCGAGATCACCTTCGCCGAGCTGCTCGCCCTCCCGCTCGAGGAGCACGTGACGACCCTCACCTGCGTCTCGAACGAGGTCGGCGGCGACCTCATCGGCAACGCGCTGTGGCTCGGGTACCCCATCCGGCTGCTGCTCGAGCGCGCCCGCCCCACCGCGGGTGCCGACATGGTGCTCTCCACGAGCCAGGACGGCTGGACCGCCAGCACGCCGCTCGAGGCGCTCACGGATCCCGACCGCGCGGCGATCCTCGCGGTCGGCATGAACGGCGAGCCGCTCCCGCAGGAGCACGGCTTCCCGGTGCGGATGGTGGTGCCCGGCCTGTACGGCTACGTCTCCGCCACGAAGTGGGTCACCGAGCTGAAGGTCACGACCTTCGCCGAGGACGTCGCGTACTGGTCGACCCGCGGCTGGACCGAGCGCGGCCCGATCAAGACCGGCTCCCGCATCGACACCCCGCGCTCCGGCGCGCGCGTCGACGCGGGCCGCACGGCGATCGCCGGCATGGCCTGGGCGCAGCACACCGGCATCGAGAAGGTGGAGGTGCGCGTCGACGAGGGCGACTGGGTCGAGGCGACGTTGGGCGACGGCGTGGGCACGGACACCTGGCGGCAGTGGTCGTATGCCTGGGACGCGGCGAGCGGATCCCACAGCGTGGAGGTGCGCGCGACCGACACCACGGGCGCCACGCAGACCTCCGACGAGGCGCCGCCCGCCCCCGACGGCGCGACGGGCTGGCACCGGATCACCGTCGGCGTCTCCTGACCCGTCCGCCCTCGCGCCGCCGTCCTCGTGCCGGGCGCCGCTCCCCGGACGCGCGGAGCGGGGACGCGTACGGTCGATGCACGGCGCCACCGCGCCGCATCGACCAGAAGAGGAGAGCACCGTGAGCGACATCGAGAACCCCCGCGACCCCGCCGACCGCGACCTGGACGACACCGGCGTCGACGAGGAGGAGCTCGTCGGCACCGACGCCCGCGACGCCGAGGAGGCCATCGACGCCGAGCGCGTCGTGCCGCTCGACGACGACGCCGTGGACGCGGGCGACGACGAGAACGGCGGCCTCGGCATCGACATCACCGAGTCCGACGGCCCCGACCTCGAGGCCGGCGACGACCTCGACACCGGAGCGGCCGCGCGCTGACCCGCCCCGCGCACGACGACGGCCCCCGCACCAGCGGGGGCCGCCGTCGTCTCCGGGTGATGCCCGGGATCAGTCGGCGAGGATCGCGTACAGCGCGCGCCGCGTCTCGTCGAGCTTCGCCGCCGCAGCCTGGCGCTGGGCGTCGGTCGCGTCGTGCATGAGCGGCTTGATCACGCCGGCGAGCTTCATGAGGCTCGTCTGGAACGCGTCCTCGCCCTCGGAGCGGTCGGTGGTCGCGGCCCAGGCGGCGTCGATGCCCGCGCGGTTCTCCTCGACGTGGGCGCGGCCCGCGTCGGTGAGGGAGTAGACGCTCTTGGATCCGGTCTCGTCGGCGACGATGAGGTCCTCGTCGACGAGCTGCTGGAGCGTGGGGTAGACGGATCCGGGGCTCGGCCGCCAGGCGCCCTCGCTCTTCGCGGCGATGCCGGTGATGAGGCCGTAGCCGTTCGAGGGCTCCTCCGCGAGGAGGGAGAGGATCGCGAGGCGGACGTCGCCGCGGCGGGCGCGACCGCGTCCGCCGCGTCCGCGTCCCGGGCCGAAGCCGGGGCCGCCGAAGCCGCCCATGCCCGGGAAGCCGCCCATGCCGGGGAAGCCGCCGGCGCCGGGGAAGCCCGGGAACCCGGATCCGCCCTCGCCCGGGTGGAAGCCGCGGGCGAGCGGGTGGCCGGGCATGATGCGCGGGCGGCCGCCGCGGTGGTGCTGCATGCGGGGCTCGTGGCGGTCGGCGGGGACGCCGTCGCGGGAGCGGTCGTGGTGGTCGTGGTGGTGGTCGTGGCGCGGGTCGTGGTCCGCGTGCTGGTCGTGGGTGCGCATGTCGCGCTCCTTCCGGTCGGGATGTCAGGGGATCGCGACGTGCTGTCGCGATGCATCGACGATATGTCGCCGACAGTCGGAAGTCAACAGGCGCGTATCCGACGGTGGCGGCGCTTCCCCGTGATCCCGGGGGAGCGCACCGCGAACCTGGCCTTCACCTGGGAAAGGAGAACCCGTCCCAACCCGTTCCGCCGCGGCGCCGAAGTCCCTGTGTCGCCCGGGGGATCCGGGTGGATCCCAGCCCACACAGCGAAGGAAACATCATGCGCAACCTCACCAAGTCCGTCTTCGGCCTCGCCACCGCCGGCTTCCTCGTCGTCGGCCTCGCCGCCTGCTCGACCCCCTCCGACTCCGGCTCGTCCTCCTCGTCCTCGTCGAAGCCCGCCGCGACCGCGACGACCGAGGCGAACCCCACGCCGCTCGCGTCGATCCCGACCCTGACCGGCGTCGACACCAAGGTCACGCTCGACTCCGGCTTCACCGGCGCCCTCACGACACTGGGCCTGACCCCCGGCGTCATCGGCACCGCGACCCTCGACGGCGCCACCGGCACCCTCGCGTTCCCCATCACCGGCGGCAACGTGAAGTACTTCGACCCCCAGCAGTCCTACCGCCCCTACGTCCAGGGCGAGATCGACCACTCCGGCTCCGGCATCAGCCTCACCGCCGGCTCCACCGTCGTGAAGCTCACCGACTTCGTCATCGACCCCGGCACCAGCCGCCTCACCGGGTCGGTCCAGGTCGGCGACGGCGAGGTCATGAAGGACGTCTACATCTTCAACCTCGACGGCACGACCCTGAAGCCCCTCGCCATGGAGGGCGACAACGCCGTCCTCGAGGGCACCACGGTCAAGGTCAGCCCCGACGCCGCGTCGCTGCTGAACAGCACCTTCGGCACCACCGCCGTCACCGACCAGCTCGTCGTCGGCATCGCCAAGATCACCGTCAACACCAAGTAGCACCCACCCGGCTCCGCCGGGACGCACCACCTGCGCTCACAGCAGAACGCATCGACGGCCTCGTCTCCCTCACCGGGAGCCGGGGCCGTCGGCGCGTGCGGGGGCGGTCGGAGTCGCGTCCTCGGGCTCTCCACTGACAACGACTTCGCCGTCGTAGGCAGCACATGCACAAGAAGTGCCCCCGGAAGGGGTCTGTCCGTCGGAGCGCCTCACGTCCAGGCTGACGAGGTGACAGCGACTCCGCCCGGTTGGTTTCCCCATCAAACCGATCCTGACATCGAGGTGTTCTGGGACGGCTCCGCGTGGACGGGGGAACGGCGAAGCGCTCAGGGCCAGGGGGATCCGAGCGTCGAGCCGGATGCCTACGCCGATTCGATGCCGTCAGCCGGGCCGCGAAACCCTGGGCATCGTCGTCCATCGGCTGCTCCGTTTCGCAGCGTCCGCGAACTCGTCGGCCCTGGTCTGGCTTTCGTTAGCTCAGTTCGAGGGCGGTGGATCGTCGGCGGCCTCGTCTTCTTGCTTCTCCTCGTGGCGGTCGTCGTCCCCGTCACCATCGGCGGCATCGAGACACAACAGAGGGAGCAGGCGACAGCCCGAGAGGCGCAAGTGCGTGCTGACCGTCTGGCCAACGACGCCCGGTCGGATGCACTCGTGTCTCGCGAAGAGACCCTCGATGACGTCCGTGAGTTCCTGCTCACGGACCTCAGCTACGCGCCGGAGGACATCGTCGCTGATCTGGCCGATGCGACCAAGGATTTGGAGAGCGTCTCGGTCACTGACACGAGTGCCATCAATTCCGCGGTCTCCCGCGTGAAGAACGGCATGACGACCGTGGGAAAGCCATACACATGGTCCATGTCCTGCATGGACACCGCTCATCAGACCCATCAATTTCCCGACTTCCGTTCCGTGTGGGCGTCGACGCTGCCACTCAGTCGTTGTGAGTCCGGCACCAAGAGCGGCACGTTCTACACCGAGACGCAGAGGGCTGCGCTGGCGTCCGGCGCGATCAGCAGCCTCGAAGGCAACGGCACCTTGCAGAGCATCTGTGCCGAGCTGGGATTCGGCAGCTACGCCGGCATGGAGAGCTACAGCACGAGTCAGGCCAAGGAGCTCGCCGGTGCTCTCACCGTCTGCCCGGAGCATCCCAAGGCGGCTGACGTGCGAGCGCGCGTGGACAACTCCATCGCGGAGGACGCTGCCATCGCGGAGGGGCGCGCGTTCGGCGAAGGTGTGAAGCGCATCGGCGAAGTCATCCAGCCGGGCACTTATGTCACGGAGGGGGAACTCGACGGCTGCTACTGGGAGCGGACGGATGCGGCTGGCGAGATCATCGACAACAACTTCATCAACGACGGTCTGCGCGCAGAGGTGATCATCCGACCGGGTGATTACTCCTTCAGCTCCACCAGGTGCGGCACGTGGCGTAAGCAGTGATGGCGTGCCAAGTCCGAATCAACCGGATTGCATGCAGGAGCCAGACGTAAGAATGCTCGAACAGTCGGCGGGCTCTCCGCCCACGTGGCGGTACCCCGGGCGTCAGCCGATCGTGACCGCGAAGCCCGCGACGCTGCGGGTCACCGTGCCGGTGGCCAGCTCGACGAACAGCGTGGTGACGGTCGAGTCGCGGGGGTTCCGCGGGTAGTCGTCGCTCGCGCCGCGGGCCGGATCCGGCACCGTCTCGAGCAGCGCGAAGCGGCCGTTGGGCGTCACCTTCAGGCCCGTGATGCGGGTCGCGGGATCCGCGGGCACGTACACGTCGCTCGCCGTCCCGTCGCGCACGACCACGAGCCGCTGCGTGGCGGTGCCGGTCGCCGCGTCGAGGGACGTGCGCACGCGGAGGACCGCGGCGTCGTCGCCCGGGACGAACGAGATCGCGCCGTCGTACTGCAGGTCGGCCCCGCCCGTCTCGGTGGGCAGCTGCGTCTGCTGCGCGGTCCGGAGGTCGATCTCGGTCGTCGAGCCCGGATCCGTGACCGCGAGCCGGGTGCCGTCCGCGGAGAACGGGCCGAGCGTCCCGTGGCGGCCGAGCGGCACGATGGGCGCGGATCCGTCGACCGTCACCAGGTACATGTCGCCGTCCTGCCCGTGCGCCACGAGCTGCGGGCGGCCGGGCACGAAGCCCCACGCCTGCACGCTGAGCTCCCGCCCGTCGAGGCCCGTCACCGGGGTGGGGGCGGCGCCGGCGCCCACGTCGTCGACCATGAGGGTGTCGTCGTAGGCGCCGCCGTCGGCGCTCGTGAAGCGGAAGCCGACCGTCGTGCCGGCGTCCTCCGCGTGCAGGTCGTCGAGCGTGCCGCGGCCGGGGAGCGGGAGGTCGGCCTGGCCGGATCCGTCGAGCGCCGCGATGACGAGGCCGTTCGTGCCGTCGTCCTGGAGGGTCGCGACCACGAGCGACTTCCCGACGACCGCGTACTCCTGGATCTTCGTGGCCTGGAATACCACGTCGCTCGTGCCCTCGCCGCCGCTGCCGGCGACGCTCTGGCGGAGGATCCGGTCGGCCTGCTGCTCGCCGCCCCGCACGAGCACGTACATGCCGGGGTCGCCCGTGCGGAACGACGTCGCGAGGTCCGACGCGGGGCCGCCGCCGACGCCCCGCACGCCGTCGATCGAGACGGTGTAGTCGGCGTCGTAGGCGAGCGGGCGCGTGAAGTCGAGGATGATGCGGTCGGCCTGCGTGTCCACGGTGAAGTCGGCGCCGGGCTCCATCCGCACGCGGGACGCGTCGATCGGCTCGACCGGCCGGTTCGCCGCGAGCACGAGCCGCTGGCGCGACTGCTGCACGACGGCGAGCGGATCCACGTCGGTGCGCACGAGCCGCGGCCCCTGGCTGCCGGCGACCGCGAGCAGGCCGCCGGCGACGAGCACGAGCACGAGGATCACGGCGGTGAACGCCCGGCGGAAGGCGCGCGGGGATCGGGCGGCGTCGGTCACGGGCGGCTCAGTAGACGTAGGGGTCGGCGGGCTGGTCGACCTTCGTCACGCCCTGCGGCATCACGGCGAGCGGCTGCCGGCTCTTCGCGCTCGGGTTCGAGGCGAACGGACCCTTCACCTCGACCCACTCGTCGGTCTGGAGCGTCGACTTCCAGCCCGGCTGGTAGACGGGCACGCCGACCGGCTGCGCGTCGACCGCGCAGCAGGTGACGACGAAGCGGGTCACGTAGAAGACGTCGTCCGGGTCGTCGGGGTCGGCGCTGACGAATCCCGTGATGTCGACGGACTTCGAGGTGAAGAAGGTGGGGTCCGTGGTCTGCACGAGGAGCTGCGACCAGTCCTTGACGCCGAGGGTCGAGAAGTCGCTCGTGCCGAGGAGCTCCTGGTCGGGCGCGGCGTCGGAGGCGACCGTGCTCGAGTTGAGGGCCCGCTGGGTCACCGTGCTCTGGGTGAGCGTGCGCGGCGGGAGCACGAGGACGGCGACGACCGTGATCGTGACGACCGTCGCGACGGCGACGCGGGAGGCGCGGGCGCGGAGGGTGCGTCGGGCGGCGGGGGACGCGGATCCGCCGCCGTCGTGGTCGTGCGCGTGGTCGTGGTCGTCGGCCGCCTCGGCGGGGCGGAGGGCGAAGCCGGCGACGGTGGCGACGAGGCCGATGACCGCCATGATCGCCGTGAAGACGAAGTAGCGCGGGTGGATGTAGAGGCCGAGCTGGCCGGTGATCGTGAGCCACAGCGTCGAGACGATGCACGCGGCGAGGAGCACGAGGCCCACGGTGGAGGAGGCGCGGCCGCCCGCGGCGCGGCGGCGGCGCGCGCGGCGGAGGGCGGGGGCGGGCCGCTCGTCGGCGGTCCGGTCGTCGTCCGTCCGGTCGTCAGGCGATCGCATTGACACCCCATCCCAGCGCGAGGCTGATCAGCGCGACGACCGAGGTGATCATCACGAGCGTGCGGGTCGAGTAGGTGGTGCGCATGAGCGCGAGCATCTTCACGTCGATGACCGGGCCGAACACCAGGAAGGCGACGATGCCGCCGGGCAGGAACACGGATCCGAACGAGAGCACGAAGAACGCGTCGACGTTGGAGCAGACCGAGACGACGAAGGCCAGGAGCATCAGCGCGAGCACCGAGAGGATCGGGCTGCCGCCGAGCGTGACGAGCACCTCGCGCGGCACCGCGACCTGGATGAGGCCGGCCAGCAGGGAACCGATGACGAGCGCCGGCATGATCGTGGTCGCCTCGCGGCCGAACAGCGAGATCGACTTCCGGACGCGGGCGCCGCCGTGCGCGTGCGGGTCGGGCAGGGCGCACTCGGCGCGGAACTCGTCGGTGAGGAGGCGGTCGGGATCGGGGTGGAGGCTGAACAGCCAGCCGACCACGTTCGCGATGAGGAAGCCGCCGACGAGGCGGGCCACGAGGATCCAGCCGTCCCAGCCGAAGGCCGCGTGCGTCGTGATGATGGTGATCGGGTTGAGGATCGGCGCGGCCAGCAGGAACGTGATCGACTCCGGCACCGTGAACCCGCGCACCACCAGGCCGCGGGCGAGCGGCACGTTGCCGCACTCGCAGACCGGCAGCGCCATGCCGAGGAACGAGATGCAGGCGCGGCGCGCGAAGGGGTTCCGCGGCAGGCGGCGCTCGATGACGCCGGGCGGCACCCACACCTGCACGACGATCGACAGGACGATGCCGAGGATCACGAACGGCAGCGACTCCACGATGACGCTGACCGAGAGGGTGACGAGGTCCTGCAGGCGGTCGGGCAGGACGCTGTCGCCGAGCGCGGGGGAGGCGGCGCGGAGGGCGAGGAGCAGGAGGACGAGGGCGAGGCCCGTGACGAGACCGGTGCGGATCCCGGAGGCGGACGGGCGCGGGGCGTCGTGGTCGTGGGCGTGGGCGTGCGCGGCGGGCGGGGGCGGTGCGGTGAGGGTGGCGGTGGCGGCGGCGGTCGCGGTGCCGGGCGTCGTGCCGGCCGCCGCGTCGACGTCGCGGGGGCGCCGGTCGCGGATCCGCTCGCGTCGCGGACGGGCGGACCGCGCGGGCCGGTCGAAGGGCGAGGCGCCGTCGTCGTCCGGGGCGAAGGGGCTGTGCCGGTCCGTCATCGCGGACCGGTGGCGCGGGGCCGGGGTCCGAGGGGCGGTCGCACGGGAACCACCCTAACCGCGGCGTCGACGCTCCCCTGGGAGAGCCGCGGCGGGAGCGGGCGATCCGCGGAGCGGCCGTGCAGCCGATCCCGGGCGGCGTCCGTCATGGTCCTCCGGGCGCGACCGGGAAGCGGACCCGGCAGACGTAGCGCACGATGGGATCCGCCGAGTCGGTGCCGAGGCGCGCGTCGTCGCCCGTGCCGATAACCTGCACGCGCACGCCGGACTCGCCGAGGCACGACGCCTGCTGCCGCACCCACGCCTCGCCCGCGAGCACCCGCTCGACCGGCACGTCGGGGCGCACCGCGTCCGGCCGCTCCCGGACGACCTGCTCCCAGGCGGCGTCCGCGGCATCCCGGAGGGCCACGGCGGTCTCCGCGTCGCTGAGCTCCCCGCGCGTCTCGGTCGGCGGCTGGGGCGTGAAGTCGGGGGCGGGCACGCCGAGCCGGGGACCGGGGGCGGACGGCGGGCCCGGCGTGGACGTGGGCGCCCGGTCGCGTGCGCCGTCGCCGTCGCCGTCGCCGTCGGGGAGGAGGCCGGCGGCGGAGGCGGATGCGAGGCCCGCGACCAGGCAGACGGCGGCGATCGCGGCGGTGAGCGGGCCGGGGCGGAGGAGGCGGCGGCGGGCGGGCGCGGCGTCCGCTGCGTCGGCGGCGTCCACGGCATCCGCGCCGTCGGGGGCGGCGTCGGCGGGCGGAGTCGCGGAGGCCGCGGCCGAGCCGTGCGGGCGGGCCGATGCCCCCGATGCCGTGTCCGCGGGGCCCGCGGTGTCCGCGGTGCCGGACCCCGGCGCTGGGCCTCGGGTGACCGCGTCCGCCGCCGCGTCCCGCTTGAGCATCCGCCGCCCCTCGGTCGTCAGCCGCCGCTCCGCGTCGAGGAGCGCGTCGCGGGTCGCGTCGTCGGATCCGTCGCGTCCGTAGACGGCCCGCCGCAGCTCGGCCAGGTGCGCCGCGGCGTCCGGGTCGTCGCGGAGGCGCCGACGGAGGGCGCCATCCGGAGCCGGGTCGGCGCTCATCCCCACGCCGGCGGCTGCGCCGGGCAGCGGGACGACAGCGCGCCGTCCATGCCGTCGGGGATCGGGGACCACGGGTCCCCGGCCTTCGCGCGCGCCACGTACTCCTCACGGCCGGGCACCGCATCCGTGTACGGCCGGCCCGCGACGGCGTAGCAGGGCAGGAGGAACGAGACGAGGTAGTCGTGCTCGTAGGCGAGCTCGGCGTCGGTGCGCGGGTCGGGCTGCTGCATCGGGAAGCGCGCGTAGCAGGACCACACCTCGACCGGATCCGCGTCCTGGTAGGTGATGCCGCCCCCGCCGACGACCGACGCCTCGATGCCCGCGGCCCGGAGGCACTCGACCTGCTGCTCCGGGAAGTCCTCCTCGGACACGACGCGCTCGAGGGCCACCTCGGGCCGCACGGCGCCCGGGACGCCGGACGCGAGCAGCTCCCAGCTCGCGTCGGCCTCGCGCCGGTAGACGGCCGCCATCTCCTCGTCGGTCGCGCTGACGTGCGGCGGCGGCGAGGCCGTGAACGGCGGGACGGCGGACGCGCGGCGGCCGTCGGGCGTGCCCATCGCCTCCACGCGGGATCCGCGGCCGTCGGCGGGGGAGGACGCGGTCGGGGCGGCGGCGGGGACCGCGTCGTCGAGCAGGCCGGATCCGGAGGCGCCGAGGAGGCCGCCGAGCGCGAGGGCCGCCGTGACGGCGGCGACCAGGACGCCCGGCCGGATGCGGCGGTCGGCGCGGGCGGGCGGCGCGTCGTCGGGCTGCGCCGCGGGTGCGGTCGTCGGGGGCTCGTCCGCGGTGGAAGCATCGGCATCGGCGTCGGAGTCGGTATCGGCGTCGGTATCGGCGTCTCCGTCTCCGTCGGCGTCGGCGGACGCGGGACCGGCGGATCCGGCGGCGGCGGTGACAGCGGCCCGCGCGGGGGACGCCGAGGCCCGCCGCTCGCCGTCGAGCAGCGCGCGGCCCTCGGCGACGAGCCGCACCTCCTCGGTCAGCAGGGCGATCAGCGGGGCGGGGAGCGCGGCATCCTCGATGCCGGTCGCCTCCCGGAGGACGGCGGGCACGGCGACGAGCGGCGCCGCGGACGCGTCCCGGCCGTAGGCGGCGCCGCGGAGGTCGTCGAGGCGGCGGGTCGCGGCGTCGTCGTCGCGGAGGCGTCGGGCGAGCGCGTCGTCGTCGGCCGCGCGGTCGGTGCCGGATGCGCGCATGCGGCCTCCTCGTCGCCTCGCCGGATCCTCCGAGGCTACGTGCCGCGCGCCCCCGGCGACAGGGCCCGGACGGGGGTCATCGCCCCGCGGCCGTGCCGATCGCGGGCGGGCGGGCCAGGCTCGATCCATGACCCCCGTCACCCCCTACCCCTCCCTCACCGACGCCGAGCTCACCGCCCGCGACCACGTCCCCGGGCTCGTGCACCACGTCGTGCTGTTCCGCCTCCGCGACGACGCGACGGACGCCGAGCGCGACGAGGTCGAGCGCCGCTTCCGCGCGCTCGCCGACTCCCCGCACCCCGACGGATCCGGCCCGTACATCCGGTCCCTGCACGCGGGTCGGCAGTCGAGCCCCGAGGGCGTCGGCCGCGGCTTCGAGCTGGGCTTCGTGCTCACCTTCTCCTCGGAGGGCGACCGCAACCTCTACCTCGGGGAGCCGCTCATCGCGGATCCGACGCGCATCGACCCGCAGCACGCCGCCTTCAAGGACCACGTCGGCCCGCTGCTGGCGCCGGACCCGCACGGGGTGCTCGTGTTCGACTTCACGGAGCCGTCGACGGAGCCGCAGCCGGAGCCGTCGACGGAGCCGCAGCCGGAGCCGGAGCAGGCGACGGAGCCGGCGGTGTCGGCCGACGGCCCCGCGGGGGCGTCCGCGGCCTGATCCCGCGCCCCAGAAGCGGGCCGTGCCGCCGTCGAGGCCGCGCGCCGTGGACGCCGCGGCCAGCATGGGTGGGACGACCGCCGCCCACGATCCGCCGACGAGACGAGTCCCGTGCCCGCATCCGCCCGCCCCTCCTCCTCCGCCCCGTCCGCATCCGAGGACCGGGACGAGGCCGCCGCCCTGGCGTCGGATCCGCGCCTCGACGCGCAGACGCGACGCCCGCAGTCGTGGATCCGCGCCGTCGCGGTCGCGCTCCTCGCCTGGGTCGTGGTCGGCGCGGGGCTCGGCGTCGCCATCGGCATCGCGGACGCGGTCGCGAAGGCGACCGGGGCCGGCCTGCTGGGGAAGGTCGTGCTGCAGGCCGTGCTGATGTCCGCGCTCGTCGTGCCCGTCGTGGTCCTCCTGCGACGGAAGGTCGACCGCCGCAGCCTCGTGAGCCTGGGCCTGTCCCGCCGCGTCGGGCCGCCGATCGCGCTGGGCGTCGGCGTCGGAGCCGTCACGGGCGCCGCCGTCTGGGTCCCGGCCGCCCTCCTCGGCTGGATCCGCGTCGACGGCGTCGACCTCGCCGCCTTCGCCGGGTTCCTCCTCCTCAACGGCGTCGTCCTCGCGCTCTACGAGGCGATCCCCGAGGAGCTCGCCCTCCGCGGGTACATGTGGACGAACCTCCGAGACGGCACCGGCCTCGTCGTCGCCACGCTCCTTACCACCGCCCTCTTCCCGGCGATCGGCGTCGTCATCGAGTCCGGCCGCTGGATCCTACGGACCATCGCCGGATCCGACACCGGCGCCTTCACGCCGGTGCCCGACGGGAACGACGCGATCGTCTACGTGCTCCAGCTCGGTCTGTTCGGCCTCGCGCTCGTCGCCGCGCGGCGGATCCCGATGGAGGGCGCGCTCCTCATCGCGATGGCGTTCCACTGGACGCAGCTCACGGTCACCCGCATGCTGCTGGGCGGCATGGACTGGGCGTCGTCGGGCTGGGACGTCGCGTTCGTCGAGCCGGACGCGATCGCGCTGGTGCTCGTGCACATCGTGCTCGCCGGGATCGTCTTCGTCGCCGTCCGGTGGCGGAGGGAGCGGCGGGCGCCCGGGCTGCGCGCGGTGCGCGCGGGGCCCGCCGCGCGCGAAGGCCGCGTCCAGGAAACCGACCTACGGTAGGGATGTCCATGCGATCGCATGGACCAGTGGCTCCGCCCACGAGACGCGGGCCGCCGTCCCCGACTCGTCAGGAGACCCCATGACCACCACCCGTTTCACCGACCAGGTCGTCCTCATCACCGGCGGCGGATCCGGCCTCGGCCGCGCCGCCGCCGTCCGCCTCGCCTCGGAGGGCGCGAAGCTCGCGCTCGTCGACATCTCCGAGCAGGGCCTCCAGGCCACCGTCGAGGCCGTCACCGCCGCCGCGTCCGACGCCGAGGTCCTCACCGTCATCGCCGACGTGTCCCAGGAGTCCGACGTCGATGCGTACGTGCAGCAGACCGTTGAGCGCTTCGGCCGCATCGACGGCTTCTTCAACAACGCCGGCATCGAGGGCCGCCAGAACCTCACCGAGGACTTCACCGCGGCGGAGTTCGACAAGGTCGTCGCCATCAACCTGCGCGGGGTCTTCCTCGGCCTCGAGAAGGTCCTCGCCGTCATGCGCGCGCAGGGCTCCGGCATGGTCGTGAACACCGCGAGCGTCGGCGGGATCCGCGGCGTCGGCAACCAGTCCGGCTACGCGGCCGCGAAGCACGGCGTCGTCGGCCTCACCCGCAACTCGGCCGTCGAGTACGGCGAGTTCGGCATCCGCGTCAACGCGATCGCGCCCGGGGCCATCTGGACCCCGATGGTCGAGGCCTCCATGAAGCAGATCAGCGCCGACGACCCGCGCGGTGCCGCGGAGCAGTTCATCCAGGGCAACCCGACGAAGCGCTACGGCGAGGCGGACGAGATCGCGTCGGTCGTCGCGTTCCTGCTGTCCTCGGACGCGGCGTACGTGAACGCGGCCGTGCTGCCGATCGACGGCGGGCAGTCCGCGAAGTACTGAGCGGCGGGATGCGGACCGGCCGGCCGCTCGGGTCGGCCGGCCGCGTCAGCTGAACGGCGCGGTCGGCACCTGGCACGTCACGGGCTGGCCTGCCGCGGCCGTCGACGAGGCGATCTCCTTCACGCCGTCGACCAGGATCCGGCAGGTGAGCGCCTCGCCGTCCACCGGCGTCGCCTGCACGAAGGCCCAGTCCTCCGCGGTGACGACCGACTCGACCGACCAGATGGAGCTCGCCGAGTCGTCGCCGGGGGCGAGCGACGCCTGCCCGACCTCCTGGACGATCGACGGTCGTCCTCGGTGCGACGCCTCGGCGTACGACACGTCGGTCAGCCCGCCGTCGGCGGGTCCGCTGGTCGTGACCTCGTAGGTGATCGAGTAGATGTCGGCGATGTCGTCGGTGATGCCCGAGCAGCCGGCGAGCGCGAGGGACGCGGCGCCGACGGCGAGGGCGATCCCGGAGCGCGCGGCGATGCGGCGGCGTGATGCGGGGGTCATGCCCCCAGTCTCGTGCGACGCCGCGTGGGCGTCGTCGGCCGGAGGTGCCGGGGTCGACGGCCGGGCGGCACCCGGGTACGACGCGCCGTGGCGCAATTCGACCCGACCCGCCCGGACCCGACCCGCCCGGACTCGCCCGGACCCGACCCGACCCGACCCAGCGCCCCTCAGCCGACCGCGCTCCGCAGCGGCGCCGTCGCGAACTCGCGCATGCCCTCCTCGAAGCCCACCTGCGGCTCCCAGCCGAGCTCCGTGCGGAGCCTGTCGGACGACGCCGTGATGTGCCGCACGTCGCCCAGCCGGTACTCGCCCGTGGTGACGGGCGCGGATCCGCCCGCCTCGCGAGCGAGCGCCTCGGCCATCTCGCCGATGGTGTGCACGGTGCCGCTGCCCACGTTGAAGGCGCGGAAGGACCCGGGGTCGCGGTCCGCGGTCCACGCGAGGGCGGCGAGGTTCGCGCCGGCGACGTCGCGCACGTGCACGAAGTCGCGGCGCTGCCGGCCGTCCTCGAAGACGCGGGGCGCCTCGCCGCGGGCCAGCGCCGACCGGAACAGCGACGCGACGCCCGCGTAGGGGGTGTTCTGCGGCATGCCGGGCCCGTAGACGTTGTGGTAGCGGAGGGCCGCGGCGCGACCGCCCGTGGCGCGGGTCCACGAGCTCGCGAGGTTCTCCTGCGCGAGCTTCGTGGTGGCGTAGACGTTGCGCGGATCCAGCGGCACGTCCTCGCCGATGAGCGCGGGCACGAGCGGCTCGCCCGTGGCGGGATCGACGGGGTCGAACATCCCGGCGTCGAGGTCGGCGACGCGGCGCGCGGGCGGGCGCACCGGGCCGGCGGCGCCCGCGTAGGCCCCCTCGCCGTAGACGACCATGGAGCTCGCGAGCACGAGGCGGTCGACGCCGGCGCGCGTCATGGCGGCGAGCAGCACCGCGGTCCCGCCGTCGTTCGTGTGCACGTAGTCGGGGGCGTCGAGGAAGTCGACGCCGAGGCCGACCTTCGCGGCCTGGTGGCACACGACGTCGACGCCGTCGAGCGCGCGGGCCACCTGGTCCGGATCCGTGACGTCGCCGTGCACGAGCTCCGCCCGCGGGTCGATCTCGGGTGCGCCGCCGTGCACGTCCGCCCGCAGCGAGTCGAGGATCCGCACGCGACGGCCCTCCGCAAGCGCCGCCGCGACGACGGTGCCGCCGATGAAGCCCGCTCCGCCCGTGACGAGGAGGATCCCGTCGCTCACGAGCGCGCGCCCGTCGCGTCGCCGGCGCCCGAGGCGGGCCGCGCGAGCACGGAGGCGACCGCATCCGGGTCGATGAGGGGCCGGCCGCGGTAGTCGGCGGGGATCGCGCGGATGACCGCCTCGATCGCGCGCACGATGCGCGGCTGCGCGTCCCGGAGCCGCGCGAACACGAGCTCCGCGGTGACGGCGTCGCCCTGTTCGCCGGGGAGCGGCGCGAGGCCGGCGTCGGCGTCGGTGACGAACGACAGGTTCACGGTGCCGATGTTCAGCTCGGACGCGAGCACCACCTCCGGGTACTGCGTCATGTTGACGATGTGGGCGCCCGCCTGGCGGAACCACAGCGACTCGGCGCGCGTGGAGAAGCGCGGTCCCTGGACGACGACGACCGTGCCCGAGGTGCGCAGCGGCCCGGCAGGATCGGCGCGGTCGCCGCCCTCCAGCTCCACGAGCGCGGCGGCGGCGAGGCCGTGCAGCTCGGGGTCGAACGGATCCGCGGCGGAGAGGTGCTGCACGACGCCCTGGTCGAAGAAGGTGTCCGGTCGTCCCCAGGTGCGGTCGAGGAGCTGGTCCGTCAGCACGAGCGATCCCGGCGGGTAGTCCGGCGAGACGCCGCCTACGGCCGACGACGACACGATGGCCGAGACGCCGAGCGAGGCGAGCGCCCAGACGTTCGCCCGGTAGTCGATGAGGTGCGGCGCGACCGAGTGGTCGGCGCCGTGGCGGGTGAGGAACGCGATGCGCCGCCCGGCCAGCTCGCCCACGGTCACCTCGCTCGAGGTGGGGCCGAACGGCGTCTCGATGCGATGGGACGTGCTGGTCGCGGGGTCGAGCAGGGCGTAGAGGCCGGATCCGCCGATGACGCCGATGTCGGCGCGCGGGGTGGATGCGGGTGCGGCGGCGTCCGCCGGTGCGGGGGTGTCGGTCACGGGGGCTCCTTCGGGGGCGGTGGCAGCAGTCAACCAGTGCACGCCGGACGCGGGCTCCGCCGCGACGGCCGAGCCCGGGTCCGCGTGACGGCGTCAGTTGAGCGGGCGCGTCCCCTCGGGGAGCGCGCCGCCCGCGTAGAGGTCCTTCGCCGTGTCCTGCAGCGCGGTGAGCGCGACGCGCTGGGTCCACGGGCCGTAGGAGATGCGCGCGACGCCGAGCTCCTCGAATCGGGCGGGGGAGAGGGAACCGGGGACGCCGATGACCGTGAGGACCTGCGGGCCGAGCGCGTCGACGAGGGTGCGGACCTCGTCCTCCGTGAGCGGGCCGGGCACGAAGATAGAGGTGGCGCCCGCGGCCATGTAGGCACGGCTTCGCTCGACGGCGTCGGCGAGGATGTCGGACCGGTCGCGGTCGCCGCCCAGCACGTAGGCGTCGGTGCGGGCGTTGAGCGCGAACGGCACGCCCTCGGCCTGCGCGGCGGCGACGGCCGCCTCGACCGCGCGGATCGACTCGTCGAGGGGGCGCATGCCGTCCTCGAGGTTCGCGCCGACGACGCCCACGCCGATGGCGCGGCGCACGGTCTCGCCCGCGTCCCCGTAGCCCGACTCGAGGTCGGCCGAGACCGGCTGCTCGACGGCCGTGACGATGCGGCCGATCATGTCGAGGTGGAGGTCGAGCGGGATCTTCTCGCCGTCCTCGTAGCCGAAGGTCGCGGCGATGGAGTGGCTCGCGGTGGCGAGCGCCTTCGTCTCGGGGAGCGAGCCGATGGCGGAGGCGGTGATGGCGTCCCACACGTTCACCACCCTCAGGAGCTCGGGTGCGGTGTGGAGGTCGACGAGGGTCTGCCCGCGGGCGGCGATGGTCATGGTCCGACCCTAGGACGGCCGGGCGCCGGGGGGCAGGGGCGGCTTCGGGACCCGGACACGCATCCGCCGCGGACGCCTGGGGAGGAGCGGACGGCGCCCGTCCGGGGACGCGGCGGGCTCAGCCCCGGCGACCGGCCGCCGAGCGGACGGCCGCGGCGATCAGCCCCGCCCCCGCGGTGACCAGGGCGAGGGCCGCGACGAGCGCGAGGAGGCCCAGGTCGGATCCGCCCGTCGAGACGACGACCCCGACCACGCCCAGCACGACGGCCGCGACGACGAGGACGCCGCCGACCCCGGCGGCCACGCGGCGGATGACGGCGGATCGGCGCTCGTGCGGGTCCATGGGCCCATGGTCGCCCGTGCTCGGCGACGGTGGCAAGGCCCGCCGGGGCCGGTGCGCGGGGCCCGGGCGCGCATGGGTCCGCCGACGCCGCCCCCGAGCGCCGCCCCCGAGCCCCGCCTGCCCCGGGGGATGATGGGGGCATGACCTCCGACCGCTCCGCCGGCCGAGCGCGCCGCAGCGTGGCCGAGCACCGATCCGCGGTCGCGGCCCTCCTCGCCCCGCTCGCCGACCTGCCCTCCGAGGAGCTCGCGGTCGACGCCGACGCCCTCGCGGCGGATCCGCACCGGCACGCCGGCCGCGTCCTCGCCGACGACGTGCGGAGCGGCATCGACCTGCCGCCCTTCCGCAACTCGCAGATGGACGGCTACGCGGTGCGCGTCGCCGACCTCGCGACCGCGACAGACGCGCGCCCCGCGGTCCTCCGCATCGCGCCGCGCGTCCCCGCGGGCGTCGCGCCCGCGCCCCTCGCGCCCGGGACCGCGGCCCCCTGCATGACCGGCGCGCCCGTCCCGTCCGGCGCCGACGCGATCGTCCCCATCGAGGCCGCGATCCCCGACCGCTTCGTCGACGAGACGGCGACCGACGCGACCGTCTCCTTCGTCGCCCCCGTGGATCCGGGCGCCTTCGTCCGCGCGCAGGGCAGCGACCTCGCCGCGGGCGGCGTGCTCGTCGCCGCCGGCACGCGCCTCCTGCCTGCGCACCTCGGCGTCCTGGCATCGGCCGGCGTCGTGCACGTCGCCGTCCGCCGCCGTCCCGTCGTCCTCCTCCTCTCCACGGGCCTCGAGCTGCGCGGGCCCGGCGAGGAGCTCGCGCCCGGGCAGATCCACGACGCCAACTCCGTCGCGCTCGCCGCGTCCCTGCAGGAGGCCGGCGCCGTCGTCCGCCCGATGCGGGTCGCCTCCGACGACCCCGACCGCGTGCGCGACGCCCTCCGCGACGCCGCGACGGGCGTCGACCTCCTCGTCACCACGGGCGGCGTGAGCGCGGGCGCCTACGAGGTCGTCCGCGACGTGCTCGCCGGCGGCGGCGTCGAGTTCGTCTCCGTGGCCGTGCAGCCGGGTGGGCCGCAGGGGCTCGGGACGGCCGAGCTCGGCGGCTCCCGGATCCCGGTCGTCGCCTTCCCCGGCAACCCCGTGAGCGCCCTCGTCTCGTTCGAGCTGTTCCTCCGTCCCGTGCTCCGGCGGATCGCCGGGCACGCGCACCCGGAGCGCCCGTCCCGCGAGCTGCCGCTGGCGGAGCCGCTCGACTCGCCGGTCGGGAAGCACCAGGTGCGACGCGGGCGCCTCGACGCCGACGGTCGGGTGATCGCGGTCGGCGGCCCCGGATCCCACCTCCTGCACGCGTACGCGACCGCCACCCATCTCGTCCACATCCCCGCAGGTCCCGCCCGGCTCGAGGCCGGCGACCCCGTCACCGTCTGGAGCATCGATGACTGATCCCGCGACGAGCGCCGCCGCGCCGTCCCTCACCCACCTGCGGCAGGACGGATCCGCGCACATGGTCGACGTCACCGACAAGGCCACGACGAAGCGCCGCGCCGTCGCGCAGGCCGTGCTCGTGACCCGGCCGGAGGTCGTGTCCGCCGTGATCTCGGGCGACCTCCCCAAGGGCGAGGCGGTCGGCACGGCGCGAATCGCGGGGATCATGGCGGCGAAGCAGACATCCAGCCTCATCCCGCTCTGCCACCCGCTGCCCATCGGGCGCATCGAGATCGACATCACGGGGGCCGACGACCGCCTCACGGTCGTCGCGTCGGTGAGCACCACGGGCGTCACCGGCGTGGAGATGGAGGCGCTCACCGCGGCCTCGGTCGCCGCGCTCACGCTCTACGACATGCTCAAGGCCGTCGACGCGCGGGCCGTGATCACCGATGTGCTCGTGCGCGAGAAGCAGGGCGGCAAGTCCGGCGACTGGGAGCGGGCATGACCGCCGCGGATGCGCGGGGTGTGGCGGTCGTGATCGTCGCGTCCACGCGCGCCGCCGCCGGGGAGTACGAGGACCGCACGGGTCCCGTCATCGCCGCCTGGCTCGCCGAGCGCGGCTTCGCGGTCGACGGCCCGCACGTGCGCGCCGACGGACCCGGGGTGGCTGCCGCGCTCGCCGAGGCGGTCGCGGGCGGCGCGCGCGTGATCCTCACCACGGGCGGCACGGGCATCACGCCCACCGACCGCACCCCCGAGGCGACGGCGCCGCTGCTCGACCTCGAGATCCCCGGGATCATGGAGGAGGCCCGCCGCCTCGGCACGGCCCACACGCCGACGGCCGTGCTCACGCGCGGGCATGCGGGCGTCGCGGGCGGCGCATTCGTGATGAACCTGCCCGGCTCGCCGGGCGGCGTACGCGACGGGCTGGGGCTGCTCGACCGGATCCTCGACCACGTGCTCGCGCAGATCCGCGGCTCCGTGCACCCGGCGACGGACACGGCGGCCGACACGGACACGGGCGCCGACTTCGACTCGGGCGCCGACGACGACGCGGTCGACGACCGGGGAGCCGCCTCGTGACCGCCGACCGCGTCCTCTTCGCGCGCATCGCGGGCGGCGCGATCCGCGTCGAGGACTGCGCCGACGCCGTCCGCGCCGACGACGCCGGCGCCGTCGTGACGTTCGAGGGCGTCGTGCGCGACCACGACGACGGCAGGGGCGTCCTCTGGCTCGACTACTCCGCGCATCCGGCCGCCCGCCAGGCGATCCGGCAGGTCGCGCTCGACGTCTCCGCCCGCTACCCCGACGTGCGGATCGCCGTCGAGCACCGCATCGGCCGCCTCGGCATCGGCGACGTGGCGCTCACGTGCGCCGTCTCCTCCGCGCATCGGGCGGACGCGTTCGCCGCGTGCGGCCTGCTCGTGGACGAGGTCAAGCAGCGCGTCCCCATCTGGAAGCAGCAGGCCTTCGACGACGGCACGAGCGAGTGGGTGGCGTCGCTCGGGTAGCCCCTTCGGCCGCGTCGCCGAGCGCCGCCCGAGCATGTGGACAGTCGCGCGCGGAGCGGAGCGCGTGTCCTAGGTTCCGGTCATCGGCGCTCGCCGCCCCCGGACAAAGGACACCCCGTGCATAGACGCGCTCTTCTCGCGACCGCTTTGATCTCCGTGGGGATCATCGGAGCATCCGCGGCTCCGGCCCTCGCGGAGAACAGCTACAAGCCCGTGAACTGCCAGTGCTACTGGGACTACAGCACGCACGTCCATTCCGTGTTCGACAAGAGCGTGTACTCCAATTATCGGACCGCGCTCCACCTGCACTCGGCCACCGTCCGATGCCCGGATGACAGCAACGCCGACAAGGAGTACGCGGAGGCGGGCAGCTGGGCCGACGCCCAGGTCCATTGCTCTCCCTTCCAGCACGGATACGCGTACTGGGACAACTACTGATCGTGATCAGCCCCCGCGAATCGAACGGCCGGACGCGCTCGCTCCGCAGGGGAGACGCGCGGTGCTGAACTCGACCTCGCCGACGAGCCGATGATCTCGAGGCTCCTCGTCCTCCTCTGCGTGGTGCTCACCTTCGTCGTCGCGGGAGCCGCCGCCGTCGACGCCGACATGCGGGACCGCGCGGCACGCGACGCGGTCGCCGCGGGGTGGGGCTCGCCGTTCGTCGTCCCGGTCCTGCCCGAGACGACGGATCCGGACATCGTCGCGGACGCCTTCGCCACCGCTTCCCAGGAGACCGGCGTCTCGGTCGTCCGCCGGGCGGAGGGCGTCGAGGGCGCGCAGGAGAGGACGACGCTCTACGTCCTCCTCACTGACGGATCGCAGCTGCCGGGCGCCTTCCCGCTGTCGACGGGGCGGTTCCTCACGCCGGAGGAGTCCCGGGGCAGCACCGGCTCCGTCGCCACGGCGGCGGTCGGCGACCCCTCGGCCGTCGGCACCATCGCGGACCTCGGCGAGGACGACCGGTTCCTCATCCGGCCCCTGCGCACCGCGTTCGACACCCTGCTGCCCGACGGCGCGTACCGCATGGAGTGCCGGTCCCAGGAGGACTGCCGCGCATTCCTGGAGCGAGTCGCCGCGCTCGTCGACGAGCGCGCTCCCGAGGCGGACCTCACGGCCGACCTCCTGGCGACGCCGCACAGCGGCGGAGGATCGAGCACGGGCGGGGTCGAGCCGGTGACCGCCGTCGTCGTCATCCTGTTCCTGTTCGTCGTCATCCTCATCCTCTACCGCCAGCTCGCGCAGGCACGGCGCACGGGCGTGCTCCGGCTGCACGGCCGCGGCACGTTCGAGGTGTGGTTCCTCACCACGGGCCGGCTCCTGCTCCTCACCGTGGGGACCACCGGAGCGCTCGCGGTGGCGGCCACTCCGCTCGTGCCCGGGAGCACCGTCGCGCTGGCGGTCATCGTGGGCGGCGCGATCGCCCGGCTCCTCGGCGCGCTCCTCGTCGCCTCGTCCCTCACCTGCGTCACGATCCGACGGCTGCGCATCGCGGATGCCCTGAAGGACCGGAAGGACACGCGAGCGCTCTTCTGGACCAGCACGACGCTGAAGGCCGCCGCGACCGTCGCGCTCGTGATCACGGGCGCGACCACGGCATCGCAGGTCCAGGTCATCCGGCACCAGCAGGAGCTGGTCGGCAGCTGGAGCCGGGCCTCGGGCTATGCGGTGTTCCATCCGCAGGCGATCGGCGACGACGGCGAGGTCGGGGGCGGGTCGGACCTGGGCCGCCTCGCGAACGAGGCGTACGACCTCTACGACGAGCTCGATGCGCGTGGCGCGCTGTACGTCGACGCGTCGGGGCTGCGGATCCCTGATCTCCCGAGTCCGGATGGCGGGTCGCGCGGCGGATCGACGCATCTCGCCTCCCTCGTCGTCAACCCCGCCTACCTGACGGCGTTCCCGATCCTCGACGAGGGCGGGGAGCCCGTGGTCGTCGACGAGGGGGACGCGGACTGGACCGTGCTCGTCCCGGCGACGATGCACGGACGGGAGGACGATCTGCGGCGCACCTTCCAGGATGCGCGGCGCGGCATGGGGCAGGCGGACCGATCCCTCTTCCATCGCGACGGGGGGCTCGACACGTCGAGGCAGCAGGTGCGGATCATCTGGACCCGACCCGGCCAGCGCCTCTTCGCCTTCGACCCGTCGGTGGGGGCGGATGACGGCGGGAACGTGACGGACCCCGTCGTGCAGGTCATGACCCGGGCGGGCAGCGTCGGGTTCGACCGCGCGAACATGATGAGCGGCGGGATCGGCGATGCCCTCAAGGTCCGTCTCGACGGCGGCTCGACAGAGGCCACGCTGGCCGAGCTCGCCCCGACGCTCCGGCGGCTCCACCTGGATGACAACCTCACCCACCTGACCACCCTCGACGACCACCAGGCGGCGGAGGTGCAGCGCCTCGACGACGAGCTGCGGCTCCTCGCCCTCGTGGGTGCGCTCCTGCTCGTGGGCGTCCTCGTGCTGACCCTGCAGAGCGTCGGCCTGATGTTCGAGCGGTTCTCCCGCCGGATCGTGATCCGCAAGATGTTCGGCCACGGGCTCGTGCGGCGCTACGCGGAGTCCCTCGGCGTGCTCGGCGCGGTCTGGGCGGTCCAAGTCGGCGCCGCGCTCGCCGCGCACGCCGCGGGCTACGCGGGCCTCGGCACCGCGACGGCGGCGGACGGGAGCAGCGCGGATTCGGGAGTGGGCGGGGTCCTGATCGCCACGGCGGCCGTGCTCGCCATCGAGCTGGTCGTCTCCGCGGCCTGGGCGGTGCGCCTCGAGCGACGGCGCACCGTCGACATCCTCAAGGGAGCCTTCTGATGCACGAGACCGGATCCACGCACGTCACCTCCGCGGCTCCCGGGACCGCGGTCTGCGAGCTCACCGACGTCACCCGCTCGTTCCGCGGACGGGAGGTGGTGCGCGGGCTCTCGCTGCGCGTCGAGGCGGGCGAGATGGTGGCCCTGACCGGTCGGAGCGGGTGCGGGAAGTCCACGGTGCTGAACATGATCGGCCTCCTCGACCGCCCGACCTCCGGGGACCTGCGGCTCTTCGACCGGTCCGCCCCACGTCCCGGATCCCGGGGCGCGCGTCGTCTGCTCGCGGAACGGATCGGGTACCTCTTCCAGAGCTTCGCGCTCCTGGACGAGGAGACCGCGGAGGGCAACCTCCGCGTCGCCCAGGCGTGGACGGGAGGCACCCGCCGATCACGTGCCGAGATGCGGGAGGAGGCGCTGGCGTCGGTCGGGCTGGCCGATCACGCCCGCGATCGCGTCTACGAGCTGTCCGGCGGCGAGCAGCAGCGCCTGGCCCTGGCGCGGCTGGCGCTCCGGCCGCGGGCGCTCGTGCTGGCCGACGAGCCGACCGGTTCGCTGGATCCGGCGAACCGCGCGCGCGTGCTCGACCTCCTCGACGGCATGCGGCGCCGGGGGACCGCCGTCGTGATCGTCACCCACGATCCCGAGGTGGCCGCGGCCTGCAGCCGGGTGGTGTCGCTCGAGCGAGGTCACCGCGCCACCACAGGCGGCGCCTAGGCCTTGGGCGTCTTCGCCGCGTTGTAGCGGCGGCGGAGGGCGCCGAGCACGATGGTGCCGATGACCAGGATGATGCCGATGATCCCGAGCCAGACGAGGCCCTTGATGGCGAAGCCGACGACCGTGAGGATCAGCCAGAGGACGAGCAGGACGACGATGAATGCCACGGGGGTCTTCCTTCGGTTCGGGCGCGGCCGGACGGGATGCCGGCCGGGGGACGGGCGGCGCAGGAGGTGCAGCGGGCCGCGCGGCGCCCCGATGGTACCCCGGAGCGTCCCGCTCGCGGCACCGGCTCGAGGGGGGCGCATGTCGGCCCCGGCCTCCGGACGCGGCGTGATCAGGAGACGGCGGCGGCGTCCAGCGCGTCGGCGATCCGCTCGGCCCGGCGCGTGCGGCGGCCGGTGAGCTGCAGGACGAGCGCCACCAGGGCGCTCGCCGCGACGAACGCGCCGTAGACGCTGAGGACGATCGGCAGTCCGTCCGCCTGCACGAACACCCCGGCGACCACGCTCGGGACGCCGAACGCGAGGTAGCTCGCGACGTAGACGGAGGAGAGCAGGCTCGCGCGCTGGTCGACGGGCGCCTCCGCGAGCACGAGCCGGAGGCCCGCCTGGAAGCCGGCGCCGAAGCCGACGCCGCCGACCACCGCGGCGACCGCGAAGAGGGGGAGCGACGCGGTCCAGATGGCGGCGACGAGGCCGACCGGGCCGAGCACCAGGGCGACTACGCCGACGACGAGGCTGCGGCGGGCGTCGCGGGTGCGGATCACGACGCCGGTGATCGCGCCGGTGCCGGTGAAGAGCGCGATGGCCGCGCCCGTGAGCGCCGCGCTGTGCAGGCCGAAGGTCTCGCCGAGCACGGATCCGATGAAGGCCAGGAACATGCCGCCGAGCGCCCAGCTCGCGATCATGCCGCCGACGACCGCGGTGAACACGGCGCGGGCGTCGCGCGGCACGGCGACGGACGGGATCAGCGACCGGAGCGCCCCGGCCCGGCGGGGCTGCCGCTCGGGCACGAACGCGACGGCGATCCCGGCGGCGACCATGAGCGCCGCCAGCACGACGAACACGGTCTCCTCGGGCGCGGGGCCGTAGGCCACGAGGAAGCCGCTGCCGAGCGCGCCGACCGTGAGCGCCGCCGGCGGGACGACGCCGTTGAGGAACGCCGCGAGGCCGGAGCGGCGGCGCGGCTGGTGGTCGATCATGCCGGCGCCGAGCGCGCCCGTGGCCAGGCCGATCGCGAGGCCCTGCAGGATGCGGGCGACGACGAGCGCGAGCCCGTCGTGCGCGAAGGCGAACACGAGCATCGCGACCGTGGAGACGACGAGGGCGCCGAGGATCACGGGCCGCCGGCCGATGTGGTCGGAGAGCCGGCCGGCCGTGAGCAGCGTCGCGAGGAGGCCGGCGACGTACACGGCGAACACGGCCGTGAGCACGACGGGCGGCAGCGCCCACTCCGCCTGGTACACGGGGTAGAGGGGCGAGGGCGCGGCGCCCGAGGCGACGAGGACGAGCAGCGTGAGCGCGTAGACGAGGAGGCCGGCGGCCGACTCGCGGCGGGCGGGGACGGCTCGGGTGTCGGTGGTCATGCGCGCTCCTCGCGGTCGGCGGATCCCGGGGACGAGCCGCCGGGCGGGCCGCTCCCCGTCGAGCGCGCGGCCCTCGCGGGCCACGAGGGGAGCCAACGGCGGACCGCTCGCGGGAATTCCCCGGGCGAGGGTCACCTAGGCTCGTGCGGTGGCCCATCTGCTGGGAGCCGAAGCGCTCCACCTCGAGTTCCCGACGCGCGTGATCTTCGACGACGTGACCATCGGGGTGAACGAGGGCGATCGCATCGGCATCGTCGGACGCAACGGCGACGGCAAGTCGACCCTCCTCTCCCTCCTCGCCGGGCGCCTCGAGCCCGACCGCGGCCGCGTCACCCGCCGCCGCGGCGTCACGGTCGGCGTGCTCGACCAGAGCGACACCCTGCCCGACGGCCAGACCGTCGGCGAAACGATCGTGGGCGGCATCGACGAGCACGAGTGGGCGGGCAACCCGCTCGTCCGCGACGTGATCGACGGCCTCGCCTCCGACGTGCCGTGGGACGCCGACGTCGCCCAGCTCTCGGGCGGCCAGCGCCGCCGCGTCGCGCTCGCGAAGCTCCTCATCGGCGACCACGACCTCCTCTTCCTCGACGAGCCCACCAACCACCTCGACGTGGAGGGCATCGCCTGGCTCGCCGGCCACCTCCGCCGCCGCTGGGCGCCGAGCTCGGGCGGCCTCATCGTCGTGACCCACGACCGGTGGTTCCTCGACGAGGTCGCGAACGCCACGTGGGAGGTCCACGACCGCCTCATCGAGCCGTTCGAGGGCGGCTACGCGGCGTACATCCTGCAGCGCGTCGAGCGCGACCGGAGCGCCGCCGTCTCCGAGGCCAAGCGCCAGAACCTCATGAAGAAGGAGCTCGCGTGGCTGCGCCGCGGGGCGCCCGCGCGCACGGCCAAGCCGAAGTTCCGGATCGAGGCGGCCAACGCCCTCATCGCCGACGAGCCGCCCGCGCGCGACACCGTCTCGCTCGCGTCGATGGCGATGCAGCGGCTCGGCAAGGACGTCGTCGACCTCCTCGACGTGTCCGTCAGCTACGGCGACAAGCAGATCCTGAAGGACGTCGAGTGGCGCATCGCGCCCGGCGAGCGCACGGGCATCCTCGGCGTGAACGGCGCCGGCAAGTCGACGCTCCTGTCGCTCGTCGCCGGCACGCTCCAGCCCACGACCGGCAGGGTGAAGCGCGGCAAGACCATCAAGGTCGCCGTGCTCACGCAGCAGCTCGACGAGCTGAAGGACGTGCTGGAGGACCGCGTGTCCACCGTCATCGGCCGCCAGCGCACCACGTACGTCGCGGGCGGCAAGGAGATGACGCCCGGCCAGCTGCTCGAGCGCCTCGGCTTCACGAGCGCGCAGCTGTCCACGCCCGTGAAGGACCTGTCGGGCGGCCAGAAGCGCCGCCTCCAGCTCCTCCTCATCGTGCTCGACGAGCCGAACGTGCTCATCCTCGACGAGCCCACCAACGACCTCGACACCGACATGCTCGCGGCCATGGAGGACCTGCTCGACTCGTTCCCGGGCACGCTCCTCGTCGTGAGCCACGACCGGTACCTGCTCGAGCGCGTCACCGACCAGCAGTACGCGGTCATGGGCGGCAACCTCCGCCACCTCCCCGGCGGCGTGGAGCAGTACCTGAAGCTGCGGTCGCAGCCCGGGAACGCCGAGCGCTCGACGGTCGCGCGCCCCGACGAGGTCGGCGGGCAGGCCACGGCCACGCTCGGCGGATCCGGCGGCTCGCAGCTGCAGGGCGCGGAGCTGCGGAACGCGCAGAAGGAGCTCGCGAGCATCACGCGCAAGCTCGAGAAGGCCGACCTGCGCCGCCGCCAGGCGCTCGACGCCATGGCCGAGCACGATCCGGACGACTACGACGGCCTCGGGAAGCTCAACGAGGGCGTGCGCGCCATCGAGGCCGACGTCGAGGCGCTCGAGTCGCGCTGGATGGAGCTCAGCGAGCTGCTCGAGGGCTGATCGCGCGGGCGGTCAGTAGGCCAGCGGCACGTCGGGCGAGCTCAGGGTGAGCTTGCCGTCGGGCGCCCAGACGGCGGTGAGGCCGCCGCCGCGCATCCGCACGCCGCCGTCGAACTGGCGCACCGGCATGTCCGCGATCCAGGTGACCTCGAGGCCCGAGACCGCGAGCTGCGCGGGCGGGGCGCACGCGGCGACGCCGGAGCCCGGCGTGCCGTCCGCGTCGGGACGGGATCCGCTCCACGGGTACACGAGCAGGCACGCGTCGCCGGAGATCGTGCGCGCCACGTAGAGGCCGACGCTCGTCTGCACGCCGCGGATGGTGGTGAGGTCGACGTCGCCGCCGGGGGACCGGAGCGGCCGGTCGGCCTGCTCCTGCGGGGCGGCGAGGATCCCGTCGACCGCGACGCCGCCCGAGGTGCGGGTGATGTCGGTGCCGAGGAGCGAGCGCATGCGCGCCGGGTCCGGGGCGTCCTCCGCGTCGGCGGTCGCGTCCGAGGACGGGGTCGCGGTGGCGTCGGCGGACGGCGCCGGGGATCCGCCCACGGCCGCGGCGACGCCCGCACCCGCGAGCAGCCCGACTACCAGCGCGGCGCCGGCCCACGCGAGCGCGCGGCGGGATCGGGCGGGCGGAGCCGCCGGGTCGGCCGCGTCGTCCGCCGCGTCGGCGTGGTCGTCGGGCTGCGACGCGCGCTCGCGGCGCGTGAGCTCGGCGGCGGCGCGGATCCACCGCTCGTCGGCCGCGTCGGCGCCCTGCGCGTAGACGGCCCGGCGGAGCTCGTCGGTCGTCAGCGAGCGGAGCCCGTCGTCGTGGCCGGACGTGCGTGGGTGCATGCGCGATCCCCTTCCCGCGCCGACCCTCCCACATCGCCCGAGGCGGCCGCGCGAGTCCGCTCAGTACGCGAGGATGCGGTCCGGCGTCGTCAGGGTGATGAGGTCGTCGCCCGACCAGGTCGCCTCCACGTCGCCCGTGATCATGCCCGTCGAGCCGTCCCGGTTGCGCGACGGGAACTCCGTGGTCCACGCGACGCGCAGGCCGTCGGACGCGACGCGGTCGGGCGACGCGCACGTGACGACGCCCGCGCCGCCGCTCGGGAAGACGATGAGGCAGAGGTCGCCCGTGGTCGACAGCCCCGCGTAGAGCCCGACGCTCGTCTGCACCGCGCGGATGGAGGTGGCGTCGACGTCGGCGCGCACGGCCTTCGGCGGACGGTCCGCGTCCTCCTGCGGGCCGTCGAAGACCGCGCCGACCGGGCGGCTGCGCTGGTCGGAGGTGGAGTCGGGGCCGAGGAGGGCGGGCGCGCCGGGGCTCGCGGCGGCGGATCCGGTGCCGGCGGATCCGGTGGCGGACGGGGGCGCGTCGGCCCCGGGGACGGGAGCCGCGCCGGCGGCCGCGTCCGGGGCCGGGTCGGAGGATCCGCCGCCCATGGCCCGGCCGACGGCCCCGCCCGCGAGGAGCCCGACCGCGAGCACGGCGGCGGCCGCCCCGGCGAGGGCGCGGCGGGACGCGCGGCGCGGGGCGGGCGCGGCGGGGCCGGCGGGGGAGTCGGGGTCGGACCCGGACCCGTCGCCGTCCGCGCGAGAGCCGGCGTCGCCGTAGCCGTCGGAGGCGTCGGAGGCGTCCGCGGCGTCCGCGTCCTCGTCCCCGGACCCCGCGGGCCGGGACGCGCGCTCGCGGCGGGCCAGCTCGGCGGCCGCGCGGATCCACCGCTCGTCGCGCTCGTCGGCCCCCTGCGCGTACACGCGGCGCCGCAGCTCCTCGAGGGGGAGCGCGGTGACGGCGTCGTCGTCGTCGTGCATGGGCACCTCCGTGGCCGACCCTGCCACATCGGGCGGGCCCCCGCGGTGTCCCCGTGTTACGGCTCGGTTCGACAGGCCGCGGCGGCGCGGCCTACCGTCGAGGTGCTGCAGGGACGCGGCCACAGGCCACGGGCGGCGTCCCCGCTCCCGCGAGGCGCGCGTCCGCCGCGCTCCGCCACGGCGTCGTCGAGGCCCGCGTCCGCGCGGGTCCCGCTCCCGCACGCCCTCGACCGGCCGCGTCCGCGTCCGCGCGTCCGCATGCCCGCCGCTCACCCGGCACCACCCGCACCCCGGCACGACCCGCACGACAGGCACCCCAGCAGCACCGACACCGACCACCACCCGCACCACCGCCGGACAGCACCGGCACCGCAGCCCCGCACCGCGCACCATCGAGAGGACCCCCATGACCACCCCGGCATCGCCCACCCCGGCCCCCCTGATCGACGCCCCGAAGCGGCGCAACCGGCTCGTCATCGCGATCGTGGGCATCGTCGTGGTCCTGGCGGTCGTCGGCGCCGTCCTCTTCGCGACCGGCGCCTTCTCGGGCGGCGGCAAGGCCGTCCGCATCGGCGTCGTCGGCGCGAGCGACCCGCAGTGGCCCGTCTTCGTCGAGGCGGCGAAGGAGCAGGGCATCGACGTGGAGATCGTGAACTTCTCCGAGTACCCGCAGCTGAACCCCGCGCTGTCCGAGGGCGAGATCGACCTCAACCAGTTCCAGCACCTCGTCTACCTCGCGCAGTACAACGAGGGCGCGGGCGACGACCTCACGCCCGTCGGCGCCACCGCGATCTACCCGCTCGGGCTCTACTCGCAGAAGCACGGCTCGGTCGACGAGATCCCCCGGGGCGGCACCGTCATCCTGCCGAACGACGAGTCGAACCTCGCCCGCGGCCTCCTCCTGCTCCAGCGCGAGGGCCTGCTCACGCTGAAGGGCGGCGGATCCAGCGTCTCCACCCTCGACGACGTCGACCAGGCCGCGTCGAAGGTCACCGTCACGACGGTGGACGCCGCGCTCACCGCGACCTCGCTGCCGGACGCCGACGCCGTCATCATCAACAACGACTTCATCACCGACGCCGGCCTCACCGCCGACAGCGCCCTCGCGCAGGACGACCCCAGCGACCCCAAGGCCCTCGCCTACGTCAACGTCTTCGCCAGCCGCGCCGACGACGCCACGAACGAGACCTACGCGAAGCTGGCGCGGATCTTCGAGGACACCCCCGCGGTCATCGACGCGCTGGTCGAGAACTCGGGCGGCACGGCCGTGCCGCTGAAGACGCCGCAGGCCGAGCTGCAGGACCTCCTCACCACCACCGAGAAGGCCGTCGCCGATCAGAAGGCGGTTCGATGACGGACGCCCCGCACGTCTCCCTGCGGGGCGTCGGCAAGACCTACCCGCCGCGCGCGAAGGGCGAGCCGGGCCTCGCCGCCCTCGCGGACGTCGACCTCGACATCCGCCGCGGCGAGGTGTTCGGCATCATCGGCTACTCCGGCGCGGGCAAGAGCACGCTGGTGCGGCTGGTGAACGCGCTCGAGCGGCCGACGTCCGGCACGGTCGCGGTCGACGGTCGCGAGATCCAGGACCTGCCCGAGCGCGAGCTGCGGAAGCTGCGCCTCGGCATCGGCATGGTCTTCCAGCAGTTCAACCTCTTCACGTCGAAGACGGTGTGGGGCAACGTGGCGTACCCGCTGCAGGTCGCGGGCATGCCGCGCGACGCGCAGCAGCGGCGGATCAGCGACCTCCTGCACTTCGTCGGCCTCGCCGACAAGGCGCACGCGCGGACCGACGAGCTCTCCGGCGGCCAGAAGCAGCGCGTGGGCATCGCCCGCGCGCTCGCGACGAGCCCCGCGATCCTGCTCGCCGACGAGGCCACGAGCGCCCTGGACCCGGAGACCACGGGCGAGGTGCTCGCGCTGCTCCGCCGGGTGAACGAGGAGCTCGGCGTCACCATCGTGGTGATCACGCACGAGATGGAGGTCATCAAGTCCATCGCCGACCGCGTGGCCGTCATGGACTCCGGCCGCGTCATCGAGCAGGGCGAGGTCTTCGACGTCTTCTCGCGGCCCACGAGCGACGCGGCCCGCCGCTTCGTCTCGACGGTCGTCGCGGGCGTGCCGGAGGCCGACGAGGTCGCCCGGCTCCGCGAGCGGCACCCCGGCCGGCTCGTCACGCTGTCCTTCGCCGACGGCGGCGCCACCCAGACCGAGGTGTTCCGCGCGCTCGCCGAGGCGGGCGTCGCGTTCGAGGTCGTGCACGGCGGCATCACCGACGTCCAGGGCCGCACGTTCGGCAACCTGACCCTCGCGCTCACGGGCGACGCCCCGCGCATCGACCAGGTGCTCGCCGCCGACCGCGCCGGCGTCACCGTCACGGAGGTGGTCTGAGATGGACGCGCTGACCCCGCTCCTGCCGCTCCTCGGCCGCTCCACGGTCGAGACGCTCACCATGGTGCTGCTCACGCTCCTGTTCGGCGGGCTCGGCGGCCTGATCATGGGCCTCGGGCTCTACCTCACGCGCGCCGGCAGCCTGCTCGCGAACCGGCCCGTGTTCGCGGTGCTCAACGTCGTGGTGAACACGTTCCGGCCCATCCCGTTCGTGATCTTCCTGGTCGCCGCCCAGCCCCTCGCCCGCGCCGTCACCGGCAGCGGCATCGGGCAGCCGGCGGTCATCTTCACGCTGTCGCTCGGGGCGTCCTTCGCGATCAGCCGCATCGTGGAGCAGAACCTGCTGACGGTGCAGCCGGGCGTGATCGAGGCGGCCCGCTCCGTGGGCGCGAGCCCGCTGCGGATCATCTTCACGCTGCTGCTCCCCGAGGCGCTCGGGCCGCTGATCCTCGGCTACACGTTCGTCTTCGTCGGCATCGTCGACATGACGGCGGTGGCGGGCGCGGTCGGCGGCGGCGGCCTCGGCGACTTCGCCATCGTCTACGGCTACCGGCAGTTCGAGCCGGTGGTGACCTGGGCGGCCGTGCTGATCATCATCGTGCTCGTGCAGGTGGTGCAGCTCCTCGGCAACACGCTGGCCCGGGCGGCGCTCCGGCGCTGATCCGGCGCCGCGCCCGCCGCGTGCGCCGCGACGGCACGACCCGCGGCCGCCCGCTCCCTACCGGAGCGAGGCGGCCGCGGCGCGCACGTGGCGCGTGAGGTCGGCGAGCACGGGGGAGTCGACGCTCCAGCGCTGCCAGTGCAGCGCCACGTCCACGTGCGATCCGGCGTCGAGCGGCACCAGCGCGCCCGACGCGACGAGGTCCTCGCTCTGCAGGTCCGGCAGCATGCCCCAGCCCATGCCGAGCGTGACGGCCGTGACGAACTCCGCGGACGACGGCACGTAGTGGCGCGGCTGGCCGGCGGGCGCGCGGCGGCCGCGGAGCCAGCGGTCCTGCATCGCGTCCTTGCGGTCGAACATGACGAGCGGAGCCACGGCCAGCGCGCTCGGCGTGGGCCCGTCGGGGAGGTGCGCGGCGACGTAGGCGGGGGTCGCGAGCGCGCGGTACCGCATCCGGCCGAGGCGCTCCGAGGTGCAGCCCTGCACCGCCTCGCGCACGCTCGTGACGGCGGCCATCGCGGATCCGTCGCGCAGGAGGTCGAGGGAGTGGTGCTCGTCCTCGCGCAGCACCTCGACGGCCTGGCCGGTCTCGGCCGCGAGCGCCGCGAAGGCGGGCAGCAGCCACGACGCGAGCGAGTCGCCGTTAACGACCACGGGCACGGCCGCGGTGCCGGCGCGCGGCGCGTCGGCATCGCCCACGCCGAGCAGCCCGTCGAGGTCGCGCTCGAGCAGGAGCACCTGGCGCGCGTGCCGGAGCACGGCGTCGCCCGCCTCCGTGGTGGTCGCCGGGCGGGTGCGGCGGAGGAGGACGCGGCCGGCGCTGCGCTCCAGCGCCGTGATCCGCTGGCTCACCGCGGAGGGCGTCAGCCGGAGCGCGCGGGCGGCCGCGTCGAGCGTGCCGGTGTCGATGACGGCGGCCAGTGTGCGCAGGTGCTCGGTGCGGATGTCCATCATCAGCGATGCTAACGGTGCCGCAGGAACATGAGCTGGTCTGATGCGCGGCGCGCGCCTAGCGTGGTCGTCATGCACCCCCTCGCGCATGCGCTGTCCGGCTTCGGGCTCGGCTTCTCGCTCATCGCCGCCATCGGCGCGCAGAACGCCTTCCTCCTCCGGCAGGGCACGCGGCGCGAGCACGTGGTCGTGGTGGTGCTCATCTGCGCGGTCTCCGACGTGGTCCTCATCGCGCTCGGCGTGAGCGGCATCGGCGCGGTCATCGAGGCGGCGCCCGTGGCGATCGTCGTGATCCGGATCCTCGGCGCCTGCTTCCTCGCCGGCTACGCGGCGCTCTCGCTCCTCTGCGCCGCGGCTCCGCAGGGACTCGCGGTCGCCGCCTCCGCGCCCCGGTCGCTCGGCGCGGTCGTCGCCGCCTGCCTCGCGCTCACCTGGCTGAACCCGCACGTCTACCTCGACACGGTGCTCCTCGTCGGATCCGTCGCCGCGGGCCACGGCGACGGGCGCTGGGCCTTCGGCGCGGGCGCGATGGTCGCCAGCTGCGTCTGGTTCACGCTCCTCGCGGCCGCCGCGCGCGTCTTCGCGCCCGTGCTCGCGCGGCCGGCCGCGTGGCGCGTGCTCGACACCGTGATCGCCGGGGTGATGCTCGTGCTCGCCGTGCAGATCCTGCTGCCGCTCGTGCCCGCCGGGCCGGGGGAGGCCGTGCGGATCCTGCTCGCGACCGGCGTCTGCGCGGTGCTCGCGGGGCTCGTCGCGGCGTGGTCGGTCGCGCGGCGGAAGCGGACGGCGGCGGGCGCGTCCGCCGGCGGGACGGATGCGGGCGTCGGTGCCGCCGGTCCTGCCGAAGCGCACGCCGGTGCCGCCGGAGCCGCCGCCGCGGACCCCGCTCCGGATGCCGCGGCGCCGTTCCGCACCCCCGCGCCCACCGCCTGACGACACCGCGGCCCGCCCGCGACGCGCCCGGATCCGCGCGACCCACGCGGCCAGGAACACTCGCGGCCGTCCCGCTGTTGACCCCTGCATGACCGTCCCGCTCTCCATCCTCGACCTCGCCCCCATCGCCCCCGGGGAGACGGCGCGCGACAGCTTCGCCGCCTCCGTCGCCCTCGCCCAGCAGGCCGAGCGGAGCGGGTACCGCCGCGTCTGGTACGCGGAGCACCACAACATGGCCAGCATCGCGTCGAGCGCGACGAGCGTGCTCATCGCCCACGTCGCGAGCCAGACGTCGACCATCCGGCTCGGCTCCGGCGGCGTCATGCTGCCGAACCACTCGCCGCTCGCCATCGCGGAGCAGTTCGGCACGCTCGAGACGCTGCACCCGGGCCGCATCGACCTCGGCCTGGGCCGCGCCCCGGGCAGCGACCAGGCCACGTTCCGGGCGCTCCGCCGCGACCCGGGATCGTCCGACCGCTTCCCCGAGGACGTCGTCGAGCTGCAGGGCTTCCTCTCCGGCGAGAGCCAGGTGCCCGGCGTCTCCGCGACGCCCGGCGCGGGCACGCGCGTGCCCCTCTACATCCTCGGCTCCTCGCTCTTCGGCGCGCAGCTGGCCGCCGCCCTCGGGCTGCCGTACGCCTTCGCCTCGCACTTCGCGCCCGACGCGCTCCTCGAGGCGATCCGCATCTACCGCCGCGACTTCCGCCCCTCGGAGCAGCTGCAGGAGCCGTACGCGATCGCGGGCATCAACGCCATCGCGGCCGACGACCGCGCCGACGCCGAGCGCCAGTTCGCCGCCGTCCGCCGTGCGCGCCTGATGATGCTGCTCCGCCAGAGCGGCCAGATCCCGGCCACGCAGACCTTCACCGACGACGAGCTCGACCGGCTCCTCGAGGCCCCGGTCGGCGCCCACGTCGCCAGCATGATGACCTACACGGGCATCGGCACGGGCGCCGAGGTCTCCGACTACGCGAACCGGTTCGCGGAGCAGGCGGGCGTCGACGAGGTCATCGTCGGGCACGCGTCGCAGCGCACGCCCGAGCGGCTCCGCTCGGTCGAGCTGCTCGCGGACGCGCACGCCCTCGTCGCCGCGTAGCCGGCCCGTGGCCGACGACGCCGCGTCCGCTCCGGCGGACCCGCGCGCGGCCCTCGCCGCGCTCCGGGCCGACACGCTCGCGCTCATCCGCGGCCTCGACCGGGACGTGGCGGCCATCGTCGAGGCGCGCCAGGACGCGAACTCCGACGACGAGCACGACCCCGAGGGCGCGACCCTCGCGTTCGAGCGCTCGCAGTCCGACGCGATGATCCGCGAGGCCCGCGTGCGCCTCGCGGACGTCGACGCCGCGGTCGCGCGCCTCGACGCGGGGACCTACGGCCGCTGCGAGGTCTGCGGCGAGCCGATCCCCGCGGGCCGGCTCGAGATCCGCCCGGCCGCGCGCCGCTGCGTCGCGCACGCCTGAGCGCGCGGCCTTCCACGGGACCCGCGGGTCAGGCCCCGTCGTCGTCGAAGTCGAGGATGAGCTGCTTGAGCAGCCCCGCCAGCACGTCGCGGTCGCCCGCCGCCATCGTCTCCAGCAGCTCGGCCTCCTCGGCGACGAGCCGCGTGATCGCCGTGTCGACCCGCGAGCGCCCCGCGGCCGACATGACGACGAGGATCCCGCGCCCGTCGTGCGGATCCGTCCGCCGCTCCACGAGCCCGCGCGCCACCAGCCGGTCGATGCGGTTCGTCATGGTGCCGGAGGAGACGAGCGTCTGCTGCAGGAGCGCCTTGGGGCTCAGCTGGTAGGGATCGCCCGCCCGCCGGAGCGCCGACAGCACGTCGAACTCCCACGACTCGAGCTCCGACTCCTGGAACGCGGAGCGCCGCGCGCGCTCGAGCAGCCGCGACAGCCGGCCGACCCGCGAGAGCACCTCGAGCGGGGAGAAGTCGAGGTCGGGCCGCTCGCGCCGCCACGCGTCGACGATGCGGTCGACCTCGTCGCGGCTGGGCATCCCCCCATCATGCCGGTCCGGCGGCCCCGGCCCGGTCGCCGGTGCGGGCCGCCCCGGGCACCTCTGGCAGACTCGACCTGCGCACGGCCGGGCCGTGAGCGGTCCGCCTTGGTGTAACGGCAGCACTTCAGCCTTTGGAGCTGTGAGGTCCAGGTTCGAATCCTGGGGGCGGAGCGACGCCATCCGGCCGCGCCGGACAGACGCTACGCAGATCAGGGAGATCGCATGACCGACTCAGACAGCACGCCGAGGACCCGCGAGATCCCCATCGTGACCGGCGAGCTCGACGTCGACGGCGAGCCGCGCAGCCCCTCCATCGCCGTCGTGATCCTCGCGGCCGGCCAGGGGACCCGCATGCGCTCGCGCCTCCCGAAGGTCCTGCACCGCCTCGCCGGCCTGCCGCTCGTCGGCCACGTGCTCGCGACGGCCGAGGAGCTGGGCGCGCGCCACATCGTCACGGTGGTCCGCCACGAGCGCGACCAGGTGGTCGAGGTCGTCCGCGAGCTCTCGCCGCAGGCGCTCGTCGTCGACCAGGACGACATCCCCGGCACGGGCCGCGCGGTCGAGGTGGGCATCACCGCCCTGCCCGACGGCTTCACCGGCCAGGTCGTCGTGCTCTCCGGCGACGTGCCCCTGCTCGACGCCGCGACGCTGCGCTCCCTCGTCTCCGCGCACCGCCAGGCGCGCAACGACCTCACGCTCCTCACCGCCCGCCTGCAGGACCCCACCGGCAACGGCCGCATCATCCGCGGCGAGCACGGCGCGTTCGAGGCCATCGTCGAGCAGAAGGACGCCACCGGCGAGCAGCTGCGCATCGACGAGGTCAACGCGGGCGTCTACGTGTTCGACGCCGAGGCGCTCCGACAGACCCTCGGCGCCATCGGCACCGAGAACGCGCAGCGCGAGAAGTACCTCACCGACGCGGCCGACGTGATCCGCCGCGCGGGCGGCGCCATCGAGGCCCTGCCCGTGCGCGACAGCTGGCTCGTCGCCGGCATCAACGACCGCGTGCAGCTCACGGCCGCGGCCACCGAGCTGAACGCGCGCATCATCCGCCGCTGGCAGCTCGCGGGCGCGACCATCGAGGACCCCCGCACCACGTGGATCGACGTGAAGGCCGCGCTCGCCGCCGACGTCACGATCCTCCCCGGCACGCAGATCCTCGGCGCCTCGACGGTCGCCGCGGGCGCGATCGTCGGACCCGACACCACGCTCCGCGACACCGAGGTGGGGGAGGACGCGGTGGTCCGCCGCACGGACGCGCAGCTCGCCGTCATCGGCGCCCGCGCCACGGTCGGCCCCTTCTCCTTCCTGCGCCCCGGCACGCGCCTCGGCGACGACGGCAAGATCGGCGCGTACGTCGAGACGAAGAACGTCGAGATCGGCGAGCACAGCAAGGTCCCGCACCTCAGCTACGTGGGCGACGCGACCATCGGCGCGCACACGAACATCGGCGCGGGGGCCGTCTTCGCCAACTACGACGGGCACGCCAAGCACCACACGGAGGTGGGCGACCACGTGCACCTCGGCTCGCGGAACGTCCTCGTCGCACCGGTTAGGATCGGTACGGGCTCCTACACGGGTGCCGGTGCCGTCATCCGCAAGGACGTCCCGCCCGGCGCACTCGGCATCTCGGTGGCGCCGCAACGCAACATGGTCGGCTGGACCGAGGCCAAGCGACCGGGCACCCCCGAGGCCCGGGCCGCCGTCGAGGCCGCCGACGGGCGGGCGGACGACGCGTCCGACGCCTGACAACACCGAGCAGCACTGACGAAACGGAGTCCCGTGTCCGCAATCAAGACTGCTGGTGAGAAGCGGCTCGTGATCGTCTCCGGTCGAGCCCACCCCGAGCTCGCCGAGCAGATCGCGGAGGAGCTCGAGACCACCCTCGTGCACACGGACGCGCGGACCTTCGCCAACGGCGAGCTCTACATCCGGTACGACGAGAGCGTGCGCGGCAGCGACGCCTTCGTCATCCAGTCGCACACGGCGCCCATCAACGAGTGGCTCATGGAGCAGCTCATCATGGTCGACGCGATGAAGCGGGCCTCCGCCAAGCGCATCACGGTCGTCGCGCCGTTCTACCCCTACGCGCGCCAGGACAAGAAGGGCCGCGGCCGCGAGCCGATCTCCGCCCGCCTCGTCGCCGACCTCTTCAAGGCCGCCGGCGCCGACCGCATCATGTCGGTCGACCTGCACGCCGCGCAGATCCAGGGCTTCTTCGACGGCCCCGTCGACCACCTGTTCGCGATGCCCGTGCTCCTCGAGCACATGCGCTCCGTGCTCGACTCCAAGACCCTCACGGTCGTCTCGCCCGACATGGGCCGCGTCCGCGTCGCCGACATCTGGAGCGACAAGCTCGGCGCCCCGCTCGCCATCATCCACAAGCGCCGCGACCCGAAGGTGCACAACCAGGTCACCGTGCACGAGATCGTCGGCGACGTCTCGGGCCGCGTCTGCCTGCTGGTCGACGACCTCATCGACACCGGCCGCACCATCGTCTCGGCCGCCGAGGCGCTGAAGAAGAACGGCGCGACGGGCGTCGTGGTCGCGGCGACGCACGCCGTCTTCTCGGACCCCGCGACGCAGATCCTGAACAGCCCGCACATCGACTCGGTGGTGGTCACGGACTCGCTCCCGATCCCCGAGGAGAAGCGCTGGGACAAGCTCACGGTGCTGCCCATCGCGCCGCTGCTCGCCCGCGCGATCCACGAGGTCTTCGACGACGGATCCGTCACGAGCATGTTCGACGGCGCGGCCTAGGCCCGAGCGCCCACGCCCACGCCGCCGCCGCGTCCCGCGCGGCCGGCGGCCCCGGGATCAGTCCCGCGAGTTCCGCTCGACGACCTCGCGCGCGACGCGGCCCGAGGGGATGAGCCCGAGCGACGTGATGTGCTCGTCGCCGCCGAAGGCGTACCTCGTGTAGCACTCGTAGCCCACGACGCCGGGCCCGAACAGCTGGAACCGCACCTCGTAGGAGGGGGAGTCGGGGCGCTCGAAGGCGACGAAGTCGGCGCACGCCATGTCGGCCGTGTTCGCGCCGACGCGCACCATGGTGACGACGCCGGGGAGCAGCAGGCTCACGATCCCGACCACGACGACGACCCGCATCACGAGCAGCGTGCGCCTGCTGCGCAGGCTCCGCGGGCGGTGCGGCTCGTAGCCGGCCAGCTCCGGGTGCTCGTCGTCGTCCATCCGCCCCAGTCTGACAGAGGAGCGCAGCCGAGCGGATGCCGCGTCGTGTGCACACGTGTGAGGCATCCGCGCGTGGAGGGCGGAGGCGCGCCTACCCTGCCGGCGACCGCGGCGCACGGTCCGCGGCCTCCCTGGAAGACGACGGAAGGACGAGAGCGATGAGGAATGCCACGCGCGCGGCGGCGATGATGCCGGCCGCGCTGCTCACGATCGGGCTGGGGGTGACGGGTGCGGTGATGGGCCCGGCGACCGCCGCGCACGCACAGCCCAACTACCGCGTGTGCGGGGTCTACAACTCCGCGACGGGCGGTAACTACGGCACCGGTCTGGTGGCGAAGATCTACAAGGACGACGAGAACAACGAGACGTGCTCCCAGAAGCTTGACTTCATGCGCGCGTACTACGACCAGGCCTACCCCACGTCGAGCGGCCGCCTCTCCTTCGTCATGGTCACGTGCGAGCTCTTCGACACCCGGGTCGGGGCGGAGGGGGGATCGGACCTCTGCCGGGACATGGACGTCAACCTGATCTACAAGTACACGTCGAAGTACGACGCCAAGTACCCGGGCGACGCCGGCATCTCCTTCTGGCACAGGTGACCGTCCCCTGACGTGCGCGAGCCCGCCGGTCCTCGACCGGCGGGCTCGTGTCGTGCGGGGGAGACGCGCCTAGTGCGTGTCCTCCGCCTCGACCTCGGAGCGGTCGCCGGACCACAGCGTGTGGAAGGTGCCCTCCTTGTCGGTGCGGTGGTACGTGTGCGCGCCGAAGAAGTCGCGCTGGCCCTGCACCAGGGCGGCGGGCAGGCGCTCGGAGGCGAGCGAGTCGTAGTAGCTCAGCGCCGACGCGAAGCCGGGCACCGGGATGCCGGACAGCGCGGCGACCGAGACGACCCGGCGCCAGGCCTGCTCGCCGTCGGCGACGGCCTTGGCGAAGTACGGGTCCTCGAGCAGCGTCGCGAGGCCGGAGTCCTTCTCGTACGCCTCGACGATGCGGTTGAGGAACTGGGCCCGGATGATGCAGCCGCCGCGCCAGATCTCCGCGACCTTGCCCTTGTCGATGTCCCAGCCGTACTCCTTCGCGCCGGCGATGATCGCGTCGAAGCCCTGCGCGTACGCGACGACCTTGCTCGCGTAGAGCGCGGCGCGGACGTCGTCCTCGAAGGTGTCGCCGCCCGACTGGATCTCGGGACGGCTCGTGATGGTGGCCTGCACGGCCTTCCGCTGCTCGGGCTTCGAGGACACGGCGCGCGCGAACACGGCCTCCGCGATCCCGCCCACCGGCACGCCGAGGCCCACCGAGTTCTGCACCGTCCAGACGCCCGTGCCCTTGGATCCGGCCTGGTCGACGATGACGTCGACGAGCGGCTTCCCGGTCGACGCGTCCTTCTGCCGGAGCACCTCGGCCGTGATCTCGATGAGGTACGACTCGAGGTCGCCCCCGTTCCACTCCTCGAACACGTCCGCGATGGCGTCCGGCTCGTGGCCGCCGACGCGGCGGAGGAGGTCGAACGACTCGGCGATGAGCTGCATGTCGGCGTACTCGATGCCGTTGTGGATCATCTTCACGAAGTGGCCGGCGCCGTCGGTGCCGATGTGGGTGACGCAGGGCTTGCCCTCCGCGACCGCGGCGATCGACTCGAGGATCGGGCCGAGAGTCTCGTACGCCTCGGCGGTGCCGCCGGGCATGATGCTCGGCCCCTTGAGCGCGCCCTCCTCGCCGCCGGAGATGCCGGCGCCGACGAAGTGGAGGCCCTTCGCGCGGACCTCCTTCTCGCGGCGGATCGTGTCGGTGAACAGCGCGTTGCCGCCGTCGACGATGATGTCGCCCTCCTCGAACGCCTCGGTGAGCTGCTCGATGACGGCGTCGGTGCCGCGCCCGGCCTTGACCATGATGATCGCGGTGCGGGGCCGCTGGAGCGACGCCGCGAACTCCTCGATCGAGGTGGCGGCGACGAAGCCCGCCTCGGGGTGCTCCTCGACGAGGTCGGTGGTCTTCTGGGTGGTGCGGTTGTACACGGCGACCGTGTTGCCCTCGCGGCTCGCGAGGTTGCGGGCGAGGTTCGACCCCATCACCGCGAGCCCCACCACGCCGATGTTGGCCGTGCCCTGCTGGTCATCTGACATCTGATGCCTCCTTGTCGACAGTCGTCCTCAGGCTACGCCCGGGCCCCCGACCGTCAGCGGGGCGTCGGGGAGCGTCTCGTAGGATGGATGAGCGCACCCGCACGGAGCGCCGCACGAGTTCCTCACCGAACCGCAGGGAGTGATCCGCATCGACGCCGTCCGCCCGTTCCCGCCCGTGATCGTGATGGGGGTCTCCGGCTCCGGGAAGTCGACCGTGGGCGAGATCCTCGCGCAGGACGCCGGCGTGCCCTTCCTCGACGGCGACGACCTGCACCCCGAGTCGAACCGCCGCAAGATGGCCGAGGGCCACGCCCTCGACGACGACGACCGCCGCCCCTGGCTCGAGGAGGTGGGCCGGGCGCTCGCCGGACGTCCCGAGGGCGGGCCCGTCGTCGCGTGCAGCGCGCTCAAGCGGGACTACCGCGACATCCTCCGCGCGGCCGCGCCCGACGCCGTCTTCGTGCACCTCGCCGGCGACCACGACCTGCTCGCCGAGCGCCTCGGTGGCCGCGAGGGCCACTTCATGCCGTCGAGCCTCCTCGCGTCGCAGCTGCGCACGCTCGAGCCGCTCGGCGACGACGAGCAGGGCATCACCCTCGACATCACCGACGACCCCGTCGCCCTGGCCGACGCGGCCGTGCGGGAGCTGCTCCCGGGCGGGCGCACGGCGTCGCCCGGTCGCCTCGACGACGAGCCCGCCGCCTCGACGGAGCCCGCCGCCGCGGTGCCCGAGGCCGACGTCCCGGCCCTCGTGCGGGAGGCGCGCTCCGACGAGGACGTGCCGCGCGCCGACGTCGCACGCGCGGCCACCGGGGACGGCGCGCCCGCCGCCGCCGTGCACGAGCCCATCCGCGTCGCCATCGTCGGCTGCGGCGTGATCGGCACGCACCACGCGCGCGTCCTCGCCGAGCACCCCGACTTCCGGGTCGCGGCCCTCGTCGACGTCACGGACGCCACCGCGCAGGAGCTCGCCGACGTGGTCGTCGACGAGCTGCGCGCCGAGCGTCCGCGGGTCTTCGCGCGCCTCGGCGACCTCATCCGCGAGGACGCCGCCGAGCTCGTCGTGATCTGCACGCCGAGCGGCCTGCACATCGGCCTCGCCGAGGAGGCGCTCGCCGCGGGCCTGCACGTCGTCATCGAGAAGCCGCTCGACGTCGACCTGGCGCGCGGCCGCCGCATCGCCGAGCTGGCGCGCGAGGCCGCCGGGCGGGGGATCCTCTCCACGGTCATCAGCCAGCACCGCTTCAACCCCTCGAGCGTCGTGGTCGACCGGGCCGTGCGCTCGGGCCGCCTCGGCCGCCTCACCTCCGCGGTCGCGAGCGCGCCGTGGTGGCGCAGCCAAGGCTTCTACGACTCCGGCCACTGGCGCGGCACGTGGGACCTCGACGGCGGCGGCGCGCTCATGAACCAGGGCGTCCACACGCTCGACCTGCTCGTCTCCTACCTCGGCCGGCCGGTCGAGGTGTACGCGCAGACCGCGCTGCTCGCGCACGACGGCATCGAGGTGGAGGACGTCGCGGTCGCCGTGATCCGCTTCGCCTCCGGCGCCCTCGCGACGCTGCAGGCGACGACGGCCGGCTACCCCGGGCTCGACACGCGCGTGCAGGTGCAGGGCACCCGCGGATCCGCGGTCATCGAGGCCGGATCCCTCACCTACTTCCACGCGGCGCCCGAGTCGGGCGTGCCCGCGCAGGCGGACGTGCGCAACGACGCCGAGCTCGAGATGCACGACGCCGACCTGCCGCGCTCGCCGCGCCTCGACAACACCTACCTCGAGGGCCACTACCGCCAGTACGACGACATCGCGGACGCGCTGCGCACCGGCCGGCCCGCGGGCGTCACGGTCGACGACGCGTTCCTGTCGCTCGCGACGGTCGTCAGCGTCTACGTCTCGGCCACGCTCGGCAGCCCGGTCGCGTTCGAGGACGTCGTCGACGGCGTGCACGACGGGCTGCGCCTCCGCGTGGGGCAGTCCACGCCGCCCGCGCCGGGATCCCCGGCGCCGGCCGCCGCCGTCGACCCGTCGACCGGGGACGCGTCCGTCCGGTAGCATCGGGGGTTGAACTTCGGCGAGGGATCGCGGGAGCCGTGCGCGAGCACGGCGGCGGTCCGTTATCGACGCGGTGGACGGGGCTCGCACCTCATTCCTCACGCGCAAGCGTTCGAGCAGACGACACACACACGACGCGAGCCCTCACGGGCCGCACTAGGAGCGACACCATGGTTGACAACAACCTCACCGCGGAGCTGCGCACGCAGTTCGGCAAGGGCGCGGCCCGCAAGATCCGCGCGATCGGCAAGATCCCCGCGGTCATCTACGGCCACGGCACCGACCCGCAGCACGTCACGCTGCCGGGCCACGAGCTCATGCTCATCATCCGCAAGGCCAACCAGATCATCACGCTCGACATCGAGGGCACGCCGCAGCTCGCGCTCGTGAAGGACGTCCAGAAGGACCCCGTGCGCCAGATCATCGAGCACGTCGACCTCATCGTCGTCCGCCAGGGCGAGCGCGTCGAGGTCGAGGTCCCGATCCACGTCGAGGGCGAGTCCTACCCCGGCACGATCCACAGCCTCGAGTACACGTCCATCACGGTCGACGTCGAGGCCACGCACATCCCCGAGAGCTTCGTCGTCTCCATCGAGGGCTTCGAGGAGGGCACGCAGGTCCTGGCCGGCCAGGTCACCCTGCCCGCCGGCGCGAAGCTCGTCACCGACCCCGAGACGCTCGTCCTCGCGGTCTCCGTGCCCCAGCTCGACCTCACGACCGACGCGGTCGACGAGGACGTCGTGGCCGAGGGCGACGCCGAGGTCGGCGTCACCGACGAGGGCGCCACGGGCGACCAGTCGGGCGACGACAAGTAGCACCCGCCGCGGCCCCGGCCGCGCACGCATCACCAGCACGACAGCACGACAGCACCACGGAGCCCGTCGGCCGCCGTCCGGGACACCGGCAGCGGCCGGCGGGCTCCGCGCATCCGCCCGGATGCACCGACCTACCGAGGAGTGCGCGTCCGAGGGATGCGCACGACGAACCGAGAAGAGCGCGTCCGAGGGATGCGCACGACGAACCGAGAAGAGCGCGTCCGAGGGATGCGCACGACGAACCGAGGAGAGCGCACGTGGACGACCGGACCCTGCTCGTGGTCGGCCTCGGCAACCCCGGGCCGGAGTACGCGGGCACCCGGCACAACGTCGGGCAGATGGCGCTCGACGTGCTCGCCGACCGGATGCGCGCCACCTTCCGCTCGCACCGCGCCAACGCGCAGGTCGCGGAGGGACGTGCCGTGCCCGGCGGGCCGAAGCTCATCCTCGCGAAGCCCAGCTCCTTCATGAACCTGTCCGGCGGCCCGGTCGCGAACCTCCTCAAGTACTTCTCTCTCGAGGCGTCCCAGCTCGTGGTCGCGCACGACGAGCTCGACATCCCGTTCGACGCGATGAAGCTCAAGCAGGGTGGCGGGCACGGCGGCCACAACGGGATCCGCGACATCATCTCCTCCGCCGGGACGGGGGACTTCATGCGCGTGCGCATCGGCATCGGCCGCCCGCCCGGCCGCCAGGACGCCGCCGACTTCGTGCTCAAGCCCTTCTCCTCCACCGAGCGGCAGGTGCTGCCGAACGTGCTCGAGGACGCGGCCGACGCCATCGAGATGATCGCATCCGACGGCCTCATCGCCGCGCAGCTGCGCTTCCACACCGCCGCGTCCTGATCCGCGCGCCGGCGTCCGCCCGATGTGGGTCCGTCCGCCCTCGGCGGACGACGCCGGTCGTGTCGGCGGCGGCGCGTACGATCGTCGGGTGATCCTCCAGGGCTTGATCCCGGCGCTCTCGCGCGCCTCCACGTTCGACGACGCCCTCGCATCGGCCTCCCGCGACGCCGACTTCTCCCTCACAGAGGGGCTCCAGGGGCCGCTGCTCGCGGGGCTCCTGCGCCAGCGCATCCAGCGTGGCATCCCGGGGTGCCTGCTCGTCGTCACCGCCACCGGCCGGGAGTCGGAGGGCATGCGCCGCAGCCTCGACGCCGTGCTGCCGGACGCCGAGATCCTCGAGTTCCCGGCCTGGGAGACCCTGCCGCACGAGCGCCTCAGCCCGAGCGCCGAGATCGTCGGCAAGCGCATCCACGCCCTCCGCCGCATGGAGCAGTGGCACGCCGCGCTCGGCCAGGGGGCCCGCGAGGTGCCGGCCGACCAGGTGCGCCCGCTCGTCATCGTCGCCTCGGTGCGGGCGGCCCTGCAGCCCGTCGCCGACAACCTCACCGAGCTGCCGCCCGTGCAGCTCGCCACCGGAAGCCGCGGCCACGACCTGTCCGAGCTCGCCGTGCGCCTCGTCGACCTCGCGTACTCGCGCGTCGACATGGTCACGCGCCGCGGCGAGTTCGCGGTGCGCGGCGGCATCCTCGACGTCTTCCCGCCCGTCTCCGACCACCCCGTCCGCGTCGAGTTCTTCGGCGACGAGGTCGACCAGATGCGGCCCTTCGCGGTCGCCGACCAGCGCTCGCTCGAGGAGACGGTCGACTCGGTCGAGCTGCCGCCGAGCCGCGAGCTGCTGCTGAGCGCGCCCGTGCGCCAGCGCGCCCGCGAGATGCAGCACGAGTTCCCCAACCTGCAGCAGATGCTCGCCAAGATCGCCGAGGGCATCCCGGTGGAGGGCATGGAGTCGCTGGCGCCCGCGCTCGTCGACAGGCTCGTCCCCGTCACGCACTACCTGCCGGTGGACGCGGCCATCGCCGTGGTCTCGCCCGAGCGCGTCTCCACGCGCGCGCAGAGCCTCGCCGACACGAACCGCGAGTTCCTCGACGCCGCGTGGAACGCCGCCACCGCGGGCGCGCAGGCGCCCATCGACCTCGCGTCCGGCGACTTCCTCTCGCTCGGCCGCCTGCGCGATGCCCGCGGCCCGCGCCGCTGGTGGACCCTGTCCGGGTTCCAGGCCACCGACGTTCTGCCGGAGGACCTCGGCATCGACGAGGTCATGACCGTCCGCATCGACGCGGATCCGGTGCCGAGCTTCGCGGGCAACGCCGACGGCGCCATCGAGCACGTGCGCGAGCGCCTCGCGGCCGGGTGGAGCGTGGGCGTCGTGGCCCAGGGATCCGGCCTCGTCGAGCGCGCCGACACCGTGCTCCGCGAGGCGGGCGTGCCGGCCCGCGTGGTCGAGGAGTTCCCCGCCGCGCCCGAGCCCGGCATCGCCTACCTGCTGCGCTCGGCCATCGACGCGGGCTTCGAGATGCCCGAGGTGAAGCTCGCGCTCCTCACCGAGAGCGAGTTCTACGGGCGCGCCGCCGGCTACGACAGCCGCCAGGTCAAGAAGCTCGCCACCCGGCGCAAGAACGTGGTGGATCCGCTGCAGCTCAAGACCGGCGACCACGTCGTGCACACCACCCACGGCATCGGGAAGTTCGTGGAGCTGACGCAGCGCGAGGTCTCCTCGGGCGGCCGCAACGCGGTGAAGACCCGGCGCGAGTACCTCGTGATCGAGTACGCGCCCTCCAAGCGCGGCTACCCGGGCGACAAGCTCTTCGTGCCCACCGACCAGCTCGACCTCCTCAGCCGCTACGTCGGCGGCGAGGAGCCGGCCCTCAGCAAGATGGGCGGCAGCGACTGGGCCGCGGCCAAGGGCAAGGCGCGCCGGGCCGTCCGCGACATCGCGGTCGAGCTCGTGAAGCTGTACTCCGCGCGCATGGCGTCGCGCGGGCACTCCTTCCCCCCGGACACCCCGTGGCAGCGCGAGCTCGAGGAGGCGTTCCCCTTCATGGAGACGCCCGACCAGCTCACCGTCATCGACGAGGTCAAGCGCGACATGGAGAGCCCCATCCCCATGGACCGCCTCGTCTCGGGCGACGTCGGCTTCGGCAAGACCGAGATCGCCGTGCGGGCCGCGTTCAAGGCCGTGCAGGACGGCAAGCAGGTCGTGATGCTCGTGCCGACGACGCTCCTCGTGAAGCAGCACTTCGAGACGTTCTCCGAGCGCTTCGCCGGGTTCCCCGTCCACCTGCGCCAGCTCAGCCGCTTCCAGACCGACAAGGAGTCGCGCGAGACCGTCAAGGGGCTCGAGGACGGCTCCGTCGACGTGGTCATCGGCACGCACCGCCTGCTCACGGGCAGCATCGCGTTCAAGGACGTGGGGCTCGTCATCATCGACGAGGAGCAGCGGTTCGGCGTGGAGCACAAGGACGCGCTGAAGAAGCTCAAGGCCAACGTCGACATCCTCGCGATGTCGGCCACGCCGATCCCGCGCACGCTCGAGATGGCGGTCACGGGCATCCGCGAGATGTCGACGCTCGCCACGCCGCCGGAGGACCGGCACCCGATCCTCACGTTCGTGGGCCCGAACAGCGAGAAGCAGATCGCCGCCGCGATCCGCCGCGAGCTGCTGCGCGAGGGCCAGGTGTTCTTCGTGCACAACCGCGTGTCGAGCATCAACCGGGTCGCGTCCGAGCTCGCGGAGCTCGTGCCCGAGGCGCGCGTCGCCGTGGCCCACGGCAAGATGAGCGAGGCGATGCTGGAGCAGGTCATCGTCGACTTCTGGGAGCGCAAGTTCGACGTGCTCGTGTCGACGACCATCATCGAGACCGGCCTCGACATCGCGAACGCGAACACGCTCATCATCGACCGGGCCGACAAGTACGGCCTCAGCCAGCTGCACCAGCTGCGCGGGCGCGTCGGCCGCGGGCGGGAGCGCGCGTACGCGTACTTCCTCTACGACGCCGACAAGCCGCTGTCCGAGACGGCGCACGACCGGCTGTCCACCATCGCGGCGAACAACGAGCTGGGCTCGGGCATGCAGGTCGCGCTCAAGGACCTCGAGATCCGCGGCGCCGGCAACCTGCTGGGCGGCGAGCAGTCCGGCCACATCCAGGGCGTCGGCTTCGACCTCTACCTGCGGATGATCGGGGAGGCCGTCTCCACGTTCCGCGGCGACGTCGCGGAGGGGCAGACCGAGCTCCGGCTCGAGCTGCCGGTCGACGCGCACATCCCCGAGGAGTACGTGGACAGCGAGCGGCTGCGCCTGGAGGCGTACCAGAAGCTCTCGACGGCGGCCTCGCCCACGGCGACCGACGACCAGATCGACCGGGTCATCGAGGAGCTGTCCGACCGCTACGGCGAGCCCCCCGTCGAGGTCGACAACCTGGTGCGGGTCTCGCGCCTGCGTCGCGTGGCGCAGCGGGCCGGCCTCAGCGAGGTCGTCGCGATGGGGCCGAACCTCCGCATCGCGCCCGCGGACCTCGCCGACAGCAAGCAGGTGCGCCTCCAGCGCATGTACCCGGGCAGCAGGCTGTTCGCGCAGACCAACGCCGTGACGGTCCCGCTGCCCAAGCGCGACGGCGAGCCGCTGCCCGACGCCGAGCTCGTGGACTGGGTGCGGCAGCTGCTCGACGCCGTCTTCACGGTGGAGCCGGCGCCGGCCGCGAAGGAGTCGGCGCCGAAGGCGTGATCGGCGGCCGCCGCGCGCCGACCGCCGACGCGTCGGTCGGGGCATCGCCTCAGGGGCTGCCACTGGTGACGGTGCGCTCCGCTGCGCATCCCGTGCCGATCACGAGGTCTTGGCCGTCGGAGGAGCCGGCGTGCCGGAGTCCCGGCAGGGTCAATCGCGCCCGGACATCCGAGCGTGGACCTTGTCCTACCTTCTGAACCGCAGCGTGCGCATGGTGCTCCGCTCCTCCCGCTCTCGCACCTCGATCTCCCTGATGCGCTCCGCCGCTCTCCGTTCAGCTTGCATCAGGTCGTTGAAGCAGATCCTGGCAAGGGCGGTCGATAGGGAGAGCTCCCGCAGGCGCGACTCCGGCATGAAGATCTTGTGGAACAGCGTTGGCAGGAGGAGTGCCAGAGCCGAGGTGAAAGCCAACGTCCAGACAGGCGGAGCCTCGGGCTGCGCCACGAACAGGCACAGGCTGAACAGCGCGGCCAGCACGGCGTACATCCCGTAGAACCCCGCCCTCGCTCCCACCCTCCGGATCCGGGGGCTCGCCACGAGCGAGGCTGCGCTGGCGTGCGCCAGGAAGCTGAGATTCAAGAACGCCGCCAGAAAGGAGAAGGCGAAGTTGAACATCCTCACCGATGGCGCGGCATCGAATACCGCCGCGGAGGCGATCGCGAGAGGTGCGACGTGAGCGGCTATCGCGAGGTACACGAAGGCCCTCCGTCTCGACCGGTGGAGAAGTCCCCGCAGCTGGATCTGGATGCGCGCCAAGTCGGACCGCGCACGCAGGAGCTGAGTGTCTCGGTCGGCGACGTTGAAGCGACCGACCTCGATGCCCAACGCCCAGCAGATCACGGTCATGGGTAGCACGACCACCAACGACGGTCGGGCCATCGCATCCACGCAGGCCGCGCCTATCGCGAACACAGCGAGCACCATCGCGGCCATTGCTACAAGCAGCCCGACCACACCCATGCTGCGACGGACCCGTGCCCGGTGGTCCGCATTGTCGAACGACGACTGCCCACCCAATGAGATCCCGTACAACACGAGAGCCACTGCCGTGTAGGCCAGGATCCCGGTGACGGTCGTTTCGCCGAGCGCTGTCCCGCCGTTCGCGACCCAGTCGAATCGTGGTGATCCATCGCTGCCTGGATTCGTCGGAAACGACGCTATCGAGCTACCGACCCAGAACACCCCGGCGATGAAGGCTCCGGCCGTCAGGTGCAGCAGCAGTCGCGGTATCGGTATCGGTGCATTTCGTTCAGCCATCTGTCCCGGTGGTCCCGTCGCTCGTAAGGAGGAAGGCTACCCACTGCTGAGAGGCGCGTCGGCGTGAGCCTCGGACCTTGATGCGGATCGGAAGTCGTGGTGTGATCCCGGCCGCTCCGGGCTCCACGGGCGGGTCTGGTGCCCGGCGTCGAGGCAGGTCGCGACGAGGCTCGCGACGAGTCTCGTCGGGACAGGCCGTCGAGTGCCACCAGGGCCAGGAGGCACACGTCCGGAGGCGAGGGTCTCGAGCAGCCGGCGGAGCTCACGGCGATCGGACCGGGAGGAGGCCGAACAGCCGGTGCGAGACTGGCGGGATGAGCGAGCCCGCGATCCCGTCCGCATCCGCCTCCGATGCATCCGCCTCCTCCGCTCCGGCCGACGCCGACGCCGTCGCCGCGCTCGCCGACGCGATGGCCGTGCTCCGCGCGCCCGACGGCTGCGTCTGGAACCGGGAGCAGACGCACCGGAGCCTCGTGCCGTACCTGCTCGAGGAGAGCCACGAGCTGGTCGAGGCGATCGAGACCGACGACGTGCCGGGCATGCGCGAGGAGCTCGCGGACGTGCTGCTGCAGGTGGTCTTCCACGCCGACATCGCCCGCACCGAGGGGGAGGGCTTCGACCTCGCTGACGTCGCCCGCATCGCGACGGAGAAGATGGTGCGCCGCCACCCGCACGTGTTCGGCGACGAGCGCGCCGACACCGTGGAGGAGGTCCTGCGGGTCTGGGGCGCCGCCAAGGACCGCGAGAAGTCGGCGCGCACGAGCGTGCTCGACGGGATCCCGCGGGCGCTGCCGTCGCTCGCGCTCGCCGACAAGCTGCTCGGCCGGGCGGAGCGCATCGGCCTGCTCGACGCGGGCGCGCCCGCCGCGATCCCGGTGGACGACGAGGACGACCTCGGGCGGCTGCTGCTCGCCGTCGTCGTGTCGGCGCGGTCGCGCGGGCTCGACGCGGAGCGCGCGCTGCGGACGACGCTGCGCTCGCTGACGGACGAGATCCGCGCGGCCGAGCCGGAGCGCCCGGGCGACGCGGGGGAGCACGGGACGGCGGACGGCGCAGCGGCCGTCGGCGATCCGGACCCCGACGCGGGCCGGAGCGCGTAGGCGTCGTCCGGCCCGCGGGGGCGCCGTCCGGGATTTACCCGATCCCGGGGCGCCTCGTCCACCGCATCCACCCGAAGGAGACGGCGGACAGTCCAGGCACCCACACCGTACGGGTCTTCGCCGAGCGTCCATCACAAGCGTTATGGTGAGGCGGTGGCAGCCCCGGATCCGCATCGCCGCCAGGACCTGCTGGCCCACATCCTCGACCACCTCCGCGCGCATCCGCTCCAGTCGGTGACCTTCCGCGGCCTCGCGGACGCGCTGGGCGAGAGCACGTTCGTGCTCGTCTACCACTTCGGCACGAAGGAGCGGCTGCTGGACGCGGCGATGGAGGCGATCGACGCGCGTCAGGCGGAGATGGTGGAGGGCGACCCCCGCACGATCCCGGCGACCGAGCTCCGCGCGTGGGCGACGCAGGCGTGGCGGTGGCGCCTCACCGACGTCAACCGCGACTTCCAACGGCTCGAGTTCGAGGCCGCGCTCCTCCGCACGCGGGACGGCATGGTGCGCCCGCACGCCATCGCGAGCGTCGCAGCGTGGCGGCGGTTCGGCCTCGAGTGGATGGTCGCGCACGACGTGCCCGAGGACGTCGCGGTCGACACGGCCGACCTCCTGCAGGCCGGGTCGTACGGCCTCCAGTTCGACTTCGTGATCTCGGGCGACCGCGTCCGGGCCATGCGCGGCTTCGAGGCGCTCGTCGACGCGTTCGTCCCGCGGATCCGCCCCTGGCTCGACCTGCCGGACCGCCCGCGCGCGCCCGGCTCGCCAGACCGGCACCGTGACGACTGACCGGCACCGCGCCGCCTGACAGAATCGGGGGATGCCCCAGCAGATCACGCCGCCCCGCGGCATGCGCGACTTCCTGCCCGCCGAGAAGGCCCGCCGCGAGCAGGCGCTCGCCATCATCCGCCGCACCTACCGCGCGCACGGCTTCGACGAGATCGAGACGCCCGTGGTCGAGGAGTCGGGCCGGCTGCACGCGGGCCTCGGCGGCGACAACGAGAAGCTCGCCTACTCGGTGCTGAAGCGCGGCCTCTCGGGCGACGACCTGCACGCGGCCGCCGACGCCGGCGACGTGCTCGCCCTCTCCGACCTCGGGCTCCGCTTCGACCTCACCGTGCCGCTCGCGCGGTTCTACGCCTCCCACCGCGCGGAGCTGCCGGGCGTCTTCCGGTCGATCCAGGCCGCGCCCGTCTGGCGCGCCGAGCGCCCGCAGAAGGGGCGCTACCGCCAGTTCATGCAGTGCGACATCGACGTCATCGGCGAGGCCGGGCAGCTGGCCGAGGTCGAGCTGATCTCCGCCACCGCGGCCACGCTCGCGGCCCTCGGGCTCACGGGCTGCACGATCCGCGTGAACGACCGGCGCCTCCTCGCGGGCATCCTCGACTCCTGCGGGTTCGCGGCGGAGCGCCAGGCGCAGGCGCTCATCAGCATCGACAAGCTCGACAAGATCGGCGCGGCCGGCGTCGTGGCGGAGCTCGCCGAGGGCGGGGCGGATGCGGCGGCGGTGCTGGGCGGGATCCTCGAGCGCATCGAGCCCGCGCTCGCCGACGGCGGCGTGCCGCTCACGACCGCGGCGATCACCGGGATCCTCCCCGCCGGCGTCGACCCCGACGCGGTCGCCGACCTCGAGACGCTCGCGGAGGCGCTCGTCGGCCTGCCCGAGGGCGTCACCCTCCGCTTCGACCCGACGCTCGTGCGCGGCATGGGCTACTACACGGGCACGATCTTCGAGATCGCGCACCCCGCGTCCGGCAGCTCGGTGGGCGGCGGCGGCCGCTACGACGGGATGATCGGCCGCTTCCTCGGCCAGGACGTGCCGGCGGCCGGCTTCTCCATCGGCTTCGAGCGGATCGTCGACCTGGCCGTCCTGCCCGCCGCGGAGGAGGCCGACGCCATCGCGCTCGTGCACGACCGGCGGACCCCCGTCGCCGTGCTCGCGCGCCTCAAGGCCGAGCTCGTCGCCTCCGGCCGACGCGTGCGGCTGGAGCCGCGGCCGAAGAACGTCGCGCCGCTCCTCGAGGCGCTCAAGCAGCAGGGCTTCCGCACGTTCGCGGCCGTCGACGCCGACACGGCCGACGCCGCGAGCCTCCAGGAGCGCCCGCTCGACGGCGGCCCGCGCGGCTGATCCGTCACCTGCGCGACACCTGCGCGGGGGCGCCGCCGCCCGCGGCCCGCGAGGGGCCCGCGGCTAGGATGGACCCGACTTCCCACCCCCCACCGCAACGCAAGGAGACCATTCCGTGGCAGCCATCGAAGCAGTCAACGCACGCGAGATCCTCGACTCCCGGGGCAACCCGACCGTCGAGGTCGAGGTGCTCCTCGAGGACGGCACGTTCACGCGTGCCGCCGTCCCGTCCGGCGCCTCCACCGGCGCGTTCGAGGCGTACGAGCTGCGCGACGGCGACGCGGGTCGCTACCTGGGCAAGGGCGTCCAGAAGGCCGTGGCCGCGGTGCGCGACGAGATCGCCCCCGCCATCCAGGACCTCGACGCGGCCGACCAGCGCATCATCGACGCCACGATGATCGAGCTCGACGGCACCGAGAACAAGTCCCGCCTCGGCGCGAACGCGCTCCTCGGCGTCTCCCTCGCGGTGGCGAAGGCCGCGGCCGACTCGGCCGAGCTGCCCCTCTACCGCTACCTCGGCGGCCCGAACGCGCACACGCTGCCCGTCCCCATGCTGAACGTCATCAACGGCGGCTCGCACGCCGACACCAACGTCGACATCCAGGAGTTCATGATCCTGCCCGTCGGCGCGTCCACCTTCTCCGAGGGCCTGCGCTGGGGCGTCGAGACGTACCACGCGCTCAAGAGCCTGCTGAAGAAGAAGGGCCTGTCCACCGGCCTCGGCGACGAGGGCGGCTTCGCCCCGAACCTCGACAGCAACCGCGCCGCGCTCGACCTGCTCATGGAGGCCATCGAGTCCGCCGGCTTCACGCCCGGCAAGCAGATCGCGCTCGGCCTCGACGTCGCGTCCAGCGAGTTCTACTCCGACGGCGCGTACACGTTCGAGGGCCAGAAGGTGGACGCGGCGCACATGACCTCGTACTTCGCCGACCTCGTCGCGTCCTACCCCCTCATCACCATCGAGGACCCGCTGGACGAGGACGACTGGGCCGGCTACGACCACTTCACCGCCGAGCTCGGCTCCAAGGTGCAGATCGTCGGAGACGACCTCTTCGTCACGAACCCGAAGCGCCTCGCCGACGGCATCACGCGCGGCGTCGCCAACTCGATCCTCGTCAAGGTCAACCAGATCGGCACGCTCACCGAGACGCTCGACGCGGTCGCCCTCGCGCAGCGCAGCGGCTACACCACCGTGCTGTCGCACCGTTCGGGCGAGACCGAGGACACCACCATCGCCGACCTCGCGGTCGCGGTGGAGGCGGGCCAGATCAAGACCGGCGCCCCCGCCCGCAGCGAGCGCGTCGCGAAGTACAACCAGCTCCTCCGCATCGAGCAGGACCTCGGCGCCGCCGCGGTCTACGCCGGTCGCGGCGCCTTCCCGCGCTTCCAGGGCTGATCCGCCTGGTCCGCCCGCGCCCACCGGGGCGGGCGGACCGGCGGCGCACCACCGACGACGCGGCGGGGCGGCGGGCCACGAGGCCCGACGCCCCGCCGCCGCCGTCCCGCACCACCCGCACCACCGACACCGCACCACCGATGAACGAAGGAGGACCGATGGCCCGCTTCCCCGGCCTCGACGCCCTCCGGTCCCGCCGGTCCGAGCGCCCGCGCACCGAGCGCGTCCCCGTCGCCCTGCCGGACGGCGACGCCCCCGCCGGCAACTGGCTCCGCAGCATGCGCTTCTCCGGGTTCTCCGCGATGGTGCTCGTGCTCCTCGTCCTCACCGTCGTGGTCCTCGCGCCCGGCCTCCGCATCTACCTCGAGCAGCGGCAGCAGCTGAGCAGCCTGCAGAGCGCGGTCGACGCGCAGAAGCAGACCATCGCGCAGCTCCAAGACCAGCGCGCCCGCTACGACGACCCCGCCTTCCTCAAGGCGCAGGTGCGCGACCGCCTCTTCTACGTGATGCCCGGCGAGACCAGCTACCTCGTGCGCGGCCTGCCCGCGACGGGCGGCCAGGCGGCGGCCACCACGCCGGACGGCGCCCCCATCAGCGACGACCTGCAGGAGACGAAGCAGGACTGGGTCCAGGCCCTCCTCGGCTCCGCCCTCACCAGCGGGCTCAGCGACACCCCGCCCGACCAGCTCCAGGGATCCGTCCAGGGAGGCGACCAGTGACCCGACCCCCCTTCGACCCGCCCTCCGAGCGCGACGTGCGCGTCGTCTCCGCCCAGCTCGGGCGGCCCGCGCGCGACGTGGTCGGCATCGCCGCGCGCTGCGTCTGCGGCAACCCCACCGTGGTGAGCACGGCCCCGCGCCTCAGCGACGGCACGCCGTTCCCCACGCTCTACTACCTGTGCCACCCCGCGGCCACCGCGGCCATCTCGCACCTCGAGGCCGAGCACGTCATGGCCGAGCTGCAGGACGACCTCGCCGAGGACGAGGCGATGCGCGACGCGTACGCCGCGGCCCACGCCTCGTACCTCGCCGACCGCGAGTCGATCCTCGTGGTGCCCGAGCTCGCCGGCGTCTCCGCCGGCGGCATGCCCGTGCGCGTCAAGTGCCTGCACGCGCTCGCCGGCCACGCGCTGGCGGCCGGGCCGGGCGTGAACCCCATCGGCGACATCGCGCTGGCCCGCGCCTCCTGGTCGCCGGACGTCTGCGAGTGCGCCGACCACGACGCCGCATGATCCGCGGCGCCGCCCGCGGGGTCGTCGTCGCCGCCCTCGCGCTGGCCTCCGTGCTCGCCGCCGCCTCGCCCGCCGTCGCGGATCCGGTACGTGAGCGGGAGTACTGGCTCGCCGACTACGGCGTCCAGCGCGCCTGGAGCACGACGCGCGGCGAGGGCGTGAAGGTCGCCGTCATCGACACGGGCGTCGACGCCTCGGTCGCGGACCTGCGCGGCGCGGTCGTGGGCGGCACGGACGTCTCGGGCGTCGGATCCGCGGACGGCACACGCCCGGTCGGCGCCTCCAGCGAGCACGGCACCATGGTCGCGTCACTCCTCGCCGGCCGCGGCACGGGCACCGGCTCCGGCGTGATCGGCGTGGCCCCGGCCGCGAGCATCCTCAGCGTCTCGGTCGCGCTCGGCGGCCCGACCCCGGGCGCGCGCGACGAGGACGCGCAGATCGCCGACGCCGTGCGCTGGGCCGTCGACAACGGCGCGAGCGTCATCAACATGTCGCTCACGCGCAACTCGCTCGACTGGCCGGAGAGCTGGGACCGCGCCTTCCTCTACGCCTACGAGCACGACGTCGTGGTGGTCGCCGCGGCCGGCAACCGGGGGAGCGGCACGACCGAGGTCGGCGCGCCCGCGACGATCCCCGGGGTGCTCGCGGTCGCGGGCGTCGACCGGTCGGGCGCAGCCAGCTTCGACGCGTCGTCGCAGGGCATCACCATCGCGGTCGCGGCGCCGAGCGAGCAGCTCGTGGGCGTCGCGCCCGGCGGCGGGTACGTGCAGTGGAGCGGCACCAGCGGGGCGGCGCCGCTCGTCTCCGGCGTGGTCGCGCTCGTGCGGGCCGCGCATCCGGAGCTGAAGGCCGACGACGTGGTCGAGCGCGTGCTCGCCACCGCACAGCAGAAGGGGCAGCCGGAGATCTACGGCCGCGGGCTCGTCGACGCGGCCGCCGCCGTGACCGCCGAGGTCGCGCCGGCCAGCGGGAAGCCGCTCGGCGACCTCGAGGAGTGGGTGCGCCTGTACCGCCGCGCGCCCGTCGCGACGCCGACGCCCGAGGCCGGCGCGACGGCGGATCCCGCCCCCACGGTGCCCGCGGACGCCGCGCCAGCCGACCCCGCGGCCGACGCGCTGCCGACCGTCGGCGCGCTCCGCCAGGTGGGTATCCCGGCCCTCGTCCTCTCCCTCTTCGCGGGCGCGGCGGCGGCGCTGTCCGTGCTGGCGGTCCGGCATTTCAGACGGCTGCTCCGGAGGGAGTAGCCTGAATCCGACCACAATCTGCAGGGAGTCATCCATCGTGCCCAAAATCCTGATCGTCGGCGGCGGCTACGCCGGTTTCTACACGGCATGGAAGCTCGAGTCGCACCTCCGATCCGGCGAGGCCGAGGTCACCATGGTCGACCCGCTGCCGTACATGACGTACCAGCCGTTCCTGCCCGAGGTCGTCTCCGGCTCCATCGAGCCGCGTCACGCCGTGGTGTCCCAGCGACGCCACCTGCGCACCACGAACGTCGTCACCGCCAAGGTGACGGGCATCGACCACGCGTCGAAGACGGCGACCATCACGCCGCCCGTGGGCGAGCCGTACGAGTTCTCCTACGACATCATCGTCGTCACCGCGGGCAGCGTCTCGCGCACGTTCCCGATCCCGGGCGTCGCGGACGAGGCCATCGGCCTCAAGACCATCGAGGAGGCCGTCGCCATCCGCGACCGCATCTTCGCCAACTTCGACCGCGCGGCCACGCTGCCGGCCGGCCCCGAGCGCGACCGCCTCCTCACCTTCGTGGTGGTCGGTGGCGGCTTCGCGGGCATCGAGGTGTTCGCCGAGATGCGCAGCATCGCGACCGACCTCGTGAAGAAGTACCCGGAGATCGACTTCGAGGACACGCACTTCCACCTCATCGAGGCGATGGGCCGCATCATGCCCGAGGTGTCGCTCGAGACCAGCCACTGGGTGCTGAAGAACCTCGCCGAGCGCGGCGCGCTCGTGCACCTCGACACGCAGCTCAAGTCCGCCGTCGGCGGCGTCGTCGAGCTGTCGACCGGCGAGTCCTTCGAGTCCGACGTCATCGTCTGGACCGCGGGCGTCATGGCCAGCCCCATGCTCAAGAACACCGACCTCCCGATCGAGGAGCGCGGGCGCCTGCGCGTGCGCGCCGACGGTCGCGTCGAGGGCGACGACGGCATCGTCGCGGACGCCTGGGGCGCCGGCGACGTGGCGGCCACCCCCGACCTCACGGGCGGCGGCGTCGGCGGCTTCTGCGTGCCCAACGCGCAGCACGCCGTCCGCCAGGGCAAGCTCATGGCGAGGAACCTCACCGCGAGCCTCCGCGGCGAGGGCATCACCGACTACTTCCACAAGAACCTCGGCGCCGTCGCGGGCCTCGGTCTGTACCAGGGAGCGTTCCAGTCCGGCAAGCTCGGCATCACCGGCTTCCCGGCGTGGGTCATGCACCGCGGATACCACGGCCTCGCGATCCCGTCCTTCGAGCGCAAGGCGCGCGTCGTCACGGGCTGGCTGAACAACCTCGTCTGGGGCCGCGACATCGTCTCCCTCGAGGCGCGCGAGACCCCGCGCACCGCGTTCGAGACGTTCGCGTCGCGCCCGCGCCCCGCCGCGGACGCCGCTCCGGCCGCGCCCGCGAAGAAGGAGGAGGCGCCTGCCAAGAAGGCCGCCGACGACAAGGCCGATGCGCCCAGCGAGGGCGAGAAGTCCCCGGCTCTCGCCGGCAGCTACAGCTCCGCGCCCAGCGCGGAGACCAAGGACGAGGACCGCACGGCCTGATCCGCGTGACGCCTTAGCTCCACCGACTACGGCCCGCAGGCACCAGCCTGCGGGCCGTCGTCATGCCCGGGCGCACCGCGGATGCCAGCCGACCGTAGGCTGTCGGGAGCGCCTCGGCGCCATGCCCCCGTAGTCCAATTGGCAGAGACGGGCGACTTAAAATCGCTACAGGTCAGGGTTCGAGTCCCTGCGGGGGCACCATCTGCGAGGCGCTTGCAGACCCGAAATGCCGGGGAGTAGGGGCATCGGGGAGACGCCCGAGTCGGCGCGTGTCCACACTTTGCGGACTCCTGACGCTGTGCGGGCGTGATCGAAGGCTGCTCAAACGGCGTCGAGGTCGTCGTTGACCTCGTGGCGGGTCCGGACAGGGAAACCCTGCGCAGCGTCATCACGAACACTCCGACCACGGCGACCCCGCCGATGTCCAATGCCCTGCGGCTACCCGCCGTTTGCGATTCCCCATGTCTTACACAGTGAGCGCTTCGCACGACACTGATGCCCCCTGGGCGGCCCCACCTCAGGGGCGGCCGGGGGGGCAATCGGCGTTTGGAGCCTAGTCTCGGGTTATGAGCCCCGTCGCCTCCGTCTGCCCCGTGCATGGTCCATTCATCTCCCGCGCGTTCCAAATTAACGGGCCCCACACGCTCGAGCTGTCGCAGAATCTAGAGGACTGCCCTGTCCCTGGTTGTGGCCGCACTGGACGGATGATGGACGGCACCTATTCGTTCGACGCCGACGGCGTAGCGACAGCCATCACCGCTCCCCAGTGGAGCAGAGATGCTCTCGACTCCGTTCAGACCACCCTCGCCCACCTACAGAAGGTGCTCGCCAACCCCGGAATCCGCGACGAGGTCGCCGAGGAATTCGGGCTGGAGACAGAGGGCAAGCTCCTCGCACAAGACGACCCTCTGGCGGGAGCGATCGCGGAGAAGATCCAGGGCAAGCCTCGCGTCGAAAAGCTCGCACTAGTGAGGAAGATCATTGACTACGTCAACAGCCTTCGTGGCCTCGCTCGTACTGCGGAGTGGGCGCACGAGAACGTGTTGCCATGGATCGAGCAGCTCTTAAACCTGTAGCCCAGCCCTCATCGATCTCGGGCGGCTGCGACTCGTAACGCACGACCTCTTGGATCTCCGGAGGACCGGGATTAGGCGACACTCGATCTGGCGGCACTCGGCCGTGCTGGGCAGGTATCGGACTACGAATGACTCATGCGGCGCATGATCCGATAGGAGCTGCGTGAGCAGCTGCTCTCGCTCGTCGCGGAAGCGCTGGCCGCTGATCGGGCGGCAGCCGCGGAGCGGGATCCATCGGCAGTCTCCGTACGAGCTCCCGCCGTCTTGACTGTGATCGAAGTCGTGGCCCTCGGGCGTAATCATCCCGACACTGTGCACCTGGCGCTCGCGACCGGCACTCTTCATGAGCGGCAGCAACGGACACGGGGAAGTGGACCATGCGGCGGTCTTGTGTCGACGCTTAGATCCTTGCGTCGCCCTACGCGCACAAAATCCACGTGACCCCACTAGTACGTCCGCGGGCCAAGGGCGAGTCACCAGGAGCGACGCCCTCGGCGCCACCTCTCAGGAGGGACGTCGGGGGCTTCTGCTGTTTCTGGGCGCCTACTCGTCGGCGTCCTCGACTTCGGTGTCCTCGGGGTCGTACAGGTCTTTGTTCGCTTCGATGACTCAGTCATCCCATTCGGTGTCGCGCATGTGGTTCTCCATTCCTCGTGGAGGGGGAGGTGTGTTGTCCGCCCTCGGCTTAATACCAGCGGCCGGATGCGTCAGGAGTTCGGAGGTGGAGAGCGCCACTTGTACCCATCTGCTCAGACCTCGGTGCAGTTCTCGCCGTAGGACGGGTGGCCGGCGAGCACGAAGCTGGTGCCGTCCGCCTCCATGACGGACACGTGCGTCACGCCCGGGATGGCCTTCGCCTGCTCGCACAGGTCGAGCGCCTCGAGGGCTTCGGGGCTGCCGTCCTCACCGCGGGGGTCGACGATCGTGGTGTCGAGCTGGAGTCGGCCGGGCTCGGTCTCGGTGGCGGCGGTGACGGATCCGCCGACGAGTGCCTGGGCGGCGGTGGCGATCTCGGAGTCGGCTGCAGGCGCGGACGTGGCAGGGGCTGAGGCGGCGGGTTCTTGTGTGGCCTCGGTGGAGCAACCGCTGAGGCCGGCGGCCAGCAGGAGCGCGAGGACGGGCAGGGCGAGGGCTGTTCGAGTCATAGGTCCTCCTGAGTCCCGTCGAGCGTACGGAGTCGGGAGGAGGGCGCCCAGGCCCCTGTTCGGGTCCCTGTCAGCTGGTGGCGGCGACGTGCGCGCGCAGTCCCGGCAGGGTGGGGAGATCGGCCCAGAGCTTGATCGACGCGTCTGTGGCCGCGGCCCCGTTGACGAGATAGGCGTCGGCGCCTAGACGATCGAGCAGGGGGGCCAGCCCGGCTGCCTTGGTGGTGGAGGTGTAGCCGAGGTGCCGGCCCTTCCCGTAGACCGCGACCGCATTGCCGTCGACGCGGTTGTCGGGCTCGCGGACGAGGAGGTACTGGGTGCCGCCGTAGACCTTCCGGTCCCGTTCGGAGCAGACGTACGTGCTGCCGACGATGCGGAAGCGACGGGCCTCGAGGCTACGCAGGTCCACGATGTGCAGCTTGTTCACGTGCAGGTCGGCGCGGCGTCGGGCTGTGGCCTCTCGGGGGACGCCGACGGTCTTGACCACGACGCGCGGTGCAGGCGCATCCGCCATCAGCTTCGTCGTCCTCGGCTTCGTTAGCCATGCCCACAGTCCCATGCTCGGAGCGTAGGTGGGCGGAGAGGCTGCAGACCGCCCCAGATCGGGGTTCAGCTCAGGAAGAGGGCCAGGACAGCCGCCACAAGGGCGAGCGCTGACATCCCCGCGCTGACCAAGGTGAGGGCGTGGGTGCGCCGTGACAGCTTCACGCCCTCGTCAGCGAGGCGCTGGCTTGCCTCCGTGGCTCTCTCTCGCGATCGTCGATCGAGCTCCTCGACGTAGTACCCGGTCCCCACGACCGTGTGCGTCGTGTGCTCGTCGTGCTCCTTGATCAGCTGTTCGTCTGTCATGGCGCGTAGGGCGCTGATGGATCGGCTCATGTTGGGGACCCTACGACTGGCCGCCGACGTTGCTGCTACCCGGCGCTGCGCGCACTGCTAGTCCCCGCTGTCCCTCGGCTCCCACGGGTCTCCGTTGCGCCACACGCGCCGTGGAGGCGGCAGGGAGTCGCGGTGCTGCAGCCACCACCCGAACGCGGCCTCGGCACTGCTGAAGGGCCCGTGCGAGCCGTCACCAAGGCGCGGGGTGAGGATCCACCCGTCCCAGTCGAGGACGAGGGTCGCGAGGTAGCGGCGGGATGGCCAGTCGGTGGACCGGTCTTCGATGCCCGCGACGCCCGGGGAGGTCAGGTACAGCGCCGGCCCCTGAGGAGCCGCGGGAGGCATCGGGGCGGGGGAGTCCCGGCGCACCTTGTTCGTCATCCCAGGAGGCTACGAAGGAGCGCCGACACCGCCACGGGTGCTGCAGATGTGCACCAACATGGTGCGCCCCGTTTCGGGCACTCTGGCGGGATGTCCGACCTCGAGACCATCATCCAGAAGCTCGTCCGCCAGGAGCTGCAGGAGCAGATGCCCGGCATCATCGCGCGGGCCCTCGACGAGGACCGGCGCGCTCATCGACAGCCCACCGGTGACTCGATCCAGGAGCGTTTAACCGTTGCCGAAGCTGCAGTACAGGCGAAGCGATCTCGGATCACCCTGCACCGAGCGCTCGAAGGGGCGGAGCTCCATGGGACGCAGCGGGCCAAGGGCGGCACGTGGAGGATCCAGCGACAGTGCCTCCTTGCGTGGATGGATGGCGACCCCTGCATCCACAAGCAGAACGTCTCTCCGCTCCGTCCACGACGACCGACGTGCTGACGCACGATCGTTGCGTGAATAGGCCAAGTGGCGCATAGAATCTGCGTATGGAGAAGTCGGAGCTGCTGTCGATGAAGAAGGCGGCGCAGCGGCTGCATCGCACCGAGCGGACGATCCAGCGGTGGATCAACGAGGACGGGATGCGCTTCATCTGGAAGGGCGGCCGGAAGATGATCCGCCTCGACGACCTCCTGCTGCACTATCGGCGCAACCTCCTCGCGAACCCCAGTCGAGGAAGGGCGCCCTCCGCCACTCGGTAGAAGGCGCCCGTCGCGGCACCAGTACCGTCGACCCATGAACGCTGACTGGATCCCTCTGGCCTGGGACCTCATCAAGGAGGTCGCGATCCCGGTGGCCGCGATCTTGATTCCGACGCGTCTGGCTGTCCGAATCGCGCGGGAGGAGCGAGAGGCGGCTGCATCGGCGCGCCTGGCCGAGAAGGTCGGCGACGAGCAGGAGGAGGCGGAGCGGCGACGGGAGACAGGCGCGCTGTCCTCCATGCAGGTCATGGACGGTCTCGTCCGTGCGGCCTTCGAGGTCGATGATCGTCGCAGAGACGAGATCTTGATCCTCGGTCGTCCTCTGATTACGTCCCTCACGCTCAGCCTGCAAGCGGAGCACGCCGCCGTTTGGGGCTATGTCACCGAGGAGATCAACACTGTCCTTGGCGGGGTTCGAGACCGGGTAGGCCACCAGCCGCGACATGCGCAGCAGATCAACGATCGCTCCTCGCGATTCACGATTGTGATGATCGAGTGGCTGCAGGGTGACAGGCCAGATGTCTGGTTTCGGCGGCACGTGTCGGTTCCCCTCGAGGAGACCCCGCACAGCGCAGCCGGGCTCTGAACCAGTGGGCAATACCCCCGCGCGAGCTCTGGTTATCGCATCCGCCCGTGCCCACGATTTGCCCACACTTCTCCGCAGCGGCCCCTGATTCGACCCGATCGGGATGACCGTGCTTCGCTGTGATGACGCGGGTGAAGGGCTCGACGCACGCACTCGCGGGGGCGGGAGTGGAGTTCGAGTCCCTGCGGGGGCACTCCAGAGCCGGCACCCGGCAGCCGGCAGCCCGGCAGCCCGGCACCCGGCCAGCCCGACGCTATCGTCGCGTGCGGGCTACGGCCGTGCCGTCACGCTCCGGGCACGACGCGCGATCAGCGACCGCACCGCCTTCCGCGCCGGCTCCTCGACGAGGTGGTAGCAGGCCGCCCCGACGACCACCACGATCGCGTAGTGACCGACCAGGACGGCCAGCTTGACGCCGGTCCCGGCGTCCGCGAACCGCCCGACGGGCAGCAGCACGCCGAGCACCATCAGGACGATGAAGTGCGTCATGTACACGGAGTAGGAGACGCGGCCTCCCCAGAGGAGCAGGCGGGAGCCGAGGATACGGCCGACTGGGCCCGTGGCGCCGGCGCAGGCGAGGACGAACAGGGCGATGACGGGCAGCGTCACCAGGGGCTGCGTGCCCTCGACGCCGACGAAGGCGAGCGCGACGCCGAGCACGACGACGCTGACGACGGCGACCGCATCCCAGCCCCGCCCCGACCGGCGCTCGCCGAGCCAGCGCCAGCCCGCGTAGAGGCAGCAGCCCGCGGTGAACTCGAACGCGATCCGGAGCCAGATGAGGAGGAAGCCCGTCGGCGAGTCGATGACGAGCGCACCCGCGGCGAGCATGGCCGCGGCGCCCACCACGACCAGGAGCCCGGCCGCCACGAAGCCCGCCGTGGCCGTGCGGAGCCGCACGAGGCCCACGGCGACGAGCGGGAACGCGAGGTAGGCCGCGAACTCCGCGGAGATCGACCACGCGGGGCCGTTCCACGCCGGCAGGTCGAACACGGCCTGCGCGTTCAGGAGGTTGGCCGCGAACGAGAGCGGCGTGTACGTCCCGTCGGCGGAGAGCGCGACGCCGAGCGTGCGCGCTCCGAGGACCAGCACGAGCATGGCGAGCAGCGTGACGAGGTGGACGGGGTAGATGCGGGCGAAGCGCAGCTCGAGGAAGGCGCGGTAGCCGGACCAGGACGGCGTCGCGAACCGGTCGGCGTAGTTGTAGGCGATGATGAAGCCGCTCAGGACGAAGAAGACCTCGACCCCGAGGAACCCGGAGCGCACCTACGGGCCGATGGCGTCCTCCGTCGCGGGGAAGAGCCCGTAGAGCACGAGCCGGAAGTGCTCCACGACCACCCACCCGGCCGCGAGGGCGCGGATCCCCGTCAGCCCGGTCAGCTCCTGGCGGCGCGATCCGATGCCCGCGGTGCTCGTCATCCGTGCAGCCTCGCACACGGTCGGCCTCCGTCCGAGGGGGCGCGGTCGATCCGACCCGCCGGCGTCGGCCCCTCGCACGTCGACCCGCCACTGGGACGACCACCTATCTCGACGCCGAGCGGCCACTGAGGTCGTACGCGATACGTCCGTGCACGTATTGTTGAGGAACCCGCTGAGTCGGGTGCCGTGGACGGGGGTCCATGTCGGCGAAGGGGCGGGGATGACTCTGATCGAGGACGCGCGGGCACTCGCCGCGCAGCGTGCCGTCGAGGCGCTCGGACTGCTCGACGGGCCGCCCGAGGAGCGCTTCGACCGCGTCACGCGGCTCGCGCGCACGGCGTTCGACGTGCCGCTGTCGACCATCGGCCTCGCCGACCACGACCGGATGTGGTTCGCGTCCTGCGCGGGCGCCGAGCTCTCCGAGACGCCCATCAGCACCGTCTTCTGCGACACGACCGTGCGCGAGGAGCGCGTGCTCGTGGTCGAGGACGCGCAGGAGCACCCCGTGTTCCGCCACCTGCCGACCGTCGCGGGGGAGCCGCACATCCGCTTCTACGCCGGGCACCCGCTGCGGGACTCCGAGGGCGTCGTCATCGGCACGTTCTGCATCTACGACGTCCGTCCGCGGCCGTTCGACGCCGCGCAGCTCGTGCTCTTCGCCGAGCTCGCGGAGTGGGCGCAGCGCGAGGTGGTCGCGAGCGCCGAGATGGAGCGCGCCCACGCGGTGCAGTCCGCGCTGCTGCCCGAGGCCGAGGTGCAGCTGCCCGGATACGAGATCGCCGCGGTGTGCGTGCCCGCCCAGGTGGTCGGCGGCGACTTCTACGACTACGAGCGCACCCCGTCGGGCCTGCGCTTCTCCATCGCCGACGTGATGGGCAAGGGCACGGGCGCGGCCATCCTCACCGCCACCGTGCGCGCCGTCCTCCGCGGCATCGCCGCCACCGCCGACCGCTTCGGCGCCGGCGTGCTGGAGGACACGGGCCTCATAGTGACCGACGCGGCACGCTCCCTCGAGGCCGACCTCGAGCGCACGAGCTCGTTCGTCACCCTGCAGCACGGGCACCTCGACCAGGCGTCGGGCCTCCTCCGCTACGCGGACGCGGGGCACGGCCTGACGATCGTCGTGCACCCGGACGGCTCGGTGACGCACCTCGGCACGACCGACATGCCGGTCGGGATCGTGCCCGAGCACCAGTGGGAGGAGCGCCATGCGGTGCTCGGCCACGGCGACACGTTCGTGACCTTCAGCGACGGCCTGTTCGACATGTTCGGCGGCAGCACGCCCGCCTTCGAGCTGATCGGGGCGCTCGTGCGCGAGTCGGGCGGCGTGGACGCGCTCATCGAGCGGGTGCGGATCCTCGCCTCGGCCGGCACACCGCTCGACGACGTGACCGTCCTCGCGGTGAGGCGGGCGTGAGCACCACGACGGCGACGCGTCGCCCGCGCACGCAGCGCATGACGGTGCGCTTCGCCATCATCCGGATCCTCGCCGTCGTCACCGCGATCCTCGGCCTCAACTACATCGTCTGGCGGCTCCTGTTCTCCGTGAACCCGGAGGCGCTCTGGATCGCCATCCCGCTCGTGATGGCCGAGACCTACAGCCTCATCGACTCGCTGCTGTTCGGCCTCACCATGTGGCGCGCCCGCGACCGCCCCAAGCCGCCCGTGCCGGGGCCCGGCCTCACCGTCGACGTGTTCATCGCGACGTACAACGAGCCGCTCGACCTCGTGATGGAGACCGCGCGCGCCGCCCAGCGCATCCGCTACCCGCACAAGACGTGGGTGCTCGACGACGGCAACCGCACGGAGCTGCGCGACCTGGCGGAGGCCGAGGGCATCGGCTGGATCACGCGCTCGGCCGACTGGTCGGGTCGCGCCCGGCACGCGAAGGCCGGCAACCTCAACAACGCGCTGCTGACCACCGAGGGCGAGTTCATGCTCATCCTCGACGCCGACCAGGTGCCGGAGCCCGAGATCCTCGACCGCACGCTCGGCTACTTCGACGACCGGCGGATGGCGCTCGTGCAGACGCCGCAGGTGTTCGTGAACGTGCCGGACTCGGATCCGCTCGGCAGCCAGGCGCCCCTGTTCTACGGCCCGATCCAGCAGGGCAAGGACGGCTGGAACGCCGCGTTCTTCTGCGGCTCCAACGCGATCCTCCGCCGCGAGGCCCTGATGCTCCTCGGCGTCTCGCGCTACGTGACCGACACCGAGATCAGCGTGTTCCGCGCGCTCCGCACCGCGGGCGACGTGCTCGACAAGGCGCGCCTCGAGCTCGAGCCCGACCAGGTCGACCTCCGCAAGGCGCTCGACGACGTGGCCTACGACGTGCGCCGCGCGCGTGCCGAGCTCCGCCGCGGCCAGCGCCTCGCCGACGTGACGTACCGGTTCCAGAAGCGCGTCGACTCGATCGCGGCGCGCATGGTGCAGGACGACATGTCAGCGCTCAAGGCCGACCTGGCGGAGATCGCCGCGCTCGCCGGCCGGCACTCGGCCGACCGCGATGCCGTCTCGCTCGTCGACGACAGCGCGATGACCCGCCTGGCGCAGCGCGACTGGTCGCCGCTCGGGGCGCTCGACGCGGTGCGCGCGATCATCCGCGACATCGACGTGCACCGCGACGACGACGCGCAGTCGATCATGCCGCTCGCCACCATCTCCGTCACCGAGGACATGGCCACCTGCATGCGCCTGCACGGCCTCGGCTGGAAGTCGGCGTACCACGACGAGGTCCTCGCCTACGGACTCGCGCCGGAGGACCTGCCGACCATGCTCACGCAGCGGCTCCGCTGGGCGCAGGGCACGATCCAGGTGTTCTTCCGCGAGAACCCGCTGCTGCAGAAGGCGCTCTCCATCCCGCAGCGGCTCATGTACTTCGCCACCATGTGGAGCTACTTCTCCGGATTCACGGCGCTCGTCTACGTGGCGGCGCCCATCATCTACCTCGTCTTCGGCGTGCTCCCCGTGCAGGCGCTGTCGACCGACTTCTTCAGCCGGCTGATCCCGTTCCTCCTCGTGAACCAGCTGCTGTTCGCGGTGGTCGGCCGCGGCAAGCGCACCTGGCGCGGGCAGCAGTACTCGCTCGCGCTCTTCCCGGTGTGGATCTCCTCGGTCACCACCGCGGTCGCCAACGTGTTCTTCCGCAAGCCCCTCGACTTCGCCGTGACGCCCAAGGTGCGCGCCGAGAGCGGCAAGCCGCGGTGGGACCTCGTGAAGCCGCAGCTCTACGTGATCGGCGCGCTCATCGTCGCGTCGGCGATCGGCATCCTGCGCCTCGCGATCGGGCAGGCGACGCCGCTCGGCACGTTCACCAACCTCGCCTGGGTCGTCTTCGACCTGGCGATCTTCAGCATCATCATCCGTGCGGCCCGCTACCGGGGCTTCACGCCGGCCAAGGAGGACGCATGATCGACATCGCAGTGGCAGAGCAGGGCACGGAGGTCAGCGTCGTGACGCCCACCGGGCGCCTCAACATGGTGTCGGCCCGTCAGCTCACCACCGTCGTGACCGAGGTCATCGACGGCGGGCGCCCCTTCGTCGTGGTCGACCTCGGCAGCACCGAGTTCATGGACTCCTCCGGGCTCGGCGCCCTCGTCTCGGGCCTCAAGCGCGCCCGGCAGGCGGGCGGCGACCTCCGGCTGGCGCGCCCGAACGCGCAGGTCAGGGCGGTGCTCGAGCTGACCAACCTGAACCGCGTCCTGACGGTGCACGACGCCCCCGAGGGCGTGTTCGGTGACCGGTGACGACATGACCCACCACGCGCCGCCGGTGCGCGCCAACGTCACGCTCCCCGCGGTGGACGAGAGCCTCGCCGCGGTGCACGCCGTGATCTCCGCGGTCTGGGACCAGGCGTACGACGTCAGCGAGATGGAGCGGATGCTCTTCGAGACGGCCGTGGTCGAGATCGCGGGCAACGTGGTGGAGCACGGCGTCGCGGTGGGGGAGCGCGCGGGGTACCCCGTGACCTTCACCATGACGGTGATCTGCCAGCACGACCGCATCGTCGCGCTCTTCGAGGACGACGGCCAGCCCGCCGTCGTCGACCTCACGCAGGTGTCCATGCCCGACGACCTCAGCGAGAGCGGCCGTGGCCTCGCGCTCGCGCAGGCGGTCCTCGACGACCTCACGTACGAGCGCACGGACGGCAGCAACCGCTGGCGGCTGGTCAGGCTCCGCGGCTGATGCGCGGCGTCGGGGGACGGGACCGGGCGCGCGGGGGCGCGCCCGCCCGGGGCAGGATCCGCGGCTGGGCCGCGGCGATGGTCGCGCTCGCGATCGCCGTCGTGCCCGCGACGGCGGCGCTCGCCGCGCCGCAGCCTACCGCGACGGCGCCCGCCGCACCGGTCGACGACGTCGACCTCACGCGCGGCCCGGCCGCGCCGTGGTTCGGCGGCATCATCGACTGGACGGCGGACGACGCGCAGAGCTACGCCGACCGCCTCGGCGCCACCCCGGCGGTGCTCGGCCAGTCGGTGCGCTACCCGCTCGGATCCGACGACGTCACCTACCTCGACCAGTTCGCCCAGCAGGCCGCCCAGCAGGGCTCGCTCCTCTTCCTCACGCTCGAGCCGACCGTGCCGCTCGCCGAGCTCACGGCGGCGGACGCCACCGCCCTCACCGACCGGCTCGACGCGCTCCGCGAGCGGTACGACTCCCGCGCGCTCGTGCGGTTCGCCCCCGAGATGAACGGCTCGTGGACCCCCTGGGGCCAGCAGCCGTCTGCGTACGTCGCCGCCTTCCGCCAGGTCGCCGACGCCGTCCACGCCTCCGACGCGGGCGCGGTCACCGTGTGGTCGCCCGCGTACGCGGCCGGCTACCCGTTCGGATCCGCCGACGGGCTCACCGACGCCTCCGGCACCCGGTCCATCGCCGAGCTCGACACCGACGGGAACGGCCGCGTCGACGTGGACGACGACGCCTACCGCCCGTACTACCCGGGCGACGAGGCCGTCGACTGGGTGGGCCTCTCCGCGTCCCACTTCGGATCGGAGCAGGACTTCACGGTCGGGCAGCCCACCGAGGACTACCTGGGCAGCCAGGTGATCCCGCAGCAGGAGTTCGGCAAGAACGTCGTGCCCGAGGAGGGCAAGTTCGCGCGCGAGCTCGCGGGGCGGTACGGGTACGCCGACGACAGCGGCGCCGGGCGCGACTTCGCGGCCGAGTGGATCGAGGGCACCGGCAAGCCGGCCGTCATCGAGACGGGCGCCCTCTACGACCCGGCCCGCACCGATGGGGCCTCCGAGATCGACATCAAGAGCGCCTGGTGGGACCAGGTGCTCTCCGCCGACATCCGCGCCGCGCACCCGGGCATCGGCATGGTGGTCTGGCGCGAGGTGCAGCGCACCGAGGCCGAGGCCCAGGGCGTCGTCATCGACTGGCGGGCCACCGGCGACGCGACGGTCGCGTCCGCCCTGCTCGCCCACCTGGATCCCGCCACCGCGACGCTCGGCCCCGTCACGCAGGTCTTCGACCAGGAGCGCGCGAACGTCGCGACCGCGCAGTACCGCGATCCGGGATCGCCCGAGGACGAGCAGATGGGCTGGATCGTGCTGTGCGCGGTCGTGCTCCTCCTCCTCTTCGTGATCTCGGGTCCCATCGGCCGCCTCAAGCCCGGCTGGCGCTACCCGGACGAGAACTCGCCCCGCGACCGCCGCCTCGACCTCTTCCGCGGCTGGACCATCGTGGCCGTGGTCATCACCCACATCGAGGTCGCGAGCCCGTACTCGTACGTGACGATCAACGCGATCGGCGCCATCACGGGCGCCGAGATGTTCGTGCTGCTCTCCGGCCTCGTGCTCGGCATGGTCTACCCGATGGCCGTGAAGAGGTTCGGCGAGCTGAAGGCGCTCGTCTCGATCCTGCGGCGCGCCTTCAAGCAGTACATCGTGGCGATCGCCGTGGTCGTCATCGTGTTCGCGCTCACGTTCGTGCCGTTCCTCGACACCGACGTGATCACGACCTTCACCGACCGCGGCACGGGCGCCGACGGCAAGGTCACCACGGGCCAGGTCTACGACCTCTACCCCAACGGCGCGCGCCTGCTCGACTACCCGCCGCCCTGGTACGCGATCCGCGACCTGCTGCTCCTGCGCATGGGCCCGTGGGTGTTCAACATCATGGGCCTGTTCGTGGTGCTGACCCTGCTCGTCCCCGCGATCGTGTGGCTGCTCCGCCGCCGCATGTGGTGGGTCGTGCTCATCGTCAGCTGGACCGCGTACGTGCTCAACGCCCAGTTCGACATCCGCGTGCTGCCGTCGATGTTCGAGGACGTCTTCCCCCTGCTCACGTGGCAGGTGGCGTTCCTCAACGGCATGGTGATCGGCTACTACCGCCGGCAGATCACGCGCGCCCTCACGGGACGGCTGGGGCGCGTCCTCGTGTCGATCCTCGTGGTGGCGTACGTGGGCGCCCTCGCCGTGCTGTGGGCCGGGCACACGTACGGCGTCACCATCCCGGGCGTCCCCGACGGCCTCTACTCGTCGCTGTACGAGTCCATGTACCAGCGCACGTTCCTCCAGCCGGGCCGGCTCCTCGACCTCGGGCTGATGCTCGTGGTGGCGTACACGTTCCTCACCCGGGTGTGGAAGCCCGTCGACCGCGCGTTCGGCTGGTTCTACACGCCGCTCGGATCCGCGAGCCTCTACGTGTTCATCGTCCACGTGTTCTTCGTGCTGATCGTCGGCAGCCTGCCGTTCCTCGACAGGTCGAATCCCTGGCAGGGGGCAGTGGTCCACACGCTCGTGCTGGCGGCGATCTGGTTCATGGTCACGCGGAAGGTGCTCTTCAAGGTCATCCCCACCTGATCGGCGCGGGTCGGATCCGCATGGATCCGACCCAAACCGCATCGAGCCCGGTTCCGAAGGTTGGGTGACATTCGGCGAAACAACGCCTCGCGCCCCTTCCCGGATGCCGACCACCCGTTTAGCGTTCGAACCACCACGCGCCGGTATCTGGGATACGGACGCGACGATCAAGGGAGCTCCATCCATGTTCGACAAGAAGTTCATCACCCAGGCCATCGACAAGAGCGCGCAGTCGCCGCTGGACCGTCGCCGCTTCTTCACCGCCGCGGGCGTCGCGGGACTCGGCGTCGGTGCCGCGGCCCTGATCCCCGCGACCGGCGCCCAGGCGGCCGACGCGCAGGCCGAGGCCGACGCCGGTGCCGTCACCGACGCCGCAGTCCTCAACTTCGCGCTGAACCTCGAGTACCTCGAGGCGGAGTTCTACCTCCGCGCGTCGACCGGCAACGGGCTGGTCCCGAACGACATCTCCGGCGTCGGCACGGCGGGTGGCGTGACCGGTGGTCGTCAGGTGCAGTTCAAGGACCGGGCGATCCGCGAGTACGCGCGCGAGATCGCGCAGGACGAGAAGGCGCACGTGAAGTTCCTGCGCGCAGCGCTCGGGTCGGCGAAGGTCGCGCGTCCCGCGATCGACCTCGACGCCGCGTTCTCCGCCGCCGCGACCGCGGCGGGCCTGATCCAGCCGGGGCAGAAGTTCGACGCGTTCGCGTCGGACGAGAACTTCCTGCTCGCGTCGTTCGTGTTCGAGGACGTCGGAGTCACCGCCTACAAGGGCGCAGCCCCGCTGATCACGAACAAGACGTACCTCGAGGCGGCCGCCGGCATCCTCGCGGTCGAGGCGTACCACGCCGGGATCATCCGCACCTCGCTGTACGCGCGGGGCCTGGCCGCGCCGACCAACGCGATCTCCAACGCCCGCGACTCCCTGGACGGGTCCTCGGACCTGGACCAGGGCATCACGATCAACGGCGGCGCGAACCTGGTCCCGACGGACGCGAACGCGATCGCGTTCAGCCGCACGACCGGCCAGGTCCTGAACATCGTGTACCTGAACAACAAGGCCGTGACGAAGGGCGGGTTCTACCCCAACGGCGTCAACGGCGGGATCAACACCAGCGGCGCGAACTAGCCCGCAGGCGAGACACAGCAGGGGCGCCGCCCACCTCTCGAGGTGGGCGGCGCCCCTGTCGTCGTCCGGGCGGATGCGCCGCCGCGGGCGCCGGCCGTCAGCGCCGGTTGCGCGGGCTGTCCGGCGCGAGCACCGAGTTGCGGCGCGAGTAGGTGAGGTAGATCACGAGCCCGATGACGAGCCACACCGCGAAGCGCACCCACGTCTCCCACGGCAGCGACGAGACGAGCCACAGCGAGAAGCCGATCCCGATGATCGGCACCACCGGCATCAGCGGCAGCCGGAACGTCCGCGGGATCTCCGGCCGCCTGTAGCGGAGCACGATCACGGCCGCGCACACCACCACGAACGCGAGCAGGATGCCGATGTTCGTGAGCTCCGCCACCACCGTGATCGGCAGGAAGCCCGCGAACAGGGCCGAGCCGATGCCGATGATCCACGTCACGCGCGTGGGCACGTTCCGCTTCCGGTCGGTGACCGCGAACCACTTGGGCAGCAGCCCGTCGCGGCTCATGGAGAACCACACGCGGCTGGCGCCGAGCATGAAGGTGAGCATCACGGTGACGACGCTGACGATCGCGCCCACCGCCACCACGTTCGCCACCGCGGGGAGGCCGACCGACTCGAACGCCGTCGCGAAGCCGCTCTTCGGGTCGATCTCGCGGTAGCGCTGCATGCCGGTCAGCACGATCGTGGCGAGCACGTAGAGCACCATCGCGATGCCGAGCGACAGCAGGATCGCCTTCGGCATGTGCTTGGTCGCGTCCTTCGACTCCTCGGCCGCGGTGCTCATGGCGTCGTACCCGAACACCGCGAAGAACACGGTCGCGGCGCCCGTGAAGACGCCGGCCGCGCCGAACGGGAAGTACGGCTGGTAGTTCGCGCCGGTGATCTGCGTGAAGCCGATGACCACGATCACCAGCACGAGCGCCACCTTGAGCCCCACGAGGTACAGCTCGAAGCGGCCGACGCTCTTCATGCCGCGCGTGAGGACGAAGGCGGTGCCGAGGCAGAGGATCACGGCGAACAGGTCGACGACGTGGCCCTCGCCCGTGCCGGCGGCGCCGAGCATCCAGGCGGGCAGGTCGACCCCCACGTGGTCGAGCAGGAAGCCCGCGTACCCCGAGACGCCGATGGCGACCACCCCCACGATGGCGGTGTACTCGAGCAGCAGGTCCCAGCCGATGAACCAGCCGACGATCTCGCCGAGGGCCGCGTAGCCGTAGGTGTACGCGGATCCGGCCCGGGGGATCATGCCGGCGAACTCGGCGTACGAGAGCGCGGCGGCCGCGCTCGCGATGCCGGCGATGAGGAACGAGATGAGGACCGCGGGGCCCGCGGTCTGGTTGGCGACCGTGCCCGCGAGCGTGAAGATGCCCGTGCCGATGATGCCGCCCACGCCGATGGCGGTGAGCTGCCACAGGCCGAGCGAGCGGGTGAGGCCGCCCTCCTCGGCGGCGCCCGGCTCGGCCTCGATGGCCTCCACCGGCTTCCGTCTCGTCAGGGCCGTCCAGAACGACGTGCTGGCTGCGCTCATGCTCCACTCCTGTCGGGTCGCCCACCGGGGGATCGCGCCGTCGGCGGTGACGGCGCATCCCAGTGTGGACCCGGCTCCGCGCCCGCACCAGGCGCGGCGTGGCAGCGGGACGGGAGGGGCGGCGCGCTGCTAGGAGCGGACGGAGGGCTCGACCACGCGGATCCAGAGCCAGACCGCCACGCTGACCGCGGCGAAGGCGGCGGCGATGACGAGGGCGGTGATCCAGAGGCCGGCGTCGACACCGCGCGCGGTGGTGGCGACGGCCGCGAACCCGAGCGTGAGGACGGCGACGCTCACGACGGCCCAGAGGGGGAGGGAGCGCAGGAGCAGCGACCGGCCGAGCACCAGCGACACCGGCGCGAGGGCGAGGGCGGCCGAGCTGAGGGAGGCGAGCGTCATGACGCTGAGGAGCTCGTTCGCGGTCTGCGGCCACATCCCGCCGCCGGCGGGCACGAGCCCGTACAGGATCCACGACACGAGCCCCAGGGTCGCGAGCGAGCCCGACTGCACGAGCGCGAGGCGGGCGCGCGACCGGTCGTCGCGGTCGTCGGCCACGAGCCCGAGCACCTGGCCGAGGACGACGGGCGGGGCGAGGCCGAGCACGCGGGAGAGGAGCACGGCCGTGACGGAGAGCACGAGCAGCGCGGGCACGGCGCGGACCCGCGCGGGGGCGGCGCCGACGCGACCGGCGACGGACGCGACCGCTACCACCCCCACGCCGTTGACGACGGCGAGGCCCACCAGGGCGGCGAGGAAGAGGCGCACCGCGTTGGGGTCGGATCCGACGGGCAGCGACAGCGACGCCAGCGCGGCGGCGAGCACGAGCGCGGCGGCCGCGGCGCCCCAGCGTCCGGCGCGACCGGGCTCGCGCGGCGGGCGGGCGCCGAGCAGCGTGGGCTCGGGCAGGCGCCGGGCCGGGATCGGGATGGGCGCGGAGTCGAGTCGGCCGCCCACCACGAGCAGCTGACCCGTGGTGGCGGTGGAGTCGGTGAAGGCCGCGGCGGCCGCGCGCGTCGTGAGCGTGCCGGCGTCGCCCCGCGGCACGATGCGCAGCGGCGTCACGTCCTCGGCCGAGCGGTGCCGCCCGCCGAAGCGCGAGATGAGCGCGCCGCGGACCAGCAGCGCCGGCAGCGCGACGAGCAGGACGGCGCCGAGCGCGAGCAGGAGCGGTAGGAGGCCGCGCCCGTCGGTGAACGCGGAGGGGAGCGGCTGCAGGGAGGTGCCGAAGCGCGTGGGGGCGTTCCAGGTGCCGGGCGCCGCGGCGGCGGGCGGGCCGCCGGATCCGGGCTGGGCGTCGGGGGAGGGGTCGGCGCCGGGAGCGGATCCGCCGCCCGCGCCGCCGCCGGTCCCGGGCGTCGGGGAGGCGGCCGCGCCGTCGGGCGATGCGGTGGCACGCGGGGTCGGCGAGGCGCCGGGCGTCGGCGAGGCGCTGGGGGAGGGCGTGCCGGCCGGCGCGACGACGGTGACGCGCACCTCGGACGCCAGCGTGCTGATGTTGCCGAGCGGATCCGTGACGGTCGCCGTGATCCCGAGCGGCCCGGGCGGCAGCGTCCCCGTCGCGCACGACCAGGCGCCGCCGACCACCTGGGCCGCGCACGCCGAGTCTCCGTACCCGCTGAGGTAGGCGCGCACCGTGGCGCCGTCCTCGTCGGCCGTGCCGGAGATGGTGATGCCCGTGGCGTCCACGGTCGCGCCGGCCGCGGGCGCCGTGATCACCGCGGCGCCGGGGGCGGTCGTGTCGAAGCTGCCCGAGCCGCGGCCGACCGCGGGGGTGCCGGTGCTCCACGGCGTGCTCTGGGTGGCGGTGACGGGGATGCCGGTGCCCGAGGGCGGGGGCGGCGCGAGGAGGCAGGCCCACGTGCTCGAGGAGCCGACGGTGGCGCGGCAGGCGGCGGATCCGGAGCGCGCGTCGACGGTCGCGCCCGGGAAGCCGGTGCCGCTGACCAGCCCGGTGGTGACCACGGAGAAGCTGTTCACGCCGGGGGCGCGCAGCACGGACGCGGTGGTGGTCGCCTCCTGCCCGCCCGAGGTGACGCGCACGGGGCTCTGCCCGTCGGGGACGCCGGTCGAGGTGGCGCGCCAGGTCGTGGCGGTGGGGAGCGTGACCGCGGCGGGCACGCTCGCGATGGTGACCTGCACGTCCTGGCCGGACGGTCGCGTGCCCGTCACCGCGATGGAGCCGTCGGTCGAGAACGCGGGGGTCTGGACCGTCGGCGCAGGGAGCGGCGCGCCGGAGGGGACCGGGCTCGGGGTCGGCGTCGTGTCGTCGGTGACGGCGGCGGCGGCGGTCGCGCCGCCCGCGGCCAGCGCGGCGACGAGGACCAGCAGGGCGGCGACGCGGGCCAGCGGCTCGAGGGCCGGACGCGTCGCTGCGGGGGTCTCGCGGGATCGCCGGACACCGCCCCCGTCCATTCCCGTGGAGGGGCGTCCCTCGATCCTCGCCCGATACCGCACCGTGCACCCATTCACGCGGGATCGCGGGACCGTGTCAACCGCCCGCACCGACCGTGACGCAAGTGGTACGCGAAGCTGGACGCGCGGTCCGTGCGCCTCGGACCCCGGGTGGACGCGGGCTCCGTCGGGCGCGGCCGACCGCGTGCCCGATACTGACGGGGTGCCCCGACCCGACGCCGTCCCCGACCGCCCCACGCCCGACGAGCTGGCCGGCCTCCTCGCGGGCGGTCCGCGCATCGGCGTCGCCACGAGCGCGCCCAAGGTCGAGGGCCGCGCGCACGAGGGCGGCCGCACCGAGTCGGTCTGGGACGCGTTCGCCCGGCGCAGCGGAGCCGTCGCGGGCGGCGGCGATCCCGAGCGCGGCGCCGACCACGTCGCCCGGATGCCCGAGGACGTGGCGCTCGCGGCCGAGCTCGGCGTGGACGTGCTCTCCTTCTCGATCTCGTGGTCGCGCATCCAGCCCGAGGCGCGCGGCGGCCTCCGGCGCGAGGGCATCGCGTTCTACGACGAGCTCGTCGACGCGCTGCTCGCCGCGGGGATCCGACCCCAGGCCGCGCTGCACGACCACGACCTGCCCGTCGAGCTGCAGGACCGCGGCGGCTGGCTGCACCGCGACACCGCCCTCCGCTTCGGCGACCTCGCGTACCTGGTGGCGGAGGCGCTCGCGGACCGCGTGCCCGACTGGACCACCCTGCGCACGCCCGCGCTCACCACGATGGGCGGCCACGTCACGGGCACGCACGCGCCCGGATCCCGCCTCGGCCTCGACGCCCTCCCGACCGTGCACCACCAGCTGCTCGCGCACGGCCTCGCCGCGGAGGCGATCCGCGGCTCGCGCTCCTCGGCCCGCATCGGCATCGTGGACGCCCACCGCGTCGTCGAGGCCGCCTCCGCGGACGACGACGACCAGGCGGCCGCGGTCGCCGCCCGGGCCCTGCACCAGGACCTCTTCGCCGACGCCGTGCTCCTCGGCCGGTACCCCGACCTCGACGGCCCGCACGCCGAGGCCTTCGCGCGCCTGACGCGCGTCGACCCGGGCGACCTCCGTACCATCGCGCAGCCGCTCGACCTCTACGGCGTGGAGCTGGCCGACCCGATCCGCGTGGCCGCCGTCCCGCGCCTCGTCGCCGGATCCGCCGCCCTGCCCTTCGTCGAGCTGCCGTGGACGGATCACCCCGCCTCCCTCGACGGGCACCCGGTCGCGCCCGACCTCGTCCCCGTCGTGCTCGCCGACCTCCGCGCGCGCTACGGCGACGCCCTGCCGCCCGTCGTGCTGTCCGGCCTCGACGCCGCGCACCCCGAGCAGGTCGACGACCGCGACGGCACCCGGCGCGACCCGCGGCGCGCGCACGCGATCTCCGACCACCTCGTGCAGGCGCTCGCCGCCGTCGCCGCCGGCGGCCCCGCGGCGGGCGTGCGGCTCGAGGCGGTCATCGCCGGCAGCCTGCTCGACGGCTTCGAGTGGGAGGCCGGGCACACCGCGCCGCGCGGCCTCGTGCGCGTGGATCCGCGCACCTCCGACCGCACGCCCCGCACCTCGTACCTCTTCCTCCGGGACACCCTGCGCGCCCGCGGCTGACGGCCGGTCCGCCGACGCCCCCAATACGGGTGCGCAGGCGGCTCCCACGGAGGTCGCGCACAGCCCCGCGCGTAGACTCCCGAGCATGGAATTGTGGATCGCGCTCGGAGTCGTCGTGCTCCTGGCAGTGCTCGTCGGCATCTACCTCTGGGCCACCTACAACGCCCTCGTGACCCTGAACGTGCGGGTCGACGAGGCGTGGAGCGACATCACCGTCCAGCTCAAGAGGCGCGCCGACCTGCTGCCCACCATCATCGACTCCGTCAAGGGCTACGCGACGCACGAGCGGCAGGTGTTCGAGTCCGTCGCGTCCGCGCGCACCGAGACCATCAGCGCCGGCAACCCGAGCGAGGCCAGCCTCGCGGAGGAGCACCTGCAGGGCGCGATGAAGTCGCTCTTCGCGGTGGCCGAGGCGTACCCGCAGCTGCAGACGAGCCAGACGTTCCTCCAGCTGCAGGGCGAGCTCGTCGACACCGAGGACCGGATCCAGGCCTCGCGCCGCTTCTACAACGGCGGTGTCCGGGAGCTCAACACCAAGATCACGCAGTTCCCCAACACGCTCTTCGTGCGCGGGCTGGGCTTCGGCGAGCGGGACTTCTACGAGGTCTCGAGCCTCGCGTCCATCGCCGAGCCGCCGCGCGTGCAGTTCTAGCGGGCCGCGCCCGCACCCTCACCTCGACCGACGCCGGACGCCCGGCGCCGGACCGGCCGTCGGGTCCGTCGCCGTCTCAGCCGACGGGCGTCGCGGCGATGCCCGGCAGGTGCGCCCGCAGAGCCGGCGCCAGCGTGCCCCGGTCGACCACGCCCACCTCCCCGAGCCCCTGCCATGCGGCGGCGCGCTCCAGGAGGGGCGCGATCCGCTCGGCGACGACCCCGGGATCGTGGCGTCCCTCGATCCACGACGCCTGCACGCGCAGCACGCCCGCCTGCCGGTCGCTCTTGAGGTCGACCCGGGCCACGATCTCGTCGTCGACCAGCACCGGCAGCACGTAGTAGCCGTGCACCCGCTGCGCCTGGGGCGTGTAGATCTCGATCCGGTAGTGCAGGTCGAAGAGGCGGAGCGCCCGCTCGCGGAACCACACGACGGGGTCGAAGGGCGAGAGCAGCGCCTCGGCGCGGATCCGCCGCGGCAGCCGCGCGTCGCGGTGCAGCCACACGGGCAGCGGCTTCCCGCGGCCCTCCCAGCCGGGCACCGTGACGGGCAGCACGTCGCCCGCGTCGGCGAGGTCGACGAGCGCGCGGTCGGTGGCCGCGCGCGAGAGCCGGAAGTAGTCGCCGAGGTCGGCCGCCGTGCCGATGCCGTGCGCGACGGCGGCCCGGCGGACGAGCTCGCGCACGGCGTCCTCCTCCGGCACGTGCCGCTCGCGGACGGCGGCGGGGAGCACGTCCTCCGCGAGGCCGTAGACGCGCTCGAAGCCGCGTCGGCCGGCGCTCGCGATCTCGCCCCACGCGAACATGGCCTCCAGCGCGCGCTTCACGTCGGACCACCCCCACCAGGGCCCGGTCCGCACGTTGGCCTCGTGCTCGATCGCGCTCGCGGGGACCGGGCCGGTGCGGCCGAGCTCGGCGCGCACCTCGGCCAGCAGCGGCGCGTGCTCGCGCGCCCAGGATCCTGGCCGCATCCGCCGCTCGCGCTCCGCCGCCATCCGCCAGCCGTACAGCGGCAGGTCGCCCACCGGGAGGACAGCGGCCTGGTGCGCCCAGTACTCCGTCAAGGCCCCGCCGCCGCCGAACAGCATCCGGTCGAGCACGGCCCGGTCGTACGGGCCGACGCGCGCGAGCATCGGCAGGTGGTGGCTGCGCTCGAAGACGTTGACCGAGTCGATCTGCAGCAGCTCCAGGCGCCGCACCTCGGCGGCGAGGCGGCGCGTGCCCGGGGCGGACGGATGCGGCCGGCCGAGCCCCTGCGCGGCCAGGGCCACGCGGCGGGCGAGCGCGGGGGAGACGGTGTCGGGCATGCGCCGACGCTACCGGCGGCCCCCGACGGAGGCCGTCCGCACCCGCGCGGCTGGCCGCGCGCCGCGCCCCGCACGGCCGCACCGGAGCCCCGTCCTAGACTCCCAGCATGATCTTCGGCCAGCGATCCCGCGCGCGCGCCGCGGCTGCCGCCCGCGCGGCCGAGCCCCGCGTCGAGCCCGACATCGACACCGTCCAGCCCGTCGCGCGCACCGTCGCCGAGACCGTCCCGCCCGGCATGGTCATCGCCGGCGCGTGGGCGTGGCGCCTGCTGCTCATCCTCGGCGTCCTCGGGGTCGTCGCCTGGCTCGTGATCCAGCTCGAGTACGTGGTCATCCCGCTGTTCCTCGCCATCGTGCTCGCGGCCCTCCTCGTGCCCATCTCGAACTGGATGCAGCGCCACCGCGTCCCGAAGTGGCTCGCCGTCGCCATCTCCGAGATCGGGGTCATCGTCGCGGTGGCGGCGCTCGTGTACCTCGTGACCACGCAGATCATCGGCCAGTACGACTCCATCCGCGCCCAGACGCTGACGCGCTACGCGGACGTGCGCGGCTTCCTCACCGACGGCCCGCTCCAGCTCTCCGAGGCGCAGCTCACCGACGCCTACCAGCAGGCGGTCGACGCGATCCAGCGCGACGCGGGCGTGCTCGTGAGCGGCGCGCTGTCGGTCACGTCGTCGCTCGGGCACGTGCTCACGGGCGTGCTGCTCGTGCTGTTCTCCACCCTCTTCATCCTCATCGACGGCGCGGGCATGTGGCGCTGGGTCGTGCGGCTGTTCCCGCGGCTCGCGCGCCCCGCGGTCGACGGCGCCGGTCGCGCGGGCTGGACCACGCTGCAGAACTTCGTGAAGGTGCAGGTGCTCGTGGCGCTCATCGACGCGGTCGGCATCGCGGGCGGGGCCGCCATCATCGGGGTGCCGCTCGCGATCCCCATCGGCGTGCTGGTGTTCCTCGGCTCGTTCATCCCCATCGTCGGCGCGGTCGTCACGGGCACGCTCGCCGTGTTCGTCGCGCTCGTCTACAACGGGCTGACGCAGGCGCTCATCATGATCGCCATCGTGCTCATCGTGCAGCAGGTCGAGGGGCACGTCCTCCAGCCGCTCATCATGGGCTCGGTCGTCAAGGTCCACCCGCTCGCCGTCGTCCTCTCCGTCGCCGCGGGCGGCATGGTCGGCGGCATCGCCGGCACCTTCTTCGCCGTGCCGCTGGTCGCCACGCTCAACTCGATGGTCAAGCACGTCGCGAGCGGGGCCTGGCGCGGCACCCCCGAGCCGCCGCCGCCCACGGTCCCCGCCGACGCCTCGCACGCCACCCGCCGTCCGAACCCCAGGGAGCGCACCTCATGACCGACGCCGCCACCGCCGCATCCGACGCCCGTCCCGCCGCCGTGCCCGCCGACGGCCCGGTGCTCCGCGCCGTCGGCGACGAGGTCGACCCGTCGCAGCTGGGGGAGGAGACGGCGGCGCTCGCCGGGGAGCTGCCCCGCGGATCCGCGCCCACGCTCGCCCGCATCGAGGCGGCCCGCGAGGTGGTCAGCCGCGTCGCGGACGTGACGCCCATGGAGTCGTCGCGGTTCCTCGCCGAGATCCTCGGCAGCCCCGTGCACCTCAAGTGCGAGAACCTCCAGCGCACCGGGTCGTACAAGATCCGCGGCGCCTACAACCGCATCTCGCGCCTCACCGACGAGGAGAAGGCGCGCGGCGTCGTGGCGGCGTCGGCCGGCAACCACGCGCAGGGCGTCGCCTTCGCGGCCCGCGAGCTCGGCATCCGGGCCACGATCTTCATGCCCGTCGGCGTCGCGCTGCCGAAGCTCCAGGCGACCCGGCAGTACGGGGCCGAGGTGGTGCTCCGCGGCCACAGCGTCGCCGAGCCCCTGCGCGCGGCCGCCGAGTTCGCCGCGCAGACGGGCGCGGTGCTCATCCCGCCGTTCGACCACGAAGACGTCATCACCGGGCAGGCCACGCTCGGCCTCGAGATCCTCGACCAGACCCCCGACGTCGAGACGGTCGTCGTGCCCATCGGCGGCGGCGGGCTCATCTCCGGCGTCGCGACCGCGCTCAAGCTGCGCGCCGTCGAGGAGGGCCGCACGATCCGCGTGGTCGGCGTCCAGGCGCGCAACGCCGCCGCCTACCCGCCGTCCCTCGCCGCCGGGCGCGCGACCGAGATCGAGATCACGCCCACGATCGCCGACGGCATCGCGGTCGCGAAGCCGGGGCTGCTCAACTTCGACATCATCCGGGAGAGCGTCGACGAGGTCGTCACGGTCGAGGACGACGACACGGCCCGCGCCCTGCTGCTGCTGCTCGAGCGCGCGAAGCTCGTGGTCGAGCCCGCCGGCGCGGTGGGCGTCGCCGCGATCCTCGCGGGCCTCGTGCAGGACGCCGGCCGCACCGTCGTCATCCTCTCCGGCGGCAACATCGACCCGCTCATGATGGAGCGCGTCATCAGCCGCGGCCTCGCCGCCTCCGACCGCTACGTGAAGCTGCGGATCATGCTGCCCGACCGCCCGGGTCAGCTCGCCCGCACGTCCCAGATCATCTCCGAGGCCAACGCGAACGTCGTCGAGGTGCTGCACACGCGGCACGGCCGGGGCCTGCAGATCAGCGAGGTCGAGCTCGAGGTGAGCGTGGAGACCCGCGGCCGCGAGCACACGGCCGAGGTCGTCCAGCGCCTCCGCGACGCGGGCTACGACCCGCGCCTCCAGCGCGACTGACGCCGGGCGCGCGCCCGGCGGAGGAGCCCGGCACGAGGAGAGGGGACGCGGACCGTGCGGTCCGCGTCCCCTCTCGTCGTCGTGCGCGCCGGGCTACGGCGTGTAGTTCTCCACGGCCTGGATCTCGACGGGGATCTCGCGGCCGTTCGGCGCGACGTACGTGCCCTTCCGCCCGACCTCCCAGCCGATGATGGCGGCGCCCAGCGGCGACTGCTCGCTGTAGACGTCGAGGTCGCTGTCGCCCGCGATCTCGCGGTTGCCGAGCAGGAACTTGGTCTCATCGCCGGCGATGAGCGCGGTGACGACCGTGCCGGGCTCCACGACGCCGTGGCTCTCCGGGGCGTCGCCCACCTCGGCCGTGCGGAGCAGCTGCGTGAGCTGGCGGATGCGGGCCTCGATCTTGCCCTGCTCCTCCTTGGCCGCGTGGTAGCCGCCGTTCTCCTTGAGGTCGCCCTCCTCGCGGGCGATCTCGATCTTCTTCGCGATCTCCTCGCGGCCCTGCACGCTGAGGGTGTCGAGCTCCCTGCTGAGGCGGTCGAACGCCTCCTGGGTCAGCCAGGTGACTGCCTGCTCCTGCGCCACGATGGACTCCTTGCACTCGCACGGACGCCCCGACGGATCCGTCGAGGCGAATCCCCCACTCTAGGCGGGCCAGCAGCTGTGGATCAACCCGGTGACGGCCTGGCCGGTGGTGCGCAGTCGCACCGTCTCGGTGCGCTCGACGCCGTCCTGCGCGGGCAGCTCGACGACCTTCCAGCCGACGATGGAGCGCTGCTCGTCCTGCGCCTGGACCGCGCACCAGGCCTCCTGGCCGGCGGGCATGACGACGGAGAAGGTGACGTCGATGGTGCGCGCGTCGACGACGTCGAAGGCGCGGTCGGTGGCGTCGATGGATCCGGACGCCTGGTCGAGCCCGGCCCACAGCACCCACGCGCCGAACACGAGCGCGACGAGCCCGCCGGCCGTGCCGTAGAGCCAGCGCTGGCGGATGCGCGCGGGCCGCGTGCGGCCGTACCGCTCGTCGAGCGCGGCGGTCGAGACGGGGGCGGGCACGCGGTGCTCGACGGTCTCGTCGTCGTCCGCCAGGGGGCCCGTGGATGCGGGGGAGCGGGACTCGGTCGTCACGGCGATCTCCTCCACACGCACCTTGTACTCTGGGGGTCAAGACTACATTCCCCACCCTTGGAGCCCCGTGACCCTGCGCCTCATGGCCGTGCATGCCCACCCCGACGACGAGTCGAGCAAGGGCGCCGCCACCTACACCCGCTACACGCAGGAGGGCGCCGAGGTCATGGTCGTCAGCTGCACGGGCGGCGAGGCGGGCGACATCCTCAACGAGGGGCTCGCGGAGCGCGCGATGGCCGAGCGCGACCTGCCGGGCCTCCGCCGCATCGAGATGGCGCGCGCGCAGGCCGTCATGGGCGTGCAGCACCGCTGGCTCGGCTACGTCGACTCGGGCATGGCGCGCGAGGACGGCTCCCTGCCGCCCGCGTCCTTCGCGAGCATCCCGGTGGAGGTCTCCGCCGAGCCGCTCATCCGCCTGGTCCGCGCCTTCCGCCCGCACGTGCTGGTGGCGTACGACGAGAACGGCGGCTACCCGCACCCCGACCACATCCAGGCGCACGTCGTGGCCATGGAGGCCTGGCGCGAGTCGGGCGTCGCGGGCTCGTACCCCGACGCGGGCGAGCCGTGGGAGGTCCGGAAGCTCTACTTCGACCGGATCTTCAACGGCACCAAGATCCGCGCCGTGCGCGAGCACCTGGTCGCCTCCGACGCCGGCCCCGAGATGCTCGAGGCCGTCGACGAGATGCTCGGCTGGATGGGCGACCGCCCCGACCTCTCCACCACGCGCGTGCACGTCGCCGACCACTTCGAGGCCCGCGACCGCGCGCTCCTGTCGCACGCGAGCCAGGTCGCCCCCGACAGCACGTTCTTCCGCTGGCCGCGCGACCTCCAGCAGCGCGCCTGGCCCTTCGAGGACTTCCAGCTCGTCGAGTCGCGCGTGCCGGTGCCGGAGCCCGAGGACGACCTGTTCGCCGGCATCGCGGACGACGACGCGGCCGCCGTCGCCGACCGGACGGCGCGCGCCTGATGGGCGGGGACCTGCTCCTCCGCGTGGCCGTCGCCGCCACGACCCCGAGCCCCACGCCAACCGCCGAGTTCAACCCGGACACGGTCTCGCCCGGCCCCGTCGGCTTCATCGCGATCTTCTTCGTGGCCGTCATGGTGCTGCTGCTCATGGTCGACATGACCCGTCGGATCCGCCGCACGCGCTACCGCGAGGAGATCCGCGGTCGGCTCGAGGCGGAGAAGCTCGAGGCCGACCTCGCCCGCGACTCCGCGCCCGAGCGGGACCTCCGGACGACGGACCCCGACGGCGACGACCCCGCGGATCCGGATGCTCCCGCGGGTCCGCCGCGCGGCTGAACGACGCCCCTGCCGGGTGGCGGGTCCGCCCCCGCGCTGTGGACGCCCGTCGGCCCGCCTGGGCCTCGGACCCGTATTCTCGTGACCCCCACGAGAACGGAGTCCCATGGACACGACATCCTCCACGCCCTCGGGCCGATCCCCGCTTCGCCCCGTCCGGGCCGCATCCGTCACGGCCCTCGCCGCGATCGCGCTCTCCGCCACGGTCGGCCTCGGCATCGCCCACGCATCCGCCGCAGCGACCGCGTCCGCGGCTCCGGATGGGGTCAACGTCAGCGCCATGGGCCACAACCACAGCCAGCCCGAGCCGCATCCCGAGTACGAATGGGCGCCCCCGAGGAGCACCTGGGGCCACCGCGACCTCCACGGCTGATGGCGACCGGCTGATCACCCGTCCGACGGCCGGCGTCCCCATGCGGGGCGCCGGCCGTCGCTCGTCCGCCCGCCTCGCGCACAGACCCGTCCGCGTGCTGTGCACGCTCGACGACCCGCGGCCCGTCGGGTCCGTAGTCTCCTGGTCCCCACGAGAACGGAGTTCCATGAACACGTCATCCACCACGACCCTGGGCCGATCCCCGCTGCGTCCCGTCCGCGCCGCATCCATCACGGCCCTCGCCGCGATCGCGTTCTCCGCAACGGTCGGCCTGGGCATCGCGCACGCATCCGCGTCCGCCTCCGCGACCGCCTCCGCGACCGCCGCCTCGGACGGAGCCAGCGTCATCGCCATGGGACACAACCACAGCCCGGCTGACCCGGGTTTCGACGGCTCGGGACTGCCCTCGGTCGGGGGCTGGATCCGCAACCACCACGGGCACGGGTGATCAGCGGCTGAGCCGCCCGCCCACGGCCGGCGTCCCCATCCGAGGGGCGCCGGCCGTCGCTCGCGCGCTGGCTCGCCACCCGGGCGCCCCGGCCGTCACCTCCCCTGGTTCCCACATCCCATCGTCCGCACGACATAGGAGACACACCCACATGACCCTCGAATCCCCCTCGACCACCTCGCCTCGACGGTTCCGCATGGCGGGTGCCCTCGCCGCCTCGCTCGCGATCGCCCTCGCGGCCGGTATCGGTGCTGCGCCGGCATCCGCCCAGACGCTCGAGCAATCGGCGGCGACGGTCCCGTATGTCCGAGTCCAGCTCCAGACGCACTGGACCCCGCGCGGCGCCAACGTCAGGTCGATCAGGATCCATGGCCTCCCCGGCTTCCCCGACTCGACCTTCAACCAGTGCTACTCGATGGGCGCCTACGTCCCCGGGATCGATGCCTGGCCCTACATCAAGGTCGACGTGCCCCAGGGTCCGTACAAGATCACCAGCTACACCGGCCCGTGGTGCGGCGAGGCCTTCAAGACGAAGCGCGGCGTCGGGTTGATGTACACGGACTACCGCAACTGGATGGTCAGCTCGGACGACCAGCCGACTCCACGCGGCTGATCGGCGCGCCGGCCAGCGTCCCCCGTCCAGGGGGCGCCGGCCGTCGCTCGTCCGCCCGTTCGCCACCTGCGCGACTCCCGCCATTAACCCGCCCTCCGTACCTTGGCCAGGCACGGAGGGAACGTTCCCTCCTCATCCCGAACGAGGAGGTCCGACGTGACGCACGCCCCCGCGCCCACCCGGGTCGCGCCGACGCCGGAGGCGGTGACGGCACCGAGCCCGACGACCGTCCGCCCGGCCGGCACGCGCCCCGGCTCCGGTCCGCGTCGCCGCCGACCGGGCCGGATCCGCGACGGGCTCCTGTTCCTCGCCTTCGTCGGCCCCAACGTGCTGCTGCTCGCGGTCTTCACGTACAAGCCGCTGCTCGAGTCCTTCTACTACTCCACGCTGCAGTGGAACATCGGCTCGCAGGTGGCGCGCGAGGTCGGGCTCGCCAACTACGTCGCCTGGTTCCAGGATCCCCAGACGCCCACGGTCGTCGGCGTCACGCTGGTGTTCACGGGCGTCACGGTCGTGGGCTCGATGGTGCTGGGGCTCGGGGTCGCCGTCCTGCTGAACCGGAGGATCCGCCTGCGCGGCCCCGTCCGCACCATCATCGTCGCGCCCTACGTGCTCTCGGGCGTGGCCGTCGGCTTCCTCTGGCTGTACGTCTTCGACCCGAACTTCGGCCTCGTGTCCGCGGGCCTCACCGCCCTCGGCCTGCCGTCGCCCGGCTGGTACAGCGACCCGGGCGCCGCCCTCGCGATGGTCACGACCGTGCAGGTCTGGCGCGACCTCGGCTACTGCGCGCTCATCTACCTCGCGGGCCTCCAGGCCGTGCCGAAGGACCTGCTCGACGCGGCGTCCCTCGACGGCGCCGGCCGGATGCGCACCTTCGTCCGCATCGTGCTGCCGATGCTCAGCCCGACCACGTTCTTCCTCAGCGTGACGACCCTGCTCAGCTCGCTGCAGACCTTCGACCTCATCAGCGCCATGACCAAGGGCGGCCCGCTGCAGGGCACCACCACGATGATGTACCAGATCTACCACGAGGGCTTCGTGGCCGGACGGGCCGGCTACTCGTCGGCGGTCGCCACGATCCTCTTCCTCGTCCTGCTCGTCGTCACGCTCGTCCAGCTCGTCATCGTCCAGCGGAAGGTGCACTACTCGTGACCGCGACCCTCACCCGGCCGGAGCCCGCGGCCGCACCCGACGCCCCGCGCCGCCGCAGCGTCCGCCGACCCGCCGGATCCGCCCGCCCGCCCCTGGCCGGCACCTACCTCGCGCTGGCCCTCGCCGTCGTCGTCATGCTGCTGCCGCTCATCTGGATGGTGCTCACGAGCTTCAAGGGGTTCAGCGAGATCTACTCGCTGCCGCTCACGATCCTCCCGTCGTCCTTCGCGCCCACGAACTACCAGACGGCGTCGGACACGGTCTCCTTCTCTACGCTCGCGACCAACAGCGTCATCAAGACGGTGGTGGGCTCCGGACTCAAGGTGCTGCTCGGGCTGCTGACGGCGTACGCGCTCGTGTTCATCCGCGTGCCGTTCAAGAACGTGTGGTTCGGCGTCGTGATCCTCGCGCTCCTCGTGCCGCAGCAGATCGTGATGATCCCGAACTACCAGGTCATCGCGGGCCTCGGCTGGATCAACACCTACCCGGGCCTCATCCTCCCGGGCGTCGCGAGCGCCTACGGCACCTTCCTCTTCCGCCAGCACTTCCTCACGCTGCCGGGCTCCGTGCTCGAGGCCGCCGCGATGGACGGCGCCGGGCACCTGCGCCGCCTCCGCTCGTTCGTGATCCCCATGTCGGGCCCCACGATCGCCGCCGTCGCGCTCGTGTCCGTGGTCGGCGAGTGGAACGACTACCTCTGGCCGCTGCTCGTCACGACCGACCCGCGCATGATGACGCTCCCCGTGGGCCTCACCCTCCTGCAGGACACGACGGGCATCACGAACTGGGGCGTGCTCATGGCCGGGACGGTCATCGTCACGCTGCCCGTGCTCGCCGTCTTCCTGGTCTTCCAGCGGCGCATCGTCGGCGGCCTCACCGCCGGCGCCGTCACGGGCTGAGCCCGCGCGCCGCCCCGCCCTTACCTCCCTCTCCCTCTTCCCCCGCACCGACCCGATCCCCAGGAGAAGCATGCCCATCGACCCGCGCTCGGCCTTCCGCGCCGCCGCCTCCCGCCCGTTCGACCGCCGCGACGTCCTGAAGATGGGCGCCGTGCTCGGCGGCACCGCGTTCCTCGCCGCCTGCTCCGGCCCCTCGGTCGGCGGCCCGGCCGCGACCGCGGCGCCCGACACCGACTGGGAGGGCGTCCAGCCCGCGACCGACATCACCTGGTGGACCACGCACCCCGGCCAGACCTCCGAGCTCGAGGCGCAGTTCGCCGCCGACTTCCTCGCCAAGACGGGCATCACGGTCAACGTCGTGACGGGCGGCGCGAGCTACGACGAGATCGCGCAGAAGCTGCAGGCCGCCGCGGGCACCGACAGCATGCCCGACATGGTGAACGCCAGCGACACCTGGTGGTTCCGCTACATGGTGAACAAGCAGTCGATCGCGATGGACGGCCTCATGGCGCACCTCGACTTCCAGCTCGACGACTACAACAAGGTGTTCCTGGACGACTACCTGTACGACGGCAGCCGCTTCGCCGTGCCGTACGCGCGTTCGACGCCGATCTTCTACTACGACAAGTCGATCTGGTCGAAGGCCGGCCTGCCCGACCGCGCGCCCGACACCTGGGCGGAGCTCGAGGAGTGGGCGCCGGCCATCATGAAGGTGACGGGCGGCGCGCCCGCCGTCCGCCTGCCGCAGGGATCCATCGGCACCTGGGCGATGAGCAACGTGCTCTGGGGCCGCGGCGGCCAGTACTCCGACGGCTGGGACCTCAAGCTCGACCAGCCCGAGACGCTCGAGGCGGCCGGCTACGCCCGCGGCCTCGTCTTCGACTCCAAGATCGCGAACGTCGCGGCGGCCAGCGGCGACACCGCGGTCGACTTCGCGGGCGGCCTGGCGCCGTGCACCATCGCGTCGGCGGGCGCCGTCGGCATCGTCACCGCGAGCGCCAAGTTCCCCATCGGCACGGGCGTGCTCCCCGGCGGACCGCAGGGCCAGTTCGTCCCCACGGGCGGCACGGGCCTCGCGGTGGTCGGCAGCAAGACCAAGGAGCAGCAGCTCGCCGCCGGCATGTTCATCAAGCACGTCACCGAGGTCGACCAGCAGGTCGCCTTCGCCAAGAAGACGGGCTACGCCCCCGTGCGCACCTCGGCCGGCCAGTCGTCCGACCTCACGGGGTTCTGGGCGTCGAACCCGGCGTTCCGCACGGTCTACGACAGCCTCGAGCACGTCCGCTCGCAGGACTGGGCGCGGACGCTGATCCCCAACGGCGACACGTACCTGCAGCAGCCGTGGGCGCAGATCCTCACGCAGGGCGCGGATCCCGCCGCCGTGTTCCCGGCCGCCGCCACGCAGCTGACGAGCGCCTACACGGAGAACGTGCAGCCGTACCTGTAGCGGGTGCCCGACGCACCCGCCCGGTCAGACGACGGGCGGGTGCGTCGCCACGAGCAGGATGCCCGTCCAGTGGCAGAGGAACGCCATGAGGGTGAACGCGTGGAAGATCTCGTGGAAGCCGAAGCGGCCGGGCCAGGGGTTCGGCCGCTTCAGCGCGTACGCGACGGCGCCGACCGTGTAGGCGAGGCCGCCCGCGAGGATCAGCGTCATCATCGCCGCGTCGGCGCGGAAGAAGTCGACGATGAACACCAGCGACGCGTAGCCGAGCACCAGGTAGAGCAGCACGTAGAGCCAGCGCGGGGCGTGGATCCAGAACACGCGGAAGAGCACGCCGAGCGCGGCGCCCGACCACACCAGCCAGAGCAGCAGCACCGACTTCTCGTGCGGCAGCGCCAGCACCGTGATGGGCGTGTAGGAGCCCGCGATGAGCAGGAAGATGTTGGCGTGGTCCATCCGCTTGAGGAGGATCTTCGCCCGCGGCGACCAGTCGAACCGGTGGTAGACCGCGGAGACGCCGAACAGCAGCAGCGACGAGGCGACGAACACGGCGCACGCGATGCGCGCCGCGGCGCCGTCGGCCACCGCGATGAGCACGATCCCGAGCACGAGCGCCACCGGGGTCATGCCCGCGTGCAGCCAGCCGCGCCAGGTGGGCTTCGGCTCCGGGCCGACGTCCTGCGCGTCCTCCACGAGCGGGAGGTGGGCGACCGACGCGTCCTCCTCCGGGGTGTCGCCGAGCGGCGAGGGGGAGGAGGCGTCGCGCGTCATCCTGCGAGTGTAGGACAGCCCGGGGGACGTCACCCGGGCGGGCGATCCGGGCTCCCGGGCGCGTGGGATAGCGTTGCCTCCGTGCGAGAGAAGCCGATCCGACCGTGGCGCGGTCTGCTCTACCGGGCGTACCAGAAGCGCATCCGTCGCGGCCTCGACCGCAGCTCGCTGCCGCACCACATCGCGATGATCCTCGACGGCAACCGCCGCTGGGCCCGCCAGCTGGGCCTCGAGTCCGCCGCCCACGGGCACCGCGCCGGCGCGGCCAAGTTCCTCGAGTTCCTGGAGTGGTGCGACGACCTCGACATCAAGGTCACGACGCTCTACCTGCTCTCCACCGACAACCTCACGGGCCGCGGGAGCGACGAGCTCACGGCGCTGATCGACATCATCGGCCAGCTCGCGGAGGACCTCTCGGAGCACCGCGACTGGCGCGTCAAGCACGTGGGATCCGACGAGGGCCTGCCGCCGGAGCTCATCGCCCGGCTCGACGCCTCCGAGGAGCGGTCGAAGGGGAACGCCGGTTTGCACATCAACCTCGCGGTCGGCTACGGCGGGCGCACCGAGATCGCGGACGCCATGCGGAGCATCGTGCAGTCGCACCACCTCGCGGGCGGCACGCTCGAGGACCTCGCGGCGCTCCTCACGCCCGACCTCATCGGCGAGCACCTCTACACGGGCGGCCAGCCGGACCCGGACCTCGTGATCCGCACCTCGGGCGAGCAGCGCATCAGCGACTTCATGCTGTGGCAGTCGGCGCACAGCGAGCTCTACTTCATGGAGGCGCTGGGGCCGGACCTCCGCGAGGTCGACTTCCTCCGCGCCCTCCGCGACTACTCCTCGCGCCAGCGCCGCTTCGGCTCCTGAGGCGGGCGCCCTGCTGTGCCGGCGCCGCCGGCGCCGCCTCGACGGCCCGCGCGGAGCAAGAGTTAATGTCCACGACACATCCGGACCCGCGTCGCTCTGGTCACCGCAGCGGTGCGCGACGTAGGTTCCACTCATCGGGCATGGCGCCCGATCGAGAGGGCCGCAGGATCTCTTCTCGCCACCGTGGCCCGATCGCCGTCAGGATCCGAGCGCGAACGCTCGGGGATGGAGTGGCCCGTGGCCCCGATGGACAGCCAGAGCAGCACCGCTCGACGTGACAGGACCGGGGAGGGGACGCCGCAGGCCGAGCGCACGTACGTGCTCGACACCTCCGTCCTCCTGTCCGACCCGCGCGCGTTCTTCCGCTTCGCGGAGCACGCGGTCGTCATCCCGGTGATCGTCATCACCGAGCTGGAGTCGAAGCGGAACGACCCGGAGATCGGCTACTTCGCCCGCCAGGCCCTCCGCCACCTCGACCAGCTCCGCGAGGAGCACGAGCGGCTCGACTTCCCCATCGAGGTGGGCGACGCCGGCGGCACGCTGCGGGTCGAGCTCAACCACTCGAGCATGGCGGGCCTGCCCAACGGCCTCCAGCTCGGCGACAACGACTCCCGGATCCTCGCGGTCGCCCTCAACCTCTCGACCGAGGGCCTCGCGGTCACGGTCGTCTCGAAGGACATGCCGCTGCGCGTGAAGGCCGCCTCCATCGGACTCATGGCCGAGGAGTACCGCGCCGAGCTCGCCGTGGACAGCGGCTGGACCGGCATGGCCGACGTCACCCTCTCCGCGGAGCAGATGGCCGACCTCTACGACAGCGGCACGGTGCAGACCCGCGCCGTCGGCGACCTGCCCGTCAACACGGGCGTCGTGCTCCGCTCCGACCGCGGACCCGCGCTCGGCCGCGTCGTGCGCCGCGGCACCGTGCACCTCGTCCGCGGCGACCGCGAGGTCTTCGGCCTGAAGGGCCGCTCGGCCGAGCAGCGGCTCGCGATCGACCTGCTCCTCGACCGCGAGGTGGGGATCGTATCCCTCGGCGGCAGCGCCGGCACGGGCAAGTCGGCGCTCGCCCTCTGCGCCGCGCTCGAGGCGGTGCTGGAGAAGCAGCAGCACCGCAAGATCATGGTGTTCCGGCCGCTGTACGCGGTGGGCGGCCAGGAGCTCGGCTACCTGCCGGGCGACGCGACCGAGAAGATGAACCCGTGGGCGCAGGCCGTGTTCGACACCCTCGGCTCGGTCGTCTCGCAGAACGTCATGGACGAGGTCGTGGAGCGCGGGATCCTCGAGGTGCTGCCGCTCACCCACATCCGCGGGCGCTCGCTGCACGACGCGTTCGTGATCGTCGACGAGGCGCAGTCGCTGGAGCGGAACGTGCTGCTCACGGTGCTCAGCCGCATCGGCCAGAACTCGCGCGTGGTGCTCACGCACGACGTGGCGCAGCGCGACAACCTGCGGGTCGGCCGGCACGACGGCGTCGCCAGCGTGATCGAGACGCTGAAGGGCCACGAGCTGTTCGGGCACATCACGCTCACGCGCTCGGAGCGGAGCGCGATCGCGGCGCTCGTCACCGGGCTGCTCGACGGCGACCCGATGTGATCCGCCCGCCCCGCGCATGACGACGGGCGCCGGTCCCCGCGGGGATCGGCGCCCGTCGGCGTCCGTGCGGGGCTGTGGCTACAGGCCGGGCGCCGTCATCCGCAGCACGTCGAGGCCCTGGTCGAGCTGCTCCTCGGTGATCTCGCCGCGCTCGACGTAGCCGAGGTCGACGACCGCCTCGCGCACCGTCATCTTCTGCGCGACCGAGTGCTTCGCGATCTTCGCCGCCGCCTCGTAGCCGATGATGCGGTTCAGCGGCGTGACGATCGACGGCGACGACTCCGCGAGCGCCCGCGCGTGCTCCTCGTTGACGCGCAGGCCGTCGACGGTCTTGTCGGCGAGCAGGCGCGTGGAGGAGGCGAGGATGCGGATCGACTCCAGCAGCGACGAGCCCATGACCGGGATCGCGACGTTGAGCTCGAACAGGCCCGAGGCGCCCGCCCACGCGACGGTGGCGTCGTTGCCGATGACGCGCGCGCACACCATGAGCACGGCCTCGGGGATGACCGGGTTGACCTTGCCGGGCATGATGGACGACCCGGGCTGCAGGTCGGGGATGTGCAGCTCGCCGAGGCCGGTGTTCGGGCCCGAGCCCATCCAGCGGATGTCGTTGCAGATCTTGGTGAGGCTCACCGCGAGGGTGCGCAGCGCGCCGGACGCGTCGACGAGGCCGTCGCGCGCGCCCTGCGCCTCGAAGTGGTCGAGCGCCTCGGTGACCGGCAGGCCCGTGTCGTCCGCGAGCACCTGGATGACCTTCTGCGGGAACCCGAGCGGCGTGTTGATGCCCGTGCCGGTGGCCGTGCCGCCGAGCGGGACCTCCGCGACGCGGGGGAGGGCCGTGCGGACGCGCTCGATGCCGAGGCGGATCTGGCGCGCGTAGCCGGCGAACTCCTGGCCGAACGTGACCGGGGTCGCGTCCATGAGGTGCGTGCGGCCGGCCTTGACGAGCCCCTTCCACGCCTCGGCCTTGGTCTCCAGCGACTCCGCGAGGTGCTCGAGCGCGGGGATCAGCTCGGCGAGGAGCGCGCCCGTGACGGCGACGTGCACCGAGGTGGGGAAGACGTCGTTCGACGACTGCGACGCGTTGACGTGGTCGTTCGGGTGCACGGGCTTCCCGAGCGACGCGGTGGCGAGGGCCGCGAGGACCTCGTTCATGTTCATGTTCGAGCTCGTGCCGGAGCCCGTCTGGTACACGTCGATGGGGAAGTGCTCGTGGTGGGATCCGCCCGCCACCTCGTCGGCGGCCGCGACGATCGCCTCGGCCACGTCGGCGTCGAGGATGCCGAGCTCCCCGTTCACGATCGCGGCGGCGCGCTTGATGCGGGCGAGCGCCTGGATCTGCGCGGGCTCGAGCCCGCGGCCGGAGATGGGGAAGTTCTCGACGGCGCGCTGCGTCTGGGCGGCGTACAGCGCGTCCTTCGGGACCCGCACCTCGCCCATCGTGTCGTGCTCGACGCGGAACGCGTCCGCGCCGTTCGTCTCGGTTCCGGGGGAAGTGTCGACCACGCTGTTTCTCTCTCCTTCGGGACGGGTGATGCACCGGACCGCGGGGGCCCGGAGTGAGGGGGTCGGTGCGGACGGCCCCTCTAGCGAGGGATGTCGCCCACGATGACGTCGGGCACCGCGGTGCCCTCGAGGAGCTTGTAGTTGGCGCCGACGATGGCCAGGCTACCGGCCGCCACCCGGTCGGAGATCATCTCGGACGCCTCCAGCATGCGGGTCACGGTGCCGCGCAGGTGCTCGCGGCCGACCTCGCCGGCGTCGACCTCGGAGGGCACGACGGGGTCGCCCGCCACGCGGCGCACGGCGGGCCCGATGGCGGAGATGAGGTTCGCGATGTGCGGCGGCAGCGCCTCCGCATCCGGCGCCGCGCTCTCGATGGCGGCGCGCACGGCGCCGCACTCGTCGTGGCCGAGCACCACGATGAGCGGCACGCCCAGCACGCCGACGGCGTACTCGAGGCTGCCGAGCACCGAGTCCGAGATGATCTGGCCGGCGTTGCGGATCACGAAGAGGTCGCCGAGCCCCTTGTCGAAGATGATCTCGGCCGCGAGGCGCGAGTCGCTGCAGCCGAAGAGCGCGGCGACGGGGCGCTGCACGTGGGCGAGCGCGGCCCGGCGCTCGACGTCCTGCCGCGGGTGCTCGGGCGTGCCGGCGACGAAGCGCGCGTTGCCCTCGACCATCTCGGCCCACACCTCGGCGGGCGCCTGCACGGTCTCGTCCTGATCGGTCATCCCTCGATCCCCTCCCCGGGTGCGGTGGTGCTGGTGGTGGTCTCGTCGGTGCTCGTGCCGCCGCTGCCCGTGGGCGCGGGCGTCGACCCGGCCGGGGTGGCGCGCGCGGCGGCGACCGCCTCGATCGCCGTGCGCAGCTCGTTGGCGTCGGCCGTGCCGTAGATCGCGTAGGTGCTGTCGCCCTCGACCGCGCTCGCGGCCAGGACGACGTTGCCCGGGTCCTCCGCCTGCGCGTTGTCGTAGAGCGTCCACTCGAGGCCGCCGATCTCCTCGGAGCTCACCTCGGGCGCGGACTGCAGCGTCTCGTCGAGCCAGGTGGGGTTCGCGTCGATGCCCTGCGAGATCCCGATGTAGCGGTTGCTCGGCGTGATGAGGCCGATGTACCAGACGGCGACGCCGTCGCGGCCGGCCGGGCGGATCTCCGCGTCGTTGCTCTTCCACGCGGTCGGCAGGTCGGGCACGACGAGCGGCGTCGGGAAGCCGCCCTGCGCCTCGGCGGCCGCCGCGCCGTAGTCGACGTCGGGCAGGATCGTGGTGTTCGAGCGCGGCACCAGCGCGATGATGACCGCGACGGTCGCGACCGTGACGATGAGCGAGTAGAGCAGGTTGCGGAACGTCTGCTTCGCGCGGTGGCGGCGGGAGTCGGCGGCCTTGCGGGCGGCGGTCTCCTCGGGCGTCTCCGGGCGGCCGAGCTCGGCGACGACGTTCGGCGTGCGGGGCTTCGCCACGGTCAGCCGGCGTCGGACGCGGTGGTGCGGGCGGCGTCGAGGCGCGCCTTGGCGCCGAGCAGCCACTCCTCGCAGCGGGCCGCGAGGGCCTCGCCGCGCTCCCACAGGGCGATCGACTCCTCGAGCGTGGACGCGCCCTGCTCGAGGTCGTTGACGACGCGCACCAGGGCGTCGCGCGCCTCCTCGTAGCTGAGCTCGGAGACGTCGGGCAGGCGTGCGCCGGTGTCGGCGGGGCTGGTGGGCATGGGGGTGATCCTAGCTTTCGGCGCCGGACGCCGGCCGGGCGCCCGCGGCGGGGGAGGCGGGCAGCCGCGCGGCCGACGACGGGATGTCGTCGGTGGGGCCGGTGGAGGTGGCGCCGAGCGCGCCGGCCGCGAGGCGCAGCACGAGGCCGGTGCCGTCGGGGGCGTCGGCGGGGGCGCGAAGGGCGGATCCGTCGGCCGTCTGCACGATGGCGTAGCCGCGGTCGAGCACGTGCTGCGGCGAGAGCGTGCGGAGCTGCCGGGACAGCTCGCTCGTCTGCTGCATCCCGCGCTCGACGACGCGGCCGGCGAGCTCCGCGGACCGGGCGATGTAGCGGCCGAGCTCCTCGGCGCGCGAGTCGACGATCCACGCCGTGCTCGTGAGCACCGGGCGCGACCGCAGCTGCTCGATCCGGTCGATTTCGCCGCGCACCTGGCTGGTGAGCCGCATGCCGATGCGGGCCCGGGCCTGCTGCACGCGCGACAGCTCCTCGGAGACGTCGGGCACGACGCGCTTCGCGGCGTCGGTCGGGGTGGAGGCGCGGAGGTCCGACACGTCGTCGAGCAGCGGCCGGTCGGCCTCGTGCCCGATCGCGCTGACGAGCGGCGTGCGGCACGCGGCCGCCGTGCGCACGAGCTGCTCGTCGCTGAAGACGAGGAGGTTCTGGAAGTCGCCGCCGCCGCGCGCGACGACGATGACGTCGACCTCGGGATCCTCGTCGAGCACCCCGATGGCGCGCGTGACCTCGCCCGCGGCCCGGTCGCCCTGCACGGCGGTGTGGACCACGCGGAAGCGCACGCTCGGCCAGCGCAGCTGCGCATTGCGGAGCACGTCCTTCTCCGCGTCGGAGTCCTTGCCGGTGATGAGGCCGATGCAGCCGGGGAGGAACGGGAGGCGGCGCTTGCGGTCGGCGTCGAACAGGCCCTCCGCGCGCAGCGTCTGGCGGAGGCGCTCGAGCCGCTCGAGCAGGTCGCCGAGGCCGACGTGGCGCATCTCCAGCACCTGCATCGTGAGCGTGCCGCCCTTGACCCAGTAGTTGGGCTTCACGAGCGCGACGACGCGGGCGCCCTGGCCGAGGTCGGCGGGGATCTTCGCGCGCACCGACGACCAGACGGTGAAGCTGATGGTGGCGTCGACGTCGAGGTCCTTGAGCTTGCCGTAGACGTTGCCGCCGGATCCGCCCCACTGGGTGATCTCGCCCTCGACCCAGGCCGTGCCGAGCCGGTCGATCCAGCCCTTGACCTTGCCGGAGAGCACCGAGACGGGCCAGGGCGCGTCCACCGTGGGGGCACCGGCCGCGGGCATCGACACCGTGCGCGTCTCGCTCATCCGTCCACCCCGCTCGACGCCCAGATCGGGCGCATACAATTGACACGTGACTACAGCGACCACTGACCAGCGACTCGTGGGAGCACCCGTCGTCAGCCTGTCGATGCCGCGGATGCCCGGCGTCCGCAACAGGCTCAAGGATAACCCGGTGGCAGGACCCAAGAAGGTCCTGCTCGCCGCTCCCCGCGGGTACTGCGCGGGCGTCGACCGCGCGGTCGTCGCCGTCGAGAAGGCCCTGGAGCGCTACGGCGCCCCCGTCTACGTGCGGAAGCAGATCGTCCACAACGTGCACGTCGTCTCGACGCTCGAGCGCATGGGCGCGGTCTTCGTGGAGGAGGTCGACGAGGTCCCCGAGGGCGCCCACGTCGTCTTCAGCGCGCACGGCGTCTCGCCGGCCGTCGTGCAGGGCGCGGCGGACCGCGGCCTCCAGGCCATCGACGCGACCTGCCCCCTCGTCACCAAGGTGCACCGCGAGGCCGTGCGCTTCGCCAAGGCCGACATGCAGATCCTCCTCATCGGCCACGAGGGCCACGAGGAGGTCGAGGGCACCGCGGGCGAGGCGCCCGAGCAGACCATCGTCGTCAACTCCCCGGAGCACGCCGACGTCATCGAGGTCAAGGACCCCGACAACCTGGTGTGGCTCTCGCAGACCACGCTCTCGGTCGACGAGACGATGGAGACGGTCCGCCGCCTCCGCGCCCGCTTCCCCAACCTGCAGGACCCGCCGAGCGACGACATCTGCTACGCCACGCAGAACCGCCAGGTCGCCATCAAGAAGGTCGCGGTCGACGCCGACCTGGTGATCGTCATCGGATCCGCGAACAGCTCCAACTCCGTCCGACTCGTCGAGGTCGCGCTCGAGTACGGCGCCAAGGCGTCGTACCGCGTCGACTACGCGTCCGAGGTCAAGCAGGAGTGGCTCGACGGCGTGCAGACGGTCGGCGTCACGAGCGGTGCGTCCGTGCCCGAGGTCCTCGTGCAGGAGCTGCTCGACGACCTGGCCGACGCCGGCTACGGCGACGTCACCGCGGTCGTGACGGCCGAGGAGGACCTCGTCTTCTCGCTCCCCAAGGAGCTGCGCAAGGACCAGTCCGGCAACACGGACTCCCGCGCCATCGGCGGGCGCACCCGCGCGTGAGCGACGACGACGGCACGCGCCGTCCCGGCCGACCCGCTCCGCGCTTCGGCGAGTACGCGGCGCCGTCGTCGTCGTCCCCGGACGCCTCGGGCCTGTCGGAGGCGGATGCGCGCATCGTCGCCGAGGCCGCGGAGTACCGGCGTGCCCAGGCCGAGCGCGACGCGCCCGCCGCCCCCGCCGGCCGCGGCGCGAAGAAGGGCGCCAAGGCGTCCGCGCCGCAGACCCTCGCCGAGCAGATGGCGGAGGAGCGCAAGGCCGCCCGCGAGCGGATGCTCGCCGAGCGCCGCGAGGCGGAGAAGGCCGCGGAGGCCGCACGACGCGTGGCGCGGCGCACGCCGTCCGCGAAGGCACCGGCACCCGCCCGCGACGAGCGGGACGGCACCCCGACGTCGGACGCTCCCCGTGAGGCGCCCGGCCGCCCCGGGTACCTCCCCGGACAGGCGCCGCGCCGCGCGCCGTGGCGCTTCGACGCGGCCATCACGATCGGCCTGCTCGCCGCGGGCCTCGTGAACGTGGTCGGCAGCATCGGCGCGAACGCGGATCCGGCGCGGGCCATCAATCAGTCCTACGCGCTGTTCGGCGGCGGCATGTACACGGCGACCGAGCAGACCTCGGTCATCGGCATCGCGGTCAACGTGGTGAACATCGTCGTGTTCGTGCTCACCGCGTGGATCGCGCTCGAGCTCGTGAAGCGCAAGCGCATCGCGTTCTGGGTGCCCATCGCGGGTGCAGTGCTCGCGACCGTGATCACGAGCCTCCTGGTGCTGTCGCTGATCGTGGCCGACCCGGCCTTCCAGCAGATCATGTCGAGCCGCGGTCCCTGACCGCCGCACCAGCGCGAACGACGGAGGGGCCGGTCCTGGTGGACCGGCCCCTCCGTCGTGCGCGACGCGACGCATCTCGCGGCGGCGCGCGCCGCGAGCGCTAGCTCTGCGACTTGCCGTGCGAGCCGAGCTGGCGCGTGGCCTCGACGACGCGGGCGGCCATGGCCGACTCCGCGGTCTTGCCCCAGGCGCGGGGGTCGTACGTCTTCTTGTCGCCGACCTCGCCGTCGACCTTGAGGAAGCCGTCGTACTTGCGGAGCACCGAGTCGGCGATGGAGCGGCTGAACGCGTACTGCGTGTCGGTGTCGATGTTCATCTTCACGACGCCGTTGCGCACGGCCTCGGAGATCTCGTCGTCGGAGGAGCCGGATCCGCCGTGGAAGACGAGGTCGAACGGCTTCTCGCCCGTGCCGTACTTCGACTGGATGCCGTCCTGGATCTCCTTGAGCAGCGACGGGCGCAGCTGCACGCCGCCGGGCTTGTACACGCCGTGCACGTTGCCGAAGGTGAGCGCGGCCATGTAGCGGCCCTTGTCGCCGAGGCCGAGCGCCTCGACCGTGGAGATGGCGTCCTCGAGGGTCGTGTAGAGGTGCGAGCCGGTGTCGTGGCTGACCCCGTCCTCCTCGCCGCCGACGACGCCGATCTCGACCTCGAGGATCGCGTTGATGGCCTTCATGCGGGGGAGCAGGTCCGTCGCGATGTCGAGGTTCTCGTTCAGCGGGATGGCCGAGCCGTCCCACATGTGCGACTGGAAGATGGGGTTGCGGCCCGCGCGGACCTCCTCCTCGCTGGCCTCGATCATGGGGATGACGAAGCCGTCGAGGGCGTCCTTCGGGCAGTGGTCGGTGTGCAGCGCCACCGTGATGGGGTAGTTCTTGGCGACCTCGGTGGCGAAGCGCGCGAACGCGAGCGCGCCGGCCGCGCGGTTCTTCACGGTGTGGCCGGAGAAGTAGTCGGCGCCGCCCGTGGTGACCTGGATGATGCCGTCGGAGCCGGCCTCGGTGAGCCCCTGGAGGACCGCGTTGATGGTCTGCGACGACGAGACGTTGACGGCCGGGTAGGCGAAGGCACCGGACTTGGCGCGATCCAGCATCTCGGCGTACTGCTCGGGGGTTGCTACGGGCATGGTGCATCTCCTTCGGCGGATCCACGGCGGCGCCGTGCGGCTGTCGCGGTGACCCGTGGGCCGGTGGGAGCGCATCCCGCGGCCGGGCCCCGCGTGGTCGCCACTCTACCCAGCGGGGGTGTCCGCGACCGGGGACGCGGGACGGGTGAACTCGTCGGCCGTGAGCTCGCGTGCGGTGGCCTCGAGCGGCTCGAGCGTGCCGATGACCTTGGACTCGTCGAGCCGGGTGAGGCGGCGGGCGGTGGGGAGCACCTGGCGCTCCAGGGATCCGACGACGCGGTTGTAGTCGCCCACCGCGCCGGTGAGCGAGCGGCCGAGCTTCGCGATGTGCTCGCCGCTCGTGGCGAGGCGCGCGTGCAGCTCGCGGCTGAGGTCGAAGAGCTGCTTCGCGTCCTCCGTGAGCACCTCCTGCTGCCAGCTGAACGCGACGGTCTTGAGCACCGACCACAGCGTGACGGGCGAGGAGAGAGCGACCCGGCGGGAGAACGCGAACTCCATGATGCTCGGATCCGCCTCCAGCGCCGACGAGACCAGCGACTCGCTCGGGATGAACGCGATGACCATCTCCGGGCTCGCGTCGAGCCCCTCCCAGTAGGCGCGGCTGCCGAGCGCCGTGATGTGGTCGCGCACCGCCTGCACGTGCTGCTTCATGAGCGCGTCGCGGCGGGCGCCCTCGGACCCGGTGGCGGAGGCGGGGATGGCGCTCGCCTCGAGGTACGCGGTGAAGGGCGCCTTCGCATCCACCGCGATGTGCTTGCCGCCGGGCAGGTGCACCACCATGTCGGGTCGGCCGACGCCCTGGGCGGTGGACACGGAGGTCTGCACGTCGAAGTCGACCCGGTGGATGAGGCCGGCCGCCTCCACGACGCTCCGCAGCTGCGTCTCGCCCCACACGCCGCGCGTGCTGTTGGAGCGGAGCGCGGAGGCGAGCGTCTCCGCCGTGGCGCGCAGCCGCTCCTCCGCCTCGGTGGCGCTCCGCAGCTGCTCGCTCAGCTCGCCGTGCTGCTGCCGGCGCTGCTCCTCCAGCTCGTGCACCTTCGCCTGCACCTGCTTGAGGCTCTCGGCGACGGGGCTGAGCGCGGTGAGCACGCGGCCGTCCTCCTCGGTGCGGGCGACCTCGGCGCGCTGGATCTCGCGCAGCCGGGTCTGCAGCTCCGCGATGCGGTCCTCCTGCTGGCCGATCTGCTCGCGGAGGTGGGACTCCTGCGCATCCAGCCGCTCGCGGTGCAGCGCGTCCTGCGCCTGCGCGCGCTCCGCGTACTGCGCCGTGGTCTGGGCGACCTGCTCCTCGGCGAGCCGTTCGGTGCGATCCAGCTGCTCGCGCAGCGCCTGGACCGTGGCCTCCGCGGCGGCGAGGCGCGCGGCCTCGCCCGCGGAGCCCGGCGCATCCACCCCCGAGCGGGCGCGGGACACGGCGAGCCCGACCACCGCACCCACGGCCAGGCCGATGACGAGGCCGACGAGGAGGGCGATGACGGGATCCATGCGTGCAGTGTGCCAGCGGCCCCCGACACGGCCGGGACGCAGGACGCGCGCCCGAGGGACGGATCCGGCCGGGGTCGCCTGGGGAGGATCAGGCCCAGTCGATGGGCGGCGTCGCGGCGGCCGACGCGCGCGTGACGGTCTGCGTGCGCGGCGCGCCGATGCGGCCCATGCCGACGCCGGCCGCTTCCGCGAGCCCCGTCAGCGACGCCGCTCCGTGCCGGCCGGCGGCGTGCACGACGATGGCGGCGCATGCCCGCGCATCCGCCAGCGCCTCGTGGTGCGAGAAGTCCTCGAACCCGGCGGCCCGCGCGGCGACCGGCAGCCGGTAGGAGTCCAGCTCGTAGGTGCGGCGCGCGACCTGGAGGCTGCAGAGGTAGGAGTACGGCGGCGGGATGAGCGCCGTCGCCTTGCACGCGCCCTGGATGACGCCCATGTCGAAGCGCGCGTTGTGCGCCACCAGGTGGTCGTCGCCCGCGAAGGCCATGAGGCGCGGCAGCTGGTCGGCCCAGCCGTCGGCACCAACCACGTCGTCTTCGACGATGCCGTGGATCCGCGTGTTCCAGACCGAGAAGGAGTCGTGCCCCGCGGGTGGCTGGATGAGCCACGACGCGGTCTCGACGACGACGCCGTCGCGCACCTTGACGAGACCCACCGAGCAGGCGCTCGCCGACGAGTTGTTGGCGGTCTCGAAGTCGATCGCGGTGAAGTCCAACGGCATGGGTTCGAGTGTTCCACGCACGACCGACGCCGGATCCCGGGACAGCCCAGCCCGGCGCGGGCGGGGGAGGAGCCGGAGGGCCCCGTACGATGGACTCCCGTGGCACTCACTATCGCGATCGTCGGTCTCCCCAACGTCGGCAAGTCGACGCTCTTCAACGCCCTGACCAAGAACCAGGTGCTCGCCGCGAACTACCCGTTCGCGACGATCGAGCCGAACGTGGGCGTGGTGAACCTGCCGGACCCGCGCCTCGAGGTGCTCGCCGGCCTCTTCGGCTCCGAGCGGATCCTCCCGGCTCCCGTCTCCTTCGTCGACATCGCGGGCATCGTCCGCGGTGCGAGCGAGGGCGAGGGCCTCGGCAACCAGTTCCTCGCGAACATCCGCGAGGCCGACGCGATCGCGCAGGTCGTCCGCGGCTTCGAGGACGAGGACGTCGTGCACGTCGACGGTCGCGTCGACGCCGCGAGCGACATGGAGACCATCAACACCGAGCTGATCCTCGCCGACCTGCAGACCCTCGAGCGCGCCGAGCCGCGCTACGAGAAGGAGCTGAAGACGAAGCGCATCGAGTCGATCGTGCTCGAGACCGCGAAGGCCGCGCGCGAGTGGCTCGACTCGGGCAAGCCGCTGTCGGCGTCGTCCATCGACCTTGAGCCGGTGCGCGAGCTCGGCCTGCTGACGGCCAAGCCCTTCATCTACGTGTTCAACGTCGACGAGCAGGTGCTCGGCGACAAGGGTCGTCTGGATGAGCTGGCCGCACTCGTGGCGCCCGCGCAGGCCGTGTTCCTCGACGCGAAGATCGAGTCGGAGCTCATCGAGCTCGACCCCGAGGACGCTGCCGAGATGCTCGCGAGCACCGGCCAGGAGGAGTCGGGCCTCGACCAGCTCGCCCGCATCGGCTTCGAGACCCTCGGCCTCCAGACCTACCTGACGGCGGGCCCCAAGGAGACGCGGGCCTGGACCATCGGCCGTGGCTGGAAGGCCCCGCAGGCGGCCGGCGTGATCCACACCGACTTCGAGAAGGGCTTCATCAAGGCCGAGGTCATCTCCTACGACGACCTGGTCGAGACCGGCTCCATCGCCGAGGCGCGCTCCAAGGGCAAGGCCCGCATCGAGGGCAAGGAGTACGTCATGCAGGACGGCGACGTGGTGGAGTTCCGGTTCAACAACTGACGTCTTGGCCCCAAACCGTCAAAAAGTCGACACCGACTGTCCGCGAGGGGCCCGCCAAGTCAGGGGATCGCAGGACGCCGAAGCTGTTTGGGCCGTACTGGCCCGGCCTGTTGGTCGGTAGCCCCTCGTCTGGTGTCTTGACGTTGCTTCGCAAAAACGGTGACATCTGGGCAACCGCTCATGCTTCAGTGCGTGCGGTGGCAGTACGTTCGTGTTGTCCCTGCATAGGTTGTAACTAAGTTTGCCCACTTGTCGTTAGAAGCGGCTGAAGCGTCTCTGGCCTCGAGGCGGGTTCCATCGGGGGCGTCCGGGGCGGGGAAGTCGCACTGCCAACGCCCCGAAAAGCTGCGGGCATCGACCGTAGGTACCAACTATCACGCGCAAATGGGCAACAAGATTTTGCCGCAAGTGCACCGCCCGAGCACGTGCTGTGCCACGATGACTGTTAACAACAGTAACCACAGCGGGAGGCAACGTGGCCGGCAAGGCGCGCACGGTGTATTTCTATGACGTCGTGACGGCGGACCAAGACAACCAGATCACGGAACTGGCAGCGGGTTGGTGGTTTGACCTGTTCGACTTCCTTGCCGAGCGCGAACCGGAGGACTTGCGCAACGAGTTCCGGCGCCGAAAGTACGAGGGTGAGATTCGTGACCACCGCTCGCCGGCGGTACGCTACCTCTACCTCGGCAAGCTACGCCCGGGAGCCGATTGGCCTGACATTCGGAACCTCACTGGGCAGCACGGCTCGCTAGCTTCGACGGGCGCGGTAGGTGCAGTCATTGAGCCTGCTTATGTGGTTCCCATTCATATGGAGGGCGAGAACTACGTCGCGGTGCTTAAGTCCTCAAACGGCCCCTCTAAAGAGGCATTACAGGCTTGGTTGTCCTCAGTGGCAGGGTACGAATTATCAGAAAATAGACTCATCCTTCGGCCGTATGCTCGGCGGGACCAGCTAGAGCGCCTACAGGAAGCGATGGGGGCGTCCCGAATTCACTTGAAAGTTGACAGCGCGACTGTCAGCTCCATGGATGCCTCTTCGGATGTCGGTCGTGCCATACAGGATGTGCAGCAGATCGGTAGTGGTGGCGTGTCTGTCGAACTCATCGTCAGCTTTGGCAACGCGAGGCCCGATGATGATGGCGCCGAGGCTCTCGTGGCAGGAGTGCGCGACATCGTCGGGGCGGGGGGCTTTCAGAAAGCTGTTGCTACATTGCTCGTGCCTGACGGGCAGGGACGAGTCGTGAAGGATCACGTTGATTTCGATATTGACAGAGTGACCCTTGAAGAGGAGGTGGGCGACTCTGAGGACGAGGAGCCGACTCCCACGGCCGTGCTGCATGCGGTGGCGGAGGCTATAAGACGATTCAGGGATCGTCTGGAATAAGGCAGGTGAGATGAGCAAGCGACCGAACGTTGCGGACCACCCATGGCTCGTCAACGCTCTGGGGCTTACGGTCGTCGCGCTCCACGGCTTGGCGACGCTGGCCACTTGGGTCCCGAACGTATGGGGTGACTTCCTGGCGGCGGATCCCTCGGATCAAGCGGGCGTATACCTTGGGTTCCTGGGTACTGCAGCCATCGTTTCTGGCTTGGCTGGCGTGGTTGTGATATTCGGCCTCACGGCGACTGGCGACAAATTTCGGCGATTCCGTATTGGCGGTGGAAAAAGCTTGGCTCGAAATTGGACTTCCACGACGTCGTCCGGGCTTTATGCTGCCGGGTTGTCTTTAGTGGCATCTATCTTCGCTTACACTCCAGTGCTGTACGTCGCTCCGTGGCTCTTGGAGGCAGCAGTATTGCTGGCGCTTCATGCGTCAGTTCGGCTTTTGTGGCTTCTGAGGGCAATGGTGGGTATCGTCAGAGCGGACGACGCCGTGCAACTGCGAGAGCAGAAAAAAACGCCATTGAGTGCTGCCCCATGGAAACAGACGCGCTCTTAACGGGAAGGGCTTGAAGCCATCGATTCGAGGCTCGGCGTCGCGCAATGAAGACTCACTGGTAAAGTATTGGGCACTAGAAAGACACTCCCCTTTAGGCGCGTTCCGCTAAGTCTTAGGTCACTAAATTCGTCGACGTGGGGGCATTGAGAGTGGCGGCGCGTCGTCTGCCTCGATGGACGCCTGGAACTGCGTCAAAAAAGGGGCCAGGGAGCGGCAGGCGCTTGACCCGCCGGGGCCGGGAACCTCGCCGCCACACGCAGGCGCGCGCAACGAGCCCTAAACGCTGCGATCTCCTCGGCCGTCAGCAGCTCCTTCAGCTCCCGCCCGAGCTCCCCATCCAACCCCGCGAGCACCCGATCGATCCCGGAGAGCTCCTCGGCCGTCAGCGGATCCCCGACCCACCCCCACAGCACGGTGCGCAGCTTGTGGTCCTCGTGGAAGGTGAGGCCGTGGTCGACGCCGTAGCGGTGGCCGTCGGGCATGGCGAGCACGTGGAAGCCCTTGCGGTCGGCGTTGTTGACGATCACGTCGAAGACGGCCATGCGGCGCAGCGCCGGGGTGTCCTCGTGGATGAGGGCGACCGTGTTGCCCTCCTCGTCCTCGCCGCCGAGGACCGTCCGGTAGCCGGTCTCCGGGATCTCGGCCGCGGGGATCAGGTCCACGGCGTCCTGGTCCGGATCCTCGTCCTGCCAGAGCTGCACCATGCCCTCGCCCGCCGGGCCGTCGCGGAGCCACGTGCGCGGGACGATGCCCCAGCCGAGCGCCTCGGAGACGAGGTAGGCGGCGACCTCGCGATGCGCGAGCACCGCGTTGGGGAAGTCCCACAGGGGGTTCTCGCCGCGGATGGGCTTGTAGACGACCTCGACGTCGCCGATGGTGCCGAGGAACGTCGCGTTCGACGCGGTGCGGATGCGGCCGGTGAGCGTGAGCTCGGCGTTCGCGAGGTCCGTCTCGGACATCACTCGTCGGGGAAGGTGTGGATGTGCCCGTCGGGGTCGATGGGGTAGCCGCAGAGAGCGCAGATGGGGCGGCCGGCGCCGACGATCTCGTGGGTGCGCCTCGCGAACGCGCGGGCCGCGCCCACGGGCATCCGCACCACGAGCATCTCGGTGGCGTCCGAGTCGTCGTCGGTGGGCAGATCGAAGTCGTCGCTGTCGTCGTCCTCCGCGAGGGGGTAGGCCTCCATGACGATCTGCGCCGTCGTCGGATCCCAGCCGAGGCCCATGGCGCCGGTGCGCCAGCGCTCGTCGACCTCCTCGAGCGGGTCGTTGTCGACGAGCTCCGGGGGCGTGCTCGTGGGGACGCTGAAGGGGTTGCCCTCGACGGTGACGAGCTGGTCGAGGATCTCGTCGATCTTCTCCGCGAGGAGGGAGGACTGCTGCTTCTCGAGGGCGATGGTCACCAGCTGGGGACCGGAGCGCACCTGGAAGTAGAAGGTGCGGGCGCCCGGGAGGCCGATGGTGCCGACCACGGCCCGGTCGGGCCAGTCGAATTCGAGGGCTCGTGTGGGCATGCCTCCACTCTAGGCGCGGTGGATCACCGCGTCGCGTGCCCGGCGCCGCCGCCCACGGGAGCGTCACCGGATCCGACGGCCGCGGCCAGCCAGGAGAGGTCGCCCGCGTCGCTGTTGGTGGCGTGGACGGTGGGCCGGCTCGCGCCGTAGCGCACGATCGAGACGGACGCCGGGCCCACGTCGATGCGCTGGAAGAGGTCGAGGTGCGTGCCGAGCGCGTCGGCGAGGATCGACTTGATCACGTCGCCGTGGCTGACCGCGACCCACACGGCGCCCGGCCCGTGCTCGGCCTCGATCGCGGCGTCGTGACGGCGGATCGCGGCGACCGCGCGCGTCTGCATCCCCGCCATCGACTCGCCGCCCGGGAAGACGACCGACGACGGGTGCGACTGCACGCGCGACCAGAGGTCCTCCTTCGCGAGGTCGGCGAGGGAGCGGCCCTGCCAGTCGCCGTAGTCGCACTCGGTGAGGTCGGGGTCGACGGGCTGGGCGGGCTTACCCGTCTGCCGGTCGAGGATCCGCTGCGCCGTCTCCCAGCAGCGCTGCAGCGGGCTGGACACGACGGCCGCCAGCGGCAGCGCGGCGAGCCGCTCGGCTGTGCGGTCCGCCTGCTCGCGCCCGGTGTCGTCGAGGTCGACGCCGGGGGTGCGCCCCGCCAGGATCCCGGTCGCGTTCGCTGTGGTGCGTCCGTGCCGCACGAGGATCACTGTCGCCATGCGGCCAGCCTAACCAGCGGGCACGCGGGCCCCGGCGGGCGGATCAGGCCTCGCGCGCGACGGGGACGGCGGCCTCCGCCTCGTCGGTCTCCGGCGCCGCCACCGGATCCACTGACCCGCCCCGCGCCTTCGTCACCGCGTACAGGCCGAGCACGACCGCCCAGGCGACGAGGCTCAGCACGAGCTGGGGGCGGATCTCGGGATCCAGCGCCATCTGCACGAGCACCGCGACGATGCCGACGACCGTGAGGATCGAGAGGCCGGGGAACAGCCACATCCGCACTACAAGACCCGACGATCCGTTCCGGCGGCGGAGGACGATCTGCGAGATCGCGATGAGCAGGTAGACGAACAGGATGATCGCGCCGGAGGAGTTGAGCAGGAACAGGAAGACGGTGTCGGGGGAGACGGCCGCCGCGATCACGCAGAGGAAGCCGACCACCGACGAGAGCAGGATCGCCGCGCGCGGCACGCCTCGGGACGTCACCTGCACCAGTCGCGCCGGCGCCTCGCGTCGCCCGGCCAGCACGAAGAGCATGCGCGACGCCGTGTAGAGGCCGGAGTTCAGGCAGGAGAGCACGGCCGTGAGGACGACCGCGTTCATCACGTCGCCGGCGAACGGGATGCCCATCCGGTCGAACGCGCTCACGAAGGGCGAGGCGCCGAGCTCCGTGGAGTCCCACGGGAGGATCACGGCGAGGAGGAACAGGGAGCCGACGAAGAAGAGCGAGATGCGGAGGATCACCGAGTTGGTGGACTTGCGGATCGCGGTGGCCGGGTCCTTCGACTCGGCCGCGGCGATGGTGGCGATCTCCGCGCCGACCATGGAGAAGATCACGACGACGACCGAGGAGAAGATCGCGCCGACGCCGTTCGGGAAGAAGCCGCCGTGCGCCACGAGGTTCGAGAAGTCGGCGGAGCGGCCGGGCCAGATTCCGAGCACGTAGAGCCCGCCGAGGCCGAGGAAAAGGATGATGGCGGCCACCTTGATCCCCGCGAACCAGTACTCGAAGGCGCCGAACGCGCCGACGGAGACGAGGTTCGTGGCGGTCATCAGCGCCATGAGCCCGAGGGACAGCAGCCAGAGCGGCGCGTCGAACCAGTAGGTGAGCGCCTTCGCGCCGGCGACCGCCTCGAAGCCGACGACGATGACCCAGAAGTACCAGTAGAGCCAGCCCATCGAGAAGCCGGCCCAGCCGCCGAGGGCGTGCCGGGCGTAGTCGGCGAAGGAGCCGGTGCTGGGGTTCGCGGTGGCCATCTCGCCGAGCATCCGCATCACCAGGATGATGAGGACGCCCGAGATCGCGTAGGTGAGGAACGCGCCGGGGCCGGCGCCGTTGATCACGACGCCGGAGCCGACGAAGAGCCCGGCGCCGATCACCCCGCCGATCGCGATCATGCTGAGCTGTCTCTGCGTCAGTCCCTTGTGCAGCTGCGGTGCGGGTGCCATGAAAGCCTCCGTGCGTGTCGGCGTTCTCGGGTGGGGGATCCTCCCGCTCCACCGGCGACGCGTCGGGCCGGGAGGTCCTGAGCACGATACGCAGGGGAGGGGCCCGGCCGGGAAGTGTTCACAAGGGCTTTACAATCCGCCGGTGTTCGGGCGGGGCGGCCGGCGGCGGGCCGTAGCATGACGGGGTGATCCGCCGCCGCCGTCCCGCCGCCGCAGCCGCCCTCGCGGTCTCGATCGCGCTGGCGCTCGGCGGGTGCACCGGGACGGACCAGCTCGCGAGCGACTTCCGCTCGGGCGACGGCGCGGGGACCGGCGACGCCCGCGTCACCGAGTTCCCGGCGGGCGAGCGCGGCGACCCGGTCTCCTTCCACGCGCGGGACACGTCCGGCGCCGACGTGAACGCGGAGCAGTTCCGCGGGAAGGTCCTCGTCGTCAACTTCTGGTACGCCGCCTGCGGCCCGTGCCGGCTCGAGGCGAAGGACCTCCGCGAGGTCAGCGCGGCCACGACGGACACGGCGACGTTCCTCGGCGTCGACACCCGCGACTCGGCCGACAGCGTCCGCGCGTTCGTGGACGCCTACGACATCCCCTACGCCAACGTGCTCGACGTGGAGGACAACGCGGTGCAGCTCGCCTTCGCGGCCCGCACCGCCCCCAACACGACGCCGTCGACGCTCGTGCTGGATCCGGAGGGCCGCGTCAGCTCGCGGATCCTCGGGCCGGTGGATCCGAGCACGCTCACGACGCTGATCGCGACCGCCGCAGCGACGCCGTCGGCCTAGCCCGCGACGGGTCCAGGCCGACGGTCTCGTCCGCGACGGGCCCCGGGTCCGTCGCCTCAGTCCGCGATCGGCCCGCGCACCGTCGGCCGGCAGATCAGCACCGGGCAGGGCGCCGAGTGCTGGACGCGCGACGCCGTGCTGCCGAGAAGGATCGTCGCGGTGAGGCCGCGGCTGCCCGCGGCCATGGAGATCAGGCCCGCGGAGAGCTCCTCGGCGGCGCGGATGATCTCAGTGGCGGGGGATCCGCTGCGGACGTCGCGGTGGATCGTGGGCCCCCAGCCGTCGAAGACCGACGCGACCGCGTCGACGGCGGCCTCGGCGTCGCGGCGGTAGCTGAGCTCGGTCTGGCCGGTCGCCCGCCGCGGGCCGAGCTCGTTGGCGAAGGGCGCGGCCGCGTAGGGGCTCACGACGGCGAGCACGGTGACCTCGGTGATCTCGCGGGAGTCCGCGATCACCTGGAACTGGCGGGCGGCCTCGAGGGAGGCGCGGGATCCGTCGGTGGCGACGATGACGTGCACGGCTCAGACCTCCCGGTCGGTCGGGCCGGCCGCGGCGACGTCGGCGGCCGCCTCGAGGTCCGGCGGGGTCTTCCCGAAGGTGCGCTGCGCGAGGTACAGCACGAGGCCGAGCGCGAGCAGCCCGCCGACCCAGAACAGGGCCGCCGGGTCGTCGACGAGCGTGTAGATGAGGACGGCGACGTTCCCGAGGATCCCGACGATGAGCAGCGGGGTGTTCGCGCGGTACGTGTCCGCCGTCTCGTCGTGGCCGCGGAGCTTCAGGCACGCCACGATCACGAGCGCGTAGATGAAGAGGAGGAACACCACGGTGATGGTCGCGAGGCGGTCGACGATGTCGAGCCGCTCGTCCTCGGGGATGCCGGCCTGGCTGGAGCGGATCGCCGCGCCGATGATGAGCAGCGACGCCACCACGGCGCCGCCGAAGATCAGGGCCACGTAGGGGCTGCGGCGGGCGGGGTGCACCTTGGCGAAGACCGCGGGCACGACGTTCTCGCGGGCCATGCCGAACAGGATCCGCGACTGGGCCACCACGGTCACGAGCGCCGTGTTGCTGATGGCGACCATCGCGATCACGGCGAAGATCACGAGCATCACCGCGGCGGGGATGAAGAAGAGGTCGGCGCGGATCACCTCGAGGAGCGTGTTGCCGGCGAGGTCGCCGATGGGCACGGCGAGGGCCGCGGCCATGGAGACGAGCACGTAGACGACGCCGGCGGTCATCATGCCGCCGATGAGGGCGCGGGGGAACGCGCGCGACGGGTCCACCGTCTCCTCGGCGACGTTGGCCGCGTTCTCGAAGCCGGTCATGGCGAAGAAGGCGAGCGAGACGCCGGCGAGCACGGCCAGCACCGCGGATCCGGCGCCGCCCTCGACCTGGAACTGGAGCAGCACGCCCGGGTCGCCGACGCCCTCGACGAGCGCGATGACCCCGATGGCGACGACGACGATGAGGCCGGTGATCTCCACGAACGTCATCACCACGTTCGCGATGACGGACTCGGTGATCCCGATGAGGTTGATGAGCGTGATGACCGCCACGAACGCCACGGCGATGCCGGTGGTCGCCCAGATCGCCGACTCGGGCAGGCCGATGAGGTCGCTGAGGTAGCGGACGAAGCCGGCGGCGAGGGAGCCGACCGCGGCCATGTTGGCGCTCAGCATGCAGATGGTGATGAAGAAGGTGAGCACCGGGCTGCGGAACGCCTTGTTGATGTAGAGCGAGGCGCCCGCGGCCTGCGGGTACTTCGTGACGAGCTCCGCGTAGGCGAGGCCCGTGATGGTCGCGATGGACACGCCCACGAGGAACGCCATCCAGAACGCGCCGCCCACGGCCGCGGCCACGAGGCCCACGAGCACGTAGATGCCGGAGCCGAGCACGTCGCCGACCACGTAGAAGTACAGCTGCTTGACCGTGATGGAGCGCTTCAGCTCGCTGCGCGGGGGTGCCTCGGCCTCGATGGGATTCGCCATTTCCCCACCCTAGGGGCGGGGTGTCCCGCGGTGAAGGGGCGTGCGTCCGCGCTCGGATCCGGGTATCGCGCGCGCGGACGAAGAGGTGTCAGTCAGTGCGGCGGCGACGGCCACGCGGCCTCAGCCCGGGACGCTGAGCCGTTCCATGAACTCGATCGCTCGGCGCACGTCGTCCTCGTCGATGGGCGGCCGGGCGGCGCTGGCCGCATCGCGGATCCACGCCACGCGCGCGTCGAGCACGTCCTCGAGCAGGCGGCGGCCGGCGGGCGCGACCAGCAGGCGGGAGCCGTCGTCGTCCGACTCCTCCGCGAGGATCCTCCGCTGCAGCAGGCCGCTCAGGCTCGGGACGAGCGCCGCGCGCGACGTGCGGGTCCAGTACGCGAGCGAGGTGCGGTCGAGGCGCGTGTCCGTCGCGACCACCCGCACCAGCTGGATCTGCAGGCCCGTCAGCCCCGACCACGCGTCGAGGGTCGCGGCGTCCATGCGGTCGAAGACCGCGGACATCGAGACGATGAGGCGTCGGTGCGTGTGGTCGTCCGTCATGCTGCTCCTCTGGTGGAGCGTGTCACGGGGACCCGGGATGGGACGACTGCTCGTACTCCGGAACGTACGCTCCGGGAACGTACCCCGTCGCGATCACGCCGACATGCACCGGCGGCGTGTCTTTCTGGGACGATGAGAAGGCTGCCCACGCCCGCCACGGGGCCCGGACGGTCGAGGAGGTCCCATGCGCGCTGCTCCGGATGCCGCTGCCGGGCACGACCGGGTGCGGGCATGACGCCGAGGATCCGCGCGCTGATCCTCACAGGGATCATCACGGGGCTGACGGCCGCGATCGTCGCCGCCGCGCGTCCCTGGACCCGCCTGCCCGAGCCCGACGACTGGGTCGTCCTGCGCTTCGCCGCGGGGGCGGACGGCTCCGCGTACGAGGCGTTCGCGTCGCTGGCGGCGACCGAGGCCGCGGGCGACGACGCGCTGCAGCTGCTCGAGGCGGGCGCGATCGACGGCAACGCGTTCGGCGACGACTCCTACGACGTGCACTACGCGGGATCCGACAGCCGCCTCATGTGGGAGGTCCTCGAGCCGATCTTCCAGGACGCGCCCGTCGCCTGGACCTCCGTGGAGCTCCGCCGCGGCTTCGACGACGCGGCGCCGGTGGTGGTGCGGGCGCGGCGGTGAGGGTGGGGCCGCGGCGGGCCGATGCCCCTCCGCGCGCCGCCGGTGTCGGACCCCGCGCCTAGCGTCGGGGCATGACGTCGAGACGATCCCCGGGGCGGCGCGCGGTCGCCCGCGGCGGTGCCGAGATCGGATCCCGGGCCGTCGCGGTCGCCTGCCGGGCGGACGACTGCGGGGATCCGGCCGAGTCCGGCGCCCCCGTCCCGCTGTGCGCGGCGCACCTCGTCGCCGCGGCCGAGTGGGCGGAGCGCGAGCGGGGCGTGGAGGACGCGCTGCCGTCGCCGTGCCCGGCGTGCGGATCCCGCCTCGGCGTCCGCTTCCCCTCCGCGTGGCTGTGCGCGGTGTGCGAGTGGCGGCACGGCGAGCACCCGGACGGGGAGCTGGCGCCGCCTCGCGTGGACGTCGTGTACTACATCCGCTTCGGCGACCGGATGAAGATCGGCACGAGCGCGAACCCGAGGCAGCGGCTCGGCGCGCTCCGGCACGACGAGCTGCTGGCCTTCGAGCGCGGCGGCCGGGCGGTGGAGCGGGCGCGACACGAGCGGTTCGCGCGGCAGCGGTACGCCCGCACCGAGTGGTTCGCGCTCGACGCCGAGCTGCGCGCGCACGTGGCGGCGCTCGCGGCCGGGCAGCCGGATCCGTGGGAGCTGCTCGCGCGTTGGCGCAGCGAGGCGCTGGCGCTGCGGATCAGCTGACGTGCGCGGAGTCGGCGGGCGGGAGCCGGGGGCGGGAGCCGACGGCCGGGCGCGCGCGGATCAGCCGGCGGCGGCGGACGGCGGCGCCTCGCGCAGGTAGGCGTCCACGAACAGCGGCCCGCGGATCTCGCGCAGGCGGTCGAGGAGCGCGTCCACCGTGCCGCGCGTGAGGCCCGAGACGCACAGGTCGTAGGGGCCGAGGGGTGGCAGCTTGCCCGTGCGGATGCGGATCACCTCCCAGCCGGCTGCCCGGAGCGCGCGGTCCTTGCGCCGGTCGGCCTCCTCGCGGCGGCCGACGTGCTCGAGGCCGTGGCGACCCGTGGAGTCGTACTCGATCGCGACCCGCAGCTCCGGCAGCAGGATGTCGGGCCACGCCTCGAGGTGCTCGAAGAACGGCCGCGCGAGGCGCACGGCGTTGAGGCCCGGCGTGTGCTCCAGGCGCGCGGCGAGGTCCTGGCGGAGGCGCTCCTCCACGGCGGACGCGGGCGGCGGCGCGCACGCGCTCGCGAACGGCTCGCCGACGGGGAGGTCGGGCGTCTTCGCGCAGACGCCGGGGGAGCGGCGCGCGCGGGCGGGGGTCGCGGCGGATCCGGGAGCCGACCGGCGGACCGCGGGGCCGGGTGCGGCAGCGGCAGCGGCAGCGGCTGACGCTGTGCGGGCGGGCGCGGCGGCCGGCGCGGTAGCTGACGCCCCGGCTCGCGCGGCGCCGCCCGGCGTGCCGTCCTTCCCCCGCCGGTCGCGTCCGGTGCCGCGCGCGGACGGCATGCCGTCGCGCGATCCGCGCCGGACCCGCGGGGAGTCGGCGGGCGAGGGGCGCGACCCCGCGGACGCGCTGCCGGTCGGCGCGGCGGATCCGCCCGCCACGGGCCCCGCGACGAGCGGCGACGCCCCCGGCCAGCGCACCCGGTCGGCCATCGGCAGCACGGGCGTGCGCGGGGCGGCGGCCTCCGCGCAGTCCGGGCACCAGGACGAGCGGCGGCGCTCGCGGCCCGGCCGCATCCGCTGCTCCTCGGGGGTCGCGACGAAGACGTGGCCGACGTCGCACTGCCAGGTGAGGAGGACGTCGGCCGCGGGCGGCACCTGGGTGAGCGTGATGCCGCGGTTGAACTCGGGGTGGTACTGCCGGATGAGCACGGGGAACGACGCCCACGCCTCCCGGTAGGTGCCCACCGGGTACGGCACGTCGAGGCCGCGCGACCAGCGGCGCCGCGCCCACCACGCATCCACCGGTTCGGGCATGCGGTCACGGTAGGGGGAGCCACCGACCTCGGCCCTCGGCGGCCGGATGCCCGGCGCCGCGCGCGCCGGCCCGCGTCCCGCCCCTACCCTGGTCCGATGCCCGACCTCGCCACCGACCGCCTGCTCCTGCGCGCCTACACGGAGGCCGACGCGTCCTTCCTGCTCGACCTGCACTCGCGCCCCGACGTGCAGCGCTGGCTCGGCTCGGGCCAGGTGCAGACGGATCCCGCGCAGGCCGCCGCGCGCGCCGCCCGCTACGCCGCGCTCGACCACCCCGTGCGCGGCATCTGGGCGATCGCCGACCGCGACGGCGGCGCCCTCCTCGGCACGCTGCTGCTCAAGGACCTGCCGGCGTCCCCCGATCCGGTCGCCGCCGACGACCCCGCCCCGCGCGACGTCCCCGAGGAGGGCGAGACCGAGATCGGCTGGCACCTGCACCCGGACGCCTGGGGCCGCGGCATCGCGACCGAGGCGGCCCGCCGGGTGCTCGCCCACGCGGCCGACGGCGGCCTCGCGCGCGTCCTCGCGGTGACGGACCCGGCGAACGCGGCCTCGCAGGCGGTGGCCCGCCGCATCGGCATGCGCGACCTCGGCCGCACGCGCGCCTACTACGGCACGGAGTGCGAGCTGTTCCGGATCGACCTGCCCTAGGCGCCCACCTCAGCTGTCGCGCTCGCGCGCCCTCCGGGTCTCCCGGTCGTTCGCCTTCCGGATCCCCTCGACCAGCTCGTCCTTCGTCATGCGGCTGCGGCCGCCCACGTCGAGGCGACGCGCGACCTCCATCAGATGCGCCTTCGAGGCGTTCGCGTCGACGCCGCCGGCCGTGCCCGCGCCGCGCCGCTCGGCGCCGTCGTCCGACGGGCCCGCTTCGTCCTTCGGCTCCCAATGGTCGCCGACCTTCTCGAAGCCGTGCTTGAGCGCGGCGTAGGCGGTGCGCTCGGCGCGCTCGCCGGATCCGTACCGCTCCTCGGCCGCGGCGTGCGCCGCCGACCAGGTCGCCTGCGCGTGCTCGGGGGAGCGGCGGATGGTGCTCGGCATGTCGTCGTCCGGTGCCACGGATCCTCCTGGTGCTCGGGCGGGCGTCCTCGCGCGCCCGCGGTCCCTCCACCCTGGCCCACCGGACGGGCCGGCGCCCGCGTCAGCGGAGCGCGGCCTCCCGTGCCTCGGTGCCGACGCGCCGGACCGCCACCACCGTCACGTCGTCCGGCAGCGACCGCCCTTCCGCGAGCCCCGTGATGCCCGCGACCGCGTCCTCCGCGGAGCCCCCGGCGGACGACGCGGCGTCGACGGCGAGGTCGAGCGACTCGACCGAGCCGTCGAAGAGGTCGAGGACGCCGTCGCTGCAGACGAGCAGCAGGTCGCCGGGATCGAGGCGCACCGCGCTCGTCGCCCACTCCTGCGTGCCCAGCGCCCCGAGCGGCAGGTTGCGCGAGGGGATCGGCTCCCGGGTGCCGTCCGCGCGGCAGACCACCCCGAGGCCGTGCCCGGCGTCGACGGCCGTGACGTCGCCCGTCGCGGCGTCGAGCCGCAGGTGCAGCAGCGTGACGAAGGCGTCGTTCGCCTCGAGGTCGGGCTCGACGGCCCGGTCGACGACGGACATCGTGCGTCCCGGATCCTCGTTCGGCAGCGCGATCCGGAGCGAGGCCCGCACGGTCGCGGCGATCACCGCGGCGCCCACGCCCTTGCCCATCACGTCGGCCAGGGTGACGACGAGGCCGTCGGGCGTCCGCTGCCAGTCGAAGAAGTCGCCGCTCACGGCGCCGCTCGGCACGCACGCGCCCGCGACCTCGTAGCCCGGGAGGTCCGGCACCGACCGGGGGAGGAGCCGGCGCTGCACGCCGCCGCCCTCGTCGAGCTCCTGCCGGGATCGGGCGGCGCGCGCCGCGTGCGCCTTCGCGGCCTGCTCGCCGCTCAACGACGCCATGCTGAACGACACCACCACGAGGAGCACGAGCGTGATCAGGGCAGTCGACGGCGTGCCGAACCAGCCCGTGAAGAGGTCGCTCCGGGGTCCGGATGCGAGGAAGGCGACGAGGCGGCCGCCGTAGTACAGCGCGAGCGCGCCGGACGCGAGCAGCAGCGGCCACCGGGTGCGCGAGCGCCGCGCGTCGAGCAGCACGAACTCGCGGCAGGACAGCCCGATCAGCGTCGTCATCAGCGTGAGGAAGAGGGGTCCGCCCGACCAGTCGTTCGTCGCGGGCGAGTCGGCGCTCGACACCGCGGTGATCAGCGCGGCCGGACCCACGACGAGCCACCACGGCGTCGGCCGGTCGCGGAGGGAGCGGCTGCCCATCCACACGGACGCGGCGCCCGCCACGATGAGCGCGTTCCCGAGCGGGTTGCCCCAGACCTGGTTCGCGGTGCCGTCGAGGAGGTAGGCGAGCGATCCCGTCATGAACAGCGCCAGCGCCGCGCACCACCAGAAGCTGAAGGACGAGCGCGTGCCGCGGTAGGTGACGAGCGCGAAGAGCAGCAGCAGCACCAGGGAGGTGACGCCGAAGGCGACGCGGAGCGTGAGCGAGTCGAGCAAGGTGCGGTCCGTGGTCCTTCGGTCGGCCGGGCGCGCGGCCGGACCACGTCCGGCCGGTCACGCGAGCGGGGCGTCCACCCGGGAGCATCGAGGCCGGAGCCACCGCAGCACCCCCCGGCAGCAGCGATCGTCCTCGCCAGGCTACCCATCGTGGGCGAAGGAATCGACGGCGAAGGAGGATCGGGCGCGCAGGGGCCTTCCGCGGACCGACCTCGCCCGCCGCGGGCCCTCCCCGTGCCCGCCCCGTGCCCGCCGCACGCCCTCCCCGCGCCCGCCGCGGGGGATGATGGACCCATGGCGTCTCCGCTCCACCCCCGCACCCCGTCCGCCCTCCGACGCGCCGCGCTCGCCGCGGCCGCCGCCGCGCTCGTCGTCGGGGGAGCGCTGATCCCGGCGGGCCCGGCGTCGGCGCACGACCGGCTCGTCGGATCCACGCCCGCGGCCGACGCCACCGTCACGGCCGAGCCCGGCAGCATCGCGCTCGACTTCAGCGAGGACCTCCTCGCGCTCGACGCGCAGGCCTCGGGCTTCGCGATCCAGGTCGTGAACGCCTCCGACGGCTCGTTCCACGAGGACGGCTGCGTCACGATCGACGGATCCACCGCCACGAGCCGCATCGCGCTCGGCACCGCCGGCACCTACCAGGTCACCTGGCGCGCGGTCTCGAGCGACAGCCACCCCATCGACGGCACCTACTCCTTCACCTACGCGCCCGCGGGCGACACGGTCGGCGGCCCGGCGATCCTCCAGGCCCCGGCCTGCGGCGACGCCTGGGCGGGCAGCGCGCCCACCGCGACGCCCGAGCCCGAGGGCACCATGACCACGCAGGGCGGCGGATCCGCGGCGCCCGCTCCCACGGCCGACGCGCAGTCGGGCGAGTCCGTGCCGATCGCCGACGCCGCGGAGACGACGCCCGTGTGGGTGTTCCTCCTCATCGGCCTCCTGATCCTCGGGGCGGCCGTGCTCGTGGTCCTCGGCGTCGTGCGCCGCTCGTCGCGACGCTTCCCGGGCGAGGACGGCCGGAGCGTCGGCGGGCCGACCGACGGGGCCGACGACCCGCGCTAGCCGGGGCGCCGGAGCGCGCGAGCGCTGGCGCGCTACGCCGGGTCGTCCGCGCCGAGCGCGCGGCGCAGCGCCGTGAGGTCGTCGCCGTCGAGCGTGCCGGCGAAGCGCAGCAGCGCCGCCTCGCGGTCCTTCGTGGCTGCGAGCGCGCCCGACATGAGGGACGCCGCGTGGTCCGTGCGGGAGCGCGCGGGCGCGAACGTGAGGGCGCGCGCCTCGTCGGATCGCGTGACGAGGCCCTTCTGGCCGAGCCGCTCCAGCACCGTGAGCACCGTCGTGAGGGCGGGGCGCGGATCCGGGATCCGGGCCACGACGTCCTTGGCCGTGAGCGGCTCGTCGGCGTCCCAGAGCGCGTCCATGATGGCGGCCTCGAGCTCGCCGCGGGGGCGCTGGCGTCCGATCGGCACGGCGGCTCCCCTCGGGTCGGGTGGTGGGCGGGAAGTGTCGATCCTAGCTCCGCCGCGCGCCCGGGACGCCGCCCCGCTCGGTGCCGCCCCGCTCGGCGCCGTGCCGCCCCGGTCAGGCGCCGTGCCGCTCGATCGGGCACGATGGGAGCATGACCGATTCACAGGACCGAGAGCCCACCCCCCTCGAGCAGGCCATCGCGCGCGGCCAGGCCGGCGAGTCCGACATGACCGCCGTCCTCACGGAGTTCATCAACACCGTCGTCGTGGTGCCCACCGCCACGCCCCTGACCCCCGAGACCGACCAGCTCCAGCCGGTCCTCTTCGACCGCGACGGCGTGCCCATGCTCGCCGCCTTCACGCACGAGGACCGCATCGACGAGAAGGTCACGAGCGTCGCCGACCACGTCGCCACGATCCCCGCCGCCGAGCTCGTGCAGGCCATCCCCGAGGGCACCGGCCTCGTCATCAACGTCGGCACCACGGACGGCTTCGAGATGATGCCCGAGGGCGTCGCGCAGCTCGCCGACGACGTGCGCCGCGTCATCGACCAGGACGACGACGTCCAGCCCGGCACGACGGCCCCCGCCGCGCCGTCGCCCGACGCGATCTGACGACCGCTCGACCCGACCGCCCGACGCCGCCGCATCCCGAGGATGCGGCGGCGTCGTCGCGTCCGGGCGGACGCGCCGGGCGCGGGCGGGATCGTCACACGCCCGAAACGTCCCGCTCGATATGCTGGGACCCGTAACACGGCCGCGCACGCATCGCGGGAGAGCTCCTCCGGGAGCACCGAAGGAGCAAGCCTCCCCGCCAATCTCTCAGGTCCACGTACCGCGACGCACTGGCCACTCTGAAAAGCAGTCGTCCCGCACGGCTCGCCCACGGTGAAAGCACCCTCCTCGGACGGCGCGAAGCTCTCAGGCACATGACAGAGGGGGAGTCCCGCATCCGGCGCCCGCGCCGGTCACGACCGGAGGACTCCATGACCGACGCACCCGCCGACACCGCGCCTGCCGCGGCGGCCCCGGCCCCGCCCCGCCGATCCCCGCTGCACGCCGTGCACGAGGCCGCCGGCGCCTCCTTCACCGACTTCGCCGGCTGGCTCATGCCCGTCCGCTACACGAGCGACCTCGCCGAGCACCGCGCCGTGCGCGAGGCCGCCGGCATCTTCGACATCTCGCACATGGCCGAGATCGCCGTGGAGGGCGAGGGCGCCGCCCGCTTCCTCGACTCCGTGCTCGCCGGCAAGCTCTCGGCCATCGCCGAGTGGCAGGCGAAGTACACGCTGCTGCTGGATCCCTCGGGCGGCATCGTCGACGACCTCATCGTCTACCGCACCGGCGAGGAGTCCTTCCTCGTCGTCGCCAACGCGGGCAACCACGACCCCGTCCTCGCCGTGCTCGCCGAGGCGGCCGAGGGCCTCGACGACGTGGAGGTCGACGACGCGAGCGACGACGTCGCCCTCATCGCCGTGCAGGGTCCCGTGTCCCGCGCGATCCTCGAGGCCACCGCCGGGCTCGAGACCGCGACGCCGCTCGAGGCGCTCCGCTACTACCGCGCCACGGCCGCCCGCTTCGCCGGCCAGGACGTGCTCGTCGCCCGCACCGGCTACACGGGCGAGGACGGCTACGAGCTGTACGTCGCCACCGAGGACGCGGTCGCCCTGTGGGAGGCGCTCGTCGCCGCCGGCACGCCGCTCGGCCTGCTGAACACGGGCCTCGCCTGCCGCGACACGCTCCGCCTCGAGGCGGGCATGCCGCTCTACGGCCACGAGCTCGGCCTGCACACGCTGCCCGTGCAGGCCGGCGTCGGCAAGGTGGTCGCGCTCGCGAAGGAGGGCGACTTCCGCGGTCGCGCCGCCGTGGAGAAGGGCCCGGATCCCGCCGCCCGCGTGCTCGTCGGCCTCGTCACCGAGGGCCGCCGCGCGCCTCGCGCCGACTACCCCGTCTACGCCGAGGAGGTCGCGGGCGACTCCGCCGAGGCCCTCGAGGCCGTGATGGAGGCCACCGAGGGCGCCGTCGCGCCCGTTGGAATCATCACGAGCGGGGCCCTGTCGCCCACGCTCGGCCACCCCGTCGCCATGGCGTACGTGGATCCCGCGCTCGCCGCCCCCGGCACGCGCCTCACCGTCGACGTCCGCGGCACGCGCGTTCCCGCCACCGTCGTGACCCTCCCCTTCTACTCGCGAAAGGCCCTCGCATGACCGACCAGACCAGCCTCCAGTACACCGCCGAGCACGAGTGGGTGCAGGTCGACGGCGACGTCGCGACCGTCGGCATCACGGCCTACGCCGCCGACAAGCTCGGCGACGTCGTCTTCGTCGAGCTGCCCGCGGTGGGCGACGAGCTCGCCGGCGGCGAGGTCGTGGGCGAGATCGAGTCGACCAAGTCGGTCGGCGAGCTCTTCGCGCCCATCGACGGCACGGTCACCGAGGTCAACGAGGAGGTCGTCGCCTCGCCCGACCTCGTGAACAGCGACCCGTTCGGATCCGGCTGGCTCGTCAAGGTGCGCTTCGAGGCGCTCCCGACGCTCCTCAGCCACGACGAGTACGTCGCGCTGGTGGGCGAGTGACCGCCGTCGACGCCGGCACGCGCCCGGCCACGCCCGCCCCCGTCTCCGCGCCCGACGTGGCCGAGGAGTCCTCGGCCTTCGCGCCCGGCGCGTTCGGCGCCCGCCACATCGGCATCGACTCCGAGGCCCGCGCCACCATGCTTAGGCTTCTCGGCCACGACTCCATCCCGTCGCTCCTCGCGAAGGCCGTGCCCGAGACCATCCAGGTCGACCGCTTCCGCACCGAGGGCGACTCCGTGCTGCCCGAGGCGGCCACCGAGCGCGACGCCCTCGCCGAGCTCCGCCGCATCGCGGGCCGCAACCGCGTGCGCACCTCGATGATCGGCCTCGGCTACCACGACACGATCACGCCCGCGGTCATCACCCGCAACGTGCTCGAGAACCCGAGCTGGTACACGGCCTACACGCCGTACCAGCCCGAGATCTCGCAGGGCCGCCTCGAGGCGCTCATCAACTTCCAGACGATGGTCGCCGAGCTCTCCGGGCTCGCGACCGCGAACGCGTCCATGCTCGACGAGTCCACCGCCGTGGTGGAGGGCATGCTGCTCGCGCGCCGCGCCTCCAAGGCGAAGACGCCCGTCTTCCTCATCGACGCCGACGCCCTGCCGCAGACGCGCGCGCTCCTCGACAGCCGCGCCGCCGCGCTCGGCATCGAGCTGGTCGCGCACGACCTCGCCACGGTGGATCCCGCCGAGCTGCCCGACGCGTTCGGCGCCTTCATCCAGTACCCCGGCGCCTCCGGCCGCATCTGGGACCCCAGCGCCGTCATCGCGCGCGTGCACGAGGCGGGCGGCCTCGCGGTCGTCGCGGCCGACCTGCTCGCCCTCACGGTGATCACGTCGCCCGGCGAGCTGGGCGCGGACATCGCGGTCGGCACCTCGCAGCGCTTCGGCGTGCCCATGGGCTTCGGCGGTCCGCACGCGGGCTACCTCGCCGTGCGCGCCGGCCTCGAGCGCCAGATGCCCGGCCGCCTCGTGGGCGTCAGCCAGGACGCGGCCGGCCATCCCGCCTACCGCCTGTCGCTCCAGACGCGCGAGCAGCACATCCGCCGCGAGAAGGCCACCAGCAACATCTGCACCGCGCAGGTGCTCCTCGCCGTGATGGCCTCGATGTACGCGGTCTACCACGGGCCGAAGGGCCTCCGCGTCATCGCGCGCCAGGCCAACCGGGGCGCCCGCCGCCTCGTCCGCTCGCTGGCGACCGTCGGCGTCGAGCCGCTGCACGCCGCGTTCTTCGACACCGTGCGCGTCTCCGTGCCCGGCCGTGCGGACGCGATCCTCGCGGCCGCGGCCGAGGGCGGGGTCAACCTGCTCCGCGTGGACGCCGACACCCTCGGCTTCAGCGTCGACGAGGCCACGCGCCCCGAGGACCTCGCGGTCGTCGCGCGCGCGTTCGGCGCCGAGCTCGCGGAGGACGAGGGCGCGACCGGCGACCTCTCGTCGATCCCCGAGCTGTCGATCCGCACGAGCGAGTACCTCACGCACGCCGTCTTCTCCACGCACCGCTCCGAGACCGGCATGATGCGGTACCTCAAGCGCCTCTCCGACAAGGACTACGCGCTCGACCGCGGCATGATCCCGCTCGGCTCCTGCACCATGAAGCTCAACGCGGCCACCGAGATGGAGGCGGTGACCTGGCCCGAGTTCCAGGCCATCCACCCCTTCGCGCCCACGGACGACGTCGAGGGCTACCTGGAGCTGGTCCTCCAGCTGGAGACCTGGCTCGCCGACGTCACGGGCTACGACACCGTGAGCCTCCAGCCGAACGCCGGCAGCCAGGGCGAGCTCGCGGGCCTCCTCGCGATCCGCGGCTACCACCTCGCGAACGGCGACGACGCGCGCACGGTCTGCCTCATCCCGCAGAGCGCCCACGGCACGAACGCGGCCAGCGCCGTGCTCGCCGGCATGCGCGTCGTGGTCGTCGCGTGCGACGAGCTCGGCAACGTCGACCTCGACGACCTGCGCGCGAAGATCGCCGCGCACCGCGACGAGCTCGCCGGGCTGATGATCACGTACCCCTCCACCCACGGCGTCTACGAGCACGAGGTCGGCGCGATCTGCGCGGCCGTGCACGAGGCCGGCGGCCAGGTCTACGTCGACGGCGCGAACCTCAACGCGCTCCTCGGCTTCGCCCGCTTCGGCGACTTCGGCGGCGACGTCTCGCACCTCAACCTGCACAAGACGTTCTGCATCCCGCACGGCGGCGGCGGACCCGGCGTCGGCCCGGTCGCGGCGAAGGCGCACCTCGCGCCCTTCCTGCCCGGCCACCCGCAGGCGCAGCGCAACGTCCACGCGCTCGTGCAGGACGGGGTCGTCTCCACGATCGAGCACGGCGGCGCCCCGGTGTCGGCCGCGCCGTACGGGTCGCCGAGCATCCTCCCCATCAGCTGGGCCTACGTCCGCATGATGGGCGCCGAGGGCCTGAAGCAGGCGACGGGCGCCGCGGTGCTGTCGGCGAACTACATCGCCGCGCGCCTCCGCGACCACTACCCGGTGCTCTACGCGGGGGAGGACGGCCTCGTCGCGCACGAGTGCATCCTCGACCTGCGCCCGCTCACGGCCGCGACCGGCGTGACGGTGGACGACGTGGCCAAGCGCCTCGTCGACTACGGCTTCCACGCGCCCACCATGAGCTTCCCGGTCCCGGGCACGCTCATGGTCGAGCCCACGGAGAGCGAGGACCTCGCCGAGGTCGAGCGCTTCATCGCGGCGATGATCGGCATCAAGCAGGAGGCCGACTCGGTCGCCGCGGGCGAGTGGCCGGCCGACGACAACCCGCTCCGGAACGCGCCGCACACGGCCGAGTCGGTCATCGCGGGGGAGTGGACGCACGCGTACACGCGCGAGCGCGCCGTCTACCCGGTGTCGACGCTCGTGCGCGACAAGTACTGGCCGCCGGTGCGCCGCATCGACCAGGCCTACGGCGACCGCAACCTGTTCTGCGCCTGCCCGCCGCCGGAGGCGTTCGCCTGATCCGCGCCTGATCCGCGGCGCCCCGCGCGCCGCACCGCACCACCGCCGAGGGCGGCGGGACCACCCGGTCCCGCCGCCCTCGCGGCGTCCCGCCCCTGCTCGCCCGTCCGCGTTCACCTCCCGTCCACCGGAGATGGTCGAAGCGTCGATGATGGCTACCTATCGTGGACGATGCGTCCACAGGATCCCGACGGGATCCACGACCCGGGCGCGGAGACGAGCGCCCCCGTGACCACCCCCGGCCGGACCCTCGTGTTCGACTTCGACGGCACCGTCTCCCTCGGCGACGGCCCGGTGCTCCGCTACGCGCACCACGTGGCCGAGACGCTGCCCGGCGACGACGCGCGCACGCGGTTCGCCGCCGCCGTCGCCGCCGGCCTCCGCGACATCGGCCGGCCCCACGGCGCCATCGACGGGTACGCGCTCGTCCAGGGGCTCGCCGCCCGGCACGAGGTGCCCGAGCGGCTCCTCTCCGCGGCCTTCCTGGCGAGCCGCGCGGAGCTCGGCGGCCCGCACGCGCCCGTCGTCGCGCCCGCCGGGCTCGGCTGCTTCCTCCGCGGGCTCGAGGGCCGGGCGATCCGCGTGCTCGTCACGAACTCGCCCGCCGTCCGGATCCCGGAGGCCCTCGCCGCGCTCGGGATCGCCGGCGGGTTCGACGAGGTCGTGACGGGCGCCGGCAAGCCCGCGGGGATGGGCGCCGTCCTCGACCGCCTCGATCCCGGCCCCGCCGCGGGTCCGCCCGCCGCCCGGCTCCTGAGCGTCGGCGACCTCTGGGTCAACGACCTGGAGCCGGCGCACGCCCGCGGCTTCCGCACCGCGCTCGTGGGACCTGCCGCGTCGGCCGACGACCGGGCCACGTACCGCGCCGCCACCGTCGCCGGGCTGTACGCGGACATCCGCGCCTGGCTCGACGGCGCCCCCTCGCCCGCCACCTCCTCCCTCGCCGCTCCCCACGGAAAGCAGATGCACGCATGAAGAAGCCCGCCCTCCCGCTCCTCGTCATCGGGGCCGTCGCCGCCCTCGCGCTCACCGGATGCTCGTCGGCCGGCGACGCGTCCGGCGCGGCCGCGTCCGGCTCCGCGGATCCGACGTCCCTCACGCTCGCGCTCGTCCCGTCCCAGGACCAGGACGGCCTCGTGCAGACCGCCGCGCCCCTCACCGACATGCTCACGAAGGCCCTCGGGATCCCCGTCACCGGCGTGGTGGCGAAGGACTACCAGGCCGCCGTCGAGGCGATGGGCGCCGACCAGGCGCAGATCGGCTTCCTCCCCTCCCTGCAGCTCTGGCAGGCGAGCGACATGTACCAGGCGAAGGTCGTGCTGCAGACGGAGCGGAACGGCAACATCACCTACCCCGCCCAGTTCATGACGAACGACCCCGACAAGTACTGCGACGACGCCCCCGTCGAGCGCGACGGCATGCTGTTCTGCAACGGCGCGGACGCGCTGACCGGTCCCCAGGGCCTCGACTCCATCACGCGGGTGAAGGGCGCGAAGGTCGCCGTCCTCGGCCCGGGGTCGCCCGCCGGCTACATCTACCCGATGCTCGCGCTGAAGGACGCCGGGCTCGACATCGACTCCGACATCCAGCGGATCCCCGTCACGGCCAACGACGCCTCCGTGCTCGCGGTCTACGACGGGGACGCCGAGGTCGGCTTCAGCTTCTGGGACGCCCGCACGATCGTCGCCAAGGACAAGCCGGACGTCGGGAAGAAGGTCGTCGTCTTCGCGATGACCGACGAGATCCCCAACGACGGCGTCGCGGTCTCCGGCTCGCTGTCGCCGGAGCTGCAGGACCGGATCACGAAGGCGCTGCTCGACTACTCGGCCACGCCCGAGGGCTCCGCGGCCCTCACCGCCGTGTACTCCATCACGAAGCTCGCGCCCGCCGACCCGTCGTCGCTCGACGTCGTGGCGCGCGCCGCCGAGTCGCTCGGTCTGCGCTAGCGCATGGCCGCCGCCACCTCCCTGTCGGAGGCCGCCGCGCTCGCGCCGGCCTCCACGCCGTGGGCCGTCCGCCTCGCCGGCGTCACGGTCCGCTACCCCAACGGCGTCGTCGCGCTGAAGGACGTCTCCCTCGACATCGCCGGCGGCGAGATGGTCTCGGTCGTCGGGCTGTCCGGATCCGGCAAGTCGAGCCTCATCCGCACGATCAACGGCCTCGTCCCCGTGACCTCCGGCGAGGTGGAGGTCGGCGGCACGCGCGTCGACGGCCTCGCCGACCGCCGCCTCCGCGCCCTCCGCGGCGACATCGGGATGGTCTTCCAGGGCTTCAACCTCGCGAAGCGCGCGAGCGTCCTCGACAACGTGCTCGTCGGCCGGCTCGCGCACACGCCCGGGTGGCGCACGTTCCTCGGGCTGCCGCGCGCGGTCGACCGCGAGATCGCGTTCCAGGCGCTCGAGAGCGTCGGGATCCTCGGCAAGGTGTGGGACCGCGCGTCCACGCTGTCCGGCGGCCAGCAGCAGCGCGTCGCGATCGCCCGCGCGCTCGCGCAGCGCCCCCGCCTCGTCCTCGCCGACGAGCCGGTCGCGAGCCTCGACCCGCCGACCGCGCACGGCGTCATGGGCGACCTCCGCCGCATCAACCGCGAGCTCGGGATCACGGTGCTCACCAACCTGCACCTCCTCGACCTCGCGCGCGGCTACGGCGACCGGATGATCGGCCTCCGCGCCGGCGAGGTCGTCTACGACGGCCCGGCCGCGACCGCGGGCGACGACGTCTTCGAGGCCATCTACGGCCGCTCGATCCGCCCCGAGGACACCCTCGGATGAGCATCCGGGAGCTGCCGCCGCGCCCCGCGGGCCGCTGGCGGCCGTGGGCCGCGCTCGCCGTCGTGCTCGTCATCACGGCCGTCGCGATGAGCCCGCAGGTGGGTGTGGCGTTCGGGTTCGACGCCATCGCGCGCAACTGGCGGAACGGCGCCGACAAGCTCGCGCGCCTGTTCGAGCCCGACTGGGCGTTCTTCCCCCGCACCGTCGCGCCGATGCTCGAGACCCTCGCCATGGCCGTCATCGCGACCGTCGCCGGGGCCGCGGTCGCGCTGCCGCTCAGCCTGTGGGCCGCGCGCCTCACCAATCCGCACCCGGTGAGCCGCGGTGCCATCCGCGCGGTCCTCAACGTGGTGCGCGCGGTGCCGGAGCTGCTCTACGCCGCGCTGCTCGTGGCGATGGTGGGCGTCGGGGCGCTGCCCGGCATCCTCGCGCTCGTCCTCTTCAACGTGGGCATCATCGTGAAGCTCGTGTCGGAGGCCATCGAGTCGAACGACCCCGGCCCGCTCGAGGCGGGGCGCGCGGCGGGCGGCACGCGGATGCAGGTCGACCGGGCGGTCGCCCTGCCCGACGTGCTTCCCGGCTTCGTCGGCCAGACGCTCTACGTGCTCGAGCTCAACGTGCGCGCGTCCACCGTCCTCGGCCTCGTGGGCGCCGGCGGCATCGGCCTCCTCATCGACGCCGTGCGCACCTTCTACCGCTACGACCAGCTCGCGCTGATCGTGCTGGAGATCCTCGTGATCGTCATCGTGATCGACCTCGTCTCGAACGAGATCAGGAAGAGGATCGCATGAGCCTCGCCGTGCCCGCCCGCCCCCGCCGCCCGGCCCGGGTCGTCGCCGTGGCGGCCGTCACCGCGGTCGTGGTCGTCGCCTGCTGGTCGGCCGACATCGCGTGGGACCGCCTCGCCGACCTGCCCGCCGAGCTCGTCCGCTACCTCTGGCTGATGTTCTCGAGCCCCGACTGGTCGAAGCTCCCCGAGGCGCTCCGCCAGACGTGGACCTCGGTGCTCATGGCCTGGGTCGGCACGGTCATCGGCGTCGTCGTCTCGGTGCCGCTCGCCTTCCTCGCGGCGCGCGGCTTCGCGCCGGCGGCCGTGCGCTGGCCGCTGCGGATCCTCTTCTCCGCCATCCGCGCCGTGCCCGAGATCATCACCGCCATCGTGATCCTCTCGGTCACCGGCCTCACGCCCCTCACGGGCGCGCTGGCGCTCGGCGTCTCGAGCGTCGGCACGCTCGGCAAGTGGGGCTACGAGTCCGTGGAGGGCGTCGACCGCGGTCCGCTCGAGGCCGTGCGGGCGGCCGGCGGCGGCGCCTGGTCGCTGATCCGCTGGGGCGTCTGGCCGCAGGCGAGCGCCGACTTCCTCTCCTTCTGGCTGTACCGGTTCGAGATCAACGTGCGCGCGTCGGCGGTGCTCGGCCTCATCGGCGTCGGCGGGATCGGCGACATGCTCACCTCCTACACTCAGTACCGGGAGTGGCCCACGGTGGGCGTCCTCCTCATCGTCGTCGTCGCGGTCACCATGTCGATCGACGCCGTCTCCGGCCGGATCCGCCGCCGGATCACCGAGGGGGCGAGGGTCCGTGCAGTGGAGTGACGACGTGGGGCCCACCACGCGCATCGCGACCGTGGTCAACGCCCTGCAGCCGAGCGAGCGCCGCGTGGTCGAGCTGATCCTCGACGACACCGAGGGCGTGGTGGAGATCACCGCGCAGGAGCTCGCCGACCGCGCGGGCGTCGCCCGCTCCACCGTCGTCCGCTCGTGCCAGAGCCTCGGCTACCGCGGCTACCCGCAGCTGCGCGTCGCCCTCACCCGGGAGCTCGCGCGGAGCTCGGCCCGCGCGGCCGCGACCGCGGGGGAGGGCGCGCACGGCCCCAGCGCGCTCGGCCGGATCCGCTCCGACCTCGACGCGCTCGCCGCCGCCCTCCCGCGGGTCGCTAGCGTGCTCGGGGAGGCGGAGGTGGAGGACGCGGTCGCGCGCGTCGTCGCCGCCCGCCGCCTGGTGGTCGTCGCCAGCGGCCTGTCGTCCCCGCTCGCCCTCGACCTCTCCATGCGCCTCACCGCGGTCGGCCGTCCCGCCGAGTTCGTCGCGGATCCGGTGGGCCAGCAGATCGCGGTCAGCCGGCTCTCGCCCGAGGACGTCGTGGTCGTCATCAGCGGCAGCGGCGCCAACGAGCTGAGCCTCCGCGGCGCCCGGTCGGCGCGCGCGGCCGGCGCCGCCGTGGTGGCCGTCACCTCGTTCGCGACGTCCCCGCTCGGGGCGCTCGCCGACGTCGCCCTCGTGGTGGCGCCCGCCAAGGCCGGGTTCCGGCACGAGGTCGAGCGCACGTCGCGCATCCCGCACGTCATCGTGCTGGAGTCGCTCGTCGAGATCGTGGCCGACCGGCTGGGCACGACCGCCGCCGACGCGCGCGCCGGCGTCCTCACCATCCTCAGCGAGAACCTCAGCGACTGAGGCCGGCCCGGCCGGCGCCCGGCCTCCGCCCGGGCGCCGGCGCCCGGCGCCCGGCGCCCGGGCATCCGCCCCTAGTGCTCGGTCGCCTTCTCGGCGCCGTGCCCGGTGAGCGACCGCACGTCCATCTCGGCCGCCACCAGCGGGTCCTCCTTGCGCGTGGAGGTCACGGTCCCGATCCAGCCGAGCAGGAACCCGACGGGGATCGACACGATCCCCGGGTTGCTCAGCGGGAACCACGAGAAGTCGGCCCCCGGGATCATCGACGTCTCCGCGCCCGACACCACGGGCGAGAACGCGATCAGCACGAGCGCCGTCCCGAGCCCGCCGTACATGCTGAGCACCGCGCCGCGCGTGGAGAAGCGCCGCCAGTAGAGGGAGTAGAGGATCGTCGGCAGGTTCGCGCTCGCCGCCACCGCGAAGGCCAGCGCCACGAGGAACGCCACGTTCTGCCCGTTCGCGCCGATGCCCGCGAGGATCGACACGATGCCGATCACGACGACCGTGATCCGCGCGACCCGCACCTCGCCGTTCGCCGAGACCTGCCCCTTCTTGATGACGCTGCCGTACACGTCGTGCGCGAAGGACGCCGCCGCCGTGATGGTGAGTCCGGCGACCACCGCCAGGATCGTGGCGAACGCCACCGCCGCGATGATCCCCAGCAGGATCGGCCCGCCGAGCTCGAGCGCCAGTAGGGGAGCGGCCGAGTTGACGCCGCCGGGCGCCGCGAGGATCCGCTCGCTCCCGAGCAGCGCGCCCGCGCCGTACCCGAGCACCAGGGTGAAGAGGTAGAAGATGCCGATGAGCCAGATCGCCCAGACCACGCTGCGACGCGCCTCCTTCGCGGTCGGCACGGTGTAGAAGCGCATGAGCACGTGCGGGAGGCCCGCCGTGCCGAGCACCAGCGCGAGCGCGAGCGACAGGAAGTCGAGCTTCGTGATCCCCGTGGCCCCGTACTGGTTGCCGGGCTCGAGCACGGGCTTGTCCGCCGCGGCGGCCGCCGCGCCCAGCAGGTCCGACACGTTGAAGCCGTGGATCGCGAGCACCCACACGGTCATCACGGCCGCGCCCGCGATGAGCAGGCAGGCCTTGATGATCTGCACCCAGGTCGTGCCCTTCATCCCGCCGACGAGCACGTAGACGATCATGAGCGCGCCGACCACCGCGATCACGAGCGACTGCCCGAGCCGGTCGTCGATCCCGAGCAGCAGCGAGACGAGCCCGCCCGCGCCCGCCATCTGCGCGAGCAGGTAGAAGAAGCAGACGGCGAGCGTCGTGGTCGCCGCGGCCAGCCGCACGGGCCGCTGCTTGAGCCGGAAGCTCAGCACGTCGGCCATCGTGAACTTGCCGGTGTTGCGCATCAGCTCGGCCACGAGCAGCAGCGCCACGAGCCACGCGACGAGGAACCCGATCGAGTAGAGGAAGCCGTCGTACCCGTTGATCGCGATGGCGCCGACGATCCCGAGGAACGACGCCGCCGAGAGGTAGTCGCCCGCGATGGCGGTGCCGTTCTGCGGCCCGGTGAAGGAGCGGCCGGCCGCGTAGTAGTCCGCCGCGGTCGAGTTGTTCCGGCTCGCCCGGAACACGATCACGAGGGTGATCACCACGAAGGCGCCGAAGATCGAGATGTTGAGGACGGGGTCGCCCGTGTCGGTCGTGGGCGTCGTCGCCATGACGGCCGAGGTCGCGGCGCTCATCTCCGGCCGCCCTTCCGATGCTCGGGCGGAGTGGACCCACGCGGCCCCTCCAGCGCGACGCGCTCGCGCTCCTCCAGGTCGGCCCGGATCTCCGCGGCCGCGGGGTCGAAGCGCGCGTTCGCCCGGCTCACGTACCAGGTGGTGATCGCGAAGGTCGTCACGAACTGCGCGAGCCCCAGCAGGATCCCGAGGTTCACGTTGCCGATGACGGGCGTGGACATGAACTCGTGCGCGTAGTCCGACAGCAGCACGAACGCGAAGTACCAGACGAGGAACGCGACGGCGAGCGGGAAGACGAAGCCGCGGTGCGCCCGCTTCAGCTCCCGGAACCGGGCCGAGTCCTCGACCTCCAGGTAGTCGACGGCCGGCCGGGGGTCCCCGGTCGGATGAGCGGCGTCGCCCATGGGATCTCCTCGAGATGAGGCCGCACCTCGTCGTGCGGCGTTCCCAGGTTAGGCACAGGTCGGGCGGATGCGCCAGGGTCGCGCCCCCGGTCGTGCCCGGAAACCCGTCAGCCGAACAGTCCCGGCAGCAGCTGCAGCGCGACCGGGTAGCCCACGAAGCTGACCACGTCGAGGATCAGGTGGGCCACCACGAGCGGCGCCGTCCGGCCGAAGCGCACGTAGCACCAGCCGAACACGACGCCCATCACCACGTTCCCGAGGAACGGCCCGTAGCCCTGGTACAGGTGGTAGCTCCCGCGCAGCACGGCCGCCACGAGGACCACGCTCCACGCGCCGATCCGGCCGTGCCCCCAGCCGAGCTCGCGGAGCCGGGTGAAGAGGTAGCCGACCACGATCACCTCCTCCTGCAGCGCCGCACGCAGGGCGACGAGCACGAGCACCGGCACGGTCCACCAGTACGAGTCGAGCGCGGTCGGCACCACGTCGACCGTGATGCCGAGCGCACGGCCGGCGAGGTACAGGCCGAGCCCGGGCACCCCGATGAGCGCGGCGAGGCCGAAGCCGGCGGCGACGTCGCGCCCCGGACGGGTGAGGTCGAGGCCGATCCGCCGGAACGCGCTCCGCCCCGGCTGCCAGAGCAGGAAGAGCACGAGGGCGACCGGCACGAGCGCGGTCGCGATGTCGAGCAGCTGGTAGAGCAGGTCGAAGACCTGCCGGTCGTTCAGGCTCCGGTTGATCGTGGCGCTCTGCGATCCGAGCGCCTCCGGCCGCGTCGAGAGGTCGACGATCCGGAGCACGGAGTACACGGCGCTCGCCCCGAGCGAGAGCCCGAGCACGAGGGCGATCTCGATCCGGATGCGCCGACGCACCGCGGGCCGCGGCGCCGGGGGTCGGGCGAGCGTTCTCGCGGCGGGGGAGGGGGCGTCGGGCACGGGGCGATCCTAGGCGCGGCCGCCCGGACCCCGGCTGTCGGCGGGCCCGTGGCCGACGGCGCCCCGGACGACGCGATCCGTCGTCCAGGCCGACGATCGCGCGCGATGTCGACGGTCCAGACGCACGGATCCGGACCCCCACGCGCGGATCCGCGCGTCCGAGTTACCGGTATGTAACGTTTGGGCCCAGTTTTTGCAAAGACTCCCAGGCGTACCTAGGGTCATTCATATCTGCGCGGTCGACCGCACGCACGGTGGGTCCGCGCCATTCCCATGCACAGGAGGAACCTTGAAAATCAGACGCCTTGCAGCGGCTGGTGCCGTCATCGTCTCCGGTGCCCTCGTCCTCAGCGGCTGCTCTGCGCCCGCTCAGGAGTCCGAGGTCATCGCCGGCACTGAGATCACCGTGGCCTGGAACGACCCGTTCCTCGAGTACAACAACGCGTCGGCGACCGGCAACGCCACCGCCAACACGAACATCGTGTACCTGACGAACCGGGCCTTCAACTACTACGACGACGGCCCCTCGCTGCAGAAGGACACCGACTTCGGCACGTACGAGAAGGTCTCCGACGACCCCCTGGTCGTGAAGTTCACGATCAACGAGGGCGTCAAGTGGAGCGACGGCACCCCCGTCGACGCCGCGGACATGCTCCTCAACTGGGCCGCCAACACGACCAACGTGAACACGACCGAGGACGTGAAGACGAACGAGGACGGCACGGTCACCACCGGCGACGACCAGGTCTTCTTCAACTCGGGCGCCGTCAAGGACACCCGCCTCGGCCTAGTCACCAAGACCCCCGAGATCGGCGACGACGGCCGCAGCCTCACCTACACGTACGACCAGCCCTACGTCGACTGGGAGGTCGCGACCGGCAACGGCGTCGGCGTCTCGGCCCACGGCACCACGCAGCTCGCCTTCCCGGACGAGAACCTCTCGCCCGAGGACGCGAAGAAGAAGCTCATCACGGCGATCCAGGACAAGGACGCCAGCGTCCTCGCCCCGGTCTCCAAGGTCTGGAACGACGGCTACCGCTACTCCGACATGCCGACGGAGCCGCAGAAGACCCTGGGCGACGGCGCGTACACGATCACCGACCTCAAGGCCGACCAGTACATCACCCTGACGGCCAACAAGGAGTACACCGGCTCCAAGAAGCCGAAGTACGAGAAGATCACGGTCCGGTTCATCTCGGACCCGCAGGCGCAGATCCAGGCCCTCTCGAACGGCGAGGTCCAGATCGCGTCCGGTCAGCCCACGGCCGACCTCCTCCAGCAGGTCCAGGGACTCAGCGGCATCGAGTACAAGGGCCAGGCCGAGGGCACGTACGAGCACGTCGATCTCCAGGTCACCAACGGCGGCCCGTTCGACCCCGCGAAGTACGGCGGAGACGCCGAGAAGGCCAAGCTCGTCCGCCAGGCGTTCTTCAAGACGCTGCCGCGCGAGGAGATCCTCGACAAGCTGATCAAGCCCCTCCAGGAGGACGCGGAGCTCCGCAACTCGAACGTCTTCGTGCCCGGCACGCCGAACTACGAGGCCTCGGTCGAGGAGAACGGCTACAAGGACCAGGCGGTCGACATCGACGGCGCCAAGGCGCTCCTCGCCCAGGCCGGCGTCACCGGCACGATCGACGCCCGCGTCCTCTACGGCCAGGGCAACACGCGTCGTCAGCAGGAGTTCGAGCTCATGCGCCAGTCGGCGCAGCAGGCCGGCTTCAACCTCATCGACGTGAACAGCGCCACGTGGGGTGCCGACCTCTCCAGCAAGACCGACTCGTACGACATCGCCCTCTTCGGATGGCAGTCCACGAGCCTCGCGGTCGGCGAGTCCGGCCCGAACTACCAGACCGGCGGCATCAACAACTACTACGGGTGGTCGAACCCCGAGGTCGACGACCTCTTCAAGCAGCTGGACACGGAGACCGACACGGACAAGCAGCGCGATCTGCTCATCCAGGCCGAGACCCTCATCCAGCAGCAGGGCTGGACGACGCCGATCTTCCAGTTCCCGGGCCTCACCGCCTGGAGCGACACGGTCACGGGCGTCAAGCCGGCGTTCCTCTCGCCGACCTACTTCTGGAACTACTGGGAGTGGGCCCCGGCGCAGGCAGCTGCGCAGTAGCACGACAGCAGTGAGCGCCGTCCCCTGAACGGGAGGGTGCGAGGGTGCCGAGGCCGCCTGGCCTCGGCACCCTCTCCATGTCCGTTGCCGATTCGTGATCCGCGGATCCGGCCGCGTATGCTCTCGTCGGGTCGGGTCACGAGCCCTGGCCGAACACAGAAAGGGACGTCGTCGCCCTGTGCTTACCTTCGTCTTGAGACGCCTCGTCGCGTCGTTCTTCGTCCTCCTGGGCGCCAGCTTCATCATCTACAACCTCGCGGCCAACTCGGGTGATCCCCTCGGGGACCTGCGCGAGAGCCCGTCGCCGAACCGCGACGCGCTCATCGCCGCGCGGACCGAGCTGCTCAACCTCGACGTCCCGTCGCCCCTGCGCTACTTCCTGTGGCTCGGCGGCGTGTTCAAGGTCTTCATCGGCCAGATCGACCTCGGCAGGGCCATCGACGGCCGCGAGGTCAACGACCTCATCGCCAACGCGGCCGGGCAGACGATCCAGCTGGTGACCATCGCCACGATCATCGCGGTGCTCATCGGCGTCTCCATCGGCATGACGACCGCGCTCCGCCAGTACAGCGGCTACGACTACACGGTCACCTTCGCGTCGTTCCTCTTCTTCTCGCTGCCGATCTTCTTCGTCGCCGTGCTGCTCAAGCAGTACGTCGCGATCGGCTTCAACGACTTCCTCGTGAACCCGTCGATCCCGCCGGTCCTCATCGTCGTCCTGTCGCTCGTGTCGGGCTTCGTGTGGATGAGCATCATCGGCGGCGACCCGAAGCCGCGCCTCATCGTGTTCGGCTCCGCGACGGTCATCACCGCGGCCGTGCTCGTCTACCTGCTCGTCACCGACTGGTTCGCTCGACCGGGTCTCGGCATCGTGCTCATCGGCGCCCTCGGGGCCCTGATCGCCGTGCTCATCACGTCGCTGTCCACGGGGCTCCGCAACCGGCGCGCGTTCTACTCGGCGCTCGCCATGGCCGTCCTCGGCGCCGCGCTCTGGTACCCGCTGCAGTACGTGCTGACGGTCTCCGCCCCCTGGTGGATCACCATCGTGCTCGTCGTCGCGTTCGTCGTGGTCGGGGTGGTCGTCGGCTACGTCGTCGGCCAGAACGACAAGCCCATCGTCGCCCGCGGCGCCGGCATCACCGGCGGGCTCGTCGCGTTGCTGATCATCATCGACCGCGTCATGCAGGTGTGGCCCGACTACGTGACCAACACGCGCGGCCGCCCCATCGCCACCGTCGGCGCCGTCACCCCGGGCCTCCAAGGCTCCATCTGGCAGGGAATGCTCGACAGCTACACGCACCTCCTCCTGCCCACGATCGCGCTCCTGCTGATCTCCGTCGCGAGCTACTCCCGCTACTCGCGGGCGAGCCTCCTCGAGGTCATGAACCAGGACTACGTGCGCACCGCGCGCGCCAAGGGCCTCACCGAGCGCACCGTGATCATGCGCCACGCGTTCCGCAACGCCATGATCCCCGTCGCCACCGTCATCGCGTTCGACGTGGGCGGACTCATCGGCGGGGCGGTGATCACGGAGACGATCTTCGCGTGGAAGGGCATGGGATCCGTGTTCCAGGAGGCCCTGACCAAGACCGACCTCAATCCGCTGATGGGATTCATCCTGATCACCAGCATCCTGACCGTCATCTTCAACATGCTGGCCGACATCCTGTACTCGGTCCTCGATCCTCGAATCCGGGTGAGCTGACACATGACCAATTCGCTGATGGGGAACCCCAACGACCCCCACAACGACCCGCACCTCCCGGAGGGCGGCGCGAACTCCGAGCTGACGATCGAGCAGCGGGAGGTCGAGGGCCTCAGCCAGGGGACCGTCGTCCGTCGTCGGTTCCTCCGCCACAAGGGCGCCATGACATCGGTCGTGGTCCTGCTGCTGATGGCGATCCTCGTGTACTCGTCCGTGGGCATCCAGGTCTTCGGCCTCCGCATCCCCGGCTGGTGGATGTGGGGCTACGAGGACGCGTCGCCCATCGAGAACGGCGGCAACCCCACGTGGGTGCTGCCCTTCCAGTTCGGGGCGCACCCGTTCGGCCAGGACGAGATCGGGCGCGACATCTTCGCCCGCGTCATGCGCGGCACGCAGCAGTCCATCGTCGTGATGGTCGTGTACGGCGTCATCGCGGCCTTCATCGGGATCGTCGTCGGCGCCGTCTCGGGCTTCTTCCGCGGCCGCGTCGACTCCCTGCTGATGCGCTTCACCGACCTCATCATCGTGATCCCGGTCATCGTCATCGCCGCGGTCCTCGGACAGACCTTCGGGAGCCTCGGAGCGGCCGTGCTGGGGATCGTGCTCGGCCTCGTGGGATGGCCGAGCCTGGCCCGCCTCGTGCGCGGAGAGTTCCTCAGCCTCCGCGAGCGCGAGTTCGTCGACGCGGCGCGGGTGGCAGGCGCCTCGAACAGCCGCATCGTGTTCCGGCACATCCTGCCGAACGCGATCGGCGTCGTGATCGTCTCGACCACGCTGCTCATGAGCGCGGCCATCCTGCTCGAGGCGGCGCTGTCGTTCCTCGGGTTCGGCATCCGGAAGCCGGACGTGTCGCTCGGCCAGATCATCAACGAGTACCAGGGCGCGTTCGCGACCCGGCCGTGGCTGTTCTGGTTCCCCGGCCTGTTCATCATCATCATCGCTCTGACGATCAACTTCATCGGCGACGGCCTGCGCGACGCGTTCGACCCGCGCCAGCGGCGCATGCCGGGCGGACAGGGCCCGTACAAGCAGATGTTCGCCATGCTCACCGGCCGCACCCGCCGCGAGCAGGGCCCGACGACCGGCTCCGGCGCCGAGGGCGTCCGCGTCCCGCCGCCCGTCGGGTCGGCGCGTCCGGACGCGCAGGCCGACGGTCCCGCCGACGGCACCGCGCCGGACGGCACGGACGGTCGATGACCGTCGTCGCGTCGGACGGGCCGGCGGTCGCCGGCCCGTCTCCCGCCGGGACGCGGCTCCCGGCCTCAGACCAGGGCGGTCACGACCGTCGCCGCGGCGAGCACCACGAGCACGGCGATCTCCGCCCAGTGCGTGCGGACGCGCCGGCCCTCCTCCTCGACCGGGCCGCCCAGGTGGCCCGCCTGGTCGAGGTCGGCGAGGCGCCGGCGGATCACCGTGGCCGCGTCGCCGGAGTCGGTGCGGGGCAGGTCGCCACGGCGCGCGTCCTGCATCATCGCGCTGAGGTCCGGCTGGTACCGCTCCTCCTTCGTGGTGATGTAGGCGTTCGAGTGCCGGCCGGGCGCGGGAGCGGCCCACGCCGTGACGCGCTCGTGCGCGGTCGTGATGTTCAGGGCCCACTTGGTGTCGACCTCGCGGATCGCGGGCCACGACATCTCGTGCGTGCGGAAGACGTTGCGGATCTCGACGCCCTCGATCGCGATGCGCACGCGCGGCGCCCAGAAGACGAGCCACGCCGCGTAGGCCAGCAGCAGCGGGCCCCACACGGTCGTGGGGAGCAGGTCGGCACGACCTCCCACCACCGTGCTCACGAGCACGACGACCACGATCGCCGAGACGATCACGGTCAGCAGGCGGCCGAACGACGGGCGGATGACGACGGGCTGGTCCATGGCCACATCGTCCCACGGCCCGCATCCACGCCCTTCGACACCTTCCCTTCCACCAGCCAGGAGTACGCAGCATGAGCGCTCACGCGAACGGGTCAGACGCGATCGTCCCCATCCTCGAGGTCTCCGGACTCGGCGTCGACTTCTGGGTCGGCGACGAGTGGATCCCCGCGGCCGTCGACCTCGACTACAAGGTCAACCCGGGCGAGGTCCTCGCGATCGTCGGCGAGTCCGGCTCCGGCAAGAGCGTCAGCTCCATGTCGCTGCTCGGCCTCCTGCCCAAGAACGGACGGGTCCGCGGCAGCGCGAAGCTCAAGGGCGTCGAGATGGTCGGCGCCGACCAGGCGACCCTGCGGAAGGCGCGCGGCAACGACATCGCCGTGATCTTCCAGGAGCCGATGACGGCCCTCAACCCGGTCTACACGGTGGGCTTCCAGATCGTGGAGGCCCTGCGCGTCCACAACTCGATCATCCCGTCGGCCGCCAAGGTGCGCGCGCTCGAGCTGCTGAAGCTCGTCGAGATGCCGGACCCCGAGAAGGCGTTCGACTCCTACCCGCACCAGCTCTCGGGCGGCCAGCGCCAGCGCGCCATGATCGCCCAGTCGCTGTCGTGCGACCCCGACATGCTCATCGCCGACGAGCCCACCACGGCGCTCGACGTGACGATCCAGGCCGAGATCCTCGACCTGCTGCGGAAGCTCCACCAGCGCCTCAACAGCGCGATCGTGATCATCACGCACGACATGGGCGTGGTCGCCGACCTCGCGACCAACGTCATCGTGATGAAGAGCGGCCGCATCGTCGAGCGCGGCTCGGTGCGCGAGATCTTCCAGTCGCCGAAGGACCCGTACACGAAGCAGCTGCTCGCGTCGGTGCCGCACCTCGGCACGGGCGAGGCCGCCCAGGTCGAGGTCGCGGCCCGCACCACGGAGCCGGCCATCTCCCTCAAGGAGGTGGACATCGACTACCCGAAGCTCGGTCGCGTGCCGGCGTTCCGGGCGGTCACGGGCGCGTCCTTCGACATCCACCCCGGCGAGGTCGTCGGCGTCGTGGGCGAGTCGGGATCCGGCAAGACCACGATCGCGCGCGCCGCGGTGGGCCTCCTGCCCGTCGCGGGCGGCGAGCTCACGGTCGCCGGGCGCCGCATGACCGGCATCTCGGCGAAGGACCTCCGGGCCGTCCGCCGCGAGATCGGCATCGTGTTCCAGGACCCGGGCTCCTCGCTCAACCCGCGCTGGCCCATCGGCCAGAGCATCGGCGAGCCGCTCGAGCTCTCCGGGCAGTTCTCGAAGAAGCAGCAGAGCGACCGGGTCGAGGAGCTCCTCGAGCAGGTGGAGCTGCCTCGCAGCTTCCGCAACCGCTACCCGAACGAGCTCTCCGGCGGCCAGCGGCAGCGCGTGGGCATCGCCCGGGCGCTCGCGCTCCGGCCGAAGGTGCTCGTGGCCGACGAGCCCACCTCGGCGCTCGACGTGTCGGTGCAGGCCCGCGTGCTCCAGCTGCTGCAGGAGATCCAGAAGGAGCTCCAGTTCGCGTGCCTCTTCGTGAGCCACGACCTCGCGGTGGTCGACCTCCTCGCCGACCGCATCGTGGTGATGAACCACGGCAAGATCGTGGAGCAGGGGCCGACCGAGTCGATCCTCCGGAACCCGCAGCACCCGTACACGCAGAAGCTCATCGCCGCGGTTCCGCTGCCGGATCCCGACCAGCAGAAGGAGCGCCGCGAGCTCCGCGAGGCCCTGCGGGACCAGCCGCCCGCGGCCTGATCCGCGACCCGCACGACCCGGCCCGCCGTCCGTCGCACCCCCTCCCGGGGGCGCGCGGGCGGCGGGCCTCGTCGTGCCGCTCGCGTAGGATCGACGGCGATGGACAGCGACACGCGAGGCCCCGTGGCCGCACGAGCCCGGCGCCCGCGGGGCATGCGGCGGCTCGTCCGTGGCGCCTCCGCGGCGGTCGCCCTGGCCCTCGTGGCCGGCCTGGCCGCGTGCTCGCCCACCACCGGGCTGGTCGCCGACACCGCCATCCGCGCGGCGCTGCCCAGCACGTTCACCTCCTACAACGCGCAGTCCCGCACGGGGGCGACCGACGGCAACCGCGAGATCGTGCACGCCACGAACTCGCGCTTCGCCGAGGTCGCCGCCGACGGCACGGTCGCATCCGACCCGGGCTTCGGATCCGCGCGCATCGTCTCGCGCGACCCGTTCACGGTCGAGTACACGGTCGCCGAGGGCGTCCGCTGGTCGGACGGCGAGCCCGTCGACGCCGCCGACCTCCTGCTCTCCTGGGCCGCCGGATCCCGCGCCTTCGACACCCCGGGCTTCGACGCCGCGGGCTACGTCGACGAGTCGACCGGCGGCTACACCGGCGCCCTGCCCGCCGACACCGTCTACTTCGACGCCGCGGAGGACGAGGCGCTGGCCGAGGTCACCCGCACGCCCGAGATCGGCGACGGCGGCCGGTCCATCACCATGGTGTTCGACGAGTACACGCCGGACTGGCGCCTCGCGTTCGAGATCGGCCTCCCCGCTCATGCGGTGGCGCAGCTCGGCCTCGACATGTCGAGCCCCGGCCGCGCCAAGCAGACGCTCGTGGACGCCGTGCAGGACCGCGCCCCCGAGCTGCTCTCGCCCATCTCCGACGCGTGGAACCGGGGCTTCGGGGTCGCCGACGTCGCCGCCCACCCCGAGCGCGCGGTCGGATCCGGGCCCTACGCCATCGAGTCCATCGACCCCGGCACGTCCATCACGCTCCGCGCCAACCGCTTCTACACCGGAACGCACCGGCCGTCGGTGGAGCGCGTCGTCGTGTCGACCATCGAGGACCCGCAGGCCGCCGTCGCGGCGCTCGCGGCCGGGGACGTCGACGTGATCGCGCCCGACGCGGACGCGGACGTGCTGGACGCCCTCGGCGACGTCGACGGCGCGCGCACCGTCATGGGCTCGTCGGCCTCGTGGGAGCGCCTCGACCTGCAGACCCTGGGCGCGCGCAACAGCGCCATGGCCGACGCCACGGTGCGCACCGCCTTCCTCTCCACCGTCCCGCGCGAGGCCATCGCCCGCGACCTCGGCGGGCCGGGCGGCGACGGATCGACGCGCGACTCGTTCGTCCTCGCACCCGGCACCGACGGCTACGACGACCAGGTGCGGGCCAACGGATCCAGCCGCTTCGACGACGTGGACCTCGACGAGGCGCGGCAGCTGCTCGCGTCCGTCGGGCAGCCGGCTCCCGAGGTGTGCGTGCTCTACGACCCCGCCGACGCGCGCCGCGCCGCCGAGTTCGCGGCCATCCGCGACTCGGCCGCGAAGGCCGGCTTCCTCGTGACCGACTGCTCCACGCCGCAGTGGCAGGACGTGCTCGGCCAGGCCGGCGCCTACGACGCGGCGCTCGTCGGGCCCGAGGACGCGTACCCCTCCGTGTCCGGCATCCGCGCGCTGCACGACGACCGCGCCGACGCGAGGGACGGCCAGGCCACCGCCGACCCCGACGTGGCCACCCTGTTCTCCTCGCTCAGCCGCACCGAGGACGCCGACGCGCGCGGCGAGCTCCTCCTCCGCCTCGACCGCCGCATGTACGGCGACCGCGCGGGCCTCCCGCTCTTCCAGCACCCGGCGGTCGCGGCCACGTCGGCTCGCGTCGACGGCGTGCAGGTGTCCGCGCACCAGGCCGGGATCCTCGACGACGCCTGGCGCTGGACGCTCCGCTCCGACGCTCCCTGAGTCCGGCTTGCATCGGCACGGTAGGCTGTGTGTCGCTGGGAATAGCAGACGGCGGCTCTTCGCCCTCCTCCCTTGATGACAAGGCCGGCACCCTCTCCACTGAAGGACAGCACTATGGCGCTAGTCGCGCGCAACGACCTCCGCAATGTGGCCATCGTGGCCCACGTGGACCACGGCAAGACCACCCTGGTGGACGCCATGCTCAAGCAGACGAACTCGTTCGACGCCCACTTCGAGGGCGAGGACCGGATGATGGACTCGAACGACCTCGAGCGCGAGAAGGGCATCACGATCCTCGCGAAGAACACCGCGGTGCTCTACAACGGGAAGCACGCGGACGGTTCGCCCATCGTCATCAACGTGATCGACACCCCGGGCCACGCCGACTTCGGCGGCGAGGTCGAGCGCGGCCTGTCCATGGTCGACGGCGTGGTGCTCCTCGTCGACGCGTCCGAGGGCCCGCTGCCCCAGACGCGCTTCGTGCTCCGCAAGGCGCTCGAGGCGAAGCTCCCCGTGATCCTCCTGGTCAACAAGACCGACCGCCCTGACGCGCGCATCGACGAGGTCGTGGCCGAGAGCCAGGACCTGCTCCTCGGCCTCGCCTCCGACATGTCGGACGAGCACCCGGACCTCGACCTCGACGCGATCCTCGACGTGCCCGTCGTCTACGCGTCCGGCCGCAACGGCGCCGCGAGCGACACCAAGCCCGCGAACGGCGAGCTGCCCGACAACGACGACCTCGAGCCCCTCTTCAAGGCGATCCTCGACCACGTCCCGGCGCCCACCTACGACGACGCGCACCCCCTGCAGGCGCACGTCACGAACCTCGACGCGTCGCCGTTCCTCGGCCGCCTCGCCCTCCTCCGCGTCTTCAACGGCACGATCAAGAAGGGCCAGCAGGTCGCCTGGGTCAAGCACGACGGCACCGTCAAGAACGTGAAGATCACCGAGCTGCTCATCACGAAGGCGCTCGACCGCTTCCCGACCGAGTCCGCGGGCCCCGGCGACATCGTCGCCGTCGCCGGCATCGAGGACATCACCATCGGCGAGACGCTCGCCGACCCGGACGACGTCCGCCCCCTGCCGACCATCACGGTCGACGACCCGGCCATCTCGATGACCATCGGCACCAACACCAGCCCGCTCATCGGCAAGGTCAAGGGCCACAAGCTCACCGCCCGCATGGTCAAGGACCGCCTCGACCGCGAGCTCATCGGAAACGTCTCCATCAAGCTGGTCGACATCGGCCGCCCCGACGCGTGGGAGATCCAGGGCCGCGGCGAGCTCGCGCTCGCGATCCTCGTGGAGCAGATGCGCCGCGAGGGCTTCGAGCTCACCGTCGGCAAGCCGCAGGTGGTCGTGAAGCAGGTCGACGGCAAGGTCCACGAGCCGTACGAGCACCTCACCATCGACTCGCCCGAGGAGTACCTCGGCGCGATCACGCAGCTCCTCGCCGCCCGCAAGGGCCGCATGGAGGGCATGGCGAACCACGGCACCGGCTGGGTCCGCATGGAGTTCGTCGTCCCGTCGCGCGGCCTCATCGGCTTCCGCACGGAGTTCCTCACGATCACGCGCGGCGCGGGCATCGCCAACGCCGTGTCGCACGGCTACGAGCAGTGGGCGGGCGAGATCACGACCCGCGTCAACGGCTCGATCGTCGCCGACCGCGCGGGCGTCGCCACGCCGTTCGCCATGGTGGCCCTGCAGGAGCGCATGTCGTTCTTCGTGGAGCCGACCCAGGAGGTCTACGAGGGCATGGTCGTCGGCGAGAACTCGCGCGCGGACGACATGGACGTGAACATCACCAAGGAGAAGCAGCTGACCAACATGCGTCAGTCCACCTCCGACTCCTTCGAGCGCATGACGCCCTCGCGGAAGCTGACGCTCGAGGAGTGCCTCGAGTTCGCCCGCGAGGACGAGTGCGTGGAGGTCACGCCCGAGTTCGTCCGGATCCGGAAGGTCGAGCTGGACGCCAACGCCAGGCAGCGCAAGACCTCGCGGCTGAAGAAGCAGAACGCGTAAGGCAGCATGACCGCGACGAGCCCGTCCGCCCGGTCCCTCCGCAGGAGGGGGCTGGCGGCCGGGCTCGTCCTCGTCCCGGGGCTCGTGCTCACGGGATGCAGCGCGGTCGGCGACGCCGTGCGCGACGCCGCCCACGAGGGGGCCGAGCAGGTGCGCCACAGCGTCGAGGACGTGGTGGGGGACACGCTCGGCAAGGTCCAGGTGTCCACGGACGGCGCCGTGCCCCCGTCGTTCCCCCGCGACGCCGTGCCCTTCGCCGAGGGGAAGCTGCTCGGGGGCGGGGCCGCCCCCGAGGGCGCCGGCTGGGTGGCGCAGGTCGCCGTGCCGGACGTCGCGGACGGATTCGCCGACGCGCGGGCGCGGCTCGAGGCCGCCGGGTACACGCCCGACTCCGACGTGGCGGGCGACGACACGAGCGGGTACGGGCGCTTCACGACGGATGCCTACACGGTCATCGTCACGGTCTCGGCCGACCTCGGGTCGCCCGTCGCGACGTACGTCGTGCTGCCGGCGGCCTGAGCGCCGCGGCGCCCGCGCGCGGACCGCGGGGGCCGCGTGGCCCCGCGACCCGCGAGGACCGGGATCACGACCCGAAGAGGGTCTCGCCCACGTAGCCGTCGCGGCTCGCGCCGGGCGGCACCGCCCAGATCCCGCTGCCGACGTGGCGCAGGTACTCGTTCATGGCGTCCTTCGCGAGGCTCCGCTGGATGGGGATGAACTGGGTCCGCGGATCGCGCTGGAACGCCAGGAAGAACAGCCCCGCGTTGAGGCGGCCCAGGTCGTCGTTGCCGTCGACGAAGTTGTAGCCGCGACGCAGGAGCACCGCGCCGGCGTTCGCGTCGGGGTGCGCGAGGCGCACGTGCGACGCCGGGTCGATGAGCGGTGCGCCGCCGCGGCCGGTGGCGGCGAAGTCGGGGGCCGTGTGCTCCTCGCCGCCGCTGAGCGGCGCTCCCGAGCCCTTCGTGCGTCCCACCACCCGCTCCTGCTCGCGCAGCGACGAGCGGTCCCACGTCTCGACGGTCATGCGGATGCGGCGGGCGACCAGGTACGAGCCGCCCTCCATCCAGGCCTCGCCCGGCGCGGATCCGGCGTCGGCCCACACGTGCTCGTCGACCACGCGGGTGTCCTCGGACTTGACGTTCGCCGTGCCGTCCTTGAAGCCGAAGAGGTTGCGCGGCGTGGCCTGCGCGCGGCTCGTCGACGACGTGCGGCCGAAGCCGAGCTGCGACCACCGGAGGGAGGCGCGGCCGAACGCGATGCGCGACAGGTTGCGGATGGCGTGCACGGCCACCTGCGGGTCGTCGCTGCAGGCCTGGACGCAGAGGTCGCCGCCCGTCGCCTGCGGCACGAGCGCCTCGCCGGGGAAGCGCGGCAGGTCGACGAGGGCGGCGGGGCGGCGGTCGGCGATGCCGAAGCGGTCGACGCCGTCGGCCGTGGTGAACAGCGACGGGCCGAGGCCGAAGGTGATGGTGAGGCCGGCGGGCGGGAGGTCGAGTGCCTCGCCCGTGTCGTCCGGCGGGGAGTCGTAGGCGCCGTCGACGGCGCCGAGCGCGCCCGCGGATCCGCCCGCCGTCATCCGGGCAGCGGCGGCGCTCCAGTCCCGCAGGAGCGAGACGAGGCCGTCGCGGTCGATGTCCGCCACGTCGAACGCGGCGAAGTGCAGCCGGTCCTGCGCGGGCGTGGTGATCCCGGCCTGGTGCGCCCCGTGGAAGGCGTAGGCGGCGCCGCCGGCTGCCCGGCGCGCGCCCGCGAAGGCGCGATCGGCCATGACGCCGCCGGCGGATCCCACGAGGCCGCCGCCGAGCGCCCCGGCGCCGAGCAGCCCGAGGACGCCGCGGCGGGAGACGCCGCGTGGGGCGGCGGGGGCCGTCGGGGCGCTCGGGTCCTCGAGGGCGTCGGCGGTGTCGCGCACGGCCGCGCCGTCGTGTCCGTCGGTCATCCGACGAGCGTCCCGGTGAGCTTCGACAGCGGCTCGGCCAGCGCGTTGACGCCGTCGGCGAGGCCCTTGACCTGATCCTTCGTCAGCGCGTCGTAGGCCGTGAAGCCCTTCTCGAGCGACCCGTACGCGGAGAGGTCGGACTCGAGCTTCGCGAACTCGCCGTCGAGCGTGGCGACGAGCTGCGGGTCCTTCGCGGCGACGATGTCGCGGACGCCCTCGTAGGCGACGCGGGCGCCCTCGAGGTTCGCCTGGAAGTCCCAGAGGTCGGTGTGCGACCAGATCTCCTCCTCGCCCGTGATCTTGCCGGACGCGACCTCGTCCATGAGCCCCACGGCGCCGTTGGAGATGGTGGAGACGTCGACCGAGAAGCCGTCCGCGTGCACGGCGTCGTAGAGGCGCTGCGTGTCGGCGGTCAGCTCCTGCGCGAAGTGCGCGCGGTCGCCGGCGCTGAGCGGCACGTACACGTCGCCGCCGTTCGCGTCCGGCGCGGGCTGCCAGAGGTCCTTCTCGATGCGGTGCCAGCCGGTCCACTCGGTGCCGGGCTCGACGTCGGCCTCGCGGAAGTCGATCTCCGGGTCGAGGTCGCCGAAGGACTCCGCGACCGGCTCCACCCGCTCGTAGTACGACCGGGCGGTGGGGTAGAGGGAGCGCGCCTTCTCGTCGTCGCCCGCGAGGTAGGCGTCGGCGAACTCCTGCGTGGCGGGGAGGAGGCGGCCCACCTGGTCCTTGACGTAGGCGAGGTAGGCCGCGGCGGCGTCCCGGCCCTGCTGCTCGGCGTCGCCGGCGAGCGCCACCTGGTCGCCCGTGACCGTGAAGGGCGCGCGGCCGACGCCGTCGCCCACCATGCCGGGCTTGCAGACCGTGAAGTAGCTGCCGGGCTGCGCCGTGATCACGAGGTCGCGCTCGATGCCCGGGCTCACGTTCTCGACCTCGCCGACGATGCGGAGGCCGTCGTCGGCGAGGAGGTAGAACTCCGTGACCTGGTCGGTGGAGTTCGTGACGTGGAAGGAGACCGTGCCGCTGGGCGCGGTCGCGGCGGACACCGTGCAGGCGTCCGCGGAGCTGTCGACCGTGAGCTGGGTGACGCCGGACGCCGGGGCGGCGCCGTCGCCCGCGGATCCGGAGGGCGCGTTCGCGACGCAGCCCGAGAGGGCGAGGGCGGCGCCGGCGAGCAGGGCGGCGGCGGGGAGGGTGGAGCGCTTCATGGGTCCTCGTGGGGGAGCGGGCCGGCGGTGCCGGCGGGATGGGACGGACGGTGGGGAACGGGGGTGCGGCGGGATCAGCGGGCGGCGGGCGCGTCCGCGGGGGCGGGGGAGGCGGCGGGCTGCGCGGCGGCGGCGGCGGACGCGGCGGGCGCGGCGGGAGCGGATCCGCCCGCGTCGGCCCGGGGGCGGCGACCCCGCCGGGACAGCGTGAGGTAGGCGGCGAGCGTGGGCACGACGTAGAGCACCCAGGTGATCGCCTCGAGCCAGGTGGTGGCGGGGGAGAAGTTGACGGTGCCCTTGAGGAGCGTGCCGTACCAGGATCCGGGCGGCACGGCGCCCGAGACGTCGAACGCGAGCGCGCCCAGCCCCGGGAGGATGCCCGCCTCCTGGAGGTCGTGCACGCCGTACGCGAGGACGCCGCCGGCGACCACGATGAGGAGCGCACCCGTCCAGGTGAAGAACCGGGCGAGGTCGATGCGCAGCACCCCGCGGTACACGAGCCAGCCGAGCGCGACGGCGGTGACGATGCCGAGGCCCGCGCCCACGAGCGGCAGGGTCGTGGCGCCCGTGGCCTGCACGGCCGACCAGAGGAACAGCGCGGTCTCGATGCCCTCGCGGCCGACCGCGAGGAACGCGACGGCGACGAGGCCCCATGCGGCGCCCGCGATGGCGCGGTCGACGGCGCCCTGCAGCTCGGAGCGCATGTCCTTGGCGGTCCGCAGCATCCAGAACACCATCCAGGTGACGAGGCCCGTCGCGACGATGGAGAGGGATCCGCCGATGGCCTCCTGCGCCTCGAACGTGAGGCCGTAGGCGCCGTAGGTGAGGACCGCGCCGACCGTGAGCGCGAGGAGCACCGCGAGCCCGACGCCGAGCCACAGCCGGCCGAGCACGTCGCGGCGGCCGATCTTGACGACGTAGGCGATGAGGATCGTGACGACCAGCGCGGCCTCGAGGCCCTCGCGCAGGCCGATCAGGTAGTTCGCGAACACGCGTGCGCCTCTCCGGGCGGCGGGCGCGTCGGGGCGCACCCTATTGCTGATGTGGGGAAATGTAGGTGAGGCTTGCCTTACCTCGTGCACAGTAGCGCGGGGGCCGGGACGCGTCCAGTCCGTCGTCCCCAGCGGACGGCGGGGCCGCCGGCGCACCGTCCCCCGGCGCCCAGCGAGCGGGACCGCGCGCGCGGATAGGATCGCCCGATGATCCCCGGCTCGACCTCCCGTCCCGCGCGCGAGCACGTCCTCTTCGTGCACGCCCATCCCGACGACGAGAGCATCGTCACGGGCGGCACCATCGCGAAGCTCGTGCGCGACGGCGTCCCCGTCACGGTGCTCACCTGCACGCGTGGCGAGCGGGGCGACGTGATCCCCGAGGAGCTCCGCCACCTCGAGGGCGACCTGCGGGCGCTCGCCGACCACCGGGAGACGGAGCTGGCCGACGCCATGGCCGCGCTCGGGGTCGTCGACCACCGCTTCCTGGGCGACGTCGGCGCGCGCTGGCGCGGCCTCGAGCCCCGCCGGTACGTCGACTCCGGCATGGAGTGGGGCGACGACGGCGTGCCCGTGGCGCTCCGGCCGCTCGACCCCGACTCGCTGTCCGCCGGCGACGAGGCCGACGAGGCGCGGGACGTGCTGGCCGTCATCGCCGACGTCGACGCGACCACCGTCATCACCTACGACGACCACGGCGGCTACGGCCACCCCGACCACAAGCGCGTGCACGTCATCGCCACGTGGGCAGCGGAGGAGGCCGGGGTGCCGGCGTACCTCATCACCACGACCGAGTCGTCCGCCCGCGAGGCGCACGAGCGCGTGGCCGCGCGCGGCCGCTTCCCGGCGCCCGACGCGCATCCGGCCGGCATGCTCGTGCTGCCCGACGACGCGGTGGACCTCGCGGTCGACGTCACCGAGGTGCGGGAGGCGAAGACCCGGGCCATCGCCGCGCACCGCACGCAGGTCGTGGTCGACGGCGACGAGTTCGCGCTGTCGCACGGGATCGGCGAGCCCATCGGCTCCGTCGAGCTCTTCCGCCTGCACCGCCCCGCCGGCGCCGCGGACGACGCCGAGGCCGACGGCCCGCCGCGCGGCCTGCAGCGCATCGGCACCGCGGCCGCGTCCCTCGTGCTCGGCCTCCTGGTCGGCACCATCGGCACGGTCGCGCACCGCGCGCCGCTCGCCGTCGGCGGCGTCGGCGTGCCCGTCGGCCTCGTGCTCGCCCTCGTGACGCTCGCGTGCCTCCTCGTCGCCTTCCGGCTGCTCCTGGTCGACCGGCTGCACGTCCTGTGCCTCGGCCTCGGGGCGGTCGCGGCCGTCGCGGTGCTCGGCATGAGCGGGCCGGGCGGCTCCGTGCTCTTCCCGGCCGACTGGGTGAGCCAGACCTGGGCGGTCGCGCCCGCGATCATCGTGGCCGTGGTCGTCGTGTGGCCGCGGTTCGCGCCGCGCGGCTCCCGCCCGGACGCCGGATCCGCGACCGGATCCGCGACCGGGCCCGCGATCGACCGGGCGCCCGCTCCCGCAGCCGCGTCGGGGGAGGCGCCGTCCACGGAGGCCGCCCCGGCCGGCCGCACCCCGGGCGCCGCGTAGACTCGACGGGCTGCACCGCTCCCGGAAGGACCCGCCCGAAGTGACCTACGTCATCGCCCTGCCCTGTGTCGACGTCAAGGACCGCGCCTGCATCGACGAGTGCCCGGTGGACTGCATCTACGAGGGCGAGCGGTCGCTCTACATCCACCCCGACGAGTGCGTCGACTGCGGCGCCTGCGAGCCGGTCTGCCCCGTCGAGGCCATCTACTACGAGGACGACCTGCCCGAGCGGTGGAGCGACTACTACACGGCGAACGTCGAATTCTTCGCCGAGATGGGCTCGCCCGGCGGCGCCACGAAGGTCGGCGTGACGCACTCCGACCACCCCGTCATCGCCGCGCTCCCGCCCCAGAACGGCTGACGCGCGTGGCCCTCGGCGAGCTGCCCGACTACCCCTGGGACCAGATGGCGCCCTACGCCGCGCGGGCGGGGCGGCACGCGGACGGCATCGTCGACCTGAGCATCGGGTCGCCGGTGGATCCGACGCCGACGCTCGTCCGCGACGCGCTCGCCTGGGCGACCGACGCGCACGCGTACCCGACCACGGTCGGCACCCCGGAGCTCCGGCGGGCGATGGTCGACTGGCACGCCCGGCGCCGGAACGCGACGCTCGACGTCGACCAGGTGCTGCCGACCATCGGCTCCAAGGAGATGGTGGCCTGGCTGCCGTTCATGCTCGGCCTCGGCGAGGGCGATGCGGTCGTGCACCCGCGCGTCTCGTACCCCACCTACGCGATCGGCGCCGCGCTCGCGGGCGCCGAGAGCGTGCCGGCCGACGACCCGGCGGAGTGGCCCGCGTCCACGCGCCTCGTCTGGCTCAACTCGCCCGGCAACCCCGACGGCCGCGTGCTCGGCGTCGACGAGCTGCGGGCCGCCGTCGCGCGCGCCCGGGAGCTCGGCGCCGTGATCGCGAGCGACGAGTGCTACGCCGAGCTCGGCTGGGAGGGGGAGTGGGCCGACGGGCCGACGCCCTCCATCCTCGACGCGCGCGTCGTCGGCGACGACCACACGGGCGTCCTCGCGCTCTACTCGCTCAGCAAGCAGTCGAACCTCGCGGGGTACCGGGCCGCGCTCGTGGCCGGCGACCGGGACGTGATCGCGCGGCTCATCCGCGTCCGCAAGCACGCGGGGCTCCTCCCGCCCGCGCCGCTCCAGCACGCGATGACGGTGGCGCTCGGCGACGACGAGCACGTGCGCGCCCAGCGCGAGCTCTACCGGGCCCGCCGCGACGTGCTCCGGCCCGCGCTCGAGGACGCCGGCTGGCGCATCGACCGCAGCGAGGCCGGCCTCTACCTCTGGGCGACCCGCGGCCGCGACGCCTGGGAGGGCATCGCGGAGCTCGCCGACCTCGGGATCCTCGCGGGCCCCGGTCCCTTCTACGGCGACGCGTCGCCCGAGCACGTGCGCCTGTCGCTCACGGCGACGGACGAGCGCATCCAGGCGGCGGCGGCCCGGCTGCGCGCCGCTTCCTCCACGTAGCACGACCTCCAACGGATCCGCCCGGATGCTGGCGGAGGCGACAGTGTCCCGGTCGGCCCTTTAGGCTGTAGTCGGCTCGGATCCCGACGCCGCGGGGGCGCCACGAGCGCCCGGCGGCGCGCATCCCCCCGGGCCACCCACCCAGACTCGAGGAGGCGCCGTGACCGATGGCGGGCAGCAGGCGGACGACCGGCCGAAGGCGGACGAGCCCCGGGCGGACGAGCCCCAGGCGGAGCAGAAGCCCACGGCGACGCTGACGTACCCCGGCGGCCGGGTGGAGTTCCCCATCCTCCCCGCGGTCGACGGCGCGTCCAGCATCGACATCTCGGCTCTCACGAAGAAGACGGGCCTCACGACGCTCGACAACGGCTTCGTCAACACGGCGTCGACCCGCTCGGCCATCACGTACATCGACGGCGAGCAGGGCATCCTCCGCTACCGCGGCTACCCCATCGAGCAGCTCGCGCGCCAGTCGAGCTACCTCGAGGTGGCCTGGCTCCTCATCCACGGCGAGCTCCCCACCGCGGACCAGCTCGGCGGGTTCGAGGAGGACATCCGCCGCCACACGCTGCTCCACGAGGACTTCAAGGGCCTGTTCCGCGCGCTGCCCACGAACGCGCACCCCATGTCGGTGCTCTCGAGCGCGGTGTCGGCCCTCTCCACCTACTACGAGGACTCGCTGAGCGTCCACGACCCCGAGCAGGTCGAGATCTCCACGCTGCGCCTGCTGGCGAAGCTGCCGGTCATCGCGGCGTACGCGCACAAGAAGAGCCTCGGCCAGGCGTTCCTCTACCCGGACAACTCGCTGTCGTTCGTCGACAACTTCCTCCGCCTCAACTTCGGCAACAACGCCGAGCCCTACGAGGTCGACCCGGTGGTCAGCCGGGCGCTCGAGCGCCTGCTCATCCTGCACGAGGACCACGAGCAGAACGCGTCGACGTCGACCGTGCGGCTCGTCGGATCCACCGAGGCGAACATGTTCTCCTCCGTCTCGGCCGGCATCGGCGCGCTCTTCGGCCCGCTGCACGGCGGCGCGAACGAGGCCGTGCTCTCCATGCTCGGCCGCATCCGCGACTCCGGCGAGGGCGTCGACCGCTACGTCGAGCGCGTGAAGAACAAGGAGGACGGCGTCCGCCTCATGGGCTTCGGGCACCGCGTCTACAAGAACTTCGACCCGCGCGCCCGCCTCGTGAAGGAGAGCGCCGACGAGGTGCTCGAGGCGCTCGGCATCCAGGACCCGCTGCTCGACATCGCCAAGGAGCTCGAGGCCGTCGCCCTCGCGGACGACTACTTCATCGAGCGGAAGCTGTACCCGAACGTCGACTTCTACACGGGCGTCATCTACAAGGCCATGGGCTTCCCCACGCGCATGTTCACCGCGCTGTTCACCATCGGGCGCCTGCCCGGCTGGATCGCGCACTGGCGCGAGATGAACGAGGACCAGGCCACCAAGATCGGCCGCCCGCAGCAGCTCTACATCGGCCAGCCCGCGCGCGACCTGCCGCCCCGCGACTGACCGCGCGCTCCCGGCGGAGCGCACGACGGGCGCTCCCGAACAGGGGGCGTCCGAGGGCGCCGGATCCGTGTACCCGCGCGGATCCGGAGCCTAGACTCGACGGGACCTGACTACCCGCCACCGCCCGCACCAGCCCCTGCCGTCGGTCCGAACCCGAAGAGGGGGCCATGGCCAGACGCCTGCCGTCGTCCCCGCCGGTGCTGCCGGGGTTCTCCTACGTGACGGTCCTCGGATCCGGCGGCTTCGCCGACGTGTTCCTCTACGAGCAGGACATGCCGCGGCGCCAGGTGGCGGTCAAGGTGATGCTCGCCGAGATCGCGACCGACCGGCTGCGGGCCATGTTCCGCGCGGAGGCCGACCTCATGGCGCAGCTGAGCGCGCATCCGTCGGTGCTCACGGTGCACCAGGCGAGCGTCGCGGCCGACGGACGCCCGTACCTCGTGATGGAGCTGTGCTCGTCGAGCCTCAGCGACCGGTACCGGCGCGAGCCGCTGGGCGTCGCCGAGGTGCTGCGCGTGGGGATCCGCATCGCGAGCGCCGTGGAGACCGCGCACCGCGCGGGCGTGTTGCATCGCGACATCAAGCCGGCGAACATCCTGACGACGGCGTTCGGGCACCCCGTGCTCAGCGACTTCGGCATCGCCTCCACGCTCGAGGACGCCGCGGCGACCGACGCCGTGGGCCTGTCCATCCCGTGGTCGGCGCCCGAGGTGCTCGCCGACGAGAGCCCGGGCACGGTGCGGAGCGAGGTGTGGTCGCTCGCGGCGACCGTGTACTCGCTGCTCGCCGGGCGGAGCCCGTTCGAGGTGCCGGGCGGGCAGAACGCGCCCGCGGACCTCGTCGCCCGGATCCAGCGGGCGAGGCCTCTGCCGACCGGCCGCGCGGACGTGCCCGAGCGGCTCGAGCTCGTGCTGCGCCGGTCGATGTCGCGCCAGCCGGAGGCGCGGCCGGGGTCGGCGCTCGCGTTCGTGCGCGAGCTGCAGGCGGTGGAGGCGGAGCTGCAGCTCGCGCAGACGCCGCTCGAGGTGGCGAGCGAGGAGTGGGCGTCCGCGGTGGCGGCCGGCGTCGAGGAGGACGACGACCCGACGCGCGTGCGCGGCATCGTGCAGGTGGATCCGGGAGCGGCGGGCGCGCGCGCGGCCGTCCGCCGGGTGCGGCGGAAGGCGACGTCGACGGCCGGCGTCCCGCGGGGGCGCGCGGGAGCGGAGGCCGGCGTGGCGGCGGCGGCGGCGGGCGCGCGGCCGTCCGGTGCCGCGTCGGCACGTGCCGCGTCCGCGCGATCCGCGTCGGTGCGATCCGCGTCGGCGCGCGGCACGGGTCCCTCCGTCGCGTCGGAGCCGGTGCGCGCGGGATCCGCGTCCACGTCCCTCGGCCGCTCCGGGTCCGGGCCCGTCGGCGCCTCCGGCTCCGGCCGTCCGCCCGCGCCGGGGCCGCGCTCGTTCCTCGCCCGGCACCGCGTCGCGCTCCTCGCGGCGGCGTCCGGCGCGGTCGTCGCGAGCGCGCTGGTCGGCGTGCTCCTCGGCGGATCCGGCGGCGGCACGGGCGCGCGCGACATCCCGGTCGTCGGCGCCATCGAGGCCTCCGCCACGGCCGACGGCGTCCTCTTCTCCTGGGACGACCCCGGCCTCGGCGCCGACGACGCGTACCAGGTGGTGCGCGACGGCGGCCTGCCGAGCACGCAGCGCGACACGTCGTTCCGCGTCACGTCGGGGGCCGCCGGGGCCGCGAGCGCCACCGGCGCGGGCGACCGCGCCTGCGTCACCGTGACCGTCACGCGCGACGGCATCGCCGGCCGGCCGTCGACCGAGAAGTGCGCGGAGCTGCCGCGATGATCCGCGACTGGATCCGCCGCCACCGCCAGGCCGCGACGACCGTGACGGGCGGCGCCGTCGTGCTCGCGCTCCTCATGGGCTTCGCGCTCGTCTCGGACGGCTACGACGCCCAGCGCATCGACCTCGACGACGGATCCGTGTGGGTCGTCAACGCCGCGCAGCAGGCCATCGGCCGCGCCAACACGCAGGTGCTCGAGCTCGACAGCGTGGTCGACTCCCGCAGCGAGGACATCGACGTGCTGCAGGCGGGATCCACCGTGCTGCTCGCCGACCGCGGCGCCTCGCGCCTCGACGTGGTGGACGACGCCACGAGCGCGGTCGTCGACACGGCGCCGCTGCCCGCCGGCGCCGAGGTGATGCTCGCGGGATCCCGCGTGGCGATCCTCGTGCCGGCCACCGGCCAGCTCTGGCTCGTGCCCGTCGCGGGCCTCGCGGCGTTCGACGCCATGAGCGCGCCCACCCTCTCGCTCGGCGCCGACGCGGTCGCGTCCATGGACGACGACGGCACGCTGCTCGTGTACTCGGCCACCTCCGGCGCGCTCTCGCGCATCCGCGCGGCCACCGACGACACCGTCGAGGAGACGGTGGCCGTCGGACCCGTCGGCACGCCGGCGGCGGAGGCGGGCGGCGACCCCGCGGCGGATCCCGCCACGGCCGTCCCGGGCGAGACCGTCGAGGCCGGGGTCGCGGGCCGCCCGGCCGCGCGCCGCCTCGCGCTCACGGGGGTCGACGGCCACTGGGCGCTCTACGACGCCGACGCGCGCGCCCTCCTGGTGGACGGGCGCGCGGTCGACCTCGGCGGATCCGTCGCGGCCGACGCGCAGGTCGCCCTCCAGCGCGCGTCCTCCGCGGGCGACGCCGTGCTCGTGGCCCACACGGGCGGCCTCCTCCAGGTGCCCGTCGGGGGCGGCGACCCGGTCGTCGTCGCCGACCGCGCGTCCGGCGCGCCCGCGCGGCCCGTGCGCGTGGCCGGCTGCGAGTTCGCGGGCTGGACCGGCGGATCCTCCTGGCAGCGCTGCCTCGACGCCGCGCCGACCGCGACCGCCGGGTCCGCCGGGTCCGCCGGCGCCGAGGGCGGCGACGCCCGGCGCACCCCGGCCGGCGCCCTCACCGACATCGCCGGCGTGTCCGCGCAGGCCGCGCTCCGGTTCCTCGTCGACGGCCCGCGCGTCGTGCTCAACGACGTGCGCGGCGGCGCCGCGTGGGCCGTGCAGCGCGGGGCCGGGGTCATCGACAACTGGTCGGACCTCATCGACCGCGAGCGCTCCGACCGGGTCGTCGAGCAGAACACCGCCGACACCCCGCCCGAGACCGACCGCGTGCAGCAGCCGCCCGTCGCCGTCGACGACGACCTCGGCGCCCGGCCCGGCCGCACGAGCCCGCTGCCCGTGCTCCTGAACGACCACGACCCGAACGGCGACGTGCTCGTGATCGACTCCGTCACGCCCGTGGACGCCGCGGTCGGCGCGGTCGACGTCGTGGACGAGGGCCAGGGCCTCCAGCTCGCGCTCGCGCCGACGGCCCGGGGCACCGTGCGCCTCTCCTACGTCGTGAGCGACGGCCGCGGCGGCACCGCGACCGCCGACGTGCGGGTCGCCGTGCGCGACGCGGACGACAACTCGCCGCCCGTGCAGACGCGGCCGGCCACCGGCACGGTCGCCGAGGGCGGCCGGCTGCAGACCGACGTGCTGGGCGGCTGGTACGACCCCGACGGGGATCCGATCTACCTCACGCGCGCGAGCGTCCCGGCGCCCGACGCCGTGAGCTGGAAGCCCGAGGGCCGCGTCGTCTACACGGACGCGGGCGCGGGGGGCGACACGCGCACGGTCGCGCTGCAGGTGTCCGACGGGCGCGAGGAGGGCGCGGGCACGCTCGTCGTCACGGTGCGCCGGGCGGGCGACGTCCCGCTCGTGGCCGAGGGCTTCGTGGTGCAGGCGTCGGTCGGGCGCGAGATCACGGTGGACCCGCTCGCGCACGCGCGCGGCGGCAGCGGGGCGATCCGGCTGGCGTCGGTGCCCGCGCGCCCCGGGGTGCAGGTCACGCCCGACCTCGAGGCCGGCACCTTCCGCCTGCAGGGCACGCAGACCGGCACGCACCTGCTCGAGTACGCCGTGACCGACGGCCGGGTCACCGCGACGGGCGTCGTGCGCGTCGAGGTGCGCGGCGCGCCCGAGTCCGACGGCCGGCCCGTGACCGTGCCGCACACCGTGTTCGTGCGCGCGCTCGAGGCGCAGGACGTGGACGTGCTCCAGACCGACTTCGACCCCGCGGGCGGCGTGCTCGTGATCACCGACGCGACCTCGCCGGGCGACGCCGTCGGCGTGCGCGCGGAGGTGGTGGGGCAGCGTCTCGTGCGGATCACGCTCACCCGGCCGCTCGACGGGCCCGTGGACGTGGGGTACCGGGTGAGCAACGGCGTCGCGGAGGCGACGGGCGTCATCACCGTGATCGAGGTGCCCGAGCCCGCCGTGCGGCAGCCGCCCGTCGCGGCCGACGACCGCGTGGCCGTGCGCGTGGGCGACGCCGTCGACATCCCCGTGCTCGCCAACGACGAGCAGCCCGACGGCGACGCGCTCCGCCTCGACCCCGTGCTCGTGGACCCGCTGCCCGAGGGCGCCGGCCTCCTCTTCGCGAGCGACGACCGCCTCCGCTACCTCGCGCCCGACCGCACGGGCGACTACACGGCCGTCTACCGCGCGGTCGCGCCCGACGGCCAGTGGGCGACCGCGACCCTCACGGTCTCGGTGCGCGAGGCCGACGCCGCGACCAACACGGCGCCCGTGCCGCGGCCGCTGACGGCGCGCGTGCTCGCGGGGGAGACGGTGCGGATCCCCGTGCCGCTCACGGGCATCGACCCCGACGGCGACTCGGTGCGCCTCCTCGGCCAGGACACCGGGCCGGAGAAGGGCCAGGTCACGGAGGTCGGGCCCGACTGGATCGACTACCGCGCCGGCGACTACTCCACCGGCACCGACGCGTTCGCCTACGCCGTGGTGGACGGGCTGGGTGCCCGAGCGACCGGCACGATCCGCGTGGGCATCAGCCCGCGCGTGGAGGGCGCGCGGAACCCCGTCGCGACCGCCGACGTCGTGACCGTGCGGCCCGGCCGGGTCCTCCGCGTGCAGGTGCTCGCGAACGACACGGATCCCGACGGCGGCGCGCTCTCGCTCGTCTCCGTGCAGCCGCAGTCCGCGGGCCTCGTCGCGGGACTCGACGGCGACACCGTGCGCGTCGTCGCGCCCGAGGAGGCCGGACGCTACGGCTTCGTCTACGGCGTGCGGAACGCGCGCGGCGGCACGGACGAGGCGTTCCTCACGGTCATCGTGGATCCGGCCGCGCCGCCCACGCGCCCGATCGCGCGCGACACCGTGCTCCAGCTCTCCGACGTGCTCGACCGCACGAGCGTCGACGTCGACGTGATGCGCAACGTCTTCTCGGCGGAGGGCGACGCGTCGGCGCTCGTGCTCTCCGTCGGCGCGGGCTACCAGGACGTGGCGCGCGTGACGCCCGACGGCCGGATCCGCGTGGAGGTCGGCGACGCGCGCCGCATCGTGCCGTTCACGGTGGCGCAGCCGGACGACGCGGGCGTCAGCGCGACGGCCTTCATCTGGGTGCCGGGCTTCGAGGACACGCTGCCGCAGCTCCGCGTGGGCGAGCCCCGCCCGACCGTCGCGAGCGGCGAGCGGCTCGTCGTCGACCTCGACGACCACGTGGTGGCCGCGGGCGGCCGGGCCGTGCGCATCGCCGACCCCAACTCGCTCTCCGCCACGCACGCCGACGGACCCGTCGAGCTCGTCGACGACGACACCGTCGCGTACCGCAGCGAGCCCGGGTACTTCGGCCCGGCCGCGATCTCCTTCACGGTCACCGACTCCGCGGGCGACGGCGGCGATCGCACGGCCGCGCTCGTGCTGCCGATCACGGTCACGCCCACCGAGAACCAGCCGCCCGTCTTCACGGGCGCGGTCATCGACCTCGAGCCCGGGCAGTCGAAGGACATCGACCTCGGCCGCCTCACGACCTACCCCTACCAGGACGACCGCGGGCAGCTCGCGTACGCGATCGAGGGCGCCGTGGGCGACGGCTTCCGCGCGGAGGTGGACGGCGGCACGTTGCGCCTCTCCGCCGACGCGGGCGTGGAGACGGGCGTCGCCGCGTCCTTCGCCGTGAGCGTGCGCGACGCGACGCAGACCGGGCGCGCGGGCCGGGTGGACCTGCGGGTCGTGCCGTCGACGCGGCCGCTCGCCCAGCCGGCGACCGACGAGGGCACCGTGACGCGCGGATCCTCCACCACCGTCGACGTGCTCGCGAACGACCAGGCGGGCAACCCCTTCCCCGGCACGCCGCTCACCGTCGCGTCCATCCGCGGCGCCGACGGCGCGAGCCTCCCCGCGGGCGTGACGGTGACGCCGTCGGCCGACCGGGCGACCCTCGCGGTCGCCGCGACCGCCGACGCCGTGCCGGGCGACGTGCGCGTGCAGTACGAGGTGCGCGACGCCACGGGCGACGCGGGCCGGGCGGCGTTCGGCACCGTCGTGATCCACGTGCAGGACCGCCCGGGGCCCGTCACCGCCCTCCGCGCCACGGGCTTCGCCGACCGCGCGCTCACGGTCGCGTTCGAGCCGGGCGTGTTCAACGGATCCCCGATCACCGGCTACCAGGTGCGCGTCCTCCGCGGCGGCGTCGTCACCGCGACCGCCACCTGCCCGTCCACCACGTGCACCGTGCCGACGCCCGGCAACGGCCCGTCGTCCGCGGTGCAGGTCGAGGTGCGGGCCGTCAACGGCGTGGGCGCGTCGGATCCGACGTCGGTCTCCGGCCTCTGGTCGGACGTGCTGCCCGCCGCCCCGGCCGCCCTCGCCGCGCAGCCGCTCGCCGACGGCCTGCGCGTGTCGTGGGACCCGTCGGCCGTGCCGTCCTCCTCGAGCCCGGTCACGCAGTACGTCGTGACGGTCGGCGGCGTCACCCGGCAGGTGCCCGCCGACGCCACGGCGGTCGAGGTGCGGGATCCGTCGCTCGTCGCCGAGGTGCCCGTCGCCGTGAGCGTCGCCGCCCGCAACAGCGCCCAGGTGCAGGACGGATCCGCGTGGCTCGCCGCCTCGATCACGGGCACGCCGCGCGGCGCGCCCACCGCGACCGGCACGCCCTCCGCGGTCGCCGACCCGGCGGACGAGACGCGCGTGACGGTCTCGTGGCCGGCCTTCCAGGGGCCGGGCGTCGACGGCATCCGCTACCTCGTCGCCGCGCACGCCCCCGGGTCCGCGCCCGGCTGCTCCGTCGCCACCGAGGGCGTGACGCCGTGGTCGGCCGACCACGGCCCCGCGGTCGACGTGGGCGGCGCCACCAGCCACGTCTTCACGGGCCTCGCGCCCGATCAGCCCGTGGCCTTCGCGGTGCTCGCCGCCAACAGCCAGGGCTGCACGGTCGTCGAGGCCGGCCAGCTCACGCCGCGCACGGCGCCCTCCACGCCCGCCGTCACCGTCTCGCTCCCGCGCGGCGACCGGGGGACCGACGGCGTCTTCCGCGCGACGCTCGCCGACGCGCGCTACCGGCCGGGCAGCGCGTCCGCCTCGGCGCAGCTGCTGTACCGGGTCGACGGGCAGGGCGACGGGGTGCCGATCGGGGTCGGCCAGGAGATCACGCTGCCGCGCCCGGGCGTCGGCGCGAGCATCCAGGTGCGCGTCGTCGAGGACCACGGCGACGGCCGGCCGCGCTCGAGCGGCTGGTCGGACGCGGTGGACGTCGGCACGGCGGTCGACGCGCGCGCCGGCGACGTGCGCTTCGACGCGGATGCTGCCGGCGGCACGGTCGTCTCCTGGACCTCGACGCCGCCCGCCGCGGGTCCCGGCCGGCGCGTCGCGGCCGGCGGCGGCTACGCCCGGAGCGAGTGGCGCTGCGGCGGCGAGGGCGCGTGGACGGACGGCTCCTCCGGCGCGGCCGGATCCTGCGCCCTGCCGGCCGGCGCGGAGCGGATCCTCGAGGTGCGGGTCACCGCGAACTCGGGCACCCTGTACACGTACGCCCACCGCGGATGACGGCCGACCCCGCGGCCCCCGCGCCCGGGACCGCATCCGGCCCCGCGTCCGCACCCGAGAGGCACGCCCCCATGACGATGACCGCCGACGAGGCCCGCGCCTTCCAGGACGAGTTCGCCGCGCTCGTGCGCAACGTGGAGCAGGTGCTGCTCGGGAAGTCGCACGTGGTGCGGCTCGCGTTCACGGCGATGGTGACGGGCGGGCATCTCCTGCTCGAGGACGTGCCCGGCACCGGCAAGACGTCGCTCGCGCGCGCCATGGCGCAGACCGTCGACGGCACGCACAGCCGCGTGCAGTTCACGCCCGACGTGCTGCCGGGCGACATCACGGGCGTCAGCGTCTACGACCAGCGCACGGGCGAGTTCGAGTTCCACCGCGGGCCCGTGTTCGCGAGCATCGTGCTGGCCGACGAGATCAACCGCGCGAGCCCCAAGACCCAGTCCGCGCTCCTCGAGGTGATGGAGGAGGGCCGCGTCACGGTCGACGGCACGCCCCACGACGTGGGCGACCCGTTCATGGTCATCGCGACCCAGAACCCGATCGAGCAGGCGGGCACCTACGCGCTGCCCGAGGCGCAGCTCGACCGGTTCCTGCTGCGCACCTCCATCGGGTACCCGGACCACGAGTCGATGCTCAGGATCCTGCAGGGCGCCTCGGTCAGCGCCCACGACGTGACGCTCGCGCCCGTCGCCACGGCCGCGTCCGTGCGCGCGCTGCAGGGGCGCGCGGGCACCGTGCACGTGGATCCCGCGGTCGCCGACTACGTGGTGCGCCTCGTCGACGCCACGCGCCAGGCGCCCGAGGTGCGGCTCGGCGCGAGCGTGCGCGGCGCCCTCGCCCTCCTGCGCGCCGCCCGCACCTGGGCCGCGGCGGACGGCCGGCACTACGTGGTGCCCGACGACGTGAAGGCCCTCGCCGAGCCCGTGCTCGCGCACCGCCTGCTGCTGGATCCCGAGGCCGAGTTCGACGGGGTCACGGCCACGAGCGTGCTGTCGCAGATCCTCATCGAGACCGCGCCGCCGCGGGACCGGTACGCGGGGGCGCCGTTCGCGGGCGACGCGGGCGCGGACGCCTCGGGCGGCGCCGGCTCGGGCGGTGCCGGCTCGGGCGGCGCTCCCGGCCTGGGCGGCGCCGGCGCGCGCCACGCGGGATGAGCGCGGTCGCCGACGCCGGCGGCCCCGCCGGCGCGGCTCCCGGGGGCGGACCCGACCCCATGCGGGTCCCCGCCGGTCCCGCGGCCGGCGCGCCGCCGACGCCCGCCGCCTCCCCGTCCACCTCGGCGGGGGACGACCCGCAGGCCGTCGCCGCGCCGCCCCGGAACGCGCTCCGGCGGCTCGTCGGCGTCGTCACGCCGCTCGGTCGCGTCGTCGCGCTCGCGGCCGTGGCGGCGGGCGCCGCCGGGTACGCGCTCGGCTGGCGCGAGCTCGTCGCCGTCGCGTGGACGGCCGTCGCGCTCGGGGTGCTCGCGGTGCTGCACCTCGTCGGATCCGCGGGCGTCGAGGTCGCGCTGCGCCTCCCGCGCGACCGCGTCGTCGCGGGGGAGCGCGCGCCCGCCACGGTCTCCGTGCGGAACCCGCTGCGCCGCCGTGCCGTGGGCCTCACGGTCGAGGTGCCCGTGGGATCCGGCCTCGCCGAGATCCACGTCCCCTCCCTCGGCCACGGCCACGCGCACGAGGACGTCTTCGTCGTGCCCACCGTGCGCCGCGGCGTCATCTCCCTCGGCCCCGCGCGCATCGTGCGCGGCGACCCGCTCGGGCTCGTCCGCCGCGAGTCCACGGAGGCCCGCGCGACCCGCCTCCTCGTGCACCCGCGCACCCTCGCCATGCCGAGCACCAGCACGGGCTTCGTGCGCGACCTCGAGGGCCGGGCGACGCGCGACCTCACCGACAGCGACGTGTCCTTCCAATCGCTGCGCGAGTACGTGCCGGGCGACGAGATGCGGCACATCCACTGGCGGTCGACCGCGAAGACCGGCGTGCACATGGTGCGGCGGTTCGAGGAGACGCGGCGGAGCCACATCATGGTCGCGCTGTCGCTGCACGCGGCGGACTACGGGGCCGGGGACCCGGAGCGGGAGGCGACCGGCGCGGGCACGGCCTCGGATCCGGTCGCGGCCGGCCCCGCGGGCGGCACGACCGTGGCCGCCGGGCGCGCGGACGGCGCGCTCGCCGTATCCACCGCCGACGCCGAGTTCGAGCTGGCCGTGAGCGTCGTCGGATCCCTCGGCGCGCGCGCCATCGTCGACGCCCGCTCGGTGTCGGTGGTCGCGAGCGCGGACCGCGGGGCCGGGGGCGGATCCGGGGGCGGCTCCGGGCGCGCGCGGGCGGGCCGCGCGCCCGCCGCGCCGACGGCGACCGGGGCCGTCCGCGATGTGCCGGGACCGCGCCCGCGCCCGCGCCCGGCCGGACCCCGCCCGCCGCGCCTCCGCCGCCTCGCGACCGTCACGCCCACGCGCCTCCTCGACGACCTGGCGGAGATCCGCGCGACCGACCTCGCGGCGTCCCTCGTCGAGGTCGCGCGCGCCGCGGCGGACGAGGTCGCGGGCGTCTCCGTCGTCTTCCTCGTCTGCGGCACGGGAGCGTCGTCCGCGTCGATCCGTCACGCCGCCGTGGGCTTCCCGCCCGGCGTGCAGGTGGTCGCCGTCGTGTGCGATCCCGAGGCCGAGCCCGGCCTCCGACGCCTCGGCGACCTCACGGTGCTCACCATCGGCTACCTCGACGACCTGCGCGGCGCCCTGCAGCGGAGCGGGTCGTGAGCGGGGCCGGGCCCGCCGCCGGCTCCCGCCGCCCCCGCGTCCCCGCCGGATCCCGCGACCCCGGCCGCACCCTCGTCCCCGTGCTCGCGCTCGCCCTCCTCACGGGCCTCGGCGCGGCCGCCTTCTGGCCCGTGCACCAGGACGCGTCGTTCCTGCGGATGGCCGGGATCACGATCGTCGTCGGCGCCGCCGCCGCCGTCGCGGGCGCGCGCCTCCGCTGGGGGAGCGCGGTGGTCGCGGGCGTCGTCCTGGCGCTGTTCCTCCTCCTCGGCGTCCCGCTCGCGGTGCCCACGCGCGCCGTCGACGGCTGGCGCCCCACGCTCGACGGGCTCGCGGACCTCGTGGAGGGCGCGTCCCTCGGGATCGTGCGGCTCCTCACGATCGCGCTGCCGGTCGGCGACTACCAGGCGCTCCTCGTGCCGGCCTTCGCGCTCCTGCTGCTCGCCGCGGTCATCGGCCCCACCGTGGCGCTGCGCTCCCGTCGTCCCGAGCTCGCGGTGATCCCCTCGCTCGTCGTCCTCGTCGTGGGCGCCGCGCTCGGCCCCGACCGCAGCCAGGGCCCGGACGCGCCCGACGCCTCGGGCCTCCTCGTCCCGGTCGCGCTCGCCTGGCTCGCGACGGCCCTGCTCTGGATCGCCCGCTGCCGCTGGCGCCGCCGGCACCGCGCCGTGCAGCGCCTTGGTCGCGGATCCGGCGTGCCGCTCGAGTCGGCCGCCGACCGCCGCCGCTCGGGCACGCGCGCCGGGGCGTCGGCCGTGGCCGTGCTCGGCGTCGCGCTCGTCGCGGGCGTCGCCGCCGCGCACGCCCTGCCGCCCGAGGTCGCGCGCACGGGCCTCCGCTCCGCCGTCGAGCAGCCCTTCGACCCGCGCGACCAGATCAGCCCCCTCTCCGCGTTCCGCACCTACTGGAAGGAGCCGGCCGTCGACGCGACGCTACTCACGGTGTCCGGCCTGCCCGCGGGCGGGCGGATCCGGCTGGCCGCGCTCGACACGTACGACGGCGTCGTCTACGGGGTCGGCGGCGCGCGCGGCGGCGACGCGTCTCGCACCGGCCAGGCGTCCGGCACCTTCGCGCGCGTGCCGTACCGGCTCGACCAGTGGGGCGCGACGGGCGACGACGTCGCGCTCGACGTCGTCATCGGCTCGTACCGCGGCGTGTGGCTGCCGGGCGCGGGCCGACTCGAGCGCATCGGCTTCGACGGCCCGGGCTCCGGCCGCCTCGCCGACTCCTTCTACTACGACGACGCGATCGCCACGGGCGCCGTCGTCGGCGGGCTCGCGGAGGGCGACGCGTACCGGATCGAGGCGGTCGTCCCCGCGACCCCGCCGCTCGAGGCCCTCGCCGACGAGCGGCCGGGCGACGCCGTGGCCCCGCGGCCGACGGGCGTGCCCGACGCGGTGGGCGAGCGCGTCGACGCGTCCACCGCGGCGCCGGACGGGTCCACCGCGGGCGGCGCGGACGCGGGCGTCGGCACCTCCTCGTCCCCGGGCGCCCAGCTCGTCGCCGCGATCTCCGCCCTCCGCGCCGACGGCTACGTCAGCCACGGCGTCGGCGACGCGCCCTTCAGCCGCTCGGGGCACTCCGCCGAGCGCATCGCCGATCTCCTCACCGCGCAGCCGATGCTCGGCGACGCGGAGCAGTACGCGGTCGCGGCAGCGCTCCTCGCCGACGACCTCGGCTTCCCGGTGCGCGTCGTCCTGGGCTTCGCGCCCGGCGAGGCGGCCGTGCGGGAGGCGGCGGGCGGGCCCGTGGCGGTCACCGGATCCGACGTCACGGCCTGGATCGAGGTCGACACGGCGTCCTCCGGCTGGGTCGCGGTGGATCCGAACCCGCCCGTCCGCGACGTGCCCGACGCCCTGCCCGACGAGCCGACCGAGGTCGCGCGCCCGCAGACCGTCCTGCCGCCGCCCGTCGAGGAGCAGGCCGAGCCCGACGACCGCACGCCGCCGGACACGAGCCGCGACGACCGGCCGGAGGCGGATCCGACGCTCCAGGCCGTGCTCGCCGCCGTGCGGGTCGCGGGCTGGTCGCTCCTCGCGCTGGGGCTCGCGGCCTCGCCGTTCCTCGCGATAGTGGGCGCCAAGGTCCGTCGGCGTCGGCGACGGCGGCGCGCGCCCGTCGCGCGGGACCGCGTGGCCGGCGCCTGGGACGAGTTCCGCGACGGCGCGCTCGACCGCGGGCTGGTGCCGCCCGTCGCCGCGACGCGCCGCGAGGTCGCCCGGCTGGCGGGCGTGGGCGGCGCGCGCGGCCTCGCGGAGGTCGCGGACGAGTCCGTCTTCGCGCCCGGCGAGGTGCCCGATCCGCTCGCCGACGCCGCCTGGCGCCGCGCGGACGAGCTGGCGACGCGGATGGACGCCGGACGCACCCGGCGGCAGCGGCTGCGCGCGCTCGTCTCGACGGCGTCGCTGCGGATCGGGCGGGGCGTGGCGCGCGAGGGGCGCGGGGTGCTCGGGCGTCGCGGGTCGGGCGGGCGTCGTGGGTCGGGCGGTGCGGGAGGCACGCGCTCGGAGCGCTGACGGCGGGCGGGCGGTCGGGCGGGCGTCGCGCCCTCCCCAGGCGGGTCCCGGCGGATCCCTCCACGTCGTCGTCCCCGCCGCCCGCGGGCGTCGCCCCGCCGTGGTGCCCTGTCCGCGTGGACATCGCCCCGCCGCCCTCGCCGCCGCCCGCCCCGCCGCCCCCGTTCCCGGTGCTCGGCGTGGCGGCTCCCCTCGTCGTCAGCGTCGCGGTGTGGGCCGTCACCCGGTCGCCCTATGCCCTGCTGTTCGCCGCCCTCGGCCCCGTCGTCGCGGTCGCGGGCGTGGCCGACCAGCGCATCTCCGGGCGGCGCACGCGGCGCCGGGCCGCCCGCGAGCGCGCCGTCGCCCTCCTGCGGCTGCGGGAGGAGGTGGCGGCGCGCCTCTGCGCCGCGCGCCGGTCGCTCCTCGCCCGGGCGCCGTCCGCCCGCGACATCCTCGACGGGCGGGCGAACCCCGCCCTGCTGTGGCGGGCCCAGCCGGGTCCCGACGGGCCCGCGCCGCCGCTCGTCGTCGGATCCGGAGCGGTCCCGAGCGGCCTCGTCTGGCGGGGCGAGGCGCATGCCGCGCTCCCCGCCGAGCCGCTCCCGGGCGCCCGCGGGCTCGCTCCCGCGCGCCTGGTGGCCCGTCTCCGCGGGTCCGGCCCGCGCCCGGTCGGGCGGTCGGCTCCCGCGGATCCGGTGCGTTGGGCGGAGCACGTCCGCTGGATCCCCGACGCGCCCGTCCTCGCCTCCTCCGCGGGCGGGCTCGGCCTCCGCGGCCCCGCCGCCCTCGTCGCCCCCGTGCTCCGTGGCGCGATCGTGCAGCTGGTGCACGCCCTGCCGCCGGACGACCTCCGCATCGACGGGCGGCCGCCGGGCGCGGAGTGGGCGTGGCTCGACCGCCTGCCGCACTCCTCCCGCGACGCTCCCGGCGTCCCCGCCCCCGTCCTCGCGCCCGCCCGTCGGGGTCCGGACGAGGATGCCGTCGCCATGCACCTGACACTCCGCGGCCGCCCCGTCGTCCTGGCGGCCGCGTCGCGGGTGGAGTCGCTGCCCGCCGCGTGCCGCACGGTGCTCGACCTGCGCGGCCCCGGCACGGCGCTCCTCCTCGCGGTGGACGCGGCGGCCGAGTTCGGCACAGGGCATCCCGCCGGACCGCCCGCGCCGGCGCCCGATGCGGCGGTCGCGGCACAAGCCGGTGCCGGGGTGCCCGCCCCGGACGGGGACGAGCCGTCTGCCGCATCCGCCGCCGTCGTCCGTGCCGGCCTCGTCCGGCCCGAGCTCGTCTCCCTCTCGGAGGCGTCGCGCTTCGCCGACGAGCTCGCCGCCCTCGCCCGCCGGCGCGGCCTCGACTCGGCCCGGGCACCCCTGCCCGCGCGCGTCCCGTTCGCGGAGGTCGCGACCGCCGTGGGTGCCGCCGCCTCCGGCCTCCCCGCCACGGACCTCACCGTCGCGGACCTCCCCGCCTCCGACCTCACCGCCACGGACCTCCCCGCCACGGACCTCACCCTCGCGGGCCCCGCCGCCGGGTTCCTCGCGTCGTCCCGTCCTCGATCCGGACTCGCGGCCGCCGTCGGCGTCGGGCACGACGGCCCCGTCGTCGTCGACCTCGTGGCGGACGGCCCGCACGCCGTCGTCGCGGGCACGACGGGCAGCGGCAAGAGCGAGCTCCTCGTCACGTGGATGGCCGCGCTCGCGGCCGCGCATCCGCCCGAGGACGTCACGGTCCTCCTCGTCGACTTCAAGGGCGGCGCCGCCTTCGACCCGCTCCTCGTCCTCCCGCACGCCGTGGGGCTGGTCACCGACCTCGACGGCCACGGCGCGCGCCGCGCCCTCGAGAGCCTGCGGGCGGAGATCCGCCACCGCGAGCGCACCCTGCGCCAGGCCGGGGCCCGGGACGTCGACGACCCGCGCGCCGCCGGCGTCCTGCCCCGGCTCGTCATCGTCGTCGACGAGCTGGCCGCGCTCCTCGCCGACCAGGACGGCCTGCACGAGGTGGTCTCCGACATCGCGGCCCGCGGCCGGTCGCTCGGCATGCACCTCGTCCTGTGCACGCAGCGCCCGGCCGGCGTCGTCCGCGACGCCGTCCTCGCCAACTGCGACCTCCGCCTGTCGCTCCGCGTCAACAACGAGGCCGACAGCCGCGCGCTCCTCGGCGTGCCCGACGCGGCGCACCTTCCCGCCGTCCCGGTCGGCCGCTGCCTCCTGGGCGCCCACGGCGGACCCGCGCGCCCCTTCCAGGTCGCCGTCACCACGGCCGACGACCTCGCGCGCATCGCCGCCGAGCGCATGCCGCGGCGGCCCGTCCGCCGTCCGTGGCTGGACCCGCTCCCCGCGGCCGTCCCGCTCGCCGCGCTCGCGGGCCTCCCGCCGCTCGGGTCGGCGCCGTCCGCATCGCCGTCCGCATCCCCGTCCGCATCGCCTTCCACGTCCCCGTCGGCATCGCCGTCCGCATCCCCGTCCACGGACGACGGCCGTGCCGTGGCCCTGCCGTTCGCGCTCGTCGACCTGCCCGCCGAGCAGCGCCGCGCGGTCGCGACGTGGCGGCCCGCGACCGACGGGCACCTGCTCGTCCTCGGCGGGCCGGGGTCCGGACGCAGCTCCTGCCTGGGCGCGCTCGCGGCGTCGGCCGGGGCCGGAGGTGTCCGCGTGCGACGCATCCCGAGCGATCCCGAGGGGTGCTGGGACGCGTTCGCGGACGTCGTCGCGCGCATCCGCCGGCCGGGCCCGCGGCCGGCGCCGCTGGTCGTGCTCGCCGACGACCTCGACGTCGCCGTCTCCCGCCTCGGACCCGACCACCAGGCGGCCCTCCTCGACCTGGTCGCGGCCCTGGTCCGCGAGGGCCCGCACGCGGGTGTCGCGCTCGCCGCCTCGGGGAGGCGGCCCGGCGGCGCGTTGCAGGCCGTCGGCGCCGCAGCGGGTCCGCCCGTGGTCCTCGCGCTGCCGACGCGCCAGGAGCACGTGCTCGCCGGCGGGGAGTCGTCCCTCTTCGATCCGTCCGCGGCGCCCGGCGCGGGGGAGTGGCGCGGGATGCGGATCCAGGTGGCGCTGCCGCCCGCCGGCCCGTCCTCCGGCGACGGCCCGTCCTCCGGCGACGATGCGGACGTGCCCACGGCGTCCGCGTCCGCGTCCGCGGATCCCGCTCCGCCCCTGGTGCTCGAGGTCGGCCCCGTGCACGCGCTCGTCGCCTCCGCCCCGGCCGAGGCGACCGCGCGGCTCCGGGCGGAGGGCGTGGACGCCGTCGAGCTCCTCGACCTGCCGCTCGGGTGGTCGGCGGATCAGCGGGACACGGCGCCCGGGATCCGGGCGCCCGCGGACGCCCCGCGCGTCGTCGTCGGCGATCCCGACGCTTGGCTCGTCCGCGGTGCCCTGCTGGCGGACATCCGGCGGGCCGGCAGCGTGGTGCTCGAGGGCTGCGCGGCCCGCGACGTCCGCACGCTCCTGCGCGTCCGCCAGGTGCCGCCGCCGCTCGCGCCTGTCCCCGGTCGGGTCTGGTTGGTGACGCCGGACGGCGCGGTCGAGCGCCGGTCCTGGCGCCGCGCCCCGGCGCCCGAGCCGCCCGGGTCAGCGGCGCGGCCCGAGCCGCCGGCACCGCCCGCGTCGGCCCCCGCCGATGCCGCGGTCAGCCGATGAGCGTCGGCGAGACCCGGATCGCGCCGACGGGCACGCCGCCGCCGAGCACCACGAGGTCGAGGTCGGGGCGCACGCGCTCCACGTCGTCCCGCGTGATCGCGCCGGCCTCGGCGAGCAGCTCGAGCGCCACGATGGTGGACGCCCGCAGGCTGCCGTCGAGGGTCTTCGAGGCGACGGTCGTGCCGTCGGGGGCGGTCATGATCATGATCCCCTCGGCCCCGCCCTTCGCGAACAGCCCCAGCTGCTCGATGACGACGGTGTTCGCGCGACCCGGCCCGTCGATGGCCCAGCCCTGGGCGCGCACGGCCGCGGTGAGCGCGGCCGCGTGCCGGTACAGCGCGAACGGCGAGCCCGGCGCGGAGGTCGCGATGCGGTGGATCCCGCGCGCGAGCGCCGTGAGCGACATCGCGTGCACGGGCGCACCGCAGCCGTCCACGCCCGTCGTCGCTATGCGCTCGCCCGTGAAGCGCTCGACCACGTCGCGGATCCGCACCTGCAGGGGGTGGTCCGGGTGCAGGTAGTCCTCGGTCGACCAGCCGTTGGTCACGCAGGCGAGCAGCATCGCGGCGTGCTTGCCGGAGCAGTTCATGTAGACCGGCGACGCGGGGATCCCCGCGCGCACGAGCTCGTCGCGCGCGGCACGGTCGAGCGGCCAGTCCGCGGGGCAGCGGAGGGCGGACTCGTCGAGCCCGGCCTTCGCGAGGATCCCGCGCACCACCTCCACGTGCCGCGCGGTCGCCGCGTGGCTCGCCGTGGCGAGCACGTGCTCCTCCTCGGTCAGCTCCGCGCCGCTCGCGAGCACCGCGAGCGCCTGGAACGGCTTCATGCTCGAGCGCGGGAAGACGGGCGTGGAGACGTCCCCGACCTCGCGCAGCACCTCGCCCTCGCCCGACAGCACGACGGCCGCGCCGACGTGGCGCGACTCCACGAAGCCGCTGCGGTCGAGCACCGCGAGCTCCACGGCGCCCTGGACGGGGATCGTCTCGACGGTCGCCGACATCAGAGCGCCCGGAACGCGTCGGCGAGCACGCCGAGCGCGTCGTCGAGCAGCTCCTCGGAGATCGCGAGGCTGGGGAGGAAGCGCAGAACGTTCCCGTACGTGCCGGCCGTGAGGATGATCACGCCGTGCGCGTGGCAGTGCGCGGCGATGGCCGCGACCGCGTCGGCGTTCGGCTCCTTCGTGGTGGATCCGGTGCCCGGCTGCACGAGCTCGATGGCGATCATCGCCCCGATGCCGCGCACGTCGCCGATGATGTCGTGCTCCGCCTGCAGCTCCGTGAGCGCGCGGTGCAGGTGCTCGCCGATGCGCGTCGCCTCCGCGAGCAGGTCGTGCGCCTCGATCGCCTCGAAGACCGCGACGGCCGCCGCGGCCGCGACGGGGTTGCCGCCGAACGTGCCGCCGAGCCCGCCGGGGAGGGCGGAGTCCATGATCTCGGCGCGGCCGGTCACGCCCGCGAGCGGCAGGCCGCCCGCGATGCCCTTGGCCGTGAGCACGAGGTCCGGCACGAGGCCGAGGTGCTCGCTCGCGAAGAACCGGCCGGTGCGCGCGAGGCCCGACTGGATCTCGTCGGCGATGAAGACCACGCCGTTCGCCGTGCACCACTCCTGCAGCGCGGGGAGGAAGCCGTCGGCGGGCACCATGAAGCCGCCCTCGCCCTGGATGGGCTCGGCCACGACGCACGCGAGGTCGGTCGCGCCGATGCGCTTCTCGAGGTACGAGATCGTGCGGGCCGCGGCCTCGGCGCCGGAGAGGCCGTCGTGATAGGGGTACGAGCTCGGCGCGTGGTAGACGTCGCCGGCGAAGGGCCCGAAGCCCGTGCCGTAGGGCGAGGCCTTGTAGTTCATGGCCATCGTGAGGTTGGTGCGGCCGTGATAGCCGTGGTCGAGCACCGCGACCGCGCGGCGGCCCGTGTGCTTGCGCGCGATCTTCACGCCGTTCTCCACGGCCTCCGCGCCCGAGTTCACGAGCACCGTGCGCTTCTCGTGCGTGCCGGGCGTGTGCTCCGCGAGCAGCTCCGCCACGCGCACGTACTCCTCGTACGGCGTCACGGTGAAGAGGGTGTGGATCACGTCGCCGAGCTGCGCGGTGGCGGCGTCCACGACCTCCTGGCGCGTGTGGCCCACCGTGGTCACGCCGATGCCGGCGCCCAGGTCGATGAACCGGTTGCCGTCCACGTCCTCCACGATCGCGCCGTGCGCGCGCGCGACGTACACCGGCAGCAGCGACGAGACGCCGGGCGGCACGACGCGCTTCCGGCGCTCGTTCAGCTCGCGGGAGAGCGGCCCCGGGATCTCCGTCACGATGCGTCGCTCCTGCGGCACCTGCGGGCGGGCGGCGGCCGCGGTCGCGGGCGCGGCGGGGGAGTCGGAGGCGGAGCCGGCAGGAGTGCCGACGAGGGCGGAGTCCAGGGTGTCTGTCATGATCCGGCGAGCCTACCCGCGCGGGGGCCCGGATCCGAGAGGGCCCGCAGCCCGGATCCGGGAGGCCCCGCGGCCCGGCCGCTAGCGTGGTCCCATGCACTTCGAGCACCGCTACGCCCTGTCCCTCGAGTGGACGGGCGACCGCGGATCCGGCACCTCCGACCACCGCTCCTACGGCCGGGACCACGTGGTCCGCATCGCCGGCAAGCCCGACCTCCTGGGATCCGCCGACCGCCCGTTCCGCGGCGACGCCGACCGGTGGAACCCCGAGGACGCGCTCCTCTCCGCGCTCGCGCAGTGCCACCTGCTCAGCTACCTGCACGCCGCGGCCGCGGCCGGGGTCGTCGTGGTGGGCTACGCCGACGAGGCCACCGGCACCATGCGGCAGACCGCGGACGGGGGCGGGCACTTCGTCGAGGTCACGCTGCATCCCGTCGTCACCGTGCGCGACGCCGCGCAGGTCGACCTCGCGACCTCCCTGCACCAGGGCGCCTCCGAGCGCTGCTTCATCGCCTCGAGCGTCGCGTTCCCCGTGCACCACGAGCCGCGCACGGTGGTCGCGGCCGCCTGAGCGGCCGGATCCCGGTGGTCGCCTGTCGTCCCTGTCAGGCGCCGTGCGGCCGCATCGGGCAGACTGTCGGCGTCCCTCCCACATACCTGGTGCGTCCGGCGCGCCGATGAAAGCGACTCCCGTGAAGCGACGCATCCCCCTCACCCTGGCCGCGGCCGCCGTCCTGGCCCTGTCCGCCTGCTCCGGCAGCGGCACGCCGACGGCCGACCCGTCCGCCAGCCCCACGGCGGGCGCGCGCACCGCCGGCGCATCCTGCATCGACACCCAGTCGGGCGACGCGTCGAAGTCGGTGAAGGTGTCGGGCGACTTCGGGTCCGCGCCCGAGGTCACGGTCGACGGCCCGCTCAAGGTCGACACGACCGAGCGCACCGTCATCACGCAGGGCGACGGCGCCGAGGTCGGCGCCGGGACCACAGCGAACATCGCGCTCGCCGGCTACAACGGCACGACGGGCGCCGCGCTGCCGCAGCTCGCCTACAACGGCGACTCGCCGCTGCCCGCGAACCTCGACGACAGCGCCCTCGTCCCCGGCGTGGTCCGCGCGGTCGAGTGCACGACGGTCGGATCGCGCATCGTCGCGGTCGTCCCCGCCGCCGACGGCTTCGCCGCCGAGCAGGCCTCGCAGCTGGGCCTCGGCGCCGACGACCCCATCGTCATCGTCGTCGACGTGCTGAGCCAGGTGCCGACGCGCGCCGACGGCGCCGACCAGCCGGCGCCCGAGGGCTTCCCCACGGTCTCGCTGGGCGACGACGGCGCCCCCACCATCACGATCCCGGACGCCGACCCGCCCACGGAGACGAAGGTCGCGGACCTCAAGGTCGGCGACGGCGAGACGGTCACCGACGGGGCCAACGTCACCGTGCAGTACACGGGCATCAACTGGAACACCAAGAAGGTCTTCGACTCCAGCTGGGACAAGGGCGGCAAGCCCGTCTCGTTCCAGACGAGCGGCGTCATCCCCGGCTTCACCAAGGCCCTCGTCGGCCAGAAGGTCGGCTCGCAGGTCATCGCGATCATCCCGCCGGCGGACGGCTACGGCGACAAGGGCCAGGGCGACGACATCGGCGGCACCGACACCATCGTGTTCGTCGTCGACATCCTCGGCACGCAGCCCGCCCCCGCGGGCCAGTAGGGGTCACCGCCGTGCGCCGCGTCATCATCCTCGGATCCACGGGCTCCATCGGCGTGCAGGCCCTCGAGGTCGTCGCGCGCCACCCGGAGCTCTTCGAGGTGGTCGGGCTCGGCGCCGGCAGCAAGCGCGAGGCGCTCGCGGAGCAGGCCCGCGTCGCGGGCGTCGAGCACACGGCCCTCGGGGCGGACGAGGCCGAGCAGCTCATCCGCACGGTCGACGCCGACGTGGTGCTGAACGGCATCACCGGATCCGTCGGTCTCGGCCCCACGCTCGCCGCGCTCGAGGAGGGCCGCACGCTCGCCCTCGCCAACAAGGAGTCGCTCATCGTCGGGGGTGAGCTGGTGCGGTCGATCGCGAAGCCGGGCCAGCTCGTCCCCGTCGACAGCGAGCACTCCGCCATCGCGCAGGCGCTCCGCGGCGGCACGGCCGAGGAGGTGCGGCGCCTCGTCGTCACCGCGTCGGGCGGCCCGTTCCGCGGGCGCACGCGCGCCGAGCTCGCGGACGTCACGCCGCGCCAGGCCCTCGCGCACCCCACGTGGGACATGGGCCTCGTCATCACCACCAACTCGTCGACGCTCGTCAACAAGGGCCTCGAGGTCATCGAGGCGCACCTCCTCTTCGACGTGCCCTACGACCGCATCGACGTGGTCGTGCACCCGCAGTCGCTCGTGCACTCCATGGTCGAGTTCATCGACGGCTCCACGCTCGCGCAGGCGTCGCCGCCGGACATGCGCCTCCCCATCGCGCTGGGCCTGAACTGGCCGCACCGCATGACGGACGTGGGCGTGCCCATCGACTGGACCCGCGCCGCCACCTGGACCTTCGAGCCCCTCGACGACGAGGCATTCCCCGCCGTGCTCCTCGCGAAGGAGGTCGGCCGGGCCGGATCCACGTACCCCGCGGTCTACAACGCCGCGAACGAGCAGGCCGTGCACGCCTTCCACGCCGGTCGCGCGGGCTTCCTCGAGATCGTGGACACCATCCGCCGCGTCGTGGACGCGCACGAGCCGGCGTCGGGCGCGCTCACCCGCGAGTCCCTCGCCGAGGCCGAGCGCTGGGCGCGCGCCGAGGCCGACCGCGTCCTGGGGGTCTGACCGGGCGCACGTCCCGGCCGCGGCCGACGGCGGCCCACGAGAGCGCCGCATCCGCCGTCAACAGGTCGAGCGCCCGCTGAGGCGAGGCTGACGCGAAGGACGCCGTCCGGCCGGCGGGCGACTCCGGTCAACCGACGGCTGACGCCGTCCAGCCGGCGGTCGACTCCGATCAGCCGATGGACGACGCCGTCCGGTCGGCGTGCGACTCCGGTCAGCCGAGGGACGACGCCCGCTTCCCGACGACCGGCTCGCGCTCAGCCGTCGTTCGAGCCGCCGCTCCCGTTCCCTCCGCCGTTGCCATTGCCGTTGCCCGCGCCGTTGCCGTTCCCGGATCCGCCGTTCCCCGCACCGCCGCCGTTCCCGCCGCCGTTCCCACCGCCCTGCTCGCCGCCCGGCGAGGGGCTGGGCGACGGCGTGGGCGGGGTCGTGCGGGTCGGGGTCGGCGTGGGCGTCGGGCTCGGGGTGCGCGTGGGGGTCGCGGACGGGGAGGGCGACGGCGACGGGCTGGAGGAGGGCGTCGGCGACGGCGTCGACTTCGCGGCCTCCTGCGCGGCCTCGAGCTGGGCGCGCACCGCGTCGATCCGCGCGATGACCTCGTCGTGCCGCGCCTGGTCGATGGAGCCGTCGGCGAGGTCCGCCTCGACGGCCGCGCGCAGCTCCTCGAGCTGGGCGAGCGCCTTCGCGTAGTCGCCGTCGGCCGACGACTGCGTGACCGAGAGCGTGCGCTGCTGCAGGTCGTCGAGCGCGCGGCCCTCGGGGGTGGAGGATCCGGCGCAGCCCGCGAGCAGGAGGACGGCGGCCGTCGCGGTGGCGAGGCCGACCGCGGCGCGTCCGCGCAGCGAGCGTCCGGCCGGGCGGCCGGTGCCGGTGGCAGGGGTGGATGTGCGGATCACGGGGCGTCCTCCACGCTCTTCTGCAGCTCCTCGAGGCTGGCGCCGAGGGGTCCGGGGACGGACGGGTACGAGGTGTCGCGGTCCTGGAACGACGTCACGGTGACCACGCCGACCACGGCGGCGGCCGCGACGAGGACCGAGACGACCGCGATGCTGAGGGCGCGGGCGCCGCGGCGCTTCGCGGGCTCGCGGTCCGCGGCGGTGCGGCCGGTCGCGGTCGGATCGACGCGGTCGGCCGGCGGGGGAGCGAAGCGCTCGGTGCGCGCGTCCGGATCCGCGGCGGCCGCGAACCGCTCCGTGCGCGCGTCGGCGCCCGCGCCCGCGGCTCCGGCGCCGAGGCCGGCCGCGCCAGCACCCGCAGCAGCAGCGGCCGCCGCGGGCATCACCCGCGTCGACGTCGCGGTCGGGTCGCCCACGGCCGCCGTGGGCGCCCGTCCGGTCCGCAGCTCCGCGGCGACCTCGCGCGCGGTGGGCCGGGTCGCGGGGTCGCGCCGGGTCATGCGGCCGAGGAGGTCGACCCACGACGCGCCGAGCCGTGCGGGGATCTCGGGATCGCGCACGACGCGCGCCATGGTCGACTCGGCGGCCGTGCCGGGGAAGGTGCGGCGTCCGGTGAGGCACTCGAGGAGCACCAGGCCGAGCGCGTAGACGTCCGTCGGCGCGCCCACGGCCTCGCCGAGCGCCTGCTCGGGGCTGAGGTAGCTGACGGTGCCGACGATGGACCCGGTGGAGGTGAGGCGCGTGCCGTCCACCAGCCGCGCGATCCCGAAGTCGGTGAGCTTCGCTGCCGCCGGCTCGTCGGGCTCCTCGGGCCGGGCGAGGAGCACGTTGGCGGGCTTGACGTCGCGGTGCACGACCCCGCGGCGGTGGATGTAGCCGAGGGCGTCGGCGAGGATCCCGCCGATGCGCGCGACCTCGGGCCCGGGGAGCGGCCCCTCCTTCATCCGGTCGGCGAGCGTGGTGCCGTCGACGATCTCCATCACGATGAAGGCGAGCGCGCGGTCGCCGACCACGTCGTCGCCGACGTCGAAGAGCGTGACGAGCCCCGGGTGGCTGAGGCCCGCGAGCATCCGCACCTCGCCCTCCTGCCGCTCGACCTCGTTCGGGTCGGCGGAGTCGGTGGCGAAGACCTTGACGGCCACCTCGCGGCCGAGCGTCTCGTCGACGGCGCGGTGCACGGTGGCCATGCCGCCGCGTCCGAGCAGGCCGCTGATGCGGTAGCGGCCGCCGAGCAGGGCTCCGGCGAGGCCGTCGGTCCGTTCTCCGGGCATGGGGCCACCTCTCGTCGCGGGCTCCCAGACTAGCCGGGGGCTCCCGGGAGACCGCCGTCCGCGCCGCGCGACCCGCGTGGGAGAGCCGGGGACGGAGCGGCGGGCGCGGAGCGGACACCGCCCCGTGGATCCCCGTCGCCGCGGGCGTCCGCCCAGGGTGCGGGAGGTAGCCTCTCCCACCATGGACGGCGTCTTCCTCTACATCCTCGGGGTGCTCATCATCGTGGTCGGCGTCGCCGTGTCCATCGGCCTCCACGAGGTCGGGCACCTGGTGCCCGCCAAGCTCTTCGGCGTCCGCGTCACGCAGTACATGATCGGCTTCGGGCCGACGATCTTCAGCCGCCGCAAGGGAGAGACCGAGTACGGCGTGAAGGCCATCCCGCTGGGCGGCTACATCTCCATGATCGGCATGTTCCCGCCGCAGAGCTCGCGCGCCGGCGAGAGCAGCACGGGGCTGGCGCAGCTCGTCGGCTCCGACCCCCGCCGCGACGCCCGCGCGGAGCCCGGCGCCGACGGCGGATCCCCGCCCGCCGACGACCGCGCCGGCCGCGGCTTCTTCGACAGCCTCGTGCAGGACGCGCGCCAGGCGAGCGCCGAGAGCGTCGGCGACGAGGAGGACCGCGCCTTCTACAAGCTGCCGGTGCCGAAGCGCATGGTCATCATGCTCGGCGGCCCGGCCATGAACTTCCTCCTCGCGGTGGTGCTGTTCGCCGTGGTGCTCTGCGGCTTCGGCGTCACCCAGCCCACCACCACGGTCGGCCAGGTCAACGCGTGCATCGTCCCCGCCGGATCCGCCGCCTCGGCCGATCCCGCCACCTGCCCCGCGGGCGCCCCCGCCGCTCCCGGCGCGGCCGCCGGCCTCCAGCCCGGCGACACGATCGTCAGCATCGACGGCACGCCCGTCACCGCGTGGGACCAGGTCACGAGCACCGTGCGCGCGTCCGCCGGCCGCGAGCTCGACGTGGTCGTCGACCGCGGCGGCGCGCGTCAGACGCTCGCGATCACGCCCGTCCTCTCCGAGCAGGCCGTCATCGGGTCCCGCGGCGCCCCCGAGGTCGACGAGCAGGGCCGCCCGGTCACGCAGCAGGTGGGCCTCATCGGCTTCACGCCCACGCAGGCCGTGCAGCAGCAGCCGCTGTCGGCCGCCTTCACCACCACGGGCGAGAACATGGCCGCGGTGGGCAACCTCATCCTGAACCTCCCTCAGCGCCTCGTCGACGTGGGCCGCGCGGCCTTCGGCGGCGGCGAGCGCGATCCCAACGGCCCCATGAGCGTCGTGGGCGTGGGCCGCGTGGCCGGCGAGATCGCGAGCCTCGACGAGACCCCGGTCGCGTCGCGCGCCTCCGCCATGATCGGCCTGGTCGCGTCGCTCAACGTGGCGCTCGGCATGATCAACCTGCTCCCGCTCCTGCCGCTCGACGGCGGCCACGTGCTCGGCGCCATCGTCGAGGGCGTCCGCCGCTTCCTCGCGAAGGCGTTCGGCCGCCGCGACCCGGGGCCGGTGGACGTCGCCAAGCTCATGCCGCTGACGTTCGTGGTCGTGATCCTGTTCGGCGCCATGAGCGCGCTGCTGATCTTCGCCGACCTGGTGAACCCCGTACGCCTGACCTGATCAGGGAAGGGCGGGCCGCCCGCGCCCCCGCCGCACCAGGCACGCAGGAATCGGACGTAGGCTCTTGTCCGTGCCAGCAGTCAATCTCGGAATGCCGAAGGTCCCTGAGGTCCTCGCGCCCCGTCGCAAGACCCGTCAGATCAGCGTCGGCAAGGTGAAGGTGGGCGGCGACGCCCAGGTCAGCGTCCAGTCGATGACGACCACGCAGACGACCAACATCAACGCCACGCTCCAGCAGATCGCCGAGCTCACGGCCACCGGCTGCGACATCGTGCGCGTCGCGGTGCCGCACCAGGACGACGCGGACGTGCTGCACATCCTGGCGAAGAAGAGCCAGATCCCGATCATCGCGGACATTCACTTCCAGCCCCGCTACGTCTTCACGGCCATCGACGCCGGCGTCGGCGCCGTGCGCGTGAACCCCGGCAACATCCGCAAGTTCGACGACCAGGTGGGCGCCATCGCGAAGGCCGCCAAGGCCGCGGGCACCTCCATCCGCATCGGCGTCAACGCCGGATCCCTGCACCCGAGCCTGCTGCAGAAGTACGGCAAGGCCACGCCCGAGGCGCTCGTCGAGTCCGCCGTCTGGGAGGCCAGCCTCTTCGAGGAGCACGACTTCCACGACTTCAAGATCTCGGTCAAGCACAACGACCCCGTCATCATGGTCAAGGCCTACCGCCTGCTCGCCGAGCGCGGCGACTGGCCCCTCCACCTCGGCGTCACCGAGGCCGGCCCCGCCTTCCAGGGCACGATCAAGAGCGCGACCGCGTTCGGCATCCTGCTGTCCGAGGGCATCGGCGACACCATCCGCGTCTCCCTCTCCGCGCCCCCGGCGGAGGAGGTGAAGGTGGGCTTGCAGATCCTGCAGTCGCTCAACCTCCGCGAGCGCAAGCTCGAGATCGTCTCCTGCCCGAGCTGCGGCCGCGCGCAGGTCGACGTGTACTCCCTCGCCGAGCAGGTCACCGAGGGCCTCAAGCACGTCAACGTGCCGCTGCGCGTCGCGGTCATGGGCTGCGTCGTGAACGGACCCGGCGAGGCCCGCGAGGCCGAGCTCGGCGTCGCGTCCGGCAACGGCCGCGGGCAGATCTTCGTCAAGGGCGAGGTCATCAAGACCGTCCCCGAGGCCGAGATCGTCCAGACCCTCATCGAGGAGGCGAACCGCCTCGCCGCGGAGATGCCCGCGGGATCCATCGGCAGCCCCGAGATCCTCGTCTAGTCCCACCCTCCCCACCCGCCCGCGCGGCGGCCGTGCGTCCGCGCGCGCCGCCTGCGCGTAGGCTCTGCTAGTCGTCCGCCCGGCGGACCGCCCACGAACTGAGGATGCTGTTGAACGGTAACGCCACTTTCCGGCATCGGAACACCTCCCTGCTGGGGCTCGCCAGCGTCCTCGCCCCGCACACGGTCACCTCGGTCGAGATCGACGAGCGCCTGAAGCCCGTCCTCTCCCGGCTCCGTCTCCCCACGGGCCTGCTGCAGCGCGTGGCCGGCGTGCTCGAGCGCCGCAACTGGGACGCCTCCATGTCCTTCGACGCCGCCGCCACGCAGGCCGGCCGGAAGGCGCTCGCGCAGGCGGGCGTCGAGCCGTCGCAGATCGGGCTGCTCATCAACACGTCCGTCACGCGGGCGCACCTCGAGCCGAGCGTCGCGGTCGGCATCCACAACGGCCTCGGCCTGCCGTCGTCGGCGCTCAACTTCGACATCGCCAACGCGTGCCTCGGCTTCGTCAACGCCATGACGCTCGCCGGGCACCTCATCGACTCCGGCCAGATCGAGTACGCGATGATCGTCGACGGCGAGGACGCCGGCGAGATCCGCCACAACACGGTCGCCCGGCTCCTCCGCCCCGAGACCACGCGCGCCGACTTCCTCAGCGAGTTCCCGAGCCTCACGCTCGGCGCGGGCGCGGCGGCGGCCGTCCTCGGGCGCACGAGCGACCACCCCGAGGGGCACCGGATCCTCGGCGGCGTCACGCGCGCCGCCACCCAGCACCACGAGCTCTGCATCGGCGACGTGGACGGCATGTTCACCGACACCAAGGAGCTCCTCCGCGGCGGCATGGAGCTCGTCGTCGACGCGTGGAAGGAGGCGGCCGGGGACGACTGGCAGTGGTCCGACATGGACCGCTACATCCTCCACCAGGTCTCCGACGTGCACACGAACGCCATCGTCAAGGCCGCGAAGCTCGACAAGTCGCGCGTGCCGCTCACCTACCCGCGGTACGGCAACGTCGGCCCCGCGAGCATCCCGATCACGCTCGCCGACCAGGCCGACAGCCTCAGCCGCGGCGACCGCGTGCTCTGCATGGGCGTGGGCTCCGGCCTCAACACGGCCATGACCGAGATCCTCTGGTAGCCGCGCCGTGACGCGCGAGGTCCGCGGCGACGCGGCGACCGTCCCGGTGCCCGGCGACGACGGGCAGCCGCTGCCGGGCCTCGACCCCGCGTGGTCGCGCGTCGTGGAGGCGGGCGGCCACGGCTGGCACCTCCTCGACACGGGGGAGCGGCTCGCGGCCACGGGCGCGCCGGTCGCCGGCACGATCCTCTGCGTGCACGGCAACCCGACGTGGTCGTACCTCTGGCGGCGCATCGCGGCGGAGTCGCTCGCCCGCGCCGAGCGGGATCCGTCGGCACCGGCCTGGCGCGTGGTCGCCGTCGACCAGCTCGACATGGGCTTCTCCGAGCGCACGGGCGAGGCCCGCACGCTGCCGACGCGGCTCGACGACCTGCAGGCGCTGACCGACGAGCTCGGGCTCTCCGGATCCGGCGCCACCGGCCCCGTGGTCACGCTCGGCCACGACTGGGGCGGCGTCGTCAGCCTCGGCTGGGCGCTCCGCAACCGCGACGTGCTCGCCGGGGTCATGGCGCTCAACACGGCCGTGCACCAGGAGGAGGGCGTGCCCATCCCGTGGCCGCTGCGCCTGGCGCTCGCCACGGGGATCCACGACGCCGCGACCCGCGGCACGCCCGGCTTCCTCGCCACCACGCTCGCCCTCGCGCACCCGCCGCTCGACCCGGCCGTGCGCCGGGCCTTCGCGGCGCCGTACCGGGGCGCCGACCGTCGCGCCGGGATCCGCGGCTTCGTCGCCGACATCCCCGTCGGCCCCGCGCACCCGAGCCACGCGACCCTCACCGCCATCGCGGAGGGGCTGCGCGACCTCGACCTCCCGGCCCTGTTCGTCTGGGGTCCGCGCGACCCGATCTTCAGCGACGTGTACCTCTCCGACCTCCTCGAGCGCCTGCCGCACGCCGACGTGCACCGCGTCGAGGGCGCCGGGCACCTGGTCGCGGAGGACCACGACTACGCCTCCGCCGCGCTCGACTGGCTGGCCGACCGGGTCGTGCCGGGAACCGCCTCCGCCGCGCACGCCCTGCGGACGCCCGCGCCCGTCCGCCCGCTCGGCGCGCTCCTCGAGGAGCTGCGCGACAGCGACGAGCCCGTGCTCGTGGAGATGGCGCCCCGCGGCGGCACCGGCCCGCGCACCGTCTCCTGGCGGCTGCTCTCCCGCCGCGTGCGCGAGATCGCGGCCGGCCTGCACGCGCGCGGGCTCCGCGCCGGCGACCGCGTCTCGCTGCTGGTGCCGCCCGGCGCCGACCTCACGGCGCTCCTCTACGCGTGCCTCCGCATCGGCGCGATCGTCGTGGTCGCCGACGCCGGCCTCGGCGTGAAGGGCCTCGGACGCGCGGTCGCCGGCTCCCGCCCGGACATGGTCGTCGGCATCCCCGCGGGCCTCGCCCTGGCGCGCGCCCTCGGCTGGCCGGGGGAGCGGATCTCCGTCACGACTCTCGCGCCGCCCGTCGCCCGCGCGCTCGGCGTCGCCGCGAGCCTCCCGGAGATCGCCCGCGACGGCCGGGCGCAGGTCCTGCCACCGGAGCCCGCGGCCGACGACGACGCCGCGATCCTCTTCACCTCGGGATCCACCGGCCCCGCCAAGGGCGTCGTCTACACGCACCGCCAGCTCGCGTCGCTGCGCGACACCCTCGGCGGCCGCTTCGACGTGGGCGTGGGCACCGGGCTCGTCGCCGGCTTCGCGCCGTTCGCGCTCCTCGGACCGGCGCTCGGCGCCACGAGCGTCACGCCCGACATGGACGTCACCCGCCCGCGCGACCTCACCGCGTCCGCGCTGGCCGCCGCGGCCCGCGCCGCGGACGCGACCGTCGTCTTCGCGTCGCCCGCCGCGCTCGCGAACGTCGTCGCGACCGCCGACGCGCTCACCGCCGACGACCGCGCCGTGCTCGGCCGGGTCCGCTCCCTGCTCTCCGCGGGCGCCCCGCTGTCGGAGGCGCTGCTCACGCGCGCCGCCGCGCTCGTGCCGGCCGCCGAGGTGCACACGCCCTACGGGATGACCGAGGGCCTGCTGCTCACCGACGTCACGCTCGACGGGATCCGCGAGGCCGCCCGCCGCGGCGACGCCGGCGTCTGCGTGGGCACGCCCGTCGACCCGGTGGACATCCGCATCAGCCCGCTCGACCGGGCCGGGGCCGCCACCGGCGCGCTCACGTCCGAGCCCGGCGTCACGGGCGAGATCGTGGCCCAGGCGCCGCACGTCCACGAGCGCTACGACCGCCTGCACGTCACCGACCGCGCCGCGCGGCGCGACTCGGCCGAGGGGATCCGCCGGCACCGCACGGGCGACGTCGGCCACCTCGACGCCATGGGCGCGCTCTGGATCGAGGGCCGGCTCCCGCACGTCATCACGACCGCCGACGGCGTGCTCACGCCCGTCGGCCCCGAGCAGCGCGCGGAGTCCGCCGCGGGCGTCGGACGCGCGGCCGCCGTGGGCGTCGGGCCCGCCGGTGTCCAGCAGCTCGTGCTGGTGGTCGAGACCGTGCCCGCCGCGCGCCGCGTGGGCCTCGCGGACCCCGGCCTCGCGGCCGCCGTGCGCGCCGCGGTCGACGTGCCCGTCGCCGCGGTGATCGTCGTCCCGGTGCTGCCGACCGACGTCCGCCACAACTCCAAGGTCGACCGCGCGCGCCTCGGCCGCTGGGCCGCCGGCATCCTCTCGGGCGGCCGGGTGAGCGCCCCGTGACCGTCCTCGTCACGGGCGCGAGCGGCATGCTCGGCCGCGCCGTCGCCGAGCGGCTCGCCGCCCAGGGGCACGCGGTCCGCACCTTCCAGCGCCAGCCGTCCGGCCTCGCGTCGAGCGGAGTGGATCCGGTGCCCGGGTCCGTCGTCGACCTCCGCGGCAGCGTCACCGACCCGGAGTCCGTCGCCCGCGTGCTCGACGGCGTCGACGCCGTCGTCCACCTCGCCGCCAAGGTCTCGCTCGCGGGCGACCCGGCCGACTTCCGCGCCGTCAACGTCGAGGGCACGCGCGGCCTCCTCGCCGCGGCCCGCGCGGCCGGGGTCGTGCGGTTCGTGCACGTCTCCTCGCCGTCGGTCGCGCACACCGGCCTCTCCATCACGGGCGACGGCGCCGGACCGGCGGATCCCGTGCGCGCCCGCGGCGACTACGCCCGCACCAAGGCCGAGGGCGAGCTCATCGCCCTGGCCGAGGACGACCCGGCGATGCGCGTCCTCGCCGTCCGCCCGCACCTCGTGTGGGGCCCGGGCGACACGCAGCTCGTCGCGCGCATCGTCCACCGCGCCGCCCGCGATCGCCTCCCGCTCCTCGGCCACGGCGCCGCGCTCATCGACACCGTCTACCGCGACAACGCGGCCGACGCGATCGTCGCCGCGCTCGCCGCGGCTGACTCGGCGCACGGCCGCGCGTACGTCGTCACGAACGGCGAGCCCCGCCCGGTCGCCGAGCTGCTCGCCGGCATGTGCCGGGCCGCCGGGGTGCCCGCGCCGCGGCTCCGCGTGCCCGCCGCCCTGGCCCGCGCCGCCGGGGGAGCGGTCGAGCGCGTCTGGGCCGTACGCCCCGGATCCGACGAGCCGCCCATGACCCGCTTCCTCGCCGAGCAGCTCTCCACCGCGCACTGGTTCGACCAGCGCGAGACCCGCCGGGCCCTCGCCTGGACGCCGGCCGTCTCCCTCGACGAGGGCTTCGAGCGCCTGCGGCTCTCCTACGCGACGGGCGGATCCGCCGGCCGCTGACCGACGCCGACGCCCGCCGGCGCCCGCCGACCGGGCCGGACCGACGCGCCCGGATCGCTAGGCTGTGTCGGTGTCCACACGCCTCTCGAAGCTCTTCGTCCGCACCCTCCGGGAAGACCCCGTCGACGCCGAGGTGGCCAGCCACCGCCTCCTCGTGCGCGCCGGCTACATCCGCCGCCAGGCCCCCGGCATCTTCGCCTGGCTGCCGCTCGGCCTCCGGGTCAAGAACAAGGTCGAGGCCATCGTCCGCGAGGAGATGGAGCGCATCGGCGCCCAGGAGGTGCACTTCCCCGCGCTGCTCCCCGCCGAGCCGTACCAGGCCACCGGCCGCTACGACGAGTACGGCCCCGGGATGTTCCGCCTCGAGGACCGCAAGCGCGCGCCCATGGTGCTCGCGCCCACGCACGAGGAGTTCTTCGCGCTGCTCGTGAAGGACCTCTACTCGAGCTACAAGGACCTGCCCCTGTCGATCTACCAGATCCAGGACAAGTACCGCGACGAGGCCCGCCCCCGCGCCGGCATCCTCCGCGGCCGCGAGTTCACGATGAAGGACGCGTACTCCTTCGACGTCACCGACGAGGCCCTGTCCGTGAGCTACCAGGCCCAGCGCGACGCCTACGAGCGGATCTTCCAGCGCCTCGGCCTCGAGCACGTCATCGTCGCCGCCGACGCGGGCGCCATGGGCGGGTCCAAGAGCGAGGAGTTCCTGCACCCCACGCCCATCGGCGAGGACACCTTCGTGCGCTCGCCCGGCGGCTACGCGGCCAACGTCGAGGCGTACACGACGCTCGTGCCCGAGTCGATCCCCATCGACGGCCAGCCCGCCGCGCGCGTCTTCGACTCGCCCGACACCCCCACGATCGCGACGCTCGTCGACCTCGCGAACGCCCGCGAGCCCCGCGAGGACGGCCGTCCCTGGACCGCCGCCGACACGCTGAAGAACATCGTCCTCGCCCTCACCCACCTCGACGGCACGCGCGAGCTCGTCGTCGTCGGGATCCCCGGCGACCGGGACGTCGACCTCAAGCGCGCCGAGGTCGCCTTCTTCCCCGCCGAGGTCGAGCCCGCCACCGAGGCCGACCTCCAGAAGCAGCCCGGCCTCGTGAAGGGCTACATCGGCCCGTGGTCGCCCGAGGGCCCCGTCCTCGGATCCACGTCGGCCACGAAGGTGCGCTACCTCGTCGACCCCCGGGTCGTCGACGGCACCGCGTGGATCACGGGCGCCAACGTCGCCGGGAAGCACGTGCTCTCGCTCGTCGCCGGCCGCGACTTCACGCCCGACGGCGCCGTGGAGGCGGCCGACGTGCGCGACGGCGACCCCGCGCCCGACGGATCCGGCCCCATCAGCACCGCCCGCGGCACCGAGATCGGCCACGTCTTCGAGCTCGGCCGCAAGTACGCGGAGGCGCTCGGCCTCAAGGTCCTCGACGAGAACGGCAAGCTCGTCACGGTCACGATGGGCTCGTACGGCATCGGCATCACGCGCAACCTCGCGCTCGTCGCCGAGGCCACGCAGGACGGCCGCGGCCTCCTGTGGCCCGCGTCCATCAGCCCGTTCGACGTGCACGTCGTGATGACCGGCAAGGACGAGGGCGTCAGGACGGCCAGCGAGGAGCTCGTCGACGCGCTCGACGCCGCCGGCCTCGACGTGCTCTTCGACGACCGCCCCAAGGTCTCGCCCGGCGTGAAGTTCGGCGACGCCGAGCTCATCGGCGTGCCGACCATCGTCATCGTCGGCCGCGGCGCCGCCGACGGCATGGCCGAGCTCTGGGACCGCCGCACGAACGAGCGCACCCCGGTCGCGCTCGCGGACGTCGTGGGCGCGCTCACCGCCGGCTGATCCCGCGCGCACCCCCGCGGGGGCTGCCCGACCCCCGGCGGTCGGGTAGCCTCGTATCCTTCCAACCGAATAGAGGAGTGGCCCATGGACATCGACCTGAGCGTCTTGCGCATGATGGAGCGCGAGCGGGAGATCCCGTTCGAGGAGCTCGTCTCGATCATCGAGCAGGCCATCCTCACCGCCTACCTCAAGCACACCGACCAGGCCGACGCCAAGCCCGTCGCCGACGGCGTGCCCCCGGCCCGCGTGCACCTCGACCGCAAGTCCGGCCACGTGTCCGTGCACGTCCCCGAGCTCGACGAGGACGGCCTCGTCGTCGGCGAGTCGGAGGACAGCCCGAGCGACTTCGGCCGCATCGCCGCCTTCGCCGCGAAGCAGGTCATCAACCAGCGCCTGCGCGACATCGGCGACGACCGCATCCTCGGCGAGTTCAAGGGCCGCGAGGGCGACATCGTCGCGGGCATCGTGCAGCAGGGGCCGAACCCGCGCATGATCCACGTCGACCTCGGCACCATCGAGGCGATCCTGCCGCCCGAGGAGCAGGTGCCCGGCGAGAAGTACGCGCACGGCTCGCGCCTGCGCGTCTACGTCACGAGCGTGTCTCGCGGCGCGAAGGGGCCGCAGATCACGGTCTCGCGCACGCACCCCTCGCTCGTCCGCAAGCTCTTCGCGCTCGAGGTGCCCGAGATCGCGCAGGGCCTCGTCGAGATCGTCTCGCTCGCGCGCGAGGCCGGCCACCGCACCAAGATCGCGGTGCGCGCGACCGAGCCCGGCATCAACGCCAAGGGCGCCTGCATCGGCGAGCTGGGCCAGCGCGTGCGCGCCGTCACGGCCGAGCTCAACGACGAGAAGATCGACATCGTCGACTACTCCGAGTCGCTCCCCGTCTTCGTCGGCAACGCGCTCTCGCCCGCGAAGGTCACGAGCTCGTTCGTCATCGACCAGGCGACCAAGGCCGTCCGCGCGCTCGTGCCGGACTACCAGCTGTCGCTCGCCATCGGCAAGGAGGGCCAGAACGCCCGCCTCGCCGCGAAGCTCACGGGCGCGAAGATCGACATCCAGCCCGACTCGATCCTCGAGGGCGACGACTGAGCGCCGCCCGCCGGGACCCCGCCTCGCCGCCGCCGGACGGAGGGGGTAGTATGAAGCCGGTAAGAACGTGCGTCGGCTGTCGTCGGCGTGCCCCGAGGTCCGCTCTCCAGCGGATCGTCGCCGATCCCCCCACCCGCTCCCTCGTCGTCGACGAGCGTGCGGTGATGGCCGGCAGGGGCGCGTGGATCCATCCGACCATCGAGTGCATCGACCGAGCCATCGCGAGGCGCGCCTTCGGGCGGGCCCTGCGCAGCGAGGCGGCGCTCGACCCCGCAGCTCTTGGGGGACTACGAGAGCGGCTCGCGGCCCAGCCGAGCGCGCGAGCATCCGAGAGAACAGGCTGAACGGCACATGGACAACTAATGAGCGGCTCGAAATGAGATCCGTCCAGCACTAGCGGTCCCCTCCTGCCTGGGAGAGGACCCCCAGACAGGAGAACAGTGGCAAAACCACGCGTACACGAGATCGCCGCCGAGATCGGCGTCGACAGCAAGACCGCACTCGCCAAGCTCAAGGAGATGGGCGAGTTCGTCAAGGGACCGTCGTCGAGCATCGAGCCCCCCGTGGCCCGCAAGCTCAAGGCGGCGCTCGAGGCAGCCGGCCTCACCGGACAGGCCGCGGCACCCGCCGCGACGCCGTCGTCCGCGCCGCGCCCCGGCGCCCGTTCCTCGGCCCCGAAGCCCGGCGGCCGTCCCACCCCCGGCCCGCAGCCCACGGCTCCGGCGCCCGAGGCCCCCGAGGCGTCCGACGTGCCGGCTCCGGCCGCGCCGCTGACCGTCGCCGAGCGCCAGGCCCAGGCCGAGGCGACCCGCAAGGCCGCCGCGGAGGAGAAGGCGCAGGCCGAGAAGTCGGCCGCGTCCACCACCCCCGAGGCCCCCGCCGCGTCGACGCCGAGCGCCCCGCGCCCGGACGCCGGCAGCACCCCGGCGCCCTCCAACGGCATCCCGCGTCCCGGGATCCCGCGTCCGGCGGCCCCGCGCCCCGGCAACAACCCCTTCGCGAGCAACCAGGGCATGGGCACCAAGCCCCGCCCGGGCAACAACCCGTTCGCGAGCAACCAGGGCATGGGCCAGCGCCCCGCCGCGGGAGCCGCAGGCCCCCGTCCGGCCGCTCCCCGTCCCGGATCCCCTCGCCCCGGCGCCCCGCGTCCCGGCGGCGTCGGCCAGGGCGCACGTCCTGCCGGCTTCGGCCAGCGCCCCGCGGGCGCCGGTCGCCCCGGCGGCGCACCCGGCGGAGCGGGACGCCCCGGCGCCCCCGCCGCCGGCGGCTTCCAGCGCCCGGCCGGCGGCTTCGCCGGTCGTCCCGGTGGCGGCGGTCGCGGTCGCGGCCCCGGCGGCGGTACGGCGGGTGCCTTCGGGCGCGGCGGCGGCAAGAGCAAGTCGCGCAAGTCGAAGCGGACGAAGAGGGCCGAGTTCGAGCTGCGCGAGGCCCCGTCGCTGGGTGGCGTCAGCGTCCCCCGCGGCGACGGCAACACGGTCGTCCGCCTGCGTCGCGGCGCGTCCATCTCGGACTTCGCCGACAAGATCGACGCGAGCCCCGGCAACCTGGTGACCGTGCTGTTCCACCTCGGTGAGATGGCCACGGCGACCGAGTCGCTCGACGAGGCCACCTTCGAGGTGCTCGGCACGGAGCTCGGCTACAAGATCCAGGTCGTCTCCCCGGAGGACGAGGACCGCGAGCTGCTCGAGGGCTTCGACATCGACCTCGACCAGGAGCTCGAGGACGAGGACGACGACGTGCTGGAGATCCGGCCGCCCGTCGTCACCGTCATGGGCCACGTCGACCACGGCAAGACGCGCCTGCTCGACGCCATCCGCAACGCCAACGTCATCGAGGGCGAAGCGGGCGGCATCACGCAGCACATCGGCGCGTACCAGGTCTGGGCGCCGCACGAGGGCTACGAGCGCGCCATCACCTTCATCGACACCCCGGGCCACGAGGCGTTCACCGCCATGCGCGCCCGTGGTGCCCAGGTCACCGACATCGCGATCCTCGTGGTCGCGGCCGACGACGGCATCATGCCGCAGACGGTGGAGGCCCTGAACCACGCCCAGGCGGCGAACGTGCCGATCGTGGTCGCGGTCAACAAGGTCGACAAGGAGGGGGCCAACCCCGCCAAGGTGCGCCAGCAGCTCACCGAGTACGGCCTGGTCGCCGAGGAGTACGGCGGAGACGTCATGTTCGTCGACGTGTCCGCGCTCACCGGCAAGGGCGTGGAGGACCTCCTCGAGGCCGTCCTGCTCACCGCCGACGCCGGCCTCGACCTGCGCAGCAACCCGAACAAGGACGCGCGCGGCGTGGCCATCGAGGCCCGCCTCGACAAGGGCCGCGGCGCGGTCGCGACCGTCCTCATCCAGTCGGGCACGCTCCGCGTGGGCGACGCCATCGTGGCGGGCACGGCCTACGGCCGCGTCCGGGCGATGATGGACGAGAACGGCGACGCGGTCCACGAGGCCTACCCCTCGCGGCCCGTCCAGGTCCAGGGCCTCTCGTCGGTCCCCGGAGCGGGCGACACCTTCCTCGTCACCGAGGAGGACCGCACCGCCCGTCAGATCGCCGAGAAGCGCGAGGCCGTCGAGCGCAACGCCCAGCTGGCCAAGGCCCGCAAGCGCATCAGCCTCGAGGACTTCACCCGTGCGCTGGAGGAGGGCAAGGTCGAGTCGCTCAACCTCATCATCAAGGGCGACGTGTCCGGTGCCGTCGAGGCGCTGGAGGAGTCGCTCATGAAGATCGAGGTGGACGACTCCGTGCAGCTGCGGATCATCCACCGCGGCGTCGGAGCGGTCACCGAAAGCGACGTCAACCTGGCGACGATCGACAACGCGATCATCATCGGGTTCAACGTCCGCCCCGACCCGAAGGCCCGCGCCCGCGCGGCGCGCGAGGGCGTCGACATCCGCTTCTACAGCGTCATCTACTCGGCGCTCGAGGAGATCGAGTCGAGCCTCACGGGCATGCTCAAGCCCGAGTACGAGGAGGTCCAGTCCGGCGTCGCCGAGATCCGCGAGGTGTTCCGCTCCTCGAAGTTCGGCAACATCGCGGGTGTCATCGTCCGCTCGGGCACCATCACCAGGAACGCCAAGGCGCGGGTCATCCGCGACGGCGTGGTGGTGGGCGACAGCCTGGCGATCGAGTCGCTGCGTCGGTTCAAGGACGACGTGTCCGAGGTCCGCACGGACTACGAGGCCGGCATCGGCCTCGGCAAGTTCAACGACATCCAGATCGGCGACGAGATCGAGACGATCGAGATGAAGGAGAAGCCGCGGGTCTGACCCCGGCCGATCCGGGCCCCGCTCCCCACCCGGGGAGCGGGGCCCTCCCCGTCCCGCCACCCGCGGGGCGCCAGCACCAGCCGGGCGCTCGCGTCCGGACGCACCCGCCACCCGCGGGGCGCCAGCACGACGCCGGGCCACGCCCGGCCGCATCCGTCACGGAAGGACGTCGACCATGGTCGATCACGCGAGGGCCCGGAAGATGGCCGACCGCATCAAGGAGATCGTCGCGCGCAAGCTCGACCGGGGCATCAAGGACCCGCGCCTCGGCTTCGTGACCGTCACCGACGTCCGCGTCACGGGCGACCTGCAGCACGCCAGCATCTTCTACACGGTCTACGGCACCGACGAGGAGCGCGCCGACACGGCCGCCGCCCTCAAGTCCGCCACCGGCATGCTCCGCAGCGAGGTCGGCAAGAACATCACCGCGCGCCTCACGCCGTCGCTCGAGTTCATCCTCGACGGCGTCCCGGAGAACGCGGCCGCGATCGACGCCCTCCTCGAGGAGGCGCGCCGTCGCGACGCCGACGTGCAGGCCCAGGCGAAGTCCGGCGTGTACGCGGGCGACGAGGACCCGTACGTCAAGCCGCGCGTCCTGGAGGACGACGAGGACGAGCTCGACGAGGACGACGACGAGGACGAGGGCGACGACCTCGGCGACCCGACGGCGCCCGGGTACACCCCGGCGCACTGATCCCCGCCCGCGCTGATCCCGTGCCCGCGCTGATCCGGCGCCGGCGCTGATCCGGCGCCCGCGCTGATCCCGCACCGAAGAGGGGGCGCGCGTCGAGGGACGCGCGCCCCCTCCCCGCGTCCGCCGGCGGATCGACGCGGCGCGCCTCAGCTCGGCAGGGCGTACGTGCCGTCGGGCTGCACGACGGCCAGCCCGTCGGCGACCAGCCCGGCGAGCGCGCGGTCGCGCTGGACCGGCTCGGGCCAGGCCGTCGCGAGGTCGGCGGCGCTCACGGGGGAGTGGCTCGACCGCAGCTCGGCGAGCAGGAGGCCGCGCACCTGCCTGTCGGATCCCTCGTACTTCTTCTGCACTGCGCGCGCCGGTCCGTCGTACGCCGGGTACCCGGCCGCCCGCCACGCGCACAGGCCCCGGATCGGGCACTCCCCGCAGCGGGGCGCCCGTGCCGTGCAGACGACCGCGCCGAGCTCCATCGTCCCCGCGTTGAAGACGCGCGCCTCGGCGACGTCGGCCGGCAGCTGCGCCTCCATGGCGGCGAGGTCGACGGCCGTCCGCGCGGGACCCGGATCGCCCTGGCCGGCGACCGCGCGCGCGAGCACCCGCCGCACGTTGACGTCCACCACCGGGTGCCGGTGCCCGAACGCGAAGGCGGCGACGGCGCGCGCCGTGTACGGGCCGACGCCGGGCAGGTCGAGCAGGGCGTCCACGTCCTCGGGCACCTCGCCGCCGTGCCGCTCCGTGATCGCGACCGCGCACGCGTGCAGGTTGAGCGCGCGGCGCGGGTAGCCGAGCCGGCCCCACGCGCGGACGGCCTCGCTGGCGGGCGTGGAGGCGAGCGCCTGGGGCGTGGGCCAGCGCACGAGCCACTCCTCGAGCCGCGGGATCACCCGGACGACCGGCGTCTGCTGGAGCATGAACTCGCTGACGAGGATGCCCCAGGATCCGAACCCGTCGCGCCGCCACGGCAGGTCCCGCGCGTTCTCCCGGAACCAGGCGTTGACGTCTCGGGCGAGGGCGGTCTCGGGCATGCGGCCAGCGTACGAGAACGCGGCCTACGCTCGATCCATGCCCCTGTACCGCGCCTCCCGCGCCGAGGTCCTGGCCTCGCTCGCCGACGAGTTCCTGCACAACTACGGCCGCGGGCGCGCGTTCCTCGCGGTCGACGGCGGGCCGCTCGCCGCTCCCGCCGGCTTCGCGCGCGACCTCGCCGACGTGCTGCGCGCGGGGGGACGGGGCGCGTACGTGGCGGAGGCCGCCGACCACGGCGCCGGGGACGGCGGTGGGCAGGCGGACGCGCTCCGCGACGGCCTCGTGCGCCCCTTCCGCCGGCCGGGCACGCCCTTCGCGCTGCGGCCCGGGGGCGATCCCGTGACCGACGCCCCGGACGACGCCGTGCTGGTCGTCGCGGGCGACGCCCTCCAGGCCCCCGAGCTGCGCGGACTCTGGAACGCGGTCGTCTACCTGCTGCTGCCCGACGAGCCGCTCGCGACCACGGGCGGCGACGCCGGATCCGCCGCGCAGGAGGCCCATGCGCGCTACGTCCGCGCGGTGAACCCGCGGCGCGCGGCGACGATGATCGTCGACGTCACCGCCCCCGAGCTCCCGCGCCGCGTCTTCGCCGACAGCTGCTGACCCGGTCGGCCGCGCACGCCGCCGGCCGGGATTCCGTCGCCCAGGAGGCCGCCGCCCGCGTCCGGATCAGCGCGGGACGAGCCGCACGAGCTCGGCGGGGGAGATGTGCCGTCCGCTCGCCTCCACCCCGTGCACGAGCTGCACGAGCGCGGCGTTCACGCGCGCGTCCTGTCCGGCGCCCGGCGCGAGCGCGGCGACGGCGCCGTTGAGGTGGTCGATCTCCGTGGGCCGGTCGCGGCGGATGCTCTGCAGGGTCGACCCCGGGTTCGGCACGCTCCCCATGGCGCGCGCGAGCGACACGGGCAGCCGACCGGCGAGGCCGACGGGCATCGACGCGAAGGCCTTCAGCCGGCGGTGCGTGAGGCCGGCGAGCGCGCCGAACACGACGCCGCGGGCCAGGCCCGTCCGGACCGTCTCCTGCATGGCACGCGTGACGACCCGCCGCATGACGGGGTCGGCGATCACCGCCTGCGCGCTGAGGCCCGTGACCGCCGGGACCGCGTTGATCCCGTTCACGACGAGCTTCGTCCACTGCGCGCCGCGGAAGTCGGGGGCGACGCTCACGGGCATCACCGGATCCAGCACGCGGCGCACGAGCTCGACCCCGGCGCCGTCGGGGCCGTCCGCCGAGCCGATGTGGATGCCGGCGGGTCCCGTGACGGTGACGAGCCCCGGTTCCGTCAACGAGGTGGCGAGGAGCGCGAGCCCGCCCACGACCCGGGAGCGCGGCAGGCACTCGGCGCCCATCCGCAGGCCCGACAGGCCGTTCTGCACGACGAGGACGGGGACGTCCCGGAGCCAGCCGGCGTTCTCCCGCATCGCGTCGCGGGCGTCGGCGATCTTCGTGGCGACGATGGCGAGCTCGGGCGGCCGGCCGAGGCGCTCGGCGGCGGCGACGCGCGCGACGTGGTCGCCCCATCCGCCGGCCAGCCGCAGCCCGCGGTCCTGGATGGCGCGCAGGTGCGGCCCGCGCGCGGTGACGTCCACCTGGTGGCCCGCCCGCTCCAGCAGCGCGGCGACGGTCCCTCCGACCGCGCCGGCCCCCACGACCCCGATCAGCACAGGCCCTCCCTCGACACCCGATCCTAAGCCGGGCCGCCTCCGCGGATCCGGGGACGCGGCCGGGCACGGCATGATGGTCAGGCCATGGAATCCCCGACCCCCCGCGCCGCGCCGTCCACGGCGAGCGGCCTGCTCCTCGTCGACAAGCGCGGGGAGTGGACCAGCCACGACCTCGTCGCGCGCACCCGCCGCCTCGCCGGCACGCGCAAGGTCGGGCACGCCGGCACGCTCGACCCGATGGCGACGGGCCTCATGATCCTGGGCGTCAACAGCTCCACGCGCCTGCTCACGTACCTCGTCGGCCTCGACAAGGAGTACCTGGCCACGATCCGCCTGGGCCGCGCCACCACCACCGACGACCGCGAGGGCGAGGTCGTGTCGCGCGCCGAGCCCGGCACCGTCCGCGACCTCGCCGTCGCCGACGTGGAGCGCGCGATCTCCGGCCTCCGCGGCACCATCTCGCAGGTCCCGAGCGCCGTGAGCGCCATCAAGGTCGACGGCAAGCGCGCCTACGCCCGGGTCCGCGCGGGGGAGGACGTGGAGCTCGCCGCGCGCGAGGTCACCGTCTCCGCCTTCGACGTGCTGCGCTTCGCGGCGGTCGACGCGGAGGAGGGCGAGGAGGACGGCGCGCAGCTCGACCTCGAGGTCCGCATCACCTGCTCCTCCGGCACGTACGTGCGGGCGCTCGCGCGCGACCTCGGCCGGGAGCTCGGCGTCGGGGGCCACCTCACGGCCCTCCGCCGCACGCGCGTGGGCCCGTTCCACGTCGACGACGCCGTGGCCATCGACGACATGGTCGTCGCCGACCGGCTGATCCCGCCGGCCGACGCCGCCGCGCGCCTCTTCGACGTGCTGCACCTCACGGAGCAGGAGGCCGTCGACCTCGGGCACGGCAAGAAGCTCACGACGCCCGACGAGGCGCCGACGGAGGATCCGCTCGCCGCGGTCGCGCCCGACGGCCGGCTCGTGGGGCTGGTCGGCTTCCGCGGACGCACCGGCACCTCCATCGTCAACTTCCCGGCCGACGACCGGAGCGCCTCGTGATCGGGTGGCTCACGGTGACGCAGATCGCCGTGGCCGTCGTGGCGGGCGTGCTCTGCCTCGCGGTCGGCGCGGTCGGGCGGAAGCCCAGCGACCTCACGGTGCTGCCGACCGCGCTCGTCGAGGTGCTGCTCGTCGTGCAGCTCGTCGTCGCGATCGCGGCGCCCGCCGTGGGGAACCCGCCGTCCGGCAACCTCGTCGAGTACTACGCGTACCTGCTGAGCGGCCTCGTGATCCCGCCGCTCGCGATCTTCTGGGCGCTGGTCGAGCGCACCCGCTGGAGCACGATCATCCTCGGCGCCTCGTGCCTGGCCATCGCGATCATGGTCTACCGGATGGACGTCATCTGGAACGTGCAGTCCGCGTGATCGCGGCGTTCCCCCGGTAGGGGATAATCGCTGGTGCCATGATTGACTCCCGGAACTCGCGCATGACCGGCCTCGGACGGGTCCTGGTCTTCTTCTACGGGCTGCTGGCCCTCGCCGCGACCGGGCGCTCCGTGACGCAGATCCTCACCAAGTTCGACGAGGCCCCCGTCGCCTACGCGCTCTCGGCGCTCGCCGCGGTCGTCTACATCGTCGCGACGGTCGCGCTGGTCGCGCCGGCGAGGACGCCGGAGGCCGCGCGCCGCTGGTACCGCATCGCGTTCGCCACCATCGCCTTCGAGCTCGTCGGCGTGCTCGTCGTCGGCACGCTGAGCCTCGTCGACGCCCAGCTCTTCCCGCACGACAGCGTGTGGTCCGTCTACGGCTACGGCTACGTCTTCATCCCCCTGGTGCTGCCGGTGCTCGGCCTGTGGTGGCTCCGCAGCGGCGGGCGCTCGCGGGTGAGCGCGGTGGACGAGCGCCCCGTGCGCGGGGACCGCTGACGTGATCGTCGTCCACGACCCGGCCGAGGTGCCGGGCGGATTCGGGCCGAGCGCCGTCACCATCGGCAAGTTCGACGGCGTGCACGCGGGGCACCGGGCGGTGATCCGTCGCCTCCTCGGCATCGCCGCCGACGAGTCGCTGTCGTCCGCCGTCATCACGTTCGACCGCCACCCCGCCGCGCTCCTCGCGCCCGCCGCGCGTCCGCAGAGCCTCGTGAGCAACCGGCAGAAGATCGAGCTGCTCGCCGAGCTCGGCGTCGACGCGACCCTCATGCTCCCGTTCGACGAGCGCCTCTCCCGCCTCGACCCCGCGCAGTTCGTGCGCACCGTGCTCGTCGACGCGCTGCACGCCCGCGTCGTGCTCGTGGGCGAGGACTTCCGCTTCGGCGCGAAGGGCGCGGGCGACACGGCCACGCTCACCCGGCTCGGCGAGAGCCACGGCTTCCGCACGGTCGTGGTGGGCGACGTCATGCCCGACGGCAGCCGCAAGGTCTCCTCCACGTGGATCCGCGACCTCATGGACCGCGGCGACGTCGAGGCCGCGGCCGAGCTCCTCGGCCGCGCCCCCGCCGTCCGCGGCCTCGTCGTGCACGGCGAGAAGCGCGGCCGCGAGCTGGGCTTCCCCACGGCCAACCTGTCGCCCGAGGCCGAGGGCCTCATCCCCGCCGACGGCGTCTACGCCGGCTGGCTGCGCGACGGCGACCGCACGTACCCATCGGCGATCTCCGTCGGGACGAACCCGACCTTCGCGGGCGTCCGGCCGCGCGTCGTCGAGGCCTTCGTGCTCGACGAGACGCTCGACCTCTACGACCACGAGGTCGAGGTGGTCTTCGTCGGCCGGATCCGCGGGATGGTGGCCTACGAGGGCCGCGAGCCGCTCATCGCGCAGATGACGGACGACGTGGTGCGCACCCGGTCGGTGCTCGGCCTCTAGGCCGCGTCGCCGGCCCCGGCGGCCGGGCTCGCCGCGGCGTCGCCCTCGGGGCGGGGCGTGCGGCCGAAGAGGTACATGATCAGCGTCGACGCGGTGGCCTCGATGGCGGGACCGTGGCCCACGCTCCAGCCGGCGTCGGAGGCGCGGAGCGTCCGGGCGCGCAGCACCCCGCGGATCGCGGCGGGGGCGATCGCCGCGCGGGCCACCGCGACGGCGCCCGTCGACCGGTGGTCGAGCTCGAGGTCCGCCTTCAGCGCGTGCGCGATGTCGAAGGCGTGCACGACCACCTCGAGGAGCTCCGGGAGCCGCTTGCGGCCCTTCCCCGCGCGCTTGTCGGCGGCGATGGCGCGGATCCGGGCGACGAGCTCCTCGGGGGAGCGAGCGGCCTCGTCGGCGCTGAGGTCGTCCATCACGTGCATGGGGTTGAGGTGGGGGCGGCGGCGCAGCGACCCGACGGCCGTGCGCACCATGGCGGCGTTGCTCGCGCCGACCCGCCACACGACGTGCCCGGCGACGTCGCGCACGGTCCAGCCCTCGCACATGCTGGCGGCCTCCCAGCCGTCCGCGTCGAGCGAGTCGAGGAGGTCGGCCGTGCGGTCGAGGACGTCCGCGATCTCCGCGCTCCACACGCCCGTCACGCGCGCCTCGGGCTCGGAGGGACGCTGGCTGAGGGGCAGGTGACGGGAGATCTCGCTCATGGCCGAGAGCCTATTCCGGCCGCCGTAGAATCTGGTGGTGACGACTCCTCCCGCCGCTCCCCGCGCGGGTGCGCTCCTCGCCCTCGTCGGCATCGTGCTGGTGGCCCTAAACCTCCGCACCGCCGTCGCCGTCTTCTCGCCGATCGTCGACCAGATCGGCCGCGACGTGCCGCTCGACACCGTGTCGATCGGCGTGCTCGGCGCCCTGCCGCCCGTCTGCTTCGCGCTGTTCGGCCTGCTGGCGCCCGCCATCTCGCGCCGCCTGGGCCTCGAGCTCACCGTGGTCGTGGGCCTCGCCGCGATGATCGCCGGGCACCTGGTGCGCGCCGGATCCTCCCACGTGGTCGTGTTCGGCGTCGGCACGATCCTCGCGCTCGCGGGCATGGGCCTCGGCAACGTCCTGCTGCCGCCGCTGGTCAAGAAGTACTTCCCCGGCCGGATCGGCTCGCTCACCTCCGTCACCACCGTGATGATGTCGATCAGCACCGGCGTCCCGTCGCTCGTGGCCGCGCCGCTCGCCGACGGCGCCGGCTGGCGCGTCGCCATCGGCACGTGGGCCCTCGTCGCCGTCGTCGCGCTCGTCCCGTGGGTCGCGCTCCTGGTGGAGCACCACCGTCACGCCCGGCGCGAGCGCGCCGCCGCGCTCGCCGGCGCGGACCGGGTGGAGGAGGCGCCGGCCGCCGTCACCGGCCGCGTGTTCCGCTCGCCGGTCGCGTGGGCGCTCGTCGGGATCCAGGCGGCGTCGTCGTTCAACGCGTACGCGATGTTCGCCTGGCTGCCCGCGCTGCTGCAGGACACGGCGGGCCAGTCGCCCGTCGCATCCGGCGCGCTCCTCGCCGTCTTCGGGTTCATGGGGCTGCCCGCGGCGATCGTCATGCCGATCCTCGCGGCGCGCATGAGGAACGTGGGCATCCTGATCCAGGTCGGCGTGCTGTTCTTCGTCGTCGGCTACGTCGGCCTCCTGGTCGCGCCCGCCGCGGCGCCGCTGCTGTGGGTGGCCGCCGCCGGATCCGGGCCGCTGCTGTTCCCGCTCGTCTTCGTGCTCATCAACCTGCGGACTCGCACGCACGGGGGAGTGGTCGCCCTCAGCGGCTTCGTGCAGGGCATCGGCTACTCGATCGGCGCCCTCGGGCCGCTGCTGTTCGGCATCCTCCACGAGGCGACCGGCGGCTGGACCGTGCCGCTCCTCATGCTCTTCTCGCTGGTGGCCGTGGCCTCCGCCTCGGGCTTCTACCTCGCCCGGCCGCGCATGCTCGAGGACACCTGGGACCGCGCCGCGCGCGACGAGGCCGCGCGCGTCCGCTGACCCGCCGCCGCCCCCAGCCGCACGCCCGTCGCGTTCACCTCCCGACCGCCTCCCCGTCACCGCGCGTCCATCCCGCGTCGCCTTGATTCGTCAGGGTGGGAAATGTACCCGCACAGCGACTCGGAGGACACGGATGACGCACGACGCACGCACGACGGTGAGCCGCAGGGGCCTGCTCCAGGGAGGCGCCGGGGTCGGTGCCGGCGCGGCGCTCGCCGCCTTCGGATCCACCCCCGCGGCCCGCGCGGCCGGCGCACCGGCCAAGGTCGGCGGCTACCTGTGGCTCGAGGGCGACCACCACGTGCACACCCTCTTCAGCAACGACGGCAAGTACCGCGTCCGCGACCACATCCGCCAGGCCGTCGCGAACGGCGTGCAGTGGATCGTGCTCACCGACCACGGCAACACGGCCCACTCGACGAAGGGCAGCGTCGACGCGATCGTCCCCTTCCTCGAGGAGGCGCGGAAGGAGTTCGGCTCCGAGATCGTGATCTTCCACGGCCTGGAGTGGAACATCCCGGGCGCCGAGCACGCGACCGTCTTCGTGCACCCGCAGGGCGACGCGGTCGGCGTGCTGAAGGAGATCGAGGACCGCTGGGACGCCCGGGTGAAGGGCACGCGCGACGGGACCCCGGCGAACGAGGCGCTCGCGCTCGAGGGGATCCGCTTCCTCGAGCAGGCCGTGGCCTCGCGGCGCGTGAAGGACGCCGCCATGCTCCCCAACCACCCCTCGCGCCTCGGCATCGACTCCCCGCACGAGCTGCGCGCGTGGCAGGACGCCGGTCCCCGCGTGGTCCTCGGCATGGAGGGCGCGCCCGGCCACCAGGCGGGCGGGCTCCCCACGCCGCACAGCACGGTGGGCGCGCGCGGCCTCTACGGCAACGCCGCGAGCGCGTACTCGTTCCCGGGCTACCCGGCCGAGTCGTACCGCACCTGGGGCGGCTTCGACTGGGTCACCGCCACGGTCGGCGGCGTCTGGGACTCGATGCTCGCCGAGGGCCGCCGCTTCGTCGTCACGGCCACGAGCGACAGCCACAACGTCTACCTCGACACGACCGAGACCGGCCCCGGGAGCGACTACGAGCGTGACGGCCGCATGGTGGATCCCGTCTACCGCGGCGGCGTCGACACCGACGAGAACGACTTCTGGCCCGGCCACTACAGCCGCACGCACGTGGGCGCGGTCCGCCAGGACCACACGTCCGTGCTCGACGCGATCCGCGCCGGCCGCGTGTGGGTCGACCACGGCGGCCTCGTCGACTCGCTCGACGTCCGCCTGGTCCTCGAGCGCGGCCGCACGATCCCGCTGGGCGGCACGCTCATCGGCAAGCGCGACCGGAAGGTGACCGTGACGGCGGACATCATGACGGCCTCGCGCCCGAACCGCGCCGGCTTCGTGCCCGAGCTCGCGCGCGTGGACGTGATCGTCGGCCGGATCGACGGCCCCGCCGCCGACCGCGACGCCATGACCGCGCCCGACACCCGCGTCGTCGCGCAGCTCCCGGTCGCGCAGCTCGCCCCCATCGCCGGCGGACACCGGCTCTCGCTCGAGATCACGCCGCCCGGCGACCGCTTCTACGTGCGCCTGCGCGGCACCGACGGCAAGCGGCAGCAGCCCGGGTTCCTCGGCGCGGCGATCGACCCGGCCGGCCCCGCCATCGACGTGCTGGGCGACGCGGACCCGTGGGAGGACCTCTGGTTCTACACGAGCCCGCTCTACGCCGAGCTGTCCTAGGCGGCGCGGATCCGGGTGCCGGCCGCGCGGGCCGGCACCCGGATCCCGCTCAGAAGCTCGGGACCATCTCCTGGCGGTGCACGAGCGCGCCCGCGCCGATGAGGGGGCCGTCCTCCGAGAGGCCGGTGGGCACGACGCGCGTCTTCATGACGAAGCCGAACTGCGTGCGGAGCGCGAGCGGCTCGCGGATCATGTCGAACAGGTCGGGCGTGACGCGGCTGAAGCCGCCGCCGATCGCGACGACGTCGAGGTCGACGAGCGAGCTGGCCGACGCGATGGCCCGTCCGATCGCGAGGCCGGCCCGGCGCACGGCCGCGACGGCCGTCTCGTCGCCGTCGCGGTAGGAGGCCGCGAGGTCCTCGCCGGTGGATCCGGTCCAGCCGCGGGCGCGCGCCCACGCGACGCTGCGCGGCCCCGAGGCCACGGCCTCGACGCAGCCCTGGCCGCCGCAGCTGCACGGGTCGTCGAAGCCCGCGACCTCCACGTGGCCGATGTGGCCGGCGTTGCCCGTGGCCCCCGCGGCCGTCCGGCCGGAGAGCACGAGGCCGCCGCCGACGCCGGTGGACACGATCATGCCCATGACGTCGTCGTACCCGCGGCCGGCTCCGACCCAGTGCTCGGCGAGGGTGATGGCGAGGCCGTCGACCTGGAGGGTGACGGGCACGTCGGGCGTCAGCTCGGCGATGCGGTCGCGGAGCGGGTAGTCGCGCCAGACGGGCACGTTGAGCGGGGAGACGAGGCCGTCGCGGACGTCGACGGGGCCCGCGGCCGCGAGCCCGGTGCCCACGAGCTCCGCGTCCGCCGGCAGCGCGGCGAGCGCCTTCCGGGCGACGCCCAGGACGGAGTCGAGCAGCTCGTCGGCGGACCGCTCGGGGCCGGTGGGCCCGCGGAAGCGGCTCCCCTCGAGCACGCGGCCGGCGTCGTCCACGAGCGCGGAGTCGACCTTGGTGCCGCCGAAGTCGACGGCGAGCGCGAGCGTGCGAGGCATCTTCGTCCTGTCCCGGTCCCGGATCCACCCGGCCACCGGCGTCCAGGATAGGGGCGGGCACGCGCCCCGCCCGGAGACGCGCGGCCCGCACGGGAGCCTCCGCCGGCCCGGGTGCCCTGACACCTGTGTGGAATTCATGGGCCGACCAGCGGCTCCGCGCCTAGGCTCGGCACGTGGATCCCGATCACACTCCCGGACAGGCCCCCAGAGAGCCCTCCGACCCGCGCTCCGAGCACGCGGCACCCGCGCGCCGCGGCACCGCTCCCGCGCTCGACTTCGCCGACGCGACCGAGGCGCGCCTCGCCTCCCGCGAGCTCGACGAGGGGATGCCCGCCTCCGTCGGCCTCGAGGACGAGGTCACCGAGACCCGGGCCCGCTTCCCGTCCTTCGCCGGCGCGCTGCTCGACGAGGCGAAGGCGTCCACCGTCTTCCTGCCGTACCAGTTCGTCTTCCGCCGTCTCGTCGACCTGCCCGCGCCCATCGTGTGGGACGCGGTGTCCGACGGGGACATGCTCTCCGGCTGGCTCGCGGAGGCCACCGTCGAGCCGCGGGAGGGCGGCGACTTCTGGTTCGAGTGGATGACCGTGCCGGACCGGAGCCTCTCCTCGGCCGCCGGCGGGATCGTCAGCCGCTTCGACGAGGAGCGCCAGATCCAGTACACGTTCCTGCACGAGGGCGAGGTCACCGCGCACTTCCACTTCCGCCTGGAGGACGTCCCCGGCGGGCCGCGCGACCGGCAGACCGAGCTCGTCGTGACGGTCTCGGGGGTGCTGCCCTCGGGCATCGCGAACGTGCTCAAGGCGAGCTGGCGCCTGCACCTCGACCTGCTGGAGGACCTGGTCCACGGCATGCCGGTCGACTGGTCCACGTGCGAGGCGGAGCACGGCTCCACCTGGCGCCGGTACCTCGCCGAGCTCGAGTCCGCCGAGGGCTGATCCCCGGCCGTCGTCCACGCGGCGTCCCGGCTCCTGGGAGCCGCTTGCCAGGCTGATTGCCTAGCGTGAGGGAATGACATCGCCGAACGTCGCCTCCCGTCTCGCCCTCGTGACCGGAGCGACGGGCTACATCGGCGGTCGGCTCGTGCCGCGCCTCATCGAGGCCGGCTTCCGGGTGCGCGTGCTCGTCCGCGACCCGCGTCGCCTCACGGACGTCCCGTGGCGCGGCGACGTGGAGGTCGTCCAGGGCGACCTCTCCGACGCGTCCACCCTCGGCCCGGCGGTCGACGGCGTCGACGTCCTCTACTACCTGGTGCACGGGATGGGCGCGAAGGGCGACTTCGCGGCATCCGAGCGCACGTCGGCCCGCAACGTCGCCGAGGCCGCGAAGGCGGCGGGCGTCGGCCGCATCGTCTACCTCGGCGGGCTGCACCCGGACACCGAGGAGCTCTCCAAGCACCTCGCGAGCCGCAAGGCCGTCGGCGACGTGCTCCTCGCGAGCGGCGTGCCGACCATCGCGCTGCAGGCGGGCGTGGTCATCGGATCCGGCTCCACGTCGTTCGAGATGATCCGCCACCTCACCGAGGTGCTGCCCTTCATGCCCGCGCCCGGCTGGGTGCGCAACTTCATCCAGCCCATCGCGATCCGCGACGTCCTCTACTACCTCGTCGCCGCGGCCGACCTGCCCGCCGACCTCAACCGCACCTTCGACATCGGCGGCCCCGACGTCCTCCGCTACGGCCAGATGATGAACGGCTACGCGGTCGAGGCGGGCCTGCCGCAGCGGCCCATCGCCTCCATCCCGGTCTTCGCCCCGCGCCTGGCCGCCCACTGGGTGAACGTGGTCACGCCCATCCCGCGCACGCTCGCCGTGCCGATCATCGAGTCGCTGCAGTACGACTGCGTGATGGGGGAGCACGACATCTCCACCTTCATCCCGGATCCCGAGGGCGGCCTCACGGGCTACCGCCGCTCGGTCCGGCTCGCCCTCGGCAGGATGCGCGACGGCGTCGTCGAGACGAGCTGGAAGGACTCCGCCGTCGTCGGCGCGCCGAGCGACCTGCTGCCGAGCGACCCGGACTGGTCGGGCCACACCGTCTACCTCGACCTCAAGGAGCGCTCGACCGACGCGGCCCCCGCGGACCTGTGGGCCGTCATCGAGTCGATCGGCGGCGACAACGGCTGGTACTCCCTGCCCGTGGCCTGGGCCGCCCGCGGCTACATGGACAAGCTCGTCGGCGGGGTGGGCCTCCGCCGCGGCCGCCGCAGCGCGACCAGCCTGCAGACCGGCGACGCGCTCGACTTCTGGCGCGTCGAGCACATCGAGCACGGATCCAGCCTGCGGCTGCGCGCCGAGATGAAGCTGCCGGGCGAGGCCTGGCTGGAGCTCAGCGCGACGCCGCGCGAGGGCGGCGGCAGCGAGTACCGGCAGCGGGCGATCTTCTTCCCGTCCGGGCTCGCGGGCCGGCTCTACTGGTTCTCGATCCTGCCGTTCCACGGCGTGATCTTCACCTCGATGGCGAACCGCATCACCGCGAAGGCGCTCGCGGCGACGCGCGCCCGGGAGCCGGAGCGGACGCCCGCGGAGGCCGCCCGGTGAGCCGGCGGACCGGGGCGCCGCGCATCGGCCTCATCCTCCTGACCCTCGTGGGCATCGCCCTCGCGTCCGCGGGCCTCGCCACCGCCGTCACCATGAGCGTCTCCGCGCCGGTGCAGGCGCAGGCCGACCTCGCGCTCCTCGGCGGATCGGATGCGGGAGCGGGCGCAGCACGCGGACCCGAGCCGCGCAGCACGCCCTCCGAAGCGTGGACGCCCCTGCCCGCCGAGGCCGCGGACGGCGGCCGCATCACCGACCTCACGCAGCACGCCGCGACGCGCGTGACCCTCGACGTGCTCGGCATGCGGATCACCCCGGGCCAGGCGGGCGCGCTGCTCGCGACGGTCCTCAGCCTGCCCGTCGTGGTCGCCGTGGCCGCGCTCGTGGCGGGCCCCCGGCGGCGACGTCGCTGGGGCGGCGCGCTGCGACGGAACCGCGGCTAGCCGGGAGCACCGCCCCGTGACATCGCCCAGGGCGGGGTCCATGATGGGCACGACGAGAGGCGACACCATGGCACCGGGCACGCGGACCACCGTCCTGCTGGGCGACAGCCTCACCGGGGACGGCGGATGGAGCGCCCTCCTCCCGGCCGGCGACGCGGACGACGCCGCCGCGACGATCGACCTCGGCCGCGCCGACCAGACGACCGACGACGTGCTCGCGCTCCTGCCGGAGGTGGCGGCCGCGGATCCCGCGACCGTCGTGCTCTCGGTCGGCACGCACGACCTGGGCCGGCTCCGCCGCGGCCCGGAGCCCACGGTGCGGGCGCTCGAGACGATCCTCGCCCACCTCCGCCGCGACCTGCCGACCGCGCGCCTCGTGGTGCTCTCGGTGCCGCCGCGCGGGCGCGAGATGGCCGAGCGGATCCGCGTGGTGAACATCCACCTGCGGCAGTTCGCGCCCGTCGTGCGCGCGGAGCACGTGGACCTGTGGCCGGTGCTCGGCTTCGGCGACGGCGAGCTCAACCCGGCGTTCACGGACGACCGGCTGCACCTCGGGCCCGACGGCGCGGCCGCGGTGCGGGAGGTGCTGGCCGCGGTGCTCGCGGACGGCCGCGGCGAGGACGGCGACGACGCGACCGCGGGGGACGCCCCGGCCTCCTAGCGCCCGGTCCCGATCAGGCGTCGCGACGCGCGGTCGCCGCGGCGTCGACCTCGGCCGCGCCGCCCGCGCCACGCAGCTCGGCGACGCCCGCGAGGATCACGGCGAGCTTCCGCCGCCACCAGTCGCGCGGCGTCGTGGCGGTGCCCGTCGCGACCTCGCCCGCGAAGCGCGCCGTGACGCGGACCATCGTGCCGAGCGCGTCGCGCTGGGCCTCCTCCTCGCGCGCGTGCCCGGCGTCGGGCGCTCCGGCGGAGTGCGCGGGGCCGCCCCGGCGGGACGCGTGCGGCGGGTGCGCGGCGTCCTCCTCGGCGATGCGGTCCGCGGCGATCCGGCCGGAGGCGCGCGTCAACAGTCCCCTTCCGACGGAGGCCGACGAGGCGGCGTCGACGATGGGGGCGGTGGAGGCCGGGCGGTCCGCCGCGTCGCCGCCCGCGTCGAGCGCCAGCGCCCGCTCCCACGCGACGTACGACTCCACGGCGATGTCCATCACGGTGTCGAGGACCAGCACCGCCTCGGCCTCGGCGAAGCCCAGGCGGACGAGGTCGCGGATCGCGCCCGTGAAGCGCAGCACGACCTGGTCGGGCGCCGCGTGCAGGTGGTGGATGGCGCCCGCGAGGCCGGGGTAGAGGTCGTACATGTCCCAGACGCGCTCGACGGCCTCCTCGAGGTACGCGCGCCAGGACGCGTCGCCCGGCTCGCGGAGCTCCGCGTCGGGGAGGTCGGGCACATCCGGCCAGTCCATGCGGGCGATGGCCGTGTCGCAGGCGAGGAGGACGATGTCGTCGCGGCTGGCCACGTGGCGGTACAGCGTGGAGTGGTCGACGCCCAGCCGGTGCGCGAGCGTGGTGAGGGTGAGCGTGCTCAGGCCGACCTCGAGGGCGGCCTCGGCGATGAGCCTCCGCGACACCCGCGCGGGCCTCCCGATCCGACCGGCTCGCCGCTCCATGCGCCCGATCCTACCGGCTCGCCGCCGACGGTTTGGGCGCAAACCGTCGCCCGCCGGGGCGCCCTCGCGCGGCGCGTGCCCGGACCCGCGTCGGGGCCGCGGCTAGCGTAGGAGGATGCCCGACTCCCGCATCCCCTTCTCCGAGCTCGACGACTTCATCGCCATCCCGCGCCTCGGCGGCCTCGTGCTCTCCCCCGACGGACGCCGCGCGGTGCTCACCGTCACGACCCTCGACCCCGCGCGCACCGGCTACCGCCACGCGCTCTGGGTCGTGCCCGCGGCGGGCGGCGGCGCGCCGCAGCGCCTCACCCGCTCCGCGAAGAGCGAGGGCGGCGCGGCCTTCACCGCCGACGGCGACCTGCTCTTCGTCTCCTCCCGCCCCGACGCCGACGACGCCGACGGGGGAGAGGCCGCGCAGCTGTGGATCCTGCCCGCGGCCGGCGGCGAGGCCCGCGCCCTCACCCGGCTCGCCGGCGGCGTCGACGGCATCGCGGCCGTGGCGCGCGACGCGGCCACGGTGGTGCTCCAGGCTCCGCTGCTGCCCGGATCCGGCTCGCTCGAAGCCGACGCCGTGGCGCGGAGGAAGCGCGCCGACCTGAAGGTGAACGCGATCCTGCATGAGAGCTACCCCGTGCGGTACTGGGACCACGACCTCGGCCCCGCCGAGACGCACCTCCTCGCGCTCGACCTCGCCGGCGCGCTCGTCGAGGAGCCCGCCCGGCCCACGGCTGCCGACGCGGCCGCCGCGCTCGCCGCCGAGGCCGAGGCGGAGGACGGCGGATCCGCCGCGTCCGCGCCCGGCGCCTCTGCGCAGCCGTACCCCGCGTCGCTCCCGCGCCCGCGCGACCTCACGCCCCGGCCCGGTCGCACGCTCGAGCACGCCACCGCCGCGATCAGCCCCGACGGCCGCACGCTCGTGGCCGCCGTCGGCGTGAAGGAGCGCCGCGGCTTCCGGCAGGCGCTCGTGTCGATCGACGTCGCGTCGGGGGAGCGCACCACGCTCCTCGACCTGCCGGGCGCCGACCTCGAGATGCCGGCGATCAGCCCCGACGGCGCCCTCCTCGCCTACGTGCGCACCGACCGGGCGACGCCGGCCGCGCCCACGCAGCAGGAGATCTGGGTCTCCGCGCTCGACGGATCCGACGCCCGCCGCGTCGCCGCCGACTGGGACCGCTGGCCGTCGTCCCTGCAGTTCGACGCCGACTCGCAGGCGCTCGTGGTCACGGCCGACCAGGACGGCCGCGGACCCGTGTTCCGCATCGGCCTCGACGGGTCCGTCGCGCAGCTCACGACCGACGACCACGCCTACGCCGACGTTCGCGTCGACCGCGAGACCGGCGACGTGCTGGCCCTCCGCTCCTCGTGGATGGCGCCCGCGCACCCCGTGCGCGTGTCGGCGGCGGACGGATCCGTCACGGAGCTCGCGACGCCCGCGCCCGTCCCCGCGACCACCGGCACCATGACCGAGGTCGAGACGACGGCCGCCGACGGCGCCCGCGTGCGCGGCTGGCTGATGCTGCCGGAGGGCGCGTCGGCCGAGGCGCCCGCGCCGCTGCTGCTGTGGATCCACGGCGGTCCGCTCAACAGCTGGAACGCCTGGAGCTGGCGCTGGACGCCGCAGGTGATGGTGGCGCGCGGCTACGCGGTGCTGCTCCCGGATCCCGCGCTGAGCACCGGCTACGGCCTCGACTTCATCGCGCGCGGCTGGGACGCGTGGGGCGAGGCGCCGTACACCGACCTCATGTCGATCACCGACGCCGTCGAGGCGCGCGACGACGTCGACGCGACCCGCACGGCCGCGCTGGGCGGCTCGTTCGGCGGCTACATGGCCAACTGGGTCGCGGGCCACACCGACCGCTTCCGCGCGATCGTCAGCCACGCGAGCCTGTGGGCGCTCGACCAGTTCGGGCCCACCACGGACTCGTCGCAGTACTGGCAGAGCATCTTCTCGGCCGAGGGGCTCGACCGGAACTCGCCGCACCACTCGGTGCGCGACATCGTGACGCCCATGCTCGTGATCCACGGCGACCGCGACTACCGCGTGCCGATCGGCGAGAGCCTGCGCCTGTGGTCGGAGCTCGCCGAGCACCACGCGGCCGACGACGGCACGACGCCGCACCGGTTCCTCGTCTTCCCGGATGAGAACCACTGGGTGCTGAAGCCGCAGCAGTCGGTGGTCTGGTACCGCACGGTGCTCGCGTTCCTCGACCAGCACGTGCACGGGAAGGACTTCGTGCGGCCCGAGGTGCTCGGCTGACGGGCGGGCTCCGACCCGGCCCGGCGGCGTGCGGGATGATGACCGCATGCCCGCGCGCGACGAGAACGTGACCACCCTCCTCCGCGCGGCACGGGCGGTCGATGCGCGCGGCATGACCGACGACGCGTGGATCCTCCTCGACGGCGGCGCGATCGCCGCGGTCGGGGTCGGGCGCGAGGCCCCGCCCGCCGGCCGGATCGTCGAGCTCGGCGAGGCCACGCTCGTGCCGGGCTCCGTCGACCTGCACGTGCACGGCGGCGCCGGCGGGTCCCACGAGGACGGGCCCGACGGCATCCGCGCGGCCCTCGCCCTGCACCGGCGGCACGGCACCACGCGGTCGGTCCTGAGCCTCGTCGCGAACCCCGTGGCGGACCTCGCGCGGTCGCTCGCCGGGATCCGCGAGGTGATGGCCGCCGACCCGCTCGTGCTCGGCGCGCACCTGGAGGGGCCCTTCCTCTCGCCGCACGCGGCGGGGGCGCACGCGCACGAGCACCTGGTGGATCCGACGCCCGCGCGCATCGACGCCCTGCTGGAGGCGGGGGAGGGCGTGCTCCGGCAGGTCACCATCGCGCCGGAGCTCGACGGCGCGCTCGACGCGATCCGCCGCCTCGTCTCCGCCGGCGTGGTCGCGGCCGTCGGCCACACCACCTGCTCGGGCGACCTCGCGACGGCGGCCTTCGACGCGGGCGCGACGGTGCTGACGCACGCGTTCAACGCGATGCCGGGCATCCACCACCGCGAACCGGGGCCGATCATGGCGGCGCTCGCCGACGAGCGGGTGACGCTGGAGCTGATCCTCGACGGCGTGCACGTCGCGCCGTCCGTCGCGGCGCTCCTGCTGCGCGCCGCTCCCGGCCGGGTCGCGCTCGTCACGGACGCGATGGCGGCCGCCGGATCCGCGGACGGGCGCTACCGGCTGGGGGCGCTCGACGTCGACGTGCTCGACGGCGTCGCGCGGCTCGCGGGCGCCGACACCATCGCGGGCTCGACGCTCACGCAGGACCAGGCGCTGCGGATCGCGGTGGGCGAGGCCGGCCTGGCGCTGCCGGACGCGGTCGCGGCGCTCACCCTCGTGCCCGCGCGGGCGCTCGGCCTCGACGACCGCCTCGGCCTGCTATGCGCGGGACACGCGGCGGACGTCGTGGCGCTGTCACCCGACCTCGCGGTCTCTCGCGTGTGGGCGGCGGGCGCCGAGCTGCCGTCGCCCGCGGCTCAGGCCTCGTCGCGGTAGACCACGCGGCGCTCGCCGGCGCGCACGGCCGCCGCGAGGCGGTTGCCGGCGGGCGGGAGCGGGCAGTTCATCCAGTCGGAGAAGCCGCAGGGCGGGACGACGGCGCGCGTGAAGTCGAGGGTCACGGGTCCGTCGCCGTCGGGGCGCGGGAGGAAGAGGAACCGGCTGGGGGCGTAGCTCTCGCGGCCCGTGGTGGCATCGGCGAAGACGAGCTGGAGGCGGTCGCCGTCGGCGAAGGCGCTGAGGCGCACCTCCTCGCCCTCGATCTCCACCACGATGTCGCCGGGCACGGGCAGCTCGCGCGTGCGGCCGGCGTCGGCGATGTGCTCGAACGGGATCACGCGGTCGTCGTCGACGCGCTCGAAGCGGCCCTCGAGGATCCACTCGGGCGCGTACGGGTATACCTCGATGTCCTCGAACGCGCGGTTCTTCGGGCTCGCCGAGTCCCAGAGGCGGTAGCCGTGCTCGGGCTTGCCCGTCTCCAGCGAGATGCGCTCGATGCGGGTGAGCTGCACGGTGTCGGGCTGGCCCTCCAGCGCCTCGAGGTCGCTGACCTCCCGGCCGGGCTCGAGCCACGTCGTCTGGATGAGCGCGAGGCTGCCGAACGGGCTCGTCACGGCGGCGAGGCGGGCGCGGTGCCAGGCCTCGTGATCCGCCAGCGCGGCGGCGGTGTCGGATGCGGCGGGGCGGGGGGTCTCTCGCGTGTCGGTCACCCCGGGACAACGCGTTCTGCGTCCGGCGGCATTCCCGCGGGTCGGCCGGTCGGCCGCAGACGCGCGACGGGTCGACCCGCACCCGGCCGGGCTGCGCGCTCCCGCCCGACCACCGTCCCACCCGGCGCGGATGCGGCGTGGAGGCGGGCGGGTATTGACTGGACGCACCGACGGAAGGACGCTCCCATGGCACGCACGGTCGCCGACCAGCTCATCGCCCAGCTCATCGAGGCGGGGGTGAGCCGCATCTACGGGGTCGTCGGCGACAGCCTCAACCCGATCGTCGACGCCGTGCGCCGCACCGGCGGGAGCCGCAAGGGCGGCATCGACTGGATCCACGTGCGGCACGAGGAGGCCGGCGCGTTCGCCGCGTCCGCCGAGGCGCAGCTCACCGGGAAGCTCGCCGTGTGCGCCGGATCCTGCGGCCCCGGCCACCTCCACCTCATCAACGGCCTCTACGACGCGCACCGCTCGGGCGCGCCCGTGCTCGCCATCGCGAGCCACATCACCACGAACCAGATCGGCTCCGGCTACTTCCAGGAGACGCACCCAGACCGCCTCTTCGTCGAGTGCTCGCACTACACGGAGATGATCTCGACCGCCGTGCAGGCGCCGCGCGTCGTCGACCAGGCGATACGGCACTCCCTCGCGCTCGGCGGCGTCAGCGTGATCACGCTGCCCGGCGACGTGGCCGAGTTCGAGGCGGAGGGCGAGGCGCCCGCCTTCTCGCTGCCGCGGCGTCCCGCGATCGTGCCGGCCGAGGAGGACGTGCGCGCGCTCGCCGCGGCCATCGACGACGCGGAGAGCGTGGCGATCTTCGCGGGCCGCGGCGCGGGAGGAGCGCACGCCGAGCTCATGGAGCTCGCGGACAAGATCGCGGCGCCGGTCGGCCACTCGCTGCGCGGCAAGGACGTGATCCAGCAGGACAACCCGTTCGACGTCGGCATGACGGGCCTCATCGGCTACGGCGCCGCCGCGGCCGGCATCTCCGGCGCCGACCTGCTGATCCTCATCGGCACCGACTTCCCCTACGACCAGTTCCTGCCCGGCAAGGAGGTGCGCACGGCGCAGATCGACATCGCGCCCGAGCGCCTCGGCCGCCGCACCGACGTCGACATCGCGATCCACGGCGACGCGCTCTCCACTATCCGCGCGGTGCTGCCGCTCGTCGAGCGCAAGACCGACCGGCGCTTCCTGGAGAAGCTGCTGAAGGAGCAGGACAAGAAGGTCGAGCAGGTCGTCGGCGCGTACACGTCGAAGGCGGAGAAGCTGACGCCCATCCACCCCGAGTACGCGGCCAGCATCCTCGACGAGGTCGCCGGCGACGACACCGTCTTCACGAGCGACACCGGCATGTGCAACGTCTGGAGCGCGCGCTACCTGACGCCGAACGGGCGGCGCCGGATGATCGGCTCGCTCGTGCACGGGTCCATGGCGAACGCGCTCCCGCAGGCGATCGGCGCGCAGGTCGCGTACCCCGAGCGGCAGGTCGTGTCGGTCTCGGGCGACGGCGGCCTCGCGATGCTGATGGGGGAGCTGGTCACGGTCGCGGCGTACCAGCTGCCCGTGAAGGTGGTCGTGTTCAACAACTCGACGCTCGGGCTCGTGAAGGTCGAGATGCTCGTCGACGGGATCCCGGACTTCGGCGTCGACGTGCCCATGGTCGACTACGCCGCGGTGGCCGCAGCCCTCGGGATCCACTCGCAGCGCGTCGAGGACCCGGCCGACATCCGAGGCGCCCTCGAGGCCGCCTTCGCGCACGACGGGCCCGCGCTCGTCGACCTCGTGACCGACCCGATGGCGCTGTCCATCCCGCCGGAGATCACGGCCGCGCAGGTGAAGGGCTTCGCGCTCTCGATGTCGAAGATCGTGATGAACGGCGGCGTCGGCGAGGCCGTGAAGCTCGCCCGCTCGAACCTGCGGAACATCCCGCGGCCGTGAGCGGGCGGCGCGTCCGCCATCCTGGAGACCACCACCCGAACCGAGGAGCAACCATGTCCGAGCCCGTCGTCGTCACCGCCGTCTTCACGCCCGCCGAGGGGAGGCGGGACGAGGCCGTCGCGGCGCTGTCCCGCGGCATCGCCGAGGTGCACGGCGAGCCCGGCTGCGAGTTGTACGCGATCCACGACGCGCCCGACGGCACGATCGTCATGCTCGAGAAGTGGTCCTCGGGCGAGGAGCTCGCGGCCCACGGCGCGGGCGAGGTCGTCGCGCGGATGAACGCGTCGCTCGCGGGCCTGCTCCAGGCGCCGCCCGTCGTCACGAAGCTGGTGCCGATCCCGGCCGGGGACGAGATCCAGGGGGCGCTCTGATCGCTGCGTGAGCGCGTGAGCCGGGCGTCGTCGCGCCCGGCTCCTGCGCGCGTCGGCGGATCCGCGCGCGCCCGACGTCGCGATCAGCGCGCCCGGCGGAACGGCCCGCGCGTGCCCCACGTGCCCCAGCGCCAGAGCCACTCGAGCGGACCCTGCGCGAACGCGCGCAGCCAGAGGGCGCTCGCGACGGCCTGCAGCACGAGGATCACGACGACGGCGAGGAGCATCGGCGTCCACGACGTCGCGTGCGGCAGGTCGAGCACGGCGCCCGCGGCGAGCATGAGCGGGGCGCCGAGCACGTAGTTCGTGAGCGTCATCCGGCCGAGCGGAGCGAACGCGACCTCGAGCGCGCGCGCGGCCCGCGTCGTCATGAGCAGCGACAGGAGCGCGACGTACGCGACGGCGAGGGCGAGCCCCGCGGCGGCCGACTCCGTGCTGAAGCCGGAGTCGGCGATCGTCGTCACCTGCCAGGCGACCAGCGGCACGGCGGCCGCGAGGGCGACGACGAGCACGACGGCGGATCCGCGGCGGGCGCGGCCGATGGCCGCGACGACGCCGTAGCGGGTCAGGGCCGACCCGAGGAGGAGCATGCCCGGGACCAGCGTGAGCCCGCCGCCGGCCACGACCACGCTGATCACGACGAGCGCGATCGCGGCGACGGCCGTCAGCGCCCGCGGGAGCCACGTGCTCGGCAGCAGGACGACGAGGCCGGCGAGCGCGTAGGGCAGCAGCGCGGATCCGTGCTGGAGGAATTCGAACGGGATCGCGATCGCGAGCAGGATCAGCAGGCGCCGGAGCAGCACGAGCCGCGGTCGGGCCGAGCGGCGCTCGGCGGACTCGACGATGAGCGCGAACCCGATGCCGAAGAGCAGCGCGAACACGGGGAAGAATCGCTGCTGCACGAGGAGCTGCAGCCAGCCGCTCGTGGATCCGAGCGCGGCCATCTCGTAGAAGCCGGCCGCGGTCCCGAAGCGCGTCTGCGGGCCGATGTTGACGAGCATGATGCCGCAGAGGGCGACGCCGCGGATCACGTCGAGCGCGGCGACGCGGCGGGTGATGCCGGAGCGCGGTATCGCGCCGGGGCCGCCTTCCCGGGTGCCGGGGGCGGGACGTGTCGCGGGCGGATGCGTCGGGGCGGTGGTCATGCGGGCCTCTCGTCGGCGGGGCCCGCGTCTCGGGCCGACCGCCGTGGTCCATGCTCGAGCCCAGCGCGCGGGGCGGCATCGGCCGTTCGGCCGGTCTCGCGGACCGGCCCCGCGCGCCCGCGCGCCCGCTAGGACCCGCCCGCTCGGACGCACCCACCCGGCCACCGCCTCAGGGCCGCAGCAGCCCCGAGCTCCACGCCCACGCCGCGATCTCCACGCGGTTGCGGGCGTCGAGCTTCGCCTGCAGGGAGCCGAGGTGCGACTTCACGGTGCCGAGCGAGATCACGAGCTCCGCGCCGACCTCCGCGTTCGTGCGGCCGCGCCCGACGAGCGCCGCGACCTCGAGCTCGCGGGCGGTCAGGTCCGGGTGCAGCGTGGCGGCGGAGCGCGGCGCGAGGTGCTGCAGCAGGCGCACCGTGACGGACGGGCTGATCAGCTGGTCGCCGGAGTGCGCGGCCCGCACGGCCTCGACGAGGAGGGCCGCCCCGGCGTCCTTGAGGAGGAAGCCGGAGGCGCCCGCGCGCAGGGCGCCGTAGACGTACTCGTCGAGGTCGAAGGTCGTCGCGACGACCACCTTCACGGGCACGCGCGCCCGGGATCCGGCGAGCAGCCGCGTGAGCTCGAGCCCGTCCATGCGCGGCATGCGGACGTCGACGACCGCGACGTCCGGCCGGAGGCGCTGGGCCGCCTCGAGCGCGGCGAGGCCGTCGCCGCAGGAGGCGACCACCTCGATGTCGGGCTCGCGCGCGAGGATCCCCTCGAGGCCGCGCAGCACGGAGGGGTGGTCGTCGGCGAGGAGCACGCGGATCGTCATGCGCCGGCGTCCCGGGGGAGCACGGCGCGCACGGTCCAGGTGCCCGCGACGGGGCCCGCGTCGAGGCTTCCGCCGAGGATCGCGGCGCGCTCGCGCATGCCGACGAGGCCGAGGCCCGGGGATCCGGGCACGGGGTCGGCGCCCTCCCGGCCGGTGGCGTCGAGCGGGCTGACGACGGTGAGGACGACGGCGTCGGCATGCGGATCCTCGGCGAGCGTCACCCGGATCCGGTCGGCGCCGGGCGCGTGCCGGGTCGCGTTCGTGACCGACTCCTGCACGATCCGCGTCGCCGTCGCGCGCACGTCGGCGGGCAGGGCCGCCGTTGTCCGGTCGTGGAGCTCGACGCGGCGGCCGGGCGCCGACGCCTCCCACCCGACGAGGAGCGCGCGGATCTCGTCCTCGGGCGCCTCGGCGCCGTCGGCCAGCTCGGGATCGCGCTCCACGCCCGTGTCGCGCAGCGTGCGGACCCAGCGCCGCATGCTCGCGAGCGCCGCGCCGCCGGACTCCTCCATGCGCGCGAGGTCCGCGTCGAGCTCGGTGCCCGGGGCGTCGACGCGGCGCCGCGCGGCCTGCGCCAGGAGGATCATGCCGGTCACCCGGTTCGTGAAGTCGTCGTGCAGGTCGCGGGCCAGGCCGTCGCGCTCGCGCTGGGTGGCGACCGCCAGGGCGAGGCGGCGCTCGGCGTCCGCGTTCCGCAGCGTCGCGCCCACGGCGAGCGCGCACGCGACCACGGCGACCAGCAGGATCCCGAAGGTGGCGGTGTCCGCCGACAGCAGCCGCATCGGGAGGATCGCGGTCGCGAGCGCCACGAGGGCGACCGCCGCCGCGCCGCGCGCGCCGACGGCTCGGCGCGTGGTCGCGACGACCGCGACGAGCAGCACGAGCCCCTCGCTGAGCGCGAAGGGCGCGGCGATCCCGGATGCGGCGAGCAGCACGGTCACGAGCGTCGCGGCCCCCGAGACGGCGCCGACCGTCCACGCGGGGACCCGCCCGCGCGCGACGAGCGCCGCCAGCGCGACCACGGCCACGAGGTACATGCACTGCCCGAGCGATCCGGACACCGCCGCGTCGAGCACGACGAGGCCGCCGAGGGCGACGCCGTAGCCCACGCGCACGAGGCGCGGAAGGGCGCCCGGGGCGCGGCGTGCGGGGGATCGGGTCACCCCGCCAGCATCGCAGCCCGGCGGCGGGGGAGACGACGCGTCGGCCCGCGTGCGCATCGGGCAGGGTGGGCGCGTGCCCACGCGTCGATCCCGGATCCTGGGTCGCGTTCCCGTCTCCTTCGCGGTCCTCGTCGTCGTGCTGCTGGCGGGGACCGTGGCCGCCGCGCCGTCCCTCGAGCGCGCCGGCCTCCTCGACGTCCCTCCGTCGCCGCAGCGCTACGCCGACATGGCCGTGGACCTCATGGCCGACGGGCTCCAGGCGGATCCCGCGCGGGTCGCGGAGGTCCGGGCGCAGGTGGACGCGCAGGCGGCCCGGGCGCGCACCTACGCGGGCACGTACCCGGCGCTCTCCGGGGCCGCGAAGGAGCTGGGCGGGGAGCACAGCTCCGTGCTCGGACCCGTGGATGCCGCGGCCCTCTTCGGCGACAGCCCGCCGGTGTCGGCCGCGGCCGAGCCGCGGCCGACGGTCACGACGGCCGACGGGATCACGACCATCGTCGTCCCCGGGCTCCTGGGCGGCGACGAGGCGTCCCGTCAGCGCTACGTCGACGCGGGCGCCCCGGCGCTCGTGGCCGCCGCGCCCGCGACGACCCGCGGCTGGGTCGTGGACCTGCGCGGGAACCACGGCGGGGACATGTGGCCGATGCTCGCCGCGCTGTCGCCGCTCCTCGACGAGGGCCGTGTCATGTCCTTCGAGTACGCGGATCGCGCGGAGCCCGTCACGGTGCAGGAGGGCGCCGTCGCGGACGACGGGCGGGTCGTCGCGACGAGCGCCGCGGGCCGGGTGCCCGCGGGCCTGCCGATCGCGGTGCTCACCGACGGGACGACCGTGAGCTCCGGCGAGGCCGCCGCCCTCGCGTTCGTCGGCCAGGCGGGCGTGCGCTCCTTCGGGCAGCCGACCTACGGGTTCAGCACCGCGAACGCGCCCCGGACCCTCGTCGACGGGGCGATCGTGAACCTCACGGTCGCGGTCGACGCCGACCGCACGGGGAAGCGCTACGGCGTGCCCATCGTGCCGGACGTCGCGGTCGACGACGCCGGGATCACCGCCGCGGTCGCCGCCTGGTTCGACGCGTCGCGATAGCCGGGGTCGGGCAGGGCCGGGCCTGCGCTCAGCCCACCTCGACCAGCGTGATCCCGGCCGAGCGGTCGCCCGACGCGAGCGCCTCGAGCGCGGCCGGGGCCTCCTCCAGCGGGATGCGGTGCTCGATGAGCAGCTCGGGCTTCAGCGCGCCCGAGGCGACCATGGCCATCAGCTCCGGGTAGTCGTGCGCGGGCATGCCGTGGCTGCCGTGCAGGCTCAGCTCCTGGCCGATGACGAACGGCACGGGCACCGTCGGCTCGCTCGCGAAGAGGCCGATCTGCACCTGCCGGCCGGTCGGCGCGAGAGCGAGCAGGCTGATCCGGAGCGTGGACTCGCGGCCGAGCGCCTCCACGGAGACCTGCACGCCGTCGGGGGAGACCGCGCGGATCGCGTCGAGCACGTCGGGCTCCGCGAGGCCGGACGAGTCGATCGTGTACTCGGCCCCCAGCTCGGAGGCGCGCGCGAGGGCGGCCGGGTCGATGTCGACCGCGATGACCTCCGCGCCGACCGCGACCCCGATCATCACGGCGCTGAGGCCGACGCCCCCGCAGCCGACGACGAGCAGGCGCTCGCCGCGCTGGATCCGCGCCCGGTGCACGAGCCCGCGGAACGCCGTGGCGAAGCGGCAGCCGAGGAGCGCGGCGGCTCCGGCGTCGAGGCCCTCGGGCACGGGGATCAGGTTGACGTCGGCGTCGTGCAGCGCGACGAGCTCGGCGAAGGAGCCCCAGTGCGTGAAGCCCGGCTGCGTCTGGTCCCGGCACACCTGGCCGTTCCCGGCGCGGCACTCCTCGCAGCGGCCGCACGCGCAGACGAACGGGACGGTGACGCGGTCGCCGACGTGGAAGCGGGTGACCTCGGGGCCGACCGCGTGGATCCGCCCCACCAGCTCGTGCCCCGGCACCTGCGGGAGGGCGATGCCGTCGTCGTGCCCGAGCCAGCCGTGCGCGTCGCTGCGGCAGACGCCCGTGGCCTCGACGCGGACGACGACGCCGGCGGGGGAGGGGACGGGGTCGGGCAGCTCGCGGACGACGGGCGTCGCCCCGAACTCCTCGTAGACGACGGCGCGCATGGGGCTCCTCGGGATCGGCGGGCGCGTCCGGTCACCGATGCGCGACGGACCCGTCCACGGTATCGGAGCGCCGCGGGCGCTCACGCGACGCCCCCAGTTCGAGGGGCGAGGCCCGGAATCACGGGCCCGATCCGCTTTCCCGCACCTGCGGGAAAGCTCGCGTCCACCTGGCGTCCACCTCCCGTACCCCACCCCGGGGATCCGCCTGCATAGCGTCGCCCACGGCCCCGCACCGGCCGAGTGACCACCACCCGATCCACCTGGAAGGCTCCACCCCCGTGAACAGCACCCGCCTCACCGGCGCCGCGGCCCTCGCCGCCGCCGTCGCCCTCGCCCTCTCCTCCTGCGCGTCCAACGAGGCCCCCGCCGAGGGAGGCGCCGCATCCGGCTCCACCCTCGAGGGCACCCTCAACGGCATCGGCGCCTCGTCGCAGGGCTCCGCTCAGGAGGCCTGGACCAAGGCCTTCCAGACGGCCAACACCGGCGTCACGATCAACTACTCGCCCGACGGATCCGGCGCCGGACGCGAGGCCTTCATGGCCGGCGGCCAGAACGCCAACTTCGCCGGCTCCGACCGCGCGCTCAAGACCGACGAGCTCACCGGCACCTTCGGCCAGTGCGCCGACGGCACGAAGCCGATCGACATCCCCGCCTACATCTCGCCCATCGCGATGATCTTCCAGATCGACGGCGTCGACGAGCTGAACCTCGACCCGGCCACCGCCGCGGGCATCTTCAAGGGCACCATCACGAAGTGGGACGACCCGGCCATCACGGCCCTGAACCCGGACGCCACGATGCCCGATGCCGCCATCACCGCCGTGCACCGCTCGGACGACTCGGGCACCACCGAGAACTTCGCCAAGTACCTCAACACCACGGCCGAGTCCGTCTGGGACGCGGAGCCCAAGGGCGTCTGGCCCTACGAGGGTGGCGAGGCGGCCCAGGGCACCTCGGGCGTCGTCGACGCCGTCACGGGCGGGACCAACGTCATCGGCTACGCGGACGCGTCGCGCGCCGGCGACCTGGGTGTCGCGAAGATCAAGGTCGGCGACGAGTTCGTCGGCTTCTCCCCGGAGGCGGCCGCCGCCGTCGTCGAGGCGTCCCCCGAGGCCGAGGGCCGCGAGGAGAACGACGTCGTCTTCGACCTGGACTACACGACGGATGCCGCGGGCGTCTACCCGATCGTCCTCGTCAGCTACCTCATCTCCTGCCAGGAGTACGAGGACCCCGCCGTCGGCGAGCTCGTCAAGGCGTACCTGGGCTACGTGACCAGCACCGAGGGCCAGCAGGTCGCGGCCGACGAGGCCGGCGCCGCCCCGCTGTCCGAGACGGTCGCCGCGCAGGTGAAGACCGCGGTCGAGTCCATCAAGTAGCACGACCCGCGCGCAGGACGCCCCGCCTCCACCCGATCCGGGTTCGAGGCGGGGCGTCCTTCTGCGTGGGGGAGGCGCGCGCGGCTTCCGCCCGGCGCCCGCTGGCAGACTGGGCGGGTGACCCGCACCCCCGCCGCCCCCGCGTTCACCCGTCCGTCGCTCGCGCCGGGCCTCCTCGGCGCCATCGTGCTGCTGGCCGGGTTCGCGGTGATCGACGGCGACCTGTTCACGGTCGTCCGGTTCGCGGTGGCGATCCTCGCGCTCATCATGATCGTGTTCTCGGTGCGCGCCCGCAGCTGGTGGAGCGCGGCCCTGCTCGCGGCCGTCGCGGTGATGTGGAACCCGGTCGCCGTGATCCCGGTGGAGGCCGTCACGTGGCAGTCGCTGCAGTACGTGGCCGCGATCGTGTTCATCGCCGCCGGGATCCTCGTGAAGGTCCCGGTGGAGGACGCGCCTACGCCGGGCCGACCCCGAACGCGCGCTCCTCGGTGAGGCCGCGGCGCAGGTAGGCGACGATCTCGTCGAGCGACCGGCGCGCGAGGCCCGGATCCGCCGCCGGGTAGGCGAGCCAGCCCTGGTCGGCCCGCGGGATCCGCACGAGCCGGGCCTTCGTGCCCGCCGCCTTGAGCGCCGCCACGCCCTCCACGACGTGGTCGATGCGCGGATCCGCGGCGCCCACGTGCACGAGCGCGTCCGGCAGCCGGTCGAGGCCGTGGCCCTGCCGGTCGGCCGCCCGCTCGCTCGGCACGTCGCCCGAGGGGCTGACGAGCACGAGCCGCAGCACGGCCGGTCCGTCGGCGTCGCGCGCCAGGGCCGTGATCCGCAGGGCCCGGTCGGCGCCGGGCCCGTCGCCGAGGATGCCGAGGCGCTCGGGCGTCCCGTTCCAGCCGGCGGCGTGCGAGGCGATCCAGGAGAGGCCGGCGAGCGCCTGCGCGTCGTCCTCCGGGGCCATCGTGACGACGACCGCGCGGAGGTCCTTCGCGAGCGTCGAGGGCAGCCAGTCGCCGTCGTGCCGGGCGAGGACGACGAGCACGGGGGATCCGGTCGCCGAGCGGTCGTGCCCGGGCGGCGTCCAGACGGCCACGTCGAGCGGGGGACCCTGCCGGCCGGCGGGGAACCGGACCACGCGCGTGCCCGCGGCGGGCGTGCCGCGGAGGGAGCGCGCGACGGCGGGGACGTGGCGGATGGCGAGGCCGAGGATCCGGCGCCGCGGGGTGAGCGTGCCGGTGGTCGTGCGCGCCGCCATCAGGAGCGGTCCGCGGCGGCGTCCGCCGATCCGGGCACGGGCGTGCCGGAGACCGAGGCGCGCGCCTCCGACGGGCGCGTCGTGCGTCCGCCGCGCGGCACGGCGCCGTGGCCCTCGGGCACGCGCTCGTCCTCGCGGACCGGTCCCGGAGGGGTGCCGTCGCCGAACGGGCGGCCGCCCAGCTCCTCGCGTCCGTGCGGCTCGAGCCAGCCCCACGTCTCGGGGCCGACGGGCACGACGCGGGTCGGGTTGATGTCGGTGTGCGTCAGGTAGTAGTGCTGCTTGATCTGCACGAAGTCGATGGTGTCGCCGAAGCCGGGCGTCTGGAACAGGTCCCGCGCGTACGCCCAGAGCACCGGCATCTCGTCGAGCTTCTGGCGGTTGCACTTGAAGTGCCCGTGGTACACGGCGTCGAAGCGGGCGAGCGTGGTGAACAGGCGCACGTCGGCCTCGGTGATCGTGTCGCCCACGAGGTAGCGCTGCGTCGAGAGGCGGTCGCTCAGCCAGTCGAGGCGCGAGAAGAGGCGGTCGTAGGCCTTCTCGTACGCCTCCTGGGATCCCGCGAAGCCGCAGCGGTACACGCCGTTGTTCACGTCGCGGAAGACGAGGTCGGCGACCTCGTCGATCTCCGCCCGCAGCGCGACGGGGTAGAGGTCCGGCGCGCCCTCGCGGTGGTGCTCGGTCCACTCGGTGGAGAGGTCGAGCGTGATCTGGGGGTAGTCGTTGGTGACGACCTGGCCGGAGGGGATGTCGACGAGGGCCGGCACCGTGATCCCGCGCGGGTAGTCGGGGAAGCGCGCGAGGAACGACTCCTGGAGGCGCTCGGTGCCGAGCACCGGGTCGCGGCCGTCGGGGTCGAGGTCGAAGGTCCAGCTGCGGGCGTCGTGCGTGGGGCCGGGGAGGCCGAGCGAGATGGCGTCCTCGAGGCCGAGCAGGCGGCGGACGATCACGGAGCGGTTCGCCCACGGGCACGCGCGCGCCGCGACGAGGCGGTAGCGGCCGGCCTCGACGGGCCAGCCCTGGGATCCGTCGCGGAGGATGCGGTCCTCGATGTAGTTCGTGTCGCGGGTGAACTCCCCCTCCTCGACGTAGCGGCCGGGGGCGCCCGCCTCGTTGGTACCGGTGGGTGTCGCCTGATCCGTCATGCATCCACCCTAGGCCGGGCCGCTCGCGCCGACCGGGCCGCGTCGCGCGCCGACCGCCCCGCTCGGTGCCCCGCACGGTGCCCCGCCGCGACCCGTCGAGCCGCCCCGCCGCGACCCGCCGAGCCACCCCGCGCACACCGGCGCGCGGCGGCCGCGGCGTGCCCTAAACTCTCCGTGTGCCCGTCCTCCCCGAGGCGGCCGGGCGCAGGCGGCGGACCCTCATCCCATCCCCGACCCGGAACCCCGGTTGCTCGAGGCAGGTCCCCTCGCCACCGTCCGACCGCACGCGTCACCGTGCGCGACGGGCGTGAGTCCTTCCGATCCGGGAGCGCAGGCAGCGCCTGGCCCCGGCAGTGAACGAGGAGTTGCATGGCTCGCACCGGCCAGCGGCGGTCTTCCGCCCGCACGCGCACGATCGACAACGAGGGGCTCATCCCCGTGCTGGCCCGTGCCGTGCGCGAGATCGAGCAGGCCGCGCAGCGCGGCAAGCTCAAGCCCGTCAACCGCACGAAGTTCCAGGTCATCGCGGTGCTGATGCGCGAGGAGCGCACGCACGCGAAGGACCCGGCCACCCCGCTCAGCGACCCCGAGCGCGCCGAGACGCTCAAGCGCCTCGACGGCATCGCGAGCATCCTCGCCCGCACGGCCGCGCGCGACACCTCGGTGCTGCCGCTGCTGGATCCGGACGCCAAGCTCTCCGAGGCCGCCCGCGCCCTCCGCAAGCACATGCTGTTCGACGGCGGCGTGGAGATGGTCGTCGAGGAGGAGCCGGAGCCCGAGCCCGAGGATCCGGCGCTCGCCAAGCTCGTCGAACGCCAGGTGGTCCCGCCGTCGGTCAAGGCCCGCGTCCTCGCGAACCCGTTCCTCGAGCCCGACCTCGACCGGCCCGCGCCCGCCGCGCCGCCCGCGCGCCTCCTCGCCAACTGGGAGCTGCTCGGCCCGCTGTTCAAGTCGTTCGAGTACGGCGCCGGCGGCGGCATCGCGAGCATGGACCTTCCCGAGAGCCCCCGCATCGACCGCCTGTCGCCGCACGGCCTCGAGCTGATGCGCCACCAGGCCCGCTTCCTCGAGAGCGTCCGCCTCGGCCACCGCGAGTTCCTCCTCGCCGACGAGCCGGGCCTCGGCAAGACCGCGCAGGCGCTGCTCGCCGCGTCCGTCGCCGACGCGTACCCGCTGCTCGTCGTCGTGCCCAACGTCGTGAAGATGAACTGGAAGCGGGAGGTGGAGCGCTGGACGCCGCACCGCCGCGCCACCGTCATCCACGGCGACGGCGCCGCGCTCGACGCGTTCGCCGACGTGGTCATCGTCAACTACGAGGTGCTCGACCGGCACATCGGCTGGCTGCGCACCCTCGGGTTCCGCGGCATGGTCGTCGACGAGGCGCACTTCATCAAGAACCTGCAGTCGCAGCGCTCGAAGTTCGTGCTCGCGCTCGCCGAGAGCATCCGCCAGCGCCAGTCCGCGCCGCTGCTCATGGCGCTGACGGGCACGCCGCTCATCAACGACATCGACGACTTCCGCGCCATCTGGCAGCTCCTCGGCTGGATCGACGGCGACAAGCCCTCGTCCCGCCTCATGGCGGAGCTCGAGGAGGCGGGCCTCACGCCCGCGGATCCCGGCTTCTTCGCCGAGGCCCGCCGCGCGGTCATCGACCTCGGCATCGTGCGCCGACGCAAGATCGACGTCGCCACCGACCTGCCGTCCAAGCGCATCGCCGACCTCCCGGTCGAGCTCGACGACGACCTGGGCCGTTCCATCCGGCAGGCCGAGCGCGAGCTCGCGGCGCGCCTCGTGAAGCGCTTCACGGCGCTCGTCGGCGCCCGCGGCACGACCGTCCCCGACGTCATGGACGGACCCGCGTCCGAGCGCGCGAGCCTCGTGCGGCTCGTCGCGCAGTCCGAGCTCGACGAGGCCAAGGCGCAGAAGACGGGCGAGAACGTCTTCACGATGGTCCGCCGCATCGGCCAGGCCAAGGCCGTGCTCGCGGCCGACTACGCCGCGCAGCTCGCGCGCTCGGTGGGCAAGGTCGTGTTCTTCGCCAAGCACGTCGACGTGATGGACCAGGCCGAGGCCACGTTCGCCAAGCGCGACATCCGCTCGGTCTCGATCCGCGGCGACCAGACGCCGGCGGCGCGCCAGCACGCGATCGACGCGTTCCAGAACGACCCCGAGGTGCAGGTCGTGGTCTGCTCGCTCACCGCGGCGGGCGTCGGCCTCAACCTGCAGGCCGCGTCGAACGTGGTGCTCGCCGAGCTCAGCTGGACGAGCGCGGAGCAGACGCAGGCCATCGACCGCGTGCACCGCATCGGCCAGGAGGAGCCCGTCACGGCCTGGCGGATCATCGCGGCGCAGACGATCGACGCGAAGATCGCCGAGCTCATCGACAGCAAGGCGGGCCTCGCGGCGCGCGCGCTCGACGGCGAGGACTTCGACGAGGCCGGATCCACGTCCGTGCAGCTTGACGCGCTGTCGCACCTCCTGGAGGAGGCGCTGGCCGCGGGCTGACCCGCGATCCGCTCGACGACGACGCCCCCGCGACCTGCTGGTCGCGGGGGCGTCGTGCGTGCGGTGGCCGCTAGCCGCGGTCCCCGCGTGCCCTGTCCGCTGCCCGGCGGATCAGATAGGCGGCGGCGAAGACGAGGACGCCGGCGACGAGCGCGGGCCCGAGGTGCTCCGTCACCGGGCCTCCGCCGACCAGCGGCACCACGACCAGCTGCGACACGAGGACGAAGGCCGTGAGGACGGTCGCGTCGCGGAGGGCACGGCGGCGGGCGGTGGCGGGAGGCATCCGCCCAGGATGCGCGGCGGACGGGCGCGGTGCGCGGATGCTCCCCAGCGCCGATCAGCCGCGCTCGGCCTTCTTCCGCTCCCGCTCGGCCTTGCGGGCGGCGCGGCGCTCGCGGGCGACGGCGTCCTGCGCGTCCTGCGTCGGGTTCGAGCGCCGGGTGCCGATGACGGCGAAGACGAGGAGGATCACGATCGGGATGAACACCAGGTAGAGCAGGATCGACGGCACCACGGGGCTCCTCGGGTCGGGACTCCCGAGCGTACCGACCCGATGCGTCCGCTCAGTCCTCGAGGGCCGCGCCGCGCAGGTCCGGCAGGGTGAGCGCGGCGGCGGCGGCCAGCGCGAAGACCGCCGCGAACACGCCGAACGGCAGCGCGACGCCGCCCAGCGCGAGGAGCGGCGGCACGCACAGCGGCGCGACGATGGAGGCGAGGCGCCCGAAGCCCGCCGCGCTGCCGGCGCCCGTCGCGCGCACGCGGGTCGGGTAGAGCTCCGGCGTCACGGCGTAGAGCGCGCCCCACGCGCCGAGGTTCGAGAACGACATGAGGGCGCCGAACACGAGGATCGTCGTGACGGAGTCGGCGGTGCCGAAGAGGCCGGCCGACACGGCGGATCCGGCGAGGAAGACCGCGAGCGTGACCCGCCGCCCCCACCGCTCGACGAGCCAGGCCGAGACGGCGTACCCCGGCAGCTGCGCGAGCGTGATGAGGAGCGTGTACCCGAACGACCGCACGAGCGAGAAGCCCTGCGCGACGAGCAGCGTCGGCAGCCAGATGAAGGCGCCGTAGTAGGCGAAGTTGACGCAGAACCACACGATCCAGAGCGAGAGCGTGCGGCGGCGGAGGCGCGCGCCGAAGAGGCGCTCGCGGGGCGCGACGTCGGCGGCGGCGCTGTCGGCCGGATCCGGCGCGAGGATCGCCGCGTGGTCGGCGCCGGTGGCCGGAGCCCGTCCGGCCGCCGCCTCCATCGCGCGCACCACCCGTTCGGCCTCCGCGTGCCGTCCCCGGGACTCGAGGAAGCGCACCGACTCGGGCAGGCGCAGCCGCACGACGACGGCCCACACCGCGGGCACGGCGCCGAGCGCGAGCGCCCACCGCCAGCCGTCGTCGCTCGCGGGGATCACGAGGTAGCCGATGAGCGCCGCGGCCGTCCAGCCGACCGCCCACGACGACTCGAGGATCACGATGACGCGGCCGCGGATCCGCGCGGGCGAGAACTCGCTCACGAGCGTCGACGCGACGGGCAGCTCCGCGCCGAGCCCCAGGCCCACGACGAAGCGCAGCGCGATGAGCGCGCCCACCGACATCGCGAGCGCCGAGACGCCCGTGGCCACGCCGTAGACGAGCAGCGTGAGGGCGAACACCTGGCGCCGGCCGATGCGGTCGGCGACCAGGCCGCCGACGCTCGCGCCGATCGCCATGCCGAGGAACCCGGCGGACGCGACGAGGCCGAGCTGGCCCGCATCCGCCTTCCACACCACCGCGAGCTGCGCGATGACGAACGAGATGAGGCCGACGTCCATCGCGTCGAGCGCCCAGCCGACGCCGCTGCCGCCGAGGATGCGCGAGTGCGCGCGGGTCCAGGGGAGTCCGTCGAGGCGCTGGGCGCGCGTGCGCGGCGAGGTGGTGGTGGTCATGGTCCTGGCTTCCGGGAGGGCGCTCGGGTCGGTCGCGCGCCTCGCGGGATGGGGAGGAGGCGCTCGCGGTGGATCGAGCGTAGCGCCGGGGCGGGCCGCGGCCCGCCCCGGGACGTCACAGCCCCCGCACGCGCTCCGCGAGCCGCTCGAACGCCGCCGCGTGGGTGACCCGCAGCGCGTCCCACGACGCCGTCATGTCGACGCGCTCGGGATCCGCGACCACCTCGGCGAAGCCGTGCTGCGCCCGCGGCACCGCGTCGCCCGGGAGCACGAGCGACTGGATGAAGGCGCCCGTGTCGTCCGAGAAGGTGAGCGTGTGGCTGGCGACGTTGCGGTGCCAGTCGTCCGACGGCCAGGACAGGAACGCCACGTGGCGGGGCGCGACGCCCGGCTCGGACGCCGAGACGTAGCTGCCGTAGTGCTCCTCGCCGGGCGAGAGGATCTTGTAGGAGCCGTTGTCGAGGTACACGAGCAGCGCCTCGTCGAACGGCTTCTCGCCGTACATCGCCGTGTAGCGGAGCGCGTGCACGAGCACGGGGGCGCCGAGCGGCACGTGGTGCCCGGCGGCCGGGGTGGCGGTCGGCGTCGCGACGGAGGCGGGCACGGCCGGCTGGAGGAACTCCTCGTCGGTCACGTGCGCGCCCCAGCCGGTCGCGGACACGGGGTCGTCGCCGTCCTCCAGCACCGCGATGTGCTCCATGGGCGCGTGGGCCGTGGCGCCGTGCCAGTGCTCCTCGCCGGCCTCGATGTACACGGATCCGCCGGGCGCGACCTCGACGACGCCGCCGTCGCGCGTGCCCACGCGGGCGATGCCGGACGTGACGTGGAGGGTCTGCCCGAGGACGTGCGAGTGCCAGACGGTGCGGGCGCCGGGCGCGAAGGTGACGGCCGCGACGACCGCGCGCTGGTCGGCGGTCTGCGGGGTGGAGAGCCAGCGGAGGCGGACCTCGCCCGTGAACTGGTGGGCGGGCATCGTGACGGCGGGGGTCTCGGCCTGGACGCGCATGCGGTGTCCTCTCTGTCGGGCACGCGGGTGCCCGGGTCGTGGAACGGGGAGCCCCGGCGCGGTGTCGCGTCGGGGCACGGGCATCCTCCCGCGGGTGCGGCTGGGAACGCGGCCGGGCGTCCCCAGGGATCAGCCGAGCGCCTCCGGGGCGCGGAAGAAGTCGCGCTCGTACGCGGACGACTGGAGCGACGCCGCGAGCATCTCCCGCCTCCGCGTCGGCCCCGCGAGCACGGCGGCCTCGTCCACCAGCTCGCCCGCGCGCCGGGTGGCCTCGGCGAAGGCCGGATCCGCGTACGTCGCCAGCCACGCGCCGTACGGATGCGCGTCCCCGGCCGCCGTCGCGGCCTCGCCCACCGCGCGGAGCCGCGTGCCGACGTCCGCGTAGATCGTGTAGCAGGGCAGCAGCGATGCGACCAGCACGGCGTAGTCGCTCGTCGCGGCGTGCGCGAGGAGGTGGTCGACGTACGCGCGCGTCACGGGCCCGGCGACCATGGGCGCCGGGTGCCGCGACAGCCACTCCGCGTGCAGCGCCGACTCCGCGGCGATCGCGTCGGCCGCGGCCCGCGCCCACGTGACCTGCGCGTCCGGCGTCGGCGCGAGCTGGCTCGCCCGGGCGAGCACGCGCGAGTAGGCGCGCAGGTAGATCGCGTCCTGCGCGAGGTAGTGCGAGAACCACGCCTCCGGGAGCGTGCCGTCGCCGAGCCGGCGGACGAACGGGAGGTCGTCGATCTGGCGGCGGAGGTCGGCGGATCCCGCCCACATCTCCGCCGCGATGGATCCCGCGTGCGTGCCGGCGGCGTCCCACAGCGCGCGCAGGTGGTCGAGCGGGCCGGCGCCGGATCCGACGTCGAGGTCGTCCGCGTGCGCGAGCGATCCCGTCAGCCACGACTTCGCCTCCGCGAGCACGGCCGACCAGTCGCCGCGGCGCGGGTGCAGGGTCGCGAGCGCGCTCGAGAGGGAGCAGCCCGTGCCGTGCGTGCTGGTGGTGGCGATGCGCGGACCGTCGACGACGTGGACCGCGCTCTCCTCTCCGGCCGCGCCCGGGGTCACGAGCGCGTCCGGGCAGTCGTCGGCGCGGAGGTGCCCGCCCTTCACGACGACGCGGACGCCGTGGCGGGCCGCGAGCGTCCGCCCCTGCGCGAGCGCCTGGTCCCACCCGTCGGCTTCGCGCTCGCCGAGGAGCGCGGCGAGCTCGGGCAGGTTCGGGGTGACGACGTCGGCGAGCGGCAGCAGGCGGCGGAGCGCCTCGGTCGCGTCGGCGTCGAGGAGCGCGTCGCCGGACTGGGCGACCATCACCGGATCCAGCACCACGACCGGCGGCCGCGCCGCGCGCAGCCAGTCGGCCACCTCGTCGACCACCGCGGCGGAGCCGAGCATGCCGATCTTCACGGCGTCGATCGTGACGTCGTCGGAGACCGCGTCGAGCTGCGCGCGGAGGAACGCCACGGGAGGGACGTGGATCTCCCGCACGCCCCGGGTGTTCTGCGCCACGAGCGCCGTGACGACGGCCATGCCGTAGCCGCCGTTCGCCGCGATGGACTTGAGGTCGGCCTGGATGCCGGCGCCGCCCGTGGGATCCGTGCCCGCGATGCTGAGGACGCGGGGGACGCGGGTGGGGTCGGCCGCCGCGGTGGGCGGGGTCGGCTCGGCGCTCGCCGCGTCGGCGTCGGCGTCCGCGTCCGCGTCCGTGCCGGCGTCCGCGTCCGTGCCGGCGGCCGCCCCCGCGCGCACCCGCGCCCACGCGTCCGCCAGCTCGCGCGCCGCCGCCTCCGGGTCCTCGGCCGCGCAGATCGCCGACACGACGGCCATGCCCGCCCCGCCCGCCGCGGCGATCGCGGCCACGTCGCCGACGTCCACCCCGCCGATCGCGACGCACGGCACGGGGGAGAGGCCCGCGATGATCCCGAAGCCGTCGTGCCCGAGCGGCGCCGGGTGGTCGGGCTTGGTGGTCGTGGGGCGGATCACGCCGACGCCGAGGTAGTCGACCGTGCCGGCCGGGAGCGCGCGCACCGCCTCGACGTGGGCCGGCGCGTTGGCGGTGAGGCCGAGCACGAGGTGCCGGTCGGGGCTGGCGGCGTCGAGCATCCGGCGCACGAGGTCGGCCGGCACGTCGGACTGGCCGACGTGCACGCCATCGACGCGGGCGCCGCGCGCGAGGGCCGCGAGCACCACGTCGACGCGGTCGTCCACGAGCAGCACCGGTCGGGGAGCGGATGGGTGCGCGGCCGCGTGGGCGTCGATCGCGTCCGCCGCCGCGACCACGGTCGCGAGCAGCTCGGCCGCGCTCGCGTGCTTGTCGCGGATCTGCACGGCCGTCGCCCCGCCCGCCACGGCCGCGGCGACCACCGCGGGCACGCCGCGCGGGCCGCACAGGGCCGGGTCGGTGACGAGGTAGACGGAGAGGTCGAGCCCGCTCACGAGAGGCGCTCGCGCTGGGCGACGAGCTCGGGCGTGACGGCGTCGAGCGCGTCGAGCAGCGCGACGGCGAACGACCCGGGCCCGCGGGCGCCCTCGGCGGCGACCTCCGCGGCGATCGTGTAGACGCTCGTCGCGGCGACGGCGGCCCGCAGCGTATCCGGATCCGTCGAGGCGAACGCCGCCATCACGGCGCCGAGCGCGCAGCCGCCGCCCGTCACCTTCGTGAGGAGCGCGTCGCCCGTGTGCACGCGCACGAGGCGGGTGCCGTCGGTGATGTGGTCGACCGGCCCGGAGACCGCGACGACCGTGCCGTAGGTGCGCGCGAGCAGCGTCGCGGCGTCGAGCGCCGCCTCGACCTCGTCGGTGGCGTCGACCCCGCGGCCGCCCGCGCCGCCGGTCGCGAGCGCGATGACCTCCGACGCGTTGCCGCGCACGATCGTCGGCGACAGCGCGACGAGCTCGTGCGCGAGCCGCGTGCGCACCGGCAGGGCGCCGACGGCGACGGGATCCAGCACCCACGGCGTGCCCGCCTCGCGCGCCGCGTGCGCGGCCTCGACGGCGGCCTCCCGCTGCTCCGCGTGCGGCGTGCCGAGGTTGAGCAGCACGCCCGACGCGATCCTGGCGAACGGCCCCGCCTCGGTCGGCACGTCCGTCATCGCGGGCGCGGCGCCCAGCGCGAGGAGGACGTTCGCGGTGAAGCCGGTGACGACCGCGTTGGTGATGCACTGCACGAGCGGCGTGCGCTCTCGCAGCAAGTGGAGGAGGTCCGCCGAGGCGGTCCCCGTCCCGGTGGTCTCGTGGGTGGACGGGCGCGCAGCGCTCATGATGACATCCCTCCGCCGGTGCGAACCGGATCAGGTGCGACGGGTCTCATCTCAGCCCTCGTGGGCACCCCGTGTCAGGGACCCACCCTAGGGGGAGCGGGCGAGCGCACCTACTCCCGGCGGTCGCCTCCGCGTCCGGCCTCACGCGCTCGCGGACGGCGCAGGGCGACGGCCCGCGTGATCGCGACGACGAGACCGATCAGGGCGGCGGCGAGGCCGAGCAGGATCGCCGTCATCTCGAACGACGTCACCTCCGTGATGCGCAGGTACAGCGACGTGTCGATCTCCCCGTAGAGGGCGTCGAACATCGAGAAGCGGGTGAGGTAGCCGAGCCCCGCCGTCACCGCCGCCGCCATGCCCGCGCCGATCAGCACGGAGGCGATCACGGCGGAGGTCACGCCCGAGGATCGCGAGGGCGACAGCGCGGCGACCCGCCTCAGGTGAGCCCCGCCACGTCGAGCACCCACGCGTAGTCGGAGGCGCGCTCGCGCCACGCGTCGTAGCGGCCCGACTTGCCGCCGTGGCCGGCCTGCATCTCGGTGCGCAGCAGCACGGGCGCGCCGACCTCGCGGAGGCGGGCCGTCCACTTGGCCGGCTCGACGTAGAGCACGCGCGTGTCGTTGAGGCTCGTGACGGCGAGGATCCGCGGGTACTCCACGCCCTCGCGCACGTTCTCGTACGGCGTGTACGACTTCATGTACGCGTACACCTCGGGGTCGTGCAGCGGGTCGCCCCACTCGTCCCACTCGATCACGGTGAGCGGCAGCGACGGGTCGAGGATGCTCGTCAGCGCGTCCACGAACGGCACGCCCGCGAGGATCCCGGCGAAGCGGTCGGGCGCGATGTTCGCGACCGCGCCCATCAGCAGCCCGCCGGCGCTGCGGCCCTCGGCCACGAGCTTCTCCGGGCTCGTCCACCCGCGCGCGATGAGGTGGTCGGCGGCCGCGACGAAGTCGGTGAAGGTGTTCCTCTTCGTGAGCGTCTTGCCCTCGTCGTACCAGCGCCGGCCCATCTCGCCGCCGCCCCGCACGTGCGCGATGACGAACGCCATGCCCCGGTCGAGCAGCGACAGCCGGGCGATGGAGAACGACGGGTCGATGCTCGCCTCGTAGGAGCCGTAGCCGTACAGCAGGAGCGGCGCCGGCGTGCCCGGGTGCACGAGGCCGCGCTTGTAGACGACCGACAGCGGGATCTCGGTGCCGTCCTCCGCGGTCGCCCACTCGCGGGTCTGCACGTAGTCGTCGGGGTCGTAGCCGCCGCGCACGGGCTGCTGCTTGAGGAGGCGGAGCTCGCGGGTCGCGAGCACGTAGTCGTAGGTGGTGGCCGGGGTCGCGAGGCTCGTGTAGCCGAGGCGGATGGTCGGCTGCGCGAACTCGGGGTTGCCCGCCGTGCCGACCGTGTAGATCGGCTCGTCGAACGCGATCTCGTGCAGCTGCTCGCCGTCGAGGACGCGGTCGAAGGGGATCACGCCGACGCGCGTGAGGCCCTCGCGGCGGTAGGAGACCACGACGTGGTCGGCGAACGCGCTGGCGTCCTCGAGGCGCACCTCGTCGTCGTGGGGGATGACGACCTGGCGGTCGGTCGTGGAGGTCGGGTCGTCGGCGGGCACGTCGATGAGCTCGAAGTTGGTGGCGCCGTCGTTGTGCAGGATGAGGAGCCGGTCGGATCCGTCGATGACCGCGTGGTCCACGTCGTACTCCACGCCGTGGCGGCGCGGCCACACCGGCCGGAACGCGCCCGTGGGGTCGCCGGCGTCGAGCAGCAGCACCTCGGTGGTGATCTTCGAGCCGACCTCGATCACGAGGTACTGGCGGCTGCGGGTCATGCCGAAGCCGACGAAGTAGCTCTCGTCGGGCTCGGTGAAGACCTTCACGTCCTGCGACGCGGGGGTGCCGACGCGGTGGCGCCACACGGTGTCGGGCCGCCAGGCGTCGTCGACCGTGACGTAGAAGAGGTGGTCGCCGTGCGCCGAGAAGGTGGCGCCGTGGCTGGTGCCGGGGATCTCGTCGGCGAGGTCCTCGCCCGTGGCCAGGTCGCGGATCCGGAGCGTGAACCGCTCGTCGCCCTCGGTGTCGGTCGAGTAGGCGAGGAGCGACCCGTCGGGGCTCAGCTCGAAGGCGCCGAGCGAGAAGAACTCGTGGCCGTCGGCCTCGACGTTGGAGTCGAGCAGGACCTGCTCGCCGGGCGTCGCGGCGCCGTCCGCCGCGGCCTCGACGGCGGGCGGGGTCCAGTCGTCGGGACCTGTGACGGGGCGGCGGCAGCGGATCGCGTACTGCGAGCCCTCGACCGTGCGGGCGTAGTACCACCAGTCGCCCTCGCGGACGGGGACCGAGAGGTCGGTCTCCTGCGTGCGGTCCTTGATCTCCGTGAAGATCGCCTCGCGCAGCGGCTCCAGGTGCGCCGTGGCCTGCTCCGCGTATGCGTTCTCGGCCTCGAGGTGCGCGATGACGGCCGCGTCGTCCTTGTCGCGCAGCCACTCGTAGCGGTCCACGAACGTGTCGCCGTGGAAGGTGCGCTCGATCGGGCGCTGCTCCGCCACGGGCGGGGTGGAGGGGGAGTCGGATGCGGGGGAGGAGACGGCCGGGACGGCGGGGTCGGTCATCCGGCCAGCCTACCGACGGGGGCATGCTCACCTTCGATGCGGTCCGAAGGTGCGCAGGCCCCACCCCTGCGCACGGCTACCGTCCGAGGATCACCCCCGTGTCAGTTCTCCGGTCGACGCCGACGTCTTCGGACTGCGACCACCACGGCACCCACGGCGATGAGCGCGCCACCGAGCACACCCCACCAGCTGCCCGCCCCATCAGTCGCTCCGTACGGGATCGACAAGAAGATCAATCCGATGCCCACGAGGGCGAGGAGGATCTGTCCGATCATGTGCCCGTTCCTTTCAGTGCCTGAATCTCGACGTCGCGTTCCAGAAATCACTGCACACCCCCTCGAGTGCTTCTCCTCCGTTGAACGCCGCCCCGAGGACAGCGAGCCAGTTCCCCGACATCACGCCGCCGGCACCGGCGAATCCGGTTCCCGCGAGCCGCAGGTAGCAGCGACGCTGAAGGGCCTGCTCGTGCAATGTCAGGTGAGGGCCGTAGGTAGTGTGCACGGGGTGGCCGTGATCCATGTAGCAACCCACTGACGACGAGCAGTAGGTGATCGGCTGCTCTCCCCACTGGTCGATGACCTCAGCCTGTGCGGGCGCCGCAAGGCCCAGCGTGAGCAGGCCGACGGCACTGATGCTCAGGATGGCGCGTCGTGCACGCATGACTACCTCTTCTCGGCGATCACGGATCGCCGTTCACTGCAGCCTCATTGCCGCGGGTGAAAGATAAAAGGCATTTCGGTGTTGGCGTCGGAGAAGTGCACAGACCCGGCACAGCACGCGCCCTGCGTCCCGCGGATCAGGAGGTGATCGGCCCCGCCTCGCGCGGCCCGGTCGCGCCCGGCGTGGTCGCCGCGCCGAGCGTGCTCGAGCGGGTGGCGAGGCGCGCGACGGCCTGCAGCGGGATCGACAGCCAGCCGGGCCGGTTGCGCACCTCGTAGATCGCCTCGTACACGGCCTTGTCGATCTCGAACGCGTCGAGCAGGGCCCGGTTCGCGCGGAGGTCGGTGCCGGAGCGGGCGATGTAGCCGTCGACGAACGCGCGGCGGGCGGCGGACGCCCACGTGGCGGCCGACTTGCCGGGGTGCGCGAGCGCGTAGGAGCCGGCGACGTAGTCGAACGAGCGGAGCATGCCGGCGACGTCGCGGAGCGTGACGTCGGGGAGCGAGCGCTCGTGCATCGGCCGGAGCGGCTCGCCCTCGAAGTCGAGGAGGACCCAGCCGCGGTTCGGCACCGAGAGCACCTGGCCGAGGTGGTAGTCGCCGTGGATGCGCTGCAGCTTGGGCCACTCGCCCTTCTCGGCGGCGTCGTACACGCTCGCGATGGCGTCGTGGAACGCGGCGATCTCGGGGACCTCGCGCTCGGCCGTCGCGTGGCGGCGGCGGAAGCTGACCATGATCCCCTCGATCACGTCGGGCGTGGCCTCGACGGTGGGGAGCGCGGCGGCGAGCGTGGCGTGCACGTCGGCCGTGGCCTCGCCGAGCGCGCGGGCCTCGGCCTGGAAGTCGGCGTCGGCCTCGGCGGCGCGGAGCGCGACGCGCCAGGCGTCGGTCACGCCGGGCAGGAACTCCTGCGCGAAGGCGACGTGGCCGATGGCCCGTCCCTCCTCGCGGCCGGAGTCGCTCCACTGGGCGAGCACGCTGCCCATGGTCTGCGGGACGAGCCGGGATCCGGCGCCCGCGATGGCGGACTGGAGCACGACGTCGGGGTTCTCGCCGTGGTGCAGCGCGCGGAAGACCTTGACGATCATCGGGTTGATGGCCTGGCCGTCGGCGGAGACCATGTCGTAGATGATCGAGGTGTTCGACTGCTCGCCCGAGAGCACGTGCGATCCGACGACGGTCGCGATCTCCACGCCCGGCTGGCGCTGGCCGCGGGCCGTCGCGCCGAGCGAGGTCTCGTCGACGTCGGCCTCGCGGTCGTCGAGGATCGTGCGGATGAGCGCCCACGCGTACGCGGGGTCGTGCGGGCCGTCGTAGACGTGCAGCTCGACGCCGTCGTCCTCGACGGTCGTGCCGATGTGGAAGGGCTTCAGCTCCTCCAGCGGCGCCTGCCGGTAGGTGAGCGGCACCTGGTACAGGACGGGCTTCGCGCTGCCGTGGTCGATGATCAGGTGCGTCTCGATGCGGGCGAACCAGCCCTCGTCGCTGAAGCTCCAGCCGCCGATGCGCTCGAGGCGCGGCTCGGTGCCCTTGGAGGCGAACCAGCGCTGCTCGCGCATCCACGCGGCGAGGAAGTCGGGGATCTCGCTGAGGTCGTGGTGCTGCATGGCTCAGGCCACCTTCGCGGTCACGTCGGCGAGCGACGGGTTGGTGGCGGACGAGCCGTCGGGGAACAGCACGGTCGGGACGGTCTGGTTGCCGCCGTTGATGGCCTCCACGAGCTCCGCGGTGCCGGGCACCTGCTCGATGTCGACCTCGTCGTAGCCGATGCCCGCGCGGTCGAGCTGCGACTTGAGCCGGCGGCAGTAGCCGCACCAGGTGGTGGAGAACATCGTGATCCGCCCGGGGGCAGGTACGTAGGAGGAGGTCTCGGGCGCCATGGTGCTCACCCTACGCGCCGTTCTCCCCGCCGACCCGGGATCCGCGGCGCGCTGACGCGGGCGTCGGCGCGTCGCGCATCCCGGGTGCGGTCCCGGTCAGCGGCGGATGCGGGTCAGCCGAGGAGCGCGCGCTCGAACCACGCGTTGCGGAACTTGGCCGTCGGGTCGAGGCGCTCGACGAGGGCCAGGAAGTCGCCGGATCGCGGGTACAGCGGGGCGATGTCGGCCGCCGTCGCGGTGAAGACCTTGCCCCAGTGCGGGCGGGCGCCGAAGGGCCGGATGGCCGCCTCGAGCTCCACGAGCAGCGCCTCGACGGCCTCCTGGTCGCGCTTCCACGTGAAGTGCAGGCCGATGGTCGCCTGCCCGTTCTGGGGGCTCAGCCAGAGGCTGTCCTCGGCGACGGCGCGGAGCTCGCACACGAGGAGGATCGGGCGGATCCGGTCGCCCATCTCCCGCAGCGCCCGCACGGCCTCCACGGCCCGGTCGAGCGGCACGTGGAACTCGGACTGGATCTCCTCGCCGTCGCTCGGAGTGAAGCCCATCTTGAAGTGCGAGAGGCGGTCGGACCAGAGGCCCACGACCCCGAGCTGGGACGTGCTGTTCACCGGATCGATGCCGAGGATCGGGTGACGCTCCTCCGTCGCGGCGGGCGCCCCGAAGTAGTCGGCCATGACGACCTCGTCCTCGGGCTGGCCGTCGACGTCGAGCTGCACGCGGCTCTTCAGCCACACCTGGTCGGTGGCCTCGCCGAAGCGCGTGAAGACGCTGACGCTGTAGGCGCCGCCGAAGACGTCCTCGAGGTTCTCGTCGAACGCGTCCCACGACAGGCCCTCGAACACGCGCTGGCGCACGAGGTAGGCGGGCTCGACGTCGAGGGTGACGCGCGTGACGACGCCGAGCGCGCCGAGGCCCACCACGACGCCGTCGAAGTCGTCGTCCCCGCGGCGGTACGTCACCGTCTCGCCGTCGGCCGTGATCATCTCCAGCGCCGCGACCGCCGTGCCGAGGTTGCCGTTGCCGATGCCGGACCCGTGGGTCGCCGTCGCGATGGCGCCGCCGACCGAGATGTGCGGCAGCGAGGCGAGGTTGTGGATCGCGAGGCCCTCCTCGCCGAGGAGCTCCGCGAGCTTGCCGTAGGCGAGGCCCGCGGAGAAGGTGACGGTGCTGGCGTCGCGGTCGATCACGAGGTCGGCCGGCAGCTCGGCGAGCGAGACCAGCACCTCCGAGTCGGCGATGTCGTTGAACGAGTGGCGGGATCCGAGGACGCGGATGCGCGTCGCCTCGCGGACGATCGTCCGCAGCTCCTCGACGCTCGTCGGCGAATGGACCTCGCGGGCCCGATACGCGTAGTTGCCGGCCCAGTTGGTGCCCGCGGTGCCCTGCTCGATGGTGTCGGTCATGCGTCCTCCTCGCGCCCGCCATCGGACGCCGTCGTCTCCAGCTTGCTCGCCCTCCGGGGAGAAGGGCGGGCGCCGGGCCGCCCGGACGGGCGACCCGGTCCCGCTCCGCGTCAGCGGCTGCGGATGGTGAGCTCCAGCGTGCGGGCCGAGGGCCACAGCTGGTGCTCGGGCAGCACGTCGAGCCCGCACGCGCGCGAGCCGAGCCCGTGCTGCGCGGCGTCGATGTACAGGTGCACCGCCTCGCTGGCGGGCAGCTCGTGCGGGTGCGCCGCCCGGTCGAGCTCCTGCGGCGTGTGCCGCGAGGCCGTGAAGCCGGGGCGGCGGCCCGCGGTGTCGGGGGCGGCGTGGATCACGATGCCGCCCTCGCCGTCGAAGGTGCCGAGCTCGAGCTCGCGCAGGTCGCTGCGGTGGCCGGTCTCCTGCGGCCGCGAGTACACGGCGCCCAGGTCGTCGACGAGCGACGAGAACCGGCCGACGAGCGCCGCGCGGCGGGAGTCGGGGTACGACTCGAACGGGCCCGTGCCGAACCACTCCGCGTTCGTGACGCTCGCGGGCAGGTCGATGCGGATCCCGACGCGCGGCCACGTGATGGCCCAGCCGGCGCTCGGCACGATGTCGACGCGCAGGCCCAGCGTGCCGTCGGCGCCCTCGGTCCAGCAGTACGTCGTGTCGACCGAGTCGAAGGACTGCGCCGCGCTCGTGCGCACGACGACCGTGAGCGAGCCGGATCCGACCTTCACCGAGCGGACCCGGTGGGTCAGCCGGTCGAGGCCGGCCTGGCGCCAGCGCGCCTCGCTCGACGGACCGGGGACGCCCTTGCCGAAGGTGAGGCGCGGATCCGCCAGCTCGTAGGAGCCGCTGCTGTCGCTGCGGTCGTTGTCGGTGGGCGCGCGCCACAGCTCGAGGCGCGGGCCGTCGACCTCGAGCGAGCCGAGCCGCACGAGGCGGCCGGTGGCGAGGTCGAACTCGCCGTCGCCGAGGGTGAGGCGCGTGGCGCCGGAGTCGGGGTACGCCTCCTCGTCGGCGTCGACCCAGCGGGCGGGCACGACGGGACGCGGCGCGGGCGTGAGGTCGAACTGCTCCACGGCGACCACGTGGCCGGCCTCGGCCCAGGGCTCGTCGTCGCGGAGGATCGCCTGCACCGTGAGCCAGACCTCGGGCGCGGAGCCCGCGTCGGCGCCGCCCGCGAGGTCGCCCGCGTCGAGCGCGTCGGCGGGCAGCGGGATCCGCACGGTGTCGCCTGCCGCGACGGGCGCGGCGTCGAGGACCCCGGTCGCGACGTCGTCGCCGTCGACCGCGAGCACCCAGACGAGGCTCGTGAGCGCGGTGGAGATCGAGTGGTAGCGGCTCTCCACGACGAGGGACGCGGATCCGCCCTCCCGCTCGAGCCGGAACGCGATGGGCTGCACGACGGCCTTGTACTCGGCGAGGCCGGGCGTGGGGGTGTCGTCGGGGAGGACCATGCCGTCCATCACGAAGTTGCCGTCGTGCACGACCTCGCCGAAGTCGCCGCCGTAGGCGTAGAACGCCTCGCCGCCCGCGGTCTCGGTGAGGATGCCGTGGTCGCGCCACTCCCACACGAAGCCGCCGTGGAGGCGCGGGTAGCGGAGCACGAGGTCCTCGTACTCGCCGATCTGGCCGGGGCCGTTGCCCATGGCGTGCACGTACTCGCAGAGGATGAAGGGCTTCGAGCGCTGGCGCATGCCCTCGCCGGGCGTGCAGCCGAGCAGGTCGCCGGGGATCACGTCGCTGCCGATGGACTCGGTCTCCTGCAGGTTCGAGTACATGCGCGAGTAGACGTCGGTGTACTCGCCCGTGTAGTCGCCCTCGTAGTGCACGGGGCGGCCGGGGTCGCGGCGGTGCACCCAGGCCGACATGGCGGCGAGGTTCCGGCCGGTGCCGGCCTCGTTGCCGAGCGACCACATGACGATCGAGGGGTGGTTCTTGTCGCGCTCGATGGTTCGCTCGATGCGGTCGAGGTAGTGGTCGGCGAAGCGCGGGTCGTCGCTGGGGTTGCCGACCCAGCCGCCGAACTCGAAGCCGTGGGTCTCGAGGTCGCACTCGTCGATGACCCAGAAGCCGAGCTCGTCGGCGAGGTCGAGCACGCGCGGGTGCGGCGGGTAGTGGCTCGTGCGGATCGCGTTGACGTTGTGCTGCTTCATCAGCAGCATGTCGGCGTGCGCGTGCTCCTCGTCGAAGACGCGGCCGCGCTCGGGGTGGGCCTCGTGCCGGTTGACGCCGTGGAAGACGACGCGGCGGCCGTTGACGAGGAAGCGGTCGCCCTCGATCCGCACGGTGCGGAAGCCGAGGCGGATGGAGAGCGCCTCGACGTTCGTGCGGAGGAAGCCCTGGTACTGCGTGGGGCTCTCGGCGCTCCACGGCTCGACGCGGTCGACGTGCACGGGCGCGACGTCGTCCGGGGTGTCCCACGTGACGTGGATGCCGAGATCCTCGACCTCGAACGTGACGGGGAAGGCGCTCGGCTCGGCGTCGACCTCGACGTGCACGGTGCCCGCGCCCGTCTCGTGGTCGTACTCGGCGCGGGTCCACGCGTCGTCGATGCCGCCCTCGGGGCGGCCGAGGAGGGTGACGTCGCGGAAGATGCCGGGCATCCACCACTGGTCCTGGTCCTCGAGGTAGCTCGCGATCGACCACTGGTGCACGCGCACGGCGAGCACGTTGACGCCCGGGCGGAGGAACTGGGTGACGTCGAACTCGTGCGAGAGGCGCGAGCCCATCGCGGTGCCGACCGCGTCGCCGTTCAGCCACACCTTGAAGGCGGACTCGACGCCCTCGAAGCGGAGCACGACGCGCTCGAGCGACTCCCAGTCGGTGGGCACGTCGACCTCGACGCGGTAGTCGCCCGTGGGGTTCTCGTCGGGCACGAACGGCGGCTCGACCGGGAACGGGTACTGCACGTTCGTGTAGGCGGGGAGGCCGAAGCGGCCGTCCTGGCCGAGCACCCAGTGGCTCGGCACGGGGATCTCGTCCCAGCCGGAGTCGTCGAACGCCGGGTCGGCCATCTCGTCGGAGAGGCCGCGCGGGGTGGGGGAGAGGCGGAACCGCCAGTCGCCGTTCAGCACGATGCGGGGGGCATCGGAGTGCAGGCAGGAACGGGGACGTCGGGCGGGGCCCGTCGTGGGGGCGAAGTCCTCGAAGTAGGGGAGGGCGTGCGTCATGGGCTTCCTTGCGCGTGGGCGGGGGCGGCGACGTGCCGCGCATCCATCATCGTGGGTCCGGGGGCGCCGCGCCGAATGCGCGGACGGCCGGGCAGGTCGCCCCGCCCGGCCGTCCGCGATCCGTGCGCGGGCGGGCGTCAGCCCTTCACGGCGCCGTCGGTCAGACCGCCCCGCCAGAAGCGCTGGAGCACGATCATCGCCGCGATGAGCGGGATGATCGAGACGAGCACGCCGCCGGTGGTGAGCTGGTAGAACTCGGGCAGCCGGTCGACCTGGCTCCGCCAGTTGTTGAGGCCGAGCGTGATCGGGTACAGCTTGTCGTCGGCCAGCATGATCAGCGGCAGGAAGTAGTTGTTCCAGATGCCGACGAGCTGGAAGAGGAACACCGTCACGAGCGCGGGCGTCATCGAGCGCAGCGCGAGCGTGTGGAAGATCCGCAGCTCGCTCGCCCCGTCGATCCGGCCCGACTCGATCACCGCGTCCTCCACCGACGCCTGCGCGTAGATCCGGCAGAGGAACAGGCCGAACGGCGAGACGAGCGACGGGATGAGCACCGACCAGTACGTGTTCGCGAGCCCCATGCTGCTGAACAGCAGGAACAGCGGCAGCGCGGTGGCGGTGCCCGGCACGAGCACGCCGCCGAGGATGGTGCCGAACACGATGTTCGATCCCTTGAACTTGTACTTCGCGAGCGCGTACCCGCCGGCGGCCGCGAAGTACGTCGCGATGAGCGCGCCCACCCCGGCGTAGAGCACCGAGTTCAGGAACCAGCGCACGAAGATGCCGTCGTCGTACGTGAACACCATCGTGAGGTTCTGCCAGAGGTTCATGTTCGCGAACAGGAACCCGTTGGTGCTGAACAGGTCGGCCGTCGTCTTCGTGGCCGCGACCACGACGTAGTAGACGGGGACGAGGAAGTACAGCGCGACGACGGCGAGGATCGCCGTGACGATGATCCGGGTCGCCGGCTTCGTGCCGGCACCCGGCGTGCTCCCGGCCTTGGACGGCCGGCTCACCTTCGCCTCGGCGGCCTGCGCGAGGCGCTTCTGCTCCGCCTTCTCCCCGGCGTCGCCGCCGGTGGTCGGTCGGATCTCCGTGGCGGTCATGCGCGCGCCTCCTTCTTCTTCGCGGCGGCGGCTTCCCGCTCCTCCTTGGGCGTGCGGTTCGTGAGCCCCAGGAACGCGAACGACAGGACGAACGCGGCGAGGGCGATGATCACCGACTGCGCGGCGGCCACGCCGTAGTCGTTGTACGAGAAGGCGGTCGTGTACGCGGACAGGTTCGGCGTGTACTGCGAGTCGATCGCCGGCGCCGAGGTGGCGAGCACCTGCGGCTCCGCGAACAGCTGGAGCGTGCCGATGATCGAGAACACGCTCGCGAGGATGAGCGCCGGCCGGATGAGCGGCAGCTGGATCGACATGGCGGTGCGCCAGGCGCCCGCGCCGTCGATGCGCGCGGCCTCGTACACGTCGCCGGGGATCGACTTCAGCTGGGCGATGATGATGAGCATGTTGTAGCCCGTGTAGGTCCAGGTCACGATGTTCGCGATGGACCACAGCACGGTCCCGGCGCCGAGGAAGTCGAGCTGGATCCCGAGCATCTGCCCGATGTCGATGATGGGCGAGAGCCCCGGGATGTAGAGGAAGCCCCAGAGGATCGTCGCGATGACGCCCGGCACGCCGTACGGCATGAAGTACGCCGCCCGGAAGAACTGGGGCCACTTCGCCGACGCCGACTCGAGCAGGAGCGCGAGGATCGTGCAGAGGATGATCATCACCGGCACCTGCACGATGCCGAACAGCAGCACCCGGCCGATGGACGCCGTGAAGGCGTCGTTCGCGAGCGCGAGCGCGTAGTTCTCCAGCCCCGCGAACACGGTGGTGACGCCCTGCTCGCCGAACAGGCCCTCCCGCCGCACGGTCGTGAACGACTGGAACACCGCGTAGACGATGGGGAGGACGAACGTCAGCAGGAACACCGCGAGGAACGGCGCGAGCAGGATCCACGGCGCGATGGTCTGCGACCTCTTCAGCTGCCCCTTCGAGACGCCCGAGCGCGGGGCGCGGACGGGACGGGTGGCGGCGCGCTCGCCGCTTTCCGGTCGCGTGTCGACGCTCATGCGGAGGCCGCCTCGACGCGCAGGCCCTTGTTCTGGAAGGCCTCGATCACGGCCTCCTGCGCGAGGGGGAGGGACTCGACGAGGGTCTGGCCGCTCGTGAGCTTGCGGCGGAACTCGTCCTGCAGGGTGTTCAGCGTGAACTGCGTGAGCGGGCACCAGGTCCACTCGAGGTTCTGCTCCTTCGCCGCGGGCGCGAACACCTCCTCGTTGTAGCTCTGGCCGCTGAACCACTCGCTGGGCTCCTGCCGGGCGGCGCCGATGTAGTCGGGGGAGGGCGACCAGCCGATGCCGGAGTTCTGGATCATCGCGTCGATGCCCTCGGGCGAGGTCGTCATCCAGGTCATGAACTTCAGCGCCTCGACCGGGTGCTTGCTGTTCGCGAGCACGGCCGCGGTGGATCCGCCGAGGTAGCTGGACCCGTAGGCCCCGTCGAAGGACCACGTCTGCATGGGCGCGACCTTCCACTTGCCCTCGCCGCCGGAGACCGACTGGATGAGGGCGTCGCCCCAGCTGGCGCTCGTGACGCCGAAGACCTTGCCGTCCGCGGCGGCCGCGGTCCAGGGCGGGGAGAAGGCCGTGTACGAGGTGTTGACCACGTCGTCGTCGATGGCCCTGTCGAAGAACGCGGCGACCTCCATCGTGCGCTCGTCGAGCATGTCGATGACCCAGCGCTCGCCGTCGACCTTGAACCAGTTCGCCCCGGCCTGCGTGGCGTAGGAGGTGAACACGGAGGCGTCGGAGACGGGGAAGCAGTCGAGGTAGTTGCCGGCGCCGGTCGTGCGCACCTCGGCGCTGAGCGCGGCCCAGTCGTCCCACGTCGCGGGCGGCTGGCCGCCCACCTGGTCGAGGAGCTCGCGCTGGTAGTAGAAGGCCATGGGGCCGGAGTCCTGCGGGATCCCGAAGACGCCGTCCTGGAAGCTGACCTGCTTCCACAGCGCATCGTCGTAGCGGTCGCGGTACTCCTCGACGCCGTAGCGGGTGAGGTCCACGAGCCCGTTCGCGAGGAGGAACTCGGGGAGCTGCCGGAGCTCGACCTGCCCGATGTCGGGCCCGCCGCCCGCGGTGATGGCCGAGTACATCTTGTTGTAGCCGCCGGCGTTGCCGCCGGGGATCCAGACGGCCTCGACCTGGATGTCCGGGTTCTGCGCGTTCCAGACGTCCGCGACCTTCTGCAGGTCCTTCAGCCACGCCCAGTACGTGAGCGTGACCTTCTCGCCCGGCGCGGCCGCGGGGATCGGCGGGTCGGAGTTGACCAGCCTCCCGCCCGGTGCCGAGCAGGACGCGAGGGCCAGCGTCCCCGCCGCGGCGGCCCCCACCCCCAGAGCCTGTCTCCTGCTGATCGAATGCATCGTCGCATCCCCTCCGTCGTCGTCGATGGAATCGGCGCGTGGCGCCGTCCGATCACTCTAGGCGGATCGCGAAAGTTATTCCTAACCCCTGGTCGGGATTCCTGGGAGCCGGGCGGACGGCGCCCGGGAGCACCCGTCCGGGGGCGCGGGAGGAGGGTGCGCGCGGCGGGCGGCGGGATCGGCGGCGCGGATCAGCGCCGCGCGCCGCGGTTCCGCACGGCCCACTCGAGCGCGTGCATCGCCTGGTCCCTCGTGAGCCGCGTCTCGAGGCCGCAGGTCGGGCAGGCCACGCGGTACGTCGAGCGCAGCGGGATCAGCGGCACGAAGAACACCGTGAACCGGAGGGTGCGGTGGAGCACGCGCTGCGGCGCGGTGACCCCGCAGCGGAGGCACGCGAACGTCACGATCACGATGAGGGCGTCGCGGGCGCGCGTGCCGAACAGGAGGATCACCTCCTGAGGCTACGCGGGCCGGGCGGAGCATAGGCGGTGGGGCGGCCCCCGGACGAGGACGCGACGCTGAGCGGATCAGCCGGTACGTTCGAGGGACACGCACACGGCAGATCGGCCCCGCATGACCACGCACCACGACGGCGCGCACGTCTCGCCTGCGGCGGCCTGCCCGGGAGGCGCCGCGTGATCGTCTTCCTGGTCGTCGGCGCCGTGGGACTCCTGCTGCTCCTCTCGAGCATCGTGCTCGGCGACCTGCTCGACGCCATCGGCGGCGGCGACGGCCTCGTCTCGGGCGTCGCGCTCGGGGCGGCCCTCGCGATCTACGGCGTCGGCGGCGTGCTCGCCGACCAGGCCGGCATCGGATCCGGCGGCGCCATCGCGATCGCCGTGGCCCTCGCGCTCGTCGCCCTCGTGGTGGTGCAGCTCACCGTCCGCTTCGTCGCGAAGCAGGAGAGCGGCGGCTCGTACTCGCCCGTCGGCATGGTCGGCGTCGTCACCTCGCCCACGTCCTCCGCGGGCGGCGAGGTGCGGCTCGAGCACATCCGCGAGCTGGAGCGACGGCTCGCCACGAGCGACGAGCGCCTCGCCGTCGGCACCCGCATCCGCGTCGTCGCCGAGGACGGGTTCCGCGTGCACGTCGAGCCCGACGCGCCCGCCGACGCGCACCCCCGCACCTAGCAGCACCCGTCCCAACGAGAGGAACCATCCCGTGGACCTGATATCCGGCGGCACGACAGCCATCGCCGTCATCGTCGTCATCGTCATCCTGGTGGCGCTGGTCGCGTTCATCGCCTCCCGCGTCCGCCGCGTCCCGCCGAACCAGGCGCTCGTCATCGTCGGCCGCAACGCCGAGCGCAGCGAGGGCGGGGCCGGGTTCTCCAGCCCGCAGAAGGTGATCATCGGCGGCCGGACCTTCATCTGGCCGATCTTCCAGGAGGGCTTCACGCTCTCCCTGGAGCAGTACCAGACGAGCGTCACGGCCGAGGCGCGCGACGCCAACTTCATCAACACCGCCGTCGTCGCCACCGTCAACTTCAAGGTGACGGGCACGGAGGACGGCGTGCGCCGCGCCGTGCAGCGCTACCTCCTCCAGCAGGACGCCCTGCCGGAGATCGTGCGGCAGTCGCTCGAGGGCGCGATCCGCGGCCTCATCGGCGACCGGCCCGTGGACGAGCTCGTGAAGAGCTTCTCCGTCGTGGCGCAGGAGGCCGTGAACCAGACGAAGAACGACCTCGCGGAGCTCGGCCTCCAGATCGAGACGCTCAACGTCCGCGAGATCACGACGCCGGGCAGCACCTACCTCGACGACCGGGCCCGCTCGAACGCCGCGCGCGCCCGCCAGATCGCCGAGGTCGCGGAGGCCGAGAACAAGAGGATCTCCGCGCTCGCCGCGATCGAGAACGACCAGCAGACCGCCGAGCGCCAGCTCGAGCTCGACCTGCGCCGCGCGGCCATCAAGGCCGACACCGACCGGGCCAACGCGACCGCGTACGCGGCCGGCGAGCTGGCGAAGGCCGAGCAGGACCGCCTGGTCGCCGACCAGGAGCGCACCGCCGTCGCCGCGCAGGCCGAGGTCTCCAAGGAGCGCCTGCGCATCGACGTCGAGCTCCCCGCCGAGGCCCGCAAGTACGCGACCGTGCAGGACGCGCAGGCGGCCCGCGACGCCGAGAAGGCGAAGGTCGACGTGGAGGTCTACCAGCGCACGCAGAACGCCGAGGCGGCGAAGACCGCGGCCGTGAACGAGGCCGCGTCCATCACCGCGCTCGGGAAGGCGAACGCCGACGCGATCCAGGCCCGCGGCCAGGCCGAGGCCGAGGCGGCCGCCGCGCTCGCCGAGGCGCAGAACAAGCTGTCGCGCGAGGCGCTGCAGGCGCGCATCATCGCGTCGATGCCGGAGATCGCCCGCGAGATGGCGGCGCCGCTCGCCAACGTCGACAACATGACGATCATCTCGGCGGACGGCGCGAACGCGCTCAACCGCTCGGTGGCCGAGAACATGGCGACGCTGCCGAAGCTCCTCAAGGACACGACGGGCATCGACGTCGCCACGGCGCTGAGCTCGTTCCTCGGCTCGACGGCCGCGGGCGCGACGGCCGGCGCCGGCGCGACCGCCACGGACGTGGGCCCCGCGACGGCCGCGTCCGAGGGCGCCGGGATCTGATCCCGATGACCGGGCTCCTCGGGGCGCACGCCGCCCCGGGGAGCCCGGCGTGAGACGCACGAGCCCGTTCGGGGCGTTGTGGGGTGCGAACGCGCTCTCCAACCTCGCGGACGGGCTCGTCTTCGTCGCCATGCCGCTCGTCGCGGCGGGCCTCACCGACGACCCGCGCGGCGTCGCCGGGCTCGCGACCACGTACGCGCTCGTGCGGCTCCTCGTGGCGCTGCCCGTGGGCGTGCACGTCGACCGGCTCGACCGGCGCACGCTGATCGTCGTCGCGAACCTCCTCCGGGGCGTCGCCGTGCTGGGGCTCGCGGCGTCGATCCAGGCGGGCGTCGCCTCGCTCGTCGTGCTCTACGCGGTGATGGCCGTGGTCGGCGTGCTGGAGAGCGCGGCGGACGGGGCCGCGGTCGCCGTGCTGCCGTCGATCGTGCCGCGCGACCGCCTCGACCGGGCCAACGCGCGCATCGCGGGGACGCAGCTCGTGGCGGACGAGTTCGTCGGGCCGCCGCTCGGCGGGATCCTGTTCGCGCTCGCCGCCGCCGTGCCCGTGTACGCCACCGGCGGGCTGTGGGTCGCGGCCGGGGCGGTGGCGCTCGCGCTGCCGCGGCGCACCCGCGAGGCGATCGCGTCCGCCGAGCCCGGGGATCCACGCCCCTCCGTGCTCCGTGAGGCGGCCGAGGGCGTGCGCTGGCTGGCCGGGCACCGCGTGGTCGGATCCCTCGCCCTCCTCGGCGGCCTGGCGAGCGTCGGCTACATGCTCCCCTTCTCGGTGCTCGTGCTCTTCGCCCGCGACCGGCTGGGCCTCGACGCGGCGGGCTACGGCGTGCTCCTCGCGGCGTCCGCGCTCGGCGGCCTCGCCGGATCCGCGATCGCCGCGCCGCTGCGCTCCCGCCTCGGCTCCCGCTGGACCATCACGGCGGCCCTGGCGCTCGGCTGCGCGAGCCTCGCCGGGCTCGCGGTCACGCGGGATCCGGTCGTCGCCGGCGTCCTGCTCGCGCTCTACATCCTGCACGCGGTCGTCTGGGGCGTCTGCGCGACCTCGCTCCGGCAGCGCCTGGTGCCGGATCCGCTGCTCGGCCGGGTGGGCGCCGCCGGCCGCGTCCTCAGCCTGCTCGGCCTCGCGGTCGGATCCGCGCTGGGCGGGGCGCTCGCGACGACGGGCATCGCGGTGCCGACGATCGCGGGGGCCGTGGCGTTCGCGGGTTGCGCGGTGCTCGCGGTCGTCGCGCTGCCCGGGGCCGACGCCGACGCCGGCACCCGGCTCGTTCCCGGACCGACCTAGCCCGCGTTCGGCAGCCGCACCTCCACGAGCCCCGCGGTGACGCGCGTCTCGAAGCGGGGCTGCGGCGCGGTCGCCGGTCCGTGGATCACCTCGCCGGTCCTCAGGCTGAAGACGCTGTCGTGCCACGGGCACGTGACGCACGCCTCGCCGGTCTTCGAGTCGGTGCCGAGCTCGCCCTCGTGGAGGGGTGCGGAGAGGTGGCTGCAGGTGTCGCTCAGCGCATCCACCGTCATGCCGTGGCGGCGCACGAGCACCGGCAGGCCCGCGACGTCGCGCTTGGCGAGGCGGCCGTCGGGCAGGTCGTCGAGCTGCCCGAGCTCCTGCCAGCCCGCGGGGAAGCGGTGCGGCACGTCCTCGGCGTGATTGGCGCCCGCCGCCTGGCGGTAGGCGAGGTGGCCGCCGAGGAAGCCGCCGGCGGACACGAGCCCGAGGCCCGCGAGGCCGAGGACCTTGCCGCTGGTCTGCTTGCCGCGGGCGCGCTGGATCCAGGAGAGGCCGTACAGCCCCGTCGCGAGCGCGTTCGCCGCGGAGTGCACGATGCCGACGCGCATCTGCTGCTCGTGCAGCTGCGACCAGTCCGCGTAGCCGGACACGATGGAGGGCGCGGCGCTGAGGATCCCGACGCCCACGAGCGCCTGGCTGGCCTTCGCGTTGCCCGGCAGCGCGTCGAGGACCGCGGAGGACACCCACGCGCCGGTGGGGATCAGCACGGCGACCGGGTGCAGCGGATGCCCGAACGGGACGCCGTGCAGCAGGTCGGCGAGGGCGCGCGGCTTCAGCAGCGCCGTGACGACGCCCTTCACGCGATCCACGATCGGGTCGAGCGCCTCGGCGTCCTCGATCTTCGCGATGGCCGCGACGAGCTTCAGCTCCCGCATGGGGTCTCCGTCCGTTGGGGCGCCGCCGTCGGCGCTCTGCTCCCAGGCAACGCCTGCGGGCGAGCAGTGGCAAGGCCGGGCGGGCGGATCCGATGCCGCGACGGACATGGTCGGCGCCCCAAGGCGTCCCTCTCCGCGTCCGCGCCCGCTCGTGCACAGGCGGCACGCCGGAGGGCGGCGCGTCGATACGGTTCGACCGCCCTGCGGCGATGGTCGCCGCGGATCACAAGGAGACCCATGTCCTCTCGCCTCGGAACCGCCCCCCGATCCACGACCCGACGCCTGCTCGCGACGGCCGCCCTGGCGGTGGTCCTCGGTCTCGGCGTGTCGATGTCCGCTCCGGCAGGCTCCGCCTCCGCGGCCCCCGCCGCGTCCACCTCGTCCTCCGCGGCGCAGGCGGACCCGATCGCGGCGAGCCAGGCGGATCCCGTCGAGCGCACTTTCTTCGTCAGCCCGCGAGCGGTCGACAACATCAAGTCCGGGACGCTCCAGCCCCGCGCGCTCGCGGGCCTGGTGTGCACCCAATTCCACTCGGGTCTGGCCTGCGTCAAGTCGCTCACCCTGGTGCTCCAGGGCGGGCCGGGGACGACCGACCCGCGCACGTGCCAGCGCGGTCAGGGCTTCACCATCTCGTACTACTCGACGCACCGGTCGCACTGCGGCCGGTGACGGAGGCGCATCCGGCCGGTGCCGGACCACGACGACCGCCGGGCCCGCGTCGTGGGTGCGATGGTCCGCGGGATCCGGCGCTCACGCTGCTGACGGGATGACGGAGGGAACGGGCCGGAGGATCTCCTCCGGCCCGTTCCGCGTGCCACGACACGGGCTGGGCCCTCGTCAGGCGTCCGTCCCCGCACCGGTGCGCACCGGCACGGCGGCGCCCGTCCACAGGAGGTCCGGCGCGGCGCGGCGCATCGCTACGGTTCGATCGCTCCCCGGCGACGGTCGCCGCGGACCACAAGGAGTCCACATGCCCTCTCGCCCCGGAACCACCCCGCGACGCACCTCTCGCCGCCTCCTGGCGACGGCCGTCCTCGCGGCGGTCGTCGGTCTCGGCGTCTCCATCTCCACCCCGGCCGGCTCGGCATCCGCCGCCCCCGCCGCGCCGACCTCGTCCTCCACCGCGGACGCCGGCTCGATCACGGCGAGCCAGGCGGGACTCGTCAACCGCTCCTTCTTCGTCACGCCGTACGACCTCGCGCGACTCGCGTACGGCCAGACCGACCCCGACAAGCTCGCGGTCCAGATCTGCACGGCGAACCACACAGGGAGGGCCTGCGTGACGGTCGCCTCCTACGTCCTCCGGCGTGGACAGGGCATGGTGGATTGGCGCACCTGCAACATCACCGGCGGATACACCATCGTGTTCCCCGACGCCTTCCAGTCGCGCTGCGGCCGCTGACGGTCGCGCGGCACGCACCCGGCCGGGACCCCTCCGGCTCCTCCTGAGCGTCGGCGCTCTCCGCACGGTCCGACGGGCCGGAGGTCTCCTCCTCCGGCCCGTCCCGTCGTCCCCGGGTCATGCGCCCGTCCCCGCTCGGCATGCACGCCGGGATCCGCCCGGATGCGCAGCGGGTCGTCCGGAGGCCCGCGGACCGGGGCCGGAGGCCGGGGGTCGAGTGCACAGGCGCGGTCCGGGCGCACGGCCCGGCCCCGACGACCCACTAGCGTCTCGATCCGCCGCGATCCCCTAATCTCGCGCGCAGAAGGAGCACCCATGTCATCTCCGATCAGCAGCGCCGCCCGGCGCCTGCCCACGGGGCGGCTGTACATCGCTCCGAAGTACTTCGATCGCAACTACGCCAGCGGTCCGTACGGCATCGCCGCGGACGTGTGCCGCTCATACCACCTCGGCCACGAGTGCATCAAGAGCATCGAGAAGCTGTTCCTCACGACCAACGCGGTCGACGACGACGAGTGCCAGTCCTACGGCATGGATGCGGTGATCCCCTACATCCAGCTTTCGCGCTGCCGCAAGTCCTGACGCATCCGACGTGTCGGACGGGCCGGGGGATGTCCTCCGGCCCGTCCTGCGTCCATGAGCGCCTGACGGCCGCCTACCGATCACCATCGCGCCGGTCGTCCGCTTCCCGTCAGGCGTCCGGATCCTGCGCCGCATGCCGGGACGCGACCGGTCGGCCGCGCCGGGCCGCCCGGTAGCCCGGCGCCCGCAGCCGGCGCGTCCACGAGTAGGTCGTGTCCCCGGGCGGGGCGGCGAGCACGGGATCGGCGCGCGTCGCGGTGTCGAGCGGACCGGTCTCGTCATGGCCCAGCTCGATGCGCGCCGCCACGTGCCACCGGCCGCGGGGCGTCGCGTGCACGAGCCGCATCCCGACCGACCGGGTCGCGAGCGCCCGCCCGAGGTCCGCGGCGCCGGCGGGCAACGGCGGATCCGCGTCCACCAGCACGCCGACGAGCACCGGCCCCGCGGATCCGCGGTACGGCATGAGCGTGGTGAGCCGCGCCCCGGAGAGCGCGCGCCGCGGCGCGAGGAGGAACCGGCCGATCGGCGAGAGGCCCGTGGACGCGAGCAGCAGGTCGACCGTGGTGCCGCCGCCGTCGGGTATCCGCAGCGCGAGGCCGAGCACGTCGGGCAGCGCCGCGGGGAGGCCGCCGCCGCGGGAGAAGCGGGCGTCGACGTCGAGCTGGGCGTCGAGCCCGTCGAGCCACGCGAGACCGGATGCGGCACGCCCCGCGACGGGCGTCAGCGTCCCCCCGAGGGCGACGCCGTGCGGATGCAGCGGCCTGGGCCGACGCACGAGGCGGACGGCGGAGACGAGCCCCGCGAGGACGTTCCCGCCGACGCGGGCCGGGGTGCCGGTCATCTCCCGACCCTATTCCGGTGCGCGTCCGGCGTCCGGACGCGGCGACGCCCGGGCCGACCAGTCGGCCGGCCCGGGCGTCGGGCGGTGATGCGATGCGCCGGAGCGCGTGCCGCTACGGCGTCGGCATGCCGCCGTTCACGTTGAGCGTCTCGCCGATCACGTAGCTCGACTCGTTGGAGGCGAGGAACACGTAGGCGGGCGCGAGCTCGGCCGGCTGGCCGGCGCGGCCGAGCGGGGTCTGCTCGCCGAACTCGGGCAGCGCGTCCTCGGGCTGGCCGCCCGCGGTCTGCAGCGGCGTCCAGATGGGGCCGGGCGCGACGACGTTCACGCGGATGCCCTTGGGCGCCAGCTGGCCGGCGAGTCCCTTCGAGAACGCGTTGATCGAGGCCTTGGTCGTCGCGTAGTGCACGAGGTTCGGCGACGGCGCGTAGGCCTGGATCGACGAGGTGTTGATGATCGACGAGCCGGGCTTGAGGTGGGGGAGCGCGGCCTTGGTGATCCAGAACATCGCGTAGACGTTGGTCTTGAAGGTCAGGTCGAACTCCTCGTCCGAGATGTCCTCGAGCGCGTCGACGTTCTGCTGCTTGCCGGCGTTGTTGACGACGATGTCGAGGCCGCCGAGGCCCTCGACCGCCTTCGCGACGAGCTCGCGGCTGAACTCCGCCGTGGCGATGTCGCCGGGGATGGCGACGGCCTTGCGGCCGGCCTCCTCGATGAGGGCGACGACCTTCTTCGCGTCCTCCTCCTCCTCGGGGAGGTAGGAGAGCGCGACATCGGCGCCCTCGCGGGCGTAGGCGATCGCGACGGCCGCGCCGATGCCGGAGTCGGCCCCGGTGACGAGGGCCTTGCGTCCCTCGAGGCGGTTCGATCCGCGGTACGTCTTCTCGCCGCGATCCGCGCTCGCGTCCAGGTCGGCGTCGAGGCCGGGCCCGTCCTGCTGCTGCGCCTTCGGCTCGATGTCGGCGTACATCTTGGTCGGGTCCTGGAACGTGTACTGGTCGGTGCTCATGGCTCTCCTGGTTCTGGGTGCTGCGTGCTGCGGGGAAGGGTGGGTGCCGGGCGTCAGCTCGGCGGAGTGTCGTCCAGGTCGATGTCCTGGCCGGCGAGGTCGTTCGGGGCGAGCGCGGGCTCGGCCTCGCCGTCGACGCCCAGGGCGTCGGCCTCGGGCTCGGCGTCGGCGGCCGCGACGGCGTCGTCCTCGTCGATCTGCTCGACGGGCTCGTCGGCGTCGGGGAGGACGGTCTCGCCCGCGACGGCGTCGTTGACGACGGTGTCGTGCGCCATCGCCTCGGTGTCGAGGGCCGTGTCGTCGCCGGTGGCGTCGTCAGCGGGCGTGGTGGAGGTGGCGTCCGTCACGGTCACTCACCGGCCTCGGGCTTGGGGTGGCCGGGGATCGAGTCGCCGCTGAGGTTGAGCTCGTCGGGGTCGACCTCGATCTCGCCGACGTCGTCGGGTCCGCCCGAGCCGGGGAGCACCTGCACGTCGTCCGCGGCGGCGGGGACGTCGTCGGAGACGCCCTCGCTCTCGACGATCTGCTCGCTCTGCTTCACCTGCGTGTCGTCCTCGCTGGGTGAGATGAAGTCCTTGTCCTGCCGGGTGTCTGAGGTGTCCGCGGGCTGGAGGCGCGGGTCGTCGGTGTCCATGCGCTCGACGCTACGCTCGGCCCCGAGGGCTGTGTGGTGGCGCTCAGGCAACGCTCATGTGACGTCCCCGGGGGCGGGGGACGGGGCCGCCTGGGGCGGATCACTGGTCGTCCGGGCCCTCGCCGAACGGGTCGGGAGCGTCCTCGCGGGCGTCCTCCTCGGCGGCCTCCGCGTGCTCGGCGATCGAGTCGGCGTCGATGGGCGCGGGCTCGGCGAGCGGGTGGCGCGGGGCGTCCGCTGCCTGATCCGCCATGTCAGCGGCCCTCGGGGTCGACGTGGCCGGCGGCGTCGTCGGCCGGGGCGCTCATGTGCGAGTCGGCCGCGGTGACGGAGCGGGCATCCGGGACCTCCGGGTACTCGGCGCTCGCGGGCTCCGCGTCCTCCACCTCGAGGGTGTCCTCCTCCGCGTGCCCGTAGCCCGTGCCCTCCGGCTCGCGGACCGCGTCGCCGACGCCGGCGGGAGCGCCGTCGGCCGCGACCACGTCGTCGACCGTCACCAGCCCGTCGGGATCGCCGGGGCCGCGCCCGGTGCGGATGCCGTCGGTCGGGTCGTCTGCGTCGCTCATGCCCCCACCCTACGAGCGCTGACGGGCGCCGACGAGCCCGACCGCGCCCCCGAATCGGGGTCACGCGAGCGCCCCGCGGAGGGTCCCCGCGGGTCGGCGTCGGCCGGGTTGCGTTCGCGCCCGACCACCCCGATAGTAGGTGAGCCTTACCTAACTCGCACGCCAGCTCGTGACCCGGACACGGCTCCACCTCGACCGCGAAGGACCCATGTCTCCTCTTCCGCACGCCTCCCTCCCCACCGCCTCGACCCTCGTCGACGACCGTCCGGCCGCCATCGCGCCGGATCCGGACCCCGCCGCCGAGCTGTTCTCCGACCGGACGCTCCCCGGCTGGGACGCCGCCCTCCGGTCGGCCGCCGCCCACGTGCGCACCGCCGCCCGGCGCGCCGACGGGCCGTTCACGGGGATCACGCCCGACCGCCTCCGCCGCTCCTTCGCCGGGCTCGACCTCGACCGCCCGCTCGGCGGGCTCGACGACGCCCTCGACGAGCTCGACGACCTCTACCTCCGCGACGCCGTCTGGTTCCACGACCCGTCGTACGTCGCGCACCTCAACTGCCCGATCCTCATCCCGGCCATCGCGGGGGAGCTCATCCTCTCGAGCGTCAACACGTCGATGGACACGTGGGACCAGAGCGCGGGCGCGACCCTCATCGAGCGGTCGCTCATCGACTGGACGGCAGGTCGCATCGGCCTCGGCGCCGACGCGGACGGCGTCTTCACGAGCGGCGGCAGCCAGTCGAACCTGCAGGCGCTGCTCCTCGCGCGCGACGAGGCGGCGGCCCTGCACGGGCTGTCGATGGACGACCGGCAGCGGATGCGGATCCTCGTGAGCGAGGTGGGCCACTTCAGCGTCGAGAAGAGCGCCCGGATCCTCGGGCTCGCGCCCGACGCGGTCATCCGCGTGCCCGCCGACGACGCCATGCGGATGCGCGTGGACGCCCTCGAGCGCGAGCTCGCGCGCTGCTCCGCGGCGGGCCTCCTGCCGATCGCGGTCGTCGCGACCGCGGGCACGACCGACTTCGGCAGCGTGGACCCGCTGCCCGCGATCGGCGACGTCTGCCGCCGCGAGGGCATCCGGCTGCACGTCGACGCCGCGTACGGCGGCGGGCTCCTCACCTCGCTCGCGCACCGGCACCTGCTCGACGGGATCGAGCACGCCGACTCCGTGACGGTCGACTACCACAAGACGTTCTTCCAGCCCGTGAGCTCGAGCGCGCTGATCGTGCGCGACGGCCGCTCGCTCCGGCACGCGACGCTGCACGCCGACTACCTGAACCCGGCGGATCGCGCGCACGAGGAGATCCCGAACCAGGTCGACAAGTCGCTGCAGACCACGCGGCGCTTCGACGCGCTGAAGCTGTGGCTCACGCTCCGCACGGTGGGCGCCGACGGGGTGGGGCGGATGCTCGACGACGTCATCGCGCTCGCCGACCGCACCTGGCTCGCGATGCGGCGGGATCCGGCGCTCGAGGTGGTGGTGCGGCCCGAGATCAGCGCGCTCGTGTTCCGGTACGTGCCAGCCGCTGAGCGGGACGGGTCCGCGGGGACCTGCGCGAGGATCCGCTCGGACGCCGTGAACCGCGGCATCCGGCAGGCGATCCAGGACTCCGGCCGGGCGATGGTCGCCGCGACCCGCGTCGACGGACGTGCGCACCTGAAGCTCACGCTGCTGAACCCCGCGACGACGGACGCGCACATCCGCGAGATCCTCGGGATGGTCGTGGCGGCGGGCGACGCGTTGGACGCCGGGCTGGACGACGCGGCGCAGGCGACCGTGACCGCGACCGCGCACGAGTCCGCGCACGCGCCCGCGCCCGCGCCCGTGACCTCGGCGGAGGCGACCCGATGAGCGCCGCCCCCGACCGCGTCCACGACGTCGTCGCCGTGGGCCTCGGCCCGGCGAACCTCGGGCTCGCGTGCCTCGCGGATCCGCTCGACCTCGACCTCGTCGTGCTGGAGAGGAAGCCCCGCTTCGACTGGCACCCCGGCATGATGCTGCCGACCGCGCACCTGCAGACGCCGTTCCTCGCCGACCTCGTGACGCTCGCGGATCCGACCTCGCGCTTCTCGTTCCTCGCCTACCTCAAGGACACCGGGCGGCTGTACTCCTTCTACATCCGCGAGGACTTCTTCGTCCTGCGCAGCGAGTACGTCGCCTACTGCCGGTGGGCGGCGGAGCGGGCACGGGGGATCGAGCTCGACCGCGACGTGCGGGCGGTCTCCTTCGACGAGGCCGCGGGCGCGTACGTCGTCGAGTCGGTCGACGCCGCGGGCGTCGCGCACGTGCACCGCGGACGGAACCTCGTCGTCGGCGTGGGAACTCCGCCCTGGCTGCCCGAGGCCGTGCGCGACCTCCCGGGCGTCGTGCACAGCTCCGGCTACCTCGGCGCCAAGGACGCGCTGCAGGAGCGGGACGCGATCACGGTCGTCGGCAGCGGGCAGAGCGCGGCGGAGATCTACCGCGACCTCCTCGAGGACGTGGACTCCCGCGGCTACCGGCTCGACTGGATCACGCGCTCGCCGCGGTTTTTCCCGCTCGAGTACACGCGGCTCACGCTCGAGATGACGAGCCCCGAGTACAGCGACCACTTCTTCGGCCTGCCCGCGGGCGCCCGCGAGGTGCTCCTGCGCGAGCAGCGGAACCTCTACAAGGGGATCGACTCCGACCTCATCGACGACGTCTTCCAGACGCTCTACCGGAAGCGGCTCGCGTTCGACGCGCTGCGGGCCGAGGGGCGGCTCGGGGCCGGCGGTGACGCGGGATCCGGCGTGCCGACGCGGCTTCTCACCAACGCGGAGGTCGTCTCGGCGCGCGCGACGCCCGACGGCGGTGCGGTCCTCGGGCTCCGGCACGCGGAGACGGGCGCGGAGCGCGACTGGCCCACGGGCGCGGTGATCATGGCGAGCGGGTACGACGCGTCGGCCCCCGGGATCCTCGACGGGCTCGGCGACCGCGTGCACCGCGACGCGCGCGGCCGGCTCGACGTGGCGCGCGAGCACACGGTCGACGACGCCGGCACGCTCTTCGTGCAGAACGCGGAAGTGCACACGCACGGCTTCGTCGCGCCCGACCTCGGGATGACCGCGCACCGCAACTCGCGGATCCTCCGCGCGATCACGGGGCGCGAGGACTACGCCGTGGAGGAGCGGATCGCGTTCCAGGAGTTCGGGCTGCCGGAGGACGCGCCCGTCGCCGGATCGGGGGTGCTCGCGTGAGCGCGCCCGCGCCCGCCGCGGCCGACCCGGACCTCGTGTTCCAGCCCCGCCTCCCGCTCGCGATGCGCCCGCTCGATCCCGACGGCGACGCGGCCCTCGTGCACGCCTGGGTCACGGCGCCGCGCGCTCGCTTCTGGCAGATGGAGCACGCGACGCTCGAGGAGGTGCGGGCCGAGTACGCGTCGATCGACGCGGATCCGGCGCGCGAGGCCTGGATCGGCCTGCACGACGGCGTCCCCGCGTTCCTCGTCGAGGCCTACGACCCGGCCGACGACCCCGTCGGCGCGCACCTCGACCCCCTGCCCGGCGACCGCGGCATGCACCTGCTCGTGGCCCCGCCGGCCGGCGACCCGCTGCCCGGCTTCACGACCGCCGTCATGCGGCACGTGGTCGCGCACCTGCTGCGCGATCCCGCGGTACGGCGCCTCGTCGTCGAGCCGGACGTGCGCAACACCCGGATCCAGCGCCTCAACGAGCTCGTCGGGTTCCGGCCGCTCCGGGTCGTCGACCTCGGCTCGAAGCACGCGCTCCTCAGTGTCGCCACGCGCGACGACGCCCTCCTGCACGCCTCCCCGACGGATGGACACGACATGACCCTCACCCACGACCACCCCCTCGACACCCACACCGAGGCCCGGCCGGCTGCCGCGTCGAGGACCGCCGAGCCGGATCCCCGCGTCCACCGCGCCGACCACCTCCGCCCGGATGCCTGGGCCGCCGCCACGCGCCACCTCGTGCGCAAGGCGCTCGCTGAGTTCGCGCACGAGCTGCTCGTCGAACCCGAGCGCGTGGATCCGGAGCGGGCACCCGGCGCGCCCCGCACCCCGCACGACCCGAGGCGGTGGGCCGAGTACCGGGTCGCGAGCGCCGACGGCCGGAGCGCGTACGCGTACCGGGCCCGGGTCCTCGAGCTCGACCACTGGGACGTCGACGAGGCGAGCATCCGCCGCACGGTCGACGGGGAGCCCGCGGCGCTCGACGCCGTGGACCTCGTGCTCGACCTCCGCGACCGCCTCGGGATCACCGACGAGGTCCTGCCCGTCTACCTCGACGAGATCCAGAGCACGCTCTCGGCCGCCGCGTTCTCCCGCCTCCGCGACGTTCCCGACGCGCGCGGCCTCCTCACGGCGTCGTACGCGGAGGTCGAGTCGACGATGGACGAGGGCCACCCCTGCTTCGTCGCGACCAACGGCCGCATCGGCTTCGACCTCGACGACCACGACCGGTACGCGCCCGAGGCGGGGCAGGACGTGCGGATCCTCTGGCTCGCCGTGCACGAGCGCCTCGCGCACTTCGCCGCCGTCGAGGGCCTCGACCGGGAGGCGTTCCTCGACGCGGAGCTCGGCCCGGTCGTCCGCGAGCGGTTCCGCGCCCGGATGGCCGACCTCGGCGTCGACCCGGCCGCGCGCGTGCTCGTTCCCGTGCACCCGTGGCAGTGGGAGAACGTCGTCACCGTCACCTTCGCGGGGCTGGTCGCGACGCGCGACATCGTGCTCCTCGGCACGGGCGACGACGAGTACGGCGCGCAGCAGTCGATCCGCACCTGGGCCAACCGCACCACCCCGGAGCGCTGCTACGTGAAGACGTCGCTGTCGATCCTCAACATGGGCTTCACGCGCGGGCTGTCCCCGGCGTACATGGCCGTGACCCCCGCGATCAACGACTGGGTGCACGCGCTCGTGACGGGCGACGGGGAGTTCGCGCGGCGGGGCTTCGGGATCCTCCGCGAGGTCGCGTCGGTCGGCGTGCGGGACGCCCGGGTCGACTCCGCGCTGCCGCCCGGCCACTCCCACGGGAAGATGCTGTCGGCGCTCTGGCGGGAGTCGCCCGTGCCGGGCCTCGCCGAGGGGGAGCGGCTGATGAGCATGACGAGCCTCCTGCACGTCGACGCCCACGGCGACACCGTGCTGGGCGCGCTCATCGACGCGTCGGGGATCGGCGCTCCCGCGTGGATCCGTCGCTGGCTCGACGCCTACCTCGTGCCGCTCGCGCACGCGCTCCTCGCGCACGACCTCGCCTTCATGCCGCACGGCGAGAACGTGATCCTCGTGCTGCGCGACCACGTCGTCGTGCGCGTGCTGATGAAGGACATCGCCGAGGAGGTCGCCCTCTTCGACATGGAGCGCGAGCTGCCGGAGGACGTGCGCCGGATCCGCCTCGACATCCCCGAGGAGGAGCGCACCCTCACGGTCTTCACCGACGTGATGGACGGCTTCCTCCGCTTCGCCGCCGCGCTCGTCGAGGACCGCGACGACCTCGGCCCCGACGGGCTGTGGCGCGTGGCGGCGGAGGCCCTCGCCGACCACGAGCGCGCGCACCCGGAGCTCGCGGACCGCGTCGCCCGGTTCGACCTGTTCACGCCGTCCTTCGACCGCTCCTGCCTCAACCGGCTGCAGCTGCGCGACAACCGGCGGATGGTCGACCTGCAGGCGCCGGTCATGCAGATCCACGGCTCGCTGCGGAACCCGCTCGCGATCCATCGGGGGCTGCGGCCGCGCATCGGCTGACGCGACGGGCCGGCCGCGCGCGCGCGGACGCACGAGGAGCCGCCGCCCGCGGATGCGGACGACGGCTCCTCGTCGTGTCGGCGCCGATGCGGCGCCCGGGCGGATCAGCTCGCGGCGTGCGCGCCCTGCTCCACCGTCAGCGTGCGGCCCTCCTGGCCCTGCGGCTCGTCGGACGTGACCGCGATCTTGCGCGGCTTCGCGCGCTCGCTCACGGGGATGGTGACGCTCAGCACGCCGTTCGCGTAGTGCGCCGAGATGCGCTCCGTGTCGATGCCCTGGCCGAGCGTCAGCTGGCGGAGGAACGTGCCGGCCACGCGCTCGCGCGTCAGCCACCGCACGTTCTGGTCGCCGGCGAGCGTGCGCTCGGCGCGGATGGTCAGCAGCTGGCCGTCCACGTCGATGTCGACGGAACCCGGGTCGATGCCCGGGAGGTCGGCGGCCAGCACGTAGGTGTCGCCCTCGCGGTGCAGGTCGATGGGCATCGGCCGGTTCGCCTGGCGGGTCTCGGCCAGCGCGCCCATCGCGCGGTCCAGCTCGCGGAACGGATCGAAGGCCATGTTCATGCTCGACTCCTCTGATCGATGATCTGTGGGTTGAGCCCTCTCGGCTCAACTGCGATCAGATTAGCACTCGGCCTAGGGGAGTGCCAAGGCGTTCGCTGACGGCGAATGTGGCTCTCACCACCTCTTCGTCAGCGTCGGCGGAGGTCGCGCTCCATGCGGCCGATGAGGGTCCAGACCGCGCGCGAGAGGTCGGGGTGCTCCAGCGCGATGCCGCGCAGGAGCCGGTACTCGAAGCGCGCCACGACGCTGGGCTCGGTCGACGGATGCCGCACGCGGGCGAGCTCCTCGGCCATCCCCTCGGCCTCGAGCGCGTCCTGGCGGAGGGTCGCGACGACGTGCTCGTCCACCGTCGGCAGCTGCGGGATGACCTCCCACGGGTCGTCGCCGTTCCGGCAGCAGTGCTCGATCACGGCGTCCAGCTCGTCGCGGGCCTCCTGGCGCAGCACCTCGAGGCTGGCGGGGAAGCGGGCGTGCACGGGCGGATCCTCTCGGGCGGCTGCGGACGACGCGCCTCGCGGCCGCCGGTCCCTTCACGCTACGTCATGCTCCGGAGCGCTCCCGACGGGATGGCCGGACGCCGTCGGTAGCCTGGGGGACCGCGACCCAGGAGGATCCATGACCGACCACGCCCGCCCCGTCGCCCTCGTCACGGGAGCCACCCGCGGCATCGGCCGCGCCGTCGCCGAGGACCTCGGCCGCACGCACCGCGTGATCGTGCACGGCCGCGACCGTGACGCCGTCGACGCGCTCGCCGCCTCCCTGCCGGACGCCGTCGGCTGGGCCGCCGACCTCGCCGCGGGTGGCCTCGCCGACCTCGTGCCCGGCCTCGACTGCCTCGACGTGCTCGTGCACTCCGCCGGCGTGATCGGCGGGGACGCCGTCGCGGAGACGCCGGTGGACGAGTGGCGCCGCGTCTTCGAGGTCAACGTCTTCGCCGTCGCCGAGGTGACGCGCGCGCTCCTGCCCGCGCTCCGTGCGGCGAAGGGGCAGGTCGTGCTCGTCAACTCCGGATCCGGCTTCACGGCGAACCCCACGGGCGGCGTCTACGCGGGATCCAAGTTCGCCCTCCGCGCGCTCGGCGACGCCCTCCGCGAGGAGGAGCGCCCGCACGGCGTGCGCGTCTCGAGCGTGCACCCCGGCCGCGTCGCCACCGACATGCAGCGCGAGCTCCGCGCGAAGGAGGGCGGCGAGTACGACGAGACGCGGTACCTCGAGCCCGCGTCGGTCGCGCGCGCCGTGCGCCTCGTCGTCGACCAGACCCGCGACGGCACGATCGAGTCGGTGTCGCTGCGGCCGTTCGGGGGCTGATCCGGGCGGCGCTCCTGCCTCGATCATCCGTCGCGCGCCGAGATCGTATTTGCGACAGACGATCTCCGCTGGATATGATCTCCCCATGACCTCCTTCGCCGCGACCCGCGCCCACGACCGCGCCGACCCCCACGTGGACGCTTCCGGCATCGACTGGGGCTCCGGCGGCATCGAGACGCAGTTCGGCTGGTCCATCCAGGCCGTCTACCAGGGGTTCGTGCGCACGGCGCAGACCGCCGTGGCCGACGTCCCGGGCGGGCCCCGCGGGTACCAGGTGCTCGTCGCGATCACCACGGAGGAGGCCTCGTCGCAGCTGGCGCTCGCGCAGCGGCTCGGCATCGACAAGACGCAGATGACGTACGTGATCGACGCGCTCGCCGCGGGCGGGCACGTCGAGCGGCAGCCGCATCCGCGGGACCGCCGGATCCGGCAGGTCGTCGCGACGGATGCCGGACGCGCCCTGCTGGCGACCGCCCGGGTCGCGCTCGGCGAGGTCGAGGACGGCCTGATGCGCGACCTCGCGCCCGACGAGCGCGTCGCCCTCCGGCGCCTCCTCGCCCGCGTCGCCCTCAGCGTCGGCGAGCCCGCCGGCCCCGCCGCCGAGCACGCGGACGCGGAGCGCCTCGAGCAGCCCGTCGCCGCCCCCCATCGTTCGCGCCGACCGGCGCGCCGCACCCCTCGAGACGGAGAACCCTCGTGACCACCTCTTCCCCCGCATCCGCATCCGGCCCCGTCGTCGTGGCGGGCGCCACCGGCGACATCGGCCGCCGCATCGTCCGCGAGCTCCTCGTGGCGGGCGCCCGCGTCCGCGTCCTCACCCGCCCCGGCAGCACCGCGGCCGCCGAGGCGTGGGGCGACGATCCCCGCGTCGAGGTCGTCGAGGCCGCCTACACCGACCGGGCCGCGCTGATCCGCGCGGTGGCCGGCGCGCGCGTCGTCGTCTCCGCCGTCAGCGGCGCCCGCGCCGTGATCGTCGGAGCGCAGCGCGCGCTCCTCGCGGCGACCGTCGCCGCCGGCGTCCCGCGCTTCATCCCCTCGGACTACTCCGCCGACTACCGCCGGGTCACCCCCGGGAGCAACCGCAACTTCGAGCTCCGGCGCGAGTTCGCGGCCGACCTCGACGCGGCGCCGGTGCGCGCGACCTCGGTGTTCATCGGCGCCTTCGCCGACATGCTCACCGGGCAGGCGCCCATCGTGCTGTTCGACCGGCGCCGCGTCCTCTACTGGTCGTCCGCGGACCAGGTGCTCGACTTCACGACCAAGGACGACACGGCGCGCGTGGTCGCGCTCGTGGCGCTCGACGACGACGCGCCCCGCGCGGTCGAGGTCGCGGGCGACCGGGTCACGGCGCGCGAGCTCGCGCGGATCATGACGGAGGTCACCGGCACGCCCTTCGCGCTGCAGTGGGCGGGATCCACGGGCGCCCTCTCCGCGACGAGCAAGGTCATGCGCCGGGTGGGCCGCGACGAGCAGGAGGCCTTCCCCGCCTGGCAGGGGATGCAGTACCTCGTGAGCATGTACAGCGGCGAGGCGGAGCTCCTGCGCGTCGACCGCGAGCGCTTCGGCGACCACACGTGGACGGGCGTGCGCGACGTGCTCGCCGCGCACGTCGCGAGCCGCGCGACCGCGACGGCCGCCTAGCCGCGACCCGCGGGTGCCCGACGCGGCGGCGGACGCGGCGACGCGCCCGGCCGCCCCGTCACGAGGCCACGGCTCGCTGGGTGCCGCATCCAGCGGGCGGTGGAAGGGTGGGGCCGCGCCACGAGCGCCGCGGGTCGGCCGTCCGACCGCCCGCACCCGAGAACGAAGGAGACCCATGTCTGCACGCAGCATCCAGTGGCAGCTGGCGAAGCGCCCCACCGGCGAGCCCACCCCCGACGACGTCCGCCGCGTCGAGGTCGACCTGCCCGACCTCCAGGACGGCGAGGTCCGCGTCGAGAACGAGTTTATCTCCGTCGACCCCTACATGCGCGGCCGCATGAACGACGTCCCGTCCTACGTGCCGCCCTTCCAGCTCGACGAGACCATGACCGGATCCGCGGTCGGCCGCGTCGTCGAGTCCCGCTCCGACGACCTCGCCGTCGGCACGCTCGTCAGCCACATGCTCGGCTGGCGCGACGTCGCCCAGGGCCAGGCGGGCGCGTTCCGCCCCGTCCCCGAGGTCCCGGGCGTCGCGTCCTCCGCGCACCTCGGCGTGCTCGGCCTCACGGGCCTCACCGCCTACGTCGGCCTCACCCGCATCGCGTCCATCACGGAGGGCGACGTCGTCTTCGTGTCCGGCGCCGCCGGCGCGGTCGGCTCGATGGTCGGCCAGATCGCCCGCCTGCTCGGCGCCTCGCGCGTCGTCGGCAGCGCCGGATCCGCGGAGAAGGTCGAGCGCCTCACCTCGCACCTCGGCTTCGACGCCGCCTTCGACTACCACGGCGGCGACCTCGACCGGAAGCTCGCGGAGGCGGCGCCCGACGGCATCGACCTCTACTTCGACAACGTCGGCGGCGACCACCTCTCCGCCGCGCTGGGCGCCCTGAAGGACGGCGGCCGCGTCGCCAACTGCGGGTCGATCTCGACCTACAACTCCACGGGCGAGGAGATCGCGATCCGCAACACGGGCCGCATCGTCACGCGCGGCCTCACGCTCCGCGGCTTCACCCTCGGCAACCACCAGGACCTCGCGCCCGAGTTCGCGTCGAAGATGGGCCCGTGGCTGGCCGAGGGCCGCATCACGGCCGACGAGACCGTGATCGACGGCATCGACCGCGCGTTCGACGCCTTCACCGGCCTCATGCGCGGCGAGAACGTCGGGAAGATGGTCGTGCGGACCAGCGCCTCCGCCTGACCCGCACCTCCCTCGTGTCGTCCTCGGGGAGCGTCGGCGGCGCGTCCGCCCGGCGCTCCCCGTCGTCGTCCCCGGGCGCGACCTGCGGGTTCCGCGCCTCGCGCAGCCGCCGCCCCTCGTCCTCGAGGAGCGCGCGGCGGCGGGCGAGGCGCTCCGCCCGCGTCGTGTCCCGCACGGGCAGGCGCAGCGCGTGCTCGGCGGGGATGCCCGCCTGCAGCTGCCGGGCGCGGATGATCTCCACGTCGAGCTCGCCGCCCAGCACGAGCGACAGGTTCCCGATGTAGAGCCACAGCAGCAGCACGATCACCGCGCCGAGCACGCCGTAGGTCGACTCGTAGGTGGCCACGTGGGTCACGTACGCGACGAACCCGGCCGTGCCGAGGCCCCACGCGACGATCGCCACGAGGCTGCCCCAGGTGAGCAGGTCCACCCGGCGGCGGCGCAGGTTCGGGGTCGCCGCGTACAGCACCCCGATGATCCCGGTCAGCAGCACCACGAGCAGCGGCCACTTGACGACCGCCCACACCACGAGCGTCGTGTCGCCGAGGCCGAGGTGCTGCCCGAGCGCGCGGGCGCCCTCGTCGGTGAGCAGCAGCATGCCGACCATCACGACGCTGACGACGAGCAGCACGATCGTCACCACGAGCATCAGCGCCCGGTACTTCACGAGCGGGCGCCCCTCCTCGGTCTCCTGCACGCGGTTCATCGCGCGGCCGAACGCCGTGACGTACGCCGCCGAGGTCCAGAGGGCGCCGAGGAAGCTGACGGTGAAGGCGATGCCGGAGCTCGGGCCGTCGGCGAGCTGCTCGACGGGGTCGCGGATCACGTCGACCGCGGAGTCGCCCAGCACGGCGGTGAGCACGCGCAGCACGCCGTCGACGCCGGCGCGCGTGTCACCCACGAGGCCGATGAGGCTGAGCACCGCGACCGCGGCGGGGACGAGCGAGAGCGTGGAGTAGAAGGTGAGGCTCGCGGCCATGTCGATGCCGCGGTGCTTCATGAAGCCGTAGACCGCGCGGCGGCAGGCGTACCAGCCGAGCTCCCGGCCGATCCGCTGGCGGCGGTGGAGCGCGCGGTCGTCGACCTCGCCGCCCGGATGCACGGCCGAGGCCGCGTCGCGTCCCGTGCGCCCGGCGGCGCCGGCCGCCGCGACCCGCTCGCGCGCGAGGTCGGCGGCGCGGGTCGCGGCGGCGCGCGGACGGAGGGGCATGCCCGCCAGTCTGACCCACGCGGGCGCCCCCGCCGCTCCCGGGGCGCGGAGCGGCTGGCCGCGCCCCGGCGGGTGCGCTACACAGGGGGGATGGTGCACACGCAGTCCGTCGAGATCGAGCGCAAGTACGACGTGCCGGACGGCGTCCCCGTCCCGGCCTTCACGGGGATCGAGGGGGTCGCCGAGGCCCGGCCCGCGGATCCCGTCACCCTCGTCGCGGTCTACCTCGACACGGCCGACCACGCGCTCGCCGACCGCCGCATGGTGCTGCGCCGACGCGAGGGCGGGCACGACGCCGGCTGGCACGTGAAGCTGCCGGCCGACGGGGGAGAGGGCCGCACCGAGCTCGGCTGGCCGCTCGCGGACGGCGACGACGACGGCGGCGCGATCCCCGGCCCCGTGCTCGACCAGGTCGCCGCGCACGTGCGCGGCCGCGAGCTCACGCCGCTCGCGCGCCTCGAGACCGTGCGCACCATCGTCACGCTGCACGACGACGAGGGCCGCGCGGTCGCGGAGTTCGCCGACGACCGGGTCACCGGATCCGACGTGCGTGGCGGCACCGTGCGCGCCTGGCACGAGTGGGAGGTGGAGCTGCTGCCGGACGCGCCCGCGAAGCGGAAGCAGCGCACGGCGCTCCTCGACCGGATCGAGCGGCACGTCCTCGACGCGGGCGCCCGCCCCTCGGACAGCGCCTCCAAGCTCGCCCGCGCCCTCGGTGCCGACGCGCTCGGCCGGCAGGCGCCCGCGGGACCCGCGCTGCCGGATCCCGCCACCCTCACGAAGGAGGGTCCCGCGTCCGACGTCGCCCGCGCGATCCTCGCCCGCGGCGTCCGCGACCTGATCGCCGCCGACCCGCACGTGCGCGCCGACGAGCCCGACTCCGTGCACCGGATGCGCGTCGCCGTCCGCCGCCTCCGGAGCGCCCTCCGCACCCACCAGGACGTCGTCGACCCCGTCGCCACCGCGCCCGTCCGCGCCGAGCTCACCGCGCTCGGCGTCGTGCTCGGCGACGCCCGCGACATGGAGGTGCTGCGCGACCGGGTCGTCTGGTCCGTGGTCGAGCACGACGCCGCGACGGTCCCGGACCACGTGGCCGACGCCCTGCACGACGTCCTCGACGAGCGGTACCAGCGGGCCCGCGAGCGCGTGGTCCGCGCCCTCTCGTCCGCGCGCTACGTCGCGCTGCTCGACGACCTCGACCGGCTCGTCGCGGATCCGCCGCTCACGCACGACGCGAGCGCGCCCGCCGGGCCCGCCCTGCACGCCGCCCTCCGCCGCGACGCCGAGCGGGTCGGCCGCCGCGCCGCCGTCGCGCAGGAGGCGCCGGGCGAGGCCGCGCGCGTCGAGGCGCTGCACGAGGTCCGCAAGGCCGCGAAGCGCCTGCGCTACGCGGCGGAGGAGGTCAGCGGCCGCACGGCGCCGATCCTCGGCCGCAAGACGATGCGCCTCGCCGCGGCCGCCGAGGAGGTCCACGACGAGCTGGGCGAGCACCGCGACGGCCTCGCCATGCAGCGCGTCCTCCGCGACGAGGCCCGCCGCCTCGCGGCCCGCGGCGAGGACGCCTTCGCGCTCGGCGTGCTGCACGAGGCCGAGCGGCTCCGCACGGAGTCGGCGCTCTGGCGGGCGCAGCGGGCCGTCGAGCGGCTGCTCGCGACGCCCGTCCCGGGAGCCTGAGGCGGGCACGTAAGCTCGACGGGTGACTCCCGACGCCGATCCGCCGACCCCGGCGTACGACCCGTCGGAGCTGGACGTCGCGGTCACGGGCGGCACCGTCCGCGGCGTGCGCGAGCGCGGCGTCGAGGCGTGGCGCGGCATCCCGTACGCGGCACCGCCCCGCGGCGACCTCCGCTTCCGGGCTCCGCAGCCCGTCGTCGGCTGGGAGGGCGCGCGCTTCGCGCAGCACTTCGGCCGGGTCGCGCCGCAGGTCAGCGCGGGCGCGTTCATGGGCGCGCCGCAGGGCACGCCGATGGGGGAGGACTGCCTCACCGTCAACGTCATCGCGCCGTCCGGGCTGAGCCCCGGCGCCGCGCGCGTGAACCGCGAGTCGCAGCTGCGCCCCGTCATGGTCTTCATCCACGGCGGCGCCTACGTCGTCGGATCCTCGCGCGAGGTCCCCGTGCAGGGCGAGGGCCTCGTGCGCCAGGGCGGCATCGTCTACGTGAGCTTCAACTACCGGCTCGGCGCGCTCGGCTACCTCGACTTCAGCCGGTACTCCACGCCCGAGCGGCCCATCGAGTCGAACCTCGGCCTGCGCGACCAGGTGCGCGCGCTCGAGTGGGTGCGCGACAACATCCGCGCGTTCGGCGGCGATCCCGCGAACGTCACGGTCTTCGGCGAGAGCGCGGGCGGCAACGCCGTGACCACGCTCATGGCCACGCCGTCGGCGCACGGGCTGTTCGCCCGCGCCATCGCGCAGAGCTCGCCGACGAACGCCGTCTACCCGGCCGAGCAGACGGCGCGCTGGGCGGAGCGGTTCGTCGCCCTCCTCGCCGACCGGGCCGGCCGCGCGCCCGACGACGCGGAGGCCGTGCGGCTGCTCACCACGGCGAGCTCGTCCACGCTCTCGGCCGCGGCGAACGAGCTGATGGTGCGGACGCCCGACGAGGATCCGGGCACGATCACCTTCAGTCCCGTCATCGACGGCGACGTCCTGCCCGAGCGCCCGCTCGACGCGTTCAAGCACGGCCGGGCCGCGCGCGTGCCGCTCATCATCGGCACCAACGAGCGGGAGGGGTCGCTCTTCACGGGGCGGCTCGACATCCTCGCGACGACGCCGTCGCGCATCGAGGCGGTGTTCGCGAAGACCGACGACGGCCACCGCGACGAGCTCGCCGCCCTGTACCCGGGCCTCCCGAAGCGCCGGGCCGCGCTCGACTTCGGCGGCGACTACGCCTTCTGGTTCCCGTCCATCAAGGTCGCCGAGCGCCACGCCCGGCACGCGCCCGTGCACTTCTACCGCTTCGACGTCGCCCCGCGCCTCGTGCGCCTCATGGGCCTCGACGCCACGCACGGCCTGGAGCTCTTCGCCCTCTTCGACCGCATGGACTCGCTGATCGGCCGCGGCATGACCCTGCTGGGCGGCCGGCGCGCGTTCGTCGCGGCCGGCGAGCGCATGCGGATCGCCTGGCTCCGCTTCGCGCAGGACGGCACCGTGGACGAGTCGTGGCCGGCGTACGTCGGCGACGACGAGGACGTCGCGCGCGACCTCGAGGAGGCCGACGACGTCACCGCGGGCACCGGATCCGCGGGGGAGCGCGGCCCGTCGCGCCCCGGCGCCGGCACCGGCCTGCGTGCCCGCATCCGCCCGGGCGGCATCCGCGACAGCGGCCCGCGCCGCCGCGCCACGTACGTCTTCGACGTCGTCGACCGCGTCGAGCACGACCCGCACGCCGACCGCCGCGTCGCCTGGCGCGACTTCGTGCCGCACATCTGACCGGCATCCGGCCCCGGGCGTTCACCCGCCCGCCATCCGCAGGTCGCCCGTTCCGGCTGCCCGTGTGCAAGCCGTTAGGATCGACGACTGTGACATCCGCTCGAGGGATCCGGTAGTGGATCTCACCCTCATCGTCGTCCTGGTCATCGTCCTGGCGCTGTTCTTCGACTTCACCAACGGCTTCCACGACACGGCCAACGCGATGGCGACGCCCATCGCCACCGGCGCGCTGAAGCCCCGCGTGGCCGTCGCGATTGCCGCGGTCCTCAACCTCGTGGGCGCGTTCCTCAGCACCGAGGTCGCGAAGACCGTCTCCGGCGGCATCATCCGCGAGGGCGACGGCGGCGTGCAGATCACGCCGACCATGATCTTCGCGGGCCTCATGGGCGCCATCGTCTGGAACCTCGTCACCTGGCTCCGCGGCCTGCCGTCGAGCTCCAGCCACGCGCTGTTCGGCGGCCTCATCGGCGCGGCCGTCGTGGGCGCGGGCCTCGGCTCCGTCGACTTCGGCGTCGTGATGTCGAAGGTCATCCTCCCGGCGCTCCTCGCCCCGGCCATCGCGGGCCTCATCGCGTACACGACCACGAAGCTCGCCTACTCGATCACGCGCCGCTCGAGCGGCCCGAACGAGCGCGGCGGCTTCCGCTACGGCCAGATCTTCACGTCCTCGCTCGTGGCCCTCGCGCACGGCACCAACGACGCGCAGAAGACCATGGGCATCATCACGCTCACGCTCATCGCGGGCGGCTTCCAGGCGGCCGGCTCCGGCCCCGAGTTCTGGGTCATCGCGGTGTGCGCGGTCGCCATCGCGCTCGGCACCTACATGGGCGGCTGGCGCATCATCCGCACGATGGGATCCGGCCTCACCGAGGTGAAGCCCGCGCAGGGGTTCAGCGCCGAGGCGTCGACCGCGGCCACGATCCTCGCGTCCAGCCACCTCGGCTTCGCGCTCTCGACCACGCAGGTCGCGTCCGGATCCGTCATCGGCTCGGGCCTCGGGCGCCGCGGCGCGTCCGTGCGCTGGAACACGGTCGGCAAGATCGCGCTTGGCTGGCTCCTCACGCTGCCGTCCGCCGCCATCGTGGGCGCCATCGCCGCGTTCGTCGCGAGCACCGGCACGGTCGGCTTCGTCATCGACGCCGTCGTCGGCGTGGCCGTCATCGTCTGGATCTTCTGGCGCTCCCGCCGCAACGCGGTGCACGCGCGCAACGCCATCGTCGAGGTCGACGCGGCCGGGTTCGCCGTCCGCGGTCGCAAGGCCACCAAGGCCGCCCGGAAGGCCAGGGAGGCCGCATGATCGACTGGAGCGCGTTCCTCATCGTCGCCGTCGCGGCCCTCGTGGGCGCCGTCGCGGTGGTCTGCCTCTTCTCCCTCGGCGTGCGGCTGCTCGCCGTCGGCACCGAGTACGACGACGAGGGCGACAAGGTGTCGGTCACCGGCATCCGCCCGCAGGCCGCGACCGTCGGCGGCTACGTCTGCTTCGCGCTGAGCGGCCTCGCCGTGCTCTACGGCGTGTACCTCATCGTCCCGGCCCTGCACTCCTGACCCGCGGCCGCGCGGATCCGGGCGGGTCCCGTCCGAGCGCCCGCCCCTAGGCTCGATCCCGTCCCGACAAGGTCGTCGGCTCCTCCTCTCCCCGTCGCCCGACCCGACCCCTCGCGGAAGAAGCCCATGACCGAAGCGCGCACGTCGTCCCCCGCCCCCGAGACCTCCGGAGGGCGCGGCGCGCTCGACCGGTTCTTCGAGATCACGAAGCGGGGCTCGACCTACGCCCGCGAGATCCGGGGCGGCGTCCTCACGTTCGTGACGATGGCGTACATCGTCGTGCTCAACCCGCTGATCCTCGGCGGCTTCAGCGCCGACGCGGCCACGCTCGACGTCGAGGGGAACTGGCTGCGCGCCACGCAGGTCGGCGCCGCCACGGCCCTCACCGCGGGCGTGATGACGATCCTGTTCGGCCTCGTCGCGCGTCTCCCGTTCGCGTTCGCGGCGGGCCTCGGCATCAACTCGTTCCTCGCGGTCAGCGTGGTCGGCCAGGTCACCTGGTCTGAGGCGATGGGCCTCGTGGTCATCAACGGCCTCGTGATCGTGCTGCTCGCCACCACGGGCCTCCGCACCCTGATCTTCCGGGCCGTGCCGCGCGAGCTCAAGACCGCCATCACGGTGGGCATCGGCCTCTTCATCGCCTTCATCGGCTTCGTCGACTCCGGCTTCGTGCGCGGCACGGGCGTCCCGGCCTCGCCGCTCGCGCTCGGGATCGACGGCTCCATCGCCTCGCTGCCGACCGTCGTGTTCATCGTCGGCCTCGTGATCATGGGCGTGCTCATGGCCCGCCGGGTGCCGGGCGCGCTCCTCATCGGCATCGTCGCCACCACGCTGATCGCGATCGTCGTGGAGCAGGTCTTCCACATCGGCCCGTCGAACACCTCGGGCGCCACCGGCTGGAACCTCAACGCGCCCGTGCTGCCGGGCGCGCCCGTGTCGCTGCCCGACCTCGGCCTCGTCGGCGCCTTCGACTTCGGCGCGTTCGGCCGCATCGGCATCATCTCGAGCCTGATGCTCGTCTTCACCCTGGTGTTCACGAACTTCTTCGACGCGATGGGCACCATGACCGGCCTCGCCAAGGCGGCCGACCTCTCCGACGAGCGCGGCGACTTCCCCCGCCTCAAGGGCGCGCTGGTCGTCGAGGGCTTCGGCGCGGTCGCGGGCGGCGCCACGTCGAGCTCGTCGAACACGGTCTTCATCGAGTCGGCCTCCGGCATCGGCGAGGGGGCCCGCACGGGCCTCGCGTCGATGGTCACGGGCGTGCTGTTCCTCCTCGCGATGTTCTTCACGCCGCTGACGCAGGTCGTGCCGCTCGAGGTCGCCGCCGCCGCGCTGGTGATCGTGGGCACGCTCATGGCGTCGCAGATCCGCGACATCTCCTGGACCGACTTCTCGGTGGCGCTGCCCGTGTTCCTCACGGTGCTGGTCATGCCGCTCACGTACTCGATCGCCAACGGCATCGGCGTCGGCTTCCTCTCCTGGGTGCTCGTGCGGTCGTTCTCGGGCCGCGCGCGCGAGGTGTCCCCGCTCCTCTGGGCCGTCTCCGCGGGCTTCCTGGTCTTCTTCGCGCGCGGGCCGATCGAGCAGCTGCTGGGCGTCTGATCCGGGCCCGTCGCGGCGGCCCCCGCCGTCGCGACGCGCCCAGCCGTGCGTAAGGTGGGACGGGACCCCCTTTCGACGACGCACGGGAGCCCGCACATGACCGACCTCGACACCCGCGGCGACGTCCGCGAACCCCAGGAGTCCGCGAAGCGCTGGCGCATCGTCGGACCCGGCCTCGTGGTCGCGGCCACCGGCATCGGGGCGGGCGACCTCGTCGCGACGCTCGTGGCCGGATCCCGCTTCGGCTACGCCCTGCTGTGGGCCGCGGTCCTCGGCGTCATCATCAAGATCTTCCTCGTGGAGGGCGCCGGCCGGTACTCGCTCGCGACGGGCCGCACGATCTTCGAGGGCTGGCGCAGCGTCGGCCGCTGGACCACGTGGTACTTCGGGCCGTACATCCTCATCTGGGGCCTCGTGTACGGCGCCGCGGCCATGAGCTCCTCCGCCCTCCCGCTGGCCGCGCTGTTCCCCGGCGTCGACCTCAAGGTGTTCGCGATCGCGTGCGGCCTCGTCGGCGCGGTGGTCGTCTGGTTCGGCCGCTACTCCGCGTTCGAGAAGATCATCGCGGTGTTCGTGGGCCTCATGTTCGTGACCGTCGTGGGCGCCGCGATCGTCACGCTGCCGAACGTGCCGGCGCTCCTCACGGGCCTCGTCCCGACGATCCCCGAGGGCGGCCTCGTCGTCGCGCTCAGCATCGCGGGCGGCGTCGGCGGCACGATCACCCTCGCGGCGTACGGCTACTGGCTGCGCGAGAAGGGCTGGGTGGCGCCCGGCTGGATGAAGGTCATGCGCATCGACAACTCCGTCGCCTACGTGATGAGCGGCGTCTTCGTGCTCTCCATGCTCGTGGTCGGCGCGGAGCTCCTCTACTCCGCCGACATCGCGCTGGCCGACGGCGAGGGCGGGCTCGTGCAGCTCGCCGACGTGCTGGGGGAGCGGTACGGCGCGTTCATGACGTGGTTCTTCCTGCTCGGCTTCTTCGCGACGTCGTTCTCGTCGATCCTCGGCGTGTGGAACGGCGTCTCGCTCATGTTCGCGGACTTCCTGGGCACGATCCGCGGCCTCGACGTCGAGGACCCGCGCCGCCGCCTCGGCGGCAGCTACTACCGGGGGTTCATCGTCTGGCTGACGATCCCGCCCATCGGCCTGCTGTTCCTCGACCAGCCGATCGGCCTGATCATCGCGTACGGCGTGCTGGGCGCGCTCTTCATGCCGTTCCTGGCCATCACGCTGCTCGTGCTCCTCAACACCGACCGCACGCCGCGCGCGTGGCGGAACCGACCGCTCAGCAACACGGTGATGGGCCTGTCGGCGCTGCTGTTCGTGGTGCTCGGCGTGCAGCAGCTCGTGACCGAGGTCGGGAAGCTCCTCTAGCGGAGGGGCGGCTCAGTCGGCGGAGGCGCCGGCGCGGACCGCGGGGGCCCCGTCGACGGCGGGCGCGCCCGCGGGTCCGACCGCGTCGCCGTCACCCGTCGCCGGCGTCTTGAAGACGACCAGCCGGTACAGCGTGAAGTTCCACACCAGGCCGATGAGCACGGCCGTGGCCTTCGCCACGTTGATCTCGAGGAACTCCATCTCGGCGGTCGTCCCGAACGTGAGGAGCGAGCGGCCGAAGGTCGTGTCGAAGCCCTGCTCGAACAGCCAGATGACGCCGCTCTGCAGGAGCAGCGAGCTGAACCCCGTGATGGCGAGGAAGCGGAGGAACCGGCCGAGCGTGACGGGCTCGCCGTGCCGGAACACGAAGAAGTGGTTGAGGAAGTAGGAGATGGTGATGCCGACCGTCACCGACACGAGGTTCGCCGGGATGACCGGCATGCCGGCCAGGAGGATCAGGCAGTTGAGCAGCACGAAGTCGAGGGCCGTGTTGAGGAGCCCGGCGATGAGGAAGCGGACGCGGCGGTCGGCGAGGAGCTTGGTCACGCGCGTCCTCCCGGCATCCGGCGTGGTCGCCGTTCGGATCGGCGGACGCTCACGGCGTCAGGGCGCCGAGCCGTGACGAGTGTAACAAGCGCATAACGGGCGCGCGCAGGGGCTCGCGGCCGGATGCACGGTGGCTGGCTAGACTCGTCGGGGCCCGAGACCGGGTCACGCCCTCGACTCGGAGACGGAACCACCAGCTTGAGCAGTCTCACGATCGTCATCCCCACCTACGAGGAGGCGCGCAACGTCGGCGAGCTGCTGCCCCGCCTCGCGGCCATGGCGGCGGAGAACCCCGACTTCGCGATCACCGCGATGGTCGTCGACGACTCCTCGCCCGACGGCACCGCCGACCTCGTCCGCTCCCTCGCGCCGAGCGTCGAGACGGACACGTTCTCCGTGCGGGTCGAGACCCGGGCCGAGAAGGCCGGCCTCGGCGCCGCGTACATCTGGGCCTTCGAGCTCCTGCTCGGATCCGACGAGCCGCCCACGCACATCCTCCAGATGGACGCGGACCTCTCCCACGACCCCGCCTACATCACCGAGATGCTGCGGCGCGTCCGCGGCGGCGCCGACCTCGTGGTGGCCTCGCGCTACATCCGCGGCGGCGCGACGCCCGACTGGGACCTCAAGCGCCGGTTCCTCAGCGTCGGCGGCAACCTCTACACGCGCCTGTTCCTCGGCTCGCGCATCACCGACTACACCGGCGGCTTCAACCTCTACGAGACGGGGCTGCTGCGGCGCATCCGCCCCTCGACCATCACGACCACGGGCTACGGCTTCCAGATCGAGATGAAGCAGCGCGCGCTGCGCGAGGCGACGCAGCCGACCGAGGTGGCCATCGTGTTCATGGACCGCACCGAGGGCGAGTCGAAGATCCCGAGCGACACGCTCGTCAAGAACCTGCTCCTCGTGCTCCAGCTGCGCTTCGGGCTCCGCCGGGGCTGATCCTCCGCGCCGCCCGCGCGGACCGGTCGGGCCCAGGTCGGTTCGGGCACGTGCCGCTCGCGCTCAGGCGGCGGGCGCGTGCAGCGGGTCGTGCGGCGCCCGCTGGTGCGGGCGGGCCGGCGCGATGATCGTGCCGCGCCGCCCGAGCTCGTCGACCACCGGGTCGGTCGCGCCGAGCACCTGCGAGCGGGCGGTGCCGTGGCGCGCCCAGTAGGAGGCGGTCCAGGCGCAGATGAGCCCGTCGAGGAGGTCCTCGAGGTGCTTGTGCTGCCGCTCGACGATCGCGGGGCCGTCGGCGACGAGGGCGGCGGCGGCGGGATGCGTGGACACGTCGAGGGGCGGATCCGCGTGCGCCAGCCCCGCGACGCGGTCGAGCACGACGCGGAACTCGGCGGCGCGCGCGGGCCGGCGCTCGGCGGTGGGGAGCAGCGGCGCCAGGCGCTTGTACCGCGGCTTCATCCCGTCGAAGCCGAGCTCGGGGGCGCCGACGAGCGTCGTGTACGGGTAGCACTCGAGCATCGTGCGCACGTCGGGGGCGCGGTCGGCGGGGGAGCCGTCGTCGTACTCCCAGCCCGCGTCCTCGAGGCGCCGCCGGAGCGCGACCGCGCCCTGGGCGGGCAGGCCCCTGTTCGACGGGTAGGCGGAGATGCCGAGCCGGCCGTACCGCGACGCGACCTCCTTCTCCGCGAGGCGGCTGCCCGTGGCGTTGGCGACGACGAGCGGCCCGTCGACCGCGGCGACCGCTCCGGGGCCGTCCCAGCGGGCGATCCAGGCGACCACCTCGTCGACGCCGCGGGCGGTGGCGAGGTCCAGCACCCGGCCGGATCCGTCGATGCAGGCGAGCCCCGTCTCGCGCGCCGGGCGGGCGGCGGTGCCCTCCGCCCAGGCCAGGTCGATCCCGAGGAAGCGGCGCATCCGTCGAGCCTATCCGCGCGCCCGGGCACCCCCGGGCGGGCTCCGGGCCGCTAGTAGGGTCGAGGGATCCTCCTGCCACGAGCGACGAGACGATGGAGCCTCCCATGACACCAGTGAGCCCGAACGACGACCGCATCCCGACGCCGGACGGCCACCCCGTCCGCACCGAGACCGACAGCCTGGGGAGCCTGGACGTCCCCGCGGACGCCTACTGGGGCATCCACACGGCCCGGGCGCTCGAGAACTTCCCCATCAGCCTCCGGCCGTTGAGCGTCTACCCCGAGTTCGTGGTCGCCCTCGCGCAGGTGAAGCAGGCCGCGGCGCGCGCCAACGTGCAGATCGGCGTGCTGGATGCGCGGAAGGCCAAGCAGATCGACGAGGTCTGCTCCGAGATCATCGCCGGGCAGCTGCACGACCAGTTCGTCGTCGGCGTGATCCAGGGCGGCGCCGGCACGAGCACCAACATGAACACCAACGAGGTCATCGCGAACCGCGCCCTCGAGAAGGCCGGGCACGCGCTCGGCGACTACCAGCACATGCACCCGCTGGACGACGTGAACCGCAGCCAGTCGACGAACGACACGTACCCGACCGCCCTCAAGGTCGCCCTCATCCACTCGCTGCTGCAGACGCTCGACGAGCTCGACCTGCTGCGCCGGTCGTTCCTCGCGAAGGGCGCGCAGTTCTCGCAGGTGCTGAAGGTGGGGCGCACGCAGCTGCAGGACGCCGTGCCCATGACGCTCGGGCAGGAGTTCCACGGCTTCGCCACGACGCTCGGCGAGGACCACGCGCGGCTCGGCGAGCTCGTGCCGCTGCTGTCGGAGATCAACCTCGGCGCGACGGCGATCGGCACGGGCATCACGGCGGATCCGAACTACGCGGCCGCCGTGCGCGGGCACCTCAGCGCCATCACGGGCTACACGCTCGTGACCGCGAGCGACCTCATCGAGGCGACGAGCGACGCGGGCGTCTTCATGACCCTGTCCTCGACGCTCAAGCGCGGCGCCATCAAGCTGTCCAAGATCTGCAACGACCTGCGGCTGCTGTCGTCGGGGCCGCAGGCGGGCCTGGGCGAGATCAACCTGCCGCCGCGGCAAGCCGGGTCGAGCATCATGCCCGGCAAGGTCAACCCGGTGATCCCCGAGGTCGTCAACCAGGTCGCGTTCTCCATCGCGGGCGCCGACGTGACGGTGACCATGGCGGCCGAGGGCGGGCAGCTGCAGCTCAACGCGTTCGAGCCGGTCATCGCGCACTCGCTGCTGCAGTCGCTGAGCTGGCTGCGGAACGCGGCGAAGACGCTGCGGGTGAACTGCATCGACGGGATCACGGCCAACACCGAGCGGCTCGCGGCGCAGGTGGAGTCGTCGGTGGGCGTCGTCACGGCGCTCACGCCGTACATCGGCTACGCGGCCTCCTCCAGCCTCGCGAAGACGGCGCTGATGACGAGTGCGTCGATCCCGGACCTCGTGGTCGAGGCCGGGCTCATGACGCGGACGCAGGTGGAGAAGATCCTCGCGCCCGACCGCCTCTCGGGGCTCGAGCCCGTGACGGCGGCCATGACCGTGATCACGCCGGAGATGCTCGCGGCGCATGCGGCCGAGGAGGGCGGCGCCGTCCACTGACGCGCGCCCCCCGCACGACAGCGCGCCGCGGCCCGAGGGCTGCGGCGCGCTGTCGTGCGCGGCGTGCGGTGCGGTGGCGCGCTACGCGTCCGGGTCGGTCGCGGTGCGGGCCGGGGTGGTGCCGGTCGCGTCGTCGGCGGGGGCGCGGTGCGCGGGCTCCTCGCGGTGCACGGATCCGGCGATGTCGCCCGGCGTGGGGACGTGCCCGGCGGAGGGCGCGGGCGTCGTCGCCTTCGGCGCGGCCTTCGGCTTCGCGGCGGGCTTCTTCGGGGCGGCCTTGGGCTTCGCGGGCGTCGGCGTCGCCTCGGCGGCGGGCGCCCCGGACACCTCGTCCGCGTCGGCGGGCTCGCCGAGGTCGTCGGGGCCCAGCGTGTCGAGGTCCTCGTCGGCCTCGTCCTCGGCGCCGTCGGCCGACGCGTCCTGCTCGCCCGCGCGGGCGGCGCCGGCGTCGGGGATCGCCACCGGGCCGGTCTCGTCCTCGTCGTCGAAGGACGCGAGCGCCTCGTCGCGGGCCTCGGCCGCGGTGAAGACGGCGCGGCGGCCGGCCTCCTCGCCGCGCTCGCGGAGGTCCTCGGCGGTGGCCTGGACGCGCGTGCGCGCCTCCTCTGCGCCCTCGACCACGCGGCCGCGGACGTCCTCGGCGGTCTCCGCGACGCGGTGGCCGACCTCGGTGGCCTGCTGGCCGACGCGGTCGACGACGTGCTTGGTCTGATCGGCGGTGCGGGTGCCGAGGTCCTTGGCGGTGTCGCCGACGCGGCCGGCGATGTCCTGGGTGGTGCTGCCGACGCGGCCGGCGATGTCCTGGGTGGTGCTGCCGACGCGGCCCGCCACGTCCTGCGTGGTGGCGCCGATGCGCTCGCCCACGGTGTGCGCGGTGCGGCCGACGGCGACCGCGGCCCCCTGGACGGCGTGGCCCACGAAGTCCGCGACCTCGCGCGCGGTCTCGACCGTGCGCTCGACGACGACGGGGCCCTTCTCGTCGAGCACGGTCTGCGCCTGGCGGACGCCGCGCTGCACGGGCTCGCTCGACCACACGGACCGCGAGGTGCGGGCGATGCCCTCGTAGCGCTTGCGTCCGGCGCGCGCGCCGAGGACGTATCCGGTGCCGATGCCGGCGAGGAAGAGGAGACGGTTGATCATGCGTCGAGCCTAGACGCGCCGGGCGTGCGGCGGCCGGGAGGGGCTACGCGTCCGCGTCGTCCCGGCGGCCGGTGGCGTCGTGCAGCTCGTCCGTCTCGGGATCCGCCGCGTCGGGCGCGGAGATGTCGGCGTCCTCGGGGATGGAGTGGTCGTGGATCGGGTCCTGCGCGCGGTCGGTCATGCGGTCGAGCCTACGCGCGGGCCCCCGACCCGCCCGGCCCCGGTCAGAGGATGCGCGTGTGCGTCGTGAGCGAGCCCACGCCCTCGACCGACACCGTGACCGTGCTGCCGTCCTTGAGGAAGATCTGCGGGTCGCGCGAGTACCCGGCGCCGCTCGTCGTGCCCGTGGAGATGAGCGTGCCCGGCTGCAGCGTGGACGAGGTGGAGAGGTACGAGACGAGGCGCGCGACCGTGCGGACCATGCCGCTCGTGCGGCCGTCCTGCACCGTCTCGCCGTCGAGGACCGTCGTGATGCGGAGGTCCTGCGGGTCCGGCACCTCGTCGCGCGTGACGACGACGGGTCCCGTGGGGGAGAAGCCGTCGAAGCTCTTGCAGCGGCTCCATTGCTGCTCGGAGAACTGCAGGTTGCGGGCCGTGATGTCGTTGACGACCGTGTAGCCGAAGACGTGGTCGAGCGCGTCGGCCTCGGACACGTCGCGGGCGGCGCGGCCGATGATCACGCCGAGCTCGACCTCGTAGTCGACCTCCTCGCTGAGCGAGCGCGGCCAGCTCGTGGTGCCCTCGTGGCCCGAGAGCGAGTTGGGCCAGAGCGCGAAGACGGTGGGGGCGGAGGCGCTCGTGATGTTGAGCTCCTCGGCGTGCGCGGAGTAGTTGAGGCCCACGGCGTAGACGGCCGGCGGGCGGAGCACGGCGGAGGCGTGCGTGAGGCCGTCGACCGGCGTGGTGCTGGTGCGGCTCGCGACGGCGCGCTCGACGGTGGCGCGGATGCGCGCCATCTCGTCGTCGCCGCGCTCGATGAGGTCCTGGAGGTCGCGGGGCGAGTCGTCGAGCACCTCGTCGAGGAAGAGCGCCTGGCCCTCCGAGACGATCGCGGCCAGTCGGGGGGTCACGCCGTCGTCGGCGAGCAGGTGGGCGAACTTCATGACCCCGAGCGTATCGGGCGGTCGCGGTCGACCGCCGTTGCGGTCATAACGTGCATGGGAAGGTCCGCCTCACCCGCGGGCGCGTGCGGCCGCGCCTCAGTCCTCGCGGACGACCTCGTCGGGCGACTTGTCGTGCCGCCAGCCCCGCCAGGACGCCTGGCGGAGGCGGCCCGTCGAGGTCCACTCGGCGAACTCGACCTCGCCGACGAGGCGCGGCGTGATCCAGCGCGCGTCGCGGGCGTCGGCCGCGGGCACGTCCGCGAACGGGCTCGTCTTCCGCGCGAGCGGGCGGAAGCGGCGGAGGGCGTCGGCGAGGTCGCGCTCGCTGAAGCCCGTGCCCACGCGGCCCGCGTACTCGAGGCCGTCGGGGCCGGGGACCCCGACCAGCAGGGAGCCGACGCCGGACGCGCGGCTGCCGGATCCGGGGCGCCAGCCGCCGACGACGACCTCCTGCGCCCGGTGGTGCTTGACCTTGATCCACGCGCTGGAGCGGCGGCCCGACTCGTAGGGCGCGTCGACGCGCTTGGCGACGACGCCCTCGAGGCCGAGCTCGCGGCTGGTGGCGAGCGCCCCGTCGAGGTCGCCGTCGAAGGCGGGCGGCACCTGGATCCGGCCGCGGCCCGGCGACCGCACGGCGTCGAGGAGCGCGGCGCGGCGCTCCCGGTAGGGCTCCTCGACGAGCACGCGGTCGCCGATCGCGAGCGCGTCGAAGAGCATGAGGTGCACGGGCGCGGACCTCCGGGCGCGCGCGACGTCCTTCTCGCCCGTGAGGCCCAGGCGCGTCTGCAGGAGGCCGAAGTCGGGGCGGCCGCCGTCGCCGAGCACCACGATCTCGCCGTCGAGCACCGCGTCGTCCACGTCCAGCGCGTCGGGCAGCTCGGCGAGCTCGGGGAAGGCGGCCGTGAGGTCGACGCCGTTGCGGCTCGTGATCGTGGCCCGGCCGTCCGCGACGACGGCGATCGCGCGGTAGCCGTCCCACTTCATCTCGACGGCCCACTCCCCGTCGGGGTCGAGGCCGGCGCCGGTCGCGGCCGTCGCGAGCATGGGTGCGGGGGCGGATGCGGCGCCGCCCTTCCGCCGCGCGCCGACGCGCGTGCGCCCGCCCGCCTTCGCGAGCCCCGCCGCGCGGGCCGGCCTCGCGTGCGCCTTCGCGGGGGCGTCGGCGGGCTCCATGAGGTGGATCAGCCAGTTCGCGTCGGCCTTGCCGTGACCGCCCGTGTGGATGAGCGCGTACCGCCGGGGCCCGTCGATGCCGGTGCCCGCGCCCCGGCCGTGCAGCGTCGCGATGACCTCCTTCCCGTCGCGCCACTTCTCCAGCTCGTAGGTGCCCGCGTCCCAGATGGTCACCTCGCCGCCGCCGTACTCGCCCGCGGGGATGGTGCCCTCGAAGGACCCGTACTCCACGGGGTGGTCCTCCGTCTGCACCGCGAGGTGGTTCGTGCCGTGCTCCGTGGGGACGCCCTTGGGGAGGGCCCAGCTCACGAGCACGCCGTCGTGCTCCAGCCGGAAGTCCCAGTGCAGCGCGCGGGCGTGGTGCTCCTGGATCACGAAGGAGCGGCCCTCGGACGGCGCGGGCGCGTCGGCGGGGACCGGCTCGCTCGTCTTGGCGGCGTCGCGCTTGGACCGGTAGGTCGCGAGGCGGTCGTCGGCGGCGTCGGGCTCCTTCCGCGCGAAGGACGCGAGCCGCTCGGGCGTCGGCTCCAGGCTCTCGCGGTGGCCCTCCTCCACGGGTGCGAGCGGATCCGCGCGCCTCCGCATCCGCGCGACCACCTCGTCCATCTCCAGGTGCCGCAGGGTCGGCGACGCGAGCTCGCGCCAGGTGCGCGGCACCGCGACGGTCGGCCGGGATCGGCCGCGGAGCGAGTACGGCGCGACGGTCGTCTTGTTCGGGTTGTTCTGGCTCCAGTCGACGAGGACCTTGCCCTGCCGCAGGGCCTTCCTCATGTCGCTCACCACGAGGTCCGGGTGGTCCGCCTCCAGGGCGCGGGCGAGCTCGTGCGCCACCTGGGAGATCGCGTCCGCGTCGTGGCTGCCGTCGAGCGCCGCGTAGAGGTGGATGCCCTTGGACCCGCTCGTCACCGGGTACGGCTCGAGGCCCATGTCGCGGAGGATCGCGCGGGCCGCCGTCGCGACCTCCACGCACTCGGGGAGCCCGGCGCCGGGACCCGGGTCGAGGTCGAGCACGAGCCGGTCGGGCCGTCGCTCGTCGCCCGTGCGGCCGAACCGCCACTGCGGCACGTGCAGCTCGAGCGCCGCGACCTGGCCGAGCCAGGTGAGGGTCGCGACGTCGTTCGCCAGCGGGTAGTCGTTCGCGTGGTCGCGGTGCTGGATCGCCCGTCGCAGCACCCACTCGGGCGTGTGCGCGTCGAGGTCCTTCTGGAAGAACATCTTCCCCGGGTGCTCGTCGGTGCCGACGCCGTCGACCCAGCGCTTGCGGGTGACGGGACGGTCGCGGAGGTGCGGCAGCATGTGCGGCGCGATGGCGGCGTAGTACGCGATGACGTCGCCCTTGGTCGTGCCCGTCGCGGGATACAGCACCTTGTCGAGGTTCGACAGCGTGATCCGCCGTCCCTCGACCTCCACCTGCTGCTTCGCGCCCGCCATCGCTCCAGCATGGCCCCGCGGGTGTTCACTCGACCCATGAGAGCCATCTGGAAGGGCGCGGTCACCTTCGGCCTCGTCAACGTGCCCGTGAAGGTCTACAGCGCGACGCAGGACCACGATGTGCCGCTGCACCAGGTGCACGACGCGGACGGCGGGCGGATCCGGTACCAGCGCCGCTGCGAGGTGTGCGGCAAGGTCGTCGACTACGCCCACATCGACAAGGCGTTCGACGACGGCGACCGCACCGTGGTGATCACGGAGGAGGACCTCTCCTCCCTCCCCGAGGAGAGGAGCCGCGAGATCGACGTCGTCGAGTTCGTGCCGAGCGACCAGGTGGATCCCGTGATGCTCGACCGCAGCTACTTCCTCGAGCCGGACTCCTCGAGCCCCAAGTCGTACGCGCTCCTCCGCCGGACGCTGCAGGAGACGGACCGCACGGCGATCGTGCACGTCACCCTCCGCCAGCGCACCCGGCTCGCGGCGCTCCGCGTGCGCGGCGACGTGCTCATGCTCCAGACGCTCCTTTGGGACGACGAGGTGCGCGAGGCCGACTTCCCGTCGCTCGACGCCGCGCCGAAGGTGTCGCCGCGGGAGCTGAAGATGTCGGCGCAGCTCGTGGAGGGGTTCGCGGAGGACTTCGACCCGTCGAAGTTCAGCGACGAGTACCAGGAGCAGCTGAAGACCCTGATCGACGCGAAGCTCGCGCAGGGCGACTCGCTCGACACCGACGCGACCTTCGGCGAGTCCGAGGACGACGAGGACTCGGGCGGCGAGGTGCTCGACCTCATGGACGCGCTGAAGCGGAGCATCGAGCGGAGCCGGGGCGGGGGATCCTCCGCGAAGAAGGCGGCGCCGGCGAAGAAGGCGTCGGCGGCGAAGGCGAAGGCGGGGTCGGCGAAGCACGAGGACGACGCGCCGGCGAAGGCGGGCCCGGCGAAGAAGGGCAGCGCGAAGAAGGCACCGGCGAGGTCCTCCGCGAAGGAGTCGACGACGAAGGCGAAGGCGAAGGGCGAGTCGACGACGAAGGCGAAGGGCGAGTCGACGACGAAGTCGAAGACGGCGAAGAGGTCCACGACCGCGACGAAGGCGAGCACCGCGAAGGCACCGGCCGCCGAGAGGAGGAGCGCGTAGGGATCAGCCCGTGGCCGGCATCCCGTCGGTCATGACGCGCCAGAGGTGCAGGGTCGAGTAGGAGCGCCACGGCGACCACGCGGCGGCGCGCGCGTCGAGGGCGCGCGCCTCGTCCGGGAGACCCAGCGCGGCGGCTCCGCGGCGGACGATGAGGTCGCCGGAGAGCAGGATGTCGGGCTCGCCGAGCGCGCGCATCGCGACGTAGTCGGCGGTCCACGGGCCCACGCCGTGGAACGCGACGAGCGCGGCGCGGAGCTCCGCGCGCGGCATGCCGTGCTCCACCACGAGCTCGCCGGCCTCGAGGGCCTCGGCGAGGCGGATCAGGGTCGCCGTGCGCCGAGCGGGCCCGCGCAGGAGCTCGGCGCCGTCGCGCGCGATCCGGGCGGCCGAGGGCATCAGCCGCGTGACGGATCCATGCGCGACCGACGCGGGCAGGTCCTCGCCGAGGTCGGCGGTCATGCGGCCGTGGGTGGCGCGGGCGCTGGCGACGGAGATCTGCTGGCCGACGATGGTGCGGAACAGGGTGGAGCGCGCATCGAGCGTGCCGGGGATCCGCAGGCCGGGCGTCGCGCGGACGGCCGCGGCGAGAGCGGGGTCGCGGGCGAGGTCGGCGTCGATGCGGGCGGAGTCGACGTCGAGGCCGAGGAGGCGGCGCGTGCCGGCGAGGAGCTCGGCGGCGTCGTCCGCGTGCTCGACGCGGGTGGTCACCTCGAGGCGGGTGGGCGCGCCGGGCGCGGGGTCGGACGCCGACGCGTCGAGCAGCCGCACGGTCACCGTCCCCGCGCCGTGCGCGAGCCGCGCCGACTGCGTGAACGTCGTGGCGTCGCCCTCCTCGGCGCCCGCGACGGCGTGCCAGGAGAGGAAGCGGATCACGCCGCCGCCGTCGAAGGGCGCGGGCACGTCGAGCACGGTGCGGGCGACGTGGGCGGCGGCGCCGGGGGAGTCCATGCCCTCAGCCTGCCCGAGACCGGCGACCCGGGCGCGCGGCCGACCTAGGGTGGATCGCATGATCGACGACCCGGCCATCGCCCCCTCCGCCGACGCGCCGTCCCGCGATCCGGGTGCCCATGCCGGCGCCGTCCGCGCCGAGCTCGTCGCGACCCTCGGCGACGTCGTGGCCACCGATCCCACCGCCCTCGACGACGCGCGCAGCGACCGGTCGGGCTACCGCAGCCCCGCGGATCCGATCGCCGTCGTCCGCGCGACCGAGGTGGACCACGTCGTCGCGACCCTCCGCATCGCGAGCGCCACCGGCACGCCCGTCGTCACGCGCGGCGCGGGCACGGGCCTCGCGGGCGGCGCGACGGCGACCGCGGGCGAGATCGTGCTGTCGGTGCGGGGCATGGACCGCATCCTCGAGGTGAGCGAGGCCGACGAGCTCGCGGTCGTGGAGCCCGGCGTCCTCAACGACGACCTCAACGCCCGGCTCGCGCCGCTCGGCCTCTGGTACTCGCCGGATCCCGCGAGCAAGGCCATCTCCACCATCGGCGGCAACATCGCCACCAACGCCGGCGGCCTCCTCTGCGCCAAGTACGGCGTGACCCGCGAGGCCGTCCTGGCGCTCACGGTCGTCCTCGCCGACGGCCGCGTGGTCGAGACCGGCCACCGCACCGTGAAGGGCGTCACGGGCTACGACCTCACGGCGCTGATGATCGGGTCCGAGGGCACGCTCGGCGTCATCGTGCGCGCGACCGTCCGGCTCCGCCCGCTGCCGACCGCGACGCCGTCGACCGTCGCCGCGTTCTTCCCCGACTCGGCCTCCGCGGCGGCCGCGTCGTCCGCCGTCACGGCCGCGCGCATCCGCCCGGCCGCGATGGAGCTGCTCGACGCGGGCGCCCTCGAGGCCATCGACGCGTTCCTCGGCACCGACCACTCCTCCCGCGGATCCGCGCACCTCCTCGTCCGCTGCGACGGCCCGGACGCCGCCGCGGAGGCCGCGCGCGTGGTCGACGTGGTCGTCGCGGGCGGCGGCACGGCCGACGTGACCGATGACGCCGACGAGGGCGAGCGGCTCCTCGCGATCCGCCGCGCCTTCCATCCGGCGCTCGCCGCCCGCGGCCGCGTGCTCATCGAGGACGTGGCCGTGCCGCGGTCGCGCCTCGCGGACATGCTCACGCGGATCCGCGAGATCGAACGCGCGACCGGCCTCCGCATCCCCACCGTCGCGCACGCGGGCGACGGCAACCTGCACCCGAACTTCTGCATCCCCGAGGACCCGACCACGCCCGACGGCGAGGCGACCGGCATCCCCGACGACGTCTGGCGCGCGGCCGACCTCCTCTTCCGCGCGGCCGTCGACCTCGGCGGCACCCTCACGGGCGAGCACGGCGTGGGCCTGCTCAAGCGGCGCTGGCTCGCCGACGAGCTGGGCGACGACGTCATGGGGCTCGCCGCCGGGATCCGCCGCGTGTTCGACCCGCGGGGGATCCTCAACCCCGGCAAGGCCGCCTGACCGGGGGATCCGCGACCCGGCGACGCCCGCATGTCCGCGCGCGTCGCCGGCTCGGACGGCCGTCGGGCCCGTCGATAGGCTGGCGACGCCGATCCGCCGAAGAGAGGGCCGTCGTGACCGACCCGTCCGTCCCCGTGACCGTCCACCGCCCGTCGCCCTCCTCGCCGCCGCGCGCCATGGAGCTCCCCACGCCGCACGCGCCGCGCCGCATCACCGCGTCGGCCGTGCTCGGCGTCGTGGGCGTCGCCGTGCTGCTGCTCGTCGGCCTCGTCGTCGCCGCGTACCTCGTGCTGAGCCTCGGGGTGCAGGCCGTCGCGATCTGCGCCCTCCTCGCGCTCGTCCCGCTGGCCGGCGTGCTGCTCGCGATCCGCTGGGTCGACCGCTGGGAGCCCGAGCCGCGCCTGGCGCTCCTGTTCGCGCTGCTCTGGGGCGCGGCCGCGTCGGTGGCCATCGCGCTGCTGTTCGACCTCGTCGTGCAGTACGCGCGCCTCGCCGTGGGCGTGCCGACGGGGTACACGGAGTTCCTGCAGCTGGCCGTCCAGGCGCCCGTCGTGGAGGAGTCCGCGAAGGCGCTCGGCCTGCTCCTCGTGTTCTGGGTCGCTCGCCGCCACTTCGACGGGCCGGTCGACGGCGTCGTCTACGGCGCGACCATCGCGGCCGGCTTCGCCTTCACGGAGAACATCGTCTACTTCGGCGGTCCGCTCGTGCAGGGCACCACGGGCGAGCTCGTCGGCACCTTCGTGCTGCGGGGCCTGTTCTCGCCCTTCGCGCACGTGACCTTCACCATGATCACCGGCATCGCCATCGGCTACGGCGCGCGCCGCGGTCCGGGCGCCGCGCTCGGCTCCGGCGCGATCGGGCTGGTCGGCGCCATCGTGCTGCACGCCCTCTGGAACACGGGCGTCACCATCACCGGCGACTTCCTCTCCTTCTACGTGCTGCTGCAGGTGCCGATCTTCGCGTTCCTCGTGACGGTCGTGATCCTGCTGCGCCGCTACGAGATCCACCTGACGCGCCGCCGCCTCCGCGAGTACGCGGCCGTCGGCTGGTTCACGCCCGCCGAGGTCGAGATGCTGAGCACGTGGCAGGGTCGGCGGCGCGCGCGGCTGTGGGCGCGCACCCGCGGCGGCGACGCGGGCCGGGCCATGGGGCTGTTCACGCGCGACGCCACGCGGCTCGCCTTCGCCCGGCAGCGGATGCTGTCCGAGCGGCCCGCCGCGTCCGGCCGCTCCGAGGCGGGGCACCTCGACGACGAGCGCCGGCTGCTGCGGGCGGTCACCGACCACCGCGAGGCGCTCCTCGGCGGCGGCCGGCGCTGATCCGCCCGCCTCCTCCCGATCCGCCGAGCGGGGCGGGAGCGCCGGGTGCGCGGGCGATGGCCGCCAGGCGACGATCGCGCGGGGCGACGCCGGCCGGCCGGCACGACGTCGGGGGTCGCGAGTAGCGTCGGAGCCACGACCACGAGGAGACACGATCATGAGCGATGCCAACCAGGACACCACCGGCGGCGACGAGAAGGAGATGCTCGGCTCCTCCACGCCCACGCCGCCCCAGAGCGCCGAGAAGGACCCGAGCACGTGGGTCACGGGCGACGAGCCGATGACGGGCGCGCAGCGCAGCTACCTCGACTCGCTCGCCTCGCAGGCCGGCGAGGAGATCCCCGCCGACCTCAACAAGGCGGAGGCGAGCGAGCAGATCGAGCGCCTGCAGGAGAAGAAGGAGACCGCGTCGCCGCAGTCCGACGACGCGAGCTGATCCGCGCGTGAGCGGACGGGCGGGCGCCGGGCGGCGTCCGCCCGTCGTCGCATGGGATCGGGGGAGCGGGAGCAGGGGGAGCACGTCGTGAGGGAGGGCGCATGACCACGCTGGTGGGGTACGCGCGCGTCGCGCGCGCCGACGAGTCGTACCAGGACCAGGTCGACGCCCTCGACGCGGCGGGCTGCGAGCGCATCTTCGTCGACGTCGCCGCCGGCCCCAAGGCCGCGCGCCCGAGCCTCCAGGACGCCCTCGACTACCTCCGCGAGAACGACGAGCTGCTCGTCGTCAGCCTCGACCGGCTGGGGCCGGGATCGGCCGACGTCGTGCGGATCCTCAACTCCCTCGAGGCGCGCGGCATCGCGTTCCGGGCCGTCCGCGACGGGCTGGAGGCGGGCACCGAGGCCGGCCGCGGCCTCTTCGCGGTCACGCTCGCGCTCGCCACGGTGGACGCGGTCACCGCCGAGGAGAAGCGCCGCCGCCGGCCCGCCGAGCCCGCCGCGGCACCCGCGCCGACGGCGCCCCAGCTGCCGTCGCTGCCCAAGGGCATCACGCGTCGCAAGCTCCAGATCGCCGTCGAGGAGCGCTCGAAGGGGCGCGACACCGGCGAGATCGCCCGCGTGCTCGACGTCAGCGAGCGCGTCGTCACGCGCGCGCTGGCCTGGGCCGAGTCGGGGCGCACGGGCGGCCTGCTGCGCTGAGCCGCGGCGGATCGTCCGCGCGGGGGAGCCAGCGGCACCCGCGGCGGAGGTGCGCGCGACACGGGTTTCCTACCCTGGGGAGATGACCGGATCCCGCCCCGCCCGCGCCGCGCCGCGCCGGCGTCCCCGCGGCCGGGTGGCCCGTCGCCGGGACGCGCTGCTCGCGGCCGTGGTCGCGACCGCCGTGGTGGGCGCGGGCCTCGCGACCGGGATCCTCCCGGCGCCCCTCGCCGGCGCGTCGGCGGACCCCGACACCTGCACCGTCGACGCGCTCACGGCCGGATGGTCCACGGGCACGCTGCACCTGAGCGCCGCGGACGCCGGCGACGACGCGGGCGCCGCGCTGGTCGACGTGCGCGGCGACGTGCCGGCCCCCACCGCGAGCACCATGAAGGTCCTCACCGCCGCGGCCGCCGTGGAGTCGCTCGGCCCGGACCGCCGCATCGCCACGCGCGTCGTCGCCGGCCCGCGCCCGGACACGGTGGTCCTCGTGGGCGGCGGCGACCCCACCCTCAGCCGCCTGCCCACGGGCACCGACGGCGTCTACCCGGGCGCGCCCCACCTCGACGACCTCGCGCGCCAGGTGCGCGACGCCCGGCGCGCCGATCCCGCCACCGCCGGCGTCCCGATCCGCCGCCTCCAGGTCGACAGCAGCCTCTTCACCGGGCCCGCCTGGCTGCCGGAGTGGCCGCTCGCGGCACGGCGGGGCGGATCCATGTCGAACATCACGGCGCTCATGGTGGACGGCGACCGCGACGACCCCGCGGTCCCGTACTCCCGTCGCGGGGACGCGGCCGTCGCGCGCGCCGCCGACGCCTTCGCCGCGCTCCTCGGCGACGACGTGGCCGCGGACGGCCCGCTCGTCACGGCCGCCCCCGGATCCGCCGTGCTGGCCACGGTCGAGTCGGCGCCCGTGCGCGACCTCGTCGGCCACATGCTCACGCACTCCGACGACACGCTCGCCGAGACGCTCGCGCGCCTCGTCGCGATCGAGACGGGCGCGGGCAGCGCGGCCACCGACATCCAGCGCGGCACCCCGGAGGCGCTCGCGGGGCTCGACCTGCCGATGGCGGGCGTCGTGCTGGTCGACGGGTCGGGCCTGTCGGACGCGAACCGCGTGCCGGCCGAGCTCCTCACGCGGCTCATGGCGCGCATCGCGCGGCACGTCGACGACCTCGCGATCGTCGACGCCGGCCTCGCCGTCGCCGGGCGCACGGGCACGCTCGCGGAGGGCGGGCGCTTCGCGGGCGAGCAGGACGCGGCGGCCGGCCGCATCCGCGGCAAGACGGGCACGCTCGAGCGGATGCACGGCCTCACCGGCATCGCCGACGCGGAGGACGGCACCGAGGTCGCCTTCACCATCTGGGCCGAGGACGTGGATCCGTCCGTCCCCGCGGAGTCCGCGCGCGCGGAGGTCGACGCCCTCGCAACCGACCTTCAGCGCTGCGGCGGCGCGCTCGGCGGCTGACGCCGGGGTCGCGGGCCGCTCGGGCCGGTCGCGCCGGTCGCGTCGGCCGGGCAGGCCGGTGGCGCCTACGCCCCCGACCGCTCCACGAGCCGGTGGTCGTGCGCGTACACGACGAGCTGCACGCGATCCCGGAGCGCGAGCTTGGCGAGGATGCTGCTGACGTGCGTCTTCACGGTCGACTCGCTGACGAACTCGAGCGCCGCGACCTCCGCGTTCGACAGGCCCCTGGCCACGTGCCCGAAGACGTCCTTCTCGCGCGCGCTCAGCGAGCGGAACGCGGGCGGCGCCGGGGGAGCGGGCGCGGCGGCGGCGTCCGACGTGAAGAGCTGCGTGAGCTCGTCGGGCGCGAGCACGGCGCTGCCGGCGTGGACCGCGCGGATCGCCGCGGCGAGGAAGGCGGGCGTCGCGTCCTTGAGGAGGAAGCCGCTCGCGCCGCCGCGGATGGCCGTGGCCGAGGCGCGATCGAGCGCGAACGTCGTCAGCACGATGACCCGCGGCGGCTCGGCGCGCGAGCCGTCGAAGAGCGCCCGCACGGTCTCGAGGCCGTCCATCACGGGCATCCGCATGTCGAGCAGCACGACGTCGGGTCGCACCTCGTCGATCACCGCGAGCCCCTGCCTGCCGTCCCCGGCCTCGCCGACGACCTGGAGGTCGGGCTGGGCGTCGAGGGCGACGCGCACGCCGCCGCGGAACAGCTCCTGGTCGTCGACGAGCACGATGCGGATCACGGGCGGCCTCCCGGCACGGTGAGGGGGCGGGCGTCCGGCAGGGGGATCCTGGCCCGGGCGGTGAACAGGTCGTCGACGGCCTCGGCTTCGAGGTCGCCGCCGACGGCCGCGAGCCGGGCGCGCATGCCCTCGACGCCGGTGCCGAGGCGCAGTGACTCGAGCCCGAGCGGGCCCGTGCGGTCGCGGACGGCGCTCGGCGGGACGACGGGGTTCTCGACCTCGAGCACCACGTCGGCCGCGCGCCAGGTCTCGCGGAGCCGGATGCGGCCGCCGGCGGCGCCGTGCCGCATGGCGTTGGTGGTCATCTCCTGGGCGACGCGGCGCACGACGACCTGGCGGGCCGGATCCACCGCGCGGCGCTGGCCGCGCACCTCGTGCACGAGGTCGACCCCGGCCGCCCGCACCTGCGCCACGACCGCGTCGAGGTCCTCGGGCCCGTCGTCGGACTCGGCCGTGCTCGTGCCGCTCAGCACCTCGCGCACCTCGGCGAGCGACCGGCGCGCGGTGTCGGCGATGGTGGCGGAGACGCCGCGGATCCGCTCCTCGTCGTCGAGGAACTGCACCGAGTCGGCCTGCGCGATGATCACCGCGAGCGAGTGCCCGACGATGTCGTGCACGTCGCGCGCCATGCTCGCCCGCAGCGTCTCGGCGTGCGCGAGGTCGACGGCCTTGACGGCGGTGTCCTCGGCCTGGACGCGGAGCCGCGACTCGGTCGAGCGGGCGCGGATCACGCGCACCACGAGGCCGGTGAGCCAGGCGAGGAGCAGCATCAGGACCGGTGCCGCGACGAAGATCATGGCGCCGAGGCCGCCGGGGCTGATGAGGAGCGAGTAGCGGGCGCCCGTGTGCAGCAGGTAGACCGTGGCCATCACGCCGCCGACGACCGCGGACGCGCCGCCCAGGATGACCGTGGGGCGCGACCCCCGCCGGGCGGTGGAGTACAGCACGAGGAGGAGGGCGAGGTCGGCGAAGCCGGGGCGCTCGCCCAGCTGCCACTGCGCCAGCGCCATCACCCAGGCCAGCGCGAGCGCCACCCCGGGGAGCGCCGAGCGCGCGACGACCGCGAGGACCACCAAAGCGGCCACGGGGAGGCCCGCCTCCTGCACGTCCAGCGGCGGCCGCACGGCGATGCCCGCGAGCACGATCCCGACGACGGCGTCCACGGCGACCTCGGCGCCGTCGCGGTGCCGCGGGGCGCGCGGCGTGCGCGCGCGCGTCGTCTCGGCGGTCCCGGTGTCCATCGGCCACAGCCTAGGCGCGGGTCCGAGAGCGGGTCGCCCCCCGCGGGTACCGGTCGCCGGTACCCGCGGGGGAGGCCGCGCTACTTCTTCTTCGTCAGCGCGGATCCCTTGTGGGCCGCGGTCTTGCCGGACTTGTCGCTCTCCACGATGTACGCGGGCTCGTCGCCCGACGCGGTGAAGTGCTGCCCGTCGTGCTGGAAGTCCTTCGTCTTCTCCTCGACGACCTTCCCGTGCGTCTCGCCCTGGGGCGTGTTCCAGGTGACGTGGTCGCCCTTCGAGAGGCCGGCCATCAGATCGTCGCCACCGATCCGGAGTCGACGCGGTAGTTCGAGCCGTTCACGAACGACGCGAGGTCGGAGCAGAGGAACGCGACCACGTTGGCGACCTCGGCGGGCTCGCCGCGGCGCTTGAGCTCCATGTAGGGGCGCTCCTCGTCGAGGAACGACTCGATCGCGTCGTCCTTCGAGGTGCCCAGCTGGTCGGCGCGCTTCTCCATCATCGCGTCGGTCATGGGCGTGTGGATGAAGGCGGGCGACACCGCGTTCACGAGCAGGCCCTCCTTCGCGTAGCTGCGCGAGAGGCCCTTCGACAGCGCGAGGATCCCGGCCTTGGCGGCGCAGTAGGGGAGCTCGTCGTCGTACGGCTGCACGGCGTCCTCGGAGGCGAGGAACACGATCCGGCCCCAGCCGCCCTTCCGGAGCGACGGGAGGAACTGCTTGACGAGCCGCACGGGTCCCAGGAGGTCGACCTCGATGGTGTTCGTCCAGCCCGCGTCGTCGATCTCGTGGAACAGGCCCTGCGCGCCGGTGATGCCCGCGGACTGCACGAGGATGTCGATGTCGCCGACGGCCTCCTGCACCTTGTCGTGTAGCGCGGCGAGCGACTCGACGCTCGTCACGTCGGCCGCGAACGCGTGCACGCGGTCGCCCCCGTCGAGCTTCGCGGCGGCCTCGTCGAGCGAGCCCTGGTCCTGGTCGCTGAGGACGACGGTCGCGCCCTCGGCGAGGAGGATGCGGGCGGTCTCCCACCCGATCCCCGAGTCGGCGCCCGTGACGAGCGCGGTCTTCCCTGTGATCCCGAGGTCCATCCCGGTCTCCTTCCTGTGCCCAGATCGGGCGGTCGATGCGGTGTCGCGGTCGTGACGCGACGAGGGCCGCGCCTGGTGGCGCGGCCCTCGGGTCGTGATGTCGGTGCCGCTCGCTACTCGGCGGCGGATCCGACGCGGCGGTTCTCCGCGGAGACCATCCACGCGTACTGCTCGAGCGCCGTGATGAAGCCGTGGAGGAGGTCCGCGGTGGTCGGGTCCTCCTCGTCGACGTCGTCGTGGACCTCGCGCATGGTGTGCACGGCGGCCTCGAGGCGCTGGGTCACGAGGTCGACGGTCTCGGCCGTGTCGACCTCGCCCTGCGGGTACTCGGGGAGCGTCGTGTTCTCGGCGACGGTGTCGCTGCGGCCGTCGGGCGTGGCGTGCAGGGCGCGCATCCGCTCGGCGAGGTCGTCGCTGAACTCGCGCGCCGACTCGATGATCTCGTCGAGCTGCAGGTGCAGGTCGCGGAAGTTCTTGCCGACGACGTTCCAGTGGGCCTGCTTGCCCTGGATGTGCAGCTCGATGAGGTCGACGAGCACCTTCTGCATGTTCTCGTGCAGCTGCTGGCTGGCCTTGAAGCCGCGTTCGGCGTTCTGGCGCTTGGTGGGCTTGGAGCCCTCGGGCTGCGTGGCCTTCTCGGAGGTGGCGGTGGGGCGTTCGACGGTCGTGGTCATGTGCGACTCCTCGGTTCTCGTTCTCATGGGGTCGGGGGTCTCCCGATCCGTGCGGCGCGGCGTCCGGTGGGACGGGCCCGCGTGGGCCGGGCGCGCGTTCGCGCGACGTCCGGCCTGCCTTCGACGGTACGCCCGCCGGATCCGTGTCGCACGAACGGTGAGTGCGCTCACAGTGCGCGTCCAGCCAGGGCGGCCGGCGGTTCGCTCGGCGGACGAGCGGTCCGTCGCCCACCGCGTCGGCCACCGCGTCGCCCACCGCGCCGGACGGCCGCCCGCTCCCGGTGCTTGGCTGGATCCATGAGCGCCCTCACCTCCGACCTCCGCGTCCTGCGCGACGCCCGCGCGATCCTCGTCGAGAGCCTCTGGTGGGATCCCGCCGGCGACGTGATGTGGAACGACATCACCGCGGGCACGCTGCACCGGAGCCCGTGGACCGGCTCGGTCGACGGATCCGACGACACGGTGCTCGAGCTGCCGCCGCCGCTCGCGTCCTTCCAGCCGGCCGACGACGGCGGGTACGTCGCCGGGCTCGGCGACCGGATCGTGCTCGTCGACCGGGAGGGCCGGATCACGCGCGAGCTCGCGCGCGTCGCGCACGCGCACGACGGCATCCGGATGAACGAGGGCAAGGTCGATCCGGAGGGCCGCTTCGTCATCGGCTCCATGGACGTCACCGAGGGCGAGCCGGACGCGGCCGTCTACTCGATCGACGGATCCGGCACCCTGCGCACGCTCCTCGGCGGCTTCGCCGTCACCAACGGCTTCGAATGGACCGACGGCGGTCGCACCATGATCCTCACCGACACGTCGGAGCAGACCGTCTACCGGGCGCCCTACTCGGCCGACGGCGAGCTCGGCGACCTCGAGCGCTGGATCCACGGCGAGATGAGCGACGGCCTCACCCTCGACGTCGACGGCTACGCGTGGAACGGCGTCTACGGCGGCGGCAAGGTGATCCGCTGGGCGCCCGACGGCTCGAAGGACCTCGAGATCGAGGTGCCCGCGCCGAACGTGACGTCGGTCGCGTTCGCCGGGCCCGACCTCCGGACCCTCGTCATCGGCACCGCGCGGGAGAACATGACGGAGGAGCAGCTCGAGGAACACCCGCTCTCGGGCGGCGTCTTCGCGATCGACACGGCCGTCTCCGGACGACCCGTGAACGTCTTCCGCACCGTGGTCGGCGGCGACGCACGCGCGTAGCGTCGACAGCGCCGTCCGACCGGGCGGCACCACTCTCACGAGGAGGAACGCACATGACCGGAGAGAGCATCCAGGGCCGCAAGGTGGCCTTCCTGCTGACGGACGGCTTCGAGCAGGTCGAGCTGACGGAGCCGTGGAAGGCCGTGCAGGAGGCCGGCGGCACCCCCGTGCTGGTGTCCCCGAAGTCGGACACCGTGCAGGGTCTGAACCACATCGACAAGGCCGACACGTTCGACGTGGACGTGCGGGTGGCGGACGCCGACGCAGCTGACTACGACGGCCTCGTGCTGCCCGGCGGCGTCGTGAACGCGGACGACATCCGCGTCGACGCCGACTCGGTCGCCTTCGCGAAGGCCTTCTTCACGGCGGGCAAGCCCGTCGCGTCCATCTGCCACGCGCCGTGGATCCTCATCGAGGCCGGCGTGGTCGACGGCCGCCGCATGACCTCGTTCCCGACGCTGGCCACCGACCTCCGCAACGCGGGCGCCGAGTGGGTCGACGAGGAGGTCGTGGTCGACAGCGGCTTCGTCACGAGCCGCAACCCCGACGACCTGCCCGCGTTCTGCGCGAAGCTCGTCGAGGAGATCGCCGAGGGCGAGCACGACGAGCAGCACGCCTGACCCGTCGCGGCACCTCCGGCAGGAGGGCCCGTCCACCTAGGGTGAGGGCGTGACCACGCCCTCACCCGACGCGCGCTTCCGCCAGACCACGCCCGCCCCGCGCGCGATCCGCCTCGGCGGGCTGGTGGTCGCGGCGCTCGGCCTCGTGGTCGTCGTCGCGACCGGCGGAGGCGCCGTCGGGATCGTCGCGGGGCTCGTGCTCCTGGCCGCCGGCGTGGTGGTCGGGTCGCTCCGGATCCGCATCACGCTGGACGCCGACGCCGTCGAGGTGGCCCTCGTCCCGCTGCGGCGCATCCGCGTCCCGTACGCGGCCATCGCCGACTGCACGGTCGTCGACCACCTCCGGCCGCGGACCGTCGGCGGCATCGGCGTCCGCGCGCTGCCGGGCGGGGGAGCGGCCGTCCTCCTGGACGCCGGGCCCGCCGTCTCCCTCGAGTCGGCCGACGGCACGCGGCACCTCGTCCGCAGCACGTTCCCGCGCGAGGCGGCCACGCGGATCCGCGACCGCGCCGCCGCCGCGCCCCTCGCCGACGACGACCGCCCGGAGGATCCCGCCGCGCCCACCGCCTAGGCTCGTCGCGTGACCACCGCACCCCCCGCCGCACGCCGTCCCCGCACCTCCCGCCCCGTCGTCGTGGCGCTCGCGGCGGTCGTGGTGGTCGTCGGCTTCGTCCTCGACCAGATCAGCAAGCGCTGGGCCGTGGACGCCCTCGGCGGCGGCCGGCAGATCGAGCTCGTCCCGACCGTGCGGTTCGCCCTCGTCTACAACCCCGGCGTCTCCTTCGGCATGGGCGCCGAGGTGGGCCCGCTGCTCACCGTCGGGATCATCGCGCTCGCGCTCGGCCTCGCCGTCTGGGTCGGCTGGCAGATCCGCCACCGCGCCTCGACGCTCCAGGTGCTGCTGCTCACCGCGGTGCTGGCGGGCGCGCTCGGCAACCTCTTCGACCGCATCACGCGGGCCGAGGACGGGCCGCTGTCCGGGCACGTCGTGGACTTCATCGCCGTCGAGTGGTTCGCGGTCTTCAACGTGGCCGACATCCTCACGGTCTGCGGCATGATCGCGTGGGCCGTCACGATGGTCTTCGGCCGGGACCACGCCGCCGACGGACGCCACGCGGCGGACGGGGACGCGGCCCAGACGGACGACGCGGCCGCGGGCGACGCCCCGACCGGCGCGGGATCCGCTCCCGTCGACCGCGCCTGACCCGGGCGTAGCGTGAGGGGATGACCACGATCCCCACACTGGAACTGTCCGACGGGAACCGCATCCCCGCCATCGGCCTCGGCACGTACGGGTTGAACGACGACGCGGGCGCCGAGCTCGTGTCCGGCGCGATCGGCGCCGGGTACCGCCTGCTCGACACGGCCCTCAACTACGGCAACGAGGCCGCGGTGGGCGAGGGCATGCGCCGCTCCGGCGTCCCGCGCGAGGAGCTCTTCCTCACCACCAAGCTGCCCGGCCGCCACCACGGCTACGAGGAGACGCTCGCGTCCTTCGAGGAGTCGCGCGCGTCGCTCGGCGTGGACCACGTGGATCTGTACCTCATCCACTGGCCGAACCCGAGCGTGGACAAGTACGTCGACAGCTGGCGCGCGTTCATCGAGCTGAAGGAGCGCGGCCTCGTCCGCTCGATCGGCGTCTCGAACTTCACGCCCGCGCACCTGCAGCGCCTCGAGGACGAGACGGGCGTGCTGCCGGTCGTCAACCAGGTCGAGCTGCACCCGACCTTCGCGCAGGCCGAGCTCCGCGCGGAGCACGCGCGCCGCGGCATCGTCACCGAGAGCTGGTCGCCGTTCGGCACGCGCGAGCAGCTGATGAAGGACCCGCACGTGGTGGCGGCTGCGGAGGCGCACGGCGTGACCCCCGCGCAGGCGGTCCTCCGCTGGCACGTCCAGTCGGGCGCGCTGCCCATCCCGCGGTCGACGGATCCCGAGCGCCAGCGCACCAACCTCGACGTCTTCGGATTCGAGCTCACCGAGGAGGAGGTGCGCCTGATCGGATCCGGACCGCAGTCGCGCCTCTGGGACGGCGACCCGGACACGCACGAGGAGATGTAGCGGGACCCGTCCCGGCATCCGCGGCCGTCGCGTCCCCCGGGACGCGGCGGCCGCGTCGTCCGCGGGGTGGACGGCCCGCGTCAGGCGCCGAGGAGCGTCGGGATCCCCAGCAGCAGCGCGCCGCCCACGAGGCAGGCGGCCGCGACGACGACGAGCACGCCGACCCAGAGGATCCCCGGCAGGTGCGTCAGCCGCCCGAGCTGGTCGGCGTCGGAGGCGTCGCCGCCCCGCCGCGACCGGGCGCGCTGCAGCTCGAGCGTCGCGCGCAGGGCGCCGAGCAGCAGGAACAGCGCGAGCGCGTGGGCCGCGACGCCCTGCACGACGATCGGCGCCACGCCCGCGATCACGCCGACCACCACTCCCGCCACGAGGCACGACCACAGCCCGAACCAGTTGCGCACCTGGATCACCACGAGCGCCAGCAGCACGAGCCACAGCCAGAGGACGGCGGCGGACCGGCCCTGCCCGGCGAGCCAGGCCGCGCCGAGGCCCGCGAGCGCGGGCGCGGGGTAGCCGGCGAGCAGCGTCACGACCATGCCCGGCCCGCGCGGCCGGCCGACGCTCACGGTGAGGCCCGAGGTGTCGGAATGCAGGCGGATCCCGGCGAGCCGCCGTCCGCTCAGCGTCGCCGCGAGCCCGTGGCCGCCCTCGTGCACGATCGTCACGGCATGGCGGGTGATCCGCCACGCGGCCGGCACCAGGACGAGCACCACGGCGAGCGCGACGGCGACGAGGGCGGGTCCCGCCTCGAGCGGCGCCTCGACGGCGGTCGCGCGCGCGACGAGGTCGCGCAGGATCTTGACGGGGTCCATGGGCTCCTCGGTGCGGTGCGGTGCGGTGCGGTGCGGTGCGGATGCGGGTGCGGGCGGGGAGCGCCCAGCCCACCACATCCACCTGGCGGCCGGCCGCCGCCCGCCCACCGACTACCGTTGTCGGGTGCCCGAGACCCCCGCATCCGACCTCGTCCGCTCCCTGCTGCTCACCGTCCCGGACTTCCCGCAGCCCGGGATCCTGTTCCGCGACCTGACGCCCGTCCTCGCCGACGGCCCCGCCCTCCGCGCCGTGGTCGACGACCTCGTGGCCGCCGGCGGTCCCGTCGACGCGGTCGCCGGCGTCGAGGCGCGCGGCTTCCTGCTCGCCGCGGCCGCGGCCTACGCGTCCGGCGTCGGCACCCTCGCGGTGCGCAAGGCCGGCAAGCTCCCCGGCGAGGTCCTGCGCGAGACGTACGACCTCGAGTACGGCGAGGCCGCCATCGAGCTGCACCCCGGCCAGCTCGCGCCCGGATCCCGCGTGCTGCTCCTCGACGACGTCCTCGCGACCGGCGGCACGCTCGACGCGGCCGCCCGCCTGCTGGAGCGCGCGGGCTACGAGGTCGCCGGCATCGGCGTCGTGCTCGAGCTCGAGGGCCTCGGCGGTCGCGCGAGGCTCGCCGGCCGGGACGTGCACGCGATCATCGCGCTCTGACGCGTCCTCGCGACCGAGGGCCGGACGCGCGACGCGTCCGGCCCCCGTCCACCGGGCTCCACCCGGCCGGCGACCTCAGCGCCAGAGCCGCCGGGTCGCGATCTCCGCGCCCTGCGCCAGGCTCTCCAGCTTCGCCCACGCGATCTGCGGGTGGATCCGCCCGCCGAGCCCGCAGTCCGTCGACGCGACCACGCGCTCGCGCCCCACGAGCCGCGCGTAGCGCTCGATCCGGTCGGCCACGAGCTCCGGGTGCTCGACCACGTTGGTCGCGTGCCCCACCACGCCCGGCACGATGACCTTCCCGTCGGGCAGCTCCACGTCCTCCCACACGCGCCACTCGTGCTCGTGCCGCGCGTTGGCGCCCTCGAACGAGTACGCGCCCGCGTCGATGTCGAGCATCGTCCGCACGATGTGCCGGAACTCGATGTCGGTCGTGTGCGGTCCGTGCCAGGAGCCCCAGCAGAGGTGGAAGCGGATCCTCTCCTGCGGCAGCCCGCGCAGCGCGTGGTTGAGCGCCTCGACCCGGATCCGCGTGAACGCCAGGTAGTCCTCCACGCTCGGCTCCGGGTTGATCTGGTCCCAGTTCTCCGCGATGGACGGGTCGTCGATCTGCAGCACGAGCCCCGCGTCGAGGATCGCGACGTACTCCTCGCGCATCGCGTCCGCGCACGCCCAGATGAACTCCTCCTCGGTCGCGTAGTGCAGGTTCCCGATGCGCGACGCGCTGCCGGGGGAGAGGGACGTGATGAAGCCCTGCTCGTACCCGTTCGCGTCGAGCGCGTGCTTCAGGTGCGCGATGTCGGCCTGGATCGCCTGGTGCCCCGTGTAGGAGACGGGCCCGGTGGCGCTCGGGAAGTCGAGGGGGGCGTCGCCGACCGTGATGCCGCTCGACGGATCCCGGTAGGCGTCGGCGAAGGTCGTCCAGTCGCGGCGGTCGGGGAAGGTCGTCAGCCGCACGTGGCCGGGGGAGCTGCGCACGGGCTCCGAGGAGAACGGCCCGCCGGGCACGAGCTCCAGGCCGCTGAGCCGCTGGAACGAGTACGACCACCAGGCGCCGTAGTCGATCGCGCTCGACATGGCCTTGCCGTACTCGCCGTCGCCCGGGAGGGCGATCCCCACCTCGCGCTGGCGGGCGACGAGGCCGTCGACCGCGTCGGCGAGGACGTCGTCGAGGTCGTCGGCGGGTGGGGCGTCCGGGCCGCCGCCATCGGCGTCCGGCCGCGTGGCGGCGATCTCCCGGGCTTCGGCGCGCGCCGCGTTGGCGGCGATGAGCGCGTCCGTCCGGGGCAGGCTGCCGGCGTGGGACGTCAGGATCCGGTCTGGGCTGTCGGGCATGGGGACCTCCGCGGGTCTCTCGTGCCGTCGGGCGGCCTGCACGACCGCCCGCGGCGAGCGGGAACTGATCGCAGGCGTGTCCCGGTCGCGGGTGCGGACGGGACGCGAGGCTTCGCGGATGCGCTGCACGCACAGGGTGCCACGGCCTCAGCCCCGAGGAGGGGCGGATCGCCACATGACGTCACGGAACCGGCACCTCCGGCGGATCCGGCACCCAGGGGAATGCCCGGATGATGGACGGATGCTCCTCCGCCACCCCGTCCTCGGAACCGCGACGGCCCTGTACCTCGGGCTCGTCGCGTGGATCACGCTGTCGCCGGAGCCCTACGACCGCCGCATCGACGGCTTCCTCTTCCGCGCGCTGCGGGCGCTGCACCGGCACGACGGCACCTCGTGGATCACGTACTCCTCCGTGGAGGGCGCCGCGAACGTCGCGATGTTCCTGCCGGTAGGCATGTTCCTCGTGCTCCTGCTCGGCCGATCCCGCTGGTGGCTCGCGATCGCGCTCGGGGTCGGCCTCTCCGCCCTCATCGAGACCGCGCAGGCGTTCCTCCCGACGCGCGTCTCCGACGTGCGCGACATCGTCCACAACGGCCTCGGCGCCCTCATCGGCGTGGTGGTGGTCCTGATCCTCACGGCTCGCTCCGAGAACGCCCGGCGCCGGGCCCTCCGCCAGCGCGCGCGACCGGCCGCGACGGGCCCGCAGCGCCTGGTCGGGACGCGCCGCTGACCCCTGCGCCGGCCGTCGCGCGCCGCCTCCGCCGGGGGCGCCCGCGGTCGGGAGGCGCCCCCTCGCCTCGATAGGATTGACGCCGGAATTCCAAGGGGTGTGCAGGTGACCGGTACGGAGCTGGAGCGCGAGCGCGCGTACGTCACGCGCCTCTACGGACGACTCGACGCGGTGCGGGCGGAGACCCGGGATCAGCTGGTCGCGGTGCGGGACAGCCCCACCGGGGGCACGCACCAGAACCGGTCCGAGCGCGACGCCTTCGCGCGCATCTACGAGGACCGGCTGCAGGCGCTGCGCGAGGTCGACGAGCGCCTCGTGTTCGGGCGCCTCGAGTTCGAGGCGGGGCACCTGCCGGAGGACGAGCCGCGCGACGCCGCGCCCGCGCGCGCCGCGGGGGACGGCGATCCGGTCTACCGGTACATCGGCCGCATCGGCCTCCGCGACGACGACCTCCAGCCGCTCCTGCTCGACTGGCGCGTGCCCCAGGCGAGCGCCTTCTACCAGGCCACCGCCGCCACCCCGCTCGGCGCCCGCGCCCGCCGCCACCTCACCACGCGCGGCCGCGAGGTCGTGCACGTCGAGGACGAGGTGTTCGACCCCACGCTGCTCGACGAGGGCCGCACCAGCCTCCAGGGCGAGGGCGCGCTGCTCGCCGCGCTCGCCGCGGGGCGCACCGGCCGGATGAACGACATCGTCGCCACCATCCAGGCCGAGCAGGACCGCATCATCCGCTCCGACCTCCGCGGCGTGCTCGTCGTGCAGGGCGGGCCGGGCACGGGCAAGACCGCGGTCGCCCTGCACCGCGCCGCGTACCTCCTCTACTCGCACCGCGACCGGCTCGCGTCCTCGGGCGTGCTCGTGGTGGGGCCGAGCCGCTCCTTCCTCCAGTACATCGAGGCCGTGCTGCCGTCCCTCGGCGAGACGGGTGTCGTGCTCGCGAGCGTCGGCCAGCTCTACCCGGGCATCGACGCCGCCGCCGAGGACGCGCCCGAGGTCGCGGCCGTCAAGGGCGGCTCCGAGATGGCCGGCCTCCTGCAGCGCGCCGTCCGCTCGCGCCAGGTCGTCCCCACCGAGGCCGTCACGCTGGACGTGAACGGCGAGCGCATCGTCCTCGAGCCGTCGCTCGTCGCGAGCGCGCTCCGCCGCGCGCAGGACAGCAGGAAGCCGCACAACGAGGCCCGCGTGGTCTTCAACAAGGCCGCCCTCGGGTCCCTCGCGCAGGTCCTCGCGTCGCAGATGCGCCGCAATGGCAGCGCCCTCGACGACAGCGACCTCGCGATGCTCCGCGAGGACCTCCGCACCTCGTACGACGTGAAGGTCGCGCTCAACACCGCGTGGATGCCGCTCACCCCCGAGAAGCTCGTCCAGGACCTCTACGCCCGGCCGAACTGGCTCGCCTCGCTCACCCCGCGCTGGAGCCCCGAGAAGCGCGCGCTCCTCCGCCGCGACCGCGACGCCCCCTTCACCGTGGCCGACGTGCCGCTGCTCGACGAGGCCGCCGAGCTCCTCGGCGAGTTCAGCGCGCAGGCCGACGCGAGCGCGCGCGAGCGCGAGCAGCAGCGCCTCCGCGACATCGAGAACGCCGAGCAGGCCATCGAGAACATGGGCGTCGGCGGCATGGTCACGGCCGAGCGCCTGGCGGAGGGCTTCGCCGAGCAGGCCGCGCGCCGCACCACCGCCGAGCGCGCCGCATCCGACCGCACCTGGACCTACGGCCACATCGTGGTCGACGAGGCGCAGGAGCTCTCGCCCATGCAGTGGCGCGTGCTCCTCCGCCGCTGCCCCCTGCGCTCGTTCACGATCGTGGGCGACGTCGCGCAGGCCAGCTCCGCCGTCGGCGTCACCAGCTGGCAGGACGCGCTCGGCCCGGTGCTCGGCCGCGAGTGGCGCCTCGAGGAGCTCACCGTCAACTACCGCACGCCCGCGCGGATCGCCGAGGCCGCCGAGCGCATGGCCCTCGCGCACGGCCTCCCGGTCACCCGATCGCGCGCGGTCCGCGAGGGCGAGCACCCCATCGACACGGTGGAGGTCCAGGCCGACGAGGTCGTGGCCGCGGTCGTCGACGTGGTCGACGAGGAGCGGGAGGGCGGCGACACCGGCACGCTCGCGGTCATCGCCCGCGACGACCGCGTCGTGGAGCTGCACCGGGCGCTCGCCGAGCGGTTCGGATCCGCGGTCGGCATCGGCGTGGGCGGCCTCGGCCGGCCCATCGCGGTGCTCGGCTCGCAGGAGGCGAAGGGCCTCGAGTTCGACGTGGTCGTCATCGCGGAGCCCGACGAGGTCCTCGCGCACACGTCCCGCGGCGCGGCCGGCCTCTACGTCGCGATGACGCGGCCCACGCAGCGCCTGCACATCGTCACCTCCACGGGCTTCGCCGCCTGATCCGCGGTGCCGGCGGGCCGCCGTCCGACCGGCCCGCGGCGCCCGCGTGAACACTATGAAGACAAGTGGCACGCGGCCCCGCACGCGCGGAGGATGGGCCGGTCATGACCCCTCCTCCCGCAGACCCCGGCCCCTCGTCCGCCCCCGGAACCGGCACGGATCCGGCGCCAGGGGGTCCGGCGCGCGACGACGCGGATCCCGCGCCCGGCGGCGTGGCCTCGGTCGCCGACGAGCCGGCGGCGCCCGAGGCACCCGGCGCACCGGCCGCCGCGGCGCCCGCGGCCGCCGCCCGCGCCGCGCGCCGCACGCGCGCGATCCAGGTGGTCGTCATCGTCGCCGTCGCGATCGGCATCGCGCTCGTCCCGCCGCCCGCGGGCGTCGACCCCCGCGGCATGCACATGGCCGGGATCTTCGTCGGCACGGTGCTCGCGCTCATCCTGCAGCCGCTGCCCACCGCGCCCGTCGCGCTGGTCGGCCTCGCGGTCGCGATGCTCACGGGCACCATGACCACCGACGGCGAGGCGCTCGTCGGCTTCGCCAACCCCACGATCTGGCTCATCGTCGCCTCGTTCTTCATCGCCGACGGCTTCCTCGTCACGGGCCTCGGCCGCCGGATCGCGCTCGCGTTCGTGTCGCGCCTCGGCGGATCCAGCCTCGGCCTCGCGTACGGCATGGCGCTCACCGACCTCGTGCTCGCGCCGGCGACGCCGTCGAACACCGCGCGGGCGGGCGGCGTCGTGTACCCGATCGTCGCGTCGCTCAGCCGGGTGCAGGGGTCCACCCCGGAGTCCGACGCGTCGCGCCGCCGGCTCGGCTCCTACCTCGCGCTCACGAGCGTGCAGGTCAACACGGTCACGTCGGCGATGTTCGTCACGGCGATGGCCGGCAACCCCGTCGCGCAGAAGGCCGCCGCCGACCTCGGCATCGAGGTCACCTGGGGCGGCTGGGCGCTGGCGGCGCTCGTGCCCGGGCTCCTCAGCCTCGTGGTCGTGCCGTGGGCGATGGCGCGCGTCTACCCGCCCACGCTCACCCGCACGCCCGAGGCGCCGGCCCACGCGCGCGAGGAGCTGCGCGGGCTCGGCCCGCTCTCCGGACACGAGCGCATCATGGCGGCGACCTTCGTGCTGCTGCTCGTGCTCTGGTGCGGCGGATCCCTGCTCGGCATCCCCGCGACGGCCGCGGCCTTCGGCGGCATCGCCGTGCTGCTCGTCACGGGCGTCCTCAAGTGGTCGCACCTCGCGGCGAACGCGTCCGCCTGGTCGACGCTCATCTTCTTCGCGGTGCTCGTCGGCATGGCCGACCAGCTCGACGCGCTCGGCGTCATCGACCTCGTGGGCGGCGCCGTCTCCGGATCCGTCGGCGGCCTGCCCTGGCCGTGGGCCTTCGCGGTGCTCGCGCTCGTGTACTTCTTCTCGCACTACCTGTTCGCGTCGAACACGGCGCACATCGTCGCGATGTACGCGGTCTTCCTCGGCGCCGCGGTCGCGACCGGCACGCCGCCGCTGTTCGCCGCGCTCGTGCTGGGCTTCATCGGCAACCTCTTCGGCGGCATCTCGCACTACGCGTCGGGGCCGTCCGGCGTGGTCTTCGGATCCGGCTACGTCACGACGAGGGAGTGGTTCCGCGTCGGGTTCGTGATGGCCGTGGTGCTCATCGTCATCTGGGGCGTCGTCGGCACGGCGTGGATGGGCGTGCTCGGCCTGCTCTCCTGAGCCGGCCCGCTCTCCCCTCCCCGCGGCGTCGACCCGCGGGCAGGGAGATGGGCCGACCCGATGACGGGCCGGCCCTGCGGTCGTGGTCCCGGCGCCGAGACCCCTCTACGTGCGCCGTCCGTGCGACCGCTCTCCCCATGACATCCGGACCCGTGGTGCATCGCGTCTCTGGGGGTCCGGCGCATCGCAGTGTCTTCGGACCGGGCGCGCGATCGGTTCGCCCGCGGAGGTGACGGGTCCCTGGGCGCCGGCCGGGCTCCGCTCAGCGCGCGGGCGCCGGCCACGGCACGTCGTCGGACGACAGCAGCGGGAGGTCCCCGCAGTCGTCGAGGACGCGCGCCATCGCGTCGTGCTCCGCGCGGGTGACGCTGAGCTCCGTGCGCACCTTGATCGACACCTGCCGCACCACGAGCGCGCACACGTCGTCCGGGTGCTCGGGCAGCCACTCGTCCGCCGTCGCGTCCGACTTGGCCGAGTTCTCCGCGGCGGACGCGGCCACGAGCTCCAGCGGGTCGTTCGCGAACGCCGCGCGGTACTCGGCGTCCCAGCGCCAGGCGCCGGACGACCACGCGTCCGACAGCGAGACGACGTGGTCGATCTGCACGGCCTCGGGATCCCGCGACCGGTCGAACTCGACGCGCTCGCCCGAGTACGGATCCGTCAGCACGCCGGACTGCACGACGCAGCCGCGCGTCCCGTCGCGGATCGCGGTGTCGGCGAGGTCGCGGCGCAGCACGTCGTTGCGGGTGTCGCAGCCGTTGCGGTCGACGTCCGTGCGCCAGGCGAACGACTCGCGGTCGTAGCCCTCGACCCGCTCCTCGGTGCGCACCTCGAGGCCCTCGAGCGCGAGCCGCGCGGATCCGGGTGCGCCCGGCTCCTCGCCGGGCCCGGTCTCGGATGCGACATCGCCGCCGGCGGGCGCCGGCGCCGGATCCCCGTGCCACTGCGCGAGCCCCGCGACGACCACGATCACGAGCGCCGCCAGCGTCACGAGCACGGGCGTCCTCCGGCTCCTCCGCCGGGTCACGGGGTGGGCTCCCGGGAGTCGTAGCGCTCGAACGACGAGAGCGAGCGGATGAGGATCCACACCACGACCGCGATGAGCAGCCCGCCCACGAGCGACGGCACCCACAGCGCCGCGAACGCCGTGACGATGCCGATGTACGCGTCGCCGAGCCGCGGCCCGCCCGTCACGACGACGATGAAGATGCCCTGCAGCCGCCCGCGCATGTTGTCCGGCACGGCGGTCTGCAGCATGGTGTTGCGGAAGATCGAGGAGATGTTGTCGGCCGCGCCCGTGCAGGCGAGCAGCACCGAGGCGGCGACGATGCCCGGCACGCTCGCGTCCTCGATCCGCGACCCGATGCCGTGCAGCACGCCCGGCTGCGACGCGAGCAGGAGCACCAGCCCGAAGCCGGCCGTGGAGAGCCCGTAGGCGACGATGGCCAGCCGGATCGCCCGCCCGTGCCGCGTGACGCGCCCGACCGACCCGCTCAGCACGCTGCTCACGAGGCTGCCGACCGCGCCGGCCGCCGTGAGGATGCCGACGGTCACCGGCCCGCCGCCGAGCACGACCGCGCCGACCGCGGGGAACAGCACGCGGGGCTGCCCGAGGGTCATGGCGATGATGTCGACGATGAACGACATCCGGATGTTCGGCGCCGTCCGGAGGAACCCGAGCCCGTACCGGATGGACGCCAGCCCCGGCCGCTGCACCTCGCCCTCGGGCGCGATCCGCGGCAGCGCGAGCACGCCCGTGAACGCCGCGAGGAAGAGCACGGCGTCGACCGTGTAGGTCCACTGGAACCCGACCGACGCGACGAGCACGCCCGCGAGCGCCGGCCCCACGGTGACCATGACGCCGAGGCTGATCCCGCCGAGCGCGCTGGCCGCGGGCAGCAGGTGCGGCGGGAGGATGCGGGGGAGGATCGCCTGCCGGCTCGTCCCGATCACCGTCGCCGCCACCGCGTTGAGGATGCTCAGCGCGTAGAGCGACCCCACCGTCTCCGCGTGCGTCCACGCGAGCGCCGCCAGCGCGATGGTGGAGCCCCACGCCGCGCACGACGCGATGAGCGCGACCTTCCGCCGGTCGAACGCGTCGGCGAGCATGCCGCCGTAGAGGCCCGCGAGGATCATCGGCACGAGCGACAGCACGCCCACGAGCGCGACGGCGCCGGTGGATCCCGTCAGCTCGTACACGTGCAGCCCGATCGCGACGATCGTCATCTGGCTGCCGATGCCCGCGATGGCGTTGCCGGCCCAGAGCCGCGCGAAGGCCGGGCTCTCCTTGAGCGGCGTCAGGTCGACGAAGTGGCTGCCGCGGACCTGCCGTTCGTCGGGGATCGGGATGGGGGAGGTCTCGGGCGGGATGCTCACGTGTCGCTGCGTCGTCTCTGTAGGGTGGATTTCCACGCTAGTCGAGATCACCGACGCCGCCCCCGCGCCGGGTCCTCGCCCGCGGGGGACGCCCCGCCCCTCTGGTATGCTCGTGCGGTTGCCGTCTGAACGGCCGCGGATCAAGAGAGCTCGCACATCCTGTGACGGGCGCCGCGCAACGAACACGAGAGGGGATCATCACATGGCTCTGGAAGCAGACGTCAAGAAGGCGATCATCGACGAGTACGCGACCCACCCCGGTGACACCGGATCCCCCGAGGTGCAGATCGCGCTCCTCACCAAGCGGATCACGGGCCTCACCGAGCACCTCAAGGAGCACAAGCACGACCACCACACGCGTCGTGGCCTGCTCCTCCTGGTCGGCCAGCGTCGTCGTCTCCTCGGCTACCTGTCCAACGTCGACATCGAGCGCTACCGCGCCCTGATCGCGCGCCTGGGCATCCGCCGCTGACACGCACCACGCGTCGCTGATCGCACACGTGCGAAGCGGACGAGCCGTCACCCTCCGGGGTGGCGGCTCGTCTGCGGTTAAGGCGCGCGTCGTCCGCCCGACACCCGGCGATCGCCGTCCTCCCGGGCCCGCGAGGGGCCGGGTGCTACCATGGCCGCAGTGATCCAGCGGGCGCCCAGCGTCACGATGCGATCACGACAGATGGAGCTGGCCGGCAGGAGCTGGTCGTTGGTGGTGGTATTCCGAGTCGCTCGGAGCATTCCCACTGATGGCCAGACATGCGCCCGCCGCCGTCGGCCACCGGCCGACGAGCGGAACCAGCCGCGCACGTGCACCCGGGATCCGCATCAGGCGGGCACCGACGTGTCGCCTCGCCCGCTCCTCCTCTGTCGCAGGAGGTCCGCATCCACACGGGATGCAGGACGAGCGCCCGACGGGCGTCGCCGAGAGGCGCAACACGAAGGAGAGAGACCTCAATGGAAGGTCCAGAGATCAAGTTCGCCGAGGCAGTCCTCGACAACGGCAAGTACGGCACGCGCACGGTCCGATTCGAGGCCGGCCGCCTCGCGCAGCAGGCGCAGGGCGCGGTCGCCGCGTACCTCGACGAGGACACGATGCTGCTGTCCGCCACCTCGGTGGGCAAGCACCCGAAGGACAACTTCGACTTCTTCCCCCTGACCATCGACGTCGAGGAGCGCAGCTACGCCGCGGGCAAGATCCCCGGCTCGTTCTTCCGCCGCGAGGGCCGCCCCTCCACCGAGGCGATCCTCGTCTGCCGCCTCATCGACCGCCCGCTGCGCCCGTCGTTCATCACGGGCCTCCGCAACGAGGTCCAGGTCGTCATCACCGTCCTCAGCATCGCGCCGGACGAGTTCTACGACAGCCTCGCCATCAACGCGGCGAGCGCCTCGAGCATGCTCTCGGGCATCCCGTTCTCCGGCCCCATCGCGGGTGTGCGCCTCGCGCTCATCGGCGACCAGTGGGTCGTCTTCCCGAAGCACTCGCAGCTCAAGGAGGCCGTCTTCGACATCACCGTCGCCGGCCGCGTCGTCACCGACTCCGAGGGCAACGAGGACGTCGCGATCATGATGGTCGAGGCCGAGGCCACCGAGGGTGCCTGGGACCTCATCCAGGGCGGCGCCACGAAGCCCGACGAGTCCGTCGTCGCGCAGGGCCTCGAGGCCGCGAAGCCGTTCATCCAGCAGCTCGTCGCCGCGCAGGCCTCGCTCGCGCAGCAGGCCGCGAAGCCCACGGTCGACTACCCCGTCTTCCTGCCGTACGCGCAGGAGACCTACGACGCGGTCAGCGAGCTCGCGCTCTCCGACCTCGGCGGCGTGTACCAGATCGCCGACAAGATCGAGCGCCAGGACGCCGACGACGCCCTCAAGACCCGCACCAAGGAGGCCGTGGCCGCCAAGGTCGAGGCCGGCGAGCTGCCCGCATCGGCGCTCACCGAGTTCTCCGCGGCGTACAAGTCCGTCACGAAGACCGTCGTCCGCGGCCGGATCCTCCGCGACGGCATCCGCATGGACGGCCGCGGCCTCGCCGACATCCGTCCGCTCGACGCCGAGGTGCAGGTCATCCCGCGCGTCCACGGCTCGGCGATCTTCCAGCGCGGCGAGACCCAGATCCTGGGCGTCACCACGCTGAACATGCTCAAGATGGAGCAGCAGATCGACTCGCTGAGCCCCATCACGAAGAAGCGCTACCTGCACCACTACAACTTCCCGCCCTACTCCACCGGTGAGACCGGTCGCGTCGGGTCGCCGAAGCGCCGCGAGATCGGGCACGGCTTCCTCGCCGAGCGCGCCCTCGTCCCCGTCCTGCCGAGCCGCGAGGACTTCCCCTACGCGATCCGCCAGGTGTCCGAGGCCCTCGGGTCCAACGGCTCCACGTCGATGGGCTCCGTCTGCGCCTCGACCCTGTCGCTGCTGAACGCGGGAGTGCCGCTGCGCGCCCCCGTCGCCGGCATCGCCATGGGCCTCGTCTCCGACACCGTCGACGGCCAGGTCCGCTACGCGGCCCTCACCGACATCCTCGGTGCGGAGGACGCGCTCGGCGACATGGACTTCAAGGTCGCCGGCACGTCGGAGTTCGTCACGGCCATCCAGCTGGACACGAAGCTCGACGGCATCCCCACGTCGGTCCTCGACGGCGCGCTCAAGCAGGCGAAGGAGGCCCGCACGGCCATCCTCGGCGTGCTGAACCAGGCCATCGACGCCCCCGACGAGATGGCCCCGACCGCGCCCCGCGTGATCTCGGTCAACATCCCCGTCGACAAGATCGGCGAGCTGATCGGCCCGAAGGGCAAGACGATCAACGCCATCCAGGACGAGACCGGCGCCGACATCTCCATCGAGGAGGACGGCACCGTCTACATCGGCGCCGTCGACGGCCCGTCGGCGGAGGCCGCGCGTGCGCAGGTCAACGCCATCGCGAACCCGACGAACCCCGAGGTCGGCGAGTCCTTCCTCGGCACCGTCGTCAAGATCGCGACGTTCGGCGCGTTCGTCTCGCTGCTCCCCGGCAAGGACGGCCTGCTGCACATCAGCGAGGTCCGCAAGCTCGCCGGCGGCAAGCGCGTCGAGAACGTCGAGGACGTGCTCGGCGTCGGCCAGAAGATCCTGGTGGAGATCACCAAGATCGACGACCGCGGCAAGCTGTCGCTCGCTCCCGTGCTGGAGGAGGCCGCCGATCAGGAGGGCCGCGACGCCGCCAGCCACGGCACTGACGAGCCGGCGGAGGGCTAGTCCCCGACGCACGCTGAACGGACCGGATGCCCGTCCCACCTCGGTGGGGCGGGCATCCGTCGTTCCCGGGCGCGCTGCCGACGGCGCCGCGCCGGCTGAGGGCTACTTGCCGTCGCTGGGGTCGCCCGGGTAGGGCACGGTGGTGCCCGGGCCGACGGAGAAGGACGGCTCCGGATCCGGGCTCGAGCTCGTCGGCGGGCTGGGCGCGGGCTCCGGGTCCGGCGTCACGGTGCCCGGGGGATCGGTCGTCGGCGGTGCCGTGCTCCCGCCGGGATCCTCGCCCCCGCCCGGCGTCGTGCTCGGCGCGCTGGTGGCCGGGACGGGCGCGAGGGGGTCCCCTCCGCTGCGCGCGATCGCGACGGCGGCGATCACGGCGGCGACCACGACGAGCACCGCCGCGAGCGCGATCAGCACCCGCGTGCGGGGGCGGACGGTCCGGGCTCCGTCGCCCGCGCCTGCTCCCGCGTCCTCGACCTCCCCGGTCACGTCCGCCCCCTCCCGCTCAGCCCGCGACGGTGATGGCGGTGCCCACGAGCTGGGCGCGACCGACGACGTGGGGGAGCATGAGGAAGCCGAGGACCGCCGGGGTCGCGCCCTCGGGCACGTCCAGCGAGTCCACGTCGAGCGCCGTCACGGTGAAGAAGTAGCGGTGCGTGCCGTGGCCCTCGGGAGGCGTCGCCCCCGCGAACCGCGTCTCGCGCGACTCGTTGTGGAGGGTGACGGCGCCGTCGGGCAGGAGGCCCGCCTCCGGATCGCCCGCGCCCTCGGGGAGCGACGTGGTCGACGCGGGGATGTCCTTCACGGCCCAGTGCCAGTAGCCGCTGCCGGTCGGGGCGTCGGGGTCGTAGCACGTGAGGACGTAGCTCCGGGTCTCGGCCGCCGCGCCCGTCCAGGCGAGCGCGGGGGAGCGGTCGGCGCCGCCCTGCGACGCGCCGCGCGCGGTGAGCGGCAGCGGCGCCCCGTCGGCGAAGTCGGGGCTGGTGAGGTGGAAGGGTGCGGCGTCCGGCAGGCGGTGCAGCGGGTCGTTGGTCACGTGGGGTCCTCTCGGTGGTGCTGACCCGACCAGCCTCGCACGGTGGCATCGTGCTCGGCCGGGATCCGCCCCAGGGGCCGGACCGGCCTCGCGCCGAGCGCGTCCGCCGGACCGCGTCGGCCGGGGTCGGCTCGCGCGGCGGAGGGCGGATCCGACGTGTGACGAGACGCCTGGCAGGCCCCCGAAGAGGGGCTGGGTCTCGTCGGTGGGCGCTCGCTAGCGTGGAATCCGCGGGATCGGCCGAGGGGCCGCCCGCCTCCGGGGGACGCATCGGGGGATGCAGACCGCCGAGGGGTGCCGGGGTCGGGGGATCCACGGCACCCCTTCCGGTGGAGCGCGTGGCCTGCGGGCCGCGCGCTCCACGTGCCGTCCGTCGTGAGCGCCACGAGGGACCCGACGCGATGCCGGCGGATCCCGTGTCGGAGAGGCCCGCGTCTCCATGCGCCGACCCGTCGTCAGGCGCCTTCGCACGCCGTGTGTCCGCAGGGCGAAGCGGTGCGCCGCGGATCCGTTGGTACGCAAACCTTTCGTATGCTGGGCGGTAGGATCATGGCTGTGACGTCGTCCCCTCCCACCTCCCCGACGGTCGCGCCCGGCTCGAGCCCGCGACGTCGCCGCGGCGGGGTGACCGGCATCCGGCGCGGCTCGCCCGCGGAGCCCACGACCGCGTCCCCGACCATCGCCGAGACGACCGTCCAGGCCGCCGGCGCCCTCGTCCTCGAAGCCGTCGCGGAGCCCGGCCTCCTCGCCGGCGGCAGCATCCCGCACCCTGCGCGACGTCGCGCGATCGGCGACACCGACCTCCGCGTCTTCCCCCTCGCCCTCGGCGGCAACGTCTTCGGCTGGACCGCGGGAGCCGAGGACACGTCCGCGATCCTCGACCGCTACCAGGAGGCCGGCGGCAACTTCATCGACACGGCCGACTCCTACGCCAGCGGCCGCAGCGAGCACATGATCGGGTCGTGGATGCGCGAGCGCCGCAACCGCGACTCCATGGTCGTCGCCACCAAGATCGGCAAGAGCGAGGACTTCCCGGGCCTCGGCTCCTCCCGCATCGAGCGCGCCGTCGACGCGAGCCTCTCCCGGCTCGGCACCGACACCATCGACCTCCTCTACTTCCACTGGGACGACCTCGACGTGCCGCTCGAGGAGAGCCTCGCCGCGGCCGGGCGCCTGATCGCGTCGGGCAAGGTCCGCTACCTCGCGGCGTCGAACTACGCGGCGGAGCGGCTGCTGCACGCGCGGATCCTCGGCGGCCTCTACGACGCGCCTCGGTTCGTCGCGCTGCAGACCCACTACAACCTCGTGAACCGCGCGCCCTACGAGGCGGACTACCTCGACGTCGTGCGCGGCCAGGAGCTCTCCGTGATGCCGTACTTCGCGCTCGCGAACGGCTTCCTTACGGGCAAGTACCGCACGCGGGACTCGGTGCGCGAGGGCGCGCGCGGGCAGCGGGCGGCGAAGTACCTCAATCGGCGCGGGCTGCGCGTGCTCACCGCCCTCGACGAGATCGCAGAGCACCACTCGACGAGCGTCGCGACCATCGCGCTCGCGTGGCTGCTGGCGAAGCCCGGCGTCGTCGCTCCCGTCGCCAGCGCGAGCCGGCCCGAGCAGGTGCACGACCTGGTGCAGGCGGCGCACGTGCAGCTGTCGCGGCACGATGTGACGCGCCTCGACCGCGCCTCGGAGTAGTCCGCCCACAGGCCCTCGCACCGCTCCTGATTCCCTGGGATGTGGATCGAGCCGCGTCCCGTGGCGCCCGCCCGGCTACCTTTCCCCCACCGCGACGCCGACGCCCTCCGCGTCCACGTCCGCGCGCGGAATCCGACGCCCCGGGGGAGACGACCTTGCACGAACGACCGAGAGATGCGTCGCGCCGACGCCGAGCTGCCGCTTCCGCCCTGCTGGTGGCCCTGTCGGCTGCGGGCCTCGGCGGGTGCGCTCCGACGGCGGCCCCGGAGCCGACGCCCGCGCCGACGCCGTCCTTGACGCAGGAGCAGCAGGATGATGCGGCGTTCCAGGACGTATTTGCCCGCTACGTCAACTTGAGTACCACCGAGGAGACGGACGAAAAGCTTTCACAGCTTCTCACCGGCGATGCGTTACAAAGCGAAATTGCATCAGTGCGTGATATTTCCCAAAAGGGTGAAAGTCAAGAGGGCAAGTCGCGAATGTCTGCATTCGAGGTAACGAGTCGCGGTAGGGATCCACAGGGCGTGAGCTACATGGTTGCGCAAGCTTGCCTTGACGTCAGTGGAACCCGGATACTAGATTCCGGCGGCCGGGACGTAACTCCAAAGCGAGATGATCGACTTTCTTTGCAGATGAAAGCGATCAAGTCGGAAGCTGGCTCTTGGAGGATTAGTGATTCCCTTCGCAACGAGACGGTTCACGCGTGCGATTGAAATTTACTTGGTTAGTTGCGGCTGTCGGTATCCTGTCTTTAGCCGGCATCTTTTTACCCCTGCGAGCTATGGCAAGTTCATGTGGTCAGTCATCGGGAGTCGTGGGTAGCTGCATAGCGGGCGAAATTGCGGGCTCTGGTGTAGCGCTAAGGGCGCGCGTTGTTGACGATCCAGGAGCCAGAAGCCCCGAATTCGAATCTGGCGCTTCGACCGAGGCAACTGATCACAAGCCGGTGGTAGTACCCCCGGTACCCCGCGGGCGCCTCGCCGCCGACACGGACACGCCCTGCACGCCGGGCGCCGGGTCGTGCGCAGATGGGCACCACGTCTTCCTGCCGCCCGCGAAGGCGCCAGCGAAGCCCGCGGATCCGGCTCCTGCGGCTCCCGCGGCGCCCGGCGTGACCCTGGACGACGTGGCCGGCTTCGTGCCGCGCGACGCGTCCATCCGGTCGCAGCCCAACGGGTGGGCGCTGGTGGGATCGCCGGTCAACCTCCTCACCGACGCCGGGGCGCAGGTCGTGGGCGGGACGCTGCTCGGGCGGCCGGCGCAGGTGCGGTTCGTGCCGGTGTCGTTCGCCTGGGATCACGGCGACGGGACGACCACCACCGTCCAGGGTCCGGGTGCCTCGTGGCGCGACCTCGGCCAGCAGGAGTTCACGGCCACGCCCACGAGCCACGTCTACGGGCGGATGGGGGATCGGCGGGTGTCGCTCACCATCGCGTACTCGCCGTCCTACCGCTTCGACGGCGGGGCGTGGCAGCAGATCCCGGGCACCCTGCCGGTCACCGTCGGGCCGGTCACGATCCACGTGCTGCAGGGCTCCACTGTCCTGGTCGGCGGCGCGTGCGGGGCCCGGGACGCCGGGCCCGGATGCTGATCCGCGTGCGCGCCCGGCCGTCGCGGCCACCGATCCGGCGTCAGGCCCGTGGCGTATGGTGACGATGATGTCCCGCCCCGTAGAACTCCCCCTCGACCAGCCCGAGCTCACCATCCGCGCGGCGGGCGGATCCGAGGTCCGACGCAGCGTCCTGCCGTCGGGCGTCCGAATCCTCAGCGAGGACGTGCCGGGCAGCAGCAGCGCCACCATCGGCATGTGGGTTGCCGTCGGGTCGCGGGACGAGCAGCCGGGCGACCTCGGCTCCACCCACTTCCTGGAGCACCTCCTCTTCAAGGGCACGGCGTCGCGCTCGGCGCTCGACATCGCGGTGGCCTTCGACGCGGTCGGCGGCGAGCACAACGCCGTGACCGCCAAGGAGTACACCTGCTACTACGCCAAGGTCCGGGATCGCGACCTCGGCATGGCGGTCGACGTGCTCGCCGACATGGTCACCTCGAGCCTCATCGACGCCGAGGAGTTCGAGACCGAGCGCGGGGTCATCCTCGAAGAGCTCGCGATGGCCGACGACGACCCGGGGGACGTCACGAGCGAGCGCTTCTTCGAGGCCGTCCTGGGGGATCACCCGCTCGGCCGTCCCATCGGCGGCAGCCCGGAGGACATCGAGGCCGCCGAGCGCGACGCGGTCGTCGCGCACTACCGCCGCAACTACCGGCCGCAGGACCTCGTCATCACCGCCGCCGGCGCCGTCGACCACGATGCCCTCGTCGCCCGGGTCATCGCGGGCCTCGAGCGCGCGGGCTGGGATCTCTCCATCGAGGCCGCCCCCGTCGCCCGCCGCACGGGGGCCTCGCCGACCATCACGCGCGGAAGCGAGCTCGTCGTGGTCGACCGGCCCATCGAGCAGACGAACATCCTGCTCGGCGTCCCGGGTCTCGCGGCATCCGACGACCGCCGACCGGCGCTCGCCATGCTCAACAGCGTGCTCGGCGGCGGCATGTCGTCGCGCTTGTTCCAGGAGGTGCGCGAGAAGCGCGGCCTCGCGTACTCCGTCTACTCGTTCGGCGCCTCGTACTCCGACGCGGGCGTCTTCGGGCTCTACGCCGGATGCACGGCCGCCAAGACCGCGCAGGTCTCGCGCCTCATGCTCGACGAGTTCCGCCGCCTCGCCGACGAGCACGTGACCGACGAGGAGCTGACCCGCGCGTTCGGCCAGCTCTCCGGCCAGTCCGCGCTCGCGCTCGAGGACTCGGACACGCGCATGTCGCGACTCGGCCGCTCCGAGATCACCACCGGCGAGTTCGTCGACCTCGACGAGACGCTCGTGCGCCTCTCCCGCGTCACCGCGGAGGACGTGCGCGCCCTCGCGGCCGACCTCGCGTCCCGTCCGCTGTCCATCGCCGCCGTGGGCACCGTCGGTGCCGACGCGTTCGCCCCGCTGCTCGCGACCCCCTCGCTCCTCTAGGAGGAACCGTGTCCCACTACATCTACCTCGTCCGCCACGGCGAGCAGCAGGATGCCGAGCACGGCCTCCCGGACGGTCCGCTCTCCGGCCGCGGCAAGCGGCAGGCGCAGTGCATCGCCGACCGGCTGAGCGGCGTGCCGTTCACCTCGGTCCGGCACTCGCCGCTCGCTCGCGCGGAGGAGACGGCCGCGATCATGGCGGAGCGCATGCCCGCGATGGAGCCCGAGCCGTCGTCGCTGCTGTTCGACTGCATCCCGTCCGGCCCGGTGCCCGACATGCCGCACGCCTTCGAGTCGTTCTTCGGCGGCATCACCGAGGAGGAGATCGACGCGGGCAGCGCCCAGATGGCGGATGCGGTGAGCGAGTTCCTGGCGCCCGCCCGCGGCGACCGGCACGACCTGCTCATCACCCACAACTTCGTCATCGCGTGGTTCGTGCGGCACGTGTTCGACGCCCCGGAGTGGCGCTGGATGGGGATCAACCAGGCCAACTGCGGCCTCACCATCATCCGCGTGCGCTCGGCGAAGCCACCGGTCCTCGTCGTGCACAACGACCTCGGCCACCTGCCGGTCGAGCTGCGCACGGGCCTGCCGGAGCAGCAGCCCTACTAGCCCCGAGCTGCGACCCGCACCGCCGGTCGCCGTCCGCGGGTGGCCGTCGCCCGGGCATGCGCCGAGGCGTCCCCGGTACGCTGGCCGGATGACAACCACGGTCGCCGTCGTCGGCGCAACGGGCCGGATGGGCCAGCTGATCACGCAGATCGTCGAGGCGAGCGAGGAGTTCGAGCTCGTCGCCAGCCTCGACTCGAAGGGCGAGCTGTCCGACATGCTCGGCGCCGACATCGCGGTCGACGTGACGCTCCCCGCGGTCAGCCAGGGCGTCGTCGAGTACGCGATCGCGCACGGCATGAACGTGCTCGTCGGCACCAGCGGGTGGACGGGCGAGCGCATCCAGGGCCTCGAGCGCCGCATCACCGGCAACCTCGCCGTGGGCGTCGTCATCATCCCCAACTTCTCCGTCGGCAGCGTGCTCGCGACGTCCTTCGCGCAGATGGCCGCCCGGTTCTACGACTCCGTCGAGATCGTCGAGGCCCACGGCGCCACGAAGATCGACTCGCCGTCCGGCACGGCGGTGCGCACCGCGGAGCTCATGTCGCAGGCCCGCGGCACCCGCGGTCCGGTGCAGGCGCCGCACACGGACCAGCGCGCCCGCGGCCAGCAGGTCGCGAGCATCCCCGTGCACAGCCTCCGGATGCAGGGCGTCGTCGCCAAGCAGGACGTGGTCTTCGGCGGCAACGGCGAGGTCCTCACCATCAGCCACGACACGCTCGCCCCGAGCGCGTACGAGGCCGGGATCCTGCTCGCCCTCCGCGCGACCCGCAGCGCGCGCGGCGTGAGCGTCGGGCTCGACCGCCTCATCGACCTCGACGGCTCGCGCGAGCGCGCGGCCCGTGCCTCCGACCCCGCGTCGACGACCGGCCCGGTGGACGACGGCGGCCCGAGCGGCCAGGCCGCCGCCGTCACGAGCTCCTGATGGGGACGCGCATCGGCGTCGGCCTCATGGCCGTGCTCATGCTGCTGTACCTGGCGGTGGCCGGCCAGTTCGCCGTCCTGCTCGTGCTGTCGGGCCAGCCCGTCGGGATCCTGCTCGGCATCGGCCTCGTGCTCCTGTCGCTCGTCGGCGCGTGGGCGCTGGTCCGCGAGCTGGCGTTCGGCGTTCGCAGCGGGAGGCTCGCGCGGATCCTCGAGGAGGAGGGCGGCCTGCCGGTCGACGACCTGCCGACGCGCGCGAGCGGGCGCCCCCTGCGCGACGCGGCCGACGCGTCGTTCCCCGTCTACCAGGCCGAGGTCGAGCAGGAGCCCGCGAGCTGGCGGGCGTGGTTCCGCCTCGGGCTCGCCTACGACGCGAGCGGCGACCGCCGACGTGCACGCGGGGCCATCCGCCGCGCGATCGCGCTGCACGGCACGCGCGAGCCCGCCGCCTGATCCGGCGCGTCGGCCGGCGTCCGGCGGGATCCGGCGCGTCAGCCCTTCGCGAGCAGCCGGTCGATCGCCAGCTCCACCGTGGGGTCGCGGAACGCGAAGCCGTCCGCGAGCAGCTTCTCCGGCCGGGCCGGCTGGCTGGAGAGGAGCAGCTCCTGTCCGGCGTCGCGCAGGGCGAGCCGGATGAGCGCCTCGGGCGCGGGGACCAGGTACGGCCGGTGCATCCGCTTGGCGAGGTGCCGCATGAGGCGGTCGGCCATCACGGGCTCGGGCCCGGTGAGGTTCACGGGCCCGGAGAGCGACGACGTCAGCAGGTGCACGATGGCGGCGGCCTCGTCGCGGAGCGAGATCCACGGCCACACCTGGCCGCCGGTGCCGAGCTTGCCGGCCAGCCCGAGGTTCGTCAGCAGCCGCAGCGGCGCGAGCGCGCCGGCCTGCGCCAGCACGAGGCCCGTGCGGAGGGTCGCGACGCGCACCCCGGTCGGCGCCTCGTGCGCCTCGGCCTCCCACGCCTCGACGACCTCGGCGAGGAAGCCGGCGCCGCGCGGCGAGTCCTCGGTGAGGCGCTGCTGCGGGCGATCGCCGTAGAAGCCCACGGCGGATCCGTTGAGCAGCACCGCGGGCGGCGTCGCGGCCCGGGCCATTGCGTCGACGATGGTGCGCGTCGCCTGCACGCGCGAGGATCGGATCTCCTCCTGGTACGGCTTCGTCCAGGGCAGGCGGCTGATGGACGCGCCCGAGAGGTTGACCACGGCGTCGACCCCGTCGAGCGCGACGGGATCGAGGCGCCCCTCCGCGGGCTGCCACTGGCGCTCGTCGGGGGAGGAGGGCGCATGGCGCACGAGCTTCCGGACCCGGTGGCCCGCGTCGTGCAGCTGGGCCTGCAGCTCGGTGCCGATGGTGCCGCCGGCGCCCGAGATCAGGACGGTGAGCGGTGCGGGGGATGCGGTGCTGTCGGCCATGGTGGCGCCCTTCGTCGGTGCCTCACAGCCTAGGACGCGGCGCCGCACGGGAGCCGGGCGCGGGGCGTGCGCGGCGCGTCGGGGGAGCGCCGCGGATCGTCCCGGGCGGCCCTCCCACCCGGCGTCCCGCGCGACGGCGGTCGCGTACAGTGACGTCGTGCCCCACGACATCGCCTTCCGATCCGACATGACCGTGGAGCTCGTCCGCTCCAGCGCCCACGACTCCGACGTGATCTTCGCGGCCCGCGTCTCCACCGCCGGCGAGAAGACCCTCGAGCGCGCGCTCGACGAGCCGGACGGGCAGGACCGCGCCCTCGAGGGCGACGTCGACACCGAGGCGGAGGAGAAGCGCGTCAAGCGCGACCGCGGCCTCATCAACTACCTCATGCGCGACCGCCACGGCTCGCCGTTCGAGCACAACTCCATGACCTTCTACGTGCAGGCGCCGATCTTCGTGTTCCGCGAGTTCATGCGCCACCGCATGGCCTCGTACAACGAGGAGTCGGGCCGCTACAAGGAGCTCGACGCGGTGTTCTACGTGCCCGGACCCGAGCGCAACCTCGTGCAGGTCGGCAAGCCCGGCGCCTACGAGTTCCACGCGGGGAGCCCCGAGCAGACCGAGCTCGTGCAGGCGGAGACGCGGCGCACGTCCGAGGAGGCCTACGCCTCGTACCAGCGGATGCTCGAGCAGGGCGTGGCCCGCGAGGTCGCCCGCATCGTGCTGCCGCTCAACATCTACTCGTCGATGTACGTCACGCTCAACGCCCGCGCGCTCATGAACTTCCTCTCCCTGCGCACCAAGCACGAGGACTCGACCTTCCCGAGCTTCCCCCAGCGCGAGATCGAGATGTGCGCGGAGGAGATGGAGACGGAGTTCGCGCGGCTCATGCCCCTCACGCACGCGGCCTTCCAGAAGAACGGCCGCGTCGCGCCGTAGCGCACCGGATCGCGCGCCCGCCGACCGTTACCATGGGAGCCGTGTCGTCTGAGAATCCCTTCGGTCAGGTCCTGGTGGCGCTCGTCACCCCCTTCACCGCCGACGGCGAGGTGGACTGGCCGGGCGTCGAGAAGCACATGGACGACGTCATCACCGCGGGCGCGGACGGCATCGTCGTCACCGGCACCACGGGCGAGACCAGCACGCTGACCGACCCGGAGAAGATCAAGCTGGTCGAGGTCGGCCGCTCCGTGAGCGCCGGCCGGGCGAAGATCATCACGGGCGGCGGGTCCAACGAGACCGCGCACGCCATGCAGCTCGCACGCCAGAGCGAGAAGGCCGGCGCCGACGGCAACATGATCGTCACGCCGTACTACAACAAGCCCACGCAGGCGGGCGTGCTCACGCACTTCCGGATGATCGCGGACGCGACGGACCTGCCGGTCATCCTCTACGACATCCCCGGCCGCACGGGCATCCCCATCCAGTACGAGACGATCCTCCGCGCCGCGAAGCACCCGAACATCCTCGCGGTGAAGGACGCCAAGGGCGACCTCGCGCAGGCGAGCCGCGTGCTCAACCAGACGAGCCTCATGTACTTCGCGGGCGACGACGCGAACGCGCTGCCGACGCTCGCCATCGGCGGCACGGGCCTCATCGGGGTCACCGCCAACATCACGGCGACGCCGTACCGCACCATGGTCGACGCCGTGAACGCGGGCGACCTGGCCGCCGCCACGCACGCGCACCAGCAGCTGGAGCCGCTCGTCCGCGCCGTCATGACCCACGTGCCCGGCACGGTCGCGGCGAAGTACATCCTCCACGGCCTCGGCCGCATCGGCAGCCCCCGCGTGCGCCTGCCCCTCGTGGGCCCGGAGGAGTGGGAGGCCGCGCAGATCGAGGACGAGATCGACCTCGTCCGCGACGTGCCCGGCGTCGACTTCCGCAACTTCCGCCCCGACCGCAACGCCGCCGCCGGCGGAGCGCTGCCGCAGGTCGCCGGCACCACGCGCTGAGGCGCGCCCGAGCATCCCGTCGCCGGCCGTCGCGCCGCACCGCCACCCGAGGAGATCCATGCCCCAGGCCGTCTACGACCCGCCCGAGCTGAAGCCCGGCGTCCTCCGCATCACCCCGATCGGCGGCCTCGGCGAGATCGGCCGCAACATGACGACGTTCGAGATCGACGGCAAGATCCTCGTCGTCGACTGCGGCGTGCTCTTCCCCGAGGAGCACCAGCCGGGCGTCGACCTGATCCTGCCCGACTTCTCCTCCATCGCCGACCGGCTGGACGACGTGGTGGGCATCGTCCTCACGCACGGCCACGAGGACCACATCGGCGCGGTCCCGTACCTGCTGCGGCTCAAGCAGGACATCCCGCTGATCGGCTCCGGCCTCACGCTCGCGCTCATCGAGGCGAAGCTCAAGGAGCACCGGATCACGCCGTACACGTTCCAGGTGAAGGAGGGCGACCGCGAGCGCCTCGGGCCGTTCGAGCTCGAGTTCGTGGCCGTCAACCACTCCATCCCGGACGCGCTCGCCGTCGCCATCACCACCTCGGCCGGCCGCGTGCTGCACACCGGCGACTTCAAGATGGACCAGCTGCCGCTCGACGGCCGCATCACCGACCTGCGCGCGTTCGCGCGCCTCGGCGAGGCCGGCATCGACCTCTTCATGTCCGACTCGACGAACGCCGACGTGCCGGGCTTCACGCCCACCGAGCGCTCGATAGGGCCGGTGCTCGAGGCGGTCATCTCCAAGGCGCCGCGCCGGGTCATCGTCGCGAGCTTCTCGAGCCACGTGCACCGCGTGCAGCAGGTGCTCGACGCCGCCGCCGCCAACGGGCGCCGCGTCGCGTTCATCGGCCGCTCGATGATCCGCAACATGACCATCGCGGCGGAGCTCGGCTACCTCCGGGTGCCGGACGGGATCCTCATCGACGCGAAGAAGGCCGTGAACCTGCGGGACGACGAGATCGTCTACATGAGCACGGGATCGCAGGGCGAGCCCATGGCCGTGCTCAGCCGCATGGCGAACCTCGAGCACCAGATCGAGATCGGGCAGGACGACACGGTCATCCTCGCGTCGAGCCTCATCCCGGGCAACGAGAACGCCGTGTACCGCGTGATCAACGGACTGACCAAGCTCGGCGCGAACGTCGTGCACAAGGCCAACGCGAAGGTGCATGTCTCGGGCCACGCGGCCGCCGGGGAGCTGCTCTACTGCTACAACATCCTGAAGCCCCGCAACGTCCTGCCGGTGCACGGCGAGTACCGGCACCTGGTCGCGAACCAGCAGCTGGCCATCCAGACGGGCGTGCCGGAGCGCAACACGTTCCTCGCGGAGGACGGCACCGTCCTCGACATGAAGGACGGGCACGTGCGCGTCACGGGCCAGCTCGACGTCGGCTACGTCTACGTCGACGGGTCCACGGTCGGCGAGATCACCGACGCCGACCTCAAGGACCGCCGCATCCTCTCCGAGGAGGGCTTCGTCACGATCTTCGTGGTGGTCGAGCCGCAGACCGGCAAGGCCATCGTCGGGCCGGAGATCGAGGCGCGCGGCTTCGCGGAGGACAGCCGCGTGTTCGACAGCGTCAAGCCGCTCGTCGTCCGGGCGCTCACGGAGGCGGCGGCCAACGGCACGCGGGACACGCACGCGTACTCGCAGGTCGTCCGCCGCACGGTCGGCCGCTGGGTCAACTCGTCGCACCGCCGCCGGCCGATGATCATCCCGGTGGTCATCGAGGCGTAGGCCGGAGCGCGTCGCGCCGGTGCGCGCAGCACGTCCCGAGGGGGCGGGGGAGACCCCGCCCCCTCGCGTCGTCCCGGGGCGCCTGGGCGCGGGTGCCGCATCGCCTCCGCCGCGCGTGCCGCTCCCGTCCCCCCTCGCGGCCCCCGGTCGGGGGTGGGCACGTCATCCCCGCGGACGAAGCGGCGCGCACGACGCCGCCCCTAGCGTCGGGATCGACCGGACGGGCCGCAGGGGAACGCCGGGGAAGGAGCGGCTGTGGGCGTCTGGCGGAGATGGATCCTCCCGATCACGAGGCTGGTGGTGCTCGGGGCGATCGCCGTGGCGCTCGTCCGGATGGCGTTCTTCGGGACGACCGCGGAGGACACGGCCGAGACGCCGACCGGGTCGGTGGTGCAGTCGCAGGTGGCCGCCTCCGTGGCGACCGTCGTCAACGACGTGACGGTGAAGGGGGCCATCCAGCCGGATCCCGATGTGCCCGTCAAGGCGACGCTGCAGGGCAAGGTCGCGAAGCTCGTCGCCGGGCAGGGCGCCACGGTCCAGGCGGGCGACCCGATCCTCGTGATCCGCCAGGAGACGCCGGTGGACCCGGTGGTCGCCGCGGACGGCACCGTCACGCAGCCGAAGCCGAAGGTCGTCACCGAGACGGTGACGGCGTCGGCGGCGGGCTCCCTCGTGGAGCTCGGCGTGCTGGTCGGCCAGGAGGTCGCCGTCGGCGACGCGGTCGGCCGCATCGCGCCGCCCACCTTCCGCGCGACCGCGCCGCTCACCGCGGAGGAGCAGTACCGGCTCGTCACGCAGCCGACGTCGGCGACCGTCGCCATCGCCTCGGGGCCCGCGCCGTTCGCGTGCGGCGACCTGCGGATCGGGCAGCCGGCCGCCGCGAGCGGGACCGGCTCGGCCGGGACCTCGGGCGACGCCGGGTCGGCCGAGGGCACCGGGTCGTCGTCCGCGGGCGCGACCGTCTCGTGCGCCGTCCCCGCGGGCACGCGCGTCTTCCCGGGCCTCGCGGCCGAGATCACGATCCCCGCGGGCGAGGCACCCGACGTGCTGACGCTGCCGACCACCGCGGTCGAGGGGCTCGCCGACACGGGCAACGTGTGGCTCGCGTCGGAGTCGGGCGAGCCGGAGGAGCGCGCCGTGGGCCTCGGGATCAGCGACGGGAAGGTGGTGCAGATCACGTCCGGCCTCGCCGAGGGCGACATGGTGCTCGAGTTCGTGCCCGGCGCGCCCGCGCCCGAGGAGGACGCCATGACGATGCAGGGCGGGTACGGCGGATGAGCCTCATCCGCCTGGAGCAGGTGACCCGCACGGTCCAGCGGCCGGACGACGAGCCGCTGACGATCCTGCACGGCGTCGACCTCGACGTGTCGGTCGGCGACCACGTCTCGATCGTGGGCCGCTCCGGGTCGGGGAAGTCGACGCTGCTGAACATCCTGGGGCTGCTCGACACCCCGACCACCGGCGAGGTGTTCCTCGACGACGTGCCGATGGCGCACGTGTCGGGCTCGCGTCGCGATAGGGCCCGCGGGGGCGACATCGGGTTCATCTTCCAGCAGTTCAACCTGCTGCAGGGCCGCACGGCCCGCGAGAACGTGATGACCCCGCTGCTGTACTCGACCGGGCGCACCTTCTGGCGGCGGGCGTCGATCGCCGCGGACATGCTCGACCGCATGGGGCTCGGCCACCGGATCGACGCGATGCCGGAGACGATGTCCGGCGGCGAGCAGCAGCGCGTCGCCATCGCCCGGGCGCTCGTCCGCTCGCCCCGGCTGATCCTCGCCGACGAGCCCACGGGCGCCCTCGACATCGAGACCGGCGCGACCGTGATGACCCTCCTCGCGGAGGTCGCGCACGCGTCCGGCGCGGCGCTGGTGACCATCACGCACGACCCGACCGTCGCGGCCCGCGCCGATCGCCACCACCGCCTCGAGACGGGCGTGCTGGCGCCGGCCGAGGCCCTCACGCGGGAGGTCGTCGCGTGAGCGGCTGGCTCGCCCGCACGGGCACGGGCCTCGTCGGGGCGGTGGTCGAGGCGTGGGCGGAGCTGCGCATCCATCGGACCCGGGTGCTCCTCTCCCTCATCGGCGTCGCCGTCGCGGTCACGGCCATCACGTCCGTCGTCGGCCTCGGCGCGGTCGTGCAGCAGGCGCAGACCGAGCAGATGGAGCGGCAGTCGGGGCGCCCCGCCTCGCTCTCCGTCTCCATGTACTCCGAGAGCGGGGAGGGCATGCCGTACGCCGACCAGCGGGCGCTCCTCGCCGAGGTCGCCGACCGGTACGGCATCACGTGGTCGACCGTCATCGGCTCCGCGCCGCTCGCCGTCGAGCTGCCGGGCGGCGCGGAGCAGGTGTACGCGACCGTGGTGGATCCCGACTACGGGCAGATGCGCCGCGTGGACGTCGTCGAGGGCCGCTGGTTCGACGACGGCGACGCCGACCTCCTCGCGCCCACCCTCGTCGTGAACCGGGCGTTCCTCGCCCGGCTCGGCTCGCCCGACGTCGCGACCCACCCCACCGTCACGCTGCAGGGGGAGCGGGGCGCGCTCACGGCCGTCGTGGTCGGCGAGGTGCCCGACCTCTACGCCGAGGATCCGCCGTCCATGTACGTCCTGTCGTCGACGGCCGAGCGGATGATGAGCTCCGCGTCCCTGGCCGCGATGAGCCCGCAGATGGAGCTGTGGGTCCCGGAGGAGGAGTCCGACGGGCTCACCGCCGCCATCCAGTCGGACGTCGCCGCCTCCGCCCCCGAGGGCGTGCAGGCGAGCGTCAGCCGGAACGACTACGGCACCTACGACTACGACCCGCTGCTGTCGCTCAAGATCCTCGTCGGGGGAGTGGCCGGCCTCGTGCTCCTCCTCGGTGCGCTCGGCCTCGTGAACATCTCCCTCGTGACCGTGAAGCAGCGGATCCGCGAGATCGGCGTCCGGCGCAGCTTCGGCGCCAGCGCGGGCCGCGTGTTCTTCGCGGTGATGATGGAGAGCGTGGTCGCGACGGTCGCCGCGGGCGTGGTGGGCGTCATGGCCGCGGTCGCGATCGTGAAGAGCCCGTGGGTGCTCGCGTTCGTCGCCTCGGGCGTCACCGAGTTCCCGCCGTTCCCGCTCTCGGCGGCCCTCCTCGGGCTCGGCGCCTCGCTCGCCGTGGGCGCCGTCGCGGGCCTGCTGCCGGCCCTCGTCGCGGTGCGCGTGTCCGTCATCGACGCGATCCGGTACTGATGCCCGGGCCGGGCGGCGAGCGCCCCACCCGGCCCGGCGCGCGGCCCGTGACGGCGGCGCGGGATAACGTGGGTCGCATGGCTACGAGCACCAGGTCGACCAGCCGCGCCGGGAAGACCTCCTCGGGCGCGCCGCGCGCCACGCCCCCGCGGAAGGGGCGCGCCACGGAGACGAAGCAGCAGACCGTCGCCTACCCCGTCCACTCCGAGGGCCGCGGCCCCCTCGTCGCCCTGTGGATGGGCCTCGCCCACGCCACCGGCGCGCTCTTCCGGGCCCTCGGCCCGGAGAAGCTCGCGAAGGAGGAGCGCCGCGACGGCATCCCCTTCCTGCTCGTGGTGCTCGCGATCGCCGGCGTCGTCGTGGAGTGGTTCAACCCGCTCAACGACGTGGCCATGGCCTTCGACGCCTACACGTTCGGCGGCCTCTTCGGCCGGGTCGCCTTCGCGCTGCCCATCGTCATGGTGCTCCTCGCGCTCTGGCTGTTCCGCCATCCGGCGTCCGTCAGCGACAACGGCCGCATCGGCGTCGGCGTCTCCCTCTTCCTGGTCTCGATCGCGGGGCTCTGCCACATCCTCTCCGGCGCCCCGGATCCGCGCGACGGCATGCTCGGCCTGGCCCGCGCCGGCGGCGTCCTCGGCTGGGTGCTCGCGGCCCCGCTGTCGCTGCTCATCACGTCGATCGGGGCGGGCATCGTCGCGGGGATCCTGCTCCTGCTCTCCCTCTTCATCATCACGCGCACGCCGCCGAACCGCGTCGGCGCGCGCCTCCGCGAGCTCTACTCCTACCTCTTCGGCGCCCCGCCGGTGGACGAGGAGCAGCGCGCCGCGGACCGCGCCGCCCGGAAGGCGCAGGCGACCGAGCAGGTCGAGCTCGAGGGGCTCGACGACGAGGGCCCGGTCGACACCGACAGCCTCCCGTGGTGGCGCCGCAACCGCAGCCAGCGCGAGGACGCCCCCGCGTTCGACAGCCCGGTGCTCGCCCCGCACGCCGGATCCGACGACGTCGTCGACCGCTCCGCCGCGGAGGCGCCCACCACGGTCATCGACCGCACGGTGGATCCCGACGCCGCCCGCCCCGAGCCCGGCGCCTTCGCGGGCGACGAGGCCGCGACCCGCCGCATCGACCTCGACCCGCCCGTCGACGCCACCGCGACCGCGGTCCTGCCGTCCGTCCCGGTGCACCCCACCGGCATCCGCGACGACGACGAGCCCGCCGTCCTCCCGGGCTTCGAGGACGACGGATCCGATGCGGCCGTCGTCTCGGGGGAGTCGGACGCCCCGCAGGCGCCCTACCGGCTGCCGGCCGCGAGCACCCTCTCGCCGGGCACGCCCGCGAAGTCCCGCTCGTCGGTCAACGACGAGGTGGTGCGCGCGCTCACCGAGGTGCTCACCAACTTCCAGGTCGACGCGACCGTCACGGGCTTCTCGCGCGGTCCGACGGTCACGCGCTACGAGCTGGAGCTCGCGCCCGGCGTGAAGGTCGAGCGCGTCACGGCGCTCGCGAAGAACATCAGCTACGCGGTCGCGTCGAACGAGGTCCGCATCCTCTCGCCCATCCCGGGCCGCAGCGCCATCGGCGTGGAGATCCCGAACACCGACCGCGAGATCGTCTCCCTCGGCGACGTGCTCCGCTCGTCCGCCGCCACGAACAGCGCGCACCCGATGACCATCGGCGTCGGCAAGGACGTCGAGGGCGGCTACGTCATCGCCAACCTCGCGAAGATGCCCCACCTCCTGGTCGCGGGATCCACGGGCTCCGGCAAGTCGAGCTTCGTCAACTCCATGATCACCTCGCTCCTCATGCGGGCGAAGCCGAGCGACGTGCGCATGGTCCTCATCGACCCGAAGCGCGTCGAGCTCACCATCTACGCGGGCGTGCCGCACCTCATCACGCCCATCATCACCAACCCGAAGAAGGCGGCCGAGGCGCTGCAGTGGGTGGTGAAGGAGATGGACATGAGGTACGACGACCTCGCCAGCTTCGGCTTCCGCCACATCGACGACTTCAACAAGGCCGTCACGAGCGGGTCCATCGTGCTCCCCGAGGGCAGCGAGCGGACCCTCCGCCCGTACCCCTACCTCCTCGTGGTGGTGGACGAGCTCGCCGACCTCATGATGGTCGCGCCGCGCGACGTCGAGGACTCGATCGTCCGCATCACCCAGCTCGCCCGCGCCGCCGGCATCCACCTGGTGCTCGCGACGCAGCGCCCGTCGGTCGACGTCGTGACCGGCCTCATCAAGGCCAACGTGCCGTCGCGCCTCGCGTTCGCGGTGTCGAGCATGACCGACTCCCGCGTCATCCTCGACCAGCCCGGCGCCGACAAGCTCATCGGCCAGGGCGACGGCCTCTTCCTCCCCATGGGCGCCAACAAGGCCGTCCGCGTGCAGGGCGCGTGGGTGCAGGAGGCGGAGATCGCCAAGGTCGTCGAGCACGTCACCCGCCAGGCCCGGCCCGAGTACCGCCAGGACGTCGCGGTCGCCGCCGAGAAGAAGGAGATCGACGCGGACATCGGCGACGACCTCGAGGTGCTCCTCGCGGCCGCCGAGCTCGTCGTCAGCACGCAGTTCGGATCCACGTCGATGCTGCAGCGGAAGCTCCGCGTGGGCTTCGCCAAGGCCGGTCGGCTCATGGACCTCCTCGAGGCCCGCGAGATCGTCGGTCCGTCCGAGGGGTCGAAGGCCCGGGACGTCCTCGTCTCCGCGGAGCAGCTGCCGGGCGTGCTCGCGACGCTGCGCGGGGAGACGCCCGCGGCACCCGCGACCGCCGCCCCGGCAGCCGCGCCCGCGCCCGCCGTTCCCGCCGAGGCGGACGACGGGAACCGCTACCCGTCGGATCCGCTGCACAAGGACCTGGACGCGTACGAGCAGGTGGAGGCCGAGGGCGACGACGACGCCTGGGGCCTGACGGGCAGGGACTGAGCCGTGGTCCAGCCGAGCGCATCGGGCGCCGCCTCCGGGGCGCCGCGCGTCTGGCGCGCGGGCGACTCCCCGGCGAGCCCCTGGAACGTCGCCAACGTCCTCACGATCGTGCGGATCCTGCTGGCCCCCGTCTTCGTCGTGCTGCTCGCGGCGGACGACGGCGCCGACGGCCCGCTCCGCTACGCGGCCGCGGCGCTCTTCATCCTCGCGATCGCGACCGACGGCGTCGACGGGCACATCGCCCGCAGCCGCAACCTCGTGACCGACCTCGGGAAGCTGCTCGACCCCATCGCCGACAAGGTCCTCACGGGTGCCGCGCTCGTGATGCTGTCCGTGCTCGGCGAGCTCCCGTGGTGGGTCACGATCGTGATCCTCGTGCGCGAGCTCGGGATAACCGCGTACCGGTTCGCCGTGCTCCGGGACCGCGTCGTCGCGGCGTCACGCGGGGGCAAGCTCAAGACGGTCGCGCAGGCGGTCGCGATCAGCGTCGCGCTGCTCCCGCTGTGGGACGTGGTGGGCGACGGCATGCACGTCGTGAACACGGTGCTCATGTCGATCGCGTTCGTGCTCACGGTGCTGTCCGGCCTCGACTACATGCGGCAGGCGCTGCGGGCGGAGCGCGCGTCGTGACGGGCGTCGAGGGCACCGCGGATGCCACCGACGAGGAGCTCGCCGCCCGCGTGATCGCCGCCCTGGTGGCGAGCGGACGACGGCTCGCGGTGGCCGAGTCGCTCACGGGAGGGCTCCTCACCGCGGCGCTCGTCGGGGTCCCCGGCGCCTCGCGCGCGCTGACCGGCGGCATCGTCTCCTACGACACCGCGCTCAAGCGCACGCTCCTCGGCGTCGAGTCGTCGATCCTCGCGGTGCACGGCGCCGTCCACCCCGACGTCGCCCGGCAGATGGCGCACGGCGTGCGCCAGGCCTGCGAGGTCGACGGGCGCCCGGCCGACGTGGGCGTCGCCACCACCGGCGCGGCCGGCCCCGATCCGCAGGACGGCCAGGCTCCCGGCACCGCGTTCGTCGGGCTCTCCCTCGACGGCGACTCCCGCGCCATCCCCCTGCACCTCCACGGCGACCGCCAGGAGGTGCGCGCGGGCGTGGTCCACGAGGCGCTGCGGGTCCTCGCGGACGCGCTCGGATCCGATGGGAACATCTGAGGGACGTCCCGCGTTGCCGTAAGCAGGTTCACAAGCAACACCCAGTGCCCCTGCTTAGCCTGGGTCCTCGGCCAGATGCTCGCGCATCAGCCCCGGACCTCCGGTTCGATCAGGCACCAGGCGCAACGAGGAGGGTCCCGTGGTTCTAGTCCGTCAGGAGATCGGCGACGTCCTTCGTGACTTCCGCCTGCAGAAGGGGCGCACGCTCCGACAGGTCGCCAGCAAGGCCAGCGTCGCGCTCGGCTACCTCAGCGAGGTCGAGCGGGGCCAGAAGGAGGCGTCGAGCGAGATCCTCGCCTCCGTCGCCGACGCGCTCGACACGCCCATCTCGGTCATCATGCGCGAGGTCGGCGACCGGCTCGCCGTCATCGAGGGGCTCAACCCCATCCCCGACACGATCCCGGACGACCTCGTCGCCGGCTTCGACAGCGACCTCGTCGCGCGCTGAGCCCGACCGCTCCCACGACCTCCCGCCCCGCCCGTCCTCGCGACGGGCGGGGCGTCGTCGTCCGGGGCCGCCTCGGCGCCCACGTCGGGTGGACGGTCGGAGAGCAGCGGGTAGCGTGAGGGCATGCGACTGAGCGAGTTCCAGCGGGCCGTGTCCGACGAGTTCGGCGCCGGCTACGGGCCGGTGCTCGTCGCCGACCTCGTGCTCGGCGAGCTGGGCGGACGCACGTGCGCGCAGGCGCTGAAGGACGGCGTCCCCGCCCGCGAGGCGTGGCTCGCCCTCTGCCGCGCGCAGGACGTCCCGCGGTCGCGGTGGAACGGCGCCGGCGTGCCCGAGCCGCGCGCCTGAACCGCCCTCCGGGCGCTGCTCCCCGGACGACGCCCGCGACACGCGGCGCGTCGTTCGAATATCCCTTCGAACGCGCGTAGTCTCCCCACAGGAGCGATTCGAAGCGAGGACTGCACAGGTCAGGCGCCTCCGGCAGCGATGTCGGCGGGGCCGCATAACGTGCACCTCGCGGAGATCACCCGTCGCCTTGTCGGCACCGGATCCCGCAGCCCGCGGCATCGGAGCGACAGCCTGCAGGCAACCCACCTTCGACACGAGGAGCACCCCATGGCATCATCCGCAGACCGCGAGAAGTCTCTCGAGACCGCGCTCGCCCAGATCGACCGTCAGTTCGGCAAGGGCTCGGTCATGCGCCTGGGCAGCGACGAGCGCGCGCCCGTCGCCGTCATCCCCACCGGCTCCGTCGCGCTGGACGTGGCGCTCGGCATCGGCGGGCTCCCGCGCGGCCGCATCGTCGAGATCTACGGTCCGGAGTCGTCGGGAAAGACCACGCTCACGCTGCATGCCATCGCCAACGCGCAGCGCGCCGGCGGCATCGCGGCGTTCATCGACGCGGAGCACGCGCTCGACCCCGAGTACGCGAAGAAGCTCGGCGTCGACATCGACGCGCTCCTCGTCTCCCAGCCCGACACGGGCGAGCAGGCCCTCGAGATCGCCGACATGCTCGTGCGCTCGGGCTCCATCGACCTCGTCGTCATCGACTCCGTCGCGGCGCTCGTGCCGCGCGCCGAGATCGAGGGCGAGATGGGCGACTCTCACGTAGGCCTGCAGGCGCGCCTCATGTCGCAGGCGCTCCGCAAGCTCACCGGCGGGCTCAACCAGACGCAGACCACCATGATCTTCATCAACCAGCTCCGCGAGAAGATCGGTGTCTTCTTCGGCAGCCCCGAGACCACCGCGGGCGGCAAGGCGCTCAAGTTCTACGCCTCGGTGCGCCTCGACATCCGCCGCATCGAGACGCTGAAGGACGGCACCGACGCGGTCGGCAACCGCACCCGCGTCAAGGTCGTGAAGAACAAGATGGCGCCGCCCTTCAAGCAGGCGGAGTTCGACATCCTCTACGGCACGGGCATCTCCCGCGAGGGCAGCCTCATCGACTTCGGCGTCGAGCACGAGATCGTCCGCAAGTCGGGCGCCTGGTACACCTACGACGGCGACCAGCTCGGCCAGGGCAAGGAGAACTCGCGCAAGCACCTCCTCAACAACCCGGACATCGCCGCCGAGATCGAGCAGAAGATCAAGGTGAAGCTCGGCCTCGTGAAGGACCCGAACGCCGTCGCCGAGGCCCCCGCGGATGCCGCTCCGGCGCCGGTCGCGGCCGTGGCGCCCAAGGCGTCGGCACGCAAGAGCGCCTGACCCGGCGCACCCCGGCGGGGCGCATCGCACCGATGCGCCCCGCCCCCTGCACGACATCGGTCCGCCGCCCTCCGCGCCTGCGCGAGGCGGGGACGCACCACCCGAGGACGGATGCACCATGGTCAGATTCCCCTCCGAGAACGAGCAGGGCACCGGTCCCGGTCCCGACGAGGTGGCGCCCGTCGCGTCCCTCGCCGACCGACGGTCCCGTCGCGCCGCGGCCCGGCCCGCGGCCGAGTCCGCGCCGGATGCTGTCGAGACGCCTGGGCCTCGTGTGGAGCCCACCCATCCCGCCCGCGGTCGGACCGTGACCGAGGTCGACGGCATCGTCACGATCGGCGCGGCCGTGGACGCGTCCGAGGCCGGGCGCGCGCTGGCGGCGCAGGAGCGCATCGCGGAGGCGCGACGCGTGCTGGCGGAGGCCGAGGCGCAGGCGGCGCGCGGATCGCTGGGCGCACCGGAGACCGCGCCGGTCGCGCAGCCCGAGCCCGTTCCGACGCAGGAGGAGACCCCCGCGGTCTGGCGTGCGGAGGAGGAACGGGCGACCCGCGCGCGGGAGAAGGCCGAGCAGGACGAGGCCTACCGGCGCGACATGCTCCAGCTGGAGGAGGATCGCGTCGAGGACGAGCGACGCGAAGCCGAGGCGGAGGAAGAGCGGGCCGCCGAGCGCACGCCCGAGCGCCAGCGTCGGCGGGCGGACAACGTGCTCGCCAACCGCCTCCGCGGCCGCGGGCTGTCGCTCGCGGAGGCCCGCGAGGTGCTGGACGGGGCGGAGATCGATCCCGACATCGCCGAGGAGACCCTCGCCCGGTACGTCTCCCTGCAGTACATCGACGAGGCCGCGCTGGCCGAGCAGATCCTGCACACGCACCTCGACCGCAAGGGCCTCGGCCGCAGGTCCGTCGAGATGGAGATGCGCCGCCGCAAGCTCGACCCCCTCGTCATCGAGGAGGCGATGGCCGAGCAGCCGGACGACGAGCTGTCCCGCGCCACCGAGGTCGCCCTGAAGCGCGTCGGCCAGCTGTCGTCCTACGACGACGAGACGGCGGAGCGGCGCCTCACGTCGTTCCTCATGCGCCGCGGCTACGGCGGCGCCGTCGTGCGCGACGCGGCCAAGGCGGCGCTCGCCACGCGTCGGGGATCCTCGCGCGTGCGGTTCCGCTGATCCGACGACAGCGGGACGGGCGCATGCCCGGTCGTAGGATTGGACGATCATGAGCACCATCGCCGAGCACGTCCGCGCGTCCCGTCCCACCGACGTCCGGCCCCGCACCTACGAGGTCCGCACCTACGGCTGCCAGATGAACGTGCACGACTCCGAGCGCCTCACCGGATCGCTCGAGGCGGCCGGCTACGTCTCGGCCGAGGGCGCCGAGCCGGACATCGTCGTCATCAACACGTGCGCGGTCCGCGAGAACGCGGACAACAAGCTCTACGGCAACCTCGGACACCTCGCCAGCGTGAAGCGACGGCACGAGGGCATGCAGATCGCCGTGGGCGGCTGCCTCGCCCAGAAGGACCGGGCCACTGTCCTCGAGAAGGCGCCCTGGGTCGACGTCGTCTTCGGCACGCACAACATGGGGGCCCTTCCCACGCTGCTCGAGCGGGCGCGCCACAACGGCGAGGCGCAGCTGGAGATCCTCGAGAGCCTCGAGACGTTCCCTTCGACGCTCCCCACCAAGCGCGACGAGATCGCGAGCGGCTGGGTCTCGATCTCCGTCGGCTGCAACAACACCTGCACGTTCTGCATCGTGCCCGCGCTCCGCGGTAAGGAGAAGGACCGGCGCCCGGGCGACATCCTCGCGGAGATCCAGGCGCTCGTCGACGACGGGGCCGTCGAGGTCACGCTGCTCGGCCAGAACGTCAACTCCTACGGCGTCGAGTTCGGCGACCGGCAGGCGTTCGGCAAGCTGCTCCGCGCGGCCGGCGCCATCGACGGGCTCGAGCGCATCCGCTTCACCAGCCCGCATCCGGCGGCCTTCACCGACGACGTGATCGACGCGATGGCCGAGACGCCCGCCGTCATGCCGCAGCTGCACATGCCGCTGCAGTCCGGCTCCGACCGCATCCTCAAGGCCATGCGCCGCTCGTACCGCTCGGAGCGCTTCCTCGGGATCCTCGACCGGGTGCGCACGCGCATCCCGGACGCGGCGATCACGACCGACATCATCGTCGGCTTCCCCGGCGAGACCGAGGAGGACTTCCAGGAGACCCTGCGGGTCGTCGAGGCGTCGCGCTTCTCCTCTGCCTTCACGTTCCAGTACTCCATCCGCCCGGGCACGCCCGCCGCGACCATGGAGGAGCAGGTGCCGGCGGACGTCGTGAAGGAGCGCTACGCGCGGCTCACCACGCTGCAGGAGCGCATCAGCCACGAGGAGAACCAGCGCATGGTCGGCCGCACGGTCGAGGTGCTCGTCAGCGCCCACGAGGGCCGGAAGGACGGTGACACGCGTCGCGTCACCGGCCGTGCCCAGGACGGTCGCCTCGTCCACCTCGACGTGCCCGAGGGCAGCGCGGATCCGCGGCCCGGCGACGCGGTCACGGTCGAGATCACCCGGGCAGCCCCGTTCCACCTCATCGCCGACTCCGTCGACCGGGCCCCGCTACGCATCCGCCGCACGCGTGCGGGGGACGCGTACGAGCGCGCGCAGGCCGACTCGTGCGGCGTGCCGGCCGCGCCCGCGGCCGGCCCCGGCGCAGGAGGGGCGCCGCGCGTCTCGCTCGGGCTGCCCACGCTCCGCGTGGCGGCGCTGGGGGAGGGCGGCTCCGCCCACCCCCGCCACCGCGCGTGACCCCGATCGTCGCGGTCGTCGGGGCCACGGGCACCGGCAAGTCCGCGCTGTCCCTCGACATCGCCGAGCGGATCCGCTCCGACGGGCGTGCGGCCGAGATCGTCAACGCGGACGCCATGCAGCTGTACCGGGGCATGGACATCGGCACCGCCAAGCTCCCGGAGGGGGAGCGCCGCGGGATACCGCACCACCTCCTCGACGTCCTCGACATCACGGCCGAGGCCACGGTCGCGGCGTACCAGGAGGACGCGCGCGCCGCGGTGAGCGCGATCCTCGAGCGCGGCGCCGTCCCGATCCTCGTCGGCGGCTCGGGCCTCTACGTCTCCTCCGTGCTGTTCGACTACGAGTTCCCGGGCACCGACCCCGAGGTCCGGCAGCGCCTCGAACGCGAGCTCGTCGAGACCGGGCCGGGGATGCTGCACCGTCGGCTGCGCGAGGTCGACCCCGCCGCGGCCCAGCGCATCGGCGCCCACAACGGTCGGCGCCTGGTGCGGGCGCTCGAGGTCGTGGAGATCTCGGGTGCCCAGCCGGCGCGCGAGACGGCCGAGCCGAGGGCGTGGCATCCCGCGCGCATCCTGGCCCTCACTCTCCCGCGCGAGGAGCTCGTCCCGCGGCTCGACGCCCGCGTCGGGGGCATGTGGGCGGCCGGCCTCGTCGACGAGGTGGCCGGGCTCCTGCCCGCGGGCCTGGCGGAGGGCGTCACCGCATCCCGCGCCATCGGCTACGCGCAGGCGGCGCGGCAGCTCGCGGGCGAGGTCACGGAGGCGGAGGCCGTCGAGGAGACGCGAGCCCTCACCCGCCGGTACGCCCGTCGGCAGGTGTCCTGGTTCGGCCGCTACTCGGACGCCGTGCGGCTCGACGCGCGCGACGACGAGCTCCTGGCGCACGCCCTCGACGCCCTCCCGGTGATGCGCCCCTAGGCTGGCGGAATGGCAGACCTGCAGTTCACCAAGGGCCAGGGCACGGGCAACGACTTCGTGCTGTTCGCGGATCCCGCGGGCGAGATCCAGCTGACCGACACGCAGGTGCAGGCCCTCTGCGACCGCCACTTCGGCATCGGCGCCGACGGCACGATCCGCGCGGTCCTCTCGAGCCGGATCCCCGAGGGCCAGGCGGCCCTGGCCGAGGACCCCGACGCCGAGTGGTTCATGGACTACCGCAACGCGGACGGGAGCCCCGCCGAGATGTGCGGCAACGGCATCCGCGTCTTCACGCTCTTCCTCATCGAGAACGGGCTCATCGAGCTGCCGCCGGGACGGACCGTGCCGATCGGCACCCGCGCCGGCGTCCGCGAGGTGCAGCGCAGCGGATCGGGCTTCCAGGTCGACCTCGGCCGCTGGGCCCTCGCGGGCGGCGAGCCCCTCGTCCGCGCCAAGGACCTCCAGGTCGCGAGGCCCGGCCTCGGCATCGACGTCGGCAACCCGCACGTCGTGGTCGCGCTCTCCAGCGAGGACGAGCTCGCGCAGGCCGACCTGGGCTTCGTCCCCCAGCTGGATCCGGAGCCCGCGGACGGCGTCAACGTCGAGCTCGTCGTCCCCGCCGACCCGCTCGTGGTCGACGGCGTCGGCCACATCACGATGCGCGTGCACGAGCGCGGCAGCGGCGAGACCCTCAGCTGCGGCACCGGCGCGGTCGCCGCGGCCCTCGCGACCCGGCACTGGGCGGGCGCGGCGGCACCGCACCAGTGGCGCGTGCAGGTGCCCGGCGGCGTCCTCGGCGTGCGCATGTTCCCGGCGGAGGACGGCGAGCACGTCGGCCTCTCGGGTCCGGCCGAGCTCGTCTTCGACGGGGTCGTCGCGCTGGCCTGACCGGCGCGAACGCGTCCGGGCGCCGGGCGCCGGGCGCCGCGCGACGGGCGCTCGCCCCTAGGCGCCCTCGCCCCGGTGCACGCGCAGCACGCGGAAGCCCTTGTCGGACGCGGCGCGGGTCGTCTCCAGCTCGGGGGGCATGGTCTCGACGAGCCAGCGCTGCAGGGAGTCGGACCCGAGGTTCCGCTGCACCACGAGCCACGCGTCGGCCCCGGACGCGAGCCGCGGGAGCCAGTGCGCGAGGATGCCGTGCAGCGCCTCCTTGCCGACCCGGATGGGCGGGTTCGACCACACGGTGGCGAAGGCGAGGTCGGCGGGAACATCCTCGGGCAGCACGGCGTTGACGTTCTCGAGACCGAGGGACCGGGCGTTCGCCCGCGTCAGCTCGAGCGCCCGCTCGTTCACGTCGACCGCCCATACGGTGGCCGACGGCGATCGCATCGCCAGGTCGAGCGCCACCGGACCCCAGCCGCAACCGACGTCCAGCAGGTGCCCCTCCAGGGGAGGTGCGGGGACGTTCCGCAGCAGGACCAGGGTCCCCTGGTCGACGTGCTCGGGGCTGAAGACGCCGCCCGCGGTCTCGACGTCGACCGTCCGTCCGCCCAGCTCGACCGTGATCGCGCGGGTGCGCAGGGGACCGGCCGGCGACGAGGAGAAGTAATGCGCGTCGGCCATGCACGGGACGATACCGGACGCCGACGCTACGATGGGAGCACATGATCACGCACGACGAGCACGACCAGCCCGCGGACACGACGACGACGTCCACCGAGAGCACCGCCGGGGACGACGTCGTCGCGCGCGTCCTCGCACGGGCGGAGGACCGATCCGCCGGCTACGCCCTCTTCCGCGGATCCGGCGCGCAGGCGCTGTCCGCGGCCCCCGACACCGAGCAGGGCTTCGACGGCGACCAGACCGAGCGCGCGGACCGCCAGGCGCTCCGCCGCGTGGCGGGCCTGTCGACCGAGCTCGAGGACGTCACCGAGGTCGAGTACCGGCAGCTGCGCCTCGAGAACGTCGTCCTCATCGGCGTGTACTCGCAGGGCTCCGTCGACGACGCCGAGAACAGCATGCGCGAGCTCGCGGCCCTCGCGGAGACCGCGGGTGCCGTGGTGCTCGACGGCCTGCTGCAGCGCCGACCCACGCCGGATCCCAGCACCTACTTCGGCAGCGGCAAGGCCGAGGAGCTGCGTGCGCTCGTGGCCGCGGTGGGCGCCGACACGGTCATCGCCGACACCGAGCTCGCCCCGAGCCAGCGGCGCGCGCTCGAGGACGTGGTGAAGGTCAAGGTCATCGACCGCACCGCCGTGATCCTCGACATCTTCAGCCAGCACGCCAAGAGCCGGGAGGGCAAGGCCCAGGTCGAGCTCGCGCAGCTCCAGTACCTGCTCCCTCGCCTCCGCGGCTGGGGCGACTCGATGTCGCGCCAGGCCGGTGGCCAGGTCGGCGGCGCGGGCGCCGGCATGGGATCCCGCGGACCGGGTGAGACGAAGATCGAGCTCGACCGTCGCCGCATCAACACCCGCATGGCGAAGCTGCGCAAGCAGATCGCCGGCATGAAGCCCGCGCGCGACACCAAGCGCGCCAACCGCGACCGCAACGCCGTCCCGTCGGTGGCGATCGTCGGCTACACGAACGCCGGCAAGTCGTCGCTGCTGAACCGCGTGACCAAGGCGGGCGTGCTCGTGGAGAACGCCCTGTTCGCCACGCTCGACGCGACCGTCCGCAAGACGGAGACCGACCAGGGGCAGCTGTACACGCTGGCCGACACCGTGGGCTTCGTCCGCAACCTTCCGCACCAGCTCGTCGAGGCGTTCCGCTCGACGCTGGAGGAGCTCGCGGACTCGGACGTGCTCGTGCACGTCGTGGACGCGTCGCACCCGGATCCGGCGGCGCAGCTCGCCACCGTGCACGAGGTGATCGCGGAGGTCGACGCCTCGGGCATCCCCGAGATCGTGGTGTTCAACAAGAGCGACCTCGCGTCGGACGGGGACCGCGTCGTCCTCCGCGGGCTCGCGCCGCAGGGCGTGTTCGTGTCGGCCCGCACGGGCGAGGGCGTCGCGGAGCTGCGTCGTCGCATCGCCGAGCTGCTCCCGCAGCCGACCATCGAGGTCGACCTGCTGGTGCCGTTCGAGCACGGCGAGGTCGTCGCGATGCTGCACGACGGCGCGAAGGTGCTCGAGACGTCCTACGTCGAGGAGGGCACGCGCATGCGGGCGCTCGTGACGGCCGAGCAGCAGGCCCAGGTGGCCCGGTACGCCGTCGTCCCCACCGCCTGATCCGCGCCGGACGCACCACCCGCACGCACGAGAGCGGCCGATCCCCTCGGGGACCGGCCGCTCTCGTGCGTCGTGCGGGCGTCAGACGGAGCGCATGACCGCGACGACCTTGCCGACGACCTCGGCGAAGTCGCCGAGGATCGGCTCGAACGCGCTGTTGCGGGGCAGGAGCCACGTGTGGCCGTCGCGCTGGCGGAACACCTTGACGGTGGCCTCGTCGTCGAGCATGGCCGCGACGATGTCGCCGTTCTCCGCCGTCTTCTGCTGGCGCACCACGACCCAGTCGCCGTCGCAGATGGCCGCGTCGATCATGGAGTCGCCGACGACGCGCAGCATGAAGAGGTCGCCCTTGCCCACGAGCTGGCGGGGGAGGGGGAAGACCTCCTCGACCATCTGCTCGGCGGTGATGGGGATGCCGGCCGCGATGCGCCCGACCATGGGCACCATGGCCGCGTCGCCCACCGGGGTCGACGGCTCGCCGCTCTCGGCGGCGCCGCTGCCGGGCAGGTCGATGAGCACCTCGAGGGCGCGGGGACGGTTCGGGTCGCGGCGGAGGTAGCCGGACAGCTCGAGCTGGTTGAGCTGGTGGGTGACGCTCGAGAGCGAGGCGAGGCCGACGGCGTCGCCGATCTCGCGCATGCTCGGCGGGTAGCCCTGCCCGGCGATGGTGCGCTGGATGAACTCCAGGATCGAGATCTGCTTCTCGCTGAGGCTCTTGCGGCGCCTCGTCGCGCCGCCGCCCGCTGCTCGCTCGTCCGTCATGCCACGGCCCGCCTCTCGTCGCCGACGCCCTCCGTGATGCGGCGACCCGGCGGGGCGACGCGCTCGCGAGGGCGATGTCGGTGGTGCCCGGTGGAATGGACACCAGGCACTCGAAACTGTATCCAGCCGAGGCGCCCCGGGCAAACACCTGTTCGAGCGTGTCGCGTCCCTGGCGACGGGATCGGGGCGGTGGGGGCTTGCGAAGCCCCGGGTTCGAATGTATGTTCGGAACACAGCTTCGCACCCGGCTCTCCCGGCCGAGAGCCGGGTGCGAGCTGCCGGACCCGCATCGCATGCCGCACCGCACTGCACCGCCGGGTGCGTCGCATCGACGCCCCACCGTCTCGCACGAGAGGTCACCATGAACACCGCAGCCCCCGCCGCCACCGCTCCCTCCATCACGCCCGCCGTCGCGGAGGTCGCCGTCGCGCCCCGCACGCGCCTGCGCATCACCCGTCGGGGACGCGTCGTCCTCACGGCCCTCGTCGCCGCGCCGCTCGCGCTCGGCGTCGGGCTCGTCGCCCTCAACGGCGGCGCCGCCGTCGCGTCGAAGGACGCCTCGGGCACCGCCCTCGAGTACGTCACCGTCTCGAGCGGCCAGTCCCTATGGGACCTCGCCGAGGAGATCGCGCCGTCCTCCGACCCCCGCGACGTCATCGCGTCGCTGGTCGACCTGAACCGGCTGCCCACGTCGGACGTCGCGGCCGGCCAGCAGCTCGCCGTGCCGGCGCAGTACGCCCACTGATCCCGGTCCGTCGTCCCGCCCAGGCGGGCGACGTGTCCACGGGCCCGCTCGTCTCCCGGTGGCGGCCGGGAGCGAGCGGGGGAACCGGAGCCGCTCGGTAGCATGGAGGGCATGAGCACCCTCGCGCGCACCGCGCACGTCACGCGGCAGACCAGCGAGTCCAGCATCGAGCTCCAGCTCGACCTCGACGGCACCGGCGCCTCCGAGATCAGCACGTCGGTCCCGTTCTACGACCACATGCTCACCGCCTTCGCGAAGCACTCGCTCACCGACCTGAAGGTCACGGCCACCGGCGACACCCACATCGACGTGCACCACACGGTGGAGGACGTGGGCATCGTCCTCGGCCAGGCCATCCGCCAGGCGCTCGGCGACAAGTCCGGCATCGCCCGCTTCGGCGACGCGCTCGTCCCGCTCGACGAGGCGCTCGTGCAGTCCGTCGTGGACATCTCCGGGCGCCCGTTCCTGGTCCACTCCGGCGAGCCCGCGGGCTTCGAGATGCACCTCATCGGCGGCCACTTCACCGGATCCATGGTCCGCCACGTCTTCGAGGCCATCACCTTCCACGCGGGGCTGACCGTCCACGTCACGGTCCTCGGCGGACGTGACCCGCACCACATCGCGGAGGCCGAGTTCAAGTCGTTCGCCCGCGCGTTCCGCCAGGCGAAGGAGCTCGACCCGCGCGTGTCCGGCATCCCCTCCACCAAGGGCGCGCTGTGACGCGGCCCTCCGTCGTCGTCCTCGACTACGGGAGCGGCAACGTCCACTCCGCCGTCAAGGCGCTCGAGCTGGCGGGAGCCGACGTGGAGCTCACCGGCGACCCGAAGCGGGCGTACGAGGCCGACGGGCTCCTGGTCCCCGGCGTCGGCGCGTTCTCCGCGGTCATGACCTCCCTCCGCGCGGCCGGCGGCGACCGCGTCGTGGACCGCCGCCTCGCCGGCGGGCGCCCGGTGCTCGGCATCTGCGTCGGGATGCAGGTCATGTTCGACCGCGGCGTCGAGCGCGACGTCGACGTGGCCGGCCTGGGGGAGTGGCCGGGCACGGTCGGCCGGCTGGAGTCGGACGTCCTCCCGCACATGGGCTGGAACACCGTCGACGCCCCGGCCGGATCGGCGCTGTTCGCCGGACTCGAGGACGAGCGCTTCTACTTCGTGCACTCCTACGCGGCGCGCACCTGGGGCATCGACCCGCTCCCGCCGCTGCCGGCGCCGCACGTCACCTGGGCCACGCACGGCGAGCGGTTCGTCGCCGCCGTGGAGAACGGCCCGCTGTCCGCGACGCAGTTCCACCCCGAGAAGTCGGGCGCGGCCGGGATCCGGCTGCTCGCCAACTGGCTCGGCACCCTCCGTGCCGCCTGACGCCGGCTCGACCGCCGACCTCCCCGCCGTCGACGACGGCATCCGACCGCCCGCACGACCGAACGAGAGCGACCATGAGCGAGTTCACCAGCACGCCCCGCCTGACCCTCCTGCCCGCCGTCGACGTGGCCGGCGGCCAGGCCGTCCGCCTCACGCAGGGCGCGGCCGGAACCGAGACCGGCTACGGCGACCCCGTCGACGCGGCCCGCGACTGGGCCGAGCAGGGCGCCGAGTGGCTGCACCTCGTCGACCTCGACGCCGCGTTCGGCCGGGGCGACAACCTCTCCGTCATCTCCCGGGTGATCCGGGCCATCGACGGCGTGCAGATCGAGCTGTCGGGCGGCATCCGCGACGACCGCTCGCTCGACGTGGCGCTCGAGAGCGGCGCGACGCGCATCAACCTCGGCACCGCCGCGCTCGAGAACCCCGAGTGGGCCGCGAGCGTCATCGCGCAGCACGGTGAGGCCGTCGCGGTCGGGCTCGACGTCCGCGGCCGCACCCTCTCCGCGCGGGGCTGGACGCAGGACGGCGGCGACATCTGGGAGGTCCTCGAGCGCCTCGAGGAGGCCGGCTGCGCGCGCTACGTGGTCACCGACGTGACCAAGGACGGCACGCTCCAGGGTCCGAACCTGCAGCTGCTCCGCGACGTGCTCGAACGCACGGAGCGCCCGGTCGTCGCCTCCGGCGGGGTCTCGAGCCTCGACGACATCGCGGCGCTCCGCGAGCTGGTGCCGCTCGGCCTCGAGGGCGCCATCGTCGGCAAGGCGCTGTACGCGGGCGCGTTCACGCTCGGCCAGGCGCTCGACGTCGCCGGGGAGTGATGACGGGCTCCACGCCGCACGCCGACTCCGCCGGGACCCCCTGGGCCGGCCGCTCCTTCGAGCCGACCGCGTTCCCGGGCGACGACGGATCCGCGCCTCCCGCCCTGGCCGAGGCGCTCGCCCGGCACGGACGCGGCGAGGCGGGGCCGTCCGCCGTCGTGGACGCGCTCCGCGACGCCCGCCTGCTCATCCCGCTGGTGGCGCGCCTCGGCGAGGAGGGCGTCGGCGACACCGGGCTGAAGGTGGACAAGAGCGCCGAGCTGTCGATCATCACGGTCGCCGGTCCCGACGGGCGCACGGTCATGCCGGTCTTCACGTCCGTCGCCGCGATGGGCCGCTGGAACCCGGCCGCGCGCCCGGTGCCGGCGGACGCCGTGCGCGTCGCGCTGGCCGCCGCGAGCGAGGAGACGGACCTCGTCGTGCTCGACCCGATGTCCGAGACCGAGTTCGTGCTGCGCCGGCCGGCCGTGTGGGCCGTCGCCCGCTCGCTGCCGTGGATCCCGAGCCCGGAGGACCCGGAGGTGGTCGCGGAGCTCGAGGCGAGCGTCCGGGAGGAGCCCGCGGTCGTGGCGCTCGGCGCGGCGTCAGGGGATCCGCGGGCCCGGCTCGAGGGGCCGGAGCTCCTCATCACGCTCGCGCTCGTCGACGGCCTCGACCGGGCCGCGCTCGACGGGCTCCTCGCGCGGGTGCAGGACCGGTGGTCGCGGAGCGCCGTGCTCGCCGACCGCGTCGACAGCATGGGGCTCCGCGTCACCTCCGCCGGCTGATCGGGCGCCTGGGTCCGCCGGCAGCGGTCGCGGTCCGTGGTCCGCGCGGCTGCCCGTCCGGCCGGACGTCGCACGTGCTGCCTCGCGGATCCGCCGGCCGCCGATCCGCGCCCGGCGTCAGGAGACCGGGCCGGTGTACTTCTCGCCGGGACCCTGGCCGATGGCGTCGGGGTAGGGCGATGCCTCGCGGAAGGCGAGCTGGAGCGAGCGCAGGCCGTCGCGGAGGCTCCGCGCGTGCTGGTCGCCGAGCTCGGGGGACGCGGCGGTGACCAGGCCCGCCAGCGAGATGATCAGCTTCCGCGCCTCGGCGAGGTCGGTCTGCGTGGCGGGGTCGTCGGCGAGGCCGCACTTGACGGCGGCGGCGCTCATCAGGTGGACGGCGGTGGTGGTGATGACCTCGACCGCGGAGACCTCCGCGATGTCCCGCGCGTACTGGTCGGCGACGAAGTCGGCCGTGCCGTCGTCGGCGACGCCCGCGGCCCCCTCGACGGTGCCGGCGGTGCTGCCTGCGGCATCCGGCTCCTCGAAGCGGTGCACGTGCGCGTCCGGCGCGGAGTCGGGACGGGGGGTGTCGGTCATGTCTGTCCTTCGCTGGTGGTGCGGGCGGTGCGGCGGGGGAGCGGATGCGGCCGTGCGGGTGACCCGCCGCGGCGTCGATCCCCGCCCTTCCGGGACGGACCCGGCGTCTGCTATGCTGATCGACGGCTCCGGGGCTGTCACAGTCCCGGTTCGAAAGAGGATTGATCTCCCACCCGCGCTTGACCGCCTCCATAGGTTACCGGGTCGATTTCGCTCCCCCGTCCGAACGGATCCCGCAGGGGAACCCGCGGACGGGAGCCCCGCCTCGGCGGGGAACGGGCGTGTTGCCGAGTACGACGGATCCGTCGCACCCTGGTGAAGAACTCTCCTCGTCTCGAATCCGAGCGGCTCACGCGCCGCCGGGCCACCCGAAGACACGAATAGGAGCAGTCCATCAGCGATCCCCGTACCAACGATCGAATCCGAGTTCCTGAGGTTCGCCTCGTTGGCCCAGCAGGCGAGCAGGTCGGCGTCGTATCCATCGACGTCGCGCTGCGTCTCGCGCAGGAAGCCGACCTCGACCTCGTCGAGGTCGCGCCCAACTCCAAGCCCCCCGTGGCGAAGATCATGGACTACGGCAAGTTCAAGTACGAGGCCGCGCAGAAGGCCAAGGAAGCGCGTCGCAACCAGGCGAACACCATCCTCAAGGAGGTGCGCTTCCGCCTGAAGATCGACAAGCACGACTACGAGACCAAGCGCAAGCGCGCCGAGGGCTTCCTCCAGGACGGCGACAAGGTCAAGGCCATGATCCTGTTCCGCGGCCGCGAGCAGTCGCGTCCCGACCAGGGCGTGCGCCTGCTCAAGATGTTCGCGGAGGACGTCGCCGAGTTCGGCAGCGTCGAGTCCACCCCCACGATCGACGGCCGGAACATGGTCATGGTCATCGGACCGCACAAGAACAAGTCCGAGGCCAAGGCCGAGGCCAACGCGAAGCGCGACGCCAACAAGGCGAGCGCACGAGAAGCGAGAGAAGAGAACAATGCCTAAGCAGAAGACCCACTCGGGTGCCAAGAAGCGTTTCAAGGTCACCGGCAGCGGCAAGATCATGAAGCAGCAGGCCGGCATGCGCCACAACCTCGAGGTCAAGTCCTCCAAGCGCAAGGCGCGACTCAACCAGGACCAGCCCCTGGCCAAGGCCGACATGAAGGTCGCCAAGAAGCTCCTCGGTCGCTAGACCCCCTCGTCGCCCGCGACACCTGAACTCGAATAGGAACAACTGAAATGGCAAGAGTCAAGAGGGCCGTCAACGCCCACAAGAAGCGTCGGGTCATCCTCGAGCGCGCCGCCGGATACCGCGGCCAGCGCTCGCGCCTGTACCGCAAGGCCAAGGAGCAGGTCACCCACTCCCTCGTCTACGCGTACCGCGACCGCCGCGCCAAGAAGGGCGAGTTCCGTCGCCTCTGGATCCAGCGCATCAACGCCGCCGCCCGTGCGAACGGCCTCACGTACAACCGCCTCATCCAGGGCCTCTCGCTCGCCGGCGTCCAGGTCGACCGTCGCATCCTCGCGGACCTCGCGGTCCACGAGCCCGCGACCTTCGCCTCGCTCGTCCAGACGGCCAAGGCCGCGCTGCCCGCGAACACCTCGGCCCCCAAGGTCGCGGCGAACGCCTAGCACCTCCCGCTCCACCGCTGATGGCGCGTCCCCGCTCGGGGGCGCGCCATTAGTCTTGGGCCATGCTCGACAACCCCCGCTCCCCCCGCGTCCGTGGCGTCGCCAAGCTCGCGAAGCGGGACGCCCGTGCCGACACCGGGCTCTTCCTGCTCGAGGGGCCGCAGGCCGTCTCGGAGGCGCTCGCCTTCCGTCCCGACCTCGTGCAGGAGCTCTTCGCGACGCCCACGGCGCTCGACCGCTACCCGGACCTCGCCCGCGCCGTCCGCGAGTCGGACGTCGAGCTCGAGTTCGTCACGGAGGACGTCATCGCGGCGATGGCCGACACCGTCACGCCGCAGGGCGTCGTGGGCGTGTGCCGGCAGTTCCCCACCTCGCTCAAGCAGATCCTCGGCGACGGGCCGCGCCTCATCGCGATCCTCGAGGAGGTGCGCGATCCCGGCAACGCGGGCACCATCATCCGCGCGGCCGACGCCGCGGGAGCCGATGCGGTCGTGCTCACCGGGAGGTCCGTCGACCTCTACAACCCGAAGGTCGTGCGCGCCACGACCGGATCGCTCTTCCACCTGCCGGTCGCGATCATGCCCGAGCTCGACGCCGTGCTCGAGCGGGTGAAGGCGGAGGGCCTGCAGGTCCTCGCCGCCGACGTGAAGGGCGACGACCTCCTCGCCGAGCGCACGTCGGGCGGCCTCGACGGCCCCACCGCGTGGCTGTTCGGCAACGAGGCCAGGGGCCTCCAGGACGAGCACCTCGCGCTGGCGGACCGCGCCGTCGTCGTCCCGATCTACGGCCAGGCGGAGTCGATGAACCTCGCGACCGCCGCGTCCGTCTGCCTCTACGAGTCGGCGTTCGCGCAGCGCTCCTGAGCGGGAGCGTCCGGTCCGCCATCCGGACGCCTGACGTCCGATCGGTTCCCCGCGGAGCGCGCCGACCCCGCCTGATCGGCGGAAACGCCGCAGGCGCGTCACGATGGGGTGACGATGCCCTGCGGAAACGCGGACGAAACACCGTCATGGATATGGTGTTCGCATGGAGCAGAGCCCGACGGCGGACCCCGCCTCGCCCGCCGCAGCAGCGGTCGGCGAGCCCCTGGTCGTCGTATCCCACGTCAACAAGCACTTCGGGGACCTCCACGTCCTCAAGGACATCTCGACCACGGTGAACCGCGGCGAGGTCGTCGTCGTCATCGGCCCCAGCGGGTCCGGCAAGTCCACGCTGTGCCGCGCGATCAACCGCCTCGAGACCATCGACGACGGCACCATCACCATCGACGGCGAGGACCTGCCGTCCGAGGGCGCCGAGCTCGCGCGCCTCCGCGCCGACGTCGGCATGGTGTTCCAGTCCTTCAACCTCTTCGCGCACAAGACCGTGCTCGAGAACGTGACCCTCGGCCCCATCAAGGTGCGCAAGAAGGGCAAGGCCGAGGCGGAGAAGCGGGCGATGGAGCTCCTCGACCGCGTCGGCGTCGCGAACCAGGCGCAGAAGATGCCCGCCCAGCTCTCCGGCGGCCAGCAGCAGCGCGTCGCCATCGCCCGCGCGCTGGCGATGGACCCGAAGCTGATCCTCCTCGACGAGCCCACCTCCGCGCTCGACCCCGAGATGATCACCGAGGTCCTCGACGTCATGGTCGGCCTCGCCAAGGACGGCATGACGATGATGGTCGTCACCCACGAGATGGGCTTCGCGCGCAAGGCGGCGGACCGCGTGATCTTCATGGCCGACGGCGCCATCGAGGAGGACACCACCCCGCAGGCGTTCTTCGACGACCCGCAGAGCCCGCGCGCGCAGGACTTCCTCTCGAAGATCCTCGCCCACTGACGCGCGGACGGGCCGCCCGAGCCGCCCGTCCGCCGCATCCGGACGCCGCCGAGGCAGGCGCGTCCGGGCGCCCGCACGACCCGCACCACCGCACGACCCGCACCACGCGCGACACGTCGCATCCGTCATCCACCTCACCAGCAGAGAAACGGGAACCATGAAGCACAGGAACCTCACCATCCTCGCGGCGGCCGCCGCGGTCGTCGTCGGCCTCACCGGCTGCGGCACCCCGGGCAGCGCGTCCGGCGGCGGCGTCGACGCCGGCACGAACGCCCCCGAGAACGGCGACGGCCCGTACAAGCTCGAGCTCGCGGAGAACCCGACCTTCGACGAGGGCACCACGATGGCGCGCCTCGCGGCGGCCGGCGAGATGAAGGTCGGCACCAAGTTCGACCAGCCGCTCTTCGGCCTCGCGGGCCTCGACGGCAAGCCCGCCGGCTTCGACGTCGCCATCGCGGCGCTCGTCGCCAGCAAGATGGGCATCCCGTTCGACGGGATCGACTTCACGGAGACGGTGTCCGCCAACCGCGAGCCCTTCATCCAGAACGGCTCGGTCGACGCGGTCGTGGCGACCTACACGATCAACGACAAGCGCAAGGAGGTCGTGGGCTTCGCGGGACCGTACTACGTCGCCGGCCAGGCGCTCATGGTGCTCGCGGACGACACGACCATCAAGACGCCGGAGGACGTCCGCGGCAAGCAGGTCTGCTCGGTCGCCGGATCCACTCCCGCCGCGAACATCGAGGCCACGTTCGGCGCGGTCGTCGTGCCGACCGACGTGTACAGCAAGTGCCTCGACCCGCTGCGCAACGGCCAGGTGTCCGCGGTCACGACCGACAACGTGATCCTCTCCGGCTTCATCGACCAGAACGAGGGCGAGTTCAAGCTCGTCGGCGACGGCGAGACCTTCACCGAGGAGCCCTACGGCATCGGCGTCGCCAAGGACGACGAGGCCTTCCGCACCTTCATCAACGACACGCTGCAGGAGGCCTACGACGACGGCACCTGGGCGCGCCTGTTCGAGGCGACGGCCGGCACGGTCATCGAGACGCCGCAGCCGCCGGCGATCGACCGCTACTAGTCCCACCGGGTCCCGCGTGCGCTGACCGCGCGCGCGGGACCCTCCCTCGTCCGGGTGCCCGAGCGCCCGGATCCGCCCGTCGTCCGGTCCGCCGGACGCATCATCCAGGAGGTGTGCCGTGGACGTGATCCTCGACAATCTCGACGTGTTCCTGCGGGGCTTCGGCGGCACGCTGCGCCTGCTCGGCCTCACCGTGCTGTTCGCCCTCCCGCTCGGGGTCGTGATCGCCGCGATGAGGATCTCGCCCGTAGCGAGCCTCCGCGCCACCTCCACCGTGTACGTCGAGCTGCTGCGGAACACGCCGCTGCTCCTCGTCTTCACGTTCTTCAGCGTCGTGATCACGTCGATCTCGGGCGCGCTGCCGTTCATGACGGCCGCGGTGCTCGCGCTCACGCTCTACACGGCGCCGTTCTTCGCCGAGGCGATCCGCTCGGGCATCAACAGCGTGCCGGTCGGCCAGGCCGAGGCCGCGCGGAGCATCGGGCTGACGTTCTCGCAGACGCTCGGGCACGTGATCCTGCCGCAGGCGCTCCGGACGGTCGTGCCGCCGCTGATCAACGTGGTCATCGCGCTCACGAAGAACACGTCCATCGCGGGCGCGTACTTCATCTACGAGCTGTTCAACGTGGGCCGCGACGTCGCGAACGCCAACGGGAACGCGGTCGTCTGGGTGTTCGTGGGCGTCGCGTTCTTCTACCTCATCATCACGGTCCCGCTCGGCCAGCTGGCGGACCACCTCGAGAAGCGAGTGGCGGTCTCCCGATGAGCCAGGTCCTCTACGACGTCCCCGGGCCCCGCGCCCGCCGGCGGTCGCGCATCCTCTCCGTCGTCACGGGCGTCGTCCTCGTGGCGGTGCTCGCCTTCGCCGCCGTGAAGCTGCAGCAGGCCGGCCAGTTCAGCGCCGAGCGCTGGCTCGTGCTCAACGACCCGCTCGTGTGGGGCCTGCTCCTGCAGGGGCTGTGGGTGGTCCTCCAGTCGGCCGCGGTCGCCGCCGTCCTCGCGATCCTCCTCGGCATGGTGCTGGCCCTCCTCCGGATGAGCGAGCACCGGGTCGTGCGCTACGCCGTCACGGTGGTGCTCGAGTTCTTCCGGGGCATGCCGGTGCTGCTGATGATGCTGTTCATCTACCTGATCTTCCCCATCGGCCCGTACTGGTCGGTGGTGACGGCGCTCGCGCTCTACAACGGCGCGATCATCGGCGAGGCGCTGCGCTCCGGCATCCTCGGGCTGCCGCGCGGCCAGCGCGAGGCGGGCCTCGCCATCGGGCTGCGGCCGCTGCAGAACCGGCTGCTCGTCGAGTTCCCGCAGGCGTTCCGCACGATGCTGCCGATCATCGTCGCCCAGCTCGTGGTGCTCATCAAGGACACCGCGCTCGGCACCATCGTGAGCCTCGTCGGCCTCACGAAGCAGGGCGAGCTGATCCTCGAGGCCACGAGCCGCGCCAACTCGCTGCCGATCTTCGTGGTGATGGTGGGCATGTACCTCGTGCTCAACCTCACGGTGTCGACCATCGCGCGGCGCCTCGCCCGCAAGCGCGGACCGCGCGTCGCGAAGACCGTCGCGGTCGGGACCTCGCAGGGGGCCTAGCCGCTCCGCGGGGCGCTCTCCCCGCCACCCGTCACGGGCCCGTCGCGTGCGCGCGGCGGGCCCGTCGTGCGTCCTCGCCGGGGCGGGTCGCGTCCCGTCCGATCGGTAGACTCGGGCCTCATGTCCGAACCCCAGATCTCCGAGGAGAGCGTCGCCTCCGCCGTGGACGAGGCGATGGCCGCGCTCGCCGCGACCACCGACTCCGCGTCGCTCACGCAGGCGCGCTCCGCCCACATCGGCGAGGCCTCGCCGCTCGCCCGGCTGAACGGATCGCTCCGCTCGCTGCCGCCCGCCGAGCGGAAGGACGCCGGCAAGCTCGTCGGCCAGTCGCGCGCCCGCGTCACGCAGGCGTTCCAGGCGCGCGAGGCGGAGATCCAGGAGCAGGAGGCCGCCGAGCGCCTCGTCGCCGAGGCCGTCGACGTCACCGCGCTCCCGAGCCGCTGGCGGGCCGGCGCCCGCCACCCGCTCACCATGCTCGAGGAGCGCATCGCCGACATCTTCGTCGGGATGGGCTGGCAGGTGAACGAGGGCCCCGAGCTCGAGAGCGAGTGGTTCAACTTCGACGCGCTCAACTTCCCGCCGGACCACCCGGCGCGCGCGATGCAGGACTCCTTCTACGTGGATCCGACCGACGCGCACCTGGTGCTCCGCACGCACACGTCGCCCGTGCAGATCCGCACGCTGCTCGCCGACGCGCTGCCGGTCTACACGATCGCGCAGGGCCGCACCTTCCGCAGCGACGAGCTCGACGCGACCCACACGCCGGCGTTCCGCCAGGTCGAGGGCATCGCGATCGACCGCGGCCTCACCATGGCCCACCTGCGCGGCACGCTCGAGCACTTCGCGCGGTCGATGTTCGGGGAGGACGCGCGCATCCGGCTCCGCCCCAACTACTTCCCCTTCACCGAGCCGAGCGCCGAGATGGACGTCTGGCACCCGGCCGCCGCGGGCGGACCCCGCTGGATCGAGTGGGGCGGCTGCGGCATGGTGAACCCGAACGTGCTGCGCTCGGCGGGCATCGACCCCGACGAGTACCAGGGCTTCGCGTTCGGCATGGGCACCGAGCGCACCCTCATGTTCCGCAACGACCTCTCCGACATGCGCGACATCGTCGAGGGCGACATCCGGTTCGGCGCGCAGTTCGGGATGGTGGTGTAGTCGTGAGGATCCCGATCAGCTGGCTCGGCGAGCACGTCGAGCTCCCCGCGGGCGTCGCGCCCGAGGACGTCCACGCCGCCCTCGTCCAGGTGGGCCTCGAGGAGGAGGACGTGCACGCGTTCTCGATCTCCGGCCCCGTCGTCGTCGGGCAGGTGCTCGAGGCGACCCCCGAGCCCCAGACCAACGGCAAGACCATCAACTGGTGCTCCGTCCGCGTCGCGCCCGAGGGCGCCACGGCGGCCGACGGCGGCGGGGACGTGCGCGGCATCGTCTGCGGCGCGCACAACTTCCGTGTAGGCGACAAGGTCGTGGTGAGCCTGCCCGGCGCGGTGCTCCCCGGCCCGTTCCCCATCAGCGCGCGGAAGACCTACGGCCACGTGTCCGACGGCATGATCGCGTCGGCGCGCGAGCTCGGCCTGGGGGAGGAGCACGACGGCATCCTCGTGCTCTCCTCGCTCGGCCTCGACCCCGAGGTCGGCACCGACGCGCTCGCGCTCCTGCACCTCGACGACCGCGCGGTGGAGGTCAACGTCACTCCCGACCGCGGCTACGCGTTCTCGATCCGCGGCATCGCCCGCGAGTACGCCCACGCCACGGGCGCCCGGTTCACCGACCCCGCCGACGCGCTCGCGCTGCTCGCGGCCGACGCGCCCGTCCAGGGCGTCGAGGTGCGCGTCGACGACGCCGCCCCGATCCGCGGCCGCGTCGGCGCCGACGTCTTCGTCACGCGCGTCGTCTCCGGCCTCGACGTGTCGCGGCCCACGCCGCCGTGGATGGTGTCGCGGCTCACGCTCGCGGGCGTCCGCTCCATCTCGCTCGTGGTCGACGTCACCAACCACGTCATGCTCGAGCTCGGCCAGCCCATCCACGCGTACGACCTCGACCGGCTGCAGGGCGGTCTCGTCGTGCGTCGCGCCGCCGAGGGCGAGACGCTCGTGACGCTGGACGGGCGCGAGCGCGCGCTCCACGTCGAGGACCTCGTCGTCGCCGACGACTCCGGGCCCGTCGGGCTCGCGGGCGTCATGGGCGGGGCGTCCACCGAGGTCGGCGCGGGCACCACGCGCGTGCTGATCGAGGCGGCCGGCTTCGAGCCGGTCTCCATCGCGCGCACGGCCCGTCGCCACAAGCTGCCGAGCGAGGCGTCCAAGCGCTTCGAGCGCGGCGTCGACCCGGCGATCGCGCCCGCCGCCGCGGCGCGCGTCGTGCAGCTCCTCGAGGAGCTCGCCGGCGGGCACGCGGAGGGCCTCGGCTCGATCCTCGACACGACCGCGCCGCCCGCCGCCATCGAGCTGCCGCTCGGCTACCCCGCGTCGCTCGTGGGCGTCGACTACACCGCCGACGAGGTGCGCCACGCGCTCGCCGACGTGGGCTGCGCGCTCGAGGAGCGCGACGGCGTCCTCCTCGTCACGCCCCCCACGTGGCGTCCCGACCTGCGCCACCGCGCGGACCTCGTGGAGGAGGTCGCGCGCATCGTCGGCTACGACCGCATCCCGGCCGTGCTGCCCGTCGCGCCCCCCGGCCGCGGGCTCACGACGGCGCAGCGCTTCCGTCGCCAGGCCTCCATCGCGCTCGCCGCGAGCGGGCTCACCGAGGTCATGGGCTCGCCCTTCGCGTCGGAGGCGCAGAACGCGCGCTTCGGCGCGGCCGACCGCGACGACGCCCCCGCGGTCCGGCTCGCCAACCCGCTCGACGTCGCCTTCCCGCTGCTCCGGCGCTCGCTGCTGCCCGGGCTCGTCGACATCGCGCGGCGCAACCTGTCGCGCGGAGCCACCGACCTGGCGCTCTTCGAGACCGGCACGGTGTTCCTGCCGTCGGCGGGCGTCGCGTACGGGTCCCCGGAGATGCCCCCGGGCGCCGCCCGTCCCGACGCGGAGACGCTGCGCGCGCTCGACGCGGGCATCCCGCCGCAGCCGCGGCACCTCGGCGTGCTGATCCTCGGCGACGCCGTGCCCAAGCAGCCGGGCACGCCCGCGCAGCGCGCGGGGCTCGTCGACGCGCTCGACGCGGTCCGGCAGCTCGCGCACGCGGTGGGCGTCGAGATCCGCTTCGAACAGGGCGTCCACGGCGCCATGCACCCGGGCCGCACGGCCGCGGTCGAGGTCGTCACGGCGGACGGGCCGGTCATCGTCGGATTCGCGGGGGAGCTCCTGCCCGCGCTCGCGGCCGAGCTCGACCTGCCCGAGCGCGTCGCGCTCGCCGAGGTCGACCTCGACCGGGTCGTCGCGCTCGCCGGCGGCACCGTGGAGGTGCGCACGCTCACCTCGATGCCCGTCGCCACGCAGGACCTCAGCCTCGTCGTGCCGCTCGAGATCCCGGCCGGGGAGATCCTCCGCACGGTGGTCGAGGGCGCGGGCGACCTGCTCGAGACCGCGCGGCTCGTCGACGACTACCGCGGCCCGGGCGTGGATGCGGGCACCCGCTCGCTCACGTTCGCGCTCCGCTTCCGGGCTCCCGACCGCACGCTCACCGCGGCCGAGGCCAGCGAGGCGCGCGACGGATCCGTGCGGCTCGCCGCCGACCGCTTCGGCGCCGCGCTCCGCGAGTAGCGGGCCCGCGGCAGCTCCGGTCCGCGCGGGCGGGTCCTCCCCAGGGAGGGCCCGCCCGCGCGTGCGTCCGGCGCCCCTCTCCCGGCGGGGCCCCGTCGGCACCGGCGGTAGGTTTGAGGCATGTCATTCTCAGTCGCCGTCGCGGGGGCCAGCGGCTACGCGGGCGGGGAGCTCCTCCGCCTGCTCGCCGGCCACCCGCAGCTCGAGGTCACGACGCTCACCGCCTTCCAGAACGCGGGCGAGCGGCTGCGCCAGGTGCACCCGCACCTCACGTCGTACGCCGACCGCACGTTCGTCGAGACGACGGCCGGGCAGCTCGCCGGCCACGACGTCGTCTTCCTCGCGCTGCCGCACGGCAAGTCCGGCGCGATCACGGCCGAGCTCGACGACTCCACGCTCGTGGTCGACTGCGGCGCCGACCACCGCCTCGTCGACGAGGCCGCGTGGGACGCCTTCTACGGCGGCGACTTCGCGGGCGCCTGGCCCTACGGCCTTCCCGAGCTGCTGCACGCGGGCGAGGGCGGCACCCAGCGCACGCGCCTCTCCGGCGTGAAGCGCATCGCGGTGCCCGGCTGCAACGTCACGGCCATCACGCTCGGGCTGCAGCCCGGCATCCGCGCGGGCGTCATCGAGCCGGAGGACATCGTCGCGGTGCTCGCGGTCGGCCCGTCCGGCGCCGGGCGCTCGCTCCGCACGAACCTCCTGGCGAGCGAGATCCTCGGATCCGCGAGCGCCTACGCGGTCGGCGGCACGCACCGGCACACGCCGGAGATCCGCCAGAACCTGGAGGCGGCGGGAGGCCGGCACGTGAGCGTCTCGTTCACGCCCGTCCTCGTGCCCATGGCGCGGGGGATCCTCGCCACGGCCACCGCGCGCCTCGCACCCGGGGCATCCGCCCACGACGTGCGCGCCGCGTGGGAGTCCGCCTACGCCGACGAGCCGTTCGTGCACCTGCTGCCGGAGGGGTCGTTCCCGGCCGTGTCCGACGTCACGGGCTCGAACACCGCTCTCGTCGGCCTCGCGGTCGACGAGGCCGCGGGCCGCGTCGTCTCGGTCACCGCCATCGACAACCTGGTCAAGGGCACGGCGGGCGCCGCCATCCAGTCCGCCAACATCGCGCTCGGGCTCCCCGAGCACCTCGGCCTCCCGGTGGACGGGGTGGCCCCGTGAGCGTCACCGCCGCACGCGGCTTCGTCGCCGGAGGGGTCGCCGCCGGCCTCAAGTCCACGGGCGCGCTCGACGTCGCCCTCGTCCGCAACATCGGCCCGTCGCAGGCCGCGGCAGCCGTGTTCACGAGCAACCGCTGCCAGGCGAACCCCATCCTCTGGTCGCGCCAGGTCATGAGCGACGGGCGCGTGAGCGCGGTCGTCCTCAACTCCGGCGGCGCCAACTGCTACACGGGATCCCGCGGGTTCCAGGTCACGCATGCCACCGCCGAGGCGGTCGGCCGCGCGCTCGACGTCTCCAGCGGCGACGTGCTCGTCTGCAGCACGGGCCTCATCGGCGAGCAGCTCCCGCTCGACAAGCTCGAGGACGGCGTGGCCCGCGTGGCCGTCGCGCTCGGGGAGGGCGGCGGGGACGACGCGGCCCGCGCCATCATGACCACCGACACCAAGCCCAAGCAGTCGGTCCGCGCGTCCGGCGCCGGCTGGACCGTGGGCGGCATGGCCAAGGGCGCGGGCATGCTGGCGCCGGGACTCGCGACGATGCTCGTCGTGATCACCACCGACGCCGACCTCGACGCCGCCGCGCTCGACGCCGCGCTGCGCGAGGCCACCCGCGTCACGTTCGACCGGCTCGACTCGGACGGCTGCATGTCCACGAACGACCAGGTCACGCTCCTGGCTTCGGCGGCATCCGGCGTGGTGCCCGACGCCGCCGAGTTCCAGGCCGCGCTCACCGCGGTGTGCGCGGACCTCGCCGCGCAGCTGCAGGCCGACGCCGAGGGGGCGTCCCACGACATCGCCATCGAGGTCGTGCACGCGGCCTCCGACGACGACGCCGTCGAGGTCGGCCGCGCGGTCGCCCGCAGCAACCTCTTCAAGGCCGCCGTGTTCGGCAACGACCCCAACTGGGGCCGGGTGCTCGCCGCCGTCGGCACGACGGGCGCCGCGTTCGACCCCTACGGCATCGACGTCGCCATCAACGGCGTCGAGGTGTGCCGCGCGGGCGAGCCGCACGAGAGCCGCGACCTGGTCGACCTCCACCCGCGCGCCGTGCACGTCCTGATCGACCTGCACGCGGGCGACGCGACGGCGACCATCCTCACCAACGACCTCACGCACGACTACGTGCACGAGAACAGCGCGTACGCCAGCTGATGGCGGGCGCAGACGGGACGGACGTGACCGCCATCACGCAGGACGCCGCGGAGCGCGACCAGGCGCAGGCCGAGTCGAAGGCCGCGACGCTCATCGAGTCGCTGTCGTGGCTGCAGCGCTTCCACGACCGCATCGTGGTCGTGAAGTTCGGCGGCAACGCCATGGTCGACGAGGAGCTCACGCGCACCTTCGCCGAGGACGTCGTCTACCTCCGCTACGCCGGGCTCCGGCCCGTCGTCGTGCACGGCGGCGGCCCGCAGATCAGCGCGATGCTCACCCGCCTCGGCATCGAGAGCGAGTTCCGCGGGGGATACCGCGTGACGACCCCCGAGGTCCTCGAGGTCGTGCGCATGGTGCTCACCGGCCAGGTCAGCCGCGACGTCGTCCGCGGCATCAACGCGCACGGCCCGCTCGCGGCCGCCGTCTCCGGCGAGGACGCGGGCCTGTTCACCGGGCGCCGGCGCGGCGCGGTCGTCGACGGCGTCGAGGTCGACCTCGGCCTCGTGGGCGACGTGGTGTCCGTGGATCCCACCGCCGTGCTCGCGCAGCTCGACGCGGGCCGCATCCCGGTCGTCTCCTCCATCGCGCCCGACGAGTCCGATCCCGCCGTGTCGCTCAACGTCAACGCCGATGCCGCGGCCGCCGCGCTCGCCGTGGCGCTCGGCGCCGAGAAGCTCGTCATCCTCACCGACGTCGCCGGCCTCTACCGCGACTGGCCCGACCGCGGATCGCTCGTCTCCGACATCCGCGCGGACGAGCTCCGCGCCCTGCTGCCGTCGCTCGAGTCGGGCATGATCCCGAAGATGGCCGCGTGCCTCGAGGCCGTCGACGGCGGAGTGCCCAAGGCCGCCATCATCGACGGCCGCATCCCGCACTCGATGCTCCTGGAGATCTTCACCACGAACGGAATCGGAACGGAGGTCGTGCCCGCATGACCACGACCCAGCCAGAGCGGCGCACCACGCAGACCGAGAGCGAGTGGTCCGACCGCTTCCAGGCCGCGATGATGCGCTCGTCCCCGCCGCCGCTCGCCATGCTCGTGCGCGGCGAGGGCTGCCGCGTGTGGGACTCGACCGGACGCGAGTACCTCGACTTCCTCGCCGGCATCGCCGTCAACTCGCTCGGGCACGCGCACCCGGCGCTCATCCGCGCGGTCACCGAGCAGGTGTCGACGCTCGCGCACGTCTCCAACTACTTCGCGACGCCGCCGCAGATCGCGCTCGCCGAGCGCCTCCGCCGCATCACGGGCGCGGGCGACACGGGCCGCGTCTACTTCGGCAATTCGGGCGCCGAGGCGAACGAGGCGGCCTTCAAGCTCGCGCGCCGCAACGGATCCGCGCGGCGCACGCGCGTCATCACGCTGCAGGGCTCCTTCCACGGCCGCACGATGGGGGCGCTCGCGCTCACCGGGCAGCCGGCGCTGCAGGCGCCGTTCCTCCCGCTGCCCGGCGGCGTCGAGCACATCGCGCCCACGATGGAGGCGCTCGAGGCCGCGATCGACGACACCGTCCAGGCGCTCATCCTCGAGCCGATCCAGGGCGAGGCCGGCGTCGTCGACCTCCCGGAGGGCTTCCTCCGGCGCGCGCGTGAGCTCACGCGCGAGCACGGCGCGCTGCTCGTCCTCGACGAGATCCAGACGGGCGTTGGTCGCACCGGCCGCTGGTTCGCCTACGAGCACGAGGGCGTGCGGCCGGACGCGGTCACCATCGCCAAGGGCATCGCGGGCGGCGTCCCCATCGGGGCGCTCGTGGCCTTCGACGCGGCGGCCGACCTCCTGCAGAAGGGCCAGCACGGATCCACGTTCGGCGGCAACCCGCTCGCCACGGCCGCGGGGAACGCGGTCCTCGCGGAGATCGAGGACGCGGGGCTCGTGGAGAACGCCGCCCGTCGCGGCGAGGAGATCCGCGCCGCCATCACCGGCCTCGGGTCGCCGCTCATCGCCGAGGTCCGCGGTCGCGGCCTCCTCATCGGCGTCGGCCTCCACCACGAGGACGGCGGGCGCATCGCGGCGGCCGCGCTCGGCGAGGGGCTCATCATCAACGCGCCCAACGCCCGCAGCCTCCGCATCGCGCCGCCGCTCATCGTCGGCGACGCCGAGGTGCGCGACTTCCGCGAGCGGTTCGGTCGCGCGCTGGCGCACCTGCGCTGATCCCCGGGCGGCGGGGAGCGGGGCGGACCCGCACCCCGCCCGGCGTCCGGCCGGCGCCCCCGCGCGGGGCCGCCGCCGGACCGGACGGCCCCCGCACGTCCCCTAGGCTTGACCGATCCCGAGTCCCCCGAGAGCGAGCGATGCGATGACCCGCCACTTCCTGCGCGACGACGACCTGAGCCCGGCCGAGCAGGCCGAGGTGCTCGATCTGGCGGTGCAGCTCAAGCGCGAGCGATGGTCCGAGCGGCCCCTCGCCGGCCCGCAGACCGTCGCCGTCATCTTCGACAAGTCCTCGACCCGCACGCGCGTCTCCTTCGCGGTCGGCATCGCGGACCTCGGCGGCGTGCCGCTCATCATCAGCACCGCCAACAGCCAGCTGGGCGGCAAGGAGACCGCGAGCGACACCGCGCGCGTGCTCGAGCGCCAGGTCGCCGCCATCGTCTGGCGCACCTACGGGCAGGCGGGCCTCGAGGAGATGGCCGCGGGCACGACGGTCCCCGTCGTCAACGCGCTGTCCGACGACTTCCACCCCTGCCAGCTGCTGGCCGACCTGCTCACCATCCGGGAGCACCGCGGCGACCCCGCCGGCCAGACCCTCACCTTCCTCGGCGACGGCGCCTGCAACATGGCGCAGTCCTACCTGCTCGCCGGCGCCACCGCGGGCATGCACGTCCGCATCGCGGCGCCCCCCGGCTACGTGCCGTCGGAGTCCGTCGTGGCGGATGCCGAGCGCATCGCCGCGTCCACCGGCGGCTCGGTCCGCGTCCTCACGGATCCGGTCGAGGCCGTCACCGGCGCCGACGTCGTGGTCACCGACACCTGGGTGTCGATGGGCCGCGAGGAGGAGAAGGCCGTGCGGCTCGCCGAGCTCGGCGCGTACCAGGTCACGACCGAGCTCATGGCGCACGCGGTCGACGACGCGATCTTCCTGCACTGCCTGCCCGCCGACCGCGAGTACGAGGTGGCCTCCGAGGTCATCGACGGCCCGCGATCGGTGGTCTGGGACGAGGCGGAGAACCGCCTGCACGCCCAGAAGGCCCTGCTCGTCTGGCTCCTCCGCCAGGCGTAGCGCCCGCACACCTCAGACATCTCAGCAACGGAAACGGAGAACGGCATGGCCGAACGCGTGGTACTGGCATATTCCGGCGGACTCGACACCTCGGTCGGCATCGGCTGGCTCAAGGACGCGACCGGCAAGGAGGTCGTGGCCCTCGCGGTCGACGTCGGCCAGGGCGGCGAGGACATGGAGGTCATCCGGCAGCGCGCCCTCGACTGCGGCGCGGTCGAGGCCGTCGTCGTGGATGCGAAGGACGAGTTCGCGGACGACTACATCGTCCCGGCGCTCAAGGCCAACGCGCTCTACCAGAAGCGCTACCCGCTGGTCTCGGGCCTCAGCCGCCCGCTGATCGCCAAGCACCTCGCCCGCGTCGCCCACGAGCTCGGCGCGAACAGCGTCGCGCACGGCTGCACGGGCAAGGGCAACGACCAGGTGCGCTTCGAGGCCGCCGTCGCGGCGCTCGCGCCCGACCTCACCTCCATCGCGCCCGTCCGCGACCTCGCCCTCACGCGCGACAAGGCCATCGTCTACGCGAACGAGCACGACCTGCCCATCGAGCAGAGCAAGAAGAGCCCGTACTCGATCGACAAGAACGTCTGGGGCCGCGCGGTCGAGACCGGCTTCCTCGAGGACCCGTGGAACGGCCCCATCGAGGACCTCTACGAGTACACCCAGGACCCCGACGTGCTGCGCGAGGCGACCGAGGTCACCATCACGTTCGAGGCCGGCGTCCCCGTCGCCATCGACGGCGTGCGCTACTCGCCGCTGCGCATCGTGCAGGAGCTGAACGCCGCCGCCGGCGCGCACGGCATCGGCCGCATCGACGTCGTCGAGGACCGCCTCGTCGGCATCAAGAGCCGCGAGGTCTACGAGGCCCCCGCGGCCATGACGCTCATCGAGGCGCACGAGGAGCTCGAGTCCCTCACCATCGAGCGCGACCTCGGTCGCTACAAGCGCGGCGTCGAGAAGGACTGGGCGAACCTCGTCTACGACGGCCTCTGGTTCTCCGGCCTCAAGCGCTCGCTCGACGCGTTCATCGAGGACTCGCAGCGTCACGTCTCCGGCGACATCCGCATGACGCTCCGGGGCGGTCGCGCGGTCGTCACGGGACGCCGCAGCGACACGAGCCTGTACGACTTCGACCTGGCCACCTACGACACGGGCGACACCTTCGACCAGTCGCTGTCGAAGGGTTTCATCGAGCTGTGGTCGCTGCCGAGCAAGATCTCGGCGCGCCGCGACCTCGCCGTGGAGCAGGCCGCGCTGGCCGCCGACGACGCGGCGTCCGCGTCCGCGCCCGCCGCGGAGTAGCCGCATGACCGAGAGCACGGATCCGTCCTCCCGGGCGGGCGAGGCGGGCGCCCTCTGGGGCGGCCGCTTCGCCGGCGGTCCGTCGCCCGAGCTCGTCGCGCTCAGCCGCTCGACGCACTTCGACTGGCAGCTGGCGCCGTACGACATCGCCGGATCCCGGGCGCACGCCCGTGCCCTCGCGGCGGCCGGCTACCTGTCGGACGCGGAGCGGCAGGCCATGCTGCAGGCGCTCGACACGCTGGAGGGCCGCGTCGCGTCGGGTGAGCTCGTCGCGTCCGAGGCCGACGAGGACGTGCACGGCGCCCTCGAGCGCGGCCTCATGGACATCGCCGGTCCCGAGCTCGGCGGCAAGCTCCGCGCGGGCCGCAGCCGCAACGACCAGATCGCGACGCTCGTGCGCATGTACCTGCGCGACCACGCCGCGACCATCCATGCGATGCTCGTGCAGCTGGTGGACGCGCTGGCCGCGCAGGCGGAGGCCGCGGGCGGCGCGATCATGCCCGGCCGCACGCACCTGCAGCACGCGCAGCCCGTGCTGCTCGCGCACCACCTGCTCGCGCACTGCTGGCCGCTCGTCCGCGACCTCGAGCGCCTGGCCGACTGGGACGCGCGCGCCGATGTGTCGCCCTACGGATCCGGCGCCCTCGCGGGCTCGACCCTCGGTCTCGACGCCGGGGCCGTCGCCCGCGACCTCGGCTTCGCCCGCAGCTCCGAGAACTCCATCGACGGCACGGCCGCCCGCGACGTCGTGGCCGAGTTCGCCTTCGTGCTCGCGCAGGTCGGCATCGACCTCTCGCGGCTGAGCGAGGAGATCATCCTCTGGAACACGCGCGAGTTCGGGTTCGTCACCTTGAGCGACTCGTACTCGACCGGGTCGTCGATCATGCCGCAGAAGAAGAACCCTGACATCGCCGAGCTGGCGCGCGGCAAGTCGGGGCGGCTCATCGGCAACCTCGCGGGGCTCCTCGCGACGCTGAAGGGCCTCCCGCTCGCGTACAACCGCGACCTGCAGGAGGACAAGGAGCCGGTGTTCGACTCGGTGCAGACCCTCGAGGTCCTGCTGCCGGCGTTCACCGGCATGATCGCGACCCTCCGCTTCGACGTCGACCGCATGGCCGAGCTCGCGCCGCAGGGCTTCTCGCTCGCTACGGACGTGGCCGAGTGGCTCGTCAAGCACCGCGTGGCCTTCCGCGACGCGCACGAGATCACGGGGGAGCTCGTGAAGCTCGCCGAGTCGCGCGGCGTCGGCCTGGAACAGCTCTCCGACGACGACCTGCGGGGCGTCTCGCCGTACCTCGTGCCCGAGGTCCGCGAGGTGCTGGGCATCGAGGGGTCCGTGGCGAGCCGGGACGGGGTGGGTGGAACCGCCCGCGTCCGCGTCGACGAGCAGCGCGCCGAGCTGGTGCGCCGCGTCGCCGAGCTCCGCTCCCGGGCGGATGCGGTGGCGGAGCGCCGGGCGGCGGCCTCGGGGGGCGCGTCCGCATGACGCTCTCGGACGGCCGGCGCCCGGAGCGCCCCGAGCCGCGTCACCGATGGCTGCTGCCGCTCGTGGTCGGCCTGGCCGTCGCGGTGCTCGTCTTCGTCGTGGTCGTCGCGAGCCTCAACGGCGAGCTGATCTGATCCGCGCGTGAGCGACCTCGTGCTCCTCGCCGGCGACGCGGTCGACGTGGCGCCCGCCCTCCTGGGAGCCGTGCTGTCGCGCGATTCCGAGGAGGGCCGCGTCTCCGTCCGCATCACGGAGGTGGAGGCGTACCGCGGCGTCGGCGAGGACCCGGGGTCGCACTCCTTCCGCGGGAAGCGCGCGCGGAACGCGACGATGTTCGGCCCCGCCGGGCGCCTCTACGCGTACTTCAGCTACGGGATGCACACGTGCGCGAACGTCGTGTGCGGGCCCGAGGGCACGAGCGCGGGCGTCCTGCTCCGCGCCGGCGAGGTCGTCGAGGGAGCGGACATCGCCCGGATCCGTCGAGGCGCGGCCGTCCGCGACCGCGACCTGGCGCGCGGCCCCGCGCGCCTGGCGGTGGCGCTCGGCATCCCGCTGGCCGACGACGGGGCGCCCCTCGACGCGGCGCCCTACGCCCTGGTCCTCCCCGCGGTCCCGCTGGCGCTGCCCGCCTCGGGCCCGCGCGTCGGGGTGTCGGGTCCCGGAGGGTCGGGGGAGCTCTTCCCCTGGCGGTTCTGGATCCCCGGCGACCCGACGGTCTCGCCGTACCGGGCGCACGTCCCGCGGGTCCGCCGCTGAGCCTGACCCGGCCGGGCCGGGCCCGGCCGCGTCAGCGGACGACGAGCACGACGGCCGCGCAGCTCGCCGCCCACAGCCAGCTGACGAGCGTGCCGATGATGAAGCGCTCGCGCGCCTCCGCGGCCTCGCCCAGCTCGGAGAAGCGGCCCACCCCCTTGATCGCGATCACGACCGCGAGCGCCTCGGGGTAGCCCGCGAGGATCACGGCCACGACGGCGAGCCGCTCGAGCATGCCGATGGTCGCCCCGCCGCGCAGCACCTCGCGCGTGGGGCGGCGGAGCGCCGACGGGTCGTCGTCCTGCCCGCGCGGCGCGACGAGGATCCCGCCGAACGCACCCGGCGGCACCGATCCGCGCGTGGCGGAGGCGAGCACGACGGTGGACGCGGATCCGCCGCCCAGCACCGCGAGCACGACCGCCGCGATCCCGAGGTAGCCCACGACGAGCGGCGACGCCGGGCCGAGGAGCGCGAGGCCCAGCGCGAGGGCGGCCGCGAGCGCTCCGGCCGCGCCGACGACCGGGCCGGTGCGCGGCACCCGCGCGGACAGGATCGCCAGCACGAGGCTCGCGGTGACGAGCAGGCAGAGGCCGATCCAGGCGCCGACCTCCGCGGGCGTGCCCCCGGGGATCACGCGCGGCCTCCGTTGGCGGTCGACTTCGGATCCCCGGCGGACGCGCCCGCGTCGAGGTGCGCGAGCAGCGCCTCGAGCCCGGGGAGGGCGTCGCGCTCGGCGCGCCATGCGCTGGTGCGCAGCCGCGTGCTCACCGCCTGCGGGGTGATCCCGAGCGCCGCCGCGACGTCGCGCTGGGTCCCGCCGCCCGCCATGCGGTCGACGACGTCCCAGCCCTGGGGGGTGCGGCGGTCCCGGGTGAGCAGCAGCAGGGTGATGAGCGCCTCCACCTCGGCGGGACCGGGGAGGCCGCCCGCGGTGGGACCGGTGGAGGTACCGCCCGGCGCGTCGTCGTCGGTCGCCCGCGGGGACGGATCCCCGGCCTCCACCGCGAGGGCGAACCGGGTCGGGCTGCGCTTGGCGGCGGTGACGGCATCCCGGGCCGCGATGAAGGCCGGCCCGGTGGCCTCGCGCGTGGCGCGGGGGAGCGGCGTGCGCACCTCGCCGACGCCGAGACCCACGCTCCAGCGCCCGGCGCGCGTGAGCCGCAGGACGATGTCGAGCGCGGTGGCGGCGTCGGCGACGAGCGCCTGCACCTCGTCGCCGGAGGTGCGGTCGACCGGGAGGACGAGCCGCCCGTCGTAGCGCTCGGCGAGCTCGTCGCGCACGGTGCCCGCGCGGTCGACGTCCCGGCGGCTCGACTTCTGGTCGGCGGTGATGGCGAACACGGGACCCCCTCCGCGCCGACGGACGCGTCGGCGCACATCAAAGCTAGGCACTTGATCTCCCCCGATCAAGCCCTAAGGCCTGATCCGAGGACCGGCCCGTGGCTCGATCCTCCCGGCCACCACCGACAGCGCACCGACCCCGCGTCGTCCCCTGGCGGGCGGATCCGGCGGACGCGCGACGCGCTCCGCGGTCCCGACGGGACCCCGCTGATACCGTGTGCGGGTGCCCGACACCATCCCCGCCCACCTCTCCGCCCAGCGCAACGACCCGTCCTTCGCGGACGTGTGGGAGGAGATCGTCTGGCGCGGGTACGTGCAGGTCTCGACGGACCCGGAGGCGCTGAGGTCGCTGCTCGCGGGGCCGCCCATCACGTACTACTGCGGCTTCGACCCGACCGCTCCGAGCCTGCACCTCGGCAACCTGGTGCAGCTGCTGCTCATGCGCCGGCTCCAGCTGGCCGGCCATCGCCCGCTCGGGCTCGTGGGCGGGTCGACGGGCCTCATCGGCGACCCGAAGCCCACGGCAGAGCGCACGCTCAACTCCCCGGAGACCGTCGCCGACTGGGTGCGGCGACTCCAGGCGCAGGTGTCCTGGTTCCTCAGTCCGCAGGGGGACAACGGCGTGCGGATCGTCAACAACCTCGACTGGACCGCGCCGCTCAGCGCCATCGACTTCCTGCGGGAGGTGGGCAAGCACTTCCGGGTGGGCACGATGCTCAAGAAGGACGCGGTGAGCGCCCGCCTCAACTCGGACGAGGGCATCAGCTACACCGAGTTCAGCTACCAGATCCTCCAGGGGCTCGACTTCCGCGAGCTGTACCGCGCGCACGGCTGCGTGCTGCAGACCGGGGGCAGCGACCAGTGGGGGAACCTCACCAGCGGGACGGACCTCGTCCGACGCAGCGAGCGGGCCACCGTGCACGCGATCGGCACGCCGCTCATCACCAACTCGGATGGCACGAAGTTCGGCAAGAGCGAGGGCAACGCCGTCTGGCTCGACCCCGAGATCACGAGCCCTTACGCGTTCTACCAGTTCTGGCTCAACACCGAGGACGCCGACGTCGTCCACCGCCTGCGCGTGTTCACGTTCCTCGACCGAGCCCGGATCGAGGAGCTGGAGCGCGCCGTGGAGGCCGAGCCGTTCCGGCGCGCGGCCCAGCGCGAGCTGGCGTGGGAGGTCACGACCCTGGTGCACGGGCAGGCCGCGACCGAGTCCGCGATCGCGGCGTCGCAGGCGCTGTTCGGCCAGGGCGAGCTGACGGCCCTCGACGAGTCGACGCTCCGAGCCGCCCTGGGCGAGCTCCCGTCGGCCGAGCTCGCGCCCGGCACCACCGTCATCCAGGCCCTCATCGACACGGGTCTGGTCTCGAGCGCGGGGGAGGCCCGGCGGGCGATCGCGCAGGGCGGGGTGTACGTGAACAACGTCGCCGTCGGCGATGCGGGCGCGCTCGTGGACGATCTGCTGCACGGTCGCTTCGCCGTCATCCGACGGGGCAAGAAGACCCTCGCCGGCGTCACCGTGGCGTGAATGCGCCGTTGATCGGGTGATCTCCTCGGAGACCGTCGCGACACGCCCGGGATGCGGGTTGTTTTGCGGGGGTGGGGTGGTCCGCGTAATGTCTCCTCTTGTCGCCGGAACGGGCGGGAAGCGAAAAGCTTCCGGAGCTGTTCTGGCGGGTGATGATCCTGGTGAAACAGAAGTTGCCGCGGCTTACGGGTTGCGTGTGTACCACCAACTGAGCTAGGGTCTGATTCTGCTTCCGACGTGAGTGCTGGGCTGTTTGGTCTGGATCACTCCCACGGGGAGCGGTGGAGTGTGAGCTCCGATGGCTGGCTGTGATGGTCGGTGTCGGGAGCGTCCGTTCCTTGAGAACTCAACAGCGTGCACAATGTCAAATGCCAAATACCCGTGGCATCGTCCCTTTGGGATGGTGTCCGGATTCCTTTGGAAAACATTTAAACAAACAAGCAAGTCAGTAATGATTTGTTCTGTCGGTTTCAAACTTGCTGGTTCGTGTTCGATTCCCGTTCACGTCTGGCTTTAGATGTGCCGGCTGCTTTCGGGTGGTCGTGCGTTTAAGCATTTATGGAGAGTTTGATCCTGGCTCAGGACGAACGCTGGCGGCGTGCTTAACACATGCAAGTCGAACGGTGATGTCAGAGCTTGCTCTGGCGGATCAGTGGCGAACGGGTGAGTAACACGTGAGTAACCTGCCCCCGACTCTGGGATAACTGCTAGAAATGGTAGCTAATACCGGATATGACGACTGGCCGCATGGTCTGGTCGTGGAAAGAATTTCGGTTGGGGATGGACTCGCGGCCTATCAGGTTGTTGGTGAGGTAATGGCTCACCAAGCCTACGACGGGTAGCCGGCCTGAGAGGGTGACCGGCCACACTGGGACTGAGACACGGCCCAGACTCCTACGGGAGGCAGCAGTGGGGAATATTGCACAATGGGCGAAAGCCTGATGCAGCAACGCCGCGTGAGGGATGACGGCCTTCGGGTTGTAAACCTCTTTTAGTAGGGAAGAAGCGAAAGTGACGGTACCTGCAGAAAAAGCACCGGCTAACTACGTGCCAGCAGCCGCGGTAATACGTAGGGTGCAAGCGTTGTCCGGAATTATTGGGCGTAAAGAGCTCGTAGGCGGTTTGTCGCGTCTGCTGTGAAATCCCGAGGCTCAACCTCGGGTCTGCAGTGGGTACGGGCAGACTAGAGTGCGGTAGGGGAGATTGGAATTCCTGGTGTAGCGGTGGAATGCGCAGATATCAGGAGGAACACCGATGGCGAAGGCAGATCTCTGGGCCGTAACTGACGCTGAGGAGCGAAAGCATGGGGAGCGAACAGGATTAGATACCCTGGTAGTCCATGCCGTAAACGTTGGGAACTAGATGTGGGGACCATTCCACGGTCTCCGTGTCGCAGCTAACGCATTAAGTTCCCCGCCTGGGGAGTACGGCCGCAAGGCTAAAACTCAAAGGAATTGACGGGGGCCCGCACAAGCGGCGGAGCATGCGGATTAATTCGATGCAACGCGAAGAACCTTACCAAGGCTTGACATATACCGGAAACATGCAGAGATGTGTGCCCCGCAAGGTCGGTATACAGGTGGTGCATGGTTGTCGTCAGCTCGTGTCGTGAGATGTTGGGTTAAGTCCCGCAACGAGCGCAACCCTCGTTCTATGTTGCCAGCACGTAATGGTGGGAACTCATAGGAGACTGCCGGGGTCAACTCGGAGGAAGGTGGGGATGACGTCAAATCATCATGCCCCTTATGTCTTGGGCTTCACGCATGCTACAATGGCCGGTACAAAGGGCTGCGATACCGCAAGGTGGAGCGAATCCCAAAAAGCCGGTCTCAGTTCGGATTGAGGTCTGCAACTCGACCTCATGAAGTCGGAGTCGCTAGTAATCGCAGATCAGCAACGCTGCGGTGAATACGTTCCCGGGCCTTGTACACACCGCCCGTCAAGTCATGAAAGTCGGTAACACCCGAAGCCAGTGGCCTAACCGCAAGGGAGGAGCTGTCGAAGGTGGGATCGGTGATTAGGACTAAGTCGTAACAAGGTAGCCGTACCGGAAGGTGCGGCTGGATCACCTCCTTTCTAAGGAGCATGTGCACCTCTCCTCTGTATACAGGGAGATCAAGGGTGCCAAGTCACGCGTCAGGCGTTCGTCCTGGCGGTGGCGCTCATGGGTGGAACATTGACATTGATGCCGGCTGATTCGTCGTGCTGCTAGTACGCCTCCTTGTGGGGTGGGAACGTGGTGCGGGGTGTCGAGGGCATGTTGCACGCTGTTGGGTCCTGAGGGACCGGGCCGCACCTTCGGGTGTGTCTGGTTTCTTGTCGGACCCTTTCCGTCGTCCCTGAGTGGATGGTGGTGGGGTACCGCCCGTATATTGAGAACTACACAGTGGACGCGAGCATCTTAGATTCACCGGTTTTCCGGTGGATCACAAAGATCTATTTATAGATCATTGGTCAATTCTGTCTCCTCTAGGGGAGGCGAAACGATTCAATCTCATGTGATTTCAAGATTCTAAGAGCAAACGGTGGATGCCTTGGCATCTGGAGCCGAAGAAGGACGTATAAATCTGCGATAAGCCTCGGGGAGCTGATAATAGAGCTTTGATCCGAGGATCTCCGAATGGGGAAACCCCGCCAGGCCCTTTGGGTGACCTGGTGACTCCCGCCTGAATATATAGGGCGGGTAGAGGGAACGTGGGGAAGTGAAACATCTCAGTACCCACAGGAAGAGAAAGCAAAAGCGATTCCGTTAGTAGTGGCGAGCGAAACCGGAAGAGGCCAAACCGATCATGTGTGATATCCGGTAGGAGTTGCATGGTCGGGGTTGCGGGACTTTCCGTACAGTTCTACCGAGCTGTGAGGGCAATGAGCGCGATATAGACGAATGGTCTTGAAAGGCCAGTCATAGAGGGTGCGAACCCCGTAGTCGAAATGTCGTCGCCTGTCCGGAGAGTATCCCAAGTAGCACGGGGCCCGTGAAATCCCGTGTGAATCTGTCAGGACCACCTGATAAGCCTAAATACTCCCAGATGACCGATAGCGGACAAGTACCGTGAGGGAAAGGTGAAAAGTACCCCGGGAGGGGAGTGAAATAGTACCTGAAACCGTTTGCTTACAAACCGTTGGAGCACCCTTGTTGGTGTGACAGCGTGCCTTTTGAAGAATGAGCCTGCGAGTTAGTGATATGTGGCGAGGTTAACCCGTGAGGGGCAGCCGTAGCGAAAGCGAGTCTTAATAGGGCGTATGAGTCGCATGTTCTAGACCCGAAGCGAAGTGATCTATCCATGGCCAGGTTGAAGCGACGGTAAGACGTCGTGGAGGACCGAACCCACTTCAGTTGAAAATGGAGGGGATGAGCTGTGGATAGGGGTGAAAGGCCAATCAAACTTCGTGATAGCTGGTTCTCTCCGAAATGCATTTAGGTGCAGCGTTGCGTGTTTCTTGCCGGAGGTAGAGCTACTGGATGGACGATGGGCCCCAAAAGGTTACTGACTTCAGCCAAACTCCGAATGCCGGTAAGTGAGAGCGCAGCAGTGAGACGGTGGGGGATAAGCTTCATCGTCGAGAGGGAAACAACCCAGACCACCATCTAAGGTCCCTAAGCGCGTGCTAAGTGGGAAAGGATGTGGAGTTGCATAGACAACCAGGAGGTTGGCTTAGAAGCAGCCACCCTTGAAAGAGTGCGTAATAGCTCACTGGTCAAGTGATTCCGCGCCGACAATGTAACGGGGCTCAAGCACGCCACCGAAGTTGTGGCATTTATATTACAGGCAGGCCTTCGTGGTCCAGCCGTATGGATGGGTAGGAGAGCGTCGTGTGGCCAGCGAAGCGGCGGTGTGAACCAGCCGTGGAGGCCACACGAGTGAGAATGCAGGCATGAGTAGCGAAAGACGGGTGAGAAACCCGTCCTCCGAAAGACCAAGGGTTCCAGGGCCAGGCTAATCCGCCCTGGGTAAGTCGGGACCTAAGGCGAGGCCGACAGGCGTAGTCGATGGACAACGGGTTGATATTCCCGTACCGATGAAGAACCGCCCAAGACAATCCAGTAATGCTAAGTGTCTGAATCCTTGATTCGATCCCTTCGGGGTGACGGTCTTGGCCTAGCACACGACCCTACGCTGGGGCGTTTAGCGTATTAACAGGTGTGACGCAGGAAGGTAGCTGAGCCGGGCGATGGTTGTCCCGGTCTAAGGATGTAGGGCAGAAGATAGGCAAATCCGTCTTCTATGTAGCCTGAGACCCGATGGGTAGTCCTCACGGACGAAATCAGTGATCCTATGCTGCCGAGAAAAGCATCGACGCGAGGTTCCAATCGCCCGTACCCCAAACCGACTCAGGTGGTCAGGTAGAGAATACTAAGGAGATCGAGAGAATCGTGGTTAAGGAACTCGGCAAAATGCCCCCGTAACTTCGGGAGAAGGGGGGCCTGAGGCGTGTAGGGATTTACTCCTGAAGCGTTTGAAGGCCGCAGAGACCAGTGGGAAGCGACTGTTTACTAAAAACACAGGTCCGTGCTAAGTCGCAAGACGATGTATACGGACTGACGCCTGCCCGGTGCTGGAAGGTTAAGAGGAACGGTTAGCACGCAAGTGCGAAGCTGAGAATTTAAGCCCCAGTAAACGGCGGTGGTAACTATAACCATCCTAAGGTAGCGAAATTCCTTGTCGGGTAAGTTCCGACCTGCACGAATGGCGTAACGACTTCCCAGCTGTCTCAACCGCGAACTCGGCGAAATTGCACTACGAGTAAAGATGCTCGTTACGCGCAGCAGGACGGAAAGACCCCGTGACCTTTACTACAGCTTGGTATTGGTGTTCGGTGTGGCTTGTGTAGGATAGGTGGGAGACTGTGAAGCTCGGACGCTAGTTCGGGTGGAGTCATTGTTGAAATACCACTCTGGTCACTCTGGATATCTAACTTCGAACCGTAATCCGGTTCAGGGACAGTGCCTGGTGGGTAGTTTAACTGGGGCGGTTGCCTCCTAAAGAGTAACGGAGGCGCCCAAAGGTTCCCTCAACCTGGTTGGTAATCAGGTGTCGAGTGTAAGTGCACAAGGGAGCTTGACTGTGAGACTGACAAGTCGAGCAGGGACGAAAGTCGGGACTAGTGATCCGGCAGTGGCTTGTGGAAGCGCTGTCGCTCAACGGATAAAAGGTACCTCGGGGATAACAGGCTGATCTTGCCCAAGAGTCCATATCGACGGCATGGTTTGGCACCTCGATGTCGGCTCGTCGCATCCTGGGGCTGGAGTAGGTCCCAAGGGTTGGGCTGTTCGCCCATTAAAGCGGTACGCGAGCTGGGTTTAGAACGTCGTGAGACAGTTCGGTCCCTATCCGCTGCGCGCGTAGGAAATTTGAGAAGATCTATCCCTAGTACGAGAGGACCGGGATGGACGAACCTCTGGTGTGTCAGTTGTTCCGCCAGGAGCACCGCTGATTAGCTACGTTCGGAACGGATAACCGCTGAAAGCATCTAAGCGGGAAGCCGGCTTCGAGATGAGATTTCCATCCCTTTTAGGGTGAAGGCTCCCGGCTAGACTACCGGGTTGATAGGCAGGATGTGGAAGCGAGGACTAAAGACTCGTGGAGCTGACCTGTACTAATAAGCCGATATCTTGAAAACACTTTGCTTGCGTCCACTATGTGGTTCCCGATATACGGTCGGGTATCAATTGAACAACCAGCTTGACTGGTCGATTCATCACAGATTTCATGCCCTTTGTGGGTGTGTATGAGGTGTTTCGGCGGCCATAGCGAGAGGGAAACGCCCGGTCACATTCCGAACCCGGAAGCTAAGACTCTCAGCGCCGATGGTACTGCAGGGGGGACCCTGTGGGAGAGTAGGACACCGCCGGACTTAACTTGGGTAAACGGGAAGGCCCGTCGCATTCGTGCGACGGGCCTTTCTGCGTTAACACGCACGGCCAGAGACGCAGTTCGCTCCTTTCCGGTTCGCGCGTGACGCAGTCATGCTGCACTTGCCGAGCCCCTAGCGCGCAGCTCGCAGGCCACACTTTGCGGCTTGCGGCCTTGGGCCGTTCGTCGCGATCCGTGCGCCGCCGACGCGGGCCGTGGAGCGGCCCGAGCCGAGACCGACCAGGCCCGGTCCACGCGGAGCGGGCCTGCGTGAACGGCTAGCCTGGTCGAGGACTCGAGCACGTCCCACAACACCACAGACATCATCTGGCCCGCGGGGCCGACAGGAGCACAGTGAGCGACTCATCCGATCGAGACAGCCGGCCCGAGGGCCAGGACCGCGGATCGTCGCACTCCGCGCGCGGACGCGACGGCGGGAAGTCGCCGTACGATCGCGGGTCGTCGGGAGCGCCGCGTGGTCCTCGCGGCGACGGAGCCGGTTCGGGTGCGCGCGGAACGGGGGCCGGCCGTCCGCAACGTGACGGTGAGCGGAAGCCGTGGTCGAAGGACGCACCGTCCGGTGCGCGCCCCTCACGGGATGGTGAGCGGAAGCCGTGGTCGAAGGACGCGCCGTCGGGTGGGCGCCCGGTCCGGGATGCTGAGCGCAAGCCGTGGTCCAAGGATGCGCCGTCGGGTGGGCGCCCCGCACGGGATGGGGAGCGCAAGCCGTGGTCCAAGGACGCACCTTCCGGTGGGCGACCAGTCCGGGATGGTGAGCGCAAGCCCTGGTCGAAGGACGCGCCGTCTGGTGGCCGTCCTGCGCGGGATGGTGAGCGGAAGCCGTGGTCCAAGGACGCACCTCGTGGAGGGGATCGGGGCGGTGCTCGCCCTCCCCGTGACGGCGACAAGCTCTGGACGCGCGACGGTCGTCCCGCCCGCAACGACCGGGACGCCCCGCGGTACGAGGAGGCGCTCACCGAAGAGCAGCTCCGCGCCCGTGAGCTGCGGTCCGTCCGCCCGCGCCACGATGACCCGGAGATCCCGGAGGGCGTGCAGCCCGGCGACCTGGATCGCGTGGCCCGCAACGAGCTGAAGACGCTGAGCAAGGACAACGCCGAGGGGGTGGCGCAGCACCTCGTGATGGCCGCGCGGCTCATCGAGGAGGATCCCGAGCTGGCGCACCGGCACGCGATCTCGGCGGCACGACGAGCGGGACGCATCGCCGTGGTCCGCGAGTCGCTGGCCATCACCGCGTACGCCGTCGGCGACTACGCCCTGGCCCTCCGGGAGCTGCGGACCTACCGGCGCATCTCCGGGAAGGACGACCAGCTGGCGCTCATGGTCGACAGCGAGCGCGGCCAGGGGCGACCGGACAAGGCGCTGGAGCTGGGTCGATCGGTGCCGAAGGAGAGCCTGCCGGCGGCGGAGCAGGTCGCGCTCGCGATCGCGATGTCCGGCGCACGGCTCGACCTGGGGCAGACCGAGGCGGCGCTCGACGAGCTGTCGATCGCGCAGCTGAACCGCGACGTCGCGTACTCCTACAGCGCGGACCTCTTCCACGCGTACGCGGAGGTGCTGGAGGAGCTCGGCCGCTCCGGCGAGGCCGACGAGTGGCGCCGCCGTGCCGATGCGGCCGAGGCGGCGTTCGCGGATCCGGACGAGGGCTGGGACGACACCGTCGAGGTGGTCGAGGAGGACCTCGTCGTGGACACGTCCGATGACGACGGCGACGCCGAGGCCGGCGCCGAGACGGGCGCGTACGACGCCGACGCCGACGCTGACGGGGCCGACTCTGCCGACGCGAACCAGGCGGACGCGGACGCCGATGCCGTTCACGACGCGGACGCGGACACGGTGCCCGTGCCGCCGAGCGAGGACGGGGACGACGACGACATCGCCGTCGACGTGGACGCCGAGATCGCGCAGGATGCCGGCGACGACGGCGTTGAAGGCGAAGGCGACGCGCACCGCGCACCCGCTGCCGCGGACACCACCGACGCCGCGGCTCTCGAGCCCGAGCACGCGGAGGGCGACCGCGATGTTCGCTAGGGCGGCCAAGGGCAGCACGCCGCTGGACGGGGTCGACGTGATCCTCGCCGACCTCGACGGGGTCGTGTACGCGGGTCCCGACAGCATCCCGCACGCGGTCGACGCGCTGAACGCCGCGGCCGCCGCGGGGCTGCGGCTCGGCTACATCACGAACAACGCATCGCGCACGGACGCCTCCGTCGCGGAGCACCTGAGCTCGCTCGGGCTGACCGTGGCGCCCGAGGACGTCGTCACGTCGCCGCAGGCCGCCCTCCGGCTGCTCGCGGATCGCGTACCGGCCGGATCCACCGTGCTCGTCGTCGGCGGCGAGGGCCTCGTGCACGAGCTCGAGAAGGCCGGGTACGTCGTGACCCGCTCGGTCGAGGATCGCCCGATCGCCGTCGTCCAGGGCTTCGCGCCCGAGGTCGGCTGGGCCCAGCTCGCCGAGGCGTCCTTCGCGCTGGCGGACCCGGACGTCGTCTGGGTCGCGACCAACACCGACTGGACGATCCCCGTCGCGCGCGGCATCGCGCCCGGCAACGGGACCCTCGTCTCCGCCGTCCACACGGCCGTCGGGCGCCTGCCGGTGGTCGCCGGCAAGCCCGAGACGCCGATCTTCGACGTCGCTCGCGAGCGGTTCGGCGCCGAGCGGCCGGTGTTCCTCGGCGACCGGCTCGACACGGACATCCTGGGCGCCACGCGCGCGGGCATGGCGTCCGTGCACGTGCTCACGGGGATCGACCGGGCCAAGCAGCTGCTCGCGGCGGAGGAGGACCAGCGGCCCACCTTCATCCTCGAGCACCTCGGTCAGCTGCACGAGCCCTACCCGGAGACGCGGTTCTCGGGGCAGGGGAGCGTGGCGACCGTCGGGAAGGCGTCCGTCCGCATCGTCGGCGACCGGGTCGAGGTCGTGAAGGACGGCGGCTCCACGATCGACACGCTGCGTGCGGCGTGCGCGGTCATCTGGAACTCCGGACGGCCCATCTACGGGCTCGACGTGCCCGAGTCCCTCTACGTCGCGGCGGGCGCCACCGGCGCCGGCCGGGCGTAGCGTGGCGGGGTGAGCGACGAGGCGGGCATCCGCGGATCGGGTGACGCGGCCGCCGCGGCTGATGCCGTGGGCATCGTCGACGCGCCGTCGGACGCTGCCGAGGGCGCCGCCGGCGACGCGGACGTCGCCGAGGAGCTGGTCTCCCGGCTCGAGCTGATCGAGGGACAGCCCCTGGGGGAGCGCGCCGCGTCCTTCGCCCTGCTCCACGACGAGCTGCGCGCGCGGCTCGAGGGCGGCGACGGGGCGTCATCGCGTGGCTGACGCGACGGACGACCCCTCCTCCTCGGGCGGGGACATGAGGCTCGACGCCGCCCTGCCCGCCCTCGGCCTCGCCCGATCGCGGACGCACGCCGCCCGGCTCATCGCCGACGGCCTCGTCACGGTCGACGGGCGCGTCGTGGTGAAGCCGTCCTTCCGGGTGCTCCCGGGATCCGCGGTCGCCGTCGCGGGCACCGACGCGTACGTCAGCCGCGGCGCCCACAAGCTCATCGGCGCGCTCGACGCCTTCCCGGGCGTGCGGGTCGCGGGGCGGCGGGCGCTCGACGTCGGCGCGTCCACGGGCGGGTTCACGCAGGTGCTGCTGGAGCGCGGGGCCCGGCGGGTCGTCGCGCTCGACGTGGGCCACGGTCAGCTGGATCCGCTCATCCGCGGGGACGCGCGCGTCGACGTCGTGGAGGGCTTCAACGTGCGGGACCTCACGCCCGAGACGCTCGCGGGCGCGCTCGGCGGCGAGGCGGAGGCGCCCGACCTGGTGGTGGGGGACCTGTCCTTCATCTCGCTCGGGCTCGTGCTGCCGGCTCTCGCCCGCACGGCGTCGCCCGACGCCGACCTCGTGCTGCTCGTCAAGCCGCAGTTCGAGGTGGGGCGCACCGGGATCCGCGAGGGCATCGTGCACGACCCGGGGCTCCGCGACGACGCCGTGATGCGCGTGCTCTGGGCCGCATGGGACCTGGGCCTCGGGACCGCCGGCCTCGTCCCCTCCCCCATCGTGGGAGGGGCCGGGAACCACGAGTACCTCGCCTGGTTCAGCGGTCGCGCGGGGAGCAATCCGACACAATGGAGATCGACGTCGAACGAGATCACAGGAGCGTGAGCGAAGTGGCTGGACCCGCGAGGCACATCCTGGTCGTGTCCCACACGGGACGGCGCGACTCCATCGACGCGGCGCTCAGCGTGTGCGCGCAGCTGGCCGAGGCCGACGTGCGCATCGTGCTCACCGCCGAGGAGAAGGCCGACATCCTGCCGTTCGCGCCCGAGATGGCCGGGGTGGCGGTGCTCGGCGAGGACGTGCAGACGGCCGACCTCGAGATCGTCATCGTGCTCGGCGGCGACGGCACCATCCTCCGTTCGGCCGAGCTCGTGCGCGGCACGTCGGTGCCGCTGCTCGGCGTCAACCTCGGGCACGTCGGCTTCCTGGCCGAGAGCGAGCGGGAGGACCTCACGGCCACCGTGCGTCGCGTGCTCGACCGGGACTACACGGTCGAGGAGCGCATGACGCTCGACGTCACCCTCAAGGTCGGCGCCGACATCGTCTACCGCACCTGGGCGCTCAACGAGGCGACCGTCGAGAAGGCCAGCCGCGAGCGGATGCTCGAGGTGGTGGTCGAGATCGACGGGCGGCCGCTCGCGTCCTACGGCTGCGACGGCATGGTCGTGTCGACGCCCACCGGATCCACGGCGTACGCGTTCTCGGCCGGTGGCCCCATCGTGTGGCCGAGCCTCGAGGCCATGCTCGTGGTGCCGCTCAGCCCGCACACGCTCTTCGCGCGGTCGCTCGTCGTGGGGCCGGAGTCCACGGTCGCCGTCGAGGTGCTCAGCCGCACCTCCGGCTCCGGCGTGCTGTGGTGCGACGGCCGGCGCACGCGGGACATGCCGCCCGGGGCGCGCGTCGAGGCGCGGCGGTCCACCATCCCCGTGCGCCTCGCGCGCCTCAAGCAGTCGCCGTTCACCGACCGCCTCGTGAACAAGTTCGAGCTGCCGGTCACCGGCTGGAGGGGGCCCGTCGACCGTGATTGAGGAGATCACCATCCGCGACCTCGGGGTGATCGGCCAGGCCACGCTGCCGCTCGGGCCGGGCTTCACGGCCGTCACGGGCGAGACCGGCGCGGGCAAGACCATGGTCGTCACCGCCCTCGGGCTGCTGCTCGGCGCGCGCGCCGACTCGGGCGCCGTGCGGCAGGGGAGCGAGCGCGCGGTCGTCGAAGGCCGCTGGATCATCGCGGCCGACGGGCCCGTGCCCGAACGCGTGCGCGACGCCGGGGGAGACGTCGACCCCTTCGGCGACGGCACGCGCGGCGAGCTCATCGTCACGCGGCAGCTGTCGTCCGAGGGGCGCAGCCGGGCCTCGGTCGGCGGCCGGGGCGCCCCCGCGGCGCTGCTCACGGAGATCGGCGAGCAGCTCGTCGTGGTGCACGGCCAGTCCGACCAGATGCGGCTGCGGTCGTCCACGGCGCAGCGGCAGGCCCTCGACCGCTTCGCCGGATCCGCGCTCGCGCCCGTGCTCGCCGAGTACCAGGAGGTCTTCCGGCGCTGGCAGGCCGCCCGCGCGGAGCTCGACCGGCTCGTCACGGAGCAGGACGCCCGCACGCGCGAGGCCGAGGACCTCCGTGCGGCCATCGACGCGATCGAGGCGGTCGCGCCCCAGCCCGGCGAGGACGAGGAGCTGCGCGAGCGCATCGACCGCCTCACGAACCTCGAGGACCTGCGGGCGGCGGCGTCCGCCGCGCACGAGCTCATGTCGTCGGAGGACGCGGCGGGGGAGACGGCCGACGCCGCCTCGGTGCTCGACACCGCGCACCGGCGCCTCGACCGCGTCGCCGCGCACGACCCCGGGCTCGCCGAGGTCATCGAGTCGCTCGACAGCGCGCGCATCCTCGTCTCCGAGATCGCCGTGCAGCTCTCGGGCTACCTCGCGGGGCTCGACGCCGACGGCGCCCGCGAGCTCGAGTCGCTGCAGGACCGCCGGGCCGAGCTCGCGGCCCTCACCCGCGTGCACGGGCCCACCGTGGAGGACGCGCTCGCCTTCCTCGACACGGGCAGCGCGCGCCTCCTCGAGCTCGACGGCGACACCGACCGGATCGACCTGCTGCGCGTCGAGGTGGAGCGCGACGAGCAACTCGTCGGCGAGCTGGGCGCCCGCGTCACGGCCGTCCGGGAGGAGGCCGGCGCGCGTCTCGCGGACGCCGTCACCGCGGAGCTCGGCGCGCTCGCGATGGCCGACGCGTCGCTCGACGTGCGCGTGAGCCCGCGGGAGGAGCCCGCGCTGTCGGGCGCCGACCGCGTCGAGATCCTGCTGCGGCCGCACGCGGGCGCCGAGGCGCGGCCGCTCGGCCGCGGGGCGTCCGGTGGCGAGCTGTCGCGCGTGATGCTCGCCATCGAGGTCGTGGTGGCGGGCGACGACCCCGTGCCCACCTTCGTGTTCGACGAGGTCGACGCGGGCGTCGGCGGCGCGGCCGCCATCGAGATCGGCCGGCGGCTCGCGCGGCTGGCCGAGCGCGCGCAGGTCATCGTGGTCACCCACCTCGCGCAGGTCGCGGCGTTCTCCACGAACCACCTGCGCGTCGTCAAGGGCGGCGACGGGCAGGTCACGGCCTCCAGCGTCACGCAGCTCGAGGGCGACGCGCGGATCCAGGAGATGGCGCGCCTGCTCTCGGGCCTGCCGGACAGCGAGAGCGGCCTGGCGCACGCGCGCGAGCTCGTGGAGACGGCGGCGTCGCTGCGCTGACGCGGGGACGCGGCGCGTCGGGGGTGTGGCGGCGCGCCGATTCCCACGTAGGATGGAAGCCCGTGGCGGACATCGAAACAACGGACACGGACTCGAGCACGACGGACAGCACGACCAGCACGGCAGGCGGCAGGATCACCCGGCACATCTTCGTGACCGGCGGCGTCGTCTCCTCGCTCGGCAAGGGCCTCACGGCGGCCAGCCTGGGCAACCTCCTCACGGCGCGCGGCGTGCGCGTCGTCATGCAGAAGCTGGATCCCTACCTCAACGTGGATCCGGGCACCATGAACCCCTTCCAGCACGGCGAGGTCTTCGTGACCGACGACGGAGCGGAGACCGACCTCGACATCGGGCACTACGAGCGCTTCCTCGACATCGAGCTGGACCAGGCGGCCAACGTGACCACCGGCCAGATCTACTCGGAGGTCATCGCCAAGGAGCGCCGTGGCGAGTACCTCGGCGACACGGTGCAGGTCATCCCGCACATCACCGACGAGATCAAGCGCCGCATGCGCCTGCAGTCCTCGGACGAGCCGCAGCCCGACGTGATCATCACCGAGATCGGCGGCACGGTCGGCGACATCGAGAGCCAGCCCTTCATCGAGGCGGCGCGCCAGGTGCGCCACGAGCTCGGCCGGAACAACGTCTTCTTCGTGCACGTCTCGCTCGTGCCGTACATGGGCGCGTCGGGCGAGCAGAAGACCAAGCCCACGCAGCACTCGGTGGCGGCGCTGCGCTCCATCGGGATCCAGCCGGACGCCCTCGTGCTCCGCAGCGACCGGCCCGTCTCCGACTCGAACAAGAAGAAGATCGCGCTCATGTGCGACGTGGACGAGCAGGCCGTCGTGAACGCGGTCGACGTGCCGAGCATCTACGACATCCCCGAGATGCTGCACGGGCAGGGCCTCGACAGCTACATCATCGACCACCTCGGCCTCCCGGCCGCGGACGCCGTCGACTGGTCCGGCTGGAGCGACCTGCTCGACGCCGTGCACGACCCGAAGCACGAGGTCACGATCGGCCTGGTCGGCAAGTACATCGACCTGCCCGACGCGTACCTGTCGGTGACCGAGGCGCTGCGGGCGGGCGGGTTCGCCCACTCGGCGCGCGTGAAGCTGCGCTGGGTCGCGTCCGACGAGTGCGAGACGCCCGAGGGCGCCGCGAAGAGGCTGAGCGACCTGGACGCGCTGTGCGTGCCGGGCGGCTTCGGCATCCGCGGCATCGAGGGCAAGCTCGGCGCGCTGAAGTTCGCGCGCGACAACATGATCCCGGTGCTCGGCCTCTGCCTCGGCCTCCAGTGCATGGTCATCGAGTACGCGCGCAACGAGGCGGGCCTCGCGGGCGCGTCCTCGAGCGAGTTCGATCCCGAGAGCGAGTTCCCGGTCGTCGCGACGATGGCCGAGCAGGTCGACATCATCGCGGGCGGCGACCTGGGCGGCACCATGCGCCTCGGCCTCTACGAGGCGGCGCTCGCGCCCGGCTCGCTCGCGGCGGAGCTGTACGGCGCGCCCGTCTCCCACGAGCGCCACCGCCACCGCTACGAGGTCAACAACCAGTTCCGCGAGCGCATCCAGGACGCCGGCCTCGTGTTCTCGGGCACCTCGCCCGACGGCACGCTCGTCGAGTACGTGGAGCTGCCGCGCGAGGTGCACCCGTTCTACATCGGCACGCAGGCGCACCCGGAGCTCCGGTCGCGTCCGAACCGCGCGCACCCGCTGTTCGCCGGCCTCGTCCGCGCGGCCCTCGACCGCCAGGCGGCCAGCACGCTGTTCGCGGAGGACGACGCCGAGGCCGTCGCGTGACGGACGCCGTGAGCGGATCCGGCGACGCCGAGCTGGTCGACGACCCGGCCGCGTACGAGATCACGTCGAGCGAGAAGGCGTTCGCGGGCATGGTCTGGGACGTCCGGCGCGAGACGTTCCGGTACGGCCACGCGGAGATCACGCGGGAGTTCGTCGACCACACGGGCGCCGTCGCGGTGCTCGCGATCGACGACGAGGACCGCGTGCTCCTCATCAAGCAGTACCGGCACCCAGTGCGGATGCGCGAGTGGGAGATCCCGGCCGGGCTCCTCGACGTGACCGACGAGCCGCCGCTCGCCGCCGTGCAGCGCGAGCTGGCGGAGGAGGCCGACCTCGAGGCCGCCGACTGGAGCGTGCTCGCGGAGTTCCTCACGACGCCCGGGGGCAGCGACGAGGCGATCCGCGTGTACCTCGCGCGCGGCCTCACCGCCACGGCGGAGGCGTTCGCGCGCACGGACGAGGAGGCCGACATCGAGAAGCGCTGGGTGGACCTCGACGAGGTCGTCACCGCGGTGCTCGAGCGGCGGATCCAGAACCCGTCGACCGTGATCGCGGTGCTCCAGGCGCACGTGGCGCGCTCGCGCGGCTGGACGACGCTCGGCCCCGCGGACGCGCCCTGGCCAAGGCACCCGAAGCTCCGCGACGACGGGTCCGCGCCCGCCTCGTGACGGACGCGGCCGACGCACCGGGGGGAGCGGCGCCCGACGCCGCCCCCGAGGTGCCGGTCGCGCTCCGTGGCGCCGTCGACCGCTGGCTCCGGCACGTCGAGGTGGAGCGCGGCCTCTCCCGCAACACGGTCCAGGCCTACCGCCGCGACCTCGCCCGCTACACGGCGCACCTCGCCGCGTCGGGCGTGCGGGATCCGGCCGACGCGACGCCCGCGCACGTCACCGGCTTCGCGCAGCGCGTCCGCGACCCCGCGCAGGGCGGCCTCACGGCGTCGTCGCTCGCGCGCATGCTCTCCAGCGTCCGGTCGTTCCACCGCTTCCTGCTGGAGGAGGGGATCGTCGAGGTCGACGTGTCCGCCGACGCCCGGCCGCCGAAGCTGCCGAGCCGCCTGCCGAAGGCCGTCTCGATCGAGACGATGGGGCGGATCCTCGACGCCACCGACGGCGACGACCCCCTCCGCGTGCGCGACAAGGCACTGCTCGAGCTGCTGTACGCGACCGGCGCGCGCGTGAGCGAGATCACGGCGCTGACGGTCGACGACGTGCTCGGCCCCGACGGCGCGGCCGACGAGCTCGTGCGCGTGCTCGGCAAGGGCGGCAAGCAGCGGATCGTGCCCGTCGGGTCGTTCGCGCGCCGGGCCGTCGACGCGTACCTCGTGCGCGTCCGCCCGATCCTCGCCGCGCGTGGATCCGCGACCCCCGCCCTGTTCCTCGGGCTGCGCGGCCACGCGCTCTCCCGGCAGAACGCGTGGCTCGTGATCAAGGCGGCGGCCGAGCGCGCGGGCGTCTCCGAGGAGATCTCGCCGCACACGTTCCGCCACTCGTTCGCGACGCACCTCATCGCGGGCGGCGCCGACGTGCGCGTCGTGCAGGAGCTCCTCGGCCACTCGTCGGTCGCGACCACGCAGATCTACACGCGCGTGACGGTCGACACCCTGCGCGACGTCTACACGACCGCGCACCCGCGTGCCCGCCGGGCGTGAGCGACCCTCCCCGGTAGACTCGCAGGATCCGGCGGACGGCGTCGGAGGAGCGGCAGGAAGAGACCCACGTGACGCGCAAGCCAGATGTGACCGAGCTCCCGGGAATGGACGTCCCCGTGCTCGGACCCACCGGCCGGGAGCTGCGCGAGTTCGCCGAGCCCGAGCCGCTCGCGGGGCACGGGCCCGCGAAGATCATCTCCCTCTGCAACCAGAAGGGCGGCGTCGGCAAGACGACCACCGCCATCAACCTGGGTGCCTCGCTCGCCAGCTACGGCCGCCGCGTGCTGGCCGTCGACTTCGACCCGCAGGGCGCGCTGTCCGCGGGCCTCGGCGTGCAGACGCACGACGCGGTCACGGTGTACGACCTCCTGCTCGGCACCGTGAAGGACCCGCGCGAGGCCATCCAGACCACGGGCTTCGAGGGCCTCGACGTCATCCCCGCCAACATCGACCTGTCGGCCGCGGAGGTGCACCTCGTCAACGAGGTGGCGCGCGAGCAGATCCTCGCGAGCGTGCTGCGCAAGGTGAGCGGCGACTACGACGTCATCCTCATCGACTGCCAGCCGTCCCTCGGCCTCCTCACCGTCAACGCGCTCACGGCGAGCCACGGCGTGCTGATCCCCCTGGAGTGCGAGTACTTCGCGCTGCGCGGCGTCGCGCTCCTCGTCGAGACCATCGAGAAGGTCAAGGACCGGCTGAACCCGGGGCTCGAGCTCGACGGGATCCTCGCGACCATGTACGACTCCCGCACCCTGCACTCGCGCGAGGTCCTGCAGCGCGTGGTCGAGGCGTTCGACGCGAGCGTGCTGGAGACCGTGATCGGCCGCACCGTGAAGTTCCCGGACGCGTCCGTGGCGGGCAAGCCCATCATCCAGTTCGCGCCCGAGCACCCGGCCGCGCTCGCGTACCGCAAGGTGGCGCGGGAGCTCATCGCGCGTGGCGCCGTCGCGTAGGGGCTCGTCCCCGGCCGGCGCCGGCCTCGCGGTGGAGGACGCGCCGCGGACGGATCCCGAGCGCGCGTTCCGTGTCAGCATCGGCAACTTCGAGGGGCCGTTCGACCTGCTGCTGTCGCTCATCGGCAGCCACGAGATGGACATCACCGAGGTGAGCCTGAGCCTCGTGACCAACGAGTTCATCGCGCACATCCGCGGGCTCGACGGACCGGACGACCTCGACGAGGCCAGCTCCTTCCTCGTGGTCGCGGCGACGCTGCTCGACCTCAAGCTGGTGGGGCTCCTGCCGCAGGGGGAGCTGGTGGACGCGGAGGACGTGGCGCTCCTGGAGGCGCGCGACCTGCTGTTCGCGCGCCTGCTGCAGTACCGCGCGTTCAAGGAGGCGGCGAGCTGGTTCCAGCAGCGCCTCGCGACCGAGTCGACGCGCGCCTTCCGCGACGTGCCGCTCGAGGAGCGCTTCCGGGCGCAGGTGCCGGAGCTCGTCTGGACGACCTCGCCCGCCGACCTCGCGGCCATCGCGCTGCTCGCGCTCGCGCCGCGGGAGGTGCCGACCGTGGGACTCGACCACCTGCACGCGCCGCTCGTGAGCATCCGGGAGCAGGCGGCCGTGGTCGTCGCGCGGCTGCGGGTCGGGGTGCCCGTCACCTTCCGCGAGCTCGTGGCGGATGCCGGGCTCACGGGCGTCGTGATCGCGCGCTTCCTCGCGGTGCTCGAGCTGTACCGCGTCGCCGCCATCGAGTTCGACCAGCCCGAGGCGCTCGGCGAGCTGACGCTGCGCTGGACCGCCGAGAGCTGGAGCGACGACGCGCTCGCGAGCCTGGGGGCGGGCTATGACAGCTGAGCCGGGGGATCCCGCTGACGGCGCCGCCGCCGCGCCCGAGTCCGACGCGCCGCTCGACCTCGACCGCGCGCTCGAGGCGCTGCTCATGGTGGCCGACGAGCCGCAGAGCGTGACGACCCTCGCGACCGCGACCTCGACGCCCGTGAAGGAGGTGCGCCGCGCGATCCAGCGACTCGTCGACGACTTCGACGGCCGCACCGGGGGAGTGCGCCGCGGCTTCGAGCTGCGCGAGGTCGGCGGCGGCTGGCGCGTGTACGTGCGGGCCGAGTACGACACGGTGATCCGCGACCACGTGCTCACGCAGAACCCGACGCGCCTCTCGCAGGCGGCGCTCGAGACGCTCGCGGTGATCGCCTACAAGCAGCCGATCAGCCGCAGCCAGGTCGCGGCGATCCGCGCCGTCAACGTCGACTCGGTGGTGCGGACGCTGCTCGCGCGGGGCCTCGTTACGGAGGCCTTCACCGACGGCGAGACCGGCGCGATCCATTACGGTACGACAGACCACCTGCTCACGCAGCTCGGCATCAACTCGCTCGACGAGCTCCCCCCGATCTCCCCGTTGCTCCCCGACGGGGCGGAAGGCTTCCATGACCCCCTCCACTGAGAACGAGCACGCCTGGAACCCGGACGAGCCGGTGCAGGGCATCCGCCTGCAGAAGGTGATGGCCGCCGCCGGCGTCGCCAGCCGCCGCGTCTGCGAGGACATGATCGCCGCGGGCCGCGTCACCGTGAACGGCGAGGTCGTCACCGAGCCCGGCCGCCGCATCGACCCCGACGTCGACGAGGTCGCGGTCGACGACCAGGCCGTGCAGCTCGACACCTCCAAGCGCTACCTGATGCTCAACAAGCCCGTCGGCATCTACTCCTCGCTCCGCGACGAGCGCGGCCGCCCCGACCTCCGCGAGTTCACCGAGGAGTTCGAGGAGCGCCTGTTCAACGTCGGCCGCCTCGACGCGGAGACGAGCGGGCTCCTCATCCTCACCAACGACGGCGACCTCGCGCACGTGCTCGCGCACCCGTCCTTCGGCGTGCTGAAGACGTACATCGCCAAGGTCACCGGCCGCGTCACGCCGCAGACGATCCAGCGGCTCACGCAGGGCGTGGACCTCGAGGACGGGCCGATCCAGGCGGACCGCGCGCGCATCCTCTCGGGCGGCGGCGACCAGACGCTCGTGGAGATCACGCTGCACTCGGGCCGCAACCGCATCGTGCGCCGCATGCTCGACGAGGTCGGCCACCCGGTGGAGGAGCTCGTGCGCCGCCAGTTCGGGCCGCTGCACCTCGGATCCCTCGGGGTCGGCCGCGTGCGCGACCTCACCTCCGACGAGCTCGGCCAGCTCCTCACCATCTCGCGCGAGGCCCGCGCGCAGGCCGGACCCGCGACCCCGCAGGGCGCCGGCGCGGCGGCCGAGGCGCAGGGGGACGTCGACCGCGAGGACGGCGAGTGAGCGAGGCCGCGGGCGCCGTCCAGGCGACCGACACGCGCGTGCAGGGGACCGTCCGGATCGTCGGCACGGGGCTCCTCGGCACGAGCATCGGCCTCGGGCTCTCCGCCCGCGGCGTCGACGTGGTGCTCGCGGACGCGTCGCCGACCACGTTGCGGCTCGCGGCGGACATGGGCGCCGGGCGGATCGCGGACGCGTCGTCCGCGCCCGACCGGCCGTCGCTGGTGGTCGTGTGCGTGCCGCCGGACGTGACCGCGCGCGTGGTCGCGGCCGAGCTGGCCGCGCATCCGGACGCCCTCGTCACCGACGTCGCGAGCGTGAAGGCCGCGCCGCTCGCGGATCTCGCCGCGATGGGCGCCGACCTCTCCCGCTACCTCGGCTCGCACCCGCTCGCCGGGCGCGAGCGCGGCGGCCCCGTCTCCGCGACGGGCGACCTCTTCCTCGGCCGGCCCTGGGTCATCGCGGGCCACGGCGGCATCACGTACGCGGCGGGCGCGCCCGTCGAGCAGCTGATCCTCGACCTCGGCGGCGTGCCGATCGAGATGACCGCGGAGGAGCACGACGCCTCGGTGGCGCTCGTCTCGCACGTGCCGCAGGTGGTCGCGAGCCTGCTGGCGTCGCGGCTCGCCGACGGATCCGCGACCGCGCTCGGCCTCTCCGGCCAGGGGCTCCGCGACACCACGCGCATCGCGTCGAGCGACGCGGCGCTGTGGGTGCAGATCCTCGGCGCCAACGCCTCCCGCATCGTGCCGATCCTGCGCGCCATGCGCGCCGACCTCGACGACGTCATCGGCGCGCTCGACGACGTCGACGCGCAGGGTGCCCGGCTGCGGGTGGCCGAGCGGATCCACGCGGGGAACGCGGGCGTCGCCCGCATCCCCGGCAAGCACGGGCAGGACCGGCGCTTCGCCGCCCTCACCGTGATGATCGACGACCGGCCCGGCCAGCTCGCCGCGCTGATCGCGGACGTCGGCGCCGCCGACGTCAGCATCGAGGACCTGCGCCTCGAGCACTCCCAGGGCGCGCAGGTCGGTCTCGTCGAGATCGCCGTGCTGCCCGAGGCCCGTGACCGCCTGGTCGCGCGGCTCGAAGAACGGAACTGGAGGATCGCCGGATGACCGGAGACGCCGTGGACGCACCCGAGACGACCGCACCCGACCCGCTCGAGGACGCCCTCCTCGTCGACGCCACGCTCAACCGCACGGTCGTCGCCGTCGACGGCCCCGCCGGCAGCGGCAAGTCGAGCGTGAGCCGCGCCGCCGCGCGCGCCCTCGGCTTCGACTACCAGGACACGGGCGCCGCGTACCGCGCGCTCAGCTGGTTCGCGCTGGAGAGCGGCGTCGACACCGAGGACCCCGCGACCGTCACGAGCCTCATCGAGGGCTTCGACTACGACATCGGCATCGACCCGTCCGAGACGCGCGTGAGCGTGCGCGGCACCGACGTCACCGAGGCGATCCGCGAGCCGCGCGTCTCCGCCGTGGTCAGCCACGTGGCGCGCGTGCCCGAGGTGCGGCACTACATGGTGGAGCTGTTCCGCTCGCTCATGGCGTCGAGCGACAAGCCCGGCATCGTGGTCGAGGGGCGCGACATCACCACCGTCGTCGCGCCGGACGCCCAGGTGCGCATTCTCCTCACGGCCTCCCCGGAAGCTAGGATGAGGAGGCGTTCCGCGGAGACGACGAATCAGTCGGCCGCCGCGGTCGGCGAATCACTCGCCTCCCGGGATCGGGCCGACTCGCAGGTCGTCGATTTCATGAACGCCGCAGATGGTGTGACCACCATCGACTCCACGGACATCGACTTCGACCAGACCGTCCAGGCGGTGGTCGATCTCGTTCACGCACGAACAGATTGAGGCGCGGCCCGGTGACGGGCCGACACGCCAGAGGACACACGCATGGCTGATCACGACGACGACTTCCCCGAGCTCGACAGCGGGCTCCACGAGCGCCTGTCGAGCATCGACGAGGACCTGGCCGCGCAGCGCGCGCAGACGCTCCGCGCCGGGCTCGAGGACTACGAGCTCGAGGACGAGGACCTGGAGGTCCTCGAGACCGCCACGGACGACCCCGACCAGGTCACGTACCTGCCGGCGCTGCCCGTGCTCGCGGTCGTCGGCCGCCCCAACGTGGGCAAGTCGGCCCTCATCAACCGGATCCTCGGCCGCCGCGAGGCCGTCGTCGAGGACACCCCCGGCGTCACGCGCGACCGCGTCTCCTACAAGGCCGAGCACGCGGGCCGCTGGTTCACGCTCGTCGACACCGGCGGCTGGGAGCCCGACGCGAAGGGCATCAACGCGTCCGTGGCCATGCAGGCCGAGATCGCGATGGACCTCGCCGACGCCGTGCTCTTCGTCGTCGACGCGAACGTGGGCGCCACGAGCACCGACGAGCACGTCGTCCGCCTCCTCCGCAAGACCAACAAGCCCGTGCTCCTCGCGGCCAACAAGGTCGACGACGTGCGCCAGGAGCCGAACGCCGCCGTGCTGTGGTCGCTCGGCCTCGGCGAGCCGCACCCCGTCTCGGCGCTGCACGGCCGCGGCGTCGCGGACCTCCTCGACCTCGTGCTGAAGACCCTGCCGCTCGTCTCCAAGGTCGCCAAGGAGGAGGTGGGCGGACCCCGTCGCGTCGCCATCCTCGGCCGCCCGAACGTCGGCAAGTCGAGCCTGCTCAACAAGGCCGCGGGCGAGGAGCGCGTGGTCGTCAACGAGCTCGCCGGCACGACGCGCGATCCCGTCGACGAGCAGGTCGAGATCGCCGGCAAGGTGTGGCGCTTCGTCGACACCGCCGGCATCCGCCGCCGCATGCACCTCGCCCAGGGCGCCGACTTCTACGCGTCGCTCCGCACGAGCGCCGCGCTGGAGAAGGCGGAGGTCGCGGTCGTCATGATCGACGTCTCCGAGGTCATCAGCGAGCAGGACATCCGCATCATCGAGCTGGTGCTCGAGTCGGGCCGCGCGCTCGTGCTGGCCTTCAACAAGTGGGACCTCCTCGACGACGAGCGGCGCCGCTACCTGGAGCGCGAGATCGAGACCGACCTCGCGCACGTGTCGTGGGCGCCGCGCGTCAACATCTCGGCGCGCACCGGCCGCCACATGGAGAAGCTCGTCCCGGCTCTCGAGGTCGCGCTGGAGTCGTGGGACACCCGCATCGCGACGGGCAAGTTCAACGCGTTCCTCGCGGAGCTCACCTCGGCGCACCCGCACCCCGTGCGCGGCGGAAAGCAGCCGCGCATCCTGTTCGGCACGCAGGCCTCGAGCCGCCCGCCGACATTCGTGCTCTTCACGACCGGGTACCTCGACCCGCAGTACCGCCGCTACATCCAGCGTCGCCTGCGCGAGATCTACGGCTTCGAGGGCAGCCCGATCATCGTCAACATGCGCGTGCGGGAGAAGCGGAAGCGCTAGCGCTCGCGCATTCCGCGGGCTCCGGCTCGCAGCACGACGGACGGCGTCGATCCCTCTCGGGGTCGGCGCCGTCCGTGCGTGTGCGGGCGGGGATCACGTGTACCAGGTCGGCTCCGGGATCTCGCCGAGCAGCAGGTGCCGGCCCACCTCGCGGCGCTTGTAGGGGATCGGGTCGTGCAGCGTGTGCGTGCGCAGGTTCCGCCAGAAGATGTCGAGCCCGGCCTTCGCCGAGGAGGCGCGGGCGCCCGTGAGCTCGAGGATGCGCGTGCCGACCTCCAGCCCGTCCTCCGCGATGCGCGCCTTGGCCGCGGCGACCCGCACGGCGATCTCCCCGCGCTTCCGCTCCGTCAGCCTCTCGCGCGGCGCGTGCAGCACGGCGCTGATCTCGGCGCCCACCCGATCGAGCAGCGCCTCCGACGCCCACACCTTCGACTGCAGCTGGCCGTAGCCCTCGAGGACGTACCACTCGTCGGTCGCGCGCTCCTTGTCGTCGCCGCCGTAGGGCCAGGCGCGCGTGGTGCTCCGCGTGTAGGCCGCGGCCGTCTCGAGCGCGCCCTCGGCGATGCCCTGGTAGAAGTTCGCGAACACCAGCTGGATGGCCGGCACGTTGAGCGTTCCGTAGACGAGCGGCTGGAACACCCTGTCGACGAAGCCCGCCGCATCCGCCCACGGCACCCGCACGTCGCGGATCTCGACAGAGCCCGACTCCGTGAGCCGCTGCCCGAGGCTGTCCCAGTCGTGGCCGAAGACGATGCCCGGCTGGTCGGTCGGCACGATCGCGAAGACGTGGGTATCGGTGCCCTCGATCACGCCCTCGAGCACCGTGAGGTCGGAGACGACGCCGCCCGTAGAGAAGGACTTCTGGCCCGAGTAGACGAGCTCGTCGCCGTCCTCGCGGATGACGAGGTCGGAGTCGCGCGGGTTCACGGCGCCGCCGAAGAGGAGGTTCCCGGTGGTCGCGAGCTTCTCGACGGCCGCGATCTGCGCGTCCGTGCCGACGAGCCGCACGGCCCACGCCCAGAGGTAGTGGTAGCCGAGGAGCTGGCCGATGGATCCGTCGCCGCGGGCGACCGCGCGGATCACCTTGTACGCGGTGTCCCACGTCTGCCCGCCGCCGCCGTGCTCCGCAGGGCCGAGCAGCGTGACGAGGCCGGCGTGCTTGAGCAGCGCGACCTCCTGGTGCGGGCTCGCGCCGGCGCGATCGCGCTCGACCTGGTCGACGGCGAGGATGTCGCCGACCTCGCGGGCACGGGCGATCCACGCCGCCGGCGTCGTGGGGCGTGGGGCTCCCTTCCAGCGGTCGACGGGGGCGTCGCCGAGGGGAGCGGGGCGCGGGCGGTCGGCGTGGGCGCTGGCGCTGGCGCTGGCGCTGGCGTGGGCGTCGGCGCTGGCGTTCGCGGTGCTGCGGGCGGGCGTGGGGGAGCCGGATGCGGGTCGGGGCTCGCGGTCGATCAGGGTCATGTCCTGTCCTCTCGTGAAGGGGCGCGACCGGTGCCGCGCCTCGCGGTGGGGCCACGGTAGGGGCGGGTCCGGCGGGCTGGCGAGGGGTGTGACGCGGGGTTGCGGGGTGTGACGACGCGGGGCGTCATGGCGTGTCATGCGGGGGAGCGGGCGGGTCGTCGGCGCGCGTGCCCGGATCGTGTCGCCCCCGCGCCTCGGCGGCGAGATGAGGGGATGCTGACGTGTCCGTCCCGCGCAGCCCGGCTCGTTCCCGGCGGGCGGGCGGCGTGGCGTCGTACCCTGATCCGGGCGCATCCGACGCCCGCTCGCCCGACCCGAGGAGGACGACACCGGTGGACCAGCTGCTCAGCCGTCTCGACCGCATCGCGGCCGGCCGCCAGGCGGGCCACGTCATCGCCGAGGACAAGCGCGACCACCCCTTCACGGCGCGGGCCTTCCGCTGGATCCGGTGGATCCTCGTCGCCGAGACCGCCGTCGGCGCGACCGCCGTGGCCATCGCGCTGACCCTCGCCTCCGACGGCATCGCCGTCGCCCCGGCCGTCTGGTTCCGCTCCTTCGTGGTGCTCGCGATGACCGTCACGCTCTACTACTTCGCCTGGCGCGCCTCGGCCGGCTACTGGTGGGCGTACTCGCGACTCCGCCTCTTCAGCCAGATCTTCCCCATCGTGACCCTGGTGATCGCCGCGATCCCGGGCCTCTACCCGCTCTGGATGGTCATCGAGCAGATCGTGTTCTCGCTGCTGCTCATCGGGGTGGCGGACATCCTGCGCAGCGACCACATGCGGGATGCGTTCCCGAAGCCGGCGCGGGTGGCGCGGACGGAGCGCGGCGCGGCGGCGGGCTCGTCGTCGGCTCGGCCGTCGGGTGGCGCGGCGGCCTGACACGGCGCCGGCCTCCGCCGGCCTCGCGCTCGGCGCGTGCCGGAGCAGTGCCGCTGATGCGGTAGGCTCTACGAGTTGCCCAGCGATGGGACAGCGGGCTGTGGCGCAGCTTGGTAGCGCACTTGACTGGGGGTCAAGGGGTCGCAGGTTCAAATCCTGTCAGCCCGACGGACATGCCTCGGAAGGACCCTATGGGTCCGGCCGGGGCATTCGTCGCATCTGGGATCGCCCACCAACTGGGGGCAGCGGACATCGCGCTCCGAGAGGTCTGCGTACGTGCGTGACGCATAGATTCAGATGGTGCCCGAATCGCCTCCTTCTCCTTTTGCTTCCCCGTCTCAGGAGGCTTCGCCTCGTGAGCCGGAATCACCGATTGATTCGTCCCGTCCTATCTGGTTCCGTGTGCATCCGCTGGTCGTGGGCGCTACCGGAGGGCTAGCCGGCTTGATCGTCGGAGTTTCGCTCTTCGGTGTCGGGAGTGCGCTCTCCGATGCCGCTGAGGCCAGCAGGAAAGCTGAGGAACGCGCCACTGCGGAGGAGGCCGTCGCCCGGGACCAAGCAGCGCGATCCACGCTTCTCAGCAACGCCGTGGCGTCATGCAATCTCGACTCGTCGCAGGCTGAGATCGGGGATGGCGGATTGACCCTCGACCTGGAGAACCGGGGCCAAGACGACTACGCGGGAGTGAGCAGCGCGGATCTGTGGTGCTTCGTCGATGAGATGAAGACGCCGGCGAGCATCGTCTCGCACATGGAGCAGACGACTTCGATGGACGGCCGACAGGTGGAGGAGTTCGACGGCATCGAGGTGTCCTGGTCGTACCACCCCGACCGTGGCATGGACTCGATCTGGACGGTGTCACGCTCCAAGTGACCGGAGGAGACCCGGCGCTGGCCGTGGGAGGACGCCTGTCCAGCAAGAGGCTCCGACGCTCCATGGCCGAGGTCGGACGTTCGTGTTCTCCTCTGCCCGTGTCCTGGGCCTCTTCCGACGCTTCCCGGCGGGTCATGCGCTCGAACAGGCGTCGTGACACCGCTCCTGAGCTAGCCGTGCGGCGGATCCTGCACGCGGAGGGCATGAGGTACCGGATCGACTCTCGTGTGGTCCGCGAGACCCGCAGTCGAGCCGACATCGCATTCACCCGCCAGCGCATCGCCGTCTTCATCGACGGGTGCTTCTGGCACAGCTGCCCGGAGCACCTGCACCTCCCCAAGGCCAACGCCGACTACTGGATCCCGAAGCTCACGCGGAACGTCGAGCGGGATGCGGAGGTGACCGCCGTACTCCGAGGCTTGGGTTGGACCGTGCTGCGGTTCTGGGAGCACGAGCCGGCACCGGAGGTGGCGGACCGGATCATCGCTGCGGTCGAGAAGGCGCGATCGTCGACGTCGACGGAGAGGGATCCGCACGATGCCGGTCGTGGCAGCGGATCCCAGTAGTCCCGCCCCCCCCATTCACCCCCACACGAGGGCTTACGCCCGCGAGAGCGCGCTCATAGCCTCAAGCGTCGTCACTCGACGGCATCACCTGCCGCCTACCCCTTCGCCGCGGCACGCACCCGAGGAGCACCATGCCCGACGTCCCCTCCGCCGCTCCCGCCGGCTGGTTCCCCGACGGATCCGGCCAGCTCCGCTACTGGGACGGATCCGCGTGGACGCAGCACGTCGCGCCGATGGGGCAGCCCGCCGCGCCCCAGGCGCAGGCGCCGAGCGCCGCGGCGCTGGCCGCCGTCGCCGCCGCGCAGCAGGCCGAGCAGGCGAAGGCCGCTCGCGCCGCGGATGCCGCGCGGGTCCAGGCCGAGCGCGCCGTCGTCGCCGAGCAGCAGCGGACCGCGAAGGTCGCGCAGCGGGAGGCGACGATGCAGGCGAAGGCCGCGGAGCGGGCGGCTGCGACGCGAGCGCGGTCCCAGCGGGCGACGGCAGCCACCGTCGCCACGCCGGCGCCGAAGCCCGCGCGGAAGGCGCGCAAGGCCATCGCCGCGCCGGCCGCCCCTGTCCTCCCTGCGGCCCCGACCGCGGTCGTCACCGACACGCGCCCGAGCCGACACCCGGCGACGACGTGGGTCATCGCGGCCGTCGTCGCGCTCGCGGTGCTCATCACGACAGCGGTCGGGGGCTTCGGGGGAATGTTCGTCTCCGTCGGGCTGGTCGCCCTCGTGACCGCGCTGTACCCGCTCTTCACCGGACGCCGCAGCTGGGTCCCGGCGCTCGCCACCCGACCCCGCAACAGCGCGACCGCGGCGGGCGCGATCCTGCTCCTGATCATCGGCGCCGCCGTCCCGGTCGCCGCCTCGGCACCCGGCCCGCGTCCGGCGGAGGCGATCAGCGCGAGCGCGTCATCGACTCCCAGCCCCACCCCCACGCCGTCGGCGACGCCCACGCCGGTCGTCCACGTCGTCGAGGACGTCAGCGCGAAGACCGCGGCGGGCGCCGGGTCGCTCCTCCGCGAGGCCGGCTACGTCGTCCAGTACGTGCTCGAGTCGGGCGAGAAGACCGCCCTCACGAACGGCATGACCGTGAAGTCGCAGAGCCCGGCGCCCGGGTCGCGCGTCGATGCCGGATCCATCGTGACGCTCACGCTGCTGGCGCCCGCCCCGGCGCCCACCGTCGAGCCGACGGTCGCGCCGGCTCCGGCCCCGGCACCCGTCGCACCGGCTCCCGCGCCGAAGCCGGCGACTCCCGCTCCGGCGCCCGTCGCGCCCGCACCGGCTCCGGCGGCCCCTGCGCCTGCTCCCGAGCCGGCGCAGCAGACCGGCGGCATCAACCCCGGCGGCTTCTGCTCTTCGGTGGGCGCTGTGGCGCAGGCCGACAACGGACGCAGCTACAGGTGCGGCGGCAAGGGCCCGGACGCCAGCGGGAAGTACCACTGGAACACGATGTGACGCGCAGGGACATCTGATGAGCTGGTCGACATTCATTCCCGACCTCATAGTGACGGCAGTGGGTGCATCGCTGACGGTCGGGATCGCGATCGTCTCCTACTTGCTTCAGCTTCGGCGCAAGAACCGTCAGCTGGTGTTCAACCTGGCGGATGATCTGGCGGTGCGGCGTGCCTTCGAGCTGATCACTCCCATGGAGGCGACGGGCGATGAGCCGGCTGCTCAGTACTGCTTCGACAGCGTCCACTCGGCTCAGAAGCGGATCAGCGCCCTCCGTGATGAAATTTCTCCGAACGAGCGCCTGCGAGAAGCCCTTCACGAGATGGTGCGGTATTGCGCCGACTAGAAGGAGTCATACGAGCAGACGCCGGAGCTCTGGCAGTTCAGACTCATGCAGCTCCGGGGGCGGCTGATCGGGAGCTTGCGGAAGATCGAACGTGTGATGCGCATAAAGGACCCGCTTCCCACGCCAGGCGACTTTCGTCCCTGACGGCCGTGCGGGGGCGATCTTCCCGGGCGACCCCACGACGCCCACCCTCACCGCACCATCCGCACCGTGACCATCTCCGCCCCCTGGTACACCTGCCGCTCCACGCCGCCGTCGCGGACGAAGCCGTTCCGGCGGTAGAACGCCTCGGCGCGCGGGTTGTCGTCGGCGGCCCAGAGGTAGGCGGGCGAGTCGCCGACGGCTGCGTCGAACAGGGCCTGGCCGGCGCCGGATCCGTGCGCGGACGCGATCACGTTGATCGCGTAGAGCTGGAAGGGACGGGGCGGATCCTCGTCGCGCGCCGGTCCCGAGAGGGCGAATCCGACGATCCGGTCGCCGTCGAGGGCGACCCATGGCGGCGCTGAGGACGAGGAGGTCAGCGTCCGGCGCCAGTCCTCGGCCCGCGTCGCGACGTCGAGCCCGTCGAGGTACGACGCCGGGAGCAGGTGCGCGTACGTCTCCTGCCAGGTGCGGATGTGCACCTCGGCGATCCCGTCGGCGTCGGCGGGCACGGCGGGGCGGACGGTCGGCGCGGCGGTCATGGCGCCACGATACGGGTGCCGTCCCTCCGCGGACGAGCCGTCCCTCCGCGACCAGGCCGGGAGCGCGGACGGCCGCAGGACGCGAAGAGGGGCGGGGCGCATCCGCCTCGCCCCTCGGCTACCCGCGCCTATCGCGTCGTCGCGCGCTCCCGCTCGCGGAGCTCGACCGCGACGGATCCGGGCGCGTCGTCGTCGGCGGAGCCGGAAGCGGACCCGGAGGCAGCGGCACCCCGCCGCCGGTCGATCGCCTCCCGCGCCGGATCCTTCGCCGCGACCGCCGCCGCGATCGTCAGCACCGCGTACAGCCCGATGTAGGCGCAGAGGATCCACGGGGATCCGCCGCCCCACTGCAGGAACAGCACCGCGAGGAGCGGCGTGAGCCCGACCGAGAAGATGCTGCCGACCTGGTAGCCGAGCGAGACGCCGCTGTAGCGGACGCCCGTCGGGAACTGCTCGGCGAACCACGCGGCCTGGGGGCCGTAGATCGAGTCGTGGAAGACGTTCATGCCGAGCGCGAAGACGAGCGGGAGGAGCAGCAGCGGGCCGGAGTCGAGGAACGCGAAGAACGGCCAGATGAGGATCCCGATGCCCGCGGCGCTCGCGATGGTGAGGCGACGGCGGCCGACCCGGTCGGAGATCCAGCCCCAGAGCGGAGTGGTCAGCACGCTGAGCGCCGACACGATGAGCACCGACGTGAGCGCGACGCCGGAGTCGCCCCTCTTCGACGCGAGGTAGGAGAGCGTGTAGACGGTGAGGATCGAGTAGAGCGCGGGCTGCACGAGGCGGAGGCCGGCGGTGATCAGCACGGCGCGCGGGTGCCTCCGCAGCACGACGCCGAGCGGGAAGCGCTCGACCGCCCCGGCGGCCTTGATGTCGCGGAACTCGGCGGCGTCCTCCACGCGGAGGCGGATCACGAGGCCGACGCCCACGAGCACGGCGCTGAGGAGGAACGGGAGGCGCCAGCCCCAGGCGAGGAACGCCTCCTCGCCGAGGCCGAAGCGGGTCGCGGCGAAGACGCCGGTGGCGAGGAGCATGCCGCCCGCGGAGCCCATCTGCGTGAAGGCGCCGAAGAGGCCGCGGCGGTGGGCGGGGGCGTGCTCGACGGAGAGCAGCGCGGATCCGCCCCACTCGGCGCCCGCCGCGATGCCCTGCACGAGCCGCAGGAACACCAGGCCGACGACGCTCGCGAGCCCGATGGTCGCGTAGGTGGGCAGGACGCCGATGAGCGTCGACGCGATGCCCATGAGCACGAGCGAGTAGACGAGCATGCGCTTGCGGCCGATGCGGTCGCCGAGGTGCCCGGCGACGATCCCGCCGATGGGCCGCGCGAGGAACCCGACGCCGTACGCGGCGAACGACGAGAGGAGTCCGACGGCGGGCGTCTGGTTCGGGAAGAACTGGCTGCCGAACACGAGCGCGGACGCCGTGGCGTAGAGGTAGAAGTCGTAGTACTCGACGGTGGTGCCGACGAACGACGCGGCGAGGACGCGGCGTCGGCGGCGCGACACGTCGGCCGGCGCCTCGGGCGTCTCGGGTGCGGCGGGCGGATCGGGAGGCGTGGCGGTCGGTGCGGCGGATGCGGCGGGCGGTGCGGTGGTCATCGGGTCTCCAGCGGTGCGGCTGCGGTGCAGGGGGAGCGGTCCGGGCGGGGATCCGCTCGGGTGCCGCCCACCGTGGCCCGTGATCACCCGGCCCGGGAAGACCCGCGGTCACGGTGCGTAACGCGTGCCGGTCACGGGGCGTCACACGCGGAGGGAGCGGCGCAGCGAGCCGAGCGCGGAGCCGCGGCTCCGCGGACCGCGCCGCGAACACGGCGCCGAGGACCGCATCGCGAACACCGCACCTGCGGGCGCCCCGCACGCACGAGGGCGGCCGGCGGGCATCGCGCCCGCCGACCGCCCTCCCGGCGACCCGTCCCGATCAGTTCGCGACGGCCGCCGCGAGGTCGTACGCGTCGTGCTCCGTGCCCTGCCACACCGGACCGAGCACGTGGCTGCTGTCGCCGTAGTGCTCCGCGACGTTCGCGAACTGCGCACCGTCGGCGCCGTCGCCCGCGAAGACGGGGCTGCCGGAGGATCCGGCGTTCATGTCGCAGGGGAGCGCGAACTCCTCGACGGACACGCCCTCGGTGAGGCCGCCGCAGCGCTGCAGCGTCCGGCCGTCGAAGCGCCCCGTGGCCGGGTAGCCGTAGACCGCCGCGCGCTCGGCGTTCGACTGGTCGAACAGCACGGGCGAGGCGCCCACGACGCTCTGGATGTCGCGCCCGGACGCGTCCCTCTTCACGGCCAGGAAGCCGCTGTCGTCGAACTGGTCGCCGGCGTTGCGCTCGTACCAGCCGTAGGGGACGTAGCCGGTGATGACGGGCCATGCGCCGGACGCCGACGGGCCGGAGTCGAAGCCCGGGTAGAACACCATGTGGTCGGAGAAGACCTGGTTCTGGGTGATGCAGTGGCCGGCGGTCGCGAGGGTCGACCGGTTCGCCGACTCGACCACGTTGGCCGTGCACGCGTAGCCGACTCCGGCCTGCATGTAGTACATCCGGCCGATGTGGGAGACGGGGGCGACCTGCACGGCGCGGGAGGAGTCGGCGGCGGCGTCCGTGCCGACGGCGTCGGTGCGGGCCGCGTCGGAGCGCGCCGCGTCGTCCGCGGTGGACGTGGACGAGGACGTCCGCGCGTCCGCGTCGATCGCGACGGCCCGGCGCTCGGGCGTCCAGAACGCGACGGCGTCGGCGGCCTGCGCGCTCGTGACGTCGACGGCTACGGAGTCGGGTGCATCAGCCGTCCCCGCGACCGGGCTCGCGTGCTCCGCGCTCGCCATCGAGGAGCCGACGACGGCGCCGGACGCCTCGTCGGCCGAGGCCGCGGACGCGACCCCGAGGAGGGCGGCCGTGAGGCCGAGGACGGCGACGGCGGCGAGCGGCCGGCGCGCGGAGAGGGCAGGGCGACAGGGCATGCGGATCCTTCGGGCGGGCCACGGGGCGTGGCGGGGACGGCGCGGACGGGCGTCGGCGCCGGTGGTGCGCGGTGCGAGTGCGTGGTGCGGGCTGCCTGGTGCGTGGTGCGTGGTGCGTGGTGCGTGGTGCGTCGTGCGTCGTGCGTGGAGCGCGGTGCGGGTGGCGTCGTGCGCGCTGCGTCGAGGCGGATGCGGCCCCGCCGCCGTGCGTCCCGCGCGCCGGACGGAGCCCACGCCGACCGGAGCCCGCGCCGACCGTAGCGACGGGCCCGGATCGGCCGGGCCGGTCCTGCACAGCGCGCCGGCGGGCGCCCATGTGACGGACCGCTACGCGCACCCGACCCGCATTTCCCCACCCGTGCGACGCTGGGATCCCGACGAGAGGATCCCCATGCCCGACGCCCGGCCCCCGCTCCGCTTCGCCGCCTTCGTGATGAACACCGCCAGCCACATCCAGCACGGCCTGTGGCGGCACCCGGCCGCCCGGCAGCACGAGTTCGACGACGTGCGGCTCTGGGTCGACCTCGCGAGGACCCTCGAGCGCGGCCGCTTCGACGCCATGTTCTTCGCCGACGTCGTCGGGCTCTACGGCCCGGGCGACGGCGCCTACGACGTGAACGCCCGCGAGGGCCTCCAGTTCCCGAGCAACGACCCGTCCGTGCTGATCTCCGCGCTCGCCGTGAGCACCGAGCACCTCGGGTTCGCGTTCACGAGCTCCGTGCTCCAGGCGCACCCGTTCGACTTCGCGCGCAAGGTGTCGACGCTCGACCACATCACGGACGGGCGCATCGCCTGGAACGTCGTGACGAGCGCGCTCGACGGCGCCGCCCGCAACTTCGGGCACGACGGCCTCGAGGACCACGACGCCCGCTACGCCTGGGCCGACGAGTACCTCGAGGTCGTCTACAAGCTGTGGGAGGGCTCGTGGGACGACGACGCGCTCCAGCGCGACAAGGCGCGCGGGGTGTTCTCGGACGCGTCGAGGATCCACCGCATCGACCACGAGGGGCCGCGCTACACGGTCGCCGGGCCGCACCTCTCGTCGCCGTCGCCGCAGCGCACGCCCGTGCTCTTCCAGGCCGGATCCTCGCCCGTCGGCCGCCGCTTCGCCGCCCGGAACGCGGAGGCGCAGTTCATCCTGTCGTCGACGCCGGAGAAGACCCGCGCCCTCATCGAGGACACCCGGGCGCTCGCCGTGGACGCCGGACGCCGAGCGGACGACCTCTCCTTCTGGCTCGGGCTCTCCTTCATCACGGGCAGCACGGAGGAGGAGGCGAAGCGCAACGAGGCCGAGATCGACGAGTACCTGAGCGCCGACGGCTTCCTCCTGCACTCCAACCTCGGGTTCGACCCGAAGACGGGCGAGCAGCTGGATCCGTCCACCCCGCTCAGCCAGGTCGAGACGCAGGCCGGGCAGAGCCACCTGAACTGGCTGCGCGAGGCGTCGTCCGACCGCGAGCCGACCATCGCCGACCTCGCCCGGCTCTCCGCGAAGCTGCGCGGCCGCGTGGTGGGCACGCCCGAGCAGATCGCCGACGTGCTCGCGGGCTGGCAGGAGGCGGGCGTCGACGGGATCAACGTCATCAACTGGACCCTGCCCGGCAGCTACGAGGACTTCGTCGACCACGTCACGCCCGTGCTCCAGGAGCGCGGCCTCCAGCAGCGCGAGTACGAGCCGGGCACGCTCCGGCACAAGCTCACCGGGCGCGACCGGCTGCCGGACTCGCACCCGGCGGCGGCGTACCGGGGCGCGTTCTCGTGACGGTCGCCTCGCCGGATGGAGCCTCCACCGCCGACCTGCGGGCCGAGTTCCTGCCGCTGTTCGACCGGATCCGCGCGGGCGCCGTCGCCCGGGAGCGCAGCCGGGACCTCGCGTTCGACGCGGTCGCGCTCCTCCGCGAGGCTCGGTTCGGGGCGATCCGCCTCCCCGTCGCCGACGGCGGACGCGGGGCCTCGCTCGCGCAGCTGACCGAGCTCGTGATCGAGCTGTCGGCCGCCGACGCGAACGTCGGGCACCTGCTCCGCGGCCACTTCGGCTACGTCGAGCTCGTGCTGCGCCGGCCGCCGGGACCGGCGCGCGCGGAGTGGATCCGCCGCATCGCCGACGGCGCCCTCGTCGGCAACGCCACGAGCGAGCAGACCGGCACCACGCTCGCCGACATCTCCACGACGCTCACCGAGCGCGACGGCCGCTGGATCCTCGACGGCACCAAGTACTACTCCACCGGCACGCTCTACTCCGACTGGATCTACCTGGCCGCGGGCCGCGCGGCCGCCGACGGCGTGGAGCGCGTGACGCTCGCGATCCGCACGGATGCGCCGGGCGTCACGGCGGTCGACGACTGGGACGCGTTCGGCCAGACCCTCACCGCGAGCGGCACCACGACCTTCCAGGGCGTGGAGGTGGATCCGGCGACCGTCACCGCGTACCGCGAGGCGCCGCTGAGCCACATCCAGGCCTTCTACCAGCTCTACCTCGTGGCGGTGCTGGCGGGCATCGCCGAGGAGGTCGAGCGCGACGCGGTCGACTTCGTGCGGAGCCGCACGCGCACCTACATCCACGCGACCGCGGCCCTGCCGAAGGACGACCCGCAGGTGCTGGAGGTCGTCGGCCGGATCTCCGCGGCCGCCTTCGCCGTGCGCGCCGCGACCCTCGCCGCTGCCGCGCTCCTCGACGACGCCGTCGCCACCGCCCCGCCCGGGGAGCCCCTCGACCGGCCGATGCTCGACGCCGCCGAGGACGCGGTCTACCGGGCGCAGGTGCACGCGGTCGACGAGGTGCCCGCCGCCGCGACGCGGCTGTTCGAGGTCGGGGGAGCGTCCGCGACCTCCGGCGGTCGCGCGCTCGACCGGCACTGGCGGAACGCGCGCGTCGTCGCGAGCCACAACCCGGCCGTCTACAAGGCGCGGGTGATCGGGGAGCACGCGGTCGCGGGCCGCGGCCCGGTGGACGCGTGGGCCGCCTACGAGAAGGTGGGCGCGACGCCCTTCCCGCGCTGAGGGCCGCGCCGCGCGTCGCCGTGCCGCCCGACCTGGGGGCGTCCGCGCGCCCGATCGCGACCGGCGCCCTCGGTACGGTGGAGGCGCGGCCGCGACGCCGCGGGACGAGGGGATCCATGACGACGCACGCGCCCAGCCGGCCGCAGCTGGACACGACGCCGCTGACCGGCCGCATCGACCGCGCCGACCTCCGCCGGTTCCGCCGCGAGTTCACCGCCCGGTTCCCGGTGCTCGTCTCGCCGCTGTTCGCGCTCGGCCGCATCGCCCAGGGGATCCTCGCCGTCGTCTCCATCCCGCTCGGCGGCGTCCTGCTCCTCGCCGGCGCGCTGGGCGCGATCTTCACGGACGACCCCGAGACCCGCGGCGACGCCCTCGGCATGTCCGTGTTCGCGCTGCCGATGTTCGGCGCCGGCGTCTTCTTCGCGTGGCGCCTCGTCCGCACCCGCCGACGCCGCAGCCGGATCCGCTCCCACTACCGCCTCGCCCGCTTCGGCCGGGTCAACGGGCTGAAATACGTGCCGGGCCCGATCAGCGACGCGCACATGGGCGAGGCCGCCTCCCGCGGGGTGTACGTGACGCGCGTGATGCGGCCGCGCACGGCCCGCCCGGTCGAGTTCGGCAACCACGAGCTGAGCAGCGCCTCGAAGGCCGCGGGCATCACCCAGTACGGCGGCTACGCGATGATCGGGCTCCGACGCGAGCTGCCGCACATCCAGGTCATCTCGACCCGCACGCGCCTCCGCCGCGCCATGACGCCGACCCTCGACGTGGCCCGCGGCCAGCGCCTGGAGCTCGAGGGCGACTTCGACCGGCACGCCGCGCTGTACTGCCCCGAGGGGTACGAGCGCGACGCCCTGTACCTCTTCACGCCCGACGTGATGGCGGTGCTCGTCGACCGGGTGCGCGGCTTCGACGTGGAGATCCGCGGCGACCGGCTGCTGCTGCGCTCGCCGGCCGACATGGTGACGCTCGATCCCGCGCGCTGGCGCGACGTGATCGACGCGACCGCCGCCCTCATGGCCAAGGTCGACCGCTGGGAGCGCTGGCGCGACGACCGGCTGCTGTCGCTCGAGGGCGAGGAGGCGTCGGTGCTCACGGCGTCCGACGAGGCGCTCGCCGTGCCGCCGCCTGGGAAGGCCCGTCGGCGCGCCCGCCGGTCGCGCGGGGTCGCCGCCGCGGGGCGACGCCTCCGCAACCGGCCGACGGTCGGCCTGCTCCTGCTGATCGCGCTCGCCGCGGCCTTCTTCGGCGCCGGCTTCCTCATCACGACGCTGCCGTGACGGGCGAGCGGGCGCTCACCCGGGCGCGGCTCGACACGGATCCGCTCACCGACCGGATCCGCCGGCGCGACCTGCGCGCCTTCCGCCGGGGGTTCCGCCGCGCGCATCCGGAGGCGGAGGGGATCGGCGTGAAGGCGCGGACCGCGCTCATGGTGTTCATCGCCGGCGCGAGCGCCCTCATGGTGGTCCTGCTCGCGGGGATCATGGCCGACACCCTCCAGGAGGGCGCCCCTGATGCCGCGAGCGAGGCGGCCTGGCAGGCGCTGATCGGCGCGCTGCCCGCGATCCTGCTGGTCGTCTTCGGCAGCTGGGTGATCCGCTCGCGCGAGCGCCGCGGCGGCTACCGCGCGCACCTCCGGCTCGCGCGCTTCGCCGAAGCGAACGGCATGACGTACCTGCCGGGGCCGATGTCCGACGGGCACTTCGGATCCGCGCGCCGCTACTTCGACCTCACCCGGGTGATGCGGCCGGCTTCGGCTCCCGGCGTCGAGTTCGGGAACCACGAGATCGTCACGGCGGGCCGGCGCGAGGGGGCGCCGCGCTTCGGCGGGTACGCGATGATCCGGCTCGCGCACGAGATGCCGCACATCCGCGTGATCGCGCGGCGGGGCCTCCTGCGGCGGGCGCTGACGATGATGTCGCGGCCGGAGCGGGAGCAGCGCCTGTCGCTCGAGGGCGACGTCGACCGCCACTTCGCCCTGTACTGCCCGGCCGGCAGCGAGCGCGACGCCCTCTACCTCTTCACGCCCGACATCCTCGCCCTGCTCATCGACCGGGTGCGCGGCCTCGACGTCGAGGTCGTGGGCGACCGGCTGCTGCTCACCTCGTCCGACGACGTCGTGACGCGCGACCCCGAGCGCTGGCGCGACGTGATCGAGGCGACGACCGCGCTGGTCGCGAAGGTCGACCGGTGGGAGCGCTGGCGCGCCGACCCGATCGAGCATCCCGACGACCCGTCCGCGCTCGACGCCGTGCTGCGGGCGATGGGCCTGCCGGAGCCGGACCGCGCATCCCGTCCGCGGCCGGTGCGCCGACTGCGGATGACGCCGACGCTGGGCGGCGTCATCGCGGTGGGCGTGCCCCTGCTCCTGTTCGCGGCCGGGATCGTGGCCGTGCTGGTGCTCGACTGACGGGGATCACGCGCCCCGAGCGGCCCCGACCGCGCGCCCTCGCGGGGAGGTCGCGCGCCCTCGCGGGGAGGGCGCGCGACCCGCGCGGGATCAGCCGACGTGCGCCTGGGCCGCTCGGTAGGCCGCCTCGATGACGCGGTCCCACACGGGCGCGACCACGAGCGGCTGGTCCTCCAGTCCGCCGGACAGCACGCTGTACTGGCGGGCGCCGGGGCCCGAACCGTCGAACAGCGGGGCGCCCGACGCGCCCTCCTTCATGTCGCAGTCGAGCTCCTGGCCGGACTGGCCCTCGAGGTGCGTGGCGCGGGCGGTGCCGCTGCAGAGGAACGGCGCGTCGCCCGTGAAGCGGCCCGAGGCGGGGTAGCCGATGATCGTCGTGTAGTGCGTGAGCCCCTGGTGGAACTCCACGGGGGAGGCGCCGACGGCCTCGGTGAGGGTGCGCCCGTCGGGGCTGCCGACCGTGAGGAACGCCGTGTCGCGCGCCGGATCCAGCGTCTCGCGCCAGCCCGCCGCGAGCGTCACCGAGGTGACCGGCCACACGGTGTACGGCTGGCCCTTCATGTAGCCGGGCACGAAGACCATCCTCGACGGGTCCTTGCCGGGGAACGCGCAGTGGCCCGCGGTGGCGACGGTGAGGCCGTTGGCGGACTCGACGGCGTTGCCCGTGCAGCTCATCTCCTTGCCGTCCACGACGTACGCGACGATACCGATGTGCGGGACGGGGTCGACCTGCTGGGCCACCGGGATCACGGGGCGGGCGAGGCGCTGCTCGAGGGCGGCGGAGGTGGTGAGCTCGTCCGCGGACGGGGTGTCGTCCGGCGAGGTCGGGGTGCCGGTCACGCGCGTGAGCTCGGGCGAGCCCGCGCCCTCGAGCCGCTCGGGCGTCCAGAAGGCGACGGCGTCGGCCGCCTCGGCGGCGGACCGGGTGACGGTCGTGGGAGCGGGCACGGTGTCGTCGGCGGTGGCGGATGAGGCGGGGGAGACGGCGACGAGGGCGAGGAGGCCCGCGGCGCCGGCGGCCACGGCGAGGGCCGGGCGGCGGAGGAGCGTGCGGGCGAGGATCCGTGCGGCGGTGCGGGACGCGTGCGTCATGGGCGGCCTTTCCGTGGGGGAGCGACCGCCGGTCCGGCGGCCGAGGCACCGACGGTATCCGTCGGCCGCGCCCCCGCGCGCGGACGCCGAACAGCCGGCCGGGCGGGCGGGCGGCCGGGCGGGCGCGCCGGGCCGCCTTGCCGAGCCGACGGTGCCCCCGCGCGCGGGCGTCGCACGGGTCGGCTGGCCGACGGGCGCACATCCGCCGCGCGTCAGACTGGGGGCATGACCTCTCGCCCCGCCTCCCGCCCGACCGACGCCGATCAGCGGACGGCGGATCCGCGCATCGCCCCGGACGGCGGCCGGCGCTCGATCCCGCGCACGCTCGCGCGGATCCTGCTCGGCCTCGTGCTGGTCATGGCGGGCACCGGGCACCTCACGGTCGCGCGCGAGTCGTTCCAGGCGCAGGTGCCGACGTGGCTGCCGATGGATCCCGACTTCGTGGTGCTCGCGTCGGGCGTCGTGGAGATCCTGCTGGGCCTGTCGCTCGTGCTGCTCGGGCGCTGGCGGATCTGGGTCGGGCTCGTGGTGGCCGCGTTCTTCGTCGCGATCTTCCCCGGCAACATCTCGCAGCTCGTCACCCGCACGCCCGCGTTCGGCCTGGAGACCGACGCCGCCCGCGCGACCCGCCTGGTGTTCCAGCCGCTCCTCGTGATCTGGGCGCTCTGGGCGACCGGCGCGTGGTCCGCCTGGCGGAACAGGCGCGCCCGCCGCTGACCGGGGTCGAGCGGCGGGCGCGGCGGATCCGACGGGATCGGCGGAGCGTGCCTAGAGGCCGAACCGGAGCGTGTCGGCTCGACCCTACGCGCGGGCCACGCCGACGCGCGAGAGCAGCGCGGCCGTCGCCGCCTTGACGCCCGTCTCGATCGTGCCGGCCATGGTGGGCGCGAACTGCGGCGTGTGGTTGCCGGGCGGCGGGGTCGCCCCGCCGAACGCCTCGGGCTCCACGCCGCCGAACGCCCAGTAGACGGTGGGCACGCCGATGGCCTCCCCGAGGATCCCGAAGTCCTCGCTGCCCATGATGGGCGGCGACTCCCTCACCATGTCCTCGCCGAGCTGCGCGGTGAGCGCCGCGACGACGCCGCGGGTCGCCTCCGGGTCGTTGAGGTTGAGCGGGAACGACACGATCTCCTCGATCTCGGGCTCCGGGGCGCCGCTCGCGGCCGCCTCCGCGAGGATGATCCGCCGCACCGACGCCAGCACGCGCTCGCGCACGGCCGGGTCGAAGGTCCGGATGCTGAGGCCGAGCACCGCGTGCTCGGGGATGATGTTCTCCTTCGTGCCCGCCTGGAACGTGCCGACGGTCACGACGGCCGCGGCCTGCGGGTCGATCTCGCGCGCGACCACGGTCTGCAGGCGGAGCACGATGGCGCTGGCGGCGACGATCGGGTCGATGGAGTTCTGCGGCTGCGAGCCGTGCGCGCCGCGGCCCCGCACGGTGACGCGCCAGGAGTCGCTCATGCTCATGAACGCGCCCTCGCGCGTGGCGACCATGCCGACGGGGAGCGGGAAGACGTGCTGGCCGAGGATCACCTCGGGGCGCGGCGCCCTCTCCCAGAGGCCGTCGGCGAGCATCGCGCGGGCGCCCTCGCCGGTCTCCTCGCCGGGCTGGAAGACGAAGACGATCGTGCCGGCCCACGCGTCGCGGTTCGCGGCGAGCGCCTGGGCGGTGGTGAGCGCGGCGGCGACGTGGAAGTCGTGGCCGCAGCCGTGCATCGTCGGCACCTCCTTCCCCGACGGGTCGATGCCCGTGTCGCGGCTCGCGTGCGCGAGGCCCGTCTCCTCGAGGATGGGGAGGCCGTCGGTGTCGGCGCGGAACGCGACCACGGGACCGTCGCCGTTGCGGAGGATCCCGACCACGCCGGTGCCGCCGCAGCGGCTCGTCTCGGCGCCGATCGCCTCCAGGTACGCCTCGATCGCCGCGGCGGTCGCGTGCTCCTGCATCGACAGCTCGGGGTGCGCGTGCAGCGAGCGGAACAGCTCGTGCGCGTCGCGCACGTCGTCGTCCAGCAGGGTGACGCCGGGGTGCACGTCCATGGGGATCCTCCTCGGGAGTGGGTCGCGTCCCTCATGGGGACCTCTCGCTCCAGGCTATGCCCGGCCTCGGGAGCGCCCGCGGCGGGCGGTGCGGGGGTGCGCTCCGTCGTCGTCCCGCCGGTCGCTGCGTCCGGTGCGGGCCGCGTCGGGCGCCCGCGCGGGCCGTCAGTCCTCGACGGACCGGTCGACGACCTCGCCCGAGGCCGCGTCGACGCGCACCGAGTGCGTGACGCCCGAGGCGTCCACGACGTCGCCCTCCCAGAGGATCCGGCCGCCGTCCTCGTCGAGGGCGAGCTCGGTGACGGTGCCCGCGACGGCGCCCGTCATGGCGGAGGCCGCGTCCGCGTGGCCGACGCTGGCGCCGCGGAGGAGCGCCGCCGTGTCGGCGAGGTCGTCGGCGTCGTCCGCGTCGGTGACGGGGCCCGCCGTGACCGCGGATCCGTCGGCTCCCGTGTGCACCTCGTGCTCGCGGCCGTCCTGCTCGGCGACGACGACCTCCCACGACGTGCCGCCCGCCTCCTGGTCGACCGACACCAGCTCGCTGCCGGGGACGGCGGCGATCGCGGTGTCGACGGCCGCGGCGAGCGCGCCGTCGGCCGGGGCCTGCCCGGTGCCGTCGGTGCCGGCACCCGCGGTCGGGGCGGCGGAGGCGGCGGACGGGGCGGTGCCCGGGGCGGACGCGGGGGCGGATCCGGCGGAGCAGCCGGCGAGGGCGATGCCGCCGAGGAGCGGGAGGGCGAGCGCCAGGGCGGCGCGGCGGACGGGGGTCGATGTCGTGTGCGTGGTCATGCGGCCACCCTGCCCGGGGGCACCTTAATCGGACCCTAAGCGGCGCCCGGCGAGGTCGGCCGTCGGCCGTCGTCGGCCGTCGTCAGCCGGCGTCGTCCGGGGCGGCCGGCAGCCGCAGCACCACGCGCGCGCCGCCGCCCGGCGCCTCCTCCACGCGCGCGGATCCGCCGTGCGCCTCCGCGACCGCGCGCACGATGGCGAGGCCGAGCCCGGATCCGCCGGAGTCCCGGTCGCGGCCCTCGTCGAGGCGCACGAACCGGTCGAGCACGCGCTCGCGCTCGGCGGCCGGGATCCCGCGCCCGTCGTCGTCGACCGCGAGCACGACGCCGTCGTCCGTCGCCGCGGTGGAGACGGCGACGGTCGACGCCGCGTGCCGGGCGGCGTTCTCCGCGAGGTTGCGCACCGCGAGCGCGAGGAGGCGCGCGTCGCCGGTGACGCGGGCGGCCCGGATGCCGGATCCGTCGACCCGCACGTCCGCCCGCCCCCGCAGCCGCGCCACCTCCTCCAGCGCCACGTCGTCGAGGTCCACCGGCCGGGCGTCGAGCCCGGCGCCCTCGTCGAGGCGGCTGAGCACGAGGAGCGCGTCGACGAGCTCCTCCTGCCGCGCGCCCTCCGCGAGCACCACGTCGGCGAGCTCGGCGAGGCTCGTGCGGTCGGGGTGGATGCGGGCGAGCTCGGCGTGCTGCCGCACGGTCGCGAGCGGGGAGCGCAGCTCGTGCGACGCGTCGGAGACGAAGCGCCGCTGCGCCGTCCGGGCGGCGTCGAGCCGGGCGAGCATGCCGTTGAGGGTGCGCGCGAGGCGGTCGACCTCGTCGCCGGTGCCGGGCTCGTCGACGCGGGCGTGCACGCGAGCGTCGCCGCGCCCGTCGGCTCGCGCGTCGCCGGGGGAGGACCCGATCGCCTCGGCGTCGCGGCGGATCCGCTCCACGGGCCGGAGCGCGCGCCCCACGACCACCCACGCCAGCAGCGCCACGAGCGCGACGACCAGCGGCACGGCCACGGCGAGCAGGCGCACGACCGCGGCCACGGCCTCGTCGGCGTCCTCGAGCGACGCGGCGACGACCACGGTCACGTCGCCCGCGGCCTCCACGTCGCCCGCGACCACCAGCCGTCGCTCCCCGTCGACGACCACGTCGTCGGCCCGCTCGCCGTCGTACAGCGGCGGGCCGTCCGCGTCCTCGCCGTGCGCGATCACCCGGCCGTCGCCGTCGAGCACCTGCACGAGGTCGTCGTCGCCGAGGTCGGTCACGGCCTGCGGTCCGCCGGCCGCGACCGCGTCGGCGACCGTCTCGAGCGTCCGGTCCGCGGCGTCGCGCACGCCGTCCTCGAGCGATCCGCGGAGCAGCAGCGCGAACGCGACCGCGCCGAGGACCCCGAGCAGGAGCGCGAGGACCGCGACCGCGGTGGTGGCCCGCACGCGCAGGGACCGGCGCCGACGGGCCGGCTCACGCATCGGATCCGCCCATCAGGTAGCCCGCGCCCCGCACCGTCTCGATGGTCGCCGTGCCGTACGGCCGGTCGAGCTTCCGGCGGAGGTGCGCGACGTACACCTCGACGATGGAGGGGTCGCCGTCGAAGTCGTCGTCCCACACGTTCGCCACCACCTCGCGCTTGGACACGACGCGGCCGGCGTTCCGCGCGAGGAACTCCAGGACCGCGAACTCGCGGCTCGTCAGCTCGATCTCCTCGCCGCCGCGCGAGGCCCGCCGCGGGCCCGGGTCCACGACGAGGTCGCCGATGCGGTGCGCGACCGGCCGCGCCGGGGCGCCGCGGCGGACGAGGGCGCGGATCCGGGCCACCAGCACGGGGAACGCGAACGGCTTGGTGACGAAGTCGTCGGCGCCCGCCTCGAGCGCCTCGACCTCGTCCCACTCGCCGTCCTTGGCGGTGAGGACGAGGACGGGCGTCCAGACGCCCTCCTCGCGGAGCGTGCGGCAGACGGCCCAGCCGCTCATGCCGGGCATCATCAGGTCGAGGAGGATCGCGTCGTAGCGGTTCTCGCGGGCCCACCACAGGCCGTCGACCCCGTCGTGCGCCACGTCGACCGCGAACCCCTCGGCCTGCAGCCCGCGCCGGATGCCGTCGGCCAGCCGCCGCTCGTCGTCCACCACGAGGATCCTCACCCCACCACCGTGCCAGACGCGCGCGCCGGACGCGCCCGCGGCGTGCGCGGCCGCGGCGTGCGCCGCCGGGCCTCAGCCGAGGTCGACGCCGCCGCCCGCCGGCCGCTGCGGCGGATCCAGGAGCGCGGGGTCCCGGATGATGCCGATGGGCGTCGTGTCCAGCCGCACCGACTGCACGACCACGCGCTTCGAGCGGCGGCGGAGGTGCCGGCGCGCCTGCGGTGTCGCGAGGAGGCTGCCGAGCACGAGGCCCGCGCCGATCGCGAGGGTCGTCGCCATCGCGCCGACGAACGCGCCCGTCGCGCCGGAGGTGCCGGCCATCGAGTTGAGCAGCGCCGAGGCGACCGCGAGCGACGGCAGCAACGACCCGCAGAAGGCGGGCACCGCGATCGCCGTGGCCGACACGCGCAGGCGCGCCGCGACCACCGTCCCGAGCGCGCCGAGCAGCGTCGCGACGAGGAAGGTCGCGGCGAGCAGCGGCACGCCCGCGGCCTTGAGGACGTAGAGCGAGGCCGTGCCCACGAGCGCGACGGCGATGGCCACGGGCATCACGCGCGCGTTGGCGCCCTGCGTGATGCCGGTCGCGCCGGCCGCGAAGAACGTGGTGATGAGCAGCATCCAGAAGGGCAGGGAGCGGAGCGTGATGTCGGTGGGGTCCACCTCGATGTCGACGCCCGCCGTGAGCGCGAGGCCGCCCGGGATGCCGACGGCGATGCCCGCGACGATGAGCACGATGATCATCGCCCGCGACAGCGCCATGGCCCGGAACCCCGAGATGGCGTCCTGCGCCCACGTGACGATCGTGACGTGGGGGAGGATCAGCACCACCACCGCCGCGACCATCGCGGCCGCGCTGCCGGCCGGCATGACGCCCGACCAGATGGCGAGCGTGCCGACCGCGGCGACGGCGGCCGACTGCACGGCCACCACGAAGAACGGCGGGATGCCGCGGCGCGCGAGCTGCCGGCCGAGCACCATCGAGCCGATCATCAGGAGGAACGCGCCGATCGCGCCCGCGAGCGAGCCGCCGGCCTGCAGCGAGACGGAGACGCCGAAGAGGCCCATGGCCGCGTCGGTGATCCACGACGGCCAGCGCGGCGGCGACTTGAGCACCTCGACGAGGCCGTCGACGGCGCTCGTCATGTCCCGGTCGTCGTGGAGGAGCTCGTCGACGATCTGGTACACGAGCGACAGCCGGTGGAGGTCGCTGCCCTCGGCCGTGACCACGCGCAGCTTCACGAGCGGCGGTCCCTCGTGCGGCGCGTACTGGATGGTGATGGCCGTGCCCGTGATGTCGAGCTCCAGCGGCGCCAGGTTCCACTTCGTGCTCACGGCGACGATGGCGATCTCGACCGCGCGCACGTCGGCGCCGGAGGCGAGCATCACCTCGCCGAGGTCGAGGCAGAAGTCGACGATCTGGCGCGGGGAGTAGAGGTCGCCGAGGCGGCCGTGGGCGGGCTCGGTGCCCTCGTAGATGGTGCCGCGGAGGCGCGCGCGGACGTCGCGCATCTCCTGCGGGTTGACGCGGCGGCGGCGCTGGCGCGGCGGACGCGCGGCGCCGGGGTCCCGGCGGGGGCGGCGCGGATCCGCGGGCGGGGTGGTGCTCAGCGCGATCAGCGCTCCGTTCGGTTGCCGGCCCGCGCGAGGCGGGGGCGGATGGTGGATCGTCCATACCCTACGACCCGGATCCCGGACGCGGGCGCGGCGCCCGACCGGGAGGTCGGACGCCGCGCGGGACGAGCGGACGGATCAGCCCGTCGGGCAGGAGCTGTCCGACGCGCTGATGGGGCCGGTGGCCTTCGGCGCCGGGCAGATGAACTTCGTGTACTCGTGGTTGTCGTCGAGGTAGCGCTTGAGGTACGCCGTGACGGCGACGCGGATCGTGCCGGCCGGCACGTGCTCGCCGGCGCCGTGGCCGAGGCCCGTCAGCTCCAGGTACTGCTTGGGCGTGCCGGCGGGGATGGAGTCGTAGGCGGGCTTGCCGTAGTCCTTCGGGACGGCGATGTCGTCCTTCTGGCCCGTGATGACGAGGGTCGGGGACGTCAGCTTCGGGTACTCCGGGGTCGTCGCCTTCGGGTCGTCCTCCGGCGGCCCGTCGAACGGCATCATGGCCACCACGGCCTTGATGGACGGGCGCGACTGCGCCGCCTGCATCGCGCCGCCGCCGCCGAACGAGAAGGCCAGGAGGCCGACGCGGTCGGGCGAGACCTCGTGCTTCACCGGGCTCGAGCCCGTGAGCCAGTCGACGGCCGCGAGCATCTGGGTGGCCCGGTCGGCGGGGACGTCGCCGACGTCGAGCGTGTCGATCGCGAACGCGACGAAGCCCTGCGAGGCGACGAGCTCCGCGTACTCCTTCTCGTCGGCGCTGGTGTCCGTGAAGCCGGGCGTGATGACGACGGCGCCGAGGACGGGCTTGCCGGTGTCCTGGGGCTCGTAGAGGACGCCGCCGCCGAAGGCCTTCACGGACTTCTTCGGGACGACCGTGGTGCGCACGGCGAACGGCGCGTGGTGGTGACGGGCGGTGCTGGGGGCCGGGTGGTGGACGGGCGCGGACGCCTGCGCGGCGGTCGGGATCGCCAGCGTCGCGACGAGCGCGAGGGCGGCGACCGCGGCGGGTCGGCGCAGGGCGGAGGACATGACGGACATGGGTCATCTCTCTGTTCGTGAGGGGCCCGGCGGCGAGCGCCGCAGGGTGCGGCGAGACGTTACGGGTGTCTGGGCAGTCGGGCGCCGCCGCTCTCCCCAGCGCCGCCGGCTGTTGAGGATCCGCGCGCGGCACCGGGATGCGCCTCACGCGCGCGTGCCGTCCGCCGTCCCGCGTCGAGAGGACCCGTCAGCCGAGGCGCGCGCGCACGTCCGCGAGTGACAGCCGCGCGGCGACCGCGATGCGGTGCTCGTCGAGGCCCGCCGCGTGGGCCGCGCGCACGCCGGACCGGAGCGCGCCGGCGTCCGCGTGGCCGGCGGAGAGCTCGGCGAGGCGCGCCGCGTGCCGGTCCCGCTCCGGATCCGGGACCGGCCGCGCCGCCCCGACGTCGATGACCCAGTCGGCGTGCGGATGCCGCGCCTGCAGCACGAGCCGCCGCACGGCGGGCAGGTCCGGCGCCGACCAGTCGAGCCCGCCGAGGTCCGCGAGCGGCACCCAGCGGAGCTCGTCGTGGTCGGTGCTCGCGGCGGGCATGTCGCCGACCGGACCCACGAGGTAGCAGGCGAGGTCGATCACGCGGTCGCCCACGGGGACCTCGGAGCGGTCGACGAGCGCGCCGACCGTCACGTCGATCCCGAGCTCCTCGCGGATCTCGCGCGCGAGCGCCGCCCGCGGCGCCTCGCCCGGCTGGACCTTGCCGCCCGGGAACTCCCACGTGCCGGCGCCCGACGTGTGCGGCGCGCGGCGGCAGGCGAGGGCGCGCCCGTCGCGGATCAGCACGGCCGCCACGACCTCGAGTCCCGCCATGCCGCGCCTCCGTCCGGGTCGTCCGCCCGCGTCGACGCTACCGGCCGCGCCCCGGGCGGCGGCACCCGCCCTGTACCGTGGGGGTCCGGCGTCCGCCGCGACGAGAGGCTCACGCACGTGAAGATCAGCCACCAGCGTCACTTCGTGGTCGCGGCCGAGGTGCTGCACCACCCGAAGGCGGCGGATCAGCTCGGCATCTCGCGCGCGAAGCTCGCCTCCTCCATCCGCGCGGTCGAGGAGCACTACGGCAAGTCCGTCTTCGACCCGCAGGCCACCGAGACGCGCCTGACCAAGGCCGGCCGCCTCGCCTACGAGGAGGCGCTCGAGGAGCTCGCGAAGCCGTCGACCCCGCCCGAGCCGCCGCGGCCGCCCGCGGGTGGCAAGGCGAAGGCGTCCAAGGGCCAGGGCCGCGCGCCCGTGGTCAAGGGCCAGCCGAAGCCCTACAAGCGCACGCAGGGGCGCTGACCCGGATCGGATCGACGCCCCTGCGCGAGCGGTGGTGCGTCCTACTTCTTCAGGAACTCCAGCACGGCCTGGTTCCACTCCTCGGGGTGGCTGACCGTGACGCCGTGCGGGGCGTCCTCCACGACGTGCAGCTCGGAGCCGGCGATGGCCTGGTGCGTGCGCTCGCCGGATCCCTCGAACGGCACGGTCGCGTCGCTGTCGCCGTGGATGACGAGAGTCGGCACCGTGACCTTGGTGAGGTCGTCGCGGAAGTCCGTGGTCGCGAACGCGGCCATCGACGCGAGCGCCGCGTGCTTCTTCGACTGGTGCGCGAGGGCGATCGCCTCCTGGCGCTCCGCCTCGGTGACCTTGAGCACGCCGTTCGCCGAGAAGAACCCGGTCGTGAACTCGTCGTAGAAGGAGTCCTCGTCCTTGGTGAGGCCGGCGGTCATCTCGGCGGCGGCGTCCTTCGTGAGCGGGCCGTCCGGGTTGTCGTCGGTCTTCTCCAGGTACGGCGGCACGGCGGACGCGAAGACCACGCTGTGCAGGCGCTCCTCGCCGCGGGTGCCGATGTAGCGGGCGATCTCGCCGCCGCCCATCGAGAACCCGACCAGGGTCACGTCGCGGAGGTCGAGCTCGGTGAGCACGGCGTCGAGGTCCGACGCGAACGTGTCGTAGTCGTAGCCCGTGAGCGGCTTGTCGCTGCGGCCGAAGCCACGGCGGTCGTAGGTGATGACGCGGTAGCCGGCGGCCTCGAACGCGGGCACCTGCTTCTTCCACGACTCGCCGGACAGGGGCCAGCCGTGGATCAGGACCACGGGGCGGCCGGAGCCGCCGGTGTCGTCGACGTGCAGGTTCGTGTCCTTCAGGAGCCCGTGGTGGGCGGTGATCTCGGTCATGCGATCGTCCTTCCCTCATTCATGAGTTCGTGCACTACTGAAATGCTTCGGAGCCGTCCGCGGAGCGGTGCGGTCTCCGGATCGCCTGCGGCGCGCACCGGGGCGCGGGCAGCAGGATGGACCCATGACCGAAGCCAACTCCTTCTACCGCGCCGCCCGTGACCTCCTGCAGGAGATGCGCACCGACCGGACAGGCGCGGCGGCGCGCTTCCGCTGGCCGGACGTGGGGGAGTCCTTCAACTGGGCGGTCGACTGGTTCGATGGGATCGCGCGCGGGAACGACCGGGTGGCGCTGCGCGTCGTGGCCGGCGACGGATCCGAGCGCAGCGTCACCTTCGACGAGATGGCGACGCGCTCCGACCGGGTCGCGACCTGGCTCGTCGGCCTCGGGGTGCGGAAGGGCGACCACGTCATGCTCATGCTCGGCAACCGGGTGGAGCTGTGGGAGTCGATGCTCGCGATCATGAAGGCGGGCGCCGTGATCCTGCCCACCTCCACCGTGCTCGGATCCGCGGACCTCGCCGACCGCGTCGAGCGCGCGGGCGTGCGCGCCGTCATCGCCGACGCCGCGCACGCCGACGTGCTCGACGAGGTGCCGGGCGGCTTCCTGCGCATCGCGATCGGCGCGCCCGACGGCGCGTCCGACGGCGCGCCTACGGCGGCCGGCTGGACCGACTACCGCGACGCCGACCACGCAGCGGCCGAGCCCGTGGGCGTGGCCGTCGCGTCCACGGATCCGGCGCTCGTGTACTTCACCTCCGGCACCACGAGCAAGCCGAAGATGGTCGTGCACACGCACGTCTCGTACCCCGTCGGGCACCTCTCGACCACGTACTGGCTGGGGCTGCGGCCCGGCGACGTGCACCTCGCCATCAGCTCGCCCGGCTGGGGCAAGCACGCGTGGAGCTGCTTCTTCGCGCCGTGGATCGCGGAGGCCACCGTGTTCGTGCACGACTACGCGCGCTTCGACGCGCACGCGCTCGTGGAGCAGCTCGACCGCGCGGAGGTCACGACGTTCTGCGCGCCGCCGACCGTGTGGCGGATGCTCATCCAGGCCGGGATCCGCGAGCGGCCGGGGAGGCTCCGCGAGATCATGTCGGCGGGCGAGCCGCTCAACCCCGAGGTCATCGCGCGCATCGAGGAGTGGTGGGGGCTCGTGATCCGCGACGGCTACGGCCAGACCGAGACCACCGCCATCGTCGCGAACCCGCCCGGCGCCCCCGTCGTGCCGGGCTCGATGGGCACGCCGCTGCCGGGCGTCGACCTCGTGCTCGTGGATCCCGTCACGGGCGACCGCGCCGACGAGGGCGAGATCTGCCTCGACCTCGCCACCCGGCCCGTGAACCTCATGGCCGGCTACCTCGGCGACGAGGAGCGCACCGCGGAGGCGATGCGCGACGGGCTCTTCCACACGGGCGACGTCGCCCGGCGCGACCCCGACGGGACCATCACCTTCATCGGCCGCACCGACGACATCTTCAAGTCCTCGGACTACAAGATCTCGCCGTTCGAGGTCGAGAGCGTCCTGATCGAGCACCCGGCCGTCGCGGAGGCCGCGGTCGTGGGCGCGCCGGATCCCGTGCGGCTCAACGTCGCGAAGGCGTACGTGCACCTCGCCGCCGGGTGGGAGCCCGACGAGGAGACCGCGTTCGCCGTGCTGAAGCACGCGCGCGAGCGGTGCCCGGCGTTCATGCGCGTGCGACGCGTGGAGTTCGGGGAGCTGCCGAAGACCGCCTCGGGGAAGATCCGCCGGGTCGAGCTGCGGCAGCGCGAGGTCGCGGCCGCCGACGCGGGGGAGCGGCTCGACGGGGAGTGGCGCGACGACCAGTTCCCGGGGCTGCGGGCGCGCTGATCCGGCGTCGGACGCACGGGTCGGCCGGGCCGGCGCCGGTGACGGGAGCGGCGCCCGGCGGCCGGTAGCATCCCGTCATGCCCCTCGCGTCCCCGCCCGCCCTCGAGCCGCGGCGGGCCGCCCGGTGAGGGAGAACCCGTCCTTCGCGCTCGAGGACGTCGCCGAGATCCGCCGCCTCGTGGACGAGAACCCGTGGGCCACGATCGTCAGCGGCACGGGCGCCGGGCTCGTCGCCTCGCACTACCCGGTGCTGCTGGATCCCGACCGCGACGACCTCACGCTCCTCACCCACGTGGGGCGCCCCGACGAGCGGATCCACGAGCTCGGCCAGCGGGACGGCGCCGACGGCGAGGTCCTCGTCCTCGTGCAGGGCCCGCACGGCTACGTGTCGCCCGGCTGGTACGACGCCGACCCCGCCGTGCCCACCTGGAACCACGTCAGCGCGCACCTGACCTGCCGCGTCGAGATCCTCTCGCCCGAGGAGAACCTGCGGGTGCTCGAGCAGCTGGTGGACCGCTTCGAGGACCGCATGCCCGAGCCGCGCCGCATGGCGGGCACGGTCGCCGACGCCGCGTACTCCGCCCGGATCAGCGCCGGCACCGTCGGCCTGCGGCTCGTCGCCACCCGGTTCGTCGCCAAGGCCAAGCTCAGCCAGAACAAGCCGCCGCACGTCGTCGAGCGCGTGCTCCACGAGCTGGAGCACGGCGCGGAGTACCCGAACCCGGCGCTCGCCGCGGAGATGCGCCGGGCGCAGGCGCGCGCCGCCGACGCCCCGGCCGCTGACGCCTCGACCGCCGACGCAGACGCCGACGCCGCCGCGGACGCCGCCCCGACCCCGGCCGCGACGGCGGAGCGCCCCGAGTGACCGCGCTGCTGCTCGCGGGCGGACGCCTGCCCGGATCCGCCGCGCCCGTCGACGTGCTCGTGCGCGACGGCGTGATCGCGTCCGTCGGCCCCGCCGGATCCGCCGACGCCGCGGGCGTCGAGACCCGCGCGCTCGACGGCCGGTTCGTGATCCCGGGCCTCTGGGACCACCACGTGCACTTCACCCAGTGGACCAAGGTGTCCCGCCGCCTCGACCTCTCCCGCGTCGCGTCGGCCGCGGAGGCCGTCGCGCTCGTCCGGGACGCGCTCGCCGCGCGCGACGCCGCGTCCTCCGGCGCGGTGACCGGCGCAGGTCACGCACCCGAGGCGCTCGTCGGCTACGGCTTCCGCGACGGCCTCTGGCCCGACCTCCCCACGAAGGACCTCCTCGACGCGGTCGCGGGCGACACCCCGGTCCTGCTCGTCAGCGGCGACCTGCACTGCTGCTGGGCGAGCTCCGCCGCGCTCGCCCCGCACGGCTACGGCGACCACCCGACCGGCCTCCTGCGCGAGGACGACTGCTTCGACTTCATGTACCGCGTGGAGGAGGGCGACGCGTCCGCGCTCGACGCCCGCGCCGTCGAGGTCGCCCGGGACGCCGCCCGCCGCGGGGTGGTCGGCGTGGTCGACCTCGAGATCGACTGGAACCCGGCTCGCTGGCGCCGCCTGGCCGCCCTCGGGCACGACGCGCTCCGCGTCGAGCTCGGCATCTGGCCGCAGGACCTCGACCGGGCCCGCGACGCGGGCCTCCGCACGGGCGACCTGCTCGAGGGCACCGGCGGGCTCGTGCGCGTGGGGCCCGCGAAGGTCGTCACCGACGGATCCCTCAACACCCGCACCGCGTACTGCTTCGACCCGTACCCCGACCTCGACGGCCAGGGCGGCGACGCGCACGGCGGCGCCTGCGGCACGCTCTCCGTCCCGCCCGAGGAGTTGCGCGGCCTGATGCTGCGCGCGGCCCGCCAGGGGCTCCGGCCCGCGATCCACGCCATCGGCGACCACGCCAACCGCCTGGCGCTCGACGCGTTCGCGCACCTCGACCGGGAGCTCCGGGGCGCGCACCGCGACGCGGAGGGGCTCGCCGGATCCATCGAGCACGCGCAGCTGCTCACGCACGAGGACGTCGCGCGGTTCGCCGCGCTCGGCGTGGTCGCGAGCGTGCAGCCCGAGCACGCGATGGACGACCGCGACGTCGCCGACGTCTACTGGGCCGGCCGCACGGGCCGCGCCTTCGCGCTCGCCGACCTCCGCGCGGCGGGCACGCGCCTCGCGCTCGGCTCCGACGCGCCCGTCGCGCCGCTGGATCCGTGGGCCACGATGAGCGCCGCCGTCGGCCGGGCGCGCGACGGCCGGGCGCCGTGGCACCCCGAGCAGGCGATCGACCGGGCGGCCGCGCTCGACGCGTCCGTACGCACGCGCGTGGCGGCGGGGGAGCGGGCCGACCTCGCGGTCGTGGACGCGGATCCGCTCGCCGACGCCACCACCGCCGACGACCTCCGCGCCATGCGCGTGTCCGCCACCCTGCTCGGCGGCCGGTTCACGCACGACACGCTCGGCGGCTGACGGCAGGAACACCGCGCGGGCGCCGGGCGTTGGGCAGGGCATGAGAGCAATCGCCTACACCCGCACCGGTGCCCCCGACGTCCTGCAGCTGGTCGACCGCGACGAGGCCGCGCCCGGCCCCGGCGAGGTGCGCGTCCGCATCGTCGTCTCGGGCGTGAACCCCACCGACTGGAAGTCCCGCGACGGCGGATCGCCCGGCCAGGAGCTGCCCTTCCCCGAGGTCGTCCCGAACCAGGACGGCGCGGGCGTCGTCGACGCCGTCGGCCCGGACGTCACGGACCTCGCCGTCGGCGACCGCGTCTGGATCATGCTGGCCGCCCACGGCCGCCCCACCGGCACCGCGCAGGAGACGACGGTCCTCCCCGTCGACCGCGTCGCGCCGCTGCCCGACGGCCTCTCCTTCGACCTCGGCGCGAGCCTCGGCGTGCCCGCCGTCACGGCGCACCGCGCGCTCACCGTCTCCGAGGACGGCCCGTCGCGGCTCGCGCCCGGCGCCCTCGCCGGGAAGCACGTGCTCGTCGCCGGCGGCGCGGGAGCGGTCGGCCACGCGGCCATCCAGCTCGCGCGCTGGGCCGGCGCCACCGTGATCACCACGGTCAGCTCGCCCGAGAAGGCCGCCCTCGCGACGGCCGCCGGCGCGCAGCACGTCGTGGACTACAAGCACGGCGACGCGGTGGCGGAGATCCAGTCGATCGCGCCCGACGGCGTCGACCTGATCGTCGAGGTCGCCCCGGCGCAGAACGCCGAGCTCAACCAGGCGGTCGCGAAGAACCGCGCGTCGGTCGCCGTGTACGCGAACAACGGCGGCGACACCGTGACGCTCCCCGTGGTCGACAGCTTCGTGAAGAACCTCCGCTACCAGTTCCTGCTGCTGTACACGGTGGGCCGGGAGGCGCTCGACACCGCCCGCGCGGACATCCACCTCGCCCTGATCGACGGCGCGCTGCCCGTCGGCGAGGAGGCGGGCCTGCCGATCACGCGCTTCGCGCTCGAGGACGCGGCCGCCGCGCACCAGGCGGTCGAGGACGGCGTGACCGGCAAGGTGCTCATCGACGTGACGCCCGCCTGATCCGACCCCACGACGGCGATGGCCGCACCGCCTCGGGCGGTGCGGCCATCGGCCTGTCGGGCGCCGGTCGCCCGGGCGCCGGGGCGCCGGGGCGCCGGGCTCGGTCTACTCGACCGCGCGGCGCGAACCCGGCGCGCGGGCGATCAGGCCCTGCATGATCAGCGGCGCCAGCGCGCTCGCGTTGAGGCACGTGGAGACGAGGAACGCGATCGCGAGGAGCGTCGCGGGGATTCCCCACGCGTCGCCCACGAGGTGCAGCCCGAGCACGACGAGCGCGAGCACGAGCAGCAGCCACGAGGATCCGCGGGTCCACTGCGGCAGGCGCGGCGCGGCCAGGGCGACGAGCGCCATGATCCCGGCGTTCACGACGGCGATGACGAGCGCGGCGCTCACGAGACCGCGCTCCCGGGTGGTGCGATGGATGTCCTGGCGTGCTCGTGCATGGTGTCGTCCCCCTTCGACGGGCCGGTCGGCCTGGTCCCACTCTGACGTGACGGGAGCGTCGGGTGAAGTCGTCGGAAGGGGGGACACACGACGGCCCGGGCGCGTCGTCAGGGCCGGGCGACGGCGAGCGGCGGGACGTCCGCCAGGTCGAGCCCCACGTCGACCACCACGACGCGGCCCGCGAGCGCGCGCGCCGGGTCCCGCAGCAACCCGGCCTTCCCCGCGCCGAACGTGACGGTGAGGTCGGCGGGCAGCACCGTCGGATCCGGCACGGCGCCGTCGTCGCAGCCCACGCCGCTCGGGAGGTCGCACGCGACGACGCGCGGGCCGTCGGGCCGGGCGACCACGGGCAGCAGCGCGGCGACCACGCGACGCGCCGGGCCGCGGAGGGCGGGGTCGGCGGTCGTGCCGATGCCGAGGATCCCGTCGACCACCAGCGCCGAGGCCGCGCCGAGCGCCGCCACCGCGGCATCGTCCAGATCCTCCGCGCGGTAGATCCGGATGCCCGCCGCGGCCGCCTGCGCGGCGCCGGCATCGTGGATGCGGGAGGCCGTGCGGATCACGCGCACCTCGCGCCCCTCCCGCGCGAGCTCGGCCGCCGCGAGGAGCGCGTCGCCGCCGTTGTTCCCGGCGCCGACCAGCACGAGCAGGGTTCCGGTGGGCGCGACCTCCCGGCAGGCCCGGGCGAGCCCCGCGGCCGCCACGCGCATCAGCTGCGCGCCCGCGGCCAGCAGGGGCGCCTCGGCGGCGCGGATGTCCGCGGCCGCGTACCCGTCCTCGATCCGCCCCACTACGGCGCGATCTCGTCGACGATCAGGTCCGCCCACGCCCGGTACACGCGCCCGTAGAGGGTGTCCTGGGGGTTGGGCGCCGTGAACTCGGGGATGCGCCACGTGGGGAACGGGACGCTCGCGGTGCGCGCGTGCCGGGCGACGACGCGGCGGGTGGCGAGGTTGAGGGCCTCGGCGTGGCGGCCGATCGCGCCCGCGATGAGCGGCGGCGTGGCGGGCGAGTCCTGGAGGGGCGGGACCTCGGCGATCAGCACCAGCGCGTCGGCGGGCATCCGCTCGTGCGCGCCCACGATGCACGCGCCGAGCAGCGACTCCCAGAGCGGCGTCGGCGTGAAGCGGATCGCGTCGCCGATGCCCAGCACGATGACCGCGACGTCGGTGCTCGCCCAGGCGGGGAACGCGTCGAGCCCCGGGCGCCAGGAGCGCACGGTGAAGTCGGGGAACGGCTGCGCGGACCAGAAGACGCCGCGGCCCGTGCGCATCGACAGCTTGTGGGCGACCTGCCCGGCGATGCCGAGGTCGTGCGAGACGGTCTGGTAGCCGACCGCGGTGCCCTCGCCCACGACGGCGAGGCCGTACGGATCCGGGCCCGGCTGCGAGCCCGTGGGGGAGTCGCGCGGGAAGGTGGCGCGGCGCATCTCGCGGTAGAGCAGGCGGTACTGGACGCGGCCGAGGGTGGCGGAGCGGAGCGTGGCGAGCATGCCGGAGGCCAGGGCGCGGGGCCCCCGATGCGGGGGCGGCTGCGGTGCGCTGGTCATCGCCGCCCGTCCTCCCTCATGCCCGCCCGTGCCGGGCCCGAGACGCAGGATATCCCGCGCTCGGGCCCCCGTTCGGCGGCGACGCGGATCGGCCGCCCGCGCGGGGCCGGCGGATCAGGCCAGGAGGTCGCGGACCATGGGCGCGACGACGGTGCCGTAGCGCTCGATGCCGCCCATCATCCGCTCGTGCGAGAAGGGCCCGGCGCTGTACTTGAGGTCGAAGCGCGTGGCGCCGACGGCCTTCAGCGTCGCGGCGATCTTGCGGGCGACCGTCTCGGCCGATCCCACGTACAGCGACCCGTGCTCGATCTCCTGCTCGTAGGACGCGCGGGCGAGCGGCGGCCAGCCGCGGTCCTTGCCGATGCGGGCGTGCATCACCTGGTAGTCGGGGAAGAACGCCTCGCGGGCGTCGGCGTCGGTCTCGCCGACGTAGCCGGGCGAGTGGATCCCGACGGGCAGGCGCGGCTGCTCGAGCTGGTCGAGGGCGCGCGCGAACAGGTCGGCGTAGGGGGCGAAGCGGTGCGGCTCGCCGCCGATGATCGCGAGCATGAGCGGGAAGCCGTGGCGCGCGGCGCGCACGACCGACTCGGGGCTGCCGCCGACGCCGACCCAGGTCTTGATGCCGTTGGCCGTCTTCGGGAACACGTCGTGCTCGGTGAGGCCGGCGCGCGTCGAGCCGCTCCAGGTGACGGGCGTCTCCTTGACGAGCTCGGCGAACAGGCCCAGCTTCTCCTCGAAGAGGCGCTCGTAGTCGCTCAGCTCGTAGCCGAACAGCGGGAACGACTCGGTGAAGGAGCCGCGGCCGAGGATGACCTCCGCGCGCCCGTTCGAGACGGCGTCGAGCGTCGCGAAGCGCTGGAAGACGCGCACCGGGTCGTCGGAGCTGAGGACCGTGACGGCGGATCCCAGGCGGATGCGGGAGGTCTTCGCCGCGATGGCGGCGAGCGCGACCTCCGGGGAGGAGATCGCGTAGTCGTCGCGGTGGTGCTCGCCGAGGCCGATGAAGTCGATGCCGACCTGGTCGGCGAGGACGCCCTCGGCGACCACGTTGCGGATGACCTCGGCGTAGGGCAGCTCGCGGCCGTCCGGTCCGACCGTGACGTCCCCGAACGTGTCCAGTCCGAGCTCGATCTCCTGCGCCATGCTGCCCTGCTTCCCTATCCATGCGAACGTATGCATCTGGGTCAACCCTAGGTGCGGGGATCGCATTCCCGCGAATCGGGGCGGCGCGGGCGGGCGTCGGGCGGGTCAGTCGACGACGGGCTCCGCGCGCGCGAGCTCGGTGTCCTCGACGCGCGACTCCGGCATCAGCAGGCCCGCGACCACGGTCGCGAGCGCGCACACGCCGACCGCGAGGAACACGGCGCCCGAGGCGGCGATCACGGCGTCCGGATCCCGCTGGCCGCCGTCCGACGCCTGGAAGATCGCGTTGGCGATCGCGCCGAAGACGGCGACGCCGACCGCGCTGCCGATCGACCGGGCGAAGAGGTTCGCGCCCGTCACGACGCCGCGCTCGCCCCAGCCGACGCTCGACTGCGCGCCGATGAGGCTGGGCGTCGCGACGAGGCCGAGGCCCAGGCCCACCACGAAGCAGCCGGCCGCGATGCCGACGAGCGTGGGCGTCGCCGCGAGCAGCGCGATGGATCCGGTGCCCACGATGGTGAGCGCCATGCCGATGAGCACCGTGCGGCGGAAGCCGATGCGGAGGTACAGACGGCCCGACAGCGACGCCGAGATCGGCCAGCCGATCGTGAGCGCCGCGAGCGCGAGGCCCGAGACGAGCGGCGTGACGCCGATGGAGCCCTCGAGGTAGGTGGGCACGTAGGAGGTGAGGCCGATGAGGATCGCGCCGACGCCGAGCGACACCAGGGTGGTCGTGAGCAGCAGCCGCCGGGAGAACACCCAGAGCGGCAGCACGGGCTCGGCCGCGCGTCGTTCCACGAGGAGGAACGCGACGATCAGCACGCCGCCGACCGCGAACGACCCGATGCTCGGCACGGAGTCCCACGCCCACGCCTGGCCGCCCTCGAGCACCGCGAGGATCAGGAGGCTGAGGCCCACGGTGAGGAGCGCGGCGCCCGCGTAGTCGACGCGGTGCCGGGTGCGCTCGATGGACTCGTGGAAGCGGCGGACGATCATCCAGCCGGCGACGAGGCACAGCGGCACGTTGACGAAGAAGATCCAGCGCCAGGTCGTGAACTCGGAGAACACGCCGCCGAGGGTGGGGCCGACGACGCTCGAGACGGCCCAGACGCTCGCGAGGTAGCCCTGCGTCTTGGCGCGCTCGGCCACCGTGTAGATGTCGCCCGCGATCGTGATCGCCATGGGCGCCACCGCGCCGGCGCCGAGGCCCTGGATCGCCCGGGCCGCGATGAGCGCGGGCATGCTCCACGCGAATCCGCACAGCACGGAGCCCACGAGGAACAGGCCGATGCCGACGAGGATGATCGGCTTCCGCCCCACGGTGTCGCTGAGCTTCGCGTAGAGCGGCACCGACACCGCCTGCGCGAGCAGGTAGATGGAGAAGAGCCACGGGAACGAGGCGAAGCCGCCGAGGTCGTCCACGATGGACGGCACCGCGGTGGCGAGGATGGTCGAGTCGATGGCCACGAGGCCCGTCGTCATCATCAGGGCGATGAGGATCGGGCCGCGCTCGGATCGGAATCCGACGCCGCTGGTGTCAGTCATGAGCCTCCCGGGTCGAACGGTGAACGGGCGCGGGGCCGGCCGCATTCCCGCACGGGGAGGATCCCATGTGGTCGACTGGGTCCACCCCCACCGGAAGGACCCCGAGTGACGTTCCGCGCCCCCGACGCATTCACCACCCGCCCCACGCTCCGCGGCACGTTCGGCATGAGCGCCTCCACGCACTGGCTCGCCTCCGGCACCGGCCAGGCCGTGCTCGAGCGCGGCGGCAACGCGTTCGACGCCGCGGTCGCCGCGGCCTTCGTGCTGCACGTCGTCGAGCCGCACCTCAACGGCCCCGGCGGCGACATGACCGCCGTCGTGCAGGTCGCGGGGGAGGCCGGGCCGAAGCTCCTCATGGGGCAGGGATCCGCGCCCGCCGCCGCGAGCCCTGAGCGCTTCCGGGAGGAGGGCCTCGACCGCGTGCCCGGCGCCGGCGCGCTCGCCGCGGCCGTGCCCGCGGCGGTCGACGCGTGGCTGCTGCTGCTCCGCGACCACGGCACGTGGGAGCTCGCCGACGCCTGGGCGTTCGCCATCGGGTACGCGCGGGACGGGCATCCGGTGCTGGAGAGCGTGCGCCGCACCATCGCGGGCGTCGCCGACCTGTTCCGCGAGCACTGGTCCGCCTCCGCCGGGTTCTGGATGCCCGACGGCGCGGCGCCCGCGGCCGGCTCCCTCGTGCGGAACCCCGCGTGGGCGGCGGCCATGGAGCGGATCCTGTCGGAGTCGTCGGCCGCCGCGGGCCCGGGCGCGACGCGCGAGGAGCGCGTCGAGGCCGCCCGCACCGTCTGGGCCGAGGGCTTCGTCGCGGAGGAGATGGTCGCGAGCGTGCAGGATCCGCACCGGCACTCCACGGGCGCCGACCACGCGGGCCTCCTCACGGCCGAGGACCTCGCCGGCTCGCGCGCGACGTGGGAGGACGCGGTGTCCATCGAGTTCCGCGGGCTCCGGATCTGGAAGACGGGCGCCTGGGGCCAGGGGCCGGCGCTGCTGCAGGCGCTGATGATCCTCGACGGCTTCACGGACGAGGAGATCGACCCGGCGACGGCCGCGGGGATCCACCGCATCATCGAGGCGCAGAAGCTCGCGCTCGCCGACCGCGAGTCGTACTACGGCGACGCCGTGCCGGGCGGGGCGCCCCTCGACGTGCTGCTCAGCGCGGAGTACGCGGCGGAGCGGCGCGCGCTCATCGCCGACGAGGCGTCGCACGAGCTGCGTCCCGGGCACGTCGACGGCGTGGAGCCGTTCCGGCCGCCGCTCGTGGTCGAGGGCGACGCGCCCGCGTCCGCCGGCGGCACGGGCGAGCCCACGGTCTCCCGCACGGGCGAGACCCGCGGCGACACCTGCCACCTCGACATCGTCGACCGCTTCGGCAACATGATCTCGGCCACGCCCTCCGGCGGCTGGCTCCAGTCGTCGCCGTTCATCCCGTCGCTCGGCTTCTGCCTCGGCACGCGCCTGCAGATGACCTGGCTCGAGCCCGGCGGCCCGTCGTCGCTCGTCCCCGGCCGCCGTCCGCGCACGACGCTGACGCCCACGCTGATCACGCGCGACGGCGAGCCCGTGGAGGCGCTCGGCTCGCCCGGCGGCGACCAGCAGGACCAGTGGCAGCTGCCGTACCTGCTGCGCACGATCGTCGGCGGCTTCAGCCCCCAGCAGGCCGTGGACGCGCCGACGTTCCACACGACGAGCGTCCCCGGCTCCTTCTGGCCGCGCACCTGGACGCCCGGCGGCCTCGTGGTCGAGGGGCGCGTGGGCGAGGACGTCATCGCGGATCTCCGGGCGCGCGGGCACGTCGTGGAGGTGGCGGGGGACTGGACGCTCGGGCGCCTCTCGGCCGTGACGCGGGATCCCGCCACCGGGCTGCTCGGTGCCGCGGCCAACCCGCGCGGGGCCCAGGGGTACGCGGTCGGACGATGACGCTCGACCGGCAGATCGCGTCGGCCCTCATCGCCGACCACGCCCGCCGCCGCGTCGGCAGCGCCGCGGAGCTGCGGGCGGCCTCGGCACCCGGACGGTTCGTCGCCGAGCCGGACGCCGCCACGCCCGCGGTCGGCGTCGTGCTCGGCGCGTCCGAGCAGCGGAACGCGACGTGCGGCGACGTGGTGGACCTGCGGGTGCTCGCGGCGGATCCGGCGCACCCCGCCGCCTCCGCGGGCGCGTCGGTGGATCCCGCCGAGCGCATCGCCGTCCGCTGGCACGGCCGCGGCTGCACGGTGTCGCAGGCGTCCGCGTCGATGCTCGCCGAGCTCGTCGAGGGGCGGACGGCCGCGGAGGCCGCCGCGCTCGTCGTCGAGCTGCGCGCCCTGATCCGGTCCCACGAGCTCCGGCCCGGCGCCGAGGACCGCCTCGGCGACGCCTTCGCCCTCGCGGACTCCGGCCGCTACCCGCTCCGCGGCACCTGCGCGCTGCTCGCCTGGCACGCGCTGGAGGAGGCGCTGGGGCGCTGAGGCGCGTCCCGACGCGCGCCGGTCAGCCGTGCGCGCACGTCTCCTCGGCGGCGGTCTGGCCCGTCACGTCCTTCGGCAGCACGGTGCCGGGGTCGGGGGTCGTGCCCGTCGTGCCGGAGGCCGGATCCGTGGATGCCGAGGGGGCGGGCGTCGGGGCCTGCACCCCACCTCCGACGGAGCCGGGTGCGAGGCGGAAGTCGGAGTCGGAGGACACGACGCCGATGAGGTCCTTGCCGGCGTGCGTGTCCGGGTCGACCCGGCCGTCGGCGCGTCGCACGCTCGGGTACTGCACGAACGTGAAGCGGTCGGCGGGGATGTCCTTCACGGTGAGGGCGATGGAGGCGATCGCGGCCGGGCTGTCCATCGACGTCGAGAGGCTCATGTTCTCCACGACCGCGCGGGCGATGCCGTAGACCTTCGCCGGGTTCGTCAGGGTCCCGCTGCTCGTGACCGTGCGGACGAGGGCCCCGAGGAACACCTGCTGGTTGCTGATGCGGTCGATGTCGCTCGCGTCGCCCACGCCGTGGCGCGTGCGCAGGAACTCGGCGGCCTGCTTCCCCTGGATGACGTCGAGGCCGGCCGGGAGGTCGAGGTCGGTGTACCTGTCCTTGATGGGCTTCGCCAGGCAGACGGGCACCCCGCCGACCGCGTCGGACACCGCGGCGACCCCCGTGAACTGCACGACGCCCGCGTAGGGGATCTCCATCCCGGTGATGGCCTTGATCGTGCGGACGACGCAGCCCAGCCCGCCGCGGCTGAGCGCCGTGTTCAGCATCACGTGGGTCGCTCCTGGGACGTCCGCCTTGCCGTCCTCGCCCTTGCACGACGGGATGTCGACGAGCATGTCGCGCGGGAACGAGATGGCGGTCGCCCGCGTGTGGTCGGCGCTGACGTGCACCAGCACGTTCGCGTCGTTCAAGCGGCCCGTGCCCACGACCTTCGGGTCGCCGTACTCGTCGCCCTGGCCCTCGCGGCTGTCGCTGCCGACGAGGAGGATGTCGACGCCGCCGTCCAGCCCGCCGAGCGTCGGCGGCAGGGCGGCGCCGTCCGAGATGTCGACGGAGTTCGCGGAGACGGTGCGGCTCAGGTCCCAGGCGGCGATGGCCGCGATCGACGTGACGCTGATGGCCACCACGGCCGCGGTCGCGGTGAGGACGACGGCGACGTGCCGCGCGGCGCTCGGCCGGCGCAGGCGCCCGTGCCGCGCGATCCCCGAGCCCGGGGACCGCGTCGCTCCGGACAGCGGGTCGTCGCCGGTGAAGGGGTCGTCGCCGGCCGAGGGGGCGTCGTCGAAGGGCATGGTCGCTCCTGTGCGGGATCGGCGTCGCGGTGGACGGCGGGCGGCGCGGGTTGCGCGATCCGCGCGGGGCACCGGACGCGCGGGGCGCCCGACGCGCGGGGTCACCGTACTGCGGGCCGGCCGCGGGGCGGGCGGATCGTCCCGTCGGCCGGACGACGATCAGGCCCGCCGGTCGACGTCCGCCCCCGTGCTGAGGTCCGCCGCCTCGACGAGCCGCGCGTCGTGCGCGGAGAGGTAGGCGCGGGCGCCCGCGTCGCCGCGCACCTCGGCGGCGAGCGCTCCCCAGTGGGCGCGGCCGATCAGGGCGGGGTGCCCGGGACGGCCGTGGAAGACGGCCTGGCGGAGCGACGACGGATCCACGGGCCCCGCGTCGAGCACGCGGCGCACCGTGGCCGCGTCGAGGTCCGGCACGTCGACCGGCACGACCGCGAGGGCGACGGGCGGCGGATCCGATGCCGCGGCCGCCCGGAGCGCCGCGCGCAGGGAGGCGGACATGCCGTCGGCCCAGTCGTCGGCGCGCACGACGCGCGCGTCGGCGGCCTCGGGCAGCGCGGCGAGCAGCGCCTCCGCCTCGGCGACGCGTGCGCCGAGCACGACCAGGACGGGGGAGCATCCGGCGTCGGCGAGGGCCCGGATCGCGGTCGCCAGCCACGGCGTCCCGTCGGGGTGCGCGGCGAGCGCCTTCGGTCTGCCGAAGCGGGAGCCGGCGCCGGCGGCGAGCACGACGCCCGCGACGCCCGCCACGCCCCCGGCCCGAGCGGCCCCCGCGGCCGCCGGCGCATCCGCCGCCGTCCCCGCCGATCCCGACTCCACCATCCGCCCATGCTAGGAGCGCACCCGCCGTGCCCTCGCCCCGGCCGTACGAGCGGCCTACGCTCGACGCATGGATCCCGACACAACGTCCGCGCTCGCCCTCACCCTGTCGCTCGGCGTGCCCGTGCTCGCGATCCTCGTCGCCGTGGTCCTCGCCGTCGCGAAGGCCCGCGGGGCGACCTGGGGTTGGTACGTCGTCGGCTGCACGGTCGTGGCGCTCGTGCTCGCGCTCGGCCTCGCGATCCTCGCCACCTGGGCCGCGCAGACGCGCGTCGACTACCTCGACGAGGGCGTCAGCACCTTCGGGATCGTCGTGATGGGCGTCCTCGGCGGCGTCGCGACCTTCGTCGTCGGCCTCATCGCGGGCGTGGTGGGGCTCATCGCCGCCGCCGTCCGCCAGCGCGACCGCGTGCCGTCCTCCGCGCTCGTCCACGGGTGAGCCGCCCCGCCCCCGCCGGCGACCGCCTCCCCGCGCGTCGTGCGCGCACCCGCCCGCCCGGTCGGATCCGCCGCGCGGCCACGGGCGTCGCGACCCGCGTCGGCCCGACCGGCGCCTTCGCCGCGTTCCTGGTCCTCGGCCTCCTCGTGATCACTGCCGCCGCGAGCCTGTTCGCCGGCCTCTACGTCGCCGTGATCGACGACGACAGCGTCGCCCTCCTCGACGAGCCCGTGCTGCACCTCGCCAGGGACGTCCGCTCGCCGTGGCTCGACACGGCCGTCACCGTCTTCACGGAGGCCGCGGGCGTGTACGCCGTGCCGATCGTGGGCGTCGCGGTGATCGTGGTCCTCGCGATCCGCCGACGCCAGTGGGTGCCCGTCGTGCTCGGGCTCACCGCGGGCGTCGGATCCCTCGCCATGACCGAGGTCGGCAAGGAGCTCGTCGGCCGCGACCGCCCGCCGCGCGCCGACGCCGTGCCGCCCTACGAGACGTCGCCGTCGTTCCCGTCGGGCCACACCCTCAACGCGAGCGTCGTGGCCGGGATCGTCGCGTACCTCCTCGTGCTCCGGCAGGTGCGGCGGGCGACGCGCGTGCTCACGTACGTCGTCGCGATCGCGTTCGCCGCGTCGGTCAGCCTCAGCCGCGTCTACCTCGGCCACCACTGGCTCACCGACGTGATCGCCGGCTGGCTGCTCGCGCTGGCGTGGCTCGCCCTGGTCGTGGTGGCGCATCGCGTGCGGCTGCGCATGGGGGAGGCGCGGGAGCGGGACGCCGGCCGCGCGTGAGCGGGTGCCGTCTCGTCCCTTCGGATGACGATGGCCGCGGCGGCTCGGATCCGGGGCGGGCGCGCCCCTAGCGTGAGGGCATGCCGACCTCCCGAGTCCTCTCCCCGCTCCGGCCGCTGCTGGAGCCCGTCGCGGGGTCCGTCTTCCTCGTTCTCTGGATGATCGGGGAGGTCGGCCGCCACCCGAACCTCCAGGACCTCGGCTTCTACGTGATGCTCGGCCTGTACTCGCTGGCCATCGCGATCGCCCGGGTCGCGCCGCAGTGGGCTCTCGGCATCGTCGTCGTGGTCCCGTTCCTGCAGATGGTCGGGTCGGCGGGGCTCTCGCCGCTCCAGCGCCTCGTCGCGCCGCTCGAGTCGACGACGTGGCCCATCGCGGGCGCGGCGGCCATCGTGGCGTTCGTCGTGGGGCTGACGGCCCGTGCTCCCGTCCGGTTCGCCGCGGCGGGCGTCGGGATCCTGCAGGCGGCCCTGGTGGGGTTCGCCATCACGTCCGGCGGCCGCTGGCCCTCCTGGACCGGGTACGGGGAGACCTCGATCGACCGCGGCAGCGTCTCACTCCAGTGGGCGCTGATCCTCTCGGGCGTCACGGCATCCGTCTACCTCGCGGCGCTCGGCCTGGGCATCGCCCTGCAGGTCGGCACCCGGGGCGTACAGGTGCGGCAGCGGCTCGAGGTCGCCGAGGCCGACCTCGAGGTCGCCGGCGTCGAGCTGCGGATCGCGCAGGAGCGCAGCGGTATCGCCCAGGAGGTGCACGACGTGCTGGCGCACTCGCTCGCCGTGGTGGTCGCCGTCGCCGACGGGTCGCGGTTCCTCCGGGAGACCCGGCCGGAGACGACGGAGGAAGCGCTGCGCGAGATCGCCGGGACGGCCCGGTCCGCGCTGCTCGACCTGCGCGGCCTCATCGAGGAGCTCACCGACGACGCGCACCGGCCGCAGCCGAACCTCGCCGACCTGCCCGCGCTGATCCGCGGCATGGCCGCCACCGGGATGCGCGTCGACCTGCGCACCACCGGCCGGCCCGGTGGGCTCACGCCGTCGCAGCAGCTCAGCGTCTACCGGATCGTGCAGGAGAGCCTCACGAACGCCCTCAAGCACACGCGCGGGACCGCCACCGTGGACGTCTCGTTCGTGTGGGAGGGGCCGGGCCTCGCCCTCACGGTGCGGAGCCGCGGATCCGAGCCCGCGCCGGAGCCGGCCTCGACGCTCCCGCCGGCCCGGCCGCGCGGCGGCTTCGGCGTCGGCAGCATGCAGGAGCGGGCGCGGCTCGCGGGCGGCTGGCTGAGGGCCGAGCCCACGGATCCGGAGGAGGGCGATGCGACGGACGGCCACCTCGTCACGGCCTTCGTGCCGACCTACGGCGAGCACCCAGCGGACGGGCGGCGTCCAGCGGCCGCGCCCGCGGACGGTGCGCCCTCCGACGATCCTCGCGGCGACGACGGGCAGGACGACCGGGCGGAGGCGGCGGCATGAGCGCCGACGCCGAAGCCGTCGCGCCCGCCCTCGCGAGCCGCCGGATCCGCGTCGTGGTCGTCGACGACCAGCGCCTCTTCATCTACGGGATCCGCATGCTCATCGAGTCGCAGCCCGACCTCGAGCTCGTCGGCTCCGCGACCGACGGGCGGCAGGCCGTGGACCTCGTCACGTCGACGCGGCCCGACATCGTGCTCATGGACATCCGCATGCCCGTGATGAGCGGGATCGAGGCGACCCACCGGATCACGCGCGACGACCCGGAGGCGGTCGAGGGGGAGCCCGGCTCGCGGCCTCGCGTCGTGATCCTCACCACGTTCCAGCAGCAGGAGGCGCTCTTCCAATCGATGAAGCACGGGGCCAGCGCCTTCATCACCAAGGACGCGACGCCCGAGACGCTGCTCGAGACCATCCGCGCCGTGCACGTGGGGGACGCCGCCCCGATGCCGCTCACCGACCTCGTCGCCGAGCACGCCCGGGCATCCACCGCGATGCAGCCCGAGCGCGCCCTCGCCGCGCTGTCGCCGCGCGAGCGGGAGGTGTTCCTCCTGGCAGCCAAGGGCCTCCGCAACAGCGAGATCGCGGCCGCCGCCTTCGTCAGCGAGACGACCGTGAAGACGCACATCAGCAGCATCCTGGCGAAGCTCGACCTCCGCAGCCGCGCGCAGATCGTCGTGCACGCGTACGAGAACGGACTGCTGCGGTCCTGACGCGCTCGAGTCCGGGGAGAGCGCGAGTCATTCATGACTCATGTGATGCACAATAGCGTCATGATGCTGCGGCCTCGCAGCGGGACGGGAGAGGTGCATGCGGATCAGCGACGTCGGAGCGGACGTGTTCGGGGAGCCGGACGCGGCGGTGCTCCGCGTGCTCGCATCCCAGGGTCGTGCGGTGTCCGGTCGGGAGGTCGCCCGGCTGTCGGGCCAGAACCAGTCGTCGACCCGGCGCGCGCTCGCCCGGTGGAGGACCGTCGGTCTGGTGCACGGGGACGAGCACGCGCACGCGACGCTCTTCTCGCTGAACCGCCAGCACGTCCTCTGGGACCCGATCGAACGGATCCTCGCGTCCCCCGCGCGCGTCGAGCAGGTGATCGCGGAGATGGTGCACGAGCGCACCGGCTCGCGGGGCACCGTGGCCCTGTTCGGATCGGTCGCGCGCGGGGACTCCGGTCCCGACAGCGACATCGACCTGGTGCTGGTCGCCGGGGACGACATGCAGGCCGATGAGATCGAGCGGCTGCGCGACGACCTGACGGAGACGGTCGAGGAGCTCACGGGCAACGCCGTGCAGGTGGTCGAGGTGTCGCGGGCGCAGCTGCGGCGCATGGCGCGTGACGAGGACCCCCTCGTCGAGTCATGGCGGCGCGAGTCCCGCACGCTCTCCGGGGAGGACCTCACGCGCGTGATCGGAGCGGCGTGATGCCCCGGGGACGCACGCGCCCGATGTCCCTCACGGACGCGCGGGCGCGGGCAGAGTCCGCGCGTCGCTTTCTCGAGGTCGCTCGCGAGACGCAGACGCTGCACGAGGACTGGACCGATGTCATGGCGTCCAACGCCGTGCTCGCGGGCATCGCGGCGAGCGACGCGATCTGCGGCTGCGTGCTCCGGGTCGCATCCTCGGGCGAGGACCACGCGCAGGCCGTCGAGCTCCTGCGCACGGCGACCCCGCAGGGGCCCGCCTACGCGAAGGAGCTGCGGCGGCTCCTGGAGATCAAGACGGCAGCCCAGTACAGCCCGGCGCTGACCAGCGCGGACGTCGCCACCCGATCGCTGGTCTGGGCGGGGCGGCTCGTGGAGGCCATGGAGGACGTGCTCGCCCGAACGAGGTGACGCCCGCGCGCCGTCAGCGCCGTCAGCCCGCCGACACCCGCCGCCCCTGCACGAAGACGCCCGCGATGGCCGGCTCGCGCAGCCCCATCAGGAGCGTGAAGAGGATCTGGTCGGTGGCGCGCGCGTCGTCGTCCGCGCGGATGCCGTGCTCGAGCGTCCGCGCGAGCGGCTCCCAGAGGTCCGGCGTGACGCGGAGGAAGTCGGCGTCCTTGCCCACGTCGAGGTTGCCGTAGCGCTCCTCCATGTCGAGCGCGCGGGCGCCGGCGAGCGTGCCGGTGAAGAGGAGCTCGGCGGCGTCGATCTCCACGCCCGCGTCGCCCGGCTCCGACAGGTGCACCTTGAACGCGTCGTTGAGCACGCGCGAGACGAGCCACTCGTCGCCGGCGCCGACGTCGGATCCGATCGCCACGTTCACGCCCGACGCGATCGTGCGCCGCCACGGCATGGTGCCCGAGCCGAGGAACTGCTGCGACGTCGGGCAGTGCGCGATGCTGCTGCCCGTCTCGGCGAGGCGCGCGAGCTCGGAGTCCTGGCAGTGCACCGCGTGGGCGAAGACGCTGCGACGGCCGAGGAGGCTGGATGCGCCGCGCTCCGACCCGGGCAGGAACCGGCCGTCGTAGGTGTCGAGGTAGGTGTCGGTGCCGAAGACCTCGCGGACGGCGGCGATCTCGCCCGTGCCGGGCCGGTCGTTCTCGTTGAGGTGCGAGTGGAAGTGCACGCCCTCGCCGCGCGCCACGTCGTACAGCTCGCCGAGGCCGCGGAGCGTCGTCGGCGTGACCGACAGGCTGAAGCGCGGCACGATCGCGACCTGGAGCGTGGCCGTCGTCGCGTCGCCCGTGTCGACGGCGTGCCAGCGGTCGATCTCGGCGCAGGACAGCGCGATCGCGTCCTCCTCCGAGGTGAGCAGCGGGGTGGCGGGGCCGGAGCCGACCGTCTGGATCCCGCGGCCGCTCACGAGTCGGAGACCCGCGTCCCGCGAGGCCTCGAACAGGGCGTCCTGGGCGTGCGGGAACGCGGATCCGAACACCAGCGCGCTCGTCGTGCCCGCCATGATCCGGCGCCGGGTGAAGTCCCGGGCGATCATCCGCGCGAAGCCCTCGTCCTCGAGCCGCGCCTCGGACGGGAACACGCAGGAGTCGAGCCACTCGAGGAGCTGGCCGCCGCCGTGCGCGCTCGTCGTGTAGGTCTGCGGGAAGTGCACGTGCGCGTCGACGAAGCCGGGGAGCAGGAAGTCGGAGGCGTCGCCGTGCACCGGGGCGTCGGCGAAGGACGCGGGGAGCTGGCGGAACGGGCCGACCCAGGCGATCCGGCCGGCGTCGTCGACCGCGAGCGCGCCGTCGGGCACGGACACGAGGTGGCGGCGGGCGTCCTGCACCAGCGGGGATCCCGTGATGTGGAGCACGTGGCCGCGGTGGACGGCGCGGCGGGAGGGGGAGGACGCGGGGGTGCTGGTGGTCCGGTGGTCGGTCATGCGGATCCGTTCGCTCGGCTGATGCGCGGCGGTGCTGGACGGCGGGAGCCCGGGGGCCCGCGCGACGGGCCGGATCCCGGGGTGGCACGGCGTCGCGTCGGGCGGGATCAGGAGCCCGGTCGATCGTCGACCTCCGGATGGGGAGCGCGCCCCGACACGCCGCGGGCGTCGGCGGCGCTCAGGAAGCGGTGACCCCTTCCGGCGTCGTCACGCCGGAGGTCGGCGGATCGGTGCCGGTGTCGTGCCCGGTCCCGCGTCCGGGTCCGCGTCGGCGCCCTCCGGCGTCTCCGCGTCGAGCAGCGGCTGCAGGAGCTCGTCGATCCGCTCGACCCGGCGGCGACGCACGACGGCCATGCCCGCGACCGCGACGGCGACCACCGCGGGCAGCGTCCACGCGAGCGGCGGCCCGCCGAGCGCGCCCAGGACGACCGTCCCGACGAGCGCGACCGCGGCGAGGAGCACCGCCCACGGTCCGCCGAGCTGGTCGTGCATCTCGCGCCGTCGGAGGAGCAGCCACCGCCACGAGTCGGCGTCGGCGTCGGCCGGCAGGCGCCCGTCGTCGATCGCCTCCGAGACGTCTATCCAGCGCATCCGGGACGGGGCGCCGCGGCGCCGTCGGGAGAGGACGGCCGTGAGGACGAGGCCGACGACGGCGCCGATCGTGAGCGTCGCGAGGATCCGCTCGGCGCTCACCTCGTGACCGAGCGCGACCCGCGAGTAGGCCGTGATCGCGGCGAAGGCGGCGGCCACGCCCATAGCCGGGACGATGGCGGGAGCGTCGGCGAGCCGGCGGCGGGCTCGACGGAGGCGGCCGTGCGTCGGAGGGGCGGTGCCGGTCACGGGCGGATGCGGATCAGGCGCCGGTGGCGGGCGACGGCGCGGCGTCCGCGGGCGCGACCGGCCCGCGCGCCCCGTCGCGCTCACGGAGCTGGCGCAGCAGGTCGTCGATGCGCGGGATCGTGCGGCTCGTCTGCATCGCGCTCACGACGCCGAGGGCGAGGAAGACGACGATGACGACCCCGCCCGCGGGCGAGTCGGGGATGAGGACCAGCGCCGCGACGCCCATGGCGATGATCACGGCGACCAGCGCCGGCGTGAGCCACAGCGAACGGCGCAGCACGCGGCGCCGCCACTCGAGGGCGGGGATCCAGACGGCCGGGTCGGCGTCGAGCGGCAGGCGGCGGGCCTTCACAGCGGTGGTGACGTCGGCCATGGTGTCGGCGCCGCCGCTGCGACGGCGCTGGCGGGCGACGACGAGCGTCAGCACGCCGCTGAGGACCAGAGAGCCGATGACGCTCGCGATCGCGCGCCCGACCGAGAGGCCGTCGTCGAGCAGCACCGCCTCCACCGCGAGCCGGACCACGATCGCGATGACGGAGAGGACGAGGAAGACGACCCCGAGCGGAGCGCGCTGGAAGCGGTCGGACAGGGCCTTCATGCCGGGGTGGCCCACGTGCGGCGGGTCGTCGATGTCATGGTCGCTCCTCGGATCGGTCGGGCGCCGGTCGTCGCACGCGGTGCACATTATCCAGCAGCCGGGGGAATCCGATCGTCGGGGGAGGGCGGCGCCCAGTCGGCGCGCTGCGCGGCGTCCCGGCTCGCCTGCTCCTGCAGCGGGATGAGCAGGGCGTCGACGCCGTCGCGGCGGCGCAAGCGCGACACGACGTTCGACATGCCCCACGTCACGAAGACGGCGAGGAGCACGAGGAACGCCCCGTCGGACGAGCGGAAGGGGTCCGGGCGCGGGAGGAACGCCATCGCGACGATCAGCGCCAGCGCGATCGGCACGGCCCACGCCTCCTGGCGGATCTCGCGGCGGCGCCGTTCGAGCGCGGCGATCCACGCGACGTGATCCGCTCCGGGCGGGAGCTCGCCGTCCTCCGCGGCCTCCGACACCTCGACCTCGCGCGGCGCCCCGGGCCGGTCGAGGCGGCTGATCCACCGGGATCCCACCGCGATGCCGCCGACGGCGAGCGCGATGACGGCGCGGAGCAGCAGGCTGCCCGGGCCCGTCTCCGACCGGCCGGTGTCCAGCACCGTGAACCACGCGAAGGCCAGGGCGGCGACCAGCAGCACGCGCACGACCGCGGGCGCGTCGGCCCATGCACGGCGGACCCGCCGGAACAGCGGCTGCGGACGATCGGGCGCGGGAGCGGTCGGGGTCATGGGTCCTCCTCGTCCTGCGCGGCGGATGCGCGCACGACATCGAGGGAGCCCCCCGACATCCGCTCCCACCCTATCCACGGGGTCGGAGGGGGTCGACGGCGGCGGTACCATCCCGCGCGAGCGGATCCCGACCCGGCGCGTGGGAGGCTGGGCGCGGCGGCGCGCATCCGCTTCGCCTGCCCGCCTGCCCGCGTTCCCGCCGCCGCCCTCCGTCCGCCCCGTCCGCCCCGCGTCCCGCCCTGGAGGTGCCGTGCTCGAGATCGCCGCCGAGGTGCTCGACGCCCTCGCCGCCGGCCGCCGGCTCGCGGTCGCGTGCGTCACCGACGTGCTCGGCAGCGCGCCCCGCACGGCCGGCACCGCGATGGCGGTCGACGACGCGGGCCGGGTCATCGGATCCATCTCGGGCGGCTGCGTCGAGGGCGCGGTCGTGGAGGTGGCCCAGGAGGTGCTCGCCGACGGCGTCCCGCGGCTCACGTCCTTCGGCGTCAGCGACGACGACGCGTTCCAGGTCGGCCTCACCTGCGGCGGGCGGATCGGCGTGGTCGTCGTCGCGCTCGACCCCGCGGGCGACGCCCGGTCGCCCGTCCCGGCCGCGGCGCGCGCCGCCCTGGAGGACGCGCGCGCCGGCCGCGCCGCGTCGCTCGCCCTCGTGCTCGACGGACCGGCCGCCGGCACGTGGATCACGGGTGCCGCCGACCCCGCGGTCGACGCGGCCGTCGGCGCCGAGCCCGCCCGGCGGATCCGCGCCGGCCTCGCCGCCCGTCTGGCCGCCGGCCGCTCCGGCGCGACCGAGGTCGGCTGCGCCGACGGGCCGCGGCGGGTGCTGCACCTCGTCGTCGCGCCGCCGCCCCGGATGCTCGTGTTCGGCGCCGTCGACTTCTCCGCCGCCCTCGCGGACGCCGCCGCGCTCCTCGGCTACCGCGTCACGGTGTGCGACGCCCGCCCCGCCTTCGCGACCCGCGCGCGCTTCCCGTCGGCGCACGAGGTCGTCGCCGAGTGGCCGGACGAGTACCTGGCGCGCACCGCGGTCGACGCCCGCACCGTGATCTGCGTGCTCACCCACGACGACCGCTTCGACGTGCCGCTGCTGGTCGCCGCGCTCCGGCTGCCCGTCGCGTTCGTGGGGGCGATGGGGTCCCGCGTCACCGACGTGCGCCGCCGGGCCCTGCTCGTGGCGGAGGGCCTGGGCGAGGAGGAGCTCGCGCGGCTGCGGTCGCCCATCGGCCTCGACATCGGCGCGTCGACGCCCGAGGAGACGGCCGTCTCGATCCTCGCGGAGGTGCTCGCGGCGCGCGCCGGATCCGCAGGCGCGCCGCTGACGACGACCACCGGGCCGATCCACCGGGAGGACGCGTGACCACCGCCGCCGGATCCGCGCAGCCCGGCCAGCCCGGCCAGCCCGGCCTCGCCCGCCGCCTCGGCCTCCTCGACGCCACCGTGCTCGGCCTCGGCGCGATGATCGGCGCCGGGATCTTCGCGGTCATGCCGGCGGCGGCGCGCGCCGCGGGCGGCGGCCTCCTGGTCGGCCTGGCGATCGCCGCGTTGGTCGCGCTCTGCAACGCCACCGCGTCCGCCCAGCTCGCCGCCCGCTACCCGTCGTCCGGCGGCTCGTACCTCTACGGCCGCGAGCGCCTGGGGGAGTGGCCGGGGTTCCTCGCCGGGTGGTCGTTCGTGATCGGCAAGACCGCGAGCTGCGCCGCCATGGCCCTGACCTTCGCCGCGTACGCCGTGCCCGCCGCGTGGCAGCGGCCCGTCGCGGCGCTCGCCGTGGCCGCGCTCGCGGTCGTCGGCTGCCTCGGCGTGACCCGCACGGCGCGGCTCGCCCGCGTGATCGTCGCGGTGGTCCTCGCCGTGATCGCGCTCGTGCTCGTGGCGGGCCTCGCCGCGGGCGGAGCGGGTGGGCCGGACGCCGCCGCCGGGCCCGTCGCGGGCGTGGTCGACACCACCCCCTACGGCGTCCTGCAATCCGCCGGGCTCCTGTTCTTCGCCTTCGCGGGATACGCGCGCATCGCGACCATGGGGGAGGAGGTGCGGGATCCGGCCCGCACCATCCCGCGCGCGATCCTGCTGGCGCTCGGCGGCGCCCTCGTCGTCTACGCGCTCGTCGCCGTGACGCTCCTCGGGGTGCTCGGGGAGGCGCGGCTCGGCGGATCCACCGCGCCGCTCGCCGACGTCGTGCGGGCCGCCGGCTGGGCGTGGGCGGTGCCCGTGGTCGGGATCGGCGCGGCCGCCGCGTGCCTCGGCGCCCTGCTCGCGCTCCTCGCCGGCATCGGCCGCACCTCGCTCGCGATGGCCCGCGAGGGCGACCTGCCGCGCGGCCTGGCCGTCGTGCACCCGCGGTACCGGGTGCCGCAGCGCGCGGAGATCGCGGTGGCCGCGGTCGTCGTGGCGCTCGTGCTCACGGTGGACCTCCGCGGCGTCGTCGGCTTCTCGTCCTTCGGCGTGCTGCTGTACTACGTGGTCGCCAACGCGGCCGCCTTCACGCAGGGGCGCGCCGATCGGCGGTACCCGCGGGCGATGCAGGCGCTCGGCGTCGCGGGGTGCCTGGTGCTCGTGGCGACGCTGCCCGTGCCGTCGATCGCCGCGGGCGTCGGCGTGCTGGCGGTGGGCGTCGTCGGCCGGGCGGTCGTGCTCGCGCGGCGGCGGCGCGGATCCGCGACCGCGGCCTGAGCCGCCGCGCCCGCGCCCGCGCGTTCTGGCGCTGGCCCGTCCCCGCTCCCGCCCGTCCTCGCGCCGGCCCGTCCGGAGTCCGCGTCAGGACTCCCGCGTCCCCCGCTCCCCGAGGGTCGTCGGGCTGTCGAACGCGGGCTGCGGGCCGCCGCCGTGCAGGAGCCGCCACACGCGGTCCCGCGACATCGGCAGGTCGTGCGGCCGGATCCCGACGGCGTCGCGCACGGCGTTCGCGAGCGCCGGCGCGACCGGGTTGTAGGGCGCCTCGCTCATCGACTTCGCGCCGAGCGGCCCGAGCTCGTCGTGCGTGTCGGCGAACAGCACCTCGGTCGCGGGCAGGTCGGCGAGCTGGGGGATGTGGTAGTTCCGCAGCACGTCGGTGAGGATCCGCCCCTCGCCGTCGTGCACGACCTCCTCGAACAGGGCCGTGCCGAGCGCCTGCGCCGTGCCGCCCTCGACCTGGCCGCGCAGCTGCGCCGGGTTGATGACGGTGCCCGCGTCCACGGCCTGCACGGACCGGAGGATGCGCACCTCGCCCGTCGCCGGATCCACCGCCACCCGGAACGCGTGCACGTTGAACGCGAGCGACCGCAGCGCGCCGTCCTCGTGCGCCTCGGCCGCGAGGCCCTCGGGGCCCACCAAGTCGGCGACGGGGACCGCGACGGCACCCGCCACGAGCGCGTCGGGCGTCAGCGCGAACGCGGCGCCGGGGATCCCCGTGCGCGCCGAGGCGGCCTCCCGCAGCAGGTCGGCGAGCGCGGTCGCGGCCCGGTGCACGGCCTTCCCGGCGACGACCGTGCCCGCGGACCCGAACGCACCCGTGTCGTAGCGCGTGACGTCGGTGTCGGACTGGCGGATGCGGATCCGGTCGGGCGTCGTCCCCAGCGCCGTCGCGGCGAGCTGCGCGTGCACCGTGGTGGTGCCGTTGCCGAACTCGGCCGTGCCGACGGACACCGTCACCGTGCCGTCCGGGGCCAGCGCGACCGTCACGTCGGCGAAGTGCCCGCGCGGCGGCATCGTCGCGATCATCGCCGCGGCCATGCCCTCGCCCACGAGCCAGCGGTCGCCGGCCGGCACCGGATCCCCGCCGCCGTCGCGGAGCGCCGCCTCGGCGAGGTCGAGGCACTGGTCGAGGCCGTAGCTGCCGCCGAAGCCGAGATCGGGGCCCTCCGCGTCGGTGATGACCAGCGGGTCGCCCGGCACGACCGCGTTCCGCCGCCGGATCTCGAAGCCCGAGATGCCGAGGCGCCGGGCGAGCTCGTCGAGCGCGGACTCGACCGCGAAGATCACCTGCCCGAGGCCGTAGCCGCGGAACGCGCCCGACGGCAGGTTGTTCGTGTAGACCGCCTGCGCGTCGACGCGCTTGGCGGGCACGCGGTACAGGCTGATCGACTCGTTGCACCCGTGGTACATGACGCCCGGCCCGTGGTTGCCGTACGCGCCCGTGTCGCTGAGCACGTCGACCGCGAGCGCCGTCAGGACGCCGTCGGAGGTCGCGCCGACCGTCACGCCCACCCGCATCGGGTGCCGCGCGGGGGAGAGGGTGAACTCGTCCGTGCGCGTGAACTCCAGCTGCACGGGCCGGCCGGTCGCCAGCACGGCGAGCGCCACGACGTCCTCGGTGAGGATCTCCTGCTTGCCGCCGAACCCGCCGCCCACGCGCGCCGTGAAGACGCGCACGCGCTCCGGCTCGAGCTCGAACAACCGGCAGATCTCGCGCTGCACGAGGAACGGGACCTGCGAGCTGGTGCGGAGGACGAGGCGGCCCTCCTCCATCCAGCCGACGGTCGCGTGCGTCTCGAGGTGCGTGTGCGCGACACGCTGCGTGGACCACGTGCCGGAGACGACCTCGTCGGCCCGCGCCAGGCCGGCGGCCACGTCGCCGTGCTCGCCGTGCATCTCGGCGACGACGTTCCGCCGCGGGTCCGCGATGCGGGAGACGGCCGGATCCTTGTCGCCGTGCACCAGGGGCGCGCCCGGCTGCCGGGCGAGGTCGGGGTCGAGCACGGAGGGGAGCGGCTCGTAGTCCACGCGCACCAGGCGCACGGCGGCCTCGGCGATCCCGACCGAGTCCGCGATCACGGCGGCGACGCGCTGGCCGCGGAACCGCACGACGTCGTCGAACACGCGGCTGTCGTCGGGGTCGTCGAACCGGTCCTCGTGCCGGGCCGACGAGTAGAGCGTCGCCGGGGAGCCCTCGTGCGTGAGGACGGCGTGCACGCCCGGCAGCGCGAGGGCCGCGGTCGCGTCGATGGAGCGGATGCGCGCGTGCGGGTGCGGGCTGCGCACGAGGCTCGCGTGCAGGAGCCCGGGCACCGCCACGTCGAGCGTGTACGGCTCGAGGCCGCTGACGACGCGCTCGCTCGCGGGCGCGTGCAGGGACGTGCCGACGCGGCCGGTCTGCGCGCGCTCGGCCTCGCGGGCGACGGCCTCGGCGGCGGATCCGGTCGATCGCGCCGATCCGGTCGACCGCGCGGGTCCTGTCGGCCGCGCCGATCCCGTCGGCCGCACGGGACCGAGGCCCGCGGGCCGCCCGCCGCAGCCGGCACCGTGCGCAGGGGCCCCATCGCCGGCCGTGCCGTCGCCCGCGATGCCATCGCCGGCCGTGCCGTCGCCCGCGTCGCCGTCCCCCTGCGCGTGCGCCCCGCGGATCGCCTCGTCGATCGCCCGGTACCCCGTGCACCGGCAGAGGCTGCTCTTCATCAGCCGCGGCAGGTCGTCGAGCGCGTCCGGCTCCAGGGTCGACGCGGTCACCACCATGCCGGGCGTGCAGAACCCGCACTGGAACCCGGCCGCCTCCACGAACGCCCGCTGCACCGGATGCAGGTCGCCCGGCGTCCCGAGCCCCGCCGCCGTCGTGACCTCGCGGCCCGCGGCCCGGAACGCGGGGAGGATGCACGAGTGCACGGCATCCCCGTCGACGAGCACCGTGCAGGCGCCGCAGTCGCCGGAGTCGCAGCCCTTCTTCACGCTGAACACCTCGTGCTCGCGGAGCCAGGTGCGGAGGCTCTGCCCGGGGGCGGGGTCGCCGGGGACCTCGCGGCCGTCCACCGTCATGCCCATGCGCGCGCTCCCGCCGTCGTCGTGGCCGCGGCGGCGAGCGGGGTGCCGCGCTCGCCGGAGGGCGGGCCGTCCCCGGATCCCGCCGCGTCGCCCGCCAGCTCGGCCAGGACCTCCTGCGCCAGCAGCGCGCTCACCGCGCGGCGCCAGTCGGCGGCGCCGTGCGCGTCGGTGAACCAGGATCCGATCGCCCGCACGTCGTCCGCGAGCGCCTCGGCCGCGGGGAGGGACGCGTACCGCAGCAGCTCGGGCCGGAGCGTCGCGCCCGTCACCGCGAGCGTAAACGCGCCGTCCTCGTCGAGCCGCCCGATCACGACCGAGCCGGACCGGCCGATGGGCGACAGCGCGATCTTCCGGAACGCCGTGCGCGCCCGGAGCGACGCCGTGGGCACGTGGATCGAGCGCAGCACGTCGCCCGGCCGGAGCGCGGTCGTGCGGTCGCCCGTGACGAGCTCGGCGACGGGCATCCGCGCGTCGTGCGCGGGGGAGCCGTCGGACGCGGCCCGCCAGACGAGCGCCTCGGCGTCGAGCGCGGCGGCGAGCGCGGTCATGGGCCCCGCGGGCAGGGCCGAGCAGATGTTGCCGCCCACGGTCGCGACGCGCCAGATCTCCGTCGATCCGAACAGCGCCGTGCACGCCCGGAGGAAGAGCGGGTGCGCCGCCCAGCCGTCGCGCGCCGGGATGCCGGCCACCTGGGCGATGGTGCACGTCGCGGCGATCTCGAGCCCCGCGTCCGTCACGACGAGCGCGGGCCAGCCGAGCGTCTGCAGGTCGACGAGGCCGGTGAGGTGCGGATGCGGCTCGGCGAAGATCCCGGACCCGCCGGCGAGCGCCGCGACGTCCGGGCCGAGGGCCGCGAGGTCGTCCCGCGTGCGGGCGGCGAGGACGGAGCGGACGGTCGGCTGGTCCATGGGTCTCCTCCCGGGCGTCCCGGTCGGCGGCCGCGTCCTCGTCGGGAGGGCGGTCGCGCGTCGGGCGTTCGACAGCGATCCTCGCATCCGGCGGGCCGCGCCCCCGAACCGGCGCCCCCGGTGGTCGCCGCCCAGGGCTCCTGGCATGCTCGGGAGGAGACCCGGGGGAGACCATGGACATCCGCACGCCCGCACGCCCGACCACCCGCACGCCCCGTCCCCGCCGGAGGTCCCGCGGCGGTGCGGCGCTCGCCGCGACCGGATCCGCGCTCGCCGCGTCCCTGCTCCTCGCGGGCTGCTCCTTCGGCCCGTCCGGTCCGCCCGCGCCGCCGTTCGACGCGATCACGCTCCCCGCCGACGTCGCGACGGCCGACCCCGGCCAGCGCGTCGCGGTCGGCGATCCCGTCGCCCTGCCGAGCGTCGACACGACCGGTGTCGTCTCCGACCTGGTCGCGACCACCCTCCTCGGCGTCGCGGAGGGCCAGCCCACCTACTGGTCCGGCTACGAGGACGGCGAGCGCTTCGCCGACCGGATCCCGTACTTCGCCTTCGTGCAGACCCGCTGGCTCGAGGGCGAGGCCGGCCCGCAGAACGGCCCCGTGCTCCGCCCGTTCCTCGCCGACGGATCCGAGGCCGACATCATCCAGCGCCAGCTCGGCGGCATCAGCGCGAGCGCGGAGTGCCCGTACGAGGTCCCGGACCTCGGCCTCCAGGACGGCCACGAGATCGACGAGCGGATGGAGTGCGTCGTCTACGCCGTGCCCGCCGGCCAGGAGCTCGCGGAGCTGCGCTGGCACGACGTGCCGCGCACGGTCATCCAGGCGCCGGATCCCGCAACCCACCCCTTCCTCGACGCCCCCGTCGTGTGGGAGGTCGACCCGCTGCCGGCCGCCGAGGTGGAGGGGTGACCGACGCCGTCATGACCGCATCGTCCGCCGACCGCCCCCGACCGGGGGCGCGCCCCGTCGCTCGGTAGAATGATCCGTCGCCACCCGTCGGGCCAGGCGCACGCATCGGCACACGAGAAGCACCAAGGGGATGATCCATGGCGGGCAGCGCACGGCAGTTCAACGTGGCGCTCGAGCCGACGGTCGATCCGGCCACCAGCGAGGAGGAGTACTCCCGCCAGGACGACGCGGTCGCCCCCGCGCCCGCCACGTGGCCGACCACGCACCACCGGCCCGACGTCGTCGTCCGCAAGGGCCTCGCCACGCTGGTCAACCGCACGCTCACGCCGCACCAGGCGCTCGTGACCGACCTCCTCTTCATCCGGGATGCGCTCCTCGCGACCGGCATCGACTTCTGGCTCATCCGCGGCAACGACGAGCGGCCCGTCATCGCCATCGACGTGCAGAACCGCGACACCGTGGTGCGCGCCCTCGTCGCCGCGTGCGCCGACGAGCCTCTCTACGCGAAGACGGTCGACGGCCGCCGCCGCCCGCCGCTGCTCGTCGCCGACGGCCGCCTCACCGACAACCCCGACGCCGGGATCTTCCGCCTCTACCGCCCGCGCATCGAGCCGGACGGCCTCCTCGCGTACGGCGCGTCCACCGCCGTCGAGCTGCAGTTCTTCCGCTTCGAGGGCGAGACCATCGTGTGGCCGGTAGAGAACTCGCTCACGCGCGAGATCCTCCCGGCCGCCGAGGTCGTGCCCACCACGGTCGAGATGTACGGCCACGAGTGGAAGACGCTCCGGGGCATGTTCGACGCGCAGGCGTCCGACATCACCTTCGACATCGACATGGTCTTCTCCTGGGTCGACGGCAACGACCCCGAGTTCCAGAAGCGCCGCGCCGAGCGGATGAAGGACGTCGTGGTCGGCGAGGGCGACGACTCCGAGGCGCGCTTCCGCCAGATCGACGAGCTCAAGTACGCGCTGCGCTCCGTCTACCTGTTCGCGCCGTGGGTGCGCCGCATCTTCATCGTCACCGACTCCCCGAAGCCGGCCTGGCTCGCCGAGCACCCGGGCGTCACGTTCGTGCGCAGCGAGGAGTTCTTCACGGATCCCGCCGCGCTGCCCACGCACAACTCGCAGGCCGTCGAGTCGCAGCTCCAGCACATCCCGGGGCTCAGCGAGCACTTCCTGTACTCGAACGACGACATGTTCTTCGGCCGCCCGGTGCAGCCCGGCATGTTCTTCTCGCCCGGCGGCATCACCAAGTTCATCGAGGCGTCCACCCGCATCGGGCTCGGCGACAACGACAGCGACCGCAGCGGCTTCGAGAACTCGGCGCGCGTCAACCGCCGGCTCCTCATGGAGCGCTTCGGCCGGCTCATCACCCGCCACCTCGAGCACGCGGCCACGCCGCTGCGCAAGAGCGTGCTGCTCGAGCTCGAGCAGGAGTTCGCGGAGGACTTCCACCGCACGCAGCTCAGCCGCTTCCGCTCCAGCACCGACATCTCCGTCACCAACTCGCTGTACCACTACTACGCGCAGATGACGGCCCGGGCGGTGCAGCAGGAGAACGCCAAGGTCGCCTACGTCGACACCACGTCGCGCGCGGGCCTCGACATGCTGCCCGGCCTGCTCAAGCGCCGCTCGCAGGACTTCTTCTGCCTCAACGACGGCTCCTTCCCGGAGGTCCCGTCCGACGAGCGCCAGGCGCGCGTGCAGGACTTCCTCGAGCGCTACTACGGCATCCCGGCGCCGTGGGAGGCGGAGGTCGCCGACGCGTCCGACGCGTCCGCGCTGCCCGCCGCCCCCGCCGACCCGGCGGAGTGACCCCCGCGGGCAGCCCCGCCGACCGCACCCCCTACGAGGTGCTCGGCGTGGATCCCGCGGCGGGCACCTCCGCCCTGCGTGCCGCGTACCGCCGCCTCGTCCGCGCGACCCACCCGGACACGGGCGGCGAGGCGCACCTCTTCCACGCGGTGCAGCGCGCGTGGGAGCTGGTCGGGGATCCGGACGACCGCGCCCGCTACGACCGCGGGCAGGGCCGCGCGTCTTCCGACGACGACCCGCTGCACCCCGACGAGGCCGGCTACGCGCCCGCCCCCGGATCCGGCGCCCGCCTCGGCGCGACCGTGCACGGCACCGCGGGCGCGCTCGCCCGCGCGCACTACCTGGAGCGGGTCGCCGCGTGGCAGGGCACAGCGCCCGGCGGCGACCTCGGCGTGGACCCCTGGGCGCCCGAGCTCGTGCGCCGCGCCCCGCGCGACGTCCGCTGGCTCCTCGCCAAGGCCCTGGCCGAGGAGGCGACCGCCCGCGCCGCCGCGTCGCTCGGCATGGGCGCCACGGTCTTCCACGACGTGCGGCCGCTGGCGGGCGCCGGCAAGGTCGACCACGTCGTCCTCGCGCCCGCGGGCCTCTTCGCGTTGAGCTCCGAGGACTGGGGCCAGCCCGTGCAGCTGGTGCGCGGGGAGCTGCAGCCCGTCGACCCGGATCCGGACGGCGCCCTCGCGCCCGGCGACGCGCCCGTCGCGTGGCTGGTCGGGACGGCCCGGTCGCTCGCGGCCTCGGTGGGCGTGCGCTTCGCGGCCGCGGTGGTCGTCGTCCCCGACGACGCGCTCGCGCAACCGCGGGAACGCGTGGAGCGCGGGCCGCACCGGGGCGCGCTGGTGGTCCGCCGATCCGTCCTCCCGCTGGTGCTGCGCGACGGCGTCTCCGAGGAGGGGCGGCTCAGCGTCGCGGATCCCTACGCCGTCCGGGCGCTGCTGCGCGAGCGGCTGACGCTGCTGGGGCCGGACGCGGGCTGACCCGGCCGACTCCGCCCTCGGCCGGCGCATGCGCGAGGGCCCGCCGCGACGGATCGCGGCGGGCCCTCGGCGGTGCGGGTGGGGATGCGGTGCTGATCAGGCGGGCAGGTCCGTCGGCGCGTCGCCCGCGCCGGACGCGGTGTCGGCCGCGTCCTCGTCGGAGCCCAGGGAGTCGCCGCCGCTGGAGAGCCCGCCGTCGCCGGGGGCCTCGTCGTCGTCGACGTGCTGGATGCTCTCGCCGTCGGGCACCGTGCCGCCGACGGCCGAGTCGGAGTCGCCTTCGCCGGGCATGTCCTGCGTGACGCCCGGGGCGCCCTGGACCGTGGACAGGGGATCGATGTCGGAGTCGCTCATCACTCGACCGTACGCCGGAGCCCCGCGCGCGTCAGGGCGGGCGGGGCTCCGGTCGTGCGGCGGACGACGGTCAGTCGATGCGCTTCAGGCCGTCGAGGCGGCCGAGCAGGTCGCGGTCCTGCGCGTCGAGGTCGCCCTCGGCCGCGACGATGCGGATGGCGGCCTCGAAGTCGAGGTCCTGGTCGTCGGCGACGCCCGCGACGTCGGCCACGACCCAGAGGAAGCTCACGAGCTCGGGGAGGATCTCGGACAGCACCGCGTCGGGGAAGATCGCCGCGGCCTGGCGGAACATGCGGTCGGTGGCCGGGCCGCCGAACGCGTGGTCGAGGTCGGCGACGATGCCGTCGTCCTCGTCGAGGTCGGTCGAGATCCAGTTGGCCACGTGCTCGCCGTCGAGGAGGATCGCGGAGATGAACAGGGGCTCGCCGCCCGATTCGCTCTCGACGATCTCGGTGATCGTGTAGCCGGCGACGCCGGGAGGCGTGAGGGGGGAGTCGTCATCCATGCGCCAATGCTATCCATCCGCGGCTCCCTGGCGGGCGGGATCCGCCTGCCTCCCGCGCGGGATCCCGCGGCCGCCGCGGGTAGCCTCGACGGGTGATCCCCGCCGCCGACCTCCTGCCCGCGCCCGCGGCGGATCCGGCGACCGTCGCGGGGGAGGCCATCGCCTCGACGGTCCTCGACCCCGACGCCTGGCGCGACCGGGCCGACCGGCACGCCGCCCGCGCCGACGCCTTCTCCGCGGGCTTCCGGGAGCGCCGCCTGGCCGGCCGCACGCACGAGGTCGACGACTTCCTCTTCACCTACTACCCGCACAAGCCGTCGCTGCTGCGCCGCTGGCATCCGGGCGCGGGCGTCGTGCTCGCGGGCGCGGCCGGCGAGGAGCGGGCGGGCTGGCGCTGGTACGTCGGCGACGAGGAGCGCGCGCCCGGCGGCGTCCGCGTCGACGCGTCCGCGTACCTGGCGGCGCGCGGATCCACCGCGTCCTTCGTCGAGCGGATCCTCTCCCGCACCGCCGCGCGCCCCGGCCGCTTCTCCTGCTTCGGCCTGCACGAGTGGGCGATGGTCTACCGGGTGGCAGCGGGCGAGCAGCGGCACGAGCGGCTGCCGCTGCGCCTCGGATCCGCCGCGACCGACGAGGTCGTCGAGACCCACAGGCTCGCCTGCACGCACATCGACGCCTTCCGATTCTTCACGCCCGAGGCCGTTCCCCGGAACGCCCTCGCGCCGACCCGCGAGACGCAGCCCGACCTCGAGCAGCCCGGCTGCCTGCACGCCGGCATGGACGTCTACAAGTGGGCGACCAAGCTCGGCCCGCTCGTCGCCGGCGAGGTGCTGCTCGACGCGTTCGAGCTGGCCCGCGACATCCGCTCGCTCGACATGCGCGCGAGCCTGTACGACGTCTCGGGGCTCGGGCTGGAGGCCGTGCGGATCGAGGAGCCGGCCGGCAAGGCGCGCTACGCGGCGGAGCAGCGCGGGTTCGCCGAGCGGTCGAACGGGCTGCGGCGGCGGATCCTCGGCGAGCTCGCGCACGCGCGTCGCGCGGCCGACGCCGGGCTCTGACGCGCGGCGGATCCGCATCCGGGCCGACCCCGTCGCGTCACGGCGAGGAGGCGGGCGATCAGCGCCCGCGCATCCCCTCGGGGTCGCGCAGCCGCTCGATCTCGCGCCGGTCGCGCTTCGTCGGCCGCCCGGCGCCGCGGTCGCGCACGACGGTCGCCGGCGCGGCGTCGCGGGGCGGCGGCGGGGGAGTGAGGTCGGTCATCGCCTCGGCGGCGACCGCGGGCCCCACGCGCTTCACGAGCGTGCGGCGCACCACGAGGATCCGCTCGGCGCCCGCGACGCGCACCCGCACCTCGTCGCCCGGCCGGACCGACTGCGAGGCCTTCGCCCGCTCGTCGCCGACGCGCACGTGGCCCGCGCGGCACGCGGCCGTGGCCTGCGACCGCGTCTTGTACACGCGCACCGCCCAGAGCCAGCTGTCGACCCGGACGGCCGCCTGGCCGCCGGGGACCGGGGCCGACGCGTCGTCGATGGGCATGCCCCGACCCTAGACGACGGCTCCCCGGTACGCTGACCGGAGCATGTCGATCTCCCGCCGCACCCTCCTCGCCGCCTCCGCGTCGGGGCTCTCCCTCCTCGGGCTCGCGGCGTGCACGCGGACGACGCCCGCCCCCGCGACGCCGACGCCTGCCGGCACCCCGAGCCCGACGCCGACGGTCACCGCGGCCGGCGTGCCCGAGCCCGTCGCCTTCGCGCGCTCGGACTGGTCGGGCGATCCGTTCGCTCGCGGGGCCGGCAGCTTCCTGCGCCCGGGCGCGACCTCGGCCGACCGCGAGGCGCTCGCGCGTCCCGTCGCCGACCGCGTCTTCTTCGCGGGCGAGGCCACGAGCGCCGACCGCCCGGGCACGGTCGCCGGCGCGCACGCGTCCGGCCTGCGGGCCGCCGCCGAGGTGCAGCGGGCGGGCGCAGGATCCGAGCGCATCGCCGTGGTCGGCGCCGGCATCGCGGGCGCGGCCGCCGCGCGCGCCCTCCGCGACGCGGGCCACGACGTCGTCCTCGTCGAGGCGCGCGCCGACCTCGGCGGCCGGATCCGCGCCGTCACCAGCCCGGACTGGCCCCAGCCCGCGGAGCTCGGCGCGCTCTGGATCGCCGCCGACCCCGACGACGCCCTCCGCGACGCCGTCGAGCAGGCGGGCCTATCCCGCTACGGGCTCGCGCTCGTCGCCGAGGACCGCGGGCCCGACGGCCGGGTCCTCGAGCCGTCGACCGCGGGATCCGACGCCCTCGCGGCCGCGCGCGCCTGGGCCCGCGAGCGTCCGGTCGACGCCAGCGTCTCCGCCGCCCTCCTGGCGACCGGCGGCGACGCGCTCTCCGCCGACGGCGGCGCGGCCTCGCCCGCCGCGCGCCTCGCGGGCCTCCTCGCCACCGACGTGGCCATCGCCCACGGCGCGGCGCCCGGCGACCTGTCTGCGGCCCACGGCCTCGACGAGCCCGCGCCGGTCGCCAACGTCGCCGTCACGGGCGGGTTCGCGGGACTCGTGCAGCACCTCCTCCAGGACCAGCGGATCGACGTGCTCCGCGAGTCCACCGTCTCGCGCATCTCCTACGGGAACGGGCGCGTGGGCATCCGCCTCGGTTCGGGCGAGTCGCTCTCGGTCGACCGCGTGGTCGTCACCGTGCCGCTCGGCGTGCTGCAGGAGGGCGCCATCGCGTTCGACCCGGCGCTGCCCGCCGCGCACGAGACGGCTGTCCGCGCGCTCGGATCCGGCCGCGCCGACCGCGTGTGGATGCGCTTCCGCGAGCCGTTCTGGTCGACGACCGCCACCGTCTGGACCTCGCACGACGCGGGCGGCAGCCACACGCGCTGGTACAACCTGATGCCCGTCACGGGAGAGCCCGTGCTCATGGCCGAGGTCGGGGGCCAGGCGGCGGAGCGGGTCGGGCGGATGGACGACGCCACGCTGCGCCGGGCGGCGCTCCGCACGCTCGCGCCCTTCGCGGATCCGGCGCTCGTCGCGGACGGCACGGCCACGCCGACGCCCGCGCCCGACGGCGGCGCGACCCCGGCGCCCTAGGCGGGACGGGACGCGCGCCCGGCGCGGACCGGACGTGCGTCGGGGAGGGTCACCGTCCGATGCCCGCCCGGCGGCGTCGCGCCGGCTCGGGCGCGCCCTCGGCCGGGCGGGGGTCGTCCTCCTCGGCGTCCCCGGCGCGGGCGCGATCGTCCGCGATCTCCGCCGGGACGTCCACCCCGCGGTCGCGCGCCGCCGCCCGCCCGCGTCCCCGCCTGACGCCGCCCGCCGGCCCGTCCGCCGGCCGGATGCGGCTGAGCGCCACGACCACGGCCGTGATCGCCGCGAGCACGCCCGCCACGAGCGCGAACCACGCCGCGATGCCGAGCGGCACGCCGACCTGCGCGGGATCCATGAAGAAGTAGGGGTACCAGCCGACCCGCGGCCCGCGCACCTCCGTGAACGCGCACCACGCCACCGGGAACGCCATCGCCCAGCCGACGGCGTGCCAGGGGACGCGCGGGCGGCCGGGCGCGAGGGTCCAGTCGAGGAGCGCGTACGCCGGCAGCACGAAGTGCAGGAGGCGGCTCGACCACGGCACCTCCACGTAGTACGACTGCGCGCTCGACTCCAGCACGATCAGCCCGAAGACGACGCCGGACACCACCACGTAGCTGACGACCACGGCGCGCACGGCCGCCATCAGCCTCGGCTCGATGCCGCCGCGGAGCGCGTGGACGCCCGACGCGGCGAGCACGACGACGCCCGCCATGCCGCTCTGCGTGGTGAAGTAGCTGAACCAGTTTGCCGTCGCGAAGCTCGTGAAGCCCTGCACGTAGTCGAGGTCCCCGGCGAGCGCGATTGCGCCCACCACCGCGGCGACGAGGCGCACGGCACCGAGGATCCTCTGCACGGCACTCCGATCGCGGCCGGCTCGAGGCTGCCGGGCCGCATCCAGTCTACGAACGCGAGTCTCACGATCGCCTCCGTGCCCTCGCGCGCCGCGGGCGGGGACGGCAGGATGACGCGCATGAGCCCTTCATCGAGATCCACCACCCAGCAGGTGCAGTTCGGGTCCTTCGGCGGCGTCGACGTCCTCGAGGTCGTCGACGTGCCGCGTCCGTCGCCCGGCCCCGGCGAGGTCCTCGTCGAGGTCTTCGCGGCGGGCATCAACCACATCGAGGCGTACATCCGCCAGGGCCGCTTCCCGGACGAGGTGCCCACCGCGTTCCCGAACGGCCAGGGCAGCGACTTCGCCGGCTGCATCGCGGCCGTCGGCGAGGGCGTGACCCGCTTCAAGAAGGGGCAGGACGTCCTCGGCCACACGGTCATGGCCGCGCACGCGACGCACGTGGTCGTGCCCGCGGGCAACGTCGTGCTGAAGCCGGCGCAGCTCCCGTGGGAGATCGCGGGCGGCCTCTTCCTCGCGGGCCTCGTCGCGCACGACGTGCTGCACGCGGTGTCCGTCGGCGAGGGCGACACGCTCGTCGTCACGGCGGCGGCCGGCGGCGTCGGCAGCATCCAGGCGCAGCTCGCGATGCGGCGCGGCGCCCGGGTCATCGGCACCTGCGGCGAGCGGAACTTCGACTACCTCCGCCAGGTCGGCGTCACGCCCGTGGTCTACGGCGACGGCCTCGCCGAGCGGATCCGGAAGGCCGCGCCGAACGGCGTCCAGGGCTTCATCGACAACTTCGGGGGCGGCGAGCCCGTCGCGGAGGAGCTCGGCGTGCAGGGCAAGCGCTTCAGCTCGAGCGACGACCGCCGCGAGCTGGAGCTCGAGGCCGTGCTGCCGCCCGTGGACGAGGACGACGTGCACCGCTCCCGCACGCTCGCGACGGTCGCGGAGCTCGCGGCCAAGCGCGAGGTCGACGTGCTCGTGTCCGGCTTCTACCCGCTGGCCGAGGTGCAGGAGGCGTTCGACGACCTCGAGCGCCGGCACGCGCGCGGCAAGATCGTGCTCGGCATGCGGCCCGTGCACTACCCGGGGGACCGCCGCAGCACGGCGAAGGCGCGCGACGTGGCGGACGGTCGGGCCTGATCCGGCGGTCGGGGTGACGGCGGACCGTCACCCCTACCGGTCGGGGCGACGTCCGGGCGACAGACGGCGTCAGCCCGCGACGACCTCGGCGGGCGCGGGCTCCGCGGGACGCTCGATGTGGGCCTCGCGCCAGAGCAGCAGGTCGCGGACGGCGGGCGACTCGTCGCACTCCAGGAGCGCGACCGCGGCCGGCGGCGTCGCGTCGTTGACCGCGAGCCAGGAGCGCACGCGCTCCGAGGTGTCGCCCACGAGCACGGACAGCACCTCGGCCGGCGCGACGGGGTTGCGCGCCAGGCAGGCGCGTACTCCCTCGTCGGCGTCGTGCGCGAGCGCGTGCTGCACGTCGAGCGGCGCGTGGCGGCTGCTCGCGACGCTCTCGCGCACCTTGGGGTCGCGGTGCTCGGCGAGGAGGCGCAGGCGGCGGATCTTGCTGGGCGTGACCTCGGGCGCGGGATGCAGCGCGGCGGCCTGCTCCGCGGTGAGCACGGCGGGCGCCGTCCGGTGCAGGGCCTCGAGCTGCGCGGCGGTGGTGAACCTGATGCACGACATGCCCCGACGCTATCGAAGGAGCCCGTGAGATGGTGGATCCATGACCGCCGACCGCCCGCCCGAGCCTCCGCGCGGAGCGCCCCGAGACAGCGGCGACGCCTGGGTCGAGAGCCCCGAGGGCCAGCGCTACTGGGGCGCGTTCGGGGCGGCGGGCCTCCTCGTGCACGATCCCGACCGCGGCGTCCTGCTCCAGCACCGGGTCGCGTGGAGCCACCACGGCGGCACGTGGGGTCTGCCCGGCGGCGCGCGCCACGCGGGCGAATCCGCGGTCGACGGCGCCGCGCGCGAGTCGGCGGAGGAGGCGGGGGTGCCGCCCGCGGGGATCCGGCCGCTGCTCGCGACCGTGCTCGACCTCGGCTTCTGGAGCTACACGACCGTCACCGCCCGCGTCCTCCGGCCCTTCGCGCCCCGCGTCGCCGACGCGGAGAGCATCGAGCTGCGCTGGGTGCCCGTCGACGAGGTCGACGCGCTGCCGCTGCACCCGGGTTTCGGCGGATCCTGGCCCACGCTGCGCGACGAGCTGGCGCGCGACGTGACGCTCGTGGTCGACACCGCGAACCTCCTCGGCTCCCGACCGGACGGCTGGTGGCGCGACCGCGCCGGAGCCACGTCCCGCCTCCTCGCCGAGCTCGACCTGCTGGCGCGCGACGGCCTGCCCGCCGCCGACCTCGGCCTGCCGGGCGCCGTGCGCTGGCCGGACGTCGTGGCGGTCGTCGAGGGCGGCGCGCGCGACGCGTCGGTGCCCGCGGCGCCCGCGTCGGATCCGGACGAGCCGACCCTGCGCGCGCCCGGCGTCGCCGTGGTCGCCGCCCCGGCCGACGGCGACGCGGAGATCGTGCGTGTCGTCGGGGCGGCCCGCGACGCCGGCCGCGAGGTCGTCGTGATCACGGCCGACCGCGGCCTGGTCGCGCGCGTCGAGGCGCTCGGCGCGCGCGTGACGGGCCCCGGCCGGATCCGCGCGCTGCTCGACGCGCGCGCGGACCGCGACGCGGGCTGACCGCCTAGCCCGCGAGCGCCTCCGCGGCCGGCACCGGCACGGCCGCCGCCAGGGCGTCCGCGATCCCCGACCGCCACAGCGCGTGCAGCGCCTCCGCGGTCGGCCGGTCGCGCGCCGCGAGCACGCCGCCGGTCGCCGGGAACAGGGTGTCGTCGCCGTCCGCGTCGAGCACCACGCCGCCGGCCTCGCGCACGATGAGCGTCGCCGCGAGGTGGTCGACCGGCCCGAAGGACCCGATCACCGCGCCCGCGCCGTGCCCGAGCGCGACGCCCGCGACCGTGAGCGTGCCGGATCCCATGACGCGCATCGTGCAGAACCGCCCGGCGAGCGAGGCGAGGAGCGGCAGCATCCCCGGCCACGGCGCGTGCCCGGCCAGCTCGGTGCTGACCATGCGGCCCCGCAGCGGATCCGCGTCCGGCGCGACCCCGTGCGGCGTGGCCGCGAGGTCGAGCCGGCGCCCGTCGCACCAGGCGCCCTCGCCCGCGGCGGCCTCGACGACCGTGCCGCGCCACGGGTCCGCGACGATGCCCACGACGGGTGCCCCGTCCACGACGAGCGCGAGCGAGAAGCTCGTCCACGGCACGCCGTTGGCGAGGTTGGCGGTGCCGTCGACGGGGTCGAGGTACCAGCAGGGGCGGCCCGGCACGGCCTCGCCGCCGTACTCCTCGCCCACGAGCACGTGGTGCGGGAACTGCGCGCCGACCACGGCCCGCACGTCGCGCTCGACGGCGCGGTCGATCTCGGTGACGTGGTCGGCGGGGTTCGCCTTGGTGCCCACCTCGCCGACCTCGTGCGAGCGCACGCGGTGCACGGCCCACGCGGCGAGGTCGCGCGCGACGGCGCGGGCGCGGATCCGCTCGGCCGCCGGCGACACGGCCTCCGCCGCGCCCGCCTCCCCGCGCGCGAGCACCTCGAGGAGGAGCGGCAGCCGGTTCGTCGTGATGGCGTCCACCCCGATGGAGGCGAGCCACGCCATCTGCTCGGGCGCGTCGACCGTCCACGCGGCGACGCGGGCGCCCTGCGCGTGCACGGCGTCGACGAGCGCGGGGCCCACGAGGAGGTGCGGCATGTTGACGACCGCGGGCCGGAGCTCCGCGAGCTCGCCCGCGGTCGGGGGCTCGGCGTCGGCCCAGGGCAGCCAGATCACGGCGTCGGCGTCGAGGGAGCGGATCACCCGCATGCCCGCGAGGTGCCCGCACCAGGCGACGCGCGGCGTGCGCGGCGCCCGGGCGACGACCGCGTGGGCGGCGGCGGCCGGATCCGGGGACGCCATGTCGATCACGAGCTCCACGCCGGTGCCGGCGAGCAGCTCGAGCGCCTCGGCGAGGAGCGGGATCCGCAGCTCGCCGCCGCCGAGCGCCCGCACGTCGGCCGCGTCCACGTCGGCGACCCGGGCGTCGAGGCCCCAGAGGCGTTCGAGCGTGGCGTCGTGCACCAGCACGACCTCGCCGTCGCGCGTGACCTGCACGTCGATCTCGACGGTCGTCGCGCCGGACTCCGCGGCGGAGCGGATCGCGGCGAGCGTGTTCTCGCGGTGCCGCGAGGAGTCGCCGCGGTGGGCGGTCGCGGTCGTCATCGGATCGCGTCCGACGCCGCGGCGCCCGCGGGGGAGTCGGCGGACGATCCCACCAGCGTCCCGCCGCGGTAGTGCCGCACGTCGCGGAGGGTGACGGTGCCGCCGTCGCCCACGGAGGGCGCGACGCCGGTCGTGAGGGCGCGCACCTCGACGCCGCCCGCGTCCAGCACGAGCTCCTGGAAGTGGCCGTGCGGGAGGACCCGGCGGACCACGACGGACGTCGCGTCCGCCTCGGCGCGCGGACCACGTGGCGCGAAGGCCACGTCCTCCGGGCGCACCGCCCACACGTCGGCGTCCGCGGAGGTGGGCGCGAAGGCGACGGGCGCCTGGGCTCCTACCGTCTCCGGCGTCGTGCCCGTCAGGCGCGGCGCGGGCAGCAGGTTCATGCTGCCGATGAACGACGCGACCACGAGGGTCCGCGGGTGCGCGTACAGCTCGGTCGGCGCCGAGACCTGCTCGATGCGGCCCTGGTGCATCACGGCGACGCGGTCGGAGATGGCGAGCGCCTCGTCCTGGTCGTGCGTGACCATGACGGTCGTGATCCCCAGCCGCTGCTGGATGTCGCGGATCTCCTCGCGCACCTTCACGCGCAGCTTCGCGTCGAGGTTCGACAGCGGCTCGTCGAGGAGCAGCAGGTCGGGCTCCTGCACGATCGCGCGGGCGAGCGCCGCGCGCTGCTGCTCGCCGCCCGAGATGTGGGCGGGTCGCGAGTGCGCGTGGTGCGCGAGGTTCACGGTCTCGAGGGCGGCCATCACCCGGCGGGCGATCTCGTCCTTCGGCAGCTTCTTGAGCGTCAGCGGGAAGGCCACGTTCTTGAAGACCGTGAGGTGCGGCCAGAGCGCGTAGTTCTGGAACACCATCGCGCTCGGCCGCCGGTCGGGGCCGGACGCGGTGACGTCGCGGCCGCCGATGACCACGGAGCCGCGGTCGGGCTCGAGGAACCCGGCGATCATCCGGAGCGTCGTGGTCTTGCCGCAGCCGGACGGGCCGAGCAGCGCGACCAGCTCGCCGCGCGCGACGTCGAGGTGGAGGTCGTCGACGATCGTGCGTCCGCCGAGGTCCTTGGAGAGCCCGGCGACGACGAGGCCCGACGCCGGACGGGTGCCCGTGCCGTCGTCGTGGTGGAGCGGCGGCGCCGCGGCGGTGGTGGGGGATGCGGATGCGGTCATGACCGGCCTAACGGATCTGGAAGCCCTCGGCCAGACGCCCGCCCATGATGTGGCGGCGGGCGAGCAGGAGGAGGGCGACGGAGGGCAGGGAGAGGAGGATCGAGAACACCGCGGCGACCTGCACCGGGTGGTTGAGGACCAGCGAGTACATCTCGGTCGGCATGGTCATGTAGACCGGCGCCCCCACGAGGTACGTGCCCTGGGCCTCGTCGAACGCGGCGAGGAACGACATGAGCACGGCCACGAGGATCCCGGGCAGCGCGAGCGGCAGGGTCACGTGCAGGAACGTCCGCACGCGTCCGGCGCCGGCGTCGCGCGCGGCCTCCTCGAGGGAGCGCGGCACGGCGCTGAACGCGGCGGCCGGGATCCAGGTCATGAACACGACCGTGCCGATGAGCTGGACGATGACGATGCCCGTGACCGTGTTCATCAGGTGCAGCCCGTAGAAGAGCGACGCCATCGAGACGAAGAGGCCCATCTTCGGGAACGCGTTGGTGGCGAAGAGGCCCACCAGCAGGATCCGCCGGCCCGGGAACGAGAAGCGCGAGAACGCGTACGCGGCCGGGAGGCAGACGAGCGCCGAGACGAGCACGGTGAGCGGCGCGAAGTAGAGCGAGTTGCGGACGGCCGCGGCGAGCTCGGCGTCCTGCAGGACGACCTCCCACCAGTGCAGGGTGAGGCCGGCGGGCAGGAGGCTCGGATAGTCCCACGAGGTCGCGAAGGCGTGCGCCGCGAGCCACAGCAGCGGCCCGAGGACGAACACGGCGACGACCGCGAAGAGCGCGGCCTGGACCCAGCCGCGGGCGGAGAGGAGCGCGCGCATCAGACCCGGCCCTCCGCCTTCGCGGAGCGGAAGTTCGCCCGCACGTAGAGGAACGCGATCCCCGACGCCAGGACGAACACCACGACGGCCATGACGATGGACTGCTGCGGGTGGTTGAAGCCGGTGAAGTACTTCGAGATGTCGACGCCCAGCATGCTCGGCGCGTTGGGCCCGGTGAAGTACGGCACCGTGAAGGAGCCGAGCACGCCGATCGCCGTGAACGTCGTCGCGATGACGAGCGGGATGGCGGCGAGCGGCACGAGCACGCGGGTGACGATCGCCCAGGTGGACGCGCCGGCGTCGCGCGCCGCCTCGATCATCGCGTCGGGGATGCCCTGCACGCCCGAGGTGGCCATGAGCGTGGCGAAGGGGAGGCTCGTCCACACGGATCCGATGACGACCGCGACGGTCGTGTAGCCCCACGTCGGCCCCTCGAGGCCGACGAGCGCGAACACGGTGCGCACGAAGCCGTCGCCCGAGTAGAAGGTGAGGATGGCCCACGACGCGATGACGACGGGGATGAACAGCGGCACGACCGCGAGCCCGGCGAACAGCGTCGCGAGCCGGCCGCCGCGGAGGCGGAGGTTGAGCGAGATCGCCAGGGCGAGCGCGATCACGAGGGCCGTCGAGACGACCGTGACGACCACCGTCACGCCGAGGTCGCGCAGGAAGCGCGGGTCCTGGAACACGTCGGCGTAGGCGTCGAGCGTGCCCCACCAGCCGGTCGCGGTCCGCGTGCCGAGGCCGATGGACGCGATGGTGCTGTTGAGCCCGCCCGTGTGGCCGAGGCTGAAGCCGATGGCCAGCACCACGGGGATCCCGACGAACACCGCGAGCAGCAGCGCGGGCGGGAGGGCGAGCGCGAGGCCGACGCCGGCGCGGCGCGCGCCCGGGGAGACCCGGGTCGCGCGCCGCGCGGGGGCGACCGGCGCGGCGGGGGCCGACTGCCGGATCGCCGTCACTGGCCGGGCACCTTCTGGTCCCAGAGGTTCGCCATGTCCGAGGCCATCTTGCTGTCGTAGCCGGGGCGCAGGTTGGTCGGGTCGGCGGACGCGAACTGGTCCTTGAGGTCCTCCGGCACCTGGTCGAGCGCGATCACGGGGTAGCCCGCGATGGTGCTCGCGATGACGGCCTGGCCCTCGGCGGAGAGCACGTAGTCGGCCAGCTTCTGGGCGACGTCCGCGTGCGCGGCCGTCTTCGGGATGCCGAGGAAGGACGCGTGGCCCGTGAAGGCCGGGTTCGAGATCTGCGCGTACTTCACGGTGGACGGCAGCGTGCCGGACTTCTGGGCCGTGATGACCTGGTCGCTCCAGACGGGGGCCATCTCGACGGCGCCCGTGCCGAGCAGGTCGAGCACCTGGTTGTTGCCGTTCGGGTAGACGCCGCCCTGGTACATGGAGGCGTTCAGGCTCTTCAGCTGGTCGAAGCCCGCGTCCCACGCGCCCTCGAGCGACTGGTCGTAGCCGGTCGTCATCTTCTCGCGCGTCGCGTCGTCGAGGTGGGAGTCGAGCACGGTCGTGACGAACGCGCCGCCGGAGCCGCCCGTCGCGGGGGAGTTGTAGGCGAACTCGCCCGGGTTCGCGGTGATCCAGTCCAGCAGCTCGTCGAGCGTCTTCGGCGGCGTCGTCACCTTGGTGGAGTCGTAGGCGAGGAGCACGGAGGAGGCGCGGTACGGGATCCCGAAGCCGCCGCCGGACTGCACGGTCGCGTCGGGCACGGTCGCGAGGTTCGGGATGGTGTCGGCGGAGACGGGGGCGAGGAGTCCGCCGGTGCCGGCGGCCGCGGTGAAGCCCGCGTCGATGAGGTCGTATCCGGGGTCGGATCCGCCCTGCACCGAGCTCGTGAGCGTCGCCATGGTCTGGGCGTCGTGCTCGCCGTGGAGGTCGAGGGTCGTGGTGACCGAGGCGCCGGGGTTCGCCTTCTCGAACGCGGGGATGATCCCGTCGTCCCAGAGGCTCTTGACGTTGGTGTCGCCGGAGATGAAGACGCGGGCGCTGCCCGAGGCGTCGGTCACGGCGTGGTTCTGGGCCTGCGCCTCGCTGCTCGTGGTGGGCGCGCAGCCGGCGAGCGCGACGGCGGCGGACGCGGCGGCGGCGAGGGCGATGAGGTGACGGCGGGGGATCACGGGTCGGGTGTCCTTCTGCTCGGGGGACGATGCGGATCGCATCGTTTCGATGGTGCGGCCCGCCGGTGGCCCGGACATGAACGGAACGTTGCGATCGGGCTCCCCGAGGGCGAACGTGCGCGTCGGGGAGCGGGCCGTGAATAGGGTGAGCGGCATGAGGAGGAACTCGCCGCGCGGCTCGGTCACGCTCGCCGACGTGGCCGCCCTCGCGGGGGTCTCGACCTCCACGGCGTCCCTCGCCTACCGCAGCACCGGGTCCATCACGCCGGCCACGCGGGCCCGGATCCTGCGCGCCGCCGCCGAGCTCGGCTACGCGGGACCGGACCCCATGGCCCGCTCGCTCAAGAGCGGCCGCTCGGGCATCGTCGGCGTCGTCGTGGCGGGCAGCATCCGCCGCGCCTTCCAGAACCCCGTCGCCCTCGCCACCATGGCCGGCCTCTCGGAGGCGCTCGACGAGCTCGACGTGGGGCAGCTGCTCCTGCCCGGCCGCCGCGAGCCGCACGCGGGGGCCGCGCCGCTGCTCGAGGGCATGCCCGTCGACGCCGTCGTCTTCCTCACCCGCGGCGAGGAGGTCGACGCGCTCCTGCCGGGCCTCCGGGCACGCCGGATCCCCATCGTCGGCGTCGAGGGACCGCACGGCGATGGGGTCGCCGTGGTCGACATCGACGACGCCCGCGGCATGGGCGAGCTCGCCCGGCACGTCCGCGGGCTCGGCCACCGCCGCGTCGGCGTCCTGATGCGCACGACGCGCATCGAGGAGGACGGCCCGCCCGGCCCGGTCGTCCCCGTCGGCCAGGGCTTGGAGGCGATCGTCAACCGCACCATCCGCGAGCGCCTCCGCGCGGCACGCAGCGTGTTCCCCGACGCGGTGCGCGTCGAGGCCGGGGGGCGCGACCTCGAGGCGGGCGAGGCGGCGGCCGGCGTGCTGCTCGACCTGCCCTCGCCGCCCACCGCGATCCTCGCCCAGAACGACATGCTCGCGGCGAGCGCGCTCCAGGCGGCCGCCGCCCGGGGCATCCGGGTGCCGGAGGACCTCACGGTCACGGGCTTCGACGGCGCCGACCTGCCGTGGCTCGGCCGCCGTCTCACGACGGTCGAGCAGCCGCTGCACGACCGCGGCGTGCACGCGGGGCGCATGGTGGGCGAGCTGCTCGCGGGACGCGCGGCGGCGAGCGTGGTGCTGCCCGTCCGGCTGCGCACGGGCGAGACCGCGGCCGCGCCCGCCTGAGCCGCGCGGGCCCGTCGGCCCTAGCGCCCCGCGGGGTCGGTCACGAAGTCGATGAGCTGCTCCACTCGGCCGAGGAGCGCGGGCTCGAGGTCCTGGTACGAGCGCACCTGGCCGAGGATCCGCTGCCACGCCCGCGCGATGTCGGCCTGCTCGGCGTGCGGCCAGCCGAGCGCGGCGCAGATCCCGTGCTTCCACTCGACGTTCCGCGGGATCACCGGCCACTCCCGGAGGCCCAGCCGCGCGGGCTTCACGGACTGCCACACGTCGACGTAGGGGTGGCCGACGACGAGCGCGTGCGCTCGGTGCGGCCCGCGGGCGACGGCCTCGGCGATCCGGCTCTCCTTGGATCCGGGCACGAGGTGGTCGACGAGCACGCCCACGCGACGCCCGCGGCCGGGGCGGAAGCGGTCGAGCTCCTCGTCGAGGTGGTCGACGCCCTCGAGGTACTCGACGACCACGCCCTCGATGCGGAGGTCCTCGCCCCACACCCTCTCCACGAGCTCGGCGTCGTGCCGGCCCTCCACGAAGATCCGGCTGGGCAGCGCCACGCGGGCCTGCCGGTCGGCGACCGCGAGCGAGCCCGACGCCGTGCGCGCGGGGCCGGCGGGCGCGGCGCGGGGCACGCGGAGCGCCACGGGCTCGCCCTCGAGGAGGAAGGACCCGCCGAGCGGGAACGTGCGCTGCTTCCGCTTGTAGTCCTCGAGCACGACCATGCCGGACTCGACCCGCACGATCGCGCCGCAGAACCCGGTCGACAGCTCCTCGACCACGAGGTCGCGCGTCGCGTCCTGCGGCCGGGGTGCCTTCTTCGCGGGCCCGCGCCAGCCGGCGGCGAGCACGTCCTGTCCGTAGCGGTCGTCGGGGGAGGGAGGCGGCGTCATCCTCCGAGGTTCTCACGGGACGCGTCGCGCACCCGGTCGACGAGCCGACGCCACGGGCCGTCCACCGCGGCCTCGCCGAGGCGGGCCTCGCGGTCGCCCGCGCGCACGAGGTAGACGAATCGGTCGGCGCCCGGGGTCGGCACGGCCGGTTCGTCCCACGGGCACGCGTCGACGAGCGCGCTCCAGTCGGGCAGCTCGTCGCCGTCGTCGTCCACGCGCACCGACCAGGTGCGGGTCATGCCCGCCATCCCGCCCGTGCGTGACACGGCGATCTCCACCTAGACCTCGATCCCGACGCCCTCCCACGCCGCCTGGACCGCGGCGACCTCGGACGCGCCCTCACCGTACCGCGCGGACGCCGCGTCGACCGTGGCCCGGGCGAAGGCGGCGAAGTCGGCGTCGGGGCGCACGGCCCCGGACTCGATGACGTCGTACCAGACGCGGCCGGCGCCCTCCCAGGCCGCGCCCCCGATGCCGGTCGCCGCGAGGAAGAAGGCGCGGTTCGGGATCCCCGAGTTGATGTGCACGCCGCCGTTGTCCTCCTGCGTCTCCACGTAGTCGTCGAGGTGGCCGGGCTGCGGGTCCTTCCCCAGCACGTCGTCGTCGTAGGCCGTGCCGGGCGCCCGCATCGAGCGGAGCGCGAGCCCGGTCGACCGGTCGAGGAACAGCTCGGCGCCCACGAGCCAGGTCGCCTCGTCGGCGGACTGCCCGAGCGCGTGCTGCTCCACGAGCACGCCGAACACGTCGGAGATCGACTCGTTGAGCGCGCCGGACTGGCCCTGGTAGACGAGGCCGAGCGTGAGCTCGGTGACCCCGTGGGTCAGCTCGTGCCCGATGACCGTGAGCGAGCGGGTGAACGGCGCGAACACCTCGCCGTCCCCGTCGCCGAAGACCATGCGCGTGCCGTCCCAGAACGCGTTGTCGTACTCCTCGCCGTAGTGCACGGTCGCGAGCAGCGGCAGGCCGCGGTCGTCGAGCGACTCCCGGCCGTAGACCTCGGAGAAGAGGGAGTGGGTGGCGCCGAGCCCGGCGTACGCCTCGTCCACCTCGGCGTCCCCGGTGTCGGGCGCGCCCTCGACGCGCACCGTGCGGCCCGGCAGCTCCTCGCGGTTCCCCGCGTCGGAGATGGTGCGGTGGATCCCGGACGGGTCGCGGTCCGCGAGCGCCGACGGGTCGGGCGCCGCGCCCGGCCCCCGCCGCTCGTGGATGAGCGGCCCCTGGTCGCGCAGCGCGCGGCGCGCGGCCTGCCGGGCGGCGGACATCCTCTCGGGGTCGGCCTCGGCGAGGCGGGTCAGCAGGTACGGCGGGAGGATCGTGCGTCTCATGTCCCGAGACTCGCACGGGGCGACGACATCGTCACCGGTGCGGGCGGATCCGGCCCGGGGGTCGCGCGTCGGGGTCGCGTGCCGTACGGTGCCTCAGCCGGTCCAGCGGTAGCCGAGCTCCGGCCGGCCGGGCGTCCCGTACCGCGGCACGCGCTCCACCTGGCCGACGTCCGCGAGGTACTCCAGGTAGCGCCGGGCGGTCACGCGCGAGACGTCGAGCACGGCCGACACCTCCGCCGCCGAGACGCCGTCCGCGGGGCGCTCGTCGGGCGCCCCGGACCCGCGGGCGATCCCGCGCACGAGGTCGAGCGTCTCCGCCGACATGCCCTTGGGCAGCCGGGCCTCCGGCGCGGGCGAGCGCAGCGCCGCGAGCGCCCGGTCGACCTGGAGCTGCGTCGTGCTCCCGCTCCCGGTGTCGAGGCCCTCGCGGTACCCGACGTAGGCCGCCATCTTCTCGGCGAAGGCCGCGAACGTGAACGGCTTGATGAGGTACTGCACGATCCCCGCCGTCACGGAGCTGCGCACCACGGCCTGGTCGCGCACCGCCGTCACCGCCACCACGTCGGTCGCCCGTCCCGCGGCGCGCAGGCGGCGGCACACCTCGAGGCCGTGCATGTCGGGCAGCGTCATGTCGAGGAGCACCAGGTCGATCCCGTCGGGGCCCGCCTCGGCGATGAGGCGCAGGGCCTCGCCGCCGGTGTGGGCGACGCCGACGACCGCGAAGCCGTCGAGCCGGCCGGCGTACGCCGCGTGCGCCTCCGCGGTGAGCGCGTCGTCGTCGACGACCAGCACGCGGATCACGGGCGCACCCCCGCCGCGTCGTCACCCGGGCCAGCGGTGGCCTGCGCGTCGTCGCCCCGCCCGGCACCCGGATCCGCCGGCAGCACGACCCGGAACCGCGCGCCGCCCAGCCGCGGGTCGGCGTCCCCGACCTCGACCGCGCCGCCGAGCCGCTCCGCCGTGCGCGCGACGAGCGCGAGGCCCACGCCGCGCGGGGCCCCGGCGTCCGGCTTCGTCGAGACCCCGAACTCGAGCACGCGCGGCCGCACCGCGGGATCGACGCCGGGCCCGTCGTCCGCCACCTCGACGACGAGCGCGCCGTCGTCGGCCCGCGCGATCGCGAGCTCCACGCGTCCCCGGTCGTCGCCGCGCGCGGTGGCGCGGGACGGGTCGGCGGCCGCGTCGATGGCGTTGTCGACGAGGTTGCCCACGACGGTCACGAGGTCGGCGGGGGCGACGCCCGGGGCGCCCGTGCCGTCGGCGACGCGCACGGCGAGCTCGACGCCGCGCTCCGCCGCCTGCGCGGTCTTGCCGCGCACGAGCGCCTGCACGACGGGATCCGCGCCGTCGGCCAGGCCCCCCGCGGCGGCCCGCCGGTCGGTCTCCAGCTCCGACGCCGCGAGCGCGAGCGCCTCGCGCGGCCGCTCCAGCTCGATGAGCGACACGATCGTGTGCAGCCGGTTCGCGAACTCGTGCGTCTGCGCGCGCATGGCGTCGGAGAGCGTCCGCAGCGTCGCGACCTCGCCCGACAGGCGCTGGACCTCCGTCCGGTCCCGCAGCGTCGTCACCGTCCCGAGCCGGGCGGCGCTCCCGGTGCGGCCCGTGGGCAGGGCGGGCCGCTGCGTCACGACGAGGACCCGGCCGGAGGGCAGGTGCACCACCTCGTCGGCCGTCGTGCCGCCGGCGAGCAGCCGCTCGAGGGGCGCGGGGAGCCCGAGCGCGGCGACCTCGACGGGCCCGGCGGCCGGATCCACGTCGAGGTCGAGCAGCCCGGCCGCCTGGTCGTTGTGCAGCACGAGCCGCCGGTCGCGGTCCACGAGCACGATGCCCTCGCCCACCGAGTGCAGCACCGACTCGTAGTAGGCGAGCATGCGCGCCATCTCCTCGGGGCCGAGCCCCCACGTCGTCCGCTCGAGCGACCGGCTGAGGAGCACCGCGCCGGCGGCGAGCAGCAGCGCCAGCGCGCCGACCGTGCCGAGGAGCCCCGGGAGCCGCGCGCCGAGCACCTCGGAGACGCGGTCGACGGTCACGCCCGCGGCGACGAGCCCGACGATCCCGCCCGCCGCGTCCCGCACGGGGACGACGGCCCGCACGCTCGGACCGAGGGTGCCCGTGGAGGTCTCGGTCAGCGGCCGGCCGGCGAGCGCGGGCCCGGTCGTGCCGAGGTAGCGCCGGCCGATCTCGTCGTGGTCGGGGTGGGTGACCCGGACGGTGTCGCGGTCCATGATCGTCACGAAGTCCACGCCCGTGTCGCGCGTCACGTCGAGCGAGTAGTCGAGGAGGGCAGCGGTCGGATCCGCGGACGCCAGCCCCTCCGCCACCCGCGGCGAGTCGGCGACGGTCGTCGCGACGGCGAGGCTGCGATCGGCGGCCGCCTGCTGCGCCCGCTGGCGCGAGTCCGACCACAGGGCCGCGGTGGCCGCCACCGCGACCACGAGCAGCACGGTGAGCTGGACCACGAGGAGCCGGGCGGCGATGCCGCGGGGGAGGGCGGGGCGCCGGCGCCTGGGCCGGTGCGGTCGTACGGCGAGCGCGCGCTCCGCCATGCCGCCTCCTCGCCTCCGCGGCGGTCACCCCGGCAGGAACATTATGAACACAACGCCGGGGGTCGCCCGCGCCTGCGCCATCCTGACGGGTACCCGTCGCCCGGCACCCCGTGCCCGTCGCCGCTCACGAGACAAGGACGTCCCATGACCAACCCGATCGCCGCTCTCCGCCGCCTGGATCGCCAGCACTACCTCTACATCGCCGTCATCGTGGCGGTGATCCTCGGCGTCACCGTCGGGCTCGTCGCCCCCGAGACGGGCGTCGCGCTCAAGCCGATCGGCGACGCGTTCGTCGCCCTCATCAAGATGATGATCGCGCCCATCATCTTCTGCACCATCGTCCTCGGCGTCGGATCCGTGGCCAAGGCCGCCACCGTCGGCCGCGTCGGCGGGCTCGCGCTCCTCTACTTCATCGTCATGTCGACGTTCGCGCTCGCGATCGGCCTCGTGGTCGGCAACCTCATCCACCCGGGCGAGGGCCTCGACCTCAGCGGCCTGCGGGCGCCCGAGGGCTCGACCGAGGCGACCGACGAGAAGGACTTCCTCCTCTCGATCATCCCCACGTCGCTCCTGTCGTCGCTCACCTCGGGCAGCATCCTGCAGACGCTGTTCGTGGCGCTCCTCGTCGGCTTCGCGCTGCAGCAGCTCGGGAAGCGCGGCGAGCCGGTGCTGGAGGGCATCCGGAACATCCAGGTCCTCGTGTTCCGCATCCTCAGCATGGTCATGTGGGTGGCCCCGCTCGGCGCGTTCGGCGCGATCGCGGCCGTGGTCGGCGCCACCGGGTTCCAGGCGGTCATCAGCCTCGCGACCCTCATGATCGGCTTCTACATCACGTGCGCGCTGTTCATCGTCGTGGTGCTCGGCACGCTGCTCTGGTTCGCGGCCCGCGTCAGCATCTTCAAGCTGATGCGGTACCTCGGCCGCGAGTACCTCCTCATCGTCTCGACCTCGTCGTCCGAGGTCGCGCTGCCGCGCCTCATCGCGAAGATGGAGCACGTGGGCGTCTCCAAGCCCGTCGTCGGCATCACCGTCCCCACCGGCTACTCGTTCAACCTCGACGGCACGGCCATCTACCTGACGATGGCGTCGCTCTTCATCGCGAGCGCGCTGGGCAGCCCGCTGGCGCTCGGCGAGCAGGTCTCGCTGCTGGTGTTCATGATCATCGCGTCGAAGGGCGCCGCGGGCGTCACGGGCGCGGGCCTCGCCACGCTGGCGGGCGGCCTGCAGTCGCACCGTCCGGACCTGGTGGACGGCGTCGGCCTCATCGTGGGCATCGACCGCTTCATGTCCGAGGCGCGCGCCCTCACGAACTTCACCGGCAACGCGGTCGCCACGATCCTCATCGGCACCTGGACCCGCGGCATCGACGCCGACCGCGTGGCCCTCGTCCTCGGCGGCGGCGACCCGTTCGACGAGACGAGCATGGGCACCGAGCACGACGCCGGGCTGAAGGCGCCGGCGGACGCCCTCGAGGCGGACGTCACGCGCTCCGGCGACCTCGGCGACGAGGCCCGCGGCACCAGCCGGTGACGCTCGGTCGGGGCGGCGCCGGGGCGATCCCGACGTGGTCCCGGCCGTGTCCGATCCGTTACGCTGTGAGGTCACAGGAGGTACGACCATGGATGCACGCCAAGAGGGTCACGGCGCCGCGCGCGTGCCCGAGCAGTACACGAGCACGGACACCACGGCCACCTTCCGAGACGAGCTCGGGGCCGCGCTCGCGGGCCTCGACGGCGGCGTCTCCGCCGACGAGAAGGACGCCGTCACGGCGCTCCCGTCCGGATCCGCGCTCCTCGTGGTCCGTCGCGGCCCGAACCAGGGCGCCCGCTTCCTCCTCGACGCCGACGTCACCGTGGCGGGACGCCACCCCGACGCCGACATCTTCCTCGACGACGTCACCGTCTCGCGTCGCCACGCGGAGTTCGTCCGCGAGGGCACGACGTTCCAGGTCAAGGACCTCGGCTCGCTGAACGGCACGTACTTCGACGGCGTCCGCATCGACACGGCCCTGCTGCAGGACGGCGCCGAGGTCCAGGTCGGCAAGTTCCGCCTCACGTTCTACGCCTCGCGCGCCGACCTCGTCGGCCGGACGACCGAGTAGTGCCGGCGTCCGCCGCCCGGCCGACGCCCGCACGCACCCCCGGACTGCTCAGCATCGGGCAGGTGCTCGCACGCCTCACGCCGGAGTTCCCCGACCTCACGAACAGCAAGCTCCGCTTCCTCGAGGAGCAGGGGCTCGTCCAGCCCTCCCGCACGGAGTCCGGCTACCGCAAGTTCAGCCCCGCCGACGTCGAGCGCCTCCGCACGGTGCTCGGCATGCAGCGCGACCACTACCTCCCGCTCAAGGTCATCCGCGCGTACCTCCGCGACCTCGACGCCGGCCTGTCGCCCGCGCTCCCCGGAGCGGCCACGGCGCCCGCCACCTCGATGCTCGACCAGGAGCGCCGATTCAACCGCGCGGAGCTCGTCCGCGAGTCCGGCGCCACGGCCCCGCTCCTCGGCGACGCGATCACCGCGGGCGTGCTCATGCCGGCCGAGGTCTACGGCGAGGAGGCCGTGCAGGTCATGCGCGCGCTCGTCGAGCTGCAGCGCACGGGCATCGAACCCCGCCACCTCCGCGGCTTCCGCCAGGCGGCGGAGCGCGAGCTGAGCCTCATCGAGTCGGCGCTGGTGCCGGTGTCCCGGCGCCGCGACGCGTCGAGCCGGGCCCACGCCGCCGAGCTCGCGCGGGAGATCGCCACGCAGCTCGAGGTGGTGCGCGGGAGCCTCATCCGCTCCGCGCTCGGCCGCCTCTCGTCCTGAGCGGTCCGCAGGCGCCCGGGGGCGGTCCCGCGGAGGATCGGCGCCGCATCCTCGCGCGCAGGGGAGCGCGCGGCGGGCCCCGGCCCGTAGACTGACGTGTCCGCTCGGGGCCACCGCACGACGGGGGATCCGAGAGGCGCCGGCCGACCGGCACCCCCGACGGGGGCGCGGCTCGGGCCCGGACGACACGCCGGGCGCTCAGGCCGGATGTCGTTGATCGGGCCCGCGGGCCCCGCTACCGTGAGAACACGAACCCGACGAACCGACCCGCATCAGCGCACGATCCCCTCCGGGATCCGCGCTGGGGGGGTGGAAGGCAGAACGATGAGCGACTCCACCCCGGACTCCGGGCGCTACGACCTCGGTCTGCTCTTCACCGACGGCCTCCCCGAGATGGACGCGAGCGCCGGCTACCGCGGCGCCGTCGCCGCCCGCGCCGCCGGGATCACCTACCGCCAGCTCGACTACTGGGCCCGCACCGGCCTCGTCGAGCCCACCGTCCGCGGGGCCTCCGGCTCCGGCACGCAGCGCCTCTACGGCTTCCGCGACATCCTCGTCCTCAAGCTCGTCAAGCGCCTCCTCGACACCGGCATCTCCCTGCAGCAGATCCGCACCGCCGTGAACCAGCTCCGCGAGTCCGGCGTCGTCGACCTCGCGCAGACCACGCTCATGAGCGATGGCGCCAGCGTCTACCTCTGCACCAGCAACGACGAGGTCATCGACCTCGTGAGCCGCGGCCAGGGCGTCTTCGGCATCGCCGTCGGCAAGGTCCTCCGCGAGGTCGAGCACTCCCTCGTCGAGATCGACACGCAGACGGTCGACCCCACCGACGAGCTCGCCGCCCGTCGCGCCGTCAAGGCCTCCTAGGCCCGAGGGCCCGCTCCACCCGGCGACTCCCCGTCGCGGGCGATGTCCGCGCACGTCTCCCGCGTCCCGTCAGCCCTCCGCTGCACCCGTGCATCGTCGTGCGCCCACGGCCTCGCCCTCGCTCGGCGGGGGAGCTCCTCGAGCGCGCCCCGCAGACGACGGACGCCGCCCCTCGAGGAGGGGCGGCGTCCGGAAGAGTGCGGGTCAGCGGGAGGCGTTCTCCGCGTAGTCGCCGATCTTCGCCGTGCGCATGATGCGCTCCAGCAGCTGGTCGAAGTTGCGCGCCATCTCCTGCGCGCTCTCGCCGGGCCACACGTGCAGCGGCTTGGCGGCGCCCTGCGCCTGCTGGAGCGACGTGCGCTCGGGCAGCTGCGGGCTCAGCACGAGCGGGCCGAACATGTCGCGGAGCTCCTTGATGCGGAACTGGTGCTCGAGCGACTGGACGCGGGCGCGGTTGACGATGATGCCGAGGGGCTGCAGTCGCGGCGAGAGGCCGCGGCGGATCTCCTCGATGGCGCGCAGCGCGCGGTCCGCGGCCGCGACCGAGAACAGGCCGGGCTCGGTGACGACGGTGACGCGGTCGCTCGCGGCCCACGCGGTGCGCGTGAGGGCGTTGAGCGACGGGGCGCAGTCGATGAGGACGAGGTCGTAGTCGGCCTCGACGTTGGCGAGGGCCTCCTCGAGCTTCCAGATGTCGCGGATGCTCGGGTGCGGTCCGTCGAAGTTGATGGCGGACGGGCTGCCGATCATGACGTCGATGGTGCCGGTGCGCCCCTTGGTCCAGCCGCTCGGGGCGATGGCCGCGCGCACGATCTTCTCCTTGGGGGAGGCGAGCACGTCGGCGACGTTGAGGTGGCCGGCGACCTGGATGTCCATGCCCGTCGACACGTCGGCCTGCGGGTCGAGGTCGACCACGAGGGTCCTCAAGCCGCGGGAGAAGGCGGCGGACGCCAGTCCCAGGGTCACTGTGGTCTTTCCCACGCCCCCCTTCAGGGAGCTGACGCTCAGTACATGCACGAGGGAGAGGCTACCGTCGATACTCTGGGAGAACCTAAACGCGTCGCCCCCGAAGCCCTGCCGACGAGAGGCCCGCCATGTTCACGAAGATCCTCGTCGCCAACCGGGGGGAGATCGCGATCCGGGCGTTCCGCGCCGCCGTCGAGCTGGGCGCGCGCACCGTGGCGGTCTACCCGCACGAGGACCGCGGCTCCCTGCACCGTCTCAAGGCGGACGAGGCGTACCTCATCGGCGAGGAGGGGCATCCGGTCCGGGCGTACCTCGACGTCGACGAGATCATCCGCGTGGCCGTCGAGTCGGGCGCCGACGCGATCTACCCGGGCTACGGCTTCCTGTCCGAGAACCCCGAGCTGGCGCGGGCCGCCGCCGCGGCGGGCATCGTCTTCATCGGACCCGGCTCGGACGTGCTGGAGATGGCGGGCAACAAGGTCACGGCCAAGGAGCACGCGACCGCGGCGGGCGTCCCCGTCCTCGCGTCGACGCCGCCGTCGACGGACGTCGCCCTGCTGCTCGAGCAGGCACGGGCGATCGGCTTCCCGATCTTCGCGAAGGCCGTCGCGGGCGGCGGCGGGCGCGGCATGCGCCGGGTCGAGCGCGCGGAGGACCTGGAGGAGGCGCTGCGCGCCGCCATGCGCGAGGCCGACAGCGCGTTCGGCGACCCCACCATGTTCCTCGAGCAGGCGGTGCTCCGGCCCCGGCACATCGAGGTGCAGGTCCTCGCGGACGCGACGGGGGAGACCGTCCACCTCTTCGAGCGCGACTGCTCGGTGCAGCGCCGCCACCAGAAGGTCGTGGAGATCGCGCCCGCGCCCGACCTCGACCCGGCGATCCGCGACGCCATGCACGCGCACGCCGTCGCGTTCGCGCGGAGCATCGGCTACGTCAACGCCGGCACGGTCGAGTTCCTCCTCGACACCGACGGCCCGCGGAAGGGCCAGCACGTCTTCATCGAGATGAACCCGCGCATCCAGGTGGAGCACACGGTCACGGAGGAGGTGACCGACGTCGACCTCGTGCAGTCGCAGATGCGCATCGCGGCGGGGGAGACGCTCGCCGACCTGCGGCTGCGCCAGGGCGACATCGTGCTGCGGGGCGCGGCGCTCCAGTGCCGCATCACCACCGAGGACCCGGCGCAGGGCTTCCGACCCGACACGGGCAAGATCACCTCCTACCGCTCGCCGGGCGGCGGCGGCATCCGCATCGACGGCGGCACGGTGGCCACCGGGGCCCAGATCAGCCCCCACTTCGACTCCCTGCTCGCGAAGCTCACCTGCCGGGGGCGCGACTTCCCGTCGGCCGTCACGCGCGCCAAGCGCGCCCTCGCCGAGTTCCGGATCCGCGGCGTCTCCACCAACATCCCGTTCCTCCAGGCCGTGCTCGACGACCCGCAGTTCCAGGCGGGGGACCTCAGCACGTCCTTCATCGACGAGCGGCCGGGGCTCGTGCGGAGCAACGTGTCCAAGGACCGCGGCACGAAGATCCTCAACTGGCTCGCCGACGTGACCGTGAACCAGCCGAACGGCGCGCGGCCCGGCACGCCGCGTCCCGCCGACAAGCTCCCCGCGCTCGACCTCAAGCAGCCCGCGCCGGCCGGATCCCGCCAGCGGCTGCTCGAGCTCGGCCCCGTCGGGTTCGCGCGGGCCCTCCGCGCGCAGACCGCCCTCGCGGTCACCGAGACGACCTTCCGTGACGCCCACCAGTCGCTGCTCGCGACCCGCGTCCGCACGCGCGACCTGGTCGCCGTCGCGCCGTACGTGGCGCGCATGACGCCCGAGCTCCTCTCGGTCGAGGCGTGGGGCGGCGCCACCTACGACGTGGCCCTCCGCTTCCTCGGCGAGGACCCGTGGGAGCGGCTGGCGTCGCTCCGCGAGGCGCTGCCCAACGTCGCCATCCAGATGCTGCTGCGCGGCGCCAACACGGTCGGCTACACGCCGTACCCGGTCGAGGTCACCGACGCCTTCGTCGAGGAGGCGGCCGCCACGGGCGTCGACGTGTTCCGGATCTTCGACGCGCTCAACGACGTCGACCGGATGCGCCCCGCCATCGACGCCGTGCTCGCCACCGGCACCACGGTCGCCGAGGTCGCGCTCTGCTACACCGGCGACCTGCTCGACCCCGCCGAGGACCTCTACACGCTCGACCACTACCTGCGCCTCGCGGAGCGCAGCGTCGCCGCGGGCGCGCACGTCCTCGCGATCAAGGACATGGCGGGGCTCCTCCGGCCCGCCGCGGCCGAGCTGCTCGTGACGGCGCTCCGCCGCGAGTTCGAGCTGCCCGTCCACGTGCACACGCACGACACCGCGGGCGGACAGCTCGCCACGCTGCTCGCCGCGAGCCGTGCCGGGGCCGACGCGGTCGACGTCGCGAGCGCGCCCATGTCCGGCACCACGAGCCAGCCGTCCGCGTCCGCGCTCGTCGCCGCGCTCGCCCACACGGAGCGCGACACCGGCCTCTCCCTCGACGCGGTCAGCGACCTCGAGCCCTACTGGGAGGCGGTCCGGCGCCTGTACCGGCCCTTCGAGTCCGGGCTGCCGGGCCCCACCGGGCGGGTGTACCGGCACGAGATCCCCGGCGGCCAGCTCTCCAACCTGCGGCAGCAGGCCATCGCGCTGGGGCTCGCCGACGACTTCGAGCTCATCGAGGACATGTACGCCGCGGCCGACCGGATCCTCGGCCGCATCCCGAAGGTCACCCCGTCGTCGAAGGTGGTCGGCGACCTCGCGCTCCAGCTGGCGGCGGCCCGGGCCGACCCGGCCGACTTCGAGCGGAACCCCCAGGACTACGACATCCCGGACTCGGTCATCGGCTTCATGGCCGGCGAGCTGGGCGACCTGCCGGGCGGCTGGCCCGAGCCCTTCCGCACGCGCGTGCTGCAGGGCCGCGACGTGCGCATCGGGATCACGCCGCTCTCCGCCGACGACCGGCGGGCGCTCCAGGTGCCCGGCGCGGACCGCCGGCGGGCGCTGAACCGCCTGCTCTTCCCGCAGCCGACGGAGCAGTTCGAGACGATCCGGGAGCTGTTCGGCGACCTGTCCGTGGTCGACACCGAGGACTACCTCTACGGGCTGCGCCAGGGCCAGGAGCACGTCGTGCGCATCAGCCGGGGCGTCGAGGTCCTCATCGGCCTCGAGGCCGTGGGCGACGCGGACTCCTCCGGCATGCGCACGCTCCTGGCCGTGATGAACGGCCAGCTGCGCCCGGTGTTCGTCCGGGACCGCGGCGTCGCCGTCACGACCTCCGTCGCCGAGAAGGGGGACGCGTCGCGTCCCGGCCACGTGTCCGCGCCGTTCTCCGGCGTCGTGACGCTCAAGGTCGAGCCGGGCGACCGCGTCGCGGCCGGGCAGGCCGTGGCGTCCATCGAGGCCATGAAGATGGAGGCGGCCATCACGTCGCCCGTCGCGGGACGCGTGGCGCGCCTCGCGGTGCCGACGACGCAGCAGGTCGACGCGGGCGACCTGCTCGTCGTCGTCGAGATCGAGGAGTGAGGCACGGGATGACCGACACGGACCGGATGCAGGACGAGCGCTACGACCTCGTGATCGTGGGGGCCGGATCCGGCAACTCCATCGCCGACGAGCGCTTCGCCGACCAGCGCGTGCTCCTCGTCGACGACGGGGAGCACTTCGGCGGCACCTGCCTCAACGCGGGCTGCATCCCCACGAAGATGCTCGTGCACGTCGCCGACGTGGCGGCGGGGACCCGCGACGCCGCGGCGCTCGGCATCCGCGCGTCGGTCGACGCGGTCGACTGGCCGGCCATCGCCGCCCGCGTGTTCGGCCGCATCGACGCCATCAGCGAGGGCGGTCGCGAGTGGCGCGAGAGCGGCATGGAGAACGTGACCCTGCTGCGCGAGAGCGTGGGCTTCGAGGCGCCCGGCGTGCTCGTGTCGGCGAGCGGGCAGCGGATCCTCGCGGACCGCGTCGTGCTCGCGGCGGGATCCCGCCCCCGCCCGCTGCCGGCCGTCTACGCGCCGGACCCGGCGATCCACGACTCCGACTCGATCATGCGCATCGCCGAGCTCCCCGCATCGCTCCTCATCGTGGGCGGCGGCTACGTCGCGGCCGAGTTCGCGCACGTGTTCAGCCACCTCGGCGTGCACGTGACCCAGGTCGCCCGCTCCGCGCACCTGCTCGGCAACCTCGACGCCGACGTCTCCACGCGCTTCACGACGCTCGCGCGCACGCAGTGGGACGTCATCACCGACTGCGAGGTCGAGGAGATCGAGCGCGACGGCGACGTGCTCCGCTCGCGCCTCGCCTCCGGGCACCTGGTCGAGACGGAGGCCGTGCTCGTCGCGCTCGGCCGCGTCCCCAACACGGACACGCTGGCGGTCGCGAACGCCGGCTACGACCTGCACGACGACGGCCGCATCGTGGTCGACGCGCAGCAGCGCGTGCTCGCGGGCGGGGAACCCGTGCCCGGCGTCTTCGCGCTCGGCGACATCAGCTCCGACCACCAGCTCAAGCACGTGGCGAACCACCAGGCGCGCGTCGTGCAGCACAACCTGCTGCACCCGGACGACCTCGTCGGCGGCGCTCCCGGCCCCGTCCCGCAGGCCGTCTTCTCGCGCCCGCAGATCGGCTCGTTCGGCCTCACGGAGGCGGAGGCGCGCGAGGCCGGCCCCGTCGTCACGATCGAGCAGCCGTACTCGTCCACGGCGTGGGGCTGGGCGCTCGAGGACACGACGTCCTTCTGCAAGCTCGTGGTGGATCCGCGCGACGGCGGCACCATCCTCGGCGCGCACATCATCGGCTCGGACTCCGCGGCCCTGATCCAGCCGCTCCTCACCGCCGCGAGCCTCGGCCACCGCGTCGCCGGCCTCGCCCGCGCGCAGTACTGGCCGCACCCGGCCGTCACCGAGGTCGTCGAGAACGCGCTGCTGGCCGCCGAGTCCGCGATCGCCGACTGGGCACGGGAGAATGGATCGGGCCTCGCGCCCGCGGGCGCCGATCGACCCTGACCGCCGGCCCACAGGACCCACGGAAGCAGAGAATGACTGAACGACAGATCCGCCTCTTCGGCGATCCGGTGCTGAAGACCGTCTCCACGGAGATCCACGAGGTCGACGAGGGCGTGCGCGCCCTGGTCGAGGACCTCCTCGACAGCGTGCGGCCCGACGGCCGCGCCGGGGTGGCGGCCGCGCAGATCGGCGTGAACCTCCGCGCGTTCAGCTACAACGTCGGCCCGTCCTTCGGCTACATCCTCAACCCCGTCATCGAGGAGCTCCGCGGCGAGGCCGTCCTCGTCGACGAGGGCTGCCTGTCGGTGCCGGGCCTGTGGTTCCCCACCATGCGCCACCCCGAGGCCGTGATCAGCGGCATCGACCTCGACGGGAAGCCGGTGCGCCTCGAGGGCACGGGCGTGCTCGCGCAGGCGTTCCAGCACGAGGTCGACCACCTCGACGGGCTGGTGTACCTCGACCGGCTCGACAAGCAGCGGCGCCGCGAGGCGATGAAGCAGGTCCGCGAGTCCGACTGGTTCTGAGCCGTCGGCCGGTCCCGCGCACGCGCGCGGGACCGGCGGTCGGGGTCAGTGGACCAGCGAGTGCCCCTCGGTCGTGGGCGCCGCCTCGTAGATCCGGGTGACGACGTCGCCGAACGCCTCGAGCACGACCTGGCGCTTGATGCTGAGCTTGGGCGTCAGGTGCCCCGCCGCCTCGGTGAGCTCGACCGGCAGCACCACGAACTTGCGGATCGACTCCGCGCGCGACACCGTCGCGTTGGCCGCGTCGACCGCGCGCTGCACCTCGGCGAGCACCGCCGGGTTCTGCGACGCCCGCTCGAGCGTCATCGCGGGATCCTCCCCGTTGTTCGCCAGCCACACCTTGAGCATCTCGGGGTCCAGCGTGATGAGCGCCGAGATGAACGGCCGCCGGTCGCCCGCCACCACGACCTGCCCGACGAGCGGGTTCGCGCGGATCGGGTCCTCGAGCGCGGCGGGCGCCACGTTCTTGCCGCCCGCGGTGACGATGATCTCCTTCTTGCGTCCCGTGATGGTGAGGTAGCCGTCGTCGTCGTAGCTGCCGAGGTCGCCGGTGCGGAACCAGCCGTCGTCGAAGACCTCCGCCGTCGCCTCCTCGTCCTGCCAGTACCCGTCGAAGACGTTGACGCCCTTCACCTCGATCTCGCCCTCGTCGGTGATCCGCGTCGCGACGCCCGGGAGCGCCGGGCCGACCGTGCCGATGCGGAAGCCCTTCACGAGGTTCACGCTCACGGGCGCCGTCGTCTCCGTGAGGCCGTAGCCCTCGAGGATCGTCAGCCCCAGCGACCGGTAGAAGTGGCCGAGCCGGAGGCCCAGGGGCGCGGATCCGCTCACCGCGAAGCGCACGCGCCCGCCCATCGCCTGCCGGATCTTGGAGTACACGAGCGCGTCGAACAGCTTGTACTGGAGCTTCAGCGCGAGCGGCACGGAGCCGGCGTCGACCGCGACGGAGTGCGCGTACGCGACCTCGGCGGCCTTCCGGAACACCTTCCCGCGTCCGGCGCCCTCGGCCTTCTGCTCCGAGGAGTTGTAGACCTTCTCGAACACGCGCGGCACCGCGAGGAGGAACGTCGGCTTGAAGGACGCGAGCGCCGGCAGCAGCTGCGTCGTGTCGGCCTGGTGGCCCGTCTTGACGCCCGCCTGCACGTTGAGGATGGAGATGAAGCGCGCGAACACGTGCGCGGTCGTGATGAACAGCAGCGTCGACGCGCCGACCTGCACGACCTCCTCCATCGCGACCTCCGCGTTCCGCGCGAGCTCCACGAAGTTCGCGTGCGTGAGGATGCAGCCCTTCGGCCGACCGGTCGTCCCGGACGTGTAGATGAGCGTCGCCATGTCGGAGCCGACCGCGAGGTTCCGTCGCCGCTCGATCTCCGCGTCCGGCACGTCGACGCCCTGCTCCGCGAGCTTGTCGAGGTCGCCGAGGTCGATCTGCCACACGCGGCGGATGGCCGGGAGCTCCGGGTGCACCTCGTCGAACCGGGAGAAGTGCTCGGCGGACTCGAGGATCACGGCGACGCTGCCGGAGTCCTGCAGGTTCCAGTGCACCTGGCCGGGGGAGGAGGTCTCGTAGACGGGCACGAGGACGCCGCCGGCGAAGAAGACGGCGAAGTCGACGAGGGTCCACTCGTAGCGCGTGCGGCACATCATGCCGATGCGCTCGCCCGGCTCGATGCCGGCGGCGACGAGGCCCTTGGCGAGGGCGACCACCTGCCGGTGGAACTCGCGCGCCGAGACGTCGCGCCAGCCGTCCCCGTCCGGCAGCGCGAACAGCGGAGCGTCGGGGCTCGTCCTCACGCGGTGCACCAGGACGTCGGTGACGTTGTCGTCGGGCCGCGCCTCGACGGCGGCGGGCATGATGTGCTGTTCCACGGCAACTCCCTCGGTACCGGAAATGGATGTTCCCACAGTAACGGCGCGGGGTCGCCGGGCGCTCGTCCCCGGTCGGGGGCGTCCCGCGCGTCGGTAGGATCGTCAGGCGAGATCAACGGAAGGGCCCGCCACGTGCATGCAATCGGGATCGACATCGGCGGGACGAAGATCGCGGGAGCCGTGGTCGACGAGCTCGGCACCATCGCGGCCGAGGCGCGCACGCCCACCGAGGCGAGCAGCCCGGACGCCATCGTCGAGGCCGTCGTGGCCATGGTCGAGGGCCTCCGCGCCGAGCACCCGGACGCGGTCGCCGTGGGCGTCGCCGCCGCGGGCTTCATCGACGCCGCGCAGTCCACCGTGTACTACGCCCCGAACATCAACTGGCGGAACGAGCCCGTGCGCGAGCGGCTGCGACGCCGCATCGACCTCCCCATCGTCATCGAGAACGACGCCAACGCGGCCGGCTGGGCGGAGTTCCGCTACGGCGCGGGGCGCCTCGTCAGCGACATGGTCACGCTCACCATCGGCACGGGCGTCGGCGGGGCCATCGTCGCCGACGACCGCCTGTTCCGCGGCGGCTTCGGCGCCGGCGCCGAGCTCGGCCACATGCGCGTCGTGCCCGACGGCCTGCCCTGCGGCTGCGGCGCGCGCGGCTGCATCGAGCAGTACGGATCCGGCCGCGCCCTCCTCCGCACCGCCAACGAGCTCGCCGACCTCGGCGGCACGCACGGCGACGGCCTGGCCGCGCGCCGCCGCGAGGTCGGCACGCTCACCGGGCACGACGTCAGCGACCTGATCCAGGCCGGCGACCCGGGCGCCCTCGCGGCGCTCCGCCGCCTCGGCTCCTGGCTCGGGGAGGCCGCGGCGAGCATCGGCGCGATCCTCGACCCGCAGATGTTCGTCATCGGCGGCGGCGTCGCCCAGGCCGGGGACCTCCTGCTCGACCCGATCCGCGAGGCCTACCTCTCCCACCTCCCGGCGCGCGGCTACCACCCCGAGCCCGAGTTCCGCATCGCCGAGCTCGTGAACGACGCGGGCGTCGTGGGCGCCGCCGACCTCGCCCGCCTGCACGCGGCGGCGCTGCGCCACGGCGCCTGATCCGCCGCACCGGCGCCCCGCGGCGCGGCGTCCCCGGGCGCCCCCGCTGGCTATGCTGGATCCCGACCCCGCCCGGAAGGTGGCCACCCGATGTTCTACTGGTTCATGAAGAACCTGGTCGCCGGACCCCTCCTGCGGAGCACGTTCCGCCCCTGGGTCACCGGGCTCGAGAACATCCCCGCCAAGGGCGGCGTCATCCTCGCGAGCAACCACCTCTCCTTCATCGACTCGGTGTTCCTGCCGCTGCTGGTCGACCGCAACCTCGTCTTCCTCGCCAAGAGCGACTACTTCACGGGCACGGGTCTCAAGGGCTGGGCCACGAAGATGTTCTTCACGGCCACGGGCATGCTCCCCATCGACCGCTCCGGCGGCAAGGCGTCCGAGGCGTCGCTCAACACGGGCCTCCGCGTGCTGGCCGAGGGCCGGATGCTCGGCATCTACCCCGAGGGCACCCGCAGCCCCGACGGCAAGATGTACCGCGGCCGCACCGGCGTCGCGCGCATGATCCTCGAGGGCGAGGTCCCGGTCGTCCCGATCGCCATGATCGACACCGAGAAGGTCATGCCCATCGGCACGCGCATCCCGAAGGTCCGCCGGATTGGTGTGGTCATCGGCGAGCCGCTAGATTTCAGTAGGTTCGCCGGCCTCGAGGGAGACCGCTTCATCCTCCGCTCCATCACCGACGAGATCATGTACGAGCTCTCGAGGCTGAGCGGCCAGGAGTACGTCGACGTCTATGCGACCTCGGTCAAGGAGAAGCGCGCGAGCGCGGCCCGCTGACCGTCTCCCGCACCGCCTCCACCGCGCACACGCGCACGACACGAACCGGGATCCCACCGTGGCCTCAGAGCACCTCGTCCCCGCCCACCCCGACGTCCTCGCGGGCCTCGACCACTGGCGCACGCTCGAGGTCAAGCAGCAGCCGGCCTGGCCCGACGCCGCCGCGGTGCACGCCGCCAGCGCCGAGATCGCCGTGCTGCCGCCCCTCGTCTTCGCGGGAGAGGTCGACCAGCTGCGCAGCCGCCTGGCCGCGGCGGCCGACGGCCGCGCGTTCCTCCTCCAGGGCGGCGACTGCGCCGAGACCTTCGCGGGGGCCACGGCCGACCAGATCCGCAACCGCGTGAAGACGGTCCTGCAGATGGCGGTCGTCCTCACGTACGGCGCCGCGATGCCCGTCGTCAAGATGGGCCGCATGGCCGGCCAGTTCGCCAAGCCCCGGTCGAGCGACTCCGAGACGCGCGGCGACCTCACGCTGCCGGCGTACCGCGGCGACATCGTCAACGGCTACGACTTCACGCCCGAGTCCCGTGCGGCGGATCCCGCGCGCCTCGTGAAGGGGTACCACACGGCCGCCAGCACGCTGAACCTCATCCGCGCCTTCACGCAGGGCGGCTTCGCCGACCTCCGCGAGGTGCACAGCTGGAACAAGGGCTTCGCCGCGAACCCGGCGAACCAGCGCTACGAGCACCTCGCCCGCGACATCGACCGCGCCATCAAGTTCATGGAGGCCGCCGGCGCGGACTTCGACGACCTCAAGCGCGTCGAGTTCTACACGGGCCACGAGGGCCTCCTCATGGACTACGAGCGGCCCATGACCCGCATCGACTCGCGCACCGGCACGCCGTACAACACGTCGGCCCACTTCATCTGGATCGGGGAGCGCACGCGCGACCTCGACGGCGCGCACGTCGACTTCCTGTCGCGCGTCCGCAACCCGCTGGGCGTCAAGCTCGGGCCGTCGACGACGCCCGAGACCGTGCACGAGCTCATCGAGAAGCTCGACCCGGACCGCGAGCCCGGTCGGCTCACCTTCATCACGCGCATGGGCGCGGGCAGGATCCGCGACGCGCTGCCGCCCCTGCTCGAGGCCGTCAAGGCGTCCGACGCCAACCCGCTGTGGGTCACCGACCCCATGCACGGCAACGGGCTCACGACGCCCACCGGCTACAAGACCCGGCGCTTCGACGACGTCGTCGACGAGGTGCAGGGCTTCTTCCAGGCCCACCGCGCGGCGGGCACGCACCCGGGCGGCATCCACATCGAGCTCACCGGCGACGACGTCACGGAGTGCCTCGGCGGATCCGAGCACATCGACGAGGCCACGCTCGCCACCCGCTACGAGTCGCTCTGCGACCCGCGCCTCAACCACATGCAGAGCCTCGAGCTCGCGTTCCTGGTCGCCGAGGAGCTGGCCGCCGCACGCGGCTGACCCGCTCCGCACGACGATGCCCCGCCGCCCACGAGGGCGGCGGGGCATCGTCGTCTCCGGCACCGACGCCGGCGGGCGCGTCCGCCGGCTAGCCGGACGCGGTGATGCCGAGGTTGATGGTCGACCCGCGGCGGGCGAGAGCACCCTGGTCCGGGCTCGCGGACGCGACCCGGGTGATGGTGTTCGGCAGCGCGTCCCAGAACGCCGAGTACGCGTACTTGAAGCCGGCCTTGTCGAGGGCGGCCTTCGCCTCGTCGCGCGTGATGCCGACGACCGTGGGCACGGCCACGAGATCCGGACCCTTGGAGATCTCGAGCCCCACCTTGCTGCCCGCGGCGTCGCCGACGCCGGAGCGGACCGGGTTCTGGTCGAGCGCGTAGACGGAGATGACCTCGCCCTTGTCGACGTCGTCGCTGAAGCTCTGCTTGCCCGGCTCGCCGACGAGCCCGGCCTGGGCCAGCGTCGCCTTCGCCTGGTCGACCGAGCGTCCGTTGACCTGCGGGATCGCGCCGGCGGCGACCACCAGGGTCACCGGCTGCCGCTCGGGGTACTGCGCGCCGATGGGGGCTCCCGAGGCGTCGAGCACCTGCAGGACCGTGCCCCCGGCAGCGTCGCCGTACTGGCGGACCACCGCCTCCTGGACGACGAACGGCACCCCCTCGAGGCGGGTGCGCGCGTCGGCCTCCGCGGCGCCCACGACGTCGGGCACGTCGAGGAGCTGGGGACCGGTGGACGCGTAGACCGTGACGGTGGATCCCTGGTCGACGGGCGTGCCCGACGCCGGGACGCTGCGGGTCACGTGCCCCACCTCCACGTCCACGCTCGGCTCCTCCGCGCGCGCCACGACGAAGCCCTGGCCCTGCAGCGTCCCCGCCGCGTCGTCGACCGCCATGGACGTCACCCGGGGCACGGGCACCTGGGCGCCGGGACCCTGCCCGTAGTACCAGCCCGTCCCGCCGGCGAGCGCGGCCAGCATGACCACGAGGAGGGCGAGGACCCACCCGCGCGAACGGCGCCGCGAGCCGGCGGCCGTGAGAGCGACCACGGAGTCGGGCTGCGTGCGCTCGTCCTCCTGGCGCACCGGGACGGGCGGGCCGACCACGACCTGCGTCTCGCCGGTCGTGACGGGCGGCAGCGCCGGGGCGCTGGGGAAGACGACGGTCCGCTGGAGCGGAGCCGGATCCCCGGAGCGCGCGTCGAGCCGGTTCTGGACGGCGTACAGCTCGTCGAGGAGCGCGCGGGCGTCACGGGGGCGCTGCTCCGGGTCCCGGGCCGTGGCCCAGAGCACGAGCTCGTCGAGCTCCACGGGCACCGACGGGTTCGTCGTGCTCGGCGTCGGCACTTGGTCGTTGGCGTGCTGGTAGGCGATCTGCATGGGCTGCTCGCCCTTGAACGGCTGCTCGCCCGCGAGCATCTCGTACATCATGATGCCGACCGCGTAGATGTCGCTGCGGGTGTCCGCGATGCCGCGCGTGACGAGCTCGGGGGAGAGGTAGGCGATCGTGCCGAGCAGCGCCTGCCCCGTCGCGGTGTTGGCGCTGACGGCGCGCGCGAGGCCGAAGTCGCCGATCTTGATGCGCCCGTCGTCCGCGAGCAGCACGTTCTCGGGCTTCAGGTCACGGTGGACGATGCCGGCCTTGTGCGCCGCCGCGAGCCCGGAGAGCACGGCCTCGAGGATGTCGAGGGTCTGCTCGGGCGTCAGCCGCTCGTACTCCTGCAGCAGCTCCCGCAGCGTCATGCCGGGCAGGTACTCCATGACCAGGTACGCCATGTCGGAGTCCTGGCCCTGGTCGAAGACGTTGACCACGTTGGGGTGCGCGAGCCGCGCGGCCGAGCGCGCCTCCTGGATGAAGCGGTCGCGGAACGCGCTGTCGTCCGCGAGGTGCCCGTGCATGACCTTCACGGCCACGCGCCGCTCGAGGCGCAGGTCGGTCGCCACGTAGACCGTCGCCATGCCGCCGCGCGCGATGCGGGACCTGACCTGGTACCGGCCGTCGAGGAGACGGCCGATCATGGGGTCGGTCGGGCTGGAGGTCACTGGATGATTCTAGGGATCGCCGATGCCCGGGCCTCCCCGGCACACCGGAGCGACGCGGTGCGGATGCGCACGGGTTCCCGGGTCAGCCGATCTCGTCGAGCCAGGCCCAGGCGGACGCCTCCCACTTCGCGTACGCGTCGGGGTAGGCCGAGTACTGCACGGCCTGCGCGGCCTGCGTGACGGTCATCGACTTCCAGCCCTGGATGTCGAGGAGGCCGCGCGTGGCGCCCGGGTTGGGGTTGACGGGTCCGCCGAAGAACGCGCGAGCCGCGTAGCGCGCGTCGTTGAGCTGCGCGGGCTGCCCCCAGCCCTGGCTGGGGCGCTGCTGGAACAGGCCGATGGAGTCGCGGTCGCCCCAGTCGAGGTTGCGGAGCGTGGACTCCTGCGCGGCGGTGGCGAGCGCGATGACCAGGCCGTAGTCGTTGACCCCGGCCTTCCGCCCCTCGGAGACGATGATGCGCGCGTTCGTGCGCATCTCGTCCGTCATGATCGTCGTCCCGCTCACCGAGGCGACCTGGACGGCCGAGGCGGAGGCGTGCGGGATGGTGAGCTTGCTGCCCGCGTAGATGATGCTCGACCAGTTGAGGCCGTTGGCGTTCAGCAGGTCCTGCACCGTGACGCCGGAGTCCTGCGCGATGCTGTGCAGGGTGTCGCCGGTCTCGATCGTGTACGTGCCGCTCAGCCCGGCCTTGGCGGCGGGGGAGGCGCTCGGAGCGGTCGCCGCGGCCGGCGCCGAGCCGCCGGGGATGGTCAGCTGGTTGCCCGGGAAGATCGTGCTCGTGGCCTGGAGGCCGTTGGCCGACAGCACCGCCGAGGTCGAGACGCCGTGCTTGCCGGCGATGCCGGTGACCGTGTCGCCCGCCACGACGGTGTAGCGGGAGCCGGACGCCGTGGGAGCGGACGCGGGGCTGGGCGTCGACGACGAGGCGCCGGATCCGCCCAGCGTGAGCGTCTGGCCGGGGAAGATGGTCGTCTTCCAGCCGAGGCCGTTCTGCGCGAGCACGGACGCCGTGGAGATGCCGAAGCGCCCCGCGATGCTCGAGACGGTGTCGCCCTGCTCCACCACGTAGGAGGAGGGGGTGGCGGCCATGGGCGCGGCGGCCGGGGCGGCGGTGGGCGCGGCGACGGTCGGCAGCTTGGTCTGCGCGGGGCCGGACTTGGCCTTGGGCACCCGCTTGACGGGAGCGGCCTCGGCGGGCGACGCCATGCCGAGACTGACCGCGAGGGATCCCACCAGCACGATGGGCATGGTGGCCAGCAGCGCCTTGGAGCGACGGGTGGCCGTCCGGCCGGTCGAGGTGTCCGAGGACCGGCGGGGGTCGCGAGGAGGGGTGGGTTCGGTCATGGGCATGTTGGTCTACTCCGGCCGTCGTGCACGATTCCCTGATGCAGGTGTTCCACGTTAACACGCAGGGAGCATGAAGTGCACATAAGTGATGGATGTGACTGGAGTGAACAGCGACACGCGCATTCGGCGGATAGGCAGTCCCGATCCGCGTGGTGGACGGCGTCCGCGACGGGGGAGAGGCCGCCCGCGGTGGCCGCGCCCGCTCCGGGCGTGCCAGCATGTGACACGTGAACGAGCCCTATGCCGACCGTGAGTGGTTGACCGTCCCCGACCTCGTCGACCTCCTGGGTCTCACCGTGAGCCGCGTGCGCGGGCTGATCGAGGACCGGCGGCTGCTGGCCGTCCGCCTCGACGGCGTGCTCAAGGTCCCCGCCGTCTTCCTCCGCGACGGCGAGCCGCTCTCCGAGCTGCGCGGGACGATCATCGTCCTCGGCGACAACGGCTTCGACGACGACGAGGCGATGGAGTGGCTCCTCACCGAGGAGCCGAGCCTCGGCGCCGCGCCGATCGACGCCCTGCTGGCCGGCCGCAAGGCCGAGGTGCGCCGCGTCGCCCAGGCGAGCGCCTGACCCGCTGACCTCCGGGCCTCGTCCGTCCGCCGTCAGGTGACGCGTCGGGTGACGCCGTCCACGAGCAGCTCGAGCTGGTTGCGCGCCCGGGGCGAGATGGGGGCGTCGCGGAGCGCGGCGAGGGACTCCCGCACGTTGCGGGCGATCATGCCCTCGACCTCGTCGAGCGCGCCGCTCTCGCGCAGGATCGACTGGAGGACGCGGATCTGCTCGTCGTCGAGCTCCGGGTCGCCGAGGAGCGCGTCGACCGTGCGGCGCACGCCGTCGGGCAGCCGCCGGCGGGCGAGCGCGACCAGCACGGTGCGCTTCCCCTCGCGGAGGTCGTCGCCGCTCGGCTTGCCCGTCACCGCGCTGTCGCCGTAGACGCCGAGCACGTCGTCGCGCAGCTGGAAGGCGATGCCGAGGGGGAGGCCGACGGCGCGCAGCGCGGCGACCTGCGCGGCCGAGGCGCCGGCCAGGCTCGCCCCGACGACGAGCGGGGCCTCGATGCTGTACTTCGCCGACTTGTAGACGACCACGTTGTGGGCCCGCGCCAGCGTGTCGTCCTCGTCGACGGTGGGCCAGGCGACCTCCTCGAGGACGTCGAGGTACTGGCCGAGCGTGACCTGCGTGCGCATGGTGGCGAGCTCGGCGCGCGTGGCGCGGGCGGCGGATCCGTCGGCCAGCGCCAGCAGCGAGTCGATGAGGAGCTCGTCGCTCCAGCCGAGCAGGAGGTCGCCGAGCAGGATGGCTCCGGCCTCGCCGAAGGCCGCGGAAGACCCGCCCCATCCGCTCGCGGCGTGCAGCGCCTCGAGCCGGCGGTGCGCCGCGGGGCGTCCTCGACGCGTGTCGGACCGGTCGATGATGTCGTCGTGCACGAGCGCCGCGGCGTGGAACACCTCGAGGCCGGCGGCGACGCCGACGACCGCCCGGTAGCCCGGCCGCTCCTCGCCCGGAGGGCGTCCCGCGGGGGAGGGCTCGAGGTCGATGACCGAGCGCCAACCCCAATAGCAGAACTGCGCCCGGAACCTCTTGCCGCCTCTCAGCAGATCCGCGGAGAACTCGTGGACGGGCGTCAGATCCGGGCTGATCTCCCGGAGCCCCGCCGCCTGCGCCGCCAGGAAGTCGTCGAGGCGGGTCTGGACGTGGCTGACGAGGCGGTCGCTTTCGGGCACCCGCCTAGCCTAGCCAGGGGTGGCGAGCTAGAATCCACAGGTGAACACCGACGCGTCGTCCCGAGCCTGAGGGGAACATGATGCCGCTTTCCGAGCAAGAGCAGCGCCTGCTGGAGGAGATGGAGCGAAGCCTCTATCACAACGACGCAGACTTCGTGGCGACCGTCAGCGGCCGCCGCAGCAGACCGAACTACACGATGGTCGTCGTGGGGGTGCTCGTCATCGTCCTGGGCATCGCCGCCCTGGCCGCGGGCGTCATCACGAAGCTGGCCATCATCGGCGTCCTCGGCTTCGCCGTCATGATCGTCGGTGCCCTCCTCATCTTCAGCCCCCGCGGCGGATCGTCGGAGTCGGTGCCTCCGGCCGGCACGCCCGGCGCAGCGCGTCGCCCCGCGGCCAAGGGCGGCTCGTCCTCCTTCATGGACCGCGTCAACGAGCGCTGGGAGAAGCGCCAGGGCGGTCAGGACTGACCACCCCCTGAGCGGAGGTCCTCCACCTCCCTCCACCCGACCCGAAGGGGCCGGTCCCGAACACGGGGCCGGCCCCTTCTTCCGTCCTCCGAGCCCTCCACCGGGCTCCCCGACGCCCCCAATCGCGCCCGCACCTGCGCCCGGGGGCGTCGTCGTGCTCGCGCGGCGCGCCGTGGCAGCATCCGTCCTCCACATCCCTCCCCGCTCCGGAACCCGCTGGATCAGGGGAATGCGCGGTCGTACATCGGACATTCACGCGCGCCTCCTAGCGGTGGGTGGAGGGCTGTGGAGTAAAGTGGAGCAAGTCCTGAACCACGGCCGGAGAGACAGGGGGTGTCGGTGTGTTCCTCGGCACCCATTCGCCTCGTCTCGACGACAAGGGGCGGCTCATCCTCCCCGCGAAGTTCCGCGACGAGCTCGAGGGCGGCGTCGTGATGACGCGCGGGCAGGACCGCTGCATCTACGTGTTCACGACGCGCGAGTTCGAGGAGCTGCACGACCGCATGCGGCAGGCGCCCCTCGCCAGCAAGCAGGCGCGCGACTACATGCGCGTCTTCCTGTCCGGGGCGAACGCAGAGACGCCGGACAAGCAGCACCGCATCACCATCCCGCAGGCGCTCCGCACCTACGCGGGCCTCGACCGCGAGCTCGCGGTCATCGGCGCGGGCAGCCGGGTCGAGATCTGGGACGCGGCCACGTGGGACGAGTACCTCACCGCCAACGAGAGCGCGTTCGCCGACACCGCGGAGGAGGTGATCCCCGGCCTGTTCTGACCCCGGCCCCTGACTCCCAGCCGTCCGACGCCCTGCCGCACTTCCCCGGTGGCAGGTCGGGACGGATGGGGATCAGGAGCCGCGGACGGGACATCGGGATGCCATGGCACTCGACGACATCCACACCCCGGTGCTCCTGGAGCGCTGCCTCGAGCTCCTCGCCCCCGCCCTGCGGGAGGACGGCGCCGTGCTCGTCGACGCCACCCTCGGGATGGCCGGCCACTCCGAGGCGTTCCTCGACGCGCTCCCCGGGCTGCGGCTCGTGGGCCTCGACCGCGATCCGGACGCCCTCGCCATCGCGGGGGAGCGGCTCGCGCGCTTCGGCGACCGGGTCGACCTCGTCCACACCGTCTACGACGGGATCGGGCGCGCGCTCGACGGCCTCGGCATCGGCGAGGTGCAGGGCGTCTTCTTCGACCTCGGGGTCTCCTCGCTGCAGCTCGACCGGGTGGAGCGCGGCTTCTCGTACTCGCAGGACGCCCCGCTCGACATGCGCATGGACGGCACCGCCGGCCTGACGGCCGCGCAGGTGGTCGCCGAGTACGACGAGCTCGAGCTCCGCCGCATCTTCTACGACTACGGCGAGGAGAAGCTCGCCCCGCGCTACGCGAGCCGGATCGTGCAGGCGCGCGAGGTGGAGCCGATCACGACCTCGGCGCGGCTGGTGGAGATCATCCAGCAGGCGACGCCGGCAGCCGTGCAGCGGGCCGGGCATCCGGCGAAGCGCGTCTTCCAGGCGCTGCGCATCGAGGTCAACCAGGAGCTCAGCGTCCTCGCCCGCGCGATGCCCGCCGCGATCGACCGGCTGGCCGTGGGCGGCCGGGTGGTCGTCGAGTCGTACCAGTCGCTCGAGGACCGCATCGTGAAGCGCGAGCTGCGCGCGCGGTCGACGAGCACCGCTCCCGTCGGCCTGCCGGTGGAGCTGCCCGAGCACCGTCCCGAGCTGAAGCTCCTGGTCCGCGGAGCCGAGCTCGCGGACCAGGACGAGATCGCCCGCAACCCCCGCGCCGCATCCGTCCGGTTGCGCGCCGCCGAACGAGCCAGGAGGCGACACGCATGACCGATGCAGCACGCGCGACCGCGCGTCCCCGGATCCGGCCGTCCGCCGAGCCCGCGACCCGCCACATCGAGGTGGTCGCCACGCGCGGCCAGCGTCGCGCCCGTCCGCGCACCGTCTACGCCCTGATCGTGGTCGGCGGCCTCTTCGTCCTCCTGCTCGCGCAGCTCCTGCTCTCCATCGGGCTGTCCGACGGCGCCTACGCCATCCAGTCGCTCCAGCAGCAGCAGAAGGAGCTCGACCGCACGCACCAGGCGCTCACCGAGGACGTCGACCGGCTCTCGTCGCCGCAGAACCTCGCGCGCAACGCGCAGGCGCTCGGCATGGTAGCGAGCGCGTCGCCCTCCTTCCTCTCGCTCGACGGCAGCATCCAGGGCACGCCGCAGGCCAAGGACGGCGCGACGACGGCCCTCACCGCGGACAGCCTCATCGGCAACTCGCTGCTCGCGGGCGTGCCGCTGACCGTCGACGCCGATCCCACGAAGCGCGCCGCGGCGGTCCAGGCCGCGACCTCGCCGGACGCGGGCGCCGCCGTGGACCCCGGCTCCGCCATCCCCGGATCGGCGGAGGCCGCAGGCGGGGTGACCGCCGGGACCCCGAGCGCGCCTCCCGCCTCCGGCGCGGCCTCCGGGCTAGCGTCGGCCACGGCGATCCCGACCCCGCAGACCCGATGACCGCGGTCCCCCTCGGGGGGACGCGACACCCGCACGACGACGCTCCGACGGAGCACAGCACCGCACCGCAGGCACCGAGAGGAACCACCGAGTGAGCACGATCTCGAACCGACGGCGCATCGCCTTCTCCCTCATCGCGATCCTCGCGGTCATCGGGGTGTTCGTGGTCAAGCTCATCGACATCCAGGTGGTCCAGGCCACCGAGCTCAACGAGGCCGCCCTCGGCAAGCGGGCCATCGAGCAGCCCCTGCCCGGCGTCCGCGGCAGCATCTACGACGCCGAGGGCAACGTCCTCGCCAGCAGCGTGCTGCGCTACGACGTGACGATGGACCCGTCCAAGGCCGGCGACTTCAGCCGCACGGTGACGGGCGCGGACGGGAAGCCGGCCAAGGAGACCGTGACCCTCGCCCAGGCGGAGGGCGAGCTCGCCGGGATCACCGGGCAGAAGCCCGAGGAGATCCACGCGATGATCACGGGCGCCCTCGCGAAGGACCCCAAGTCCCTCTTCGGCTACGTGACCAAGGGCCTCGACGTCGACGCCTACCTCAAGGTGCGCGACCTCAAGATCCCGTGGATCTACTTCCAGGCCGTGTCGAGCCGCACGTACCCGAACGGGCAGATCGCCGGCAGCATCCTCGGCTACATCGCGGGTGACGGCACGATCAAGGCGGGCCTCGAGCAGGAGTACGACAGCTGCCTGGCCGCGCAGGACGGATCGCAGACCTACGAGCGCGGCGCCGACGGCGTCGCCATCGCGGGCAGCACGGTCACGCAGAAGCCGGCCGTCAACGGCAGCGACGTGATGACGAACATCGACACCGACCTCGAGTACTTCGCGCAGACCGCGGTGGCCGAGCAGGCCGTGAAGGTCGGCGCCGACTACGGGCACGCGACGATCGTCGAGGTGAAGACGGGCAAGGTGCTGGCGGTGGCCGAGTACCCGTCGGTCGACCCCAACGACGTGTCCGCCACGAAGCCGATCGACCGCGGGAGCCGGGCGTTCAGCCTGCCCTTCGAGCCCGGATCCACGCTCAAGTCCGTGACCGCGGCGGCGCTCCTCGACTCCGGGAAGGCCGACGCGGGCACGCACGTGGTGGCGCCCTACACGTTCACCCGTCCCAACGTGAACCTCAGCGACAGCTACGTGCACCCCGACCTCCACTTCACGCTCGCGGGCGTGCTGATGGACTCGTCGAACACGGGCATCTCGGCGCTCGGCGAGCGACTCCCGGCGTCCGACCGCTACGACTACCTCAAGGCCTTCGGCGTCGGCGAGAAGACGGCCATCGACTTCCCCGGCGAGAGCAGCGGCCTCGTGCGCCCGTGGCAGCAGTGGGACCCGCAGACCAACTACGCGACCATGTTCGGGCAGGGCCTCACGACGACGGCGCTCCAGGTCGCGAGCATCTACCAGACCATCGGCAACCACGGCGTGAAGCTGCCGCTGTCGCTCGTGTCCGGCTGCAAGCAGGCCGACGGCACCGTGACGCACCAGCCGTCGACCGAGGGGACCCAGGTCGTCTCGCCCCAGGCCGCCGACTCCACGGTCAACATGCTCGAGACGGTCGTCACCGACGGCCACCTCTCGAAGGACCTGACGATCCCGGGCTACCGGGTCGCCGCGAAGTCCGGCACGGCGCAGGTCGCCGAGGCCGACGGCAAGTACGGCAAGAACTACCTGGTGTCGATCGCGGGCCTCGCGCCGGCGGAGGACCCCCAGTACGTCGTGTCGATCAGCCTGGCCAATCCGGATACCATGAAGTCCTCGGCGGCCGCGGCCCCGGTCTTCCAGAAGATCATGTCCCAGGTCCTGAAGACCTACCGGGTGCCCCCCTCCACCGTGCCGTCCCCGAACCTCCCGACGACCTACTGAGAGATGAGGGCGATGACCTCCCCTGCCACCCCCGCCCTCCGCCCCGAGCATCCCGTCGCACGGTCGCTGTCCGGCCTCGTGAGCGACTTCGCGCTCGACGTCGTCGGCGACGTGGACGACGTGGAGGTCACCGGCGTCACGCTGTCGACCGACGACGTGCAGCCGGGCGACCTGTACGTCGGCCTCCGCGGCGCGCGCGCCCACGGCGCACGCTTCGCGTCGGCGGCGGCGGCCAGCGGCGCGGTCGCGGTCCTCACGGACCCCGACGGCCTGGCCGACGCGCAGGGCTCGGGGCTCCCCGTGATCCTCACCCCCGACCCGCGGGCGGCGCTCGGCGACATCGCGGCGTGGGTCCACCGCTCGGCGGAGGACCCGGCGACGCTGTACGGCGTCACGGGCACGAACGGCAAGACGAGCGTCGTCTACCTGCTCGACGGCCTGCTCCGCCAGCTCGGCGTCGTGACCGGCCTCACCTCCACCGCCGAGCGCCGGATCGGCGAGGAGAGCATCACGAGCCGCCTCACCACGCCCGAGGCGAGCGAGCTGCACGCGCTCCTCGCGCGCATGCGCGAGGCCGAGGTGCGCGCCGTGACGATCGAGGTCTCGGCCCAGGCGCTGTCGCGCCACCGGGTGGACGGGCTCGTGTTCGACGTGGCCGCCTTCATCAACCTCAGCCACGACCACCTCGACGACTACGCGGACTTCGAGGAGTACTTCGACGCGAAGGCCGCCTTCTTCGACCCCGACCGCGCGCGCCGCGGCGTCGTCTCGCTCGACACGGAGTGGGGCCAGCGCATCGTCGACGGCTCCCGCATCCCGATCACCACGATCTCGTCGAAGCCCGGCGTCGACGCGGACTGGACCGTGACGGTCCTCGAGCAGACGCCCGACTCCACCGGCTTCCGCCTCGAGGGCCCCGACAACCGCGTGCTCGTCTCGCGCGTGCCCGTGCCCGGGTGGTTCATGGCCGCGAACGCCGGCCTCGCCATCGTCATGCTCGTCGAGTCGGGCTACGACCTCGACGCGGTCGCCCACGTGCTCGACCGCGACGGCGGCATCCGCGCCTACATCCCCGGCCGCGCCGAGCGCGTGTCCGGCGAGAGCGGCCCCCTCTTCTTCGTGGACTACGGCCACACGCCCGACGCGTTCGAGCAGACGCTGCAGGCGCTGCGGCCGTTCACGCCCGGGAGGCTCGTGATGGTGTTCGGCGCCGACGGCGACCGGGACACCACGAAGCGCGCCGAGATGGGCGCGATCGCCGCCCGCCTGGCCGACGTGGTGGTCATCACCGACTACCACCCGCGCTACGAGGACCCGGCGTCGATCCGGGCCTCGCTCATCGCGGGCGCGCGGGCGGCCGTGCCCGACCGCGAGATCCACGAGGTGCCCGACCCCGCCACCGCGATCCGCACCGCGGTGTCGCTGGTCGGCGAGGGGGACACCATCCTCGTCGCCGGACCCGGGCACGAGGACTACCACGAGGTGGCCGGGCGCAAGATCCCGTTCTCCGCCCGTGACGACGCGCGCGCGGCCCTCCGCGACGCAGGCTGGAGCTGACATGATCGCCCTCACCCTCGCCGAGATCGCCGAGGCGGTCGACGGCCGCCTCCTGCTGCGCGGCGACGCCACCCCGCAGACCGTCGTGGACGGCGCGGTCGACACCGACAGCCGCCTCATCGCGCCCGGCGGGATCTTCGTCGCCAAGCCCGGCGAGGAGACCGACGGGCACCTCTTCGCGCCGCAGGCCGTCGAGGCGGGCGCCGCGCTGCTGCTCGTCGAGCGCGAGCTCGACCTGCCCGTACCCCAGGTGCTCGTCCCCGACGTGGTCGACGCGCTCGGCGTGCTCGCCCACGAGGTCGTCGCCCGCGTGCGCGCGCTCGGCGGCCTGCGCATGGTCGCGGTCACCGGATCCAACGGCAAGACCACCACGAAGAACCTGCTGCACGCGATCCTCGAGACGCAGGGCGAGACCGTGTCGCCCGTCGCGTCGTTCAACAACGAGGTCGGCGCGCCGCTCACGATGCTCAAGGTCACGCGGACCACGCGGTTCCTCGTCGCCGAGATGGGCGCGAGCGGGCCCGGCGAGATCACGCGGCTCGTGCGCATGGCGAAGCCCGACGTGGGCATCGTCCTCACGGTGGGCCTCGCGCACGCGGGCGGCTTCGGCGGCATCGAGCAGACCCTCCGCACCAAGACCGAGATGGTCCAGGACCTCCTGCCCGAGGACACGGCCGTGCTCAACGCGGACGACCCGCGCGTGTCCTCCATGAGCGACAAGACCGAGGCGCCCGTGCTGTGGTTCGGGCGGGACGCGCGGGCCGCGGTGCGGGCGACCGACATCGTCGCCTCGGCGGCCGGCACGACCTTCACGCTGCACCTGCCCGACGGATCCACGCGGCCGGTGTCCTTCCGCGTGCTCGGCGAGCACCACGTCACGAACGCGCTGGCCGCGGCGGCGGGCGCGTGGGCGCTCGGCGTCGACGGCGACTCCATCGTCTCGGCGCTGCAGACCGTGCAGCGCGCCGAGCGCTGGCGGATGGAGGTGCTCGGCGGCAACGGCGTCACCGTCATCAACGACGCCTACAACGCGAGCCCCGACTCCATGGCCGCGGCGCTGCGCACCCTCGCGCAGATCCGCGGTCCGGAGCAGCGCACGGTCGCGGTCCTCGGCGAGATGAGCGAGCTCGGCGAGTTCTCCGAGGAGGAGCACGATCGCGTGGGCCTCCTCGCCGTGCGGCTCAACATCGGCCAGCTCGTCGTCGTCGGACGCGCCGCACGCCGCCTCCACCTCGAGGCCATCGCCCAGGGCTCGTGGGACGGCGAGTCGATCTTCGCCGAGGACGTGGACGAGGCCCGCGAGGTGCTCGACCGCATCCTCCGCGACGGCGACCTCGTGCTCGTCAAGTCGTCGAACTCCGCCGGGCTCCGCTTCCTCGGCGACGAGCTGGGGGAGAAGCACGCGTGGTAGCCCTCCTCGGCGCGGGCGCCATCTCGCTCGTCTTCACGCTGTTCCTGACGCCCCTGTTCATCAAGCTGTTCCACCGGCTGCAGTGGGGCCAGTTCATCCGCGACGACGGTCCGCAGTCGCACCACACCAAGCGCGGCACGGCCACCATGGGCGGCATCGTCATCATCCTGGCGAGCGTCATCGGCTACTTCGTCGGGCACCTGCTCACGTGGGACGGGGTCCGGTTCGACCCCGTGACGCCGTCGGGCCTGCTGGTCGTCTTCATGATGGTGGGCCTCGGCTTCGTCGGGTTCCTCGACGACTACCTGAAGACGCGCAAGCAGCAGTCCCTCGGGCTCGGTGGCTGGCAGAAGATCGCCGGCCAGGTGCTCGTCGCGGCCGTGTTCGCCGTCCTGGCCATCACGCTCCGCGACCCCGTGTCGGGCCTCACGCCGGCGTCGACCGCCATCAGTCTCTTCCGCGACCTGCCGCTCGACTTCATGGCGCTCGGCGCGGTCATCGGCACGGCGCTGTTCATCGTCTGGATCTGCCTCATCGTCGCGAGCACCTCGAACGGCGTGAACGTGGCCGACGGCCTCGACGGCCTGGCCGCGGGCGCGTCGATCTTCTCGATCGGCTCCTACGTCATCATCGGCTTCTGGCAGTTCAACCAGTCCTGCGACAGCGTCTCCAGCTACCAGAACGAGTACCGCTGCTACGAGGTGGCGAGCCCGCTCGACCTCGCGATCATCGCGGCCTCCATCGTCGGCGCCCTCATCGGCTTCCTGTGGTGGAACACCTCGCCCGCGCAGATCTTCATGGGCGACACCGGCTCCCTCGGCCTCGGCGGCGCCCTCGCGGCCCTCGCCGTCCTCAGCCGCACGGAGCTGCTGCTCGTCTTCATCGGCGGCCTGTTCGTGATCGTCGCGGGCTCGGTGATCCTGCAGCGCATCTACTTCAAGCTCACGCACGGCAAGCGGATCTTCCTCATGAGCCCGCTCCACCACCACTTCGAGCTCAAGGGGTGGGCGGAGGTCACGGTCGTCGTGCGCTTCTGGATCATCGCCGGCCTGCTGGTCGCGGCCGGCGTCGGCACCTTCTACCTGGAATGGATCACGCAGTAGAGATGACGGACGCTCCCCTCGGCGACGACGCGACGCTCGCGCGCCCCGACTCCCTGCACAGCTGGCACGACGACTGGACCGGCCTCCGCGTCGCCGTCCTCGGCCTCGGCCGCACGGGGTTCTCGGTCGCGGACACCCTCGTGGAGCTCGGCGCGGACGTGCTCGTCGTCGCGTCCGACGCGTCGCCCGAGCGCCTGACGCTGCTCGAGGTCATCGGCGGGCGCCTCGTCCGGCCGACCGAGGAGTCGCCCGTGCCCGCGGGGCTCGTGGACTTCGCGCCCGAGCTCGTCGTCGTCTCGCCCGGCTACGCGCCGACGCACCCGCTCCCCGCGTGGGCGGTCGATGCGGGCATCCCGCTGTGGGGCGACATCGAGCTGGCCTGGCGCGTGCGGGACAAGACGGGCACGCCGGCCGAGTGGATCACCATCACCGGCACCAACGGCAAGACCACCACCACGCAGCTCACGGCAGCGCTCCTGCAGGAGGGCGGCGTGCGCGCGGTCCCGTGCGGCAACATCGGCCTGCCCGTGCTCGACGTGGTGCGGCACCCCGACGGCTTCGACGTGCTCGTCGTCGAGCTGTCCAGCCACCAGCTGCACTACATGCGCGAGGTGCGGCCGTACTCCAGCGCGTTCCTCAACCTGGCCGACGACCACCTCGAGTGGCACGGGTCCCGGCGGGCGTACGCGGCGGCCAAGGGCCGGATCTACGCGGACACACGCGTGGCCTGCGTCTACAACCGCGCCGACCGCGCCACCGAGGACGCGCTCCGCGACGCCGACGTGCAGGACGGCGCGCGCGCCATCGGCTTCGGCCTCGACGCGCCCGGCCCGAGCGACCTCGGCATCGTCGACGGGATCCTCTGCGACCGCGCGTTCCTCGAGGAGCGCTTCACGAGCGCGCTGGAGCTGACGACGCTCGACGAGCTGCGCGCGGTCGGGCTCGCCGCGCCGCACATCGTGCAGAACATCCTGGCCGCGGCCGCGCTCGCCCGGTCCTACGGCGTCTCGCCGGCGGTCGTGCGCCAGGCGCTCCAGCGGTTCGAGCTCGACAGCCACCGCATCGAGCGCATCGGGGAGCGCGACGGCGTCGCGTTCGTCGACGACTCCAAGGCCACGAACCCGCACGCCGCGTCCGCGTCCCTCGCCGCGTTCCCCTCGGTCGTCTGGGTCGTCGGGGGGCTGCTCAAGGGCGTCGAGCTCGACGAGCTGATCCGCTCCCACGCCGCCCGCGTCCGGGCTGCCGTGGTCATCGGCGCCGAGCGCGCCGAGGTGCTCGCGGCATTCGCGCGACACGCGCCCGACGTGACGGTCCTCGAGGTGGCCGAGAGCGACACTGAGGAGGTCATGCGGACCGCGGTGCGGCTCGCGGCGGGCGTGGCAGAGCAGGGCGACACGGTCCTGTTGGCCCCGGCGGCGGCATCCATGGACCAATTCACCGACTACGCCGATCGCGGGCGCCGATTCCGCGCCGCGGTCGACCACCACCTGGGAGGTGCGGCGGATGACACTGCCCCCGAGAACGACGCGGACCGGCCGCGCGGCTGACGCGCCGGGCCCCCGCGGCCCGCGCACCCCGTCCGCGCCCGTCGAGGACGCGCAGGAGGGCACGCAGCGCCGCGGGCTCGCCGCCCGGATCAGCCTCGGCCGCGCCTTCCACGCGGAGAGCGGCTCCTACTTCCTCCTGCTCGGCACGACCCTCTTCCTCGTGGTCTTCGGCCTGGTGATGGTGCTGTCGTCGTCGAGCATCGACTCGTTCGTCGCGGGCGGCGGGTTCTTCGGCATCTTCCTCAAGCAGGGCATGTTCGCGCTCATCGGCGTCCCGCTCATGCTGCTCGTCTCGCTCGTGCCGCCCATGTTCTGGAAGCGCTGGGCGTGGGTCCTGCTGCTGGCCGCGTGCGGCGTGCAGCTGCTCGTGTTCGGCCCCATGGGCGTGAAGGTCGGCGAGAACATCGGCTGGATCCGCATCGCCGGCACGACGTTCCAGCCCGCCGAGCTCATCAAGGTGGGGCTCGTCATCTGGCTGGGCTTCATCCTCTCGAGGAAGCGCCACCTGCTGCGCACGTGGCCGCACATCCTCATCCCCGTGCTCCCCGTCGCGGGCGGCGCCGTGGGCCTCGTGGCGCTCGGCGGCGACCTCGGGACGGTCATCATCATGGCGAGCATCGTGCTCGGCGCCCTGTTCTTCGCGGGGATCCCGATGGGCAAGCTCACGCTCATGCTCACGATCGGCTCCGTGCTCGCGGTGCTCATGACCGTCATCAGCGACAGCCGCATGCGCCGCGTCACCGAGTTCCTCACCGGGCAGTGCGACTACGCGGGCGGCTGCTGGCAGTCCACGCACGGCCTCTACGCGCTGGCCGCGGGCGGCGTCTTCGGCGTGGGCCTCGGCAACTCCAAGGCCAAGTGGATGTGGCTGCCCGAGGCCGACAACGACTACATCTTCGCCATCATCGGCGAGGAGCTCGGCCTCATCGGCGCCATCGTCGTCATCCTCCTGTTCGTGGTGCTCGCCATCGGCTTCATCCGCGTGATCCGCGCCAACACCGACACCTTCGCCCGCGTCGCGACGGGCGCCGTCATGACCTGGATCATCGTGCAGGCCTTCGTGAACATCGCCGTGGTGCTCAACCTGCTCCCGGTGCTCGGGGTGCCCTTGCCGTTCGTGTCGTCGGGAGGGTCGTCGCTCGTCACGACGCTCGTCGCGATGGGCATCGTGCTCGGCTTCGCGCGGAAGCCCACGACCGAGGAGTCGCCGGACGTCATCCCGGCCGTGATCGGCATGCGCTCGTGACGGTCTACCTGCTCGCCGGCGGCGGCACCGCGGGGCACGTCAACCCGCTGCTCGCGGTCGCCGACGAGCTGCGCGCGCGCGAGCCGGAGTCCACGATCCTCGTCCTCGGCACGCGCGAGGGCCTCGAGGCGCGCCTCGTCCCGGCCCGCGGCTACGAGCTGCTCACCATCGCGCGCCTGCCGTTCCCGCGCCGCCCGAATCGCGCGGCCGTCGCGTTCGCGCCGGCGTTCGCGCGGGCGGTCAGCCAGATCCGCCGCATGATCGCCGAGCGGGGGATCGACGTGGTCGTCGGCTTCGGCGGCTACGCGGCCGCGCCCGCCTACCTCGCCGCACGACGTTCGCGCGTGCCGGTCGTCGTGCACGAGGCCAACGCGTCGCCCGGCCTCGCCAACCGCCTCGGCGCGCGCGTCGCCGCCTCGGTCGGCATCACGTTCCCCGGCACGGCCCTCGGGCCGCGCGCGCGGGTGGTCGGCATGCCGCTCCGCCGCGAGATCGCGACCCTCGACCGCGATGCCGTCCGCGCCGACGCGCGCGCCGAGCTCGGCCTCGACGCCGACCGGCCGACGCTCCTCGTGACCGGCGGATCCACAGGCGCCCGCAGCCTCAACCGCACGGTCGTGCAGGTGGCCGAGCGCATCACCGCGACGGGTGCGCAGATCCTGCACATCGTCGGCGGCGCGCAGGAGTTCACCGACCCGGGCGTCGAGCGGTACCACGTGGTCGGGTACTCCGACCGGATGGAGCTCGCCATCGCCGCGGCCGACCTCGTCGTCTCCCGGGCGGGCGCCGGCGCGCTCTCGGAGCTCACGGCCGTGGGCCTCCCCGCGGTCTACGTCCCGTACCCGGTCGGCAACGGCGAGCAGGCCGTCAACGTCCGCGGCGTCGTCGCGGCCGGGGGCGGCATCGTCGTGGCGGACGCCGACTTCACGCCCGACTGGGTGCTCGCGCACGTGCTCCCGCTCCTGTCCGACCCGGCCGCGCTCGCGCGCATGTCCGCGGCCGCCGCGTCCGTGGGCGGCCGCGACGGCGCCGCCCGCATGGCCGACCTCGTGCGCGACGCGGTCGCCGCACGCCCGTCCCGGCCCGCCGCCCGGCGCTGACCGCGCCGCCCGCCCGCTTCCCACCTCCCGAGGAGACCGCACGTGATCGCACCCGACCTGACCATGGACATCCCGACCGAGCTCGGCCGCGTCCACTTCGTGGGCATCGGCGGGTCCGGCATGAGCGGCATCGCGCGCCTGTTCCTCGCCGCGGGCCACCGCGTCACCGGATCCGACTCGCGAGACTCCGACGCCGTCCAGGCGCTCCGGGAGCTCGGCGCCGAGATCCACGTCGGCCACGACGCGGCCCACGTGGGCGACGCCGAGGCGCTCGTCGTCACGGGCGCGCTCTGGCAGGACAACCCCGAGTACGTGCTCGCGAAGGAGCGGGGCCTCCCGATCCTGCACCGCTCGCAGGCGCTCGCCTGGCTCATCAGCGGCCAGCGCCTCGTCGCGGTCGCGGGCGCGCACGGGAAGACCACGTCCACCGGCATGATCGTCACCGCGCTGCTCGAGGCCGGGCGCGACCCGTCGTTCGTGAACGGCGGCGTGATCGGCGGGCTCGGCGTCTCCAGCGCCCCCGGATCCGAGGAGCTGTTCGTCGTCGAGGCCGACGAGTCCGACGGCTCCTTCCTCCTCTACGACACGGCCGTGGCGCTCATCACCAACGTCGACGCCGACCACCTCGACCACTACGGCTCGCACGAGGCCTTCGACGACGCCTTCGTGCGCTTCGCGTCGGCCGCGTCCGAGCTCGTCGTGATCTCGAGCGACGACCCCGGCGCCCGCCGCGTCACCGCGCGCATCGAGGGCCGCATCGTCACGTTCGGCGAGGACCCGGCCGCCGACGTCCGCATCTCCGACATCGTCACCGACGGCCCCGTCGCCTTCACGCTCACCCACGACGGCGTCTCCCGACGTGCCGCGCTCCGCGTGCCCGGTCGGCACAACGCGATCAACGCGGCCGGCGCGTACGCCGTCCTCGTGGGCCTCGGCGTGGATCCCGACGACGCGATCGCGGGCCTCGCCGGGTTCTCCGGCACCGGCCGCCGCTTCGAGCTGCACGCGGAGGTCCGCGGCGTGAGCGTCTACGACGACTACGCGCACCATCCGACCGAGGTGCGCGCCGCCCTCTCCGCCGCGCGGACGGTCGTCGGATCCGGCCGCATCATCGCCGTGCACCAGCCGCACCTGTACAGCCGCACGCAGCTCATGGCGGGCGACTTCGCGCGCGTCTACGAGGAGCTCGCCGACCACACGGTCGTGCTCGACGTGTTCGGCGCGCGCGAGGACCCGATCCCCGGCGTCACGGGCGCGCTCGTGTCGGAGCGATTCGCCGACGCCGGCCGCGTCGACTACCTGCCCGACTGGCAGGACGCGGCCGACCGCGTCGCGGAGATCGCGCGCGACGGCGACCTCGTCGTGACCCTCAGCTGCGGCGACGTGTACCGGATCATCCCGCAGGTGGTCGACGCGCTGGCGCGCCCGGCCCAGCCCGCGGCGACCCCCCGGCCGCGCGAGTGAAGCGGCCCGAGGGCTTCGACCGGCCCCGGGTCCCGCGCCGGCCCGCGCCCGCGGACGGCGCCGAGGCCCCGGCGTCGCGACGACGCGGATCCCGGCCGGCGTCCCCGCCCGCATCCGCCTCCGCGACCGAGCGACCCGCGACCGACCCGGCGCGCCCCGCTCCGCAGGCCCCGCAGCGTCCGCCCGCGCAGCGACCCGCCGCACCGCGCCCCGTCGTCCCGCGCCCCGTCGCGCCGCCCGCGGCACCCCGGACCGGCACGGCCCCCGGCGTCGGCACGGCCTCCGGCACCGGGACGCCCGCCCGCACGGGCGGGACGCCGCCCGCGGCCGACCGGCCCCGCGCCGCATGGCGGGACGACGACGAACCGGACACCGAGCCGATCGTCCTGCCGCACCTCGCGCAGGCGCCCGTCACCGCCCCTCCCGCCCCGAGCACCGGGCGGGAGCCGACGGCGTCCCGCGCGGGCGGCATCGCCGGCCGCCTCGGCCGCCGGGCGCGCGGCGCCGCGCAGGCCGCCGGATCCACGGCCGCGAAGCCGCTCCGCCGCCGCACGCACGCGGAGGGCGACGCCGAGCCGACGCCCCGCGCGCACCGGCCCGCGCGTCCCGCCAGCGCGACCACCGGCGACGCCGAGGCCCGCCGTCAGCTGCGCCGCGCCCGCCGCGAGCGCCAGCGCTACGAGCGCCAGGAGGTGCGCCGGTTCACGCAGCGCACGCGCCGCCGCCGCGCCGGCCTCCTCGGCGCGCTCGGCGCGTTCCTCGTCCTCGCGATCGTCGTCGGCATCGCCGTCTACTCGCCGCTCCTCGCCCTGCGCACCGTCGAGGTCGAGGGCGCGGACCGCGTCTCGCCCGACAGCATCCAGGCCGCCCTCGCCGACCAGGTCGGCACGCCCCTCCCGCTCGTCGACCTCGGCCGCGTGGGCGACGAGCTGCGCGCCTTCCCGCTCATCCGCAGCTACAGCACGGAGAGCCGGCCGCCCTCCACCCTCGTGATCCGCATCGTCGAGCGCACGCCCGTCGCCGTGATCCAGTCGGGAGCGGGCTTCGACCTCGTGGACCCCGCGGGCGTCACCATCGAGCGCGCCACGGCGCGTCCGGACGGCTACCCCCTCGTCGACCTGCCGAGCGCCGACCTCTCCAGCCCGCGCTTCCGGGCCGCGACGGCGGTGCTCGTCGCGCTGCCCGCGGACTTCCTGCCGCAGGTCGACGGCATCCAGGCCAACACGACCGACGACGTGATGCTCACCCTCCGCAGCGGCAAGAAGGTGCTGTGGGGGAGCGGGGAGCGCTCGGCCGAGAAGGCACAGGTGCTGCAGGCGCTCGTGAAGGCCCGCGGCGACGTCGGCTCCTACGACGTCTCGGCGCCCGACGCGCCCGTCGCGGGCCCATGATCCGCCGGGTGTGACGACACGCGGCGCGCCGGTCGCCGCACCCGCCCGACGCCCCCTAACGTCGGGATCAGGAAATGCATACTGAGTAAACTCTAAGCCTCCACCGGAGGTCGAAGGTTCTAGCGGAGGCCCGTCGTGTCGAACAACCAGAACTACCTCGCCGTCATCAAGGTCGTCGGCATCGGCGGTGGCGGCGTCAACGCCGTCAACCGCATGATCGAGCTCGGTCTGCGGGGCGTGGAGTTCATCGCGATCAACACCGACGCGCAGGCCCTGCTCATGAGCGACGCGGACGTCAAGCTCGACGTCGGCCGCGAGATCACCCGCGGCCTCGGCGCCGGCGCCGACCCCGAGGTCGGCCGTCGCGCCGCCGAGGACCACGCGGAGGAGATCGAGGAGGCCCTCGCGGGCGCCGACATGGTCTTCGTCACCGCGGGCGAGGGCGGCGGCACCGGCACCGGCGGCGCGCCCGTCGTGGCCCGCATCGCGAAGTCGATCGGCGCGCTCACCATCGGCGTCGTCACGAAGCCGTTCGGCTTCGAGGGGAAGCGCCGCTCGGCCCAGGCCGAGCTCGGCGTCGCGACGCTGAAGAACGAGGTCGACACGCTCATCGTCGTGCCGAACGACCGCCTGCTCGAGATCAGCGACCGCGGCATCAGCATGCTCGAGGCCTTCGCGACCGCCGACCAGGTGCTCCTCGCGGGCGTCCAGGGCATCACGGACCTCATCACGACCCCCGGCCTCATCAACCTCGACTTCGCCGACGTGAAGTCCGTGATGCAGGGCGCCGGATCCGCGCTCATGGGCATCGGCTCCTCCCGCGGCGCCGACCGGTCGATCAAGGCGGCCGAGCTCGCGGTGGCGTCGCCGCTGCTGGAGGCCAGCATCGAGGGCGCCCACGGCGTGCTCCTCTCCATCCAGGGCGGATCGAACCTCGGCATCTTCGAGATCAACGACGCGGCCAAGCTCGTGCAGGAGGCCGTGCACCCCGAGGCGAACATCATCTTCGGCGCGGTCATCGACGACACCCTCGGCGACGAGGTGCGCGTCACCGTCATCGCCGCGGGCTTCGACGGCGGCGAGCCGTCGGCCAAGGTCGAGAACCGCCGCAGCGGCTTCGTCGCCGCCGGCGGGGGAGCCGTCGCCACCCCGGAGGCCGTCGAGTCCGCGCCGTCGCGTCCGCAGGCCGAGGCGCCCGTCGCGGCCGTCCCGGCGAGCGACCCGACGTTCGAGGACGACGGCGACGACCTGGACATCCCCGACTTCCTGAAGTGAGCGACGCCCCGCTGACCGGCGGCGCGCACGCGTCGGACGCCCACCCCGACGAGGCCCACCCCGGCCTCGCCGAGCGGTGGGCGTCCGTGCGCGCGCAGGTGGCCGACGCGATCCTCGAGGCGGACCGCGACCCGGGCGAGGTGACCACGATCGTCGTCACGAAGTTCCAGCCCGTGTCGCTCCTCCGCGAGCTCGTCGACCTCGGCGTGCGCGACCTGGGGGAGAGCAGGCACCAGGAGGCGCAGGGCAAGGCCGCCGAGCTCGCGGGGCGCGGCGTCGCCTGGCACTTCGTCGGGCAGCTCCAGGGCAAGAAGGCGCGCCAGGTGCGCCGCTACGCCTCCGTGATCCACTCCGTCGACCGGCCCTCGCTCGTGGACGCGCTGGCGTCCGAGGACGAGGAGACGCGCGTCTTCCTCCAGGTCAACCTCACCGACGATCCGGCCCGCGGCGGCGTGCCACCAGCCGAGGCCGAGGCCCTCGCGGAGCACGCGGCGGCCGCCGCCGGCATCCGCGTCCTCGGCGTCATGGCGGTCGCGCCCGACGACGGGGAGCCCCGCCGGGCGTTCGCCCGCCTGCGCGCCATCTCGGACGACGTGCGGCGCATCCTGCCCGACGCCCGGGCGATCTCGGCCGGCATGTCCGGCGACCTGCGCGAGGCGCTGCTCGAGGGCGCGACACACCTTCGGATCGGGTCGGCAATCACGGGAAAGCGACCCGACCGCCCTTAATGTCGGAGGTGCGGTCCGGTTCGTCAGGCCGAAACGGAAAGAGGAATGATGGCCAACCCACTTCGCAAGACCATGGTGTACCTGGGACTCGCCGACGAGGAGCTCGACTACCCGCAGCAGCCCGCGCAGCAGCAGTCGCCCGTGCAGGCCGTCCCCGCGCCGGCGCCCGCCCCCCAGCAGCGCGAGCAGCAGCAGGCGAAGCGCGCCCCCGTGACCCCCCTGCACAAGCCCTCGACCACCACAAGGAATGCGGCGCCGGCTGAAATGAACGAGATCCTCACCGTCCACCCCAAGGCCTACAAGGACGCGCAGGTCATCGCCGAGAACTTCCGCGAGGGCGTCCCGGTCATCATCAACCTGTCGCAGATGACGGACGACGACGCGCGCCGCCTCATCGACTTCGCGAGCGGCCTCTCCATCGGCCTCTACGGCAAGATCGAGCGCGTCACGAGCAAGGTCTTCCTGCTCTCGCCCTCGCACGTCGCCGTGTCCGGCGAGCAGTCGGCCACCGAGGCCGAGGTCGAGGCCTCCTTCTTCGGACGCTGATCCACGCGGACCGCTGAGATGGCGGGCGTCGACGGGAGCTCCCATCGACGCCCGCCATACTTGTCTCCGTGATCATCGTCTCCCTCGTCGCCACCGTCGTGTGGTTCGCCCTCCTGGCGTTCATCATCTGCATGTGGGGCCGGTTCGTCCTCGACCTCGTGCAGTCCCTCTCCCGGGAGTGGCGCCCGCGCGGCGCGATGCTCATCGTGGCCGAGGCGTCGTACACGGTCACCGACCCGCCCATCGGGTTCGTGCGCCGGCTCATCCCGCCGCTGCGCCTCGGGCCGGTCGCGCTCGACTTCGGCTGGATGATCACGATGCTGGTCGCCATCATCCTCTTCAACGTCGCGCGCGGCTTCATCGCCTAGGCGCCGCTCCTCCGTCCGCGGATCGCGGCCCGAGTCCCCGGACCCGGGCGTTCCGCTGGTAGCGTTGAAGCGCACGTTGTCCCGAATCCCCGTCCGCGCCCGCGGACCCCGCTCTACGCACAAAAGAGGTGGCAGGCCATGGCTCTCACTCCTGAAGACGTCGTCAACAAGCGTTTCCAGCCGACCAAGTTCCGCGAGGGATACGACCAGGACGAGGTGGACGACTTCCTCGACGAGGTGGTCGTCGAGCTGCGTCGCCTCCACCAGGAGAACGAGGAGCTGCGCCAGCGCCTCTCCCCGGGCGAGTCCGCCCCCGCCGCGACCACCGCGATCGAGACCCCCGCTCCCGCGCCCGCCTCGGTCGAGCAGGCGCCCGTCGTCGTCGAGCCGGAGCCCACCCCCGAGCCCGAGCCGGCCCCCGTGGTCGCCCAGGCGCCCGCCGCCCCGGCCACCGAGGACGACGAGACCTCGAGCACGAGCAGCCTGCTCAAGCTCGCCCGCAAGCTGCACGAGGAGCACGTCCGCGAGGGCGTCGAGAAGCGCGACGCGCTCGTCGCCGAGGCGCACGCCACCGCCGCGCGCATCGCCGCCGAGGCCGAGGCCGAGCAGCGCTCCAAGACCGCTGTGCTCGAGAAGGAGCGCCAGGTCCTCGAGGGCCGCATCGACGAGCTCCGCACCTTCGAGCGCGAGTACCGCACGAAGCTCAAGGGCTACATCGAGGGCCAGCTCCGCGAGCTGGACTCCGCCGGATCGACCGAGGCGCCGGCCACCGCCTCGTTCCCCGGCTACTCGGGCAACTAGCACCCGCACCACCCGCGCGCCCGACGGCGACGCGGGACCCGGCTCCCACGAGCCACGAGGGTCCCGCGTCGCCGTCGTCGTTCGCGCGGCCCGTCATCCCCCGCACCGGAAGAGGCACCACCGATGGAGCACCGCAGCATCCCCGTCCCCGACGGCCTCGACGGGCAGCGCGTCGACGCGGGCCTCGCGCGCCTCCTCGGCTTCTCCCGGAGCTTCGCGGCCGAGGTCGCGGAGGCCGGCGGCGTCACGCAGGACGGCCGCGAGGCCGGCAAGTCCGACCGGCTCGTCGGCGGGTCGATGCTCGCCGTCAGCTGGCAGCCCAAGCAGGAGCCGTCGGTCGTCCCGCTCGCGGTGCCCGACCTCGGCATCGTGCACGACGACGACGACATCGTGGTGGTCGACAAGCCCGTCGGCGTCGCGGCGCACCCGAGCGTCGGCTGGACCGGCCCCACCGTCCTCGGCGCCCTCGCCGCCGCCGGGTTCCGCCTCAGCACCTCCGGCGCGGAGGAGCGGCAGGGCATCGTGCACCGGCTCGACGCGGGCACGAGCGGGCTCATGGTCGTCGCCAAGACGGAGCGCGCGTACACCGAGCTCAAGCGCCAGTTCCACGACCGCGAGGTCGAGAAGGTGTACCACGCGGTTGTCCAGGGGCATCCGGATCCGCTGGCCGGCACCATCGACGCGCCCATCGGCCGCCACCCGAGGAGCGACTGGAAGTTCGCGGTCACCGCGGACGGCAAGGCGTCCGTCACCCACTACGAGACGCTCGAGGCGTTCCGCCGCGCGGCCCTGCTCGAGGTGCACCTGGAGACGGGCCGCACCCACCAGATCCGCGTGCACATGGCCGCGCAGCGCCACCCCTGCGTGGGCGACGCGATGTACGGCGCCGACCCCGTCCTGTCGGGGCAGCTGGGCCTCGGGCGGCAGTGGCTGCACGCGATGCGGCTGGAGGTCACGCACCCCGGCACGGGCGACCGCGCGTCGTTCTCGAGCACGTACCCGGCCGACCTGCAGCACGCCCTCGAGGTCCTCCGCGACTGACGCCCGACACGCCCGAGGCACCTCCGGGGGCCTGCCTATGATGGCTCCACCGCCGACCCATGAGTAGAAGAGACCCGTGCCCCGCAACGACTCGTTCGTCCACCTCCACGTCCACAGCGAGTACTCGATGCTCGACGGGGCGGCCCGCGTCGGTCCGCTCGTGCAGGCCGCCGCGGAGCAGGAGATGCCCGCCGTGGCCATCACGGACCACGGCAACGTGTTCGGCGCGTTCGACTTCTGGAAGCAGGCGAAGGCCGCCGGCGTGAAGCCCATCATCGGCACCGAGGCGTACATCACGCCGGGCACGCACCGCGGGGACCGCACGCGCGTGCGGTGGGGCGACGGCGGCCGGGACGACGTCTCCGGATCCGGCGCCTACACGCACCTCACGATGCTCGCCGAGACCACGGAGGGCATGCACAACCTCTTCCGGCTGTCGTCGCGCGCCTCCCTCGAGGGCTACTACTTCAAGCCCCGCATGGACCGCGAGCTCCTCAGCACCTACGCGAAGGGCCTCATCGCCACCACCGGCTGCCCGTCGGGCGAGGTCCAGACCCGCCTCCGCCTCGGCCAGTACGACGAGGCCGTCAAGGCCGCGAGCGACTACCGCGACATCTTCGGGGCGGGCAACTACTTCTGCGAGATCATGGACCACGGGCTCGGCATCGAGCGCCGGATCATGAGCGACCTCCTCCGCCTCGCGAAGGACCTCGACCTGCCGCTCGTCGCCACGAACGACCTGCACTACACGCACGAGCACGACGCGACCAGCCACGCCGCGCTCCTGTGCGTGCAGTCCGGCACCACGCTCGACGACCCGAACCGCTTCAAGTTCGACGCCGACGAGTTCTACCTCAAGACCGCGCAGCAGATGCGCCACCTCTTCCGCGACCACGAGGAGGCGTGCGACAACACGCTGCTCATCGCGGAGCGCTGCGACGTGCAGTTCAACGAGTCCGCGAACTACATGCCGCGCTACCCCGTCCCCGAGGGCGAGAGCGAGCAGACCTGGTTCGTCAAGGAGGTCGAGCGCGGCCTCGTCCGGCGCTACCCGCGCGGCTTCTCGGACGACGTGCGCAAGCGCGCCGACTACGAGGTCGGCGTCATCGCGCAGATGGGCTTCCCGGGCTACTTCCTCGTCGTCGCGGACTTCATCGGCTGGTCGAAGGAGAACGGGATCCGCGTGGGCCCCGGCCGCGGATCGGGCGCCGGGTCGATGGTCGCCTACGCGATGGGCATCACCGACCTCGACCCCCTGGAGCACGGCCTCCTCTTCGAGCGGTTCCTCAACCCCGACCGCGTCTCCATGCCCGACTTCGACGTCGACTTCGACGACCGTCGCCGCGGCGAGGTCATCCGGTACGTGACCGACAAGTACGGCGACGAGCGCGTCGCGCAGATCGTCACCTACGGCACCATCAAGGCCAAGCAGGCGCTCAAGGACTCCAGCCGCGTGCTCGGCTACCCCTTCTCCATGGGCGACAAGCTCACGAAGGCCATGCCGCCCGCGATCATGGGCAAGGACATCCCGCTGTCCGGCATCCTCGACACCGACCACCCGCGCTACCGCGAGGCGGGCGACTTCCGCGAGGTGCTCGCGATGGACCCGGAGGCGCAGAAGGTCTTCGAGACGGCGCAGGGCATCGAGAACCTCAAGCGCCAGTGGGGCGTGCACGCGGCCGGCGTCATCATGTCGAGCGAGCCGCTCATCGACATCATCCCGATCATGAAGCGGGAGCAGGACGGCCAGATCGTCACGCAGTTCGACTACCCCGCGTGCGAGTCGCTCGGCCTCATCAAGATGGACTTCCTGGGGCTGCGCAACCTCACGATCATCGACGACGCGCTCAACAACATCGAGTCCAACCGCGGCGAGAAGCTCGTGCTCGAGGACCTCGGCCTCGACGACCAGGGCGCGTACGACCTGCTGGCCCGCGGCGACACGCTCGGCGTCTTCCAGCTCGACGGCGGGCCCATGCGCTCGCTGCTGCGCATGATGAAGCCCGACAACTTCGAGGACATCTCGGCCGTCATCGCGCTCTACCGCCCGGGCCCCATGGGCGCGAATTCGCACACGAACTACGCGCTGCGGAAGAACGGGCTGCAGGAGATCACCCCGATCCACCCGGAGCTCGAGGAGCCGCTCCGCGAGGTGCTCGGCACCACGCACGGCCTCATCGTGTACCAGGAGCAGGTCATGTCGGTGGCGCAGAAGCTCGCGGGCTTCACGCTCGCGCAGGCCGACCTCCTCCGCCGCGCGATGGGCAAGAAGAAGAAGTCGGAGCTCGACAAGCAGTTCGCCGGCTTCTCGCAGGGCATGATCGACAACGGCTACTCGATGGCCGCGGTCAAGGCGCTCTGGGACATCCTGCTGCCGTTCTCCGACTACGCCTTCAACAAGGCGCACTCGGCGGCCTACGGCGTCGTCTCCTACTGGACCGCGTACCTCAAGGCGCACTACCCGGCCGAGTACATGGCCGCGCTCCTCACGAGCGTCGGCGACTCCAAGGACAAGATGGCGCTGTACCTCAACGAGTGCCGCCGCATGGGGATCAAGGTGCTGCCGCCGGACGTCAACGAGTCCATCGGGTTCTTCGCGGCCGCCGGCGCCGACATCCGCTTCGGGCTGGGCGCCGTGCGCAACGTCGGCGCGAACGTGGTCGAGGCGCTCCGCGGCGCCCGCACCGAGCAGGGCGCGTTCGAGTCGTTCGACGACTTCCTCAAGAAGGTGCCGCTGCCGGTCGCCAACAAGCGCACGGTGGAGTCGCTCATCAAGGCCGGCGCCTTCGACTCGCTGGGCGACACCCGCCGGGCCCTCCTCGAGGTGCACGAGGGCATGATCGACGCGAGCGTGAGCGACAAGCGCGCCGCCATGAACGGCCAGGTCGGCTTCGACTTCGACAGCCTCTGGGACGAACCGCAGCACGCGCGCAAGGTGCCCGAGCGGCCGGAGTGGGCGAAGCGCGACAAGCTCGCGTTCGAGCGCGAGATGCTCGGGCTCTACGTCTCCGACCACCCGCTCGCCGGGCTCGAGATCCCGCTGGCGAAGCTCGCCTCGACGGGCATCGCCGAGCTGCTGGCGACCGACGCGTCGATGGACGGCGAGACGGTGACGCTGGCGGGGCTCCTCACGAGCGTGCAGCACCGCACGGCGCGGAACTCCGGCAACCAGTACGGCATGGTGCAGCTCGAGGACTTCGGCGGCGAGATCACCTGCATGTTCATGGGCAAGGCGTACCAGGAGTTCGCGCCGGCGCTGCAGGGCGACACCGTGGTGGTCATCCGCGGGCGCGTCTCCACGCGCGACGACGGCATGAACATCCACGCGTTCTCGATGTTCCAGCCCGACCTCGGGCAGAGCCTCGGCTCGGGGCCGCTGCTCATCAGCCTGGCGGAGAACCGCGCCACGACCGAGACGGTCATGGGCCTCAACGACGTGCTGATCCGGCACTCGGGCGACACCGAGGTGCGGCTCCAGCTGGTGAAGGGCGACAACGGGCGCGTCTTCGAGATCCCGTACCCGGTCACGGTGAGCGCCGACCTCTACGGGGAGCTCAAGTCGCTGCTCGGCCCCAACTGCCTGGGCTGATACGAGAGGCCGGCGCCTCGGCGCCCGCAGCTCAGGCGTCGGCGCCGGGGCGCAGGTAGCGGCGCGCGTGGTAGACGAGCGGCTCGTCGTCGACGCCCGCGCCGCCGTCCTCGATGCGCACGATCACGACGATGGCGTCGTGGACGTGCACCCGCTCCACGATGCGGGCGACGAGGAGGGCGGTGCCGCCGGCGAGCACGGGCAGGCCGTGGGGGCCGGGGGACCAGTGGTCGCCCGCGAAGCGCTCGGACGCCGGACCGCTGAGGCGCTCGGCGAGGTGCCGGTCGCGGGCGCCCAGCACGTGGATCGCGACGTGGTCGGCGACGGCCAGGGCGGCGGCGCTGGAAGCGGTGCGGGCGAGGCTGAAGCTGGCGAGCGGGGGATCCGCCGACACGGAGGCGAGCGACGTGGCGGTGAAGCCGACCGGGGATCCGTGGGCGTCGCGCGCCGTGACGACCGCGACGCCGGCGGCGTGCCGTCGGAACGCGGCGCGGAAGGCGGCCTGGCCCGGGGCCTCGGAGAGCGTGGTGGCGGGGTGCGCGTCCATGCCTGCAGACGCTAGCCGCCGGATCCGGCCGGCGCCCGCTCGGTAGACTTCCGGAGTCATGATGCGCATCCAGGACCTCCGCGGCACCACGCCCAGCACCGCCGACCTGCTCGACCTCCTCCCGCGTCCCGTCACCGACGTCGCCGTCGCGCTCGACGTGGCGCGCGAGCTCGTCGAGGACGTGCGGACGCGGGGGAGCGCCGCGCTCCTCGACCAGGCGGAGCGGCTCGACCGGGTGCGCCCAGGCGCCATCCGCGTGCCGGCGGCGGACATCGCCGCGGCCGTCGACGGCCTCGACCCCGACGTGCGCGCCGCGCTCGAGGAGGCCATCCGCCGCGTGCGCCTCGGCTCCGCCGCGCAGGTCCCGCCCGAGACCACGACCACGGTCGTCCCCGGCGGCACGATCGTCCAGCGCTGGCAGCCCGTCCGCCGCGTGGGCCTCTACGTCCCCGGCGGCAAAGCCGTCTACCCGTCGAGCGTCGTGATGAACGTCGTCGCGGCGCAGGTCGCGGGCGTCGGGAGCATCGCGCTCGCCTCGCCCGCGCAGGCCGCGCACGGCGGATCCGTGCACCCCGTCATCCTCGGCGCCGCCGGCCTCCTCGGGGTCGACGAGGTCTACGCCATGGGCGGCGCGGGGGCGATCGGCGCCTTCGCGCACGGCGTCGCGGACCTCGGGCTCGAGCCCGTCGACGTCGTCACCGGACCCGGCAACATCTACGTCGCCGCCGCCAAGCGCGTCGTCCGCGGCGTCACGGGCATCGACTCGGAGGCCGGCACCACCGAGATCCTCGTCATCGCGGACGCGTCCGCGGATGCCCGGCTCGTCGCCGCCGACCTCGTGAGCCAGGCCGAGCACGACGAGATGGCCGCGTCCGTCCTCGTCACCGACTCGCCGGAGCTCGCCCGCGCGGTCGACGCCGAGGTCGCGGCGCTGGCCGCGACCACCGGACACTCGGCCCGCGTCGGCCAGGCGCTCACCGGCCCGCAGTCGGCCATCCTCGTGGTCGACGACCTCGCCACGGCCGCCCGCTACAGCGACGCCTACGGCCCGGAGCACCTCTCCGTGCAGACCGCGGACCCCGACGCGCTGCTCGCCCACCTGCACAGCGCCGGCGCGATCTTCCTCGGCCCGCACGCGCCCGTGAGCCTCGGCGACTACCTCGCCGGATCCAACCACGTGCTCCCCACGGGCGGCCAGGCGCGCTTCGGGTCGGGCCTCGGCGCGTACACGTTCCTCCGCCCGCAGCAGGTCGTGCGCTACGACGCGGACGCGCTGCGCCAGGCGGAGCCGATGATCGTCGCGCTGAGCCGCGCCGAGGACCTCCCGGCGCACGGCGACGCGGTGACGGCCCGCCTCCGGGGCTGACGTATCCTGGGCACACGATGTTCTGCCCCTTCTGCCGCCACCCCGACTCCCGCGTCGTCGACTCCCGCACGAGCGACGACGGCCTGTCGATCCGCCGGCGCCGGCAGTGCCCCGAATGCGGCCGTCGCTTCAGCACCACGGAGACCGCGAGCCTCAGCGTGATCAAGCGCAACGGCGTGGTCGAGCCGTTCAGCCGGGAGAAGATCGTCACCGGCGTCCGGAAGGCCTGCCAGGGGCGCCCCGTCACCGACACCGATCTCGCGGTCCTCGCGCAGCGCGTGGAGGAGGCGATCCGGGCCACCGGCGCCTCGCAGATCGAGGCGAACGACATCGGCCTCAGCATCCTGCCGCCGCTCCGCGAGCTCGACGAGGTGGCCTACCTCCGCTTCGCGAGCGTCTACCAGGGCTTCGACTCGCTCGACGACTTCGAGTCCGCGATCGCCCAGCTGCGCGTGGCGCACGCCGCCTCGCCCGAGGCCGACGCGCTCTAGCCCGCCGCGCTCTGGCCCGTCGCGGGCGGGCGTCCGCGGGGCACGCGGTCGGCACCCGCTAGCCTGGTGGCGATGTATCCCCTCCTCTTCCGTACGATCCTGTCGCGCATGGACCCGGAGGACGCGCACCACCTCGCGTCCACGGCGATCGCCCTCCTCCCGTCGTCCGGCCTCGGTTGGATCGCCCGTCGGCTGACCGCACCGGATCCCTCGCTCGCGGTGGACGCCCTCGGCCTGCGCTTCCCGTCCCCCTTCGGCGTCGCCGCGGGCTTCGACAAGGACGCGCTGGCCGTGCTCGGCCTCGGCCAGCTCGGCTTCGGGCACGTCGAGGTCGGGACCGTCACCGCCGAGGCGCAGCCCGGCAACCCCCGGCCGCGCCTGTTCCGGCTCATCGACGACCGCGCCGTCGTCAACCGCATGGGCTTCAACAACGGGGGAGCGGCCGCCCTCGCCGACCGCCTCCGCCGCCTCCGCGCGCGACGCGACCGACCCGTCATCGGCGTCAACATCGGCAAGACGCGCGCCGTCGCGGTCGAGGACGCCGTCGAGGACTACGTGCGCTCGACGCGGCTGGTCGCGCCGGTCGCCGACTACCTCGCCGTCAACGTCAGCTCGCCGAACACCCCCGGCCTCCGCGGGCTCCAGGAGATCGAGCTCCTCCGGCCGCTGCTCACGCGCATCCGCGACGCCGCGGGCGGCGTGCCGGTCCTCGTGAAGATCGCTCCCGACCTGCAGGACGCGGAGGTGGAGCGCATCGCCGGCCTCGCCACCGAGCTGGGCCTCGCGGGCGTCATCGCGACGAACACCACGCTGTCCCGGTCGGGTCTCCGCACGGATGCCGCGGTCGTCGAGGCGGCGGGCGCCGGCGGGCTGTCGGGCGCGCCCCTCGCGCCGCGCGCGCTCGAGGTGCTGGGCATCCTGCGGCGGGTGCTCCCCGCCGAGGCATGCGTCATCTCGGTCGGCGGTGTCGACACGGCCGAGGACGTGCAGGCCCGGCTCGACGCGGGCGCCACCCTGGTGCAGGGCTACACGGCCTTCCTCTACCGCGGCCCGCTATGGGCACGGTCCGTCAACGCGGGCCTCGCGCGGATCCGTCGCGGTCGCTGAGCGGTACCCCGCGGAGGGGGAGCCCACCGGCCGTGCGGGCCGGACGGCGGATCAGCCGAACGTGACGTTCGCGCGCCGCTTCACCTGCGGCTTCGGCAGGCGCATCGGGCGCATCTGGATGGTGCGCATGCCCGTGTACCAGCGGATGCCGCGCTCGACGCGGTCGGCGCCGACCCGCGCGGCGATGGCGGCGCGCACGCGGCGGCCGGTGAGGTAGGCATCGACGATGGCGGCCAGCACGAACGCGTAGATCGACAGCAGCGGGATCGTGGCCATGTTGGCCGGCAGGACGAAGGTCAGCACGACGACGACGCCCATCACGGGCAGCAGCAGCTCGCCGACGCTCCAGCGCGCGTCGACGACGTCGCGGGCGTAGCGCTTCTGCGGACCCTTGTCGCGGACGGGCAGGTAGCGCTCGTCCCCGGCGGCCATGCCGGCGTTGGCCCGGGCGCGCGCCTCGCGCGCCTTCTCCTTGCTCTGCTGCGCGGCGAGCTTGCGGTCCTGCGGCACGAGGGGGCGCAGGTTCGCGGCCTCGCGCTCCCGGCGGGTGGGGGTGGGGCCCTTCTTCCCGTCGGCCGTGCGGCCCTCGACGCCCGCCGGAGCGGTCGTCTCGGAGGGGTTCTCTGCGGGGGTGTGCTGCTTCGCCACGTCTCTCGTCCTTGCCTGGAGTGAATCTAAGATTACCTGCATGACGCCTCCCGAGAGCTCCGCAGACGCCGTGACCGCACCGGACCCGGAGGCCGTCGACCGGCTCGCCGCCGCCGTCGCGGGCGGGTTCCCCGCCACCGTGGCCGACTTGTCCGCGCTCGTGCGCATCCCCTCGGTCTCCTGGCCCGCGTTCGACCCGACCCACGTCGCCGCCAGCGCGGACGCGGTCGCGGGGCTGCTCGCCGGCCTCGGCGTCTTCGACGACGTCTCCGTGCACCGCGCCTCGACCCCGTCCGGCGACGACGGGATGCCGGCGGTCCTGGCGACGCGCGCCGCGCGCGACGGCAAGCCCACCGTCCTCCTCTACGCCCACCACGACGTGCAGCCGCCCGGCGCGGACGAGCACTGGGAGACCCCGCCGTTCGAGCCGACCCTGCGCGGCGACCGCCTGCACGGGCGCGGCGCGTCGGACGACAAGGCCGGCATCATGACCCACGTCGCGGCGATCCGCGCCCTCGTCGAGGCGGAGGGCGACGACCTCGACCTCGGCCTCGCGGTCTTCATCGAGGGGGAGGAGGAGGCCGGATCCCGCTCCTTCTCCGACTTCCTGGCCAAGCACCACGACGCTCTGGCCGCCGACGTCATCGTCGTCGCGGACAGCGACAACTGGGACGTGGACACCCCGTCCATCACCATCGCCCTCCGCGGCAACGTCACGTTCCGCCTCACGGTCCGCACGCTCGACCACGCCTCGCACTCCGGCATGTTCGGCGGCGCCGTCCCCGACGCGATGATGGCCGCGGTCCGCCTCCTCGACTCCTTCTGGGACGCCGACGGCTCCGTCGCCGTCGCCGGCCTCGCCTCGACGGAAATGGACACCCCCGACTACGACGACGCCCGCCTCGCCGAGGAGGCCGCGCTGCTCGAAGGCGTGTCCCCGGTGGGCACCGGCCCGATCCTGACCCGGCTCTGGGCGCAGCCCTCCATCACGGTGACGGGCATCGACGCCCCCTCGGTCGCCAACGCGAGCAACACGCTGCTGCCCGAGGTCTCCGTCCGCATCAGCGCGCGCATCGCGCCCGGGCAGACGGCGGCCGACGCCTACCGGGCCCTCGAGGCGCACGTGCAGGGTCACCGCCCGTACGGCGCGCACGTCGAGATCAGCGACGTCGACCAGGGCGATCCCTTCCTCGTCGACACGAGCGGCTGGGCCATGGCCGAGGCGACCGCCGCCATGACCGCCGGATGGGGCCGAGCGCCCGTCCAGGCCGGCATCGGCGGGTCCATCCCGTTCATCGCCGACCTCGTCGAGGCGTTCCCGTCCGCCCAGATCCTCGTCACCGGCGTCGAGGACCCCGACACCCGCGCCCACAGCCCGAACGAGTCGCAGCACCTGGGCGTCCTGCAGCGCGCGATCCTCAGCGAGGCCGTGCTGCTCAGCCGCATCGCCCATCGCGACTGACCCGACCGTCCCGCGCGGATCCTCCCGGATCCCCGCGGGACGGCGGGAACACCCGGGTGACTCGCGCGGTTGCACGACGTAGACTCCACCGGAGTCGCCCGACCGCAGATCCCACCACCCGAGGAGTGCTCATGACCGACACCACGCTGACCGAGACCGCCCAGGCGGCCCACCGCGTCGGACTCACGGACACCGCCGCGAGCAAGGTCAAGAGCCTGCTCCAGCAGGAGGGCCGCGAGGACCTGCGCCTCCGCGTCGCCGTCCAGCCCGGCGGCTGCTCCGGCCTCATCTACCAGCTCTATTTCGACGAGCGCGAGCTCGACGGCGACGCCACGGTCGACTTCGACGGCGTCGAGGTCATCGTCGACAAGATGAGCGTCCCGTACCTCGACGGCGCGACCATCGACTTCGAGGACACCATCCAGAAGCAGGGCTTCACCATCGACAACCCCAACGCCGGCGGCTCGTGCGCCTGCGGCGACTCGTTCCACTGACACATGGAGCGGTAAGCGATCCGGCCCGGGAAACCGGGCTTCGAGCAGGGAGTCGTCCTTCGGGCGGCTCCCTGTCGCGTAGGGTGGAACCCGTCACATCCGGTTCTTCGAAGGGTCTGCACGTGCGCTTCACTCGCCGTCAACGTTGGCTGACGATCCCCGTCGCCATAGGCATCTCGGTACTCCTCGCGGGGTGCACGCAGCAGCAGCTCCAGGGCTTCCTCCCCACCGAGCCGGGCACCACGAACCACGTCGACTCGGTCATCGGCCTCTGGGTCACGGCCTGGATCGTCCTCCTCGCGGTGGGCGTCCTCACCTGGGGCCTCACCATCTGGGCCGCGGTCGTCTACCGCCGCCGCAAGGGCCAGACCGGCCTCCCGGTGCAGATGCGCTACAACATGCCGATCGAGATCTTCTACACGATCGTGCCGCTGATCCTCGTGCTCGGCTTCTTCGCCTTCACGGCCAAGGACCAGGCGGCCATCGAGGCCCGCTTCGACCAGCCCGAGGTCAAGGTCCAGGTCTTCGGCAAGCAGTGGGCGTGGGACTTCAACTACCTCGGCGGCCAGACCGAGGGCGGCCAGACCCTCGAGGGCGGCGCCTACGAGCAGGGCGTCCAGGCGGTCGACGACCCGACGGGCCCGCAGGGCTCGATCGACAAGGACAAGCTCCCCACCCTCTACCTGCCGGTCAACACCAAGGTCGAGCTCGAGCTCAACACGCGTGACACGCTGCACTCCTTCTGGGTGGTGGACTTCCTCTACAAGAAGGACCTCATCTCCGGCAAGACGAACTACATGACGTTCATCCCGGAGAAGCTCGGCACGTACCAGGGCAAGTGCGCCGAGCTCTGCGGCGAGTACCACTCCCTCATGCTGTTCCAGGTGAAGGTCGTGTCCGTCGAGGACTACAACGCCTACATCGAGAAGCAGAAGGCGGCCGGGTTCGCGGGAGACCTCGGCAAGGACTACGACCGCCTGCAGAACCTCCCCGGCACCGACGTGCCGGCCACCTCCGAGTCGTCCGAAGAGTAGGGCAGCAGAAACGTGACATCGACCCTCAACCGTCCCACCGCGATCCCCGCGGGTCAGGCGAAGGTCCTCGACGGAAACGGCAAGGCCGAACGTCGTGGCAACGTCGTGGTCAACTGGATCACCTCCACCGACCACAAGACGATCGGGTACCTGTACCTGATCACCTCGTTCCTCTACTTCTGCCTCGGCGGCGTCATGGCGCTCGTCATCCGCGCCCAGCTCTTCGAGCCGGGTCTGCACGTGGTGGAGACGAAGGAGCAGTACAACCAGCTCTTCACCATGCACGGCACGATCATGCTGCTGATGTTCGCGACGCCCCTGTTCGCGGGCTTCGCCAACGTGCTCATGCCGCTGCAGATCGGCGCGCCCGACGTCGCGTTCCCGCGACTCAACGCGTTCGCGTACTGGCTGTTCAACTTCGGCTCGCTCATCGCGGTCGCCGGCTTCCTCACCCCGGCCGGAGCGGCCTCGTTCGGATGGTTCGCCTACGCGCCGCTGTCCAGCACGACGTTCTCTCCAGGGTTGGGCGGCAACCTCTGGGTGATGGGCCTGGCGCTCAGCGGATTCGGCACCATCCTCGGCGCGGTCAACTTCGTGACGACCATCATCACGATGCGCGCCCCCGGCATGACCATGTTCCGCATGCCGATCTTCACCTGGAACATCCTCGTCACGTCGATCCTCGTGCTCATGGCGTTCCCGGTCCTCGCGGCCGCGCTGTTCGGCCTCGGCGCCGACCGCATCTTCGACGCGCACATCTACGACCCGGCCAACGGCGGCGCCATCCTCTGGCAGCACCTGTTCTGGTTCTTCGGGCACCCCGAGGTGTACATCATCGCGCTGCCGTTCTTCGGCATCGTGTCGGAGGTCTTCCCGGTCTTCAGCCGCAAGCCGATCTTCGGGTACAAGACCCTCGTCTACGCGACCATCTCCATCGCGGCCCTCTCGGTCACGGTGTGGGCG